>NZ_JADQBZ010000014.1 GCF_016278365.1 Methanolobus sp. | reverse complement strand
CACAGGAAATGCAGACAATGGAAGTCTGCCAGCAGAACATGATAATTCCTCTGCTTTACGGTGCCATGCCAAACATGGGTCTTTACTACACCCCTGATGGTCCTTTCGAGAACCCGGGAGACCTGATGAAAGCTTTCAAGATACAGGAAGCACGGGAATCCATGGAGCACGCAGCAAAGCACCTGACCAGGGATATGGTCTGGATCATGCAGCGGATGATGGCTTCCGGTTCAGACGGCGTGAATTTTGATACTACAGGTGCTGCAGGTGACGGTGATATGTATGCAACCCTGCATGCTGTGGAAAATCTGAGGAAACAGTACCCAGAAATGTATATCGAACTTGGTATGGCTGGTGAGCTTGTACTTGGTCTGCACGGTGAGATGACTTATGACGGCACAGTGCTTGCAGGACTCTGGCCACACCAGCAGGCTCCTCTTGTCGCAAAGGCAGGTGCCAACATATTCGGTCCGGTTGTCAACACCAATACCAGCAAGAGCTTTGCATGGAACCTTGGAAGGGCTGTTACCTTCATCAAGGCAGCTGTCAAGGCTTCTCCAATTCCCTGTCACGTTAACATGGGAATGGGTGTGGGCGGTATCCCTATGCTGGAAACTCCGACAATAGACGCTGTATCAAGAGCAAGCAAGGCGATGGTCGAGATTGCTAACGTAGATGGTATATAGATGGGGGTCGGCGACCCGATGGGTATGCCGATCACTCACATAATGACCTCCGGTATGAGCGGTATCAGAGCTGCAGGAGACCTTGTTGCAAGGATGGAAATGTCAAAGAGCATGCGCGTCGGTGACGCAAAGAACTATGTTGCAAAGAAACTCGGTGTTTCCACACTTGACCTCAGCGATGAATACGTTATGAGGGAACTTAGGGAAGAACTGGGTATCGGTGTCATAACATCTGTTGCAGGGGCTCCAAAGGGAATTGCAGCAAAGATGAATATCGAGAAACTGTTGGATATCAAGATTAACTGCTGTGAGAAATTCAGGCAAAAAATCAGATGATATGGCCTGAGTAGCTGTTACATGAAACTGAAATGTCAAAGTTTTGGTAACGGCAAGTTTCCTGCAAATACTGCGAAACAATACAAAATAACCTCCAATTATCAGTATTTGCACCAATCATCAGTATTTGCAGGAATTCCTCTCAAATCTCCAAATCAACACAGGAGCTGATAATAAATGGATTCAAAAGAATCAGGAATTGACTGGGGTGGAGCACCGCAATGTGCCAAAGTGGTATGTGAGCCCAGTAAACTGGAAAGGACAATAGACTGGAAACAGGGCCTTGCAATCGCTATAGGTGTGCCCCTGCTTATCTTACCATCTATAGGTTATTTTGCAAGTTATTTGTGGTCGTTCGCTATTATAGTATGGGGTCTTTCGGTATTCCAGGGTTTTATGCAGAACCTTGCCTATGGTGAGCTGGCTACGACATTCCCAAATGCATCCGGACTTCCCGGATTTGCCCAGAACGTATTCAAAGGTAAAGGGAAGGATAAGTATGACAAAGGAAAGCTTATAGGAGGTTTCAGTGCATGGAGCTACTGGTTTGCGTGGAATCCGGTACTGGCCATATTCGCAATACTTGTAGGCAGTTACCTGCATGGCCTTATTCCGGCGCTGGCAGACTATTCTGAATACAGCCTTTCCCTGGCTGCCGGTATCGTTATATTCGGAGCACTTATCCTTATCAATTCCAGAGGACTCTCAAGCGGGGCTACCATGGGTTATGTGCTGGCCTTCCTGTCACTTGCACCTCTGGCCATAATCACACTTTCACCATTCATAAGCGGCGATTTTGTGCTGTCCAATATCACAGGCTCATGGCTTCCCCCAGACTGGGCATGGGATTTCCACCATATTCTGATACTGCTAGGTATCTTTGCAATGGCGCAATGGAGTGCATGTGCATGGGAAACAGCGGCCATTTACGGTCCTGAGTATAAGAAACCCGGTTCCGATGTCCCAAAGGCATTGTTCAGCTGCGGTATAGTATGTTTCTTCACATACGTCCTTGTGCAGACATCAGTAACAGGAACGCTGGGAATCAGCGGATTGCTTGACCAGCCCATTTCTCCAATGTTGCCCCTTGCCCAGGCTGCCATGGGACCGATAGGTGCATACATATCAATAATCATGCTTATTGCAGCGATGGTCCTGATCATTCAGACTGCCTACCTTGGTTCTGCAAGGGCAATGCACTCTCTGGCAACAGAAGGTAATCTTCCGAAGGTGTTTGGTAAGATCAACAAGAATGGGACGCCTGTATTCGCCATGATAGTAATAGGTATCTTTAACTTGGCTCTAATATCCCTTGGTACCCCAACGGCAATTCTTGCAGCATCTGCAATAGGATACGTCTGCGCTAACGGGATAAGCCTTTTTGCATATGTTAAGGCAAAGAATGATCCAAGACTGGCTGCTCTGGACAGGCCCTTCAAGGCACCTACCGGCTGGAAGAATGTAGCCCTCTTGTTTGGTCTTTTCAACCTGCCTTTGTGCCTTATCGGTGTTGTTTACCTGAACAGCCTTGAGATTGGCTGGACATCCACCTGGGTAGGCTTCATCGTGCTGGCCCTCTACGTACCTCTGTGGTATTATTCCCAGCATGAGAATGATGTCCGCAAAGATCCGCAGTCGCAAACTGTCTAAGGCCGGACTTTGATCAGTGAGCATTAAGAAAGATTATGCTCACTGTATTTTTTACGTTGATAAAAAAGATCATTCATTTTTTGATTACAGGAAACTGTACACTTTTAGAGATGCCTTTAAAATGGTCGAACAACTCCCTGCTCCACTGTAGAGCACCGCTGTCAAAACTCATTATCATCTTGTGGTCGTACTGTCCGTGATTGTCAAATAAGCAAAGGAACAGGAAACGGTCCGTAGTTACAAGCGTTGCCAGTCCGGCAGCTTCTTTCAGAACGGAAAGTTCAGCATCAGGGAAACTTGTGAATTTTTGTACATCCTCCATATAATCCTTTTTCATTCTCTCACATACGGAATCTGTCAGGACAAGAGATACTTTGATCCCTTCGCTGGCAAGCTTTGAATAAAGTCTGGGATATTCCGGGTGGAAGTATGCATTGAAAGCCATGACATATCTGGATTTACCAATGTTTTCCGTGAATTCTTTAGGGAATTCGAAAAGATAGTTGCGGTCAGGCTCAATAATAAGATAGTTCCCAAGCTCTCCAAACCTCTTCAGAAGTGGTGCGGATATGCCGCTCAGGTCACGATTAAGCCAGTAGGTACTATTCTCCTCAAAGACATCTACGGCTTTAAGAAAAGGCAGAACGTTCTCCACAAGCACTTTTCCCATATCTGTCAGCACATAATGGTCATTTTTCTGGATAACAAGTCCGTGTTCCTTGAGTTTTTTTATCTGGGGGATGAGCGCCGTAGAAGTTACGTTCAGGCTACGTTTAATCTCGTCACGGCTCTTTTCACCTTCTATCAGAAGCAAAAGAACATTCTTTCTTTTTTCGGAATTAAGTATTATATCTACTAAAGAATCTTTCATTTCACCACCATATGATCCTGTTTTTACATTATCCGGATATAAGCACACAAAATATACGTCTGTTCATGCATTGTTGTCACAGTTTCCATTCGAATTGTCTTTCTTGCGTGCGTTCTTTTCCATCCTGTGCTTGTAAAGTGCTATTTCGATATTTGTCCGCAGATCATTAGCTTTGAACGGCTTTACGATGTATCCGTAAGGCTGGGTGAGTTTTGCTCTTTCCAGTACTTCATCATCTGAATACGCTGTAAGATAGATTACAGGAATATCGAACTTCTTGCGGATCTCCTCAATAGCTTGTACTCCATCCATGTCTCCTTTCAGCATTACATCCATCAGGATGAGGTCCGGGAAAGTTATCTCGGTCATCTTGATAGCCTCTTCTGCTGTTGAAACTATCGCAGGGACAGTATATCCAAAGCTTTTAAGCTTCTTTTTTATGTTAAGAGCAATGATGCTCTCATCTTCTACAACCAGTATTTTTATGTCTTCCACAATTTCACCTTTAAGAGCTACCAGTTTATTTGATCAGTTCAATGTTATTCTAAAGCGTGTGCCTTTATCTCTTTCAAGTTCAATAATGCCCCCTATCTGCGATATGAGGGTCGTGACAAGTTGTAATCCAAGTGAGTCAGTTTCCCTGAAATTAATGTTTTCAGGGAATCCGATGCCGTTGTCTCCTACTACCAATGTCAGCTTCTCCTTATCAAGACTGAGATTAACATGGATCTCACCTTTTTGCCGGGGTGAAAAAGCATGTTTAAATGAATTTGAAATAAGTTCGTTCACGATCATTCCCAGAGGAATGGCAGTGTCCATGTCCAGAAATACAGTTTCAACGTCAGTCTTGATATGAAGACTTTCCTTTTCTATTATATATGAATATGACAATTCATTTACAAGCTTTATGAGGTAATCAGAAAAATCTATACTTTCCATATCCTGTGATCTGTACAGTTCTTCATGGACCAACGCCATGGAGATGACGCGGTTCTGGCTTTCTTTAAAGGCTTCAATGACACTTTCATCAGTGAACTTATCTGCCTCAAGGTCAAGCAGACTTGAAATGACCTGAAGGTTGTTCTTTATCCTATGATGTATCTCCTTTTTACGTATCTCTTCAAGTTTTTCACGTTCCTGTATCATCTCCGAGAGGGTCTTCCTTGTCTTCTCGATACCTTCTGTCAGTATCCTGAAATTCCCTTCCCCATACACTCTTACCTGGCGGGAGAAATCATTATTCTGTACTGCTGAAAGCACTTCGCTGGAGTCCTCGATAATCGTATCAAGTGATTCGGCAAGGTCATCGAGAGTATTTGCAAGTTGCTTGAACTCTCCTTTGACATTCAGATTGGAGCGTTCACTCAATTCTCCTTTAGCCAGGGCATTGGTCAACCTGATGGTATCACGCACAGGCGCTATTACAGAGTCAAGGATCTCATTCAGTCCCATGGGTATCTCCCTGAAATCCTTCTGGACATCAGTTTTAGCTCTTGAGTCCAGTTTTCCTCTCACAGCATCCTCTGATATATTCTTAAAATCACGAACAATGTTCTTTATTGGCTCGGTAAAAGATAGTGCTATAAGGTATGATACTCCGGCCATGAATATCAGGGATATAAGGGATATTTCCAGCAGTTTGTTACTAAGAGTTGTCACACCTGCAAATATCTCATCCTCAGGAACGACAAGTATGAATGAGAAATTACCTGTCCTTATAGGCTCATAGAACATAATGACCGTTTCTCCGGTATTTGGGTCAATTGTTTTCACGTGACCACTTTTTCCTTCCCGGATGTCATCTGCTGCACTTGATATCTCAGGTATGTCAAAATCGTAGAGTGTTTTTTCTCCTATCCAGTCCTTGTTAAAAGGATGTGATACGAGTATGCCAGTATTGCCGGTCATGAAAGCATAACCGCTGTCAAACGCTTTTACATCACTGATAGTATCATCCAGATAGTTGAGGGATACGTCCACACCGCCAATGCCCACGAATTCATCGTTCTTGATGATAGGAGATACGTAACTAACAATGAATACTCCCTCGTAATAGTAAGGCTCAGTTAATACGTCACTTTCTGTTTTCTTTGGTAGCTGATAATAATCCAGGGTCTCATAATCCAGAAGGGGATCAAGGCGGATAGGTCCGTTGATCTTGTTCCAGTAGGGGATGAACCTGCCTGTAGCATCATGTCCGGGAGAGTTCACAAATAGATGGTCCTGCCCGTCAAATGCATCCGGTTCATAAGCTATATAAGTGCCAAGAAGATGGGGATGATGCACCAGTAGGTTGTAAAGCATATTATTTGTTTCCTCCCTGCTGATTGAATCATAGCTACCTACACTGACAGCTATTGTTTCTGCAATTGCCTTGTTCTTTTCCATATCTCCGTTGAAGTTGTTGGCGTAGTTCCGGGCCATCTCTGTCGCCTGTTTGTATGCGAGATCTTCTTCCTGGGAGGTAACAGTGGATATGGTCATCACAGTGCTGGCTACAAGTACAAGTAAGGTGCCAACAACAATATACAGGATGAGTTTGACTTTTAAGGATAAGTTTTTCCATTCCATTCTAGTGGCCCGTGTAATCATTAAGATACTCATTTGCTAAGGCACGATGAAGTTATACTTCTCTAATAGATTATTGTCTTTAAAATACACGTGTGGTAAAATTGTAACCGTCTTGTAATATTACAACGTCGTTATAATAATAAGTTACTCGTTTCAGCCATGTTGGCATTTCTTCTTTCCAAAAAGGAAATTCCCTTGTATATTTAGTTATCGCTCTCAAAAAGAGATTATCTCCTATTTATAGTTATTGGTAGTAGTCTATTGTAAACTTTGATATAAGTTCAAAAAATAAACGCTATCTGTAATGCTGATATATTTATTAATCTGTCGCATTTATCTAATGATGTATATTTAAGGGGTAGAAAAATATATATACTTGCTATGCATTGTTTAAAATGGGATATTAGTAGCTTTTACAATGGCTTGGTCTATATCCATCTAGGCTATGCATATCTCTGCAGAGGTCCGCTCCACACTCCTTTGTAAACCACAAAGGAGTTGGGTCCCTGCATATTATCATTCATGAATAACTATCTTTTGATCTTTCGTGAGGCGTGCTACAATAGTGAATACAAGCATGTCTAAATTGTTGTAGGTAAGGGTGACAAAAGATGCACTATAGTCTTGGAATCGATGCCGGTGGAACTTATACAGATGCAGTGATCATTAGAAACTCTGACAGGGAAGTTATTGACACCAATAAGGCTCTGACAACTTATCCTGATCTGTTGAAAGGGATCGAGAATGCTATTGATGGCCTAGATGAACAATATCTCCGGGATGTAAGGCTTGTTTCTGTTTCCACCACTCTTGCTACCAATACGATACTTGAGAAAACAGGTTATCCTGTGGCACTAATCCTTATCGGCAAGCACACACTACCGGGCAGTACGCCCATTCAGGAGCTTGCAGTGATAAAAGGTGGTCATAACCTTAATGGTACCGAGGACGAGCGGCTTGATACTGAAGCTATCAAAGAGTATGTGTTAAAAGTCAGGGACAGGGTATCAGCATTTGCAGTTTCCTCCTATTTCAGCATAAGGAATCCTGATCATGAACTGAGGGCCAAGGAGCTTATCAATGAAATAGCCGGCTTGCCTGTGGTGTGCGGTCATGAGCTTTCCCAGGATCTGGGAGCTTATGATAGAGGAGTGACAGCATATCTTAATGCACAATTGCTGCCAGTTGCACGCCATTTCATAGATGCCATCATTTCTGATATCAGAAAAAGAGGAATCGATGCCAGACTGATGATGCTCAAGTGTGATGGTTCTGTCATCGGTATCGAGGAGGCACTGGAAAAACCCATCGAGTCCGTTTTTTCAGGGCCTGCTGCAAGCCTTATGGGTGCATCTTTCCTGTCCAGGAGTGACACGTGCGCTGTAATTGACGTAGGTGGGACCAGCACTGACGTGTCAATGACACATGGTGGTTTCCCGCAACTTGTTGATACTGGTGCAGTGGTCGGCGGATGGCATACAAAGGTAAAAGCTATACGTATGGAGACCTCTGCAATGGGTGGGGATAGTCATGTGTGGATCAGGAACAGGACTGTCAACATCGGACCACGGCGGGTAGTACCTCTGTGTCTTGCTGCCGTGAAATACCCTGGTTTTAAGGAATTATTGAACTCCGGGCGTACCCCTTCCAGATTTCAGCTGGCAGAGAATATCCAGCCTACGAAGTTCTTTGTCAGGACCGGAAAGGAAGGCAACGGCCTGGGAGAGTATGAAAGAGAGATACTTGCGATAATAGGCGAAGAGCCTGTTTCTATCAACGATATCTTCTGGAAGCTGGGAAAGCTGATCTCTCCTGATCATATAGATTCCCTCATACAGAAAAGGCTCATCCAGGCCATTGGCTTCACTCCCACCGATGCACTCCATGTGCTGGGTGAATATACGGAGTGGGACACTGAAGCTTCCATAACGGGAGCTAAGATCCTTGCGAGGCTGACACCCATGGATGAATATGAGCTTTGTCGGAATGTCAAGAGAGAAGTAGCTATAAACATGGCCTTAAGCCTCATGGGATACATGTTCGAAGGTGTCGAAAGGCAGGCTATCGAGAAGATTCTCCGGGGTGATTATTATTCACAGTTCAAAGTCAATGTGCCGGTGATTCTGCTCGGAGGGCCTGTGCGGGCTTATGTAGAAGAGCTTGCCCAACTCATTGATGCACAGATAATAGTTCCTGATCATGCCGAGGTTGGTAATGCAGTGGGAGCACTTGTTGGCAAGGGAATAAAAAGGATTGAGATACTGGTCAAATCATTCTACGAGAAGTCCCAGAGGTCTATCCTTGTATTCTCTCCGGAAGGAAGAAAACAGTTTGCGACTCATCAGGAGGCTGTTGAATATGCTACAAAGCTCGGGAACCGGCTCATACTTGATTATATGGTGGATTCAGGTCTAGAGTATGATGACATTGATATAAGCGTTAAGAGTGAGGACCTTGCAATGGAAGATGGCGGAGGATCGCCAATTGAGACAAGGCTGGTCTTCCTTGGAGTCGGGGTTCCTAAAGCCTGAAAGAATATATCTGATTTAATTTCTTCACCTTTTTTAAAGGGTGTATCGGAAAATATAAGTAATAGTGATTCCTTTTTTTATTTAGATTGCATCAGCAAGGAAATCAGATCATGTTGATCAAATGGACTCTAAATCCGTTTAGCCGGGTTAAATTCCCGGGGTTTCCGCCATTTTAGACAAGCAAGTCATTATGTCGTAGACATAATGATAACACTCTCCTTTTTCATGCATCTGTGTTATTTTGAAATGAAGTTATATTTTGTAGCAATATATTCTTCCCTATATGACTTTCCATGTTTATCCCGTTGGATATAATCTTTAATCAGTTTTTCCTCTATAGTTTCCTCAATATTATTTGCGATTGCGCAAAGTATATATATTACATGTTCAGTGCGTCAATAGCAATAATCTTAAAGACTATAAAGGTTTAACCTGAGAATTACTAACGACCTCTGTGCTGTCAAGAGAGAACAGGTTTGCGGGAAAATGATGTCAAACACTTCAGATATTGAAAAGAAACTGGAAGCTGTCTATAATAGTAGCCCTGTTATTTCGTTTTTATGGAAAGCAGAGGGTGAATGGCCTGTAGAATCCGTTTCAGGGAATGTTTCCCAGTTAGGCTATACTCCTGAAGATTTCCTTTCAGGCAGAGTGCTCTACGGGAATATTGTGCATCCGGATGATGTTGACAGGGTTCATCTGGAAGTCAATAAGCACTCTAAAAAGAAGAATACCTCGTTCTTTGCTCTTAATTACAGGATACTGGCCAAAAATGGTGGTGTACGCTGGGTAACAGAGAGATCTTTTATAAATCGAGATAATGAAGGGAATATTACCCATTTCCAGGGAATAATCATTGATAATACAGAGCTTGAAAAGACAGAGAAGGCTCTGGTCGAGACCGGAAAAAAATATCAGACAATATTTGAGAAATCCCCGGTAGGAATACTCTATTTTGACGAAAACGGTGTCATAACGCACTGCAATGATAGTTGTGCCAGAGTCCTGAAAGCACCTGTGAGCAAGATAATAGGCTTCAATGTCCTTTCTAAATTATCGGATGACCGTCTTAAAGAGGCTGTTGAAATGGTCTTTTTGGGAAACCAGGGCTATTATGAGGGTAGCCATCTTTCCGTAATAAGCGGTAAACAGGTATTCTCAAAGGCCAGTTTCACGCCTATAATGTCAGATGACGGATCTCTCATGGGAGGCATTGGGATTATCGAAGATATGGAAGAGCGCAGGTATGCAGAGGATTTGATCCGCCTCAATGAGACCCGTCTTGAAGCGCTTCTTCAACTTTACCAGATGCAGGATGCGCCTATGCCCGATATCGCAGAGTTCACTATACAGAAAGCAGTCGAGCTCACAGGCAGCAAGGTCGGTTACCTGGAATTTCTTAATGAAGATGAGAATGTCCTGGAGACTTATCGCTGGCCGTATGATAACAGAAATATAGCTTCTGTGAGTGAGGAGCCATTCATTCATCCCCTGCGCTCCAATGGCTTCTGGGGTGAAGCAATTCGCGCACGTAAACCTGTGATTGTGAACAGGAGCTATGCATCAGACCTTGAAGAGGAGATATACTCCGGGTCTGGCGAAGTCCTTTCCCGCCATGTTACTATACCGATATTTGAAAGCGAGCAGATAGTCGCTCTGGTGAGTGTTGCCAACAAGGATTCGGATTACAATGAATCGGATGTCCGACAGCTAACGCTTCTAATGGAAGGCATGTGGAAGCTGATACAGTATAAGCATACTAACGACATACTCATAGAAGCACTCAGGATGCGCAGGGTGCTCGAATCGGTTATGAGCTCCAGTCCTGCGGTTGTTTTCCTCTGGCGGCCTGAGAAGGACTGGCCTGTGGAGTTCGTATCGGATAATATCTCCCAGTTTGGTTACAAAGTGGAGGATTTCACATCAGGGAAGGTCCTTTACGGTGACATTATCCATCCTTCTGATCTTGAGAGGGTCCGCCAGGAAGTGGACAGAGCTTTCAAGGCAGGTTTTTCGGATTTTAGCCAGGAATACCGCGTACTGACAAAATCAGGTCAGGTAAGATGGGTGGACGAGAGGACACTGATACATTATAACAAAAACGCTGTAGTTGATTATCTGCAGGGTATTGTCGTTGATGTTACCGAGCGCAAGCAGGCAAATAATTTTATGCGTCTTGAATGTGACCTTGATAATGTTCTTGGTGCTACGGATAGCTTGCATGAGGCATTTGAAAGAGTGTTGGATTTCACCCTGGAAACAAAGGCAATAGATAGTGGTATAGTATACCTGGTAGATGAAAGGACTGGTGAGTTCAATCTTGCTGCTGCACGCGGCCTCTCGGAGCGCTTTGTGGAAAGCCTTTCCCACTTTTCCTCAAATACGATACTTGCACGTCTCTTCATGACAGGCTATCCTGTCTACAAGTACTTCTCGGAGATCAATGCCATGATACCTGGAGAGGATCTTGGTTATGAAGGTCTTCAGGCAATGGGTTTCATACCTGTGAAATTCAATGATGAGCTGGTTGCTGCCATGGCACTTGGATCCCATAAGAATCTGGAGATCCCTGCTAATTCCAGGAATCTTATAGAGACGATCTCCAATCAGGTAGGTGTCATTATCTCTAACATGAGGAAGGATTCCGGTGTCCAGAAAAGCAAGAACCATCTTCGTTCGCTGTTGGATGCACTTGATGAACTGGTATTTGTAATGGACCTTGAAGGCAAGGTGTTACACACTAACAAGACCTTGCATAAGCAACTGAATTATGAGGACAGGGATCTTTATATGAAAGACTTCCTGCTGCTATATCCGCAGGGATGGGAAGATGATGTGCTATCCAACCTGGATGAGATCATGGAAGATAAATCCTCCTTCTGTGAGGTTCCGCTTGTTAGTAAGGAGGGGACGCTTGTTCCTGCTAAGACCAAGTTCACTATAGGTGATTGGGGTGGTCAGGACGTTTTGATTGGTACGGCCTCCATAATAAAGGATCCTGGTAGGGAAAGCCATAATGTCCAGAGCGGAAAACCAATAGGCATCAGGTAACCTGATGCCTTCTCCTTCTTCTTAGTTGGCGTTCAGGGTTCCGATACCCATGACCACGAGTTTTGTTTCCATGGGCGTTTTCCAGCCATTAGGTATGATCTCATCTTTTTTGATGTCTATCCGGATATGGCTTGAATCCAGTCCTGCATCTTTCATATATTCGATTATCATGATTTCTCCCAGGTTGACAGCATAATCGAGTGCTTCCTGGTAATTATAGAAACTATTTCTCCCTTTTTCCGAGAATACCAGGAATTCCCACTCCGGAGCAGCCATTGAAGCCGGCCTGATAAGTATCTCTGCTCTTCTTATCCCCTTTGCTGCCAGCGCACCTGTGGCATTGCCAACGTCGTAATTAGAAGGCAGTATTATCTCAGCATCAAGAATATCCCTCAGATCTTGAGCAAAAGCAGCAACCGGCCCTCCTATCAGTACTATGGGAACCTCTACTTTGAACTTTGCCGGTGAGTGTATGTCGAATATTTTCCTTATCTCTTGCTTTGGAATCCCTTCCAGGAAAAAAGATACTATATTTGCTGCCATATTTTTTGTGAACTCTCTTTTTATATGGCATGCAAACTCGTGGCGCTCCATACCAGCCAGTGATCCAAGAAGGTCTGCACCGGTCATCGAGGCTTCTATATTCCATTCCGTATATTCACCCAGCACATGGAGTGCGTCGGTGGGAGTGAAGCCAATGGCCTGGATGAGCCTTTTTTTCATGAGACTGTCAAGTGACCCGCTTGAAGGATATCTTTTTATCCTGTCAAATATCTCTGCTGTGGACGTAGGCTCCTTTTTGATAGCTCCAAGAGTTTCTTCCTCTTCCTTACTTATCTCAATGGCTTCGTAACCTGTGCGCAGATAGAACTTTGTTGGCTGGTAGTTTATGCCCAGACGGATCTTTGAAGGCATAGGGCTTGTCCTGAGCTGCTCCAGAAAACCAGGATATAGTTTGGCAGCACGGCATAATGGTATAGCTCTTCTTGGTTCAAAATGTATGTTCTCTCCTTTGACCCAAATATGGCTGTCACCCCCCATTGCAGAAGTTTCCATTTTTATTGCCTTGACCCTGGTCTTCCATCCCCCGACAACAGCTCCGGAATCACTCATTTCTGGAACGCCATCATAAATCACAGAAATATCTGTGCTGGTGCCACCCACGTCGATGACCGCACAAGTATCTCTGTTTGCTAAGAAAGAAGCGCCTACAAGGCTCCCTGCAGGCCCTGAAAAGATTGATTCGATGGGCTTTTTGAGAGCACTCTGAATTCCGATGACCGAACCATCACATTTAAGCATGAAGACCTTTGCATCCATCCCTCTGGATCTGATCTCATCTTCCATGGTGTGCATGAATCTTTCTGTCACCGGTATCAACTGGGCATTCAGGAAGGCGGTTACAGCTCTTTCAAAAGCGCCAAGATCCTGGGAAAGCTCATAACCGCATATCACAGGAAGTCCTGTAAGCTGTACGATCATTTCTTTGACCGCAAGTTCATGTTCATGGTTTCTCACACTGAAAAAAGACGACACAGCAAATGCTGATACTTTATCTTTTACTGCCAGTGCAAAGTCTTTGACGGAATCAATATTGACTGATTCAGTTTCTATTCCGTTAAAGTCATGTCCGCCAGCTACCTGTATATAGTATTTTGTAGGCAGTTCTCCTATGATATCATAGTTTCCTATGAGTACCAGGGCTACCGGGAACCCTGTTCCTTCAAGTATGCTGTTTGTAGAAAGCGTAGTGGAAACAGAAACTGTCCTAACGCTTTTAAGGTGTGTTTTTTCCAGGCCATCAATTGCTTTCTTGATACCTTCCAGCGGGTCGGGGTAGCTTGTCAGAGCTTTACTTGTTCCAATGATGGCTTCATCCGAATCTCTTAGCAGGACTGCATCTGTATATGTTCCACCTGCATCGATACCAAGGCTGTATTTACTATTCATGATCCCTCTTTATCTATGGTGCTTCTTTTTTAAACAGAAAAACACATGCGCGAAATAATATATATAAGTTTCGCAATCCTTTTAACACTGTTAACGTTACTTTTACTTTTGCTCTTTTATTCGCATTCAGGACAGCATTTAATTCATATTTTTTAGTGAATTCCGTAGTATTAAATGAGGTAGTTACATTTTACCTGTCTGGCTGCTCACAAACCTGATCGTTCTATAAGAACTAAACAAAGCAGAAATAAAAACTAAGTATGTTTCAACCGGTACTGTTTTCTAGTTAATTTTGTTTGGTGGGCAATATGCTTATATATAGTTGAATGTTTCCATCAAAAGCGAAACATATTTATACAATTTGACTCCATTAATATCATTATGTGCTATGTAAGTTTAATTTTCTATAATATTAGCATGCTGTTGACGTGTTGAGAAGTATCTCTTTTTTGAAGACCGTCTCTTTTAAATACTACTTCTCAATATGGCATTGGCACAAAATATATATACTCATTATTGCCACAAACATTAAATAGTAAAAAAGAATACCTCCTTTTTAGGAGAACAATGCTGGAAAGCATGCTGAATCCTCTCCCCGAACATTATAATAATATTCGGGCAGACTAATATTTGTATAAATTGGAGGTTAAGAAATGGTAAGACAACTTTTCCCAGGTAGAAGGCCATTGGAAGGCGTAAGTCTGGAGCTTTTCTCTGAGGATGATCTCAGGGCTCTTCACTACGCAACAATGGACGTTTTCATAAACACTGGTATCCAGGTTTCAGATCCTGAAGCCAGGGCTGTCTTTAAAGAAGGTGGCTGTCTGGTCGATGAAAAGACAATGGTAGTAAAGATCCCTGAATTCGTAGTTAACAGGGCTTTACTCGACTGTCCTTCAAAGTTCGTCCTCTGGGGACGTGACAAGAAGAACAATGTCAAACAGGAACACAAAGGGAAGGTACACTGGACCTGCTTCGGTACCGGTGTCAAGATGTGCAATTTTGAGGCCCCCGGCAAGTTCAAGACTGTGGACTCAACAGAAAAAGACGTTGCAGACACAGCAAAGATATGTGACTGGGCAGAGAACATCAATTATTATTCACTCGCCGTTTCCGCAAGGGACTGGGCAGGTAAGGGTGCACAGGATGTCCACGAGACACTGACACCATTGATGAACACAACAAAGCACTTCCACCACATCGACCCTGTAGGGGAGAATGTGGGATACTATCAGGAAATCGCTACCGCATACTTCGGTGGAGATGATGAGGAAGCACGCAAGAAGCCTATATTCTCAACATTGCTCTGTCCTACAAGCCCTCTTGAGCTCGGTGACAATGCATGTCAGGTTATCATAAAGGGTGCAAGGTTCGGAACACCTGTAAACGTACTCAGTATGGCAATGGCTGGCGGTTCATCACCAGTTCACCTTGCAGGTACACTTGTTACACACAACGCAGAGGTACTTTCCGGTATTGTACTGGCACAGCTGGTCAAGCCAGGTGCACCAGTATGGTATGGTAGCTCCACTACAACATTCGATCTTAAGAAAGGCACAGCACCAGTAGGTTCACCTGAACTTGGACTTATCAGTGCAGCTGTTGCAAAGCTCGGTCAGTACTACGGCCTGCCAACATTCGTTGCTGGTTCGTAGGCTGATGCCAAGATACCTGATGGCCAGGCTGGCCATGAGAAGACAATGACCACACTTCTCCCCGCTTTTGCAGGTGCTAACACCCTGTACGGTGCAGGTATGCTTGAACTCGGTATGACATTCTCACTCGAACAGCTCGTCTTTGACAATGATATGATATCAATGGCAAAGAAAGCAATGGAAGGAATTCCTGTAGATGAAGAGACCCTGTCAGTTGAAGCGATAGACCAGGTCGGTATCGGAAAGAACTTCCTTGCACACAAGACCACAAGGAAAAACATTGACCTGCCATCCAGCCCTAAACTCATTGACAGACTGATGTACGGTGACTGGGAAATGGCCGGCGCAAAGGACATTGCAACTGTTGCTCATGAAAAAGTCGTTGACATCATGAAGAATCACGTCGTTGCACCAATAGATGCTGACCTTCTCAAGGACATGCAGGCAATCGTGGACAAGGCTGACAAAGCATTCAGGCAGGGCGCATAAGGAGGTTACATTATGGCAACAAAAGAACAGATTATCGCAAAAGCAAAAGCAGCAATTTTAGATTTCGATGATGAAGCTGCTGCAGAGGCAGCTGAGGAGTCCCTGACTGCCGGGATCAGTCCTGCAGATCTTATTCAGGAAGGTTTCACTGCAGCAATGAACGAGATTGGTGAACAGTTCGAGGCAGGCACACTCTACCTCCCTCACGTCATTGCAGCATCCGAAGCAATGAATGCCGGAGTGGCGGTACTTACTCCTGCTCTTGAAGCACTGGGAGGAGAAACCAAGAGCAAAGGTAAGATCGTAATCGGTACGATCGAGGGTGATATCCATTCCATTGGAAAGGATATCGTCGCAACTATGCTCAAGATCGAAGGCTACCAGATATTTGACCTTGGCAGGGATGTCCCGATAAAGACCTATGTTGAGAAGGCAAAGCAGGTCGGAGCTCAGGTAGTTGCTTCATCTGCACTCATGACAACAACCATGGTCAACCAGATACAGATAGAAGAGCAGCTTAAGGAAGCAGGTATCCGCAGCTCTTTGAAAACAATGGTTGGTGGCGCACCTGTTACCCAGGACTGGGCAACGAAAATCGGTGCTGATCTCTACGGAGAAAATGCAACAGACGTCGTGAACAAACTCAACGCAATATTCTGATCACAACAGATCAGGTAGCGAGGATGTGGCCTTTGGCTACATCTTCTGCTATTATTGTTGAGTATGGCGACTAATCTGCCTTTTTATAAAGGTGCTTTGGGTCTTTCCCTTTAATCTTTATCTGCACCTCAAAAAAGATGATTAAAAAAGATGATCCATATTAGAGATAGGTCTCTATCATGCTTGAGTTTGCAGAATATCCGGCTAATTTCATCATTATGGCAGTAAAGCCGCATCCAATCACTGATGAGTGGTATTGCAGTAATATCATTGTTGGTTCATCTTTTGTATCCTCTTTGGCGGGTACGTTCCCGTATTTTATGAAGTCTGCTGTTTACAGTTAGAAAAAATGGTAAGTGAATAGTTGGAGGTAGTAGTATGGATTTGCAATTATTAAAAAAGCAAGAACACCAGCGAAGGGTTAGAAAGGGCTTTATGTGGGCACTTTTCTGTGCAATCCTCTGGGGTCTTTGGTACATACCAGGCACTGTCGTCTGGGTGCTTAATCCTTTTGATGAGATGTATGCTGAGATAGCCGCAACTAATGGCGATGGTATGTCTCTGATCATAACTGCGGTGTTAATAACGGCATTTAATGCACTGACCGTTATTTTGGCTCTTATGGTGTGGAACGGCGTTTTGGGTAAGTTCGGAGAGATGAAGAGAACACTCAAAGAATTTAATCCATGTTCTAAATGGTTCTTCCTGGCTTCGATTTTCGGTGGCCCTATGGCTATATTGGGTTCTTTTATAGCAATGGGGTTTGTCGGAGGCGCTTTTGCAGCCGTTGCAGCACTTATGTATCCCGTTGTAGGTTCTATCCTAGCTTCCAAGTGGTATGGTGAAAAAATCTCAAAGCGTGCTTTTGCTGGTATCGTTTTCATCATCTTTGGTGGTATCACGATCTTTGGTGGCGGTCTGTTAACTGAGATTGGTGCAGGCAACGTTGTATGGATAGGTTATATCGGCGGTCTCATGGCAGCCGTTGGCTGGGGCATTGAAGGTGCAATCGCAGGTAAGGGACTTGATATCGCAGAACCGGATGTAGGTCTTACCCTTAGGTTCCTTGGTGAGAACATAATATGGTGGGTAATCGCAGTGCCAATTCTTGCTATCCTCGGCTTCCCGATGTTCAAGTATGCTCTGATGGTATTTGAGCCACTTACCATGCTAGTGCTGGTATTTGCAGGAATAACCTTTGGTTTCTGTTATGTGACCTGGTACAAGTCATTCCCGCTAATTGGCGTGGGCAGAGGTCAGGGTATCGGTAACCTCTACGGTCTTTTCGCCGTGGTGTTCATTGCCCTCTTCTTCGGGGATATCCCTGACTGGACGATCCTTGTCGGAGGCGCTCTGTGTCTTATAGGAAGCTCAATCATGTTCTCTGAGGACACAAGTCAACTGGAATCATTGAGAGGTGAGTAAATGGCAGGCAATCGTCCAATTAAATTCAGGATACTTGAGCTCTGCAATAAGAGTGGAGGAGCATGGAACTATGAAGTTGTCAGACAGATACAGAAAGAGTATAATCTCAAGGGAGATTACCAGCGGGACTCTATAAACTTTGATCTGATAGAACTGGCTTCATGTTCACTGCTCAGGGATGTAGAAGTCATGGTCGATGAAGAGGGGATCTACAAAAAAGGCTTCCTTCTGCACAAGTATGTGATCACTGATTTCGGAAAAGCCCGGGCTGAAAATGCCTGCCTGATGTATGTATGAAGGAGGAGTTGAAATGGTACAAACAGAAGCGGCAATGGAAGCTTACAATGCCTACTGGCTGAATTCACCTCTGCCAGCTGCAGATGTGTTGTGGATGGTAGTCATCCTGGTCATTGCCATAGTTGCACTATGGCAGGCAAGAACCTTTGTTTCCCAGTTCTGATGGGATACAATTAGAAACTGAGTAGATAGGTATAGTCGCATTTGCCGGGCGGTGAATATGCCGCTTGGCGAATGTCTATCGTTTACAATTTATTGCTCCATTTATGCGGATCAAACATTTAAGCAAGTATGTGGGATAAATATTTATAGTAGATATGGCGCCTCTTCGTAAGAAATGCTTATATAGCATGGATGGACGGCACATATAAATATTGCTATTGGCTTGTATTAAATGCTAATCCATTGTTCAAATGGAGTATTAAAATACAAAATTACAAAACACACGAGGTGTATGAGATGAGTAAAGAAGAAACTTTCAAACTGCTTTCCGACGCGGTCGTTTCCTGCAAGA
>NZ_JADQBZ010000002.1:179506-405891 GCF_016278365.1 Methanolobus sp. | reverse complement strand
TACGGATCGCTGCCAGCTCACTTATTCTATCACTCTTCTTTTTGTATTGTTATGAGCACTGTGACCGAAGGTCATGATTGTGTTATTTTGTTGTTGTTATGTTCTGAGCTATGATATTCATGATCCCCTAGTTCAGGTGGTAATCTCAACAAACCATAATCTCACAATGACTGATTACGCTTACCGCTTCTATGAAAAATAGTTCGGTAGCATCCATGTGATGCCTATACCGTAAGCCATATTGAGCAATTACTGTCTTAACTGGCGGTTTTAATATATGTGCATGCTATATGTGATTTATCACATTATGCTCACAGTACTCAATACGCCGTTCTGATATGATCGGCTCTGCAGTTGCAGGAAGGCCGGAGCTACTTGATAATACTTGCCGATCACTCTACCCTGAGAACTATCCCGCGTAGCAGGCGGCCCAAAATATCCGACCCCGTGATTATCCTTCTTTCAGGGTCATTCTTGTTCCAGTAAATGATCAGGTCCTGGTCGATGACGTCATCCTCCGAGTCTATTGGATAGACCTTGAGCTTGTTGATAACCCCGCCTATCTTTTCCCTTGGATCAGATACCACGATGGGGTGATGGCAGTATCTATAAGGATTGAAATTGTCATCAACCCGCAAAGCTCCTCTTAAAAAAGCATCGGAATCGATAGCTATTTTTGGTTCATCCATCTCATTGACAACAATTGTCCACTTCTTTCCTGAGGCTGCCACCTGCTGGACGAATGTATCCCCCGGAGAACTCCCTATCTTGGGAAATATTGGCAGGTCCCCTTCAAAATGTAACTGGACAATGCTCATTGGATGTATGATCGATCCTTCCTTTTTTATGTCCAGGTCATCTATTGAAAGGAAGTTCAAAGCTCCAATACCTTCACACCTGTCGATATCCGAGGTTGCGGACGACATATGTTTCATGATCATCGCCCTGAAAGCCCTCTCCTTAAAATACTCGACCTGCTCCTTACCAAGCCACCGGTCAAGGACCATCGCCGAAGGTTTTGCAACCGGGTATAACAGGAAACTGTATACCTTAACAAGAGGTGAAAGATGTGCTCCCATTTTCAGGGCGTTGCGTGAGAAATATGCCTGTGGTGCCAGTTCTCCGAAACAGGTAATCACCACAGTCGAGAATACAAAAGCTATCGCTCCCGCCATAACTCTGTCTGTAAGCAGTGCAAGCAGAGTATTTACAGCTACATTGCCCCACAGAAGTGTGGCCAGAAGGAAATTTGAGTTCTTTCGGAGGCTCAGGATCTTCAAGGCATAAGGGTTCTTGGACTCCGCCTCGATCTCAAGTCGCAGGGGCGTTAATCCAAAGAGGCCGATAGTGAGCCCTGAAAAAATGGCAGACTGTACAAGGCACAGGAATATGAATATCCATATAACAGACATCATAAGACTCAGCTATTTTTGTGGGAACAGGAATGCAAGAAATTGCTTCTTATAAAATTCTTGAATATCATTAAAGACGCTACACCAATCCTTTTCAAAACTCATTGTTCATCTGTGAACAGATGCAATGCGAATTCCCTAATATTTGCCTTATATGCATATATAATCCATAACTTTCCTTTTAGTATAATAATTCATCGCGAACTCAGATACCTCTAAGAAGTTACATATATCTTTACCTTTATTTAGTCCCCTATATGTCATCACGATTCGATATTATCCATAAGGACACAGCAGGCCGTATAGGCAGGCTTACAACACCCCATGGCGTTGTGGAGACTCCTACGGTCATGCCAGTGATTAACCCTAATATACAGACAATAAAACCCTCAGAGATGAGGGACTTCGGGGCCCAGATACTGATCACTAACTCCTACATCATCTACCGCAAGGATGAACTGAGGGAGAAAGCCCTGAAAGACGGCCTTCACGCGCTCCTGGATTTTGACGGCCCCATAATGACAGACTCGGGCTCATTCCAGCTCTCAGTCTATGGCGAGGTCGAGGTCACCAACGAGCAGATAATAGACTTCCAGCAGAAGATTGGCAGTGACATCGGTGTACCGCTGGATATACCGACACCTCCCGATGTCAGCTTTGAGCGTGCCAGCGAGGAACTTGATATCACCATCGAACGTCTGCAGGCAGCCAGGAAGCTTGTGACCGGGGATATGCTATTGGCAGGTCCCGTACAGGGCTCTTCCTACATGCAGCTGCGGGAAAGATGTGCAAGAACGCTCTCTGAAACAGGTTTTGATGTTTATCCATTCGGAGCCGTTGTCCCGCTCATGGAATCATATCGCTATGCTGACCTTGTGGATGTAATTGCTGCCTCCAAGAAAGGGCTTGACCCCACAGCTCCCGTACACTTGTTTGGCGCCGGGCATCCTATGATGTTCGCCCTTGCCGTGGCGCTTGGGTGTGATCTTTTCGACTCGGCAGCATATGCGCTATATGCCAAGGACCGACGTTATATCACAAGCAGAGGAACTTACCATGTGGACGACCTGAAGTATCTCCCATGCTCATGTCCCATCTGTCTGAAGTATTCTCCGGAAGAGCTCAAAAAAGCCCACAATTCCACGGAACTACTTGCAAGGCACAACCTTTACGTTACATTTGAAGAGATACGCATCATAAAACAGGCGATATGGGAAGGCAACCTCCTGGAGCTTGTTGAGCAACGCTGCCGCTCACATCCGCGCATGCTTGAAGCACTTAAACAGATGTACACCCACTCAGAGTGGCTCGAGAAACTGGACCCTGCTTCCAAATCTACTTTCTTTTACTGTGGCCCTGAATCTGCGAAGAGGCCTGAAGTACTGCGCTTTGCTAACCAGCTCGAACGCTTCACGATACGCGGCTCAGCCTTCATCAGGCCGGCTCCCATAAAGCTTGACAGCGGGTATGACAACGTACTGGTATTCAAACCACCCTTCGGAGCCTATCCACAGGAGCTTGGAGAGATATATCCTCTTAATGCGGAAGTGCCAAGAACGCCTGATCAGGAATCCCTTGAACGGGCATATGTCAATACCATCAGACTTGCAGAGCTCAATCCTGAAACGGAATTCACATATTTACTTGTTGAAAGATTCAGGCATACGCTGGTGGATAAGCTGGAAAGCCTCCCGAATGTCCAGATAATCGTTGGCCACAATCCATGATTGTAGCCGTTGGCTGTCAATTTTTCTGCAGTATATTTGGGTCTTTTTAAAGACCCTAATACTAATATATAATACTGGAAATTAGGGATAAAACTCCCGGTGATATACATGGTTTCAACTTCCGATACAAAAACAAGGAATCCCTATATAGAGCTGCTTCGCCCGGAAATAGCTGACATGGATTTTGCACTGCCTGCAGCAAGTGCATTGCTGGCAGCCTATCTTGCAACTGGTTCCCTCCCACCTCTTATCCCTTTCATTATCGCAGTTATCGGAGGTTACGCAGCTATCACAAGCTCCTATGTCTACAATGACTGCTGTGACATGGATATCGACAAGATAAACCTGCCAAATCGTCCTCTTGTATCGGACAGGCTCACAAGGGATAAAGCTCTGAAATACTCCTTCCTGCTTTTCCTGGTAGCCAGCGCAGCGGCCCTGTATCTTAATCCCGAGTCATTTGTGGTGCTCCTGATTGCCGTGGCGACCATCAGCGCTTATTCGGCCGTTGCAAAACGGGCTACTTTCCTGAGCTTTGTGCCTGTGGGCATAGCATATGGTCTTGTTCCAATCGGCATCTGGCTGGCTTTTGATCATGCAGGCATCCTTAGGCAGCCCGACTATGGCTCCATACTTCCTTTGCCTGCCATCTTCCTTGGGCTGATGATGTGCTTCACCGACTGGGGTTTTACATTGTCGGGAGTCGCAAGGGATGTTGTCGGGGACCGTGCAAGAGGAGCTCCTACGTTCCCGGTAACCTTCGGAGTATCTGCGACCGCAAAGTTTGTCACTTTCATGTGGGTTGTAGGTGTGATAGCATCTCTTGCAATAGGCTTGACTGCAGGGCTAGGTCCTGTCTATTTCGCAGGTGCGCTCCTTGCAGGCGGCTGGATGCTTTCCCAGTCAGTTGATTTTATAAGGACGCCCACCCCCGAGAGGGGAGGCAGGCTTTTCCTGCAGGGCTCAAGATACAGGGGGATAATGTTTGGTTCCCTTATACTGGATGTAGTGCTTTTGATTCTCCTGCCGGGATATGCAGGAATACTGAGTCAGGTAACAGGGGTATTCTAATGGATTCTGATATAATAGTAATAGGTGCTTCCCCTGCCGGTATGATGGCAGCCAGGAACGCCGCCCGAAAGGGCGGAAGTGTTATCCTGCTCGACAGGAAAGAAGCAACAGGTATCCCTTCACATCCCGCGAACACTTTTTTCAAAGGCATGTTTGACCGGACGGGTGAGTCCGTAGACCAGAGTTATGTCATTAAAACTCTCAAAGGCGCTCACATAATTGCTCCTTCAGGCAGAGAGGTCATATTCGAAGGTGAATCCTATTTCCTTGACCGCAGGAAGTTCGATGAATTCTATGCAAAACAGGTCTTGGATGCAGGAGTTGACATACGTATGGATGTCGAGGTGCATAATGTCCTCAGGACCGGGGACTATTTTACCCTGAGCACTTCCCGGGGCAAACTTAAATGCAGGCTTGTCATCGTGTCAGATGGCATCAACTCAAAGATTGCCGGCCTGCTGGGGCTCAGGTCCCTGAAGCATCCTGAGGACATCGCATGGGCTATGGAGGCTGAGGTTGAAGCTGAGGGCATTGGTGAGCCTGACATGTTCGAGTACTATGTAGGTAACCATGCACCCGGCTGGAAGTCCACCTACTCTCCATGC
This sequence comes from Methanolobus sp., assembly GCF_016278365.1. GTDB lineage: Archaea > Halobacteriota > Methanosarcinia > Methanosarcinales > Methanosarcinaceae > Methanolobus. The sequence goes on along the minus strand of NZ_JADQBZ010000002.1, from coordinate 401,076 downwards.
GGAGGCAATCGTGCGACTTTGGGAGTATATGTGCGCAGACATGGAAGGGACGTTTCGGACTTTTTTGACACATGGGTTGCAAGGTTCAAAGCCCTCAAGGGTATAGAAAATCTTACTATCATAAGCACTTCAGTTGGTGGTGACCCTATAGCAGCGATACCGGGTGATATGGTCGCTGCTGGTATCATGCTCACCGGCGGCTCTGCAGGTCAGTCTGGAATAGGTTATGGCATGCATGCCGGCCAGATGTGCGGTGACGTTGCCGCGGATGCCATTGCAAAAGGAGATGTTTCCGCAAGAGCGCTTTCAGAGTACAGGAGATTATGGAACGAGGCTTACCGGACAGAGTACTACCTTGGAAGGTTTGCCCTTGAAACCCTCCGGAAAATGAGCGATAATGAGATAAACGAGATGATGAAGGTCTTTGAAGGTGAGGATCTGAAGGTTCTGGGTGGAACTCCCTTCAATCAGGCTGTCCAGATATCCCGGCTGATCCTGAAGAAAAACCCATCAGCACTACTCTCATACCGGGCTATCCTGCGGACAAAATAATACATGGACAAGAGTATGCAGAAGAAGTATTTCTTTTACAGGAACCCTCTTTTTAAGGTGTATGCCCGGGTGGAGAATAATAAAGTGCGCATGGGCACCTCGGGCCTGGCTTCTTCGATAGCCGGTAGATTTGTATCTGGCATGTTGGAGATATTTGAAGGAACAAAGCCTTCAAAAGTGGAGGCTGACCGGCTGATCTATTCCACCTGGATGCCTCCTGTCCCGAGTAAAGCTTTTGACAGGCTTGTTACAAGCCAGATGAGTGCTATGAGAGGTCGTTTTGTTCCGGAGCAGCTCACCATATCAATAACTGAAGACTGCCCCAATAAGTGCATACATTGCGCCCTTCCTGATACCAGGAACAAGGCAAAACTGTCGCCGGAAGTTGTGCGGTCAGTAATCGATCAGGCTCAAGAGCTTGGAACAACGTTGATTATTTTTGATGGTGGCGAACCCCTTGTCTATGAAGGGCTCGAAGAGCTCATAACTTACGTGGACCAGTCAAAAGCTATTCCCGGTCTTTTCACTTCCGGTGTGGGCCTTACAAAAGAGCGCGCAGCAAGCCTTAAGGATGCAGGGCTGTATATGCTCAGCGTCAGCCTTGACAGTTCGACCGAAGCAGGCCACGATCATATGCGTGGTCGTCCCGGTGTCTTCAGGGAAGCGATGTCTGCTATTCGCAACGGACTGGATGCAGGCCTGCTTGTCAACATGTATGTAGTGCTCTCTCCGCTCAACATCAGGGAACTGGATGATTTCTATTCACTTGCGAAGAAGGCAGGCGTTCATGAACTCTCTTTCTTTGAGATAGTGCCCACTGGCCGCTGGCTGGATCATGAGGATGAAATACTGTCAGCAGAGGACCTGCAAAGGTTTGATGATTTTGTAGCGAAGGTGGCAGATATGGAAGGCCCCAGGGTCTTCCCGATACCACATATGGTAAAGTGTTTTGGCTGCTTTGCCGGAAGGAAATGGCTACATATAACTCCTGAAGGGGATATCCTTCCCTGCGCCTGCATGCCACTTCCTTACGGCAACGTGCATAAGGAATCCCTAAGGTCTGTCTGGAATAGATTATACAAAGACCCGGTTTTCACTGCAGGTCCGTGTCTGATGAGGGATACTTCTTTCAGGCAGTCAAAGCTCGGGCTGGAAAAATAATACGATTTCAGAACGAGGCATCAACATCTCTTCGAATATGCCCTGTTATACCAAAAAAGAAAAAGCAATGATCAGGGTGATGTTATCACCCTGTATGATGCGCCTTTTATTTGAGAAGTCCTGATCTCTGAAGAGCCATGAGGTTCTCGGTTGTAAGTTTGCCACCGGACTTGAATTTATCGAAAATATCCTCGGCATCCTTGCGAGCATCTGCCTTTGCAGCCTCTTTCTTCCCGTCAACATCGCCCTTCTTCATCTTGCGAAGTTCCTTGTCAATGTCGCGGATCTCTTTCTGAGCTGCAATGAAGAGCTTGTGTTGCTCGTCTGCGCTTTCCTGGAACTTGACAAAGTCTTTGTGAGCAGCGTCGGATTCAGCACGTATCTTGTCAGCCTCTTTGAAAGTGGTTATCATCTTGTCATGATATTCCTGCGCTTTCTGGGCATACTCGGAAAGTACCTTGTGGTGCTCTGAAGCCTCATCCCTTATTTCCTGGGCCTCGGTCAGTAACTGCTTAAGCTCCTGATTGCCTTCAAGCTGTCCTTTCTTTGCAACGTACTGTTTTTGGAGATCGGTAATTTTGCTAACAAGCTCTCTCTCTTTGCTTGTTGTGAGAACTTCCGTCTGCTGGGCAAATTCGAGCCTGTCTATTTCCTTGCGTATGTCCTTGATAGAAGGACCGCCCATGTTGTTCTCATTACGGATCTGGTCTATCTTTGCAAATATGTCGTTGGCCTTTGCATTGACATCGTCGCGAATGACCTTATATTCCTTGACCTTTTCGTTGTTCTCGTCACGAAGCTTCTTGAAGTCCTGCGCCTCGTTGATAAGGTCCTTGGTCTTTTTGTTCAGCTCATTACGCTTTGCAGCTAATGTGCTTGCTTCTGCATTGAGTTCATTCCTCTTTGCCTTATAATCTTCTGACTGCTTTTTAAGCTCAGTCTTTTTATCGTTCAGTTCCTTGAACATATCTTGTTAATCCTCCCTATCCAGCAAAAGAGCTGGCATTTCATGCATTCATAATGCACGATTCTGGCTTTACACATCCAGTGCTTCTATCACTGGAATTACTGCCTCGAGGTCCTTCTTAGTAATCACAACATCTGCATATTGATGCAGTATGGGCTTGGCATTGAATGCAATGGCATACCTGGCTCTTTTAAAGATACAGATGTCATTTGCCCCATCGCCTATAACAATGCACTCTTCAGGCTCTATCCCATATTCACGGGAGATCTTTTCCAGGACAAGTTCCTTGTTCCCATGTCCTGTGAGCGGCCCCGTGACCTCTCCTGTAAGGCAGCCGTTGTTAATTATAAGCTCGTTCGAAACTACATGGTCCATACCCAGCGCATTGCCTATCCTTTCGGTGGCAATGGTAAATCCACCGGATATCATTGCAGTCTTGTAACCCCGGGATTTGAAGAATTTGACCAGTTCATGCGCTCCAGGCATAAAAGGCATCCTGTCAAGAGCCTCTCGCGCTTTTTGCACTGAAAGTCCTTCCAGCAGCTTCACTCTCTCATTAAGGGCATGTGAATATTCAAGCTTTCCATTCATAGCCATTTCTGTAATGATGGCTACTTTATGTCCAACTCCAGCTACCGCTGCAAGTTCATCAATGGTCTCAGCATCTATTAGGGTGCTGTCCATATCAAAAACTACTAACTTAACCCTTTCCTGAGAATTGTCAGCATTACTCACACGATCAAACCTAAATTTTTAATCCCGTTGTGAAACAGTATATGGTGCCGAGATTGATGTGAAATATGCAACATTACTTTTAAGGTTTTCGGGCACCGGACTTAAAAGTTTCCCTGAGCAGTTCCTGGACATTCATGAGAACGTATGATTAAGTCTTATCCCAAAAGTAATATATGCTACTCTGCCTATTGCAATACGGTGATTTTTTTATGGCAAAGATTGGATTCATTAAGTTAGGTAATCTTGGTATGAGCCAGGTTATCGATCTGGTACAGGATGAAATTGCGGCAAGAGAAGGAATCTCTGTGCGTGTTTTCGGTACAGGTCCTAAAATGGGTAAAGATGAGGCAGCTGCAACTGCAGAACTTAAGAACTGGGGTGCAGACTTCTATGTAATGATAAGCCCCAATGCAAGTGCACCCGGCCCGACCGCAGCCCGCGAGATCTACAAGGACGTACCATGTATCATCATTTCTGACGGTCCGACCAAGAAGGAAGACCGTGAGGCTCTTGAAGCAGCAGGATTCGGTTTCATTATTATGACCGTTGATCCGCTTATCGGCGCAAAGACCGAATTCCTTGACCCGGTAGAGATGGCATCATTCAACTCCGACGCAATGAAGGTTCTCTCCACTTGTGGTGTCGTAAGGCTCATCCAGGAAGAGCTCGACAAAGTAACCACTATGGTCGATGAGGGCAAGTCCGGCAAGGACCTTGAGCTTCCTCACATAGTCGCAAAACCCGAGAAGTGCATCGAAAGAGCTGGATTCAGCAACCCTTACGCAAAGGCAAAAGGTCTTGCAGCGCTCCACATGGCTGATATGGTCGCCAAGATCAACTTCCCCGCATGCTTCATGATGAAGGAGATCGAGCAGGTAACACTCACAACTGCAGCCGGTCACGAGATGATGCGCGCAGCAGCACAGCTGGCCATCGAGGCAAGGGAGATAGAGAAGGCCAACGACAGCGTCTTCAGGCAGCCCCACGCTAAGAAGGGCGGCAGGCTGATGACAAAGACCAAGCTCTACGAGAAACCACAGTAAAGTACCCTTCTGGGTACTCTTTTTCTAATTTTTATGGATCCACTGATAGTTTTTGCTATCGCCCTTGTGGTATTTGTCTTATTCGTAGTGGTAACCGCTTACGTACTCAAGTCTGCAATCGGCTTCAACTCCAAAAGCTCAAAAACAGATTTATCGAAGAAAGATGACACTGGATTGGATTTTCCTGAAGACGATGAAATGCAGAAAAAAATAAATGAATAATATATGATATTAGTCTTCTTTTGCCCTGGGCATGGCTATGATTTCCCTTACCTGGAGGCTGAAGAAATCAAAGGAATGTGCAGGCCGTAATACCAGCGCCACATCGGCGCCTTGTCGTGTCCCGCCAATCGCTATTATCTCTGTGTCCTTTGAAACAGGTATATGTCCGGAATCTGCTGCCATCATTGCACATTCTATGGCAACCTTGAACCCTTTTCCGAACACCGCACGCAGTGTATCTGATATCACATCTCCTCTGCTGGCACCCCCAAGGCGCTTGGAGATGGCACGCTCAACGCCGGAGAACATGTGGGATTGGGTGGTCATGATAACTCCCATCTCACTAAGTCTCTTGAGATTTTTCTCATCGGCTTCCCATTTGCCACTTTCCTTGAGTCCGTACTGGTGAGATATAGCAATTATCTTTACATTCTGATCTTTAAAAGCTTCGGCGGTCCTGATGGCCGTCTCACCGGTTGTGCTTGCGACGACAATATGCTCTATTCCCAATTCTCCTGCTCTTCTGGCTGCAGATCGAAGCACTTCCTCTGTGTTCTTTGGACCTACTTCATCAAAATATGTTACTGGTTTTTCCATGTGTTCACCTTATTCTGAAATACTACACCTTCGCTTATCGCAAGATACTTAATTTTTTCGGATAAACGATGCTCTTATCTAGTGTTAGCTCTATATCATCATCAGGGAGTAACTTAGTGCTAACCAAAAGGTGATTTTTTGTCTGAGACTGATTACGAAGATAGTAATGTGAAGATTATTACAAATGAGGTCAAGTCTGTCAATCCTGTCCTGATAGAGGGCTTTCCGGGGATAGGGCTTGTAGGCAATATTGCCAGCCAGCAGATAATAGATGAGTTGAAAATGGAGTATATCGGCTCTATCGATTCGAAACATTTTCCACCTATAGCTGTGCTGTATGAAGGTCTCATCAATATGGCTGTGAGGATATACGAAAGCCAGGAACACAATATTCTGATGATAGTTTCTGACATTCCGGTGAATCCGGTTGTGACCTATGATATAAGCAAGGCAATTCTGGAGTGGGCCCATTCCGTCAAGGTGAAGGAAATCGTCTCACTTGCAGGGATTGCAACAATGAGCGAAGAGCATAAGGTATTTGGTGCTGCGACAACCACCGAGATGCTTGAACGGATCAAGGAAAAGGTAGAACTCTTCCAGATGGGTACGATCTCCGGCATATCCGGAAGCATTATGTCCGAATGCCTTGTAAGGCACATGCCTGCAATAAGCCTACTGGGTTCCACAAGAAGCCAGAACCCTGATCCACGGGCAGCTGCTGTTGTTATTGGTGTTCTCAACCTTCTCTATGATCTCAATGTAAATACTGAAAGTCTTATAGAGCAGGCCGAGAAGATAGAGATTGAAATGCAGAGGCTTGCTGAGGATGTAAGGACAAGCGAACAGCCAGCAGTTCCAAGAAAAGAGTTCCCGATGTATGGGTGATAAAATGTCCGAATACGTAGTATTAACCGGGATGTCCGAGCATGTGATATCTGAACTCAAGCAGAACAAACTCCTTACGATCGAGATAAGGAGCCCTCACAATTTCTTTGCGGCGATGGACCTCAAACCCGGGGATTTCATTTTCCTTACACGTACCTGTCCCGATGATCTTACAGGAGGCAACACCGGCATAGTTGCAAAGTTGCTCAAAACCCAGATGAGTACCTTCCGTGTCCTGCAAAGCGGGGAGATGTACCACGAGGAACGTGAAATGACAACCCTCCGGTTGCAGCTTGATCCAAGGTGTATTGCACGTGTGCGTAAAGTTCTGAGCAATCGCATCGGTGCAGTCTCAAAAGTGGACGCAGAGGAAATACCACTTTACAATGCACAGTAAATCCTTAACTTCATAAGCGGGTTCTTGGCCTGCTTTAGTTCTCTTTATTTTAAGCATTCTTAATAACCGCTATGTAGAAATCCTCGGTTTTGCCCGAATGATGTAGATTCTGAGAAATCTCTGTAACTCAAAAAAGATAGCTTGATATATTAGAAATTACTGAAATTTATTTAGCAGTCTTTCGTAAATTATTTTTGTGGTTGGCGTCTGCACTCCTAGGGCATTCCCATAACGTATCACTGTTCCGCCAAATAGATCTCCTTCATTGGTTCTCCCTTTTGATTCAACATCCCTCTGAAATGATGTTTTAGTATCATAGGGAAAAAGCATTGCTTTAAGATATGACTTTTCTACAATATCATCATCCAGTGCCACATGTAGTTTTCTGGAGATTGTTTCAATTTCATTCATAATAGATTTTATAATCTGGCTCTGTTCCGAATTTCCTAAAACTTCACCTAATGTACTGTCGAATGCTGCAGTTACTAATCCATAAGCAGCTATGAACATGTATTTTGACCAGATAGATATGTTGACATTTTCCTCTAACTCAAAGTCAATTCTGGCATCTTTGAATATTGTAAATAAAGGTTCCAGGTCAAAATCAGGACTTTCCGGATCGGCGCCTATTGATATTTTGCAGCTGCCGCCATTCTGGTAAATAATGCCGGGGTTTTCTATATGAGTGCCTACGTATACGCACGAAGGCAAAACAATTCCGGTTTTCAAATGCTCTCTTATTCTGTCGTATATATCAACACCGTTTAACAAAGGGAGAATAATTGTTCTTTCATTTGTGATCTTTGAGATCTCTTTGATTGCATTTTCCAGATCGTAAATTTTGACTGACAAAATGACGATGTCACAAACAGGTAAATCATTAACCGTATCAGTACACTTTTTAGGAGATGCAGTGATTATCTTATTCTCACCTGCTTTTTTTAAGGTCAGTCCGTTTTTGCAAATGGTATCTTTATGTTGACCACGCGCTATATAATAAATCTCGTGTTTGTCTTTATATTTCTCAGTTACAATGGTCCCTATATACCCGCCAACCCCTCCGACTCCAAAAAAGCATATCTTCATAATTTCATCCATATTCGTATTGATATTAAAGATATTGTCCCTGATTGGCCCGTTAATCTGAAGTCAGAGATCATGGTTCTTTTGGTGCCGTCCTGCATATATGGTCACCTTGCCCGGTTAATGTTGATCTCGATAGTTTTTCTACAGGACCCTAATAACCTTCATCAAAAGTAGTCTGGTGCCCCTTTCCGGATTTAAGTTCTTCCCGTAGCTGGGCGGCGTACAGGTGCGCAAGCCTTGTAGGTTCCGGCAGTTTATATCCTTTGAGGCAGTGACTTACAATTTCAAGACAGGAGCGCATAGATACTTTATTCCCAGGAGATGCAATGATGGGATTACTTCTTTTATTAGTTTTTAGAACCCATCCAATCTGTTCTTCTTCATACACAAGTTCGTGGTATTCTCCAACCTGTGCGGGTATTTCAGCTTCACCGCAAAGTATCTTCTTAGAAACTCCGATGGTTGGATGATTCATCACAGCTCCAAAATAAGAGGCCATTCCTGACTTTCTCGGATGGTTGATGCCACATGAATCCATCATGAGGATATCCGGCTTCCTCTCAAGTTTCTCAAAGGCAGAGGCCATAGCACATCCTTCGCGGAAGGAAAGATATGTGGGTATATAGGGCAGCCTCACCTTCTGAACAACATGTTCCCGCCCGATGACCTCCAGGGTCTTGTAATCCAGCATCACTACAGCACATATGATGCGATCGTCAAGATAGGAGCAATCAATACCAGCTACCGATTCAAGCCGGTCAAAGCCGTCCTCCATATTTAGCATCAGGGTTGCTTCATGCTGCAGGGCCCTGAGGTCCTTCAGTGTTCGGGACTGCGGATCGAACCACTTGCGAAGATATCCTTCATCCAATCTGCGTCCTCACAGTTGTAAATATCGGCCCGCGGATGTCTATTTTTTTGTTGTTGCTTGTGATGTAATAATTTGCTATCGGTTCAAGGCATATGTTGATCTCTGAAGGAACCTTCACTATCCTGACTCGTGTTTCGACCTTTGTCTCTCCGTTGGAGATAGCATTCTCAATATCCCATGCAGCCTGTGCCGCAAAGGCATCAAGGAACCTTACTCCTGTCCTTGCAGAATGGTTCTCAAGCGCTTCTTTCCATTTTTTGTTGTCAGGCACTCCGAGGATGTCGTTCTTGAACACTACCACTTCGTTGAACACCGCGGGGCCGCAGAGCTTTGTATCGCTCTCGGGTTCCACAACAGCAACCTTTACATGCTTCCCGGATATCTCGCCTTCCCAGGCTGGAAACTCACAGGGACTGGGTGTGGAGCCATGAGCTTCGCATACTGCAACTATGGAACTGGCTATATCTTTTCCTTGCTGTGTCTCAGGCACGTTTTCCACATATATCATCTTTGCAATCTCATCATCTTTCATTGCCCATTCTGCGTACTGGGCAATCTGCGGGAATGCAAGTTCTCTAACATCGGTTGCATTGTAGAGTATCATTGCAAGCCTTTCTACTCCAAGACCAAGATTCATCACAGGATAGGGTATGTTATACTGGGAAAGGGCTGTAGGTGAATATATGCCAAAGGTTGCAACTTCTACCCAGCCGTCTGAGTACTTCGTCTTTGATCCTACAAGTTTGGGGTGATATGCAAACACTTCTATCTGTGTGTCCGGAGAATAGTACTTGCTGCGCTTTTCGTCGGGCCTGAACATGAACTTCTCAAACCCGAACTGGGATAGCAGACCCTGGGCAACCGCTTTTCCATGGTCAATAGTTACGTTTTCATCTGCTATGACGCAGGATGCTGAATAGTATGTCATGAGCCGTGCAGCATCTTCATCCTGCTCTCTCCTGAAGCAGCGGTCAATTGAAAATAAATGGAATGGAGGGTTGGCACGCTCTGCAAGAGATGAAAGACTGATAAACCAGCCGGATGTCATGTGGCTGCGGAGTGTCTTTCTTGAGGATTGGGGCACAAGCTCCTTAAATTCCGGGAATACCCGGTCTATCATCTCAACTATAAGTGAATCTGAGACGTTTATGGCTGCGGATATCTCCGGCACGAGGTCATCTCCCTCTACCTCTCCTTTCTTATATGAATGGAATATCTTCCTGATAGTCTCAATAGCTTCATCATCAATATCTCCGAGTATCGACCTTATTGACCCGATGCGCTCATCGGAGATGCCTACATTCGGGCGTGGCAGGCCTGCCAGATAGAAACATCTGTCAAGAACTGCAAGTGCTTCGTGGCCGAACTGCTTGTGGACTTCCTTTTCATCCACTATGAGGGGATTCATCATCTCCTCAAAACCCATGCGCATATAAGCTTCCCGAAGCCTGGAGATGGTTTCGTATATCGGATGAGGTTTGCCGTATCTCAGGGAAAGGTGCGGATATTGTTCGTTAAGTCCTGATTTTTTTATGAATTGTTTTCCTTCTGTCCATGCCGCATCAAAATCCTTGCCGGCCCATTCCTTGATTTCATCAGGGTTGAATCTCATAATAATCCTCATATAACTGATTTAATAAATCCGAATGACTATGATCAATCTATAATTGCCTTAAATTCCCGCATCGAGCTTTCCAGCTTCTGTTGCCCGATGGCTGTTGTAAGATCGCCTCGTGTCCTTTCTATCAGTGCACGAGCGGTATCTGTTTTATGTCTGAGTCCGTGCGTCATTGCATCCGGAAAATCGAACATCATAAGGCATGCGTATATTTCTTCCATGACCTCAAGGTATTTTTCCCCTTCTGAAGGTACGTCATTTCTTATAATGTCAAGTATATGTCTCCTTAGCTCACCTACCACATCAGCAAGGCCATTAAGGTATGCTGCATAACTGACACTAAGTTCCTCAGGTCCGGCAATGCTGGCAGTATCTCCTTTGTCCTTCACCAAGGCAAAGAGTACGTAACCTTCAATATATTCCTGCTGGGCATGCTCTACAAATCCTGCATGGTAAATATCCGGATGTTCCCCAAGCAGCGAATCTATATCTTCTAACATCTGCCTGGAAATCTCAAGCAGTTCGGATGCTTTCTCAAGATCCCTTCTATGAATGCTGAACATGGCTGTCCTGCAGTTGCGCACAACATCCCTTGATATAATTAAACTCTTTTCACGTGCAACATCCTTATTCTCAAAACTCTCTCTGATCATGTCAGATATCTTGCTGATCATGTAAACCCCATGTCCCATCGGCTGCTTAGTATATACATTTTTGCAGAAGATAATCTCCCGTGAAAAAATATCCGGCTCTGCACGAGCTTTCTTTAGAACATCTGGCTAGAAAAAGAAATTATCTATCCCTTATTCATCTACAGGGATAGTTTCAAGCTGGCTGGCTACATCCCATATAAGGGTCCTAGTGTGGACTGGGATATTCGGGTCGTTGCTTATGTCCTCAAGTATGGATATGCTTGATGAGGTTCTCAGGAATAAAGGTTCCTTCCCCTTGCTTAATGTTTCCAGAACTTCATTTGCAGAACGTCTGATGTTTCTAGGAACGGAATTATCATTGGCTATGTATTCCAATTTCTGCTTGCATTCCTGAATGACTTGTTCAAAATCTGACATGTGGATCACCTTGATAATCTAAGAATCAAAATAAGTGTTACTTAAGTTACTTCTAAATAGTTATATTGTATAAAAAGACTTTCATTGGTATATAGATTGCGTAAATCAAGGAGCAAATTGAATGGTTGACAATGATGATGAAAAAATACAGCTAATATCGAAAATGTTGGAAATCGGCGGTACAATGCTTGCACAGCATTGTGATTCATGCGGAGCACCCATGTTCAGGTATAAGGGGGATGTCCGTTGTCCTGTATGTAAGGAAACGGAAGACCCGCGCACAAGGCTCCAGCCCAGGGCTTCCTCGGAAGCGGCCCCTGCTATCAAATCAGGTGGTACTCCAGTAACCGAGCATATAGTTCCTCATGCCACTCAGATTCCGGAAATAACGGAAGAGTCCATATCTGCGGCAACAGTCTCAAAGGACATTTCTGTATCTACGGAGGGATTGAAGACTGAGCTTGAATCCTTATTGATGGAAAAGATGATCTCTCTCGCGCGTTCCATGCAGGATGAGAATGATAACCGAAGAATCTCTGATTCACTGGATATTATCGAGCACAGTATTTCCATAGTCAAGAAAATGAAACGAACATTCTGACCTTATGGGAAAGCTTTCCGGGCAGCACTTCTAGGTGCTGCCTGTTTGGATCCCAACATTTCACTTATACGCGCTGGAAACGATTTCCCTGATCTTACTGGCGGTCTTTGGCCCTATGTTCTTCACTTCCAGGAGCTCTGCATAATCTGCCCTGATTACATTCTCCACGGAACCAAAATGCATGAGCAGGCTCTTGGCAGCCTTTGGGCCGATATCGGATATTGACGATATTATGTATTCCTGCTGCTCGGGAAGCATCATGGATGACTTCTTACCGTGGAGGGATATGTCTCTTTTCTCGTCGACCTGCTCTCTCTTAGCTATTTGTTTTAGCAGACCTGCTGTGTCCTGTGCATCCCTTGTGTAGAATACCGCAACCCCGAAGTCAAGTGCTATGGAGGAGAGGGCACCATGGATAGCATTGGGATTGAGGTTTCTGGTGTTGAACAGGCTTTCCCCTTCTATGATGAGTACCGGCTTCTCATAGGTTCTGGCAAGATTTGATATCTGCTCGAAGAGCTTGTGCTCAATAAGCGAGCCCGTAAAGTCCTCGCAGCTTTTCCTTTCCACAGCTATGCGGTCACTTAATATGTAATCCCCGACTTCGAGAGTGTGGAGCATTATTTCGACTCCTGCTTTCTCCAGCTCCCTTGCCACGGAACTCTTTACCTCGCGCTGGTCTACGATCACTTGCACTGTATCCTTTCCAAAATCTGAAAGTGTGACCTGTTCCTTCCGGTCTGCGGACGTCATGGTGTCAATAAGGTTTTCACTCCTTCTGGCAGGCATCATATTCTGGAGTTCCGACATATTGCTTTGCATCTTTTTTTCCTTGGACTGGCTGCTCCAGTAGTATCCTTCGTCCCTTGTGCCTTTGGTGATAAGCACAACAACGCGTCCCTCATGTTTCCTTCCGGTCCTGCCTTTTCTCTGGATGCTCCTGATCTCGGAAGGGATGGGTTCGTAGAAAAGCACAAGGTCGGTGGACGGGATATCAAGTCCCTCCTCGGCAACTGATGTGGCTATGAGCGTATTATATTCCCCTGCCTTGAACTTCTCAATTATCCCTACCTGCTGCTTCTGGGTAAGTCCCTTGTCCTTATATTTGGAGGCCTGTCCCACGAACCTGATGGGCCTGATATGTTCTGTCTCAGACAGGGCGGTTGTGATCATTTCTGCGGTGTCCCGATAATTGGCAAAGACAATGACCCTTGAATCAGGATTGCTCTCAAGCTGCTCACCTACTATGCGCTTCACATGTTCCATCTTTGGATGTTCGCAGTCGCAGCCTTTAAGCCGGCTGACCGCCTGCCTTAAATAAAGATCCTCAGCCAGCCGTTTAGAAGCTTTGCTTCCGTTCTTTGAGCAGGCTTCGTTATCCAGTCTTTCCATGTACATACGCAGTGCTCCAAGTCCCTGCGTCTCTGTTATCTCTACAGCGTGGCCTATCTTCATGATCTCTGCCATTATGGATATGGCAGTGTATGCCGAAGGGTCCGGAGCACCTCTTAATTCTCCCTGAAGCTTTTGCTGTATCGCCAGGAGATCCTTCTTGGAGACATATCTTTGGTTGTTTATGGGGTATCCTGCTTCTCCCATTCTTTTGTACCTGTCTTCAAGCACTTTATTGAGCAGGTCTCTGATCTCCTTCATCTCGGAGGGCAGTTCAATACGTTTCCACTCGATCTCCTTCTTGTGAATGTAAAGGGCCACATCCCGGTCAGATTCCGTTTTCACTGCAACAGACTCGATATGCAGGGCCTGGCACACCTCTGCTATCTTTTCCTCCGAACTCCCGGGACTTGCTGTGATGCCCAGACAGAGTGGGTCCCTGGCAAGCTGGAAGTACCTCTCGGCGATATATGTATAGGCATAGTTGCCTGTTGCCCTGTGGGCCTCGTCAAAAGTAATGTGGGTGACATCTTCCAGGCTGATGCGTTTTGTCAGTACATCGTTCTCGATGACCTGGGGGGTGGATACAATAACCCGTCCTTTATCCCATAGCTCGGTCCTCTTTGAGGGACTTGTGCTGCCTGTGAATACCAGTATCTCTTCTTCCGGTATCAGGAGTACTTTTTTCAAAAAAGATGCATGCTGCTCCACAAGGGGCTTTGTGGGTGAGAGTAATAGCACCTTCCCTCCCGCCTTTTCCAGGCGTGAGGCGATGACCAGAAGAGCTATTATTGTCTTGCCAAGTCCCGTAGGGAGCACGACCAGTGTGGGTGCGCGTAGTGATTTTCCAGCGAGGTCAAGCTGATAGAGGCGCTGCTCTACAGCATTAGGCCTTATCAGGGGATGTTTAATATATTCCGGCATGTTTTCAAGTTTAAAGCTTGCCAATAATACAATCCTTAAACTTTTAAACTTGTGGCAAGCGGAGTGAAAGTATTAGAGTGCCTTTCCGACACTCTGGAACTCCCTGCCCCTGTACATCATCCCATGCAGCACTTCCTCGATACCCTCTACAGGTGTGCGGACCTGCTTCATGCTGTCGCGCTCCCGTATCGTGACGGTCATGTCCTTGACGGTATCATAGTCTATGGTGACAGAGTATGGTGTACCGATCTCGTCGTTTCTCCTGTAGCGACGTCCGATGGTACCGGAGTCATCATAGGATACGAGCAGTCCCCTTTCCCTGAGTCTTGATTCGATTTCCCTTGCAGGGGTAATTAGTTCCTCCCTTGTAAGGAGTGGCAGGATAGCAACCTGTACCGGAGCAACCTCATTCCTGAACCTCATGACGATCCTTGCTTCTTCCCCGGCTTCCTCCTCCTCCTTTGTGGATATTGCCTCCTCCTCGAATGCATGTTCCATAACCGTGTAGAGGATCCTGTCGATACCGAATGAAGGCTCAACCACGTGAGGTACTATGTTCTCTCCGCTGACCTTCACTGTTTCTTCTGCGAATTCCACCACATCTTTTGGAATCACAACTTCCTCGGAGTCAACCATTATCCGAATCTCTTCCATCTCAAGCTGTTCACGCGGCAGGGATTTAAGAGCTTCAGCAACCAGTTTTGCCTTTCCCTTGAAAAGCGGTCCGAGTTTTCCCATGTGCGGTTTCACGACAAACTGCGTGACTATGTTCGGTTCGGAATATTCCCTGTAGATGGTGAGCTCTGTCTTGCTGACAGCAGCGTGTGCTAAAAGATCATAGTCTGTCCTGTCAGCAATTCCCACGACTTCGACCCAGCCGAACCGGTCAGTACTTACTTCCGCGTCCCAGCAGTCCATGGCATAGTGAGCCATCTCATCTTTCTTGTGTTGCCTGAACCTAAGCCTGTCCGGAGCAACGCCCACTCTCGTGAGGAACAGGTTTGTAAGCCCTATCTGGTATGCCAGGAACTCGTGGGCGATGATGCCCTGTTCAACTGCCTGTCCCAGTTTCATCTTCTCCATGGTGCCTTTCTCCTGTGCAGAGTCCGAATACAGGTTAAGTTCAGTGTCAGCAAATCTCTTTATGTTGGGATGGCTCTTGTCTTTAGGGTCAACAAATATCTCTGCTTCAGCCTGGGTGAACTCCCTGAGCCTGATAACTCCCTGTCTGGGTGAGATCTCGTTCCTGTACGACTTACCGATCTGTGTGGCGCCAAAGGGCAGTTTCTCGCGGTAGAATCGTGCAAGCCTCAAAAAGTCAACGAACATTCCCTGTGCAGTCTCAGGACGCATATAACCCTGCCTTCCAGTCCCTGGCCCTATCTGGGTCTTGAACATGAGGTTGAACTCATAGGCTTTACCCAGTTCTCCTTTACACTCGGGGCATTTTACACTGTGTTCCCCGATGAGCCTGTCCAGTTCTGCATTGGAGAGTGCATCAGCTCCTTCCATAATATGATCGACCAGGTGGTCGGCTCTGAAAGCCTCCCCACATTGGGTGCATTCACAAAGGGGATCAGAGAATCCTCCTACATGTCCTGAAGCCACAAAAACGTCCTCAATACCTACGGTGGGGGTCTCTATTTCCATATACCCTTCATGGATGACATATAAGTCTCTCCATATCTGCTCTATCCTGCGCTTAAGTGTGCTTCCCAGAGGGCCATAATCGTAGAAACCTGCAGCTCCTCCGTAAAGTTCGAATGAGTTCCATAAGAATCCCCGGCGTTTTGCCAGTTCTATAACCTGCTCATACTTATCCATAAGTTATCCTCATAAGTGACATTCATCAGTGATAAATAGAACATCGACATTCCCATTGCATTTAATAGTAACGAGACTTCACCAAGGCTTTTTGAAGACATGCTTCCTGACTTTATGGACATGTTTCTTGAAAATCACATCATAAAGATTATATGCATGCACATGGATTCTATTTATTACGCAAGGTCAGCAATACAATCATATTATCATATCGTACCACCACCAACCATATATGATTCATTGGTCATTTCAATATCTGACCTTGCTTTTCCACTATTTTTAAGGACTCTCATTAGTGTGGAGGACTCTCACTCAGCGCAGAACCATCTTCTTTAGGTCTTTCTTGCCGTCTTCCCAGTGAAACCCTATAGGCAAATCGATGTTATGGGCATCTTCAGCTGACCCGCTAGAGTTACGATATAAAAATAAAATCTAAAATAAGACTTAGCCCTGCTTTTAAATACAGGGCGTGTACAGCTTATACTTTCAGGATCTCATCCACTGTGTATCCCTTATGGACTATCTTTGAAATGTTGGACACAAGCAGGGTGGGGTCGTTGGATTGGAATACGTTCCTTCCGATGGCAACACCTTTTCCACCGGCCTGGATAGAGTCATAGACCATTTCAAGCAATTCCTTCTCTGTATCCATACGTGGGCCGCCAGCTATGACTACAGGCACCGGGCAGCCTTTCACTACCTCCTTGAAGGAGTCGATATCCCCGGTATAGTTTGTCTTGACGATATCCGCTCCAAGTTCGGCCCCTATTCTTGCTGCGTGCTTGACATATTCGACATCATGTTCTGAGGTTACTTTTGTCCCACGCGGGTACATCATTGCAAGCAGTGGCATTCCCCATTCATCGCATTGCCGTGCTACCTGGCCAAGGTCCTGCAGCATCTCAGCTTCATCCTCCGCACCTACGTTGATGTGTACAGATACAGCATCAGCGCCTACTTTGATTGCCTCTTCTATGGTTGTTACAAGCACCTTATGATTAGGATCGGGTCCCAGGGAAGTGGAAGCAGACAGGTGGATGATTAGTCCCACATCTCTTCCATAACCTCTGTGCCCGTGCTTGGGAAGTCCCATATGTCCAAGTACTGCACTAGCTCCTCCCTCAGCAACCCTGTTGACGGTTTCGGGCATATCGATTATCCCTCTTATGGGTCCTGCTCCTACACCATGGTCCATCGGGATTATTATTGTACGACGTGTATTACGGTCAAGTATTCTTTCCAGTCTTACAGATTTGCCAATTTCGCTCATGCATCCCTCATAGGTTTGATTCTACATAATTTTTACGCAGATAAGATTTGTCGGTCAGAGTCTGGTCATACATTTTCGTTCTGGTATCGACCGTTATATCCCTGGCTGACCTCTTTGCGAAGGCTAAAGAACACGAGCTGCAGCAGGCGTGCATTTCTTTTGACCCTGAAACCATGAGGGTTGTGTACTACAAGCATTGATTCACTTCGTCCCCTGTAACCTGAATCCCATACGGCCGATTCCACTGTCACACCGCATCTTAGCAGGCTTGATCTTGGTCTTGCTATAGCAGCCATGTCCAGGGGTATGTTCACTATCTCATTAAATGTAACTTTGTATGTTCCGGGAGCAAGCACTGTCCAGTCCTCACTGTCAAATCCGATATTCTCGCTTTGCGGGACCTGTCTCTGGCTGTTGTCAAAATCGACAGTTCCAGGACCTTTCAATGCTTCGATTCCCCTGAGCGTCAGTTCCACGCTATTTGGCTGCAACTGTATTTCCTTATCGATCATATTCTCGATAAGTGGAATTTCCCCTTCGATGCATTCTCTTAGTTCGTCTCTTGATAACATGGTCATATGCTTTATCTTTTGAATGATAGGATATTATAATTGCGGCGTTGCCTGCATAGTATGCAGTGGTTGGTGCAAATCCCTGAATATTTGTGGGTTTTCCAATTCAACATATCTGCTAATATTGTTTTAAAGAGAATTAAAAACGTATATAAACCATGTAAGTGATGTTTTAAATAAGGGTGTTGAACAGGGACATCGGGGGAAACTTTCAATGGATAAGGCTATACTTGCAAAGCTAGCATCCTGCATGGATACTATCACTGGTTACAGAATAGATTTTGACGAGATTGAGGGGAAAATCAACCTTATATATGAACTGCTGACAGTTATTGAAGGTCCGATTCACAGTAAAGTGGTGCCGGATATCTGGTGAGTGTTATCAATGACCAGCAAGCAGTTAGCAGATTACAGCCTGCCGGGTACACCAGAGTCATACTGGATAGCCACAACGCAGGAGTCTAATTACCCTGTCCTGACGGGAGATATTGAGGCCGATGTGGCAATTATTGGAGGCGGCATAGTTGGAATTACTTCTGCTCTATTGTTGAAAGAGGCAGGCTTATCGGTAGCTTTGGTAGAAGCAGGCCGGATCCTTCATGGGGTAAGTGGCCAGACAACTGCAAAGATAACTTCCCAGCACCACCTGATATATGATCGCCTGATTTCCCATTTTGGAAAAGAGCAGGCGCTTCAGTACGCTGACTCAAACCAGGCAGCTATAGAAAAGATTGCTTTCCTGGTGAATTCCTATAATATCGATTGTGATCTTCTCCGCAAGCCTGCCTATGTTTATGCTGGCTCTAAAGAATCAGTCGATAAGCTACACAAGGAAGTAAAGGCGGCTAAAAGTCTGGGAATTCCCGCTTCTTTCGAGGAAAATTTACCCTTGCCTTTTGAAACTTATGGTGCGGTCCGCTTCGACAACCAGGCTCAGTTTCATCCACGCAAATATCTATGTGCACTCTCCCGGCAGATTCCGGGCAATGGATGCCATATCTTTGAGGGTACAAAGATACATAAAATTGAAGGCGAAGGGCCTATAAGTGTAAGAACCGAAAACAATGGGATTATCAAGGCAAAAGATGTAATTCAGGCAACACATTTTCCGGTTGATGACAAGCCGGGAATGATGTTCTCCCGGCTTCACCAATCCCGGTCCTATGTATTGGGTGTTCACATGAAGGAATCTCTTCCGGAGGGTATGTTCATCAATGCTGAGCATCCTGCACGTTCCCTTCGCTCCCAGCCGGAAGGAGATGGTGAACTGGTGCTTGTGGCCGGGGAAGAGCACAGGACAGGAGAGGGCGGCAATACAAAAGACCATTACAGGAAACTTGAAGAATGGGTCAGGTCTATCTACTCCGTGAAGTCTGTCGATTATCACTGGTCCACACAGGATGTCGTCACAGTTGACCATGTTCCCTACATCGGAAGGATTACTTCGGATAGTAAACACTCCTACCTGGCGACAGGATTCCATAAATGGGGTATGACCACAGGTACAGTTGCAGCCATGATTATCACTGACATGATACTTGACAGGGAAAATCCCTGGGCAAAAGTATATGATCCTTCCCGTTTCAAGCCGCTTGAATCGGCAAAGACTTTCTTCTCACAAGCCTTGGAATCTGGCAAAGGCTTTGTAGGCGCCAGGGTGCTCCCTGTTCCAGAAGATGCCTCCCAGATCGCTCCCGGCGAAGGTTCCATCGTTAAGATCGGAGGTGAAAGGGTTGCAGCATACCGCGATGATGCTGGTGCGATTCATACTCTGGATCCTTCCTGCAGGCATATGGGCTGTATTGTTTCCTGGAATAATGCTGAGAGAACCTGGGACTGCGCATGCCATGGTTCGCGTTATAATGTCCGGGGGGAAGTGATTCACAATCCGGCTGTGCATGGGTTGAAGAATAAGAAGACTGAGAAGACTGAAAAATGATGTCAAATACGTATTTTTAAGACTCACCTGGTTATAATTAATATA
This sequence comes from Methanolobus sp., assembly GCF_016278365.1. Taxonomy (GTDB): domain Archaea; phylum Halobacteriota; class Methanosarcinia; order Methanosarcinales; family Methanosarcinaceae; genus Methanolobus. The sequence continues at coordinate 381,305 of NZ_JADQBZ010000002.1, read as the reverse complement.
TATCTATATCCTATATTTATGTAAACCTATAATCCTGGGCTTATAATGTCCCGGACCACACCTGTGATATAAAAATGGAAAGGTAATGTATGAAAAAAATTAATTTGCTGTTGCTATTATCTCTATCATTGGCTGCTATACTGTATGTAGGATTCGTTCTTAATGATAATACGGAATCGTCTTCTAATGAGGTGACAGACTTTGAACTTATGTATATGGCTGCAATAAAGGATTCAATGGTTGCCCAAGAGGATGAGATATACCAGGAACTGGTGCCTATAACAGAGTCGAACACTGAACTGAACTGGATGGAAGATTCGGGTGAGAAATATGTTCTTGTTGTCACCTGGACCAGGTATCCTGAGAGTTATCCAGTGGGATCAACTGTTTCTACATTCTGGGGTGACACTTGGACAATGGTCATCCCTGAGTTGAAAGATTTCGTTCAGCGAAATGATATCCCTGAAAATGAACTGACACTTAGACTGGAACAGCTCATAGGTCTTCCATATAATAATGGGAATGAGTATTTTGTAGAGCTATGGGTTAGGCCGGATGACCTTTTCAGGCCAAGCCCTGATCCTGAGATCACAGACACACAGGCTCAGATTCAATTCCATGAAAATGTTTCAAAGGAACATTTCGAGTGGTTCAATTCCCTTAACACTAGCACTTATGATAAGTATCCATGGACCAGATTGGGTTATACATACGACTGGGGAGACTCAGAGACTGATGTCGGTGTGAGTGAGTATGTAATCAGGAAGAATTCAGAGGTTATAGTGAAATCTGTATCAACAACTGTTGATTATTTCGATCAGGAACCCGTTTGAATACCTCTGTTCACATTGGTATCTTTTCATTTTTTTGTTTATTATTAGCTGTTCTTCCTTGGGTATGCTTTTATGAGACTGTCTAGTAGGGAAATTATTTCATGGCGTCAAGTCAATTGGCATATGCTAATTATCATGACTAGATAATTAGGGTGTAATGGAAGCAATCAATAGAAATAGAATTTAAATATTTATAAATAGTTCTTTACTTTCGAATGATTTTATATACAATTAACTCCCCATTTATGAGTATGAAAGGATTCTCTATCAATATCGAAGATGCTACTCTGGAAAACAACAATTTCCGTAAAGTTCTCTATACTTCAAAGCACAGCCAACTGGTACTTATGAGCCTCAGGCCCAAGGAAGAGATCGGGATGGAAGTGCATGAGGAGAATGACCAGTTCTTCCGTTTTGAAAGTGGACAAGGAAAGTGTATAATTGATGGTAATGAGTATGAACTCGGTGACGGAGTTGCAGTTGTAGTGCCAGCAGGCGCGCAGCACAATGTCGTCAACACTTCGGAAACCGAGGAACTGAAACTCTATACGATCTATTCACCGGCGCATCACAAGGATGGCATCGTACGTGCCACCAAGGAAGAAGCCGAAGCCAATGAAGCGGATTTTGACGGAACGACTACAGAATAAGATTCTAATAAGCTGGGATAACGAATTGTCCCACGCTGATTTGTTCCACGCTGATAAATGTTGCGCTTTATGCAAATAAAGCGCTTCTGTTTTTACTCTGTAGGGGTGTGAAGAGCTGATACCTGGGAAATATGTCACTCTGAAGGAACCGGGACCACAAGGAACGTGCAGAACCCGTCTCCGATGTTCCTCGTCACGTGACCCTTGCCGGAGGTATCTTCCAGCAGGATCAGATCTCCGGGCGTAAGTCGTCTGACTGTCCCGTCCGTGGTCTCCATCTCCACGGCACCTGACATGAGGGCCAGGAACTGGCGGGTTGGAGCCGGATGGAGTTCGCCAATCCAGCCCGGCTCAAATGTATAGAAGCGATACTTCACTGCCGGTCCGTCTTCTGAGACGTAGAACGGGGCAGCTGGTGGTGCTGCTTGCATAAGACTCTGTTCGACTTTTACGACATCAAAGTGTGAATCGCCCTGTGAGTCCACATATATTCTGTGGTAGGTTACCTGGGCGAGATCGGAATAACTTGATTTAGTCATATTTTGTTTCCCTCGGTGCGGATTGAAATCTTCATCCCTGCATAATAACGTTGTAAGTGAGGAAAGATATATTTTACGACAAGATATCCAGAGGAATATGTGTCCTGCCCAGTTGGAAATAGTATATAAATTATTGGCTTCAAGTCGGTAGAGTCTACGCTAAAACATTCGTAAATGGCATCTCAACGCTACATCAAGAGGGGAGTCACTGAGAGCCTGGCTGGCTTCATACAGGACACGGCACCTGAAACAGTGGGAAGTGTTTATGTTATTCAAATGAAAATATCTACAGAGTCTATCATCTGGGAAATAGCAGCCACTTGTTCAATTGCTACCATGCAGTGCCGCTCCAAGTGCTCCTGTGATCTGCGGTTCCGGAAGCACGTAGAGTGATATTCCTAATTCCTTTTCAAGTGCTGCTTTGATGGCGGCGTTCTTTGCCACTCCTCCCACAAAGGCCACATTTCTTTTCAGCCCGATCTGTCTGGCCATGACAGCGACCCTCCTTGCAATGCTCTCAACCAGCCCGGCTGCGATGTCTTCTTTTGAGTAACCTTTTGCCCGCAGCGATATAACCTCCGATTCAGCAAAAACGGTACACATACTGCTTATGCTTGCAGGTGATCTTGAATCAAGAGCTATCTTTCCAAGTTCTTCCATTGGCACTTCAAGTGCTCTTGCAGTGTACTCTAAGAATTTGCCGGTGCCGGCAGCGCACTTATCATTCATTAAAAAATCTGTTACTTTGCCATTGTTCACAGAGATTACCTTGCTGTCCTGGCCTCCAATATCTATTATGCCTTCAACATCCGGATAGATGTGATGCACACCCTTTGCATGGGCAGTTATCTCGCTGATGGACCTGTCGGCAAACTTAATGCTGTTCCTGCCATATCCTGTTGAATATACGTGATCGACTTCTTTTCTGTCAATTTCAGCAATTCCAAGCACATCCTCGTATGCCTTTTCTGCAGCTGATACAAAATCAAATGCTGTGGCTCGTATAGAGTGAACAGTGCTGCCGTCATCTTTGACAAGCACTGCCTTGGTTGTAGCCGAGCCTGCATCAATTCCCACTGAGATCATGAAATCATCTCCATAAATGCATCTGCACGAAGCCCGATCTGTTCGACGTCAGAGTCACTGTAATCCGTCTCGATAGAGAGCATTGGAATCCCCGCCTCCTTCAGGGCTTTCTGTACCTTCTGTTTTTCTATATTGTACCCGTGGCAGAACTGCAATGTGTAGTAGATCACACCATCGACCCTGAATTCTCTGGCAAGTTCGAGGATATTATCTATACGCCTGTTATTGGGGCTCATGCAGGAGCAGGGTATCTTAATATAGCGTTCAGCCAGAGCGATCATCGGTTCCTTGCTTTCGTCGACAAGGTCCCAGAAAGATCTCGTGCCGGTACAGCTTTCCTCTGCAACAATGACACCGCCTTTGCTCTCTATGATCTCAGTTACTTTCGTGTTACCGCCTGGCATTGGGCAACCGGAGATCATTATCCTTGGCTTATGAACCTGCCCGGGCTCAATATTTTCCACTTCGTTGATAAGCATCTGGAGGTATTCCTTAAGCTTATCTGGTGATAAAAAATACTGCTTTTGAAGTATTTTCAGCACATCGGTGCCACTTATGGGGCTTGGATCCCTTTTACGCAGTTCATAGAGCCTGTGAAACAACCGTCTAGTCTCATTAGAGAATCTTATTTCCTCTTTCAGCTGTTCATCCGTGATCTTATAGCCTGTAAGCTGTTCCATAGCATCCCTGAACTTTTCAAGCTCAGATATAAAGTATTTCAGAGCTTCAGAAGTATCAGGTCTTTGAGGAAGGTCAATTACGTAGGTTGGAACGTAATCCTCCAGCAGTTCATACATCTTCTTTTTACCATCACAGGTATTCTCGGCTACGATCATATCCACCATACTGAAATGAGAGCAGGATTTTATACCTGAACAGCCATCGTTGATAATTGATCCAAAAGAAGATTTGATTAGCGGGCAGATGTTTCTTGGAAGATACTGCTCCGCTATTGATACAGTGTCATTCTTGCCTCCGCAGAGTATTACACGGTCAGCTCCTGCTGCAAAAATAATCTCGTCAGGTACAAAGAGACAAAAAGTACCGACTAATTTCTTTCCCGATTTTCTTTCATCTGCTATCTGGCGAATACGCTCACTATATGAGTTTTTGAGATTCTCAAGAGTTTTAAAAGAGTGCATTTTCTGTTGAAGCATTGGTATTTAATAAATATTAAGTCTTTTGCGGAAAACTCTTTTTTAATCGAAGTTAATCCAATTAGAATCTTGATTTAAAAGTTTATTCACTTTTTATTAAGAATACCTGTTTTTAAACTATGTCTAAGACACGGATTTACAGGATCAACACGGATTCATGGTAGTGCTGGAAGCTAAGACTGGAAAAGGATAAAACCCGTGTAGATTTCTTGTGGATCCGTGTCTTGATATTTCAGGGATGAATGCGGATCGTGAAATACTAAGGGACGCCTTCAGATTTGAATAAGGGTTTCAGGAGCTAATTTGATAACCTTAATCTAGGAAACTAAAAAAACCTGACATGAGGATTATCAACAACTTCGATAATAGCAATGCCATGAATATAATGTACAGAATATGTATATAAGAAAAGGATTCGCTCCCTCTTATTGCGATAATAAAACAATGGAACTGATATTATGGTAATAATGGCATGGTATATCAAATGGAATGGAGCACTGCTGGGCAAAAGCAAGAAATTCTTTATGATCGACGGAGAAAAATACTTCGCTCCGGAAACATTGAATCTGGAATACTTCACAGACAATGGGAATCAAACATCTTCTCCCAAGGGAAAAATCAATTACTATGATATAATTGTCAATGGTAAAGTGAATAAAGATGCGGCTTGGTATTACTCTGAGCCAACGGAAGAGGCGATCAAGGCCATCAGTTCAGATTTTACAAATTATGTTGCTTTTGGAAAAGATGTGGATCTATCGATATATCCCTAATCTATCCAGTTTCTAATTATTTTTATGAAAATAAATGCTTAGTGAATTGGGGAAAGGAGATACGGTATAAAAGTAATTCCTTTTTATAAGGAGTGGGGCACATGAAATTGCTACTATTCGATGTAGAATATTTTTGGTTTGACACTCATTGCAAGACAATTGAAAGTGTGGAAAATGTCGAAATCGAAGAAAGGATAGAGAATACTGCTGTTGTTTTCATTCATGCCGAATCAGAAGATGAAGAGAGAAAAAGCAAGATTGTCAAAAGTGCAGTGGGCAACATCAAATGGTATCTGAATAAAGTAAATAAGAATCACATTGTATTGCATTCATTTGCTCACTTGTCTTCAAGTAAATCCGCGCCGGAATTTGCAATGGAAGTCATCGTATCTATTGAAGAAAAACTGAAAGGCAAAGGAATAAATGTGTATACAGTGCCCTTTGGATATCTTTACCAATTCTCCATTCATGTTAAAGGTGAATCTCTTGCAAAGGTTTTCAAAGAGATTTGAAAATGCCAGGCCATTACTACATCCATTTAAAATATATAAAAATCAATGGGATGATTATGACTAGTCCGTTCCACGGAAAAAGTGAGGTTGCCATATGCATCGTTTTCAGGAAGAAATAAGTTCATGTATTGATTGTAAGAAATGCTGGGATGTATGCCCTGCTAACATGGTTACTGAAGGTAACCGGTTCACTCCACAGGGAAAGATCGAATCACTTGCAAAGATAGTAGCAGGCGATGAACTCACACAGGATGAGATGGACAATATTTACCTTTCCACACGGTGTGGAGCATGTGATGATGTATGTCCTGTAAGCATACCAATCACCGATATCATCCAATATGAAAGGGAGCTGTTAGCAAAGCAGGGTAGAGAGCCTGCCAAGACCACGGCTATCTCAAAGAACATTATCGAACGTAATAGTCCCGGAGGTATGGATCTGTCAACAAGGTTTGACTGGGTCACTGATGATCTGGAAATCGCCGAAAGCTCTGATATAGCCTATATGACAGGCTGCTGGATAGCACACAGCCAGCCGGACATCGCCAGGTCGACTATTCGTCTGCTCAACCATGCCGGCATCAAGCCAATGCTTCTGAAGGAGGAGAAATGTTGCGGGCTTTTCCTTATTGATAACGGTCATCTTGAAGAGGCAGCAGTACATGCAAAAAGTTTCGTAGACTATATTGAATCTCTGGGAGTGAAGAAGGTTATAGCTTCATGCCCTGGCTGCTACCTTGTCCTGGGTCGTGAGTATCCTGAACTCTATAGAGAATTGAACTTTGAGGTAGAGCATTCTCTCAACCTGTTCAGGGATCTGATAAATGATAGTACACTCAAACCAAACAAACTCAATTATACTGTTGCGGTAAGGGATGCCTGTCCTCTGAAGCAATCAAAGGATGTATCAAGGGATATTCTCTCCAGCATGGATGTGAGTATTAAGGAACTCTTTGGCGGCAAACACGTGTGCTGTGGAGGACCTGCTGGTCTTAAGCCCAACTTCCCGGAAATATCATCGGATATAGCCATGTTGTCGGTTAAGGATTATAAAGAGAAGGCCGATATGCTGGTCTCGTATTGTCCCTTCTGCATGCATCATATAGGCGGTGTTTGTAAATCAAAGGATGAAGAGTTGAACATGAAGGACATTTCAGTTTTACTGGCGGAAAGCATATTTGGAGATATCAAGGAGGCAGAATCATGAAGGCAGGATTGATCAGGTGTATGCAAACAGAGGACATATGTCCTGCAACAACGGATTTTAAAGTAATGAAGGAGAAAAAACTTGCATTCGAGGGCGTTGAGGGTGAAATTGAAGTGATAGGTGTTGTTTCATGCGGTGGTTGCCCCGGAAAAAAAGCAGTTCAGAGGGCTGCTGAAATGGTTAAAAGAGGGGCAGATACAATTGTTCTTGCTTCGTGTATCACACGAGGAAATCCTATTGGATTTGCCTGTCCGCATGCTGAACAGATGAAAACAGCAATTGAAAAGAAGATCGGTGATTCAATACAATTAATTGATTATACTCATTAATGACCCTCTGGAAATTCTTGATATCCAAATGGTAACAGAATAATTACTTCAGGAATCGGATCACTCGAAAAACAGTTGGCGTTGATACAAGAACCAGTATTTATTTTTTAGAACTCTTAGTGGGCCCGCGGAGATTCGAACTCCGGACCTCCGCCGTGTGAAGGCGACGTCATGACCAGCTAGACCACGAGCCCATAGGCAAGAGATGTGAATGGATATGCAAGGCTATATAATTATCGCATCAAAACTGATGCAGAGTTAGTTGGACTTTGCCCTTACAAGGGCATATGTGATCAGTGATACCAGTATTGCGCCACTGACGACTGATATTAGGGCAATTTCGTGGGGCAAATAATTGTAGGCTAGAATCGCTATCAGTGTTCCGGCTACAAATGCAACAGGTATCAGAACTGAGTTTTTAACAAGTTCTTTTTGGTTTATATCGAACGTGGTCATGTTTCATCCAGCCCATGTTTTGTAACATTTATTATATATTTAAGATAATATCGGTACTAGTGTATATATAGTTATCTAATTAAATAATTGGGAAGAGGTTGATATCATCATAAACATAGCCTTCTATGAATCTCTTAGGTATTCTTCCTTATATTTGAGTGGCGAGATATGCCAGTGCCAGGTAGCGTACAAACTTTCCTGTAAAAACGTATAGGGAGAATACTCTAAAATCCAGTTTCAAAAGACCGCCCACAGCTGTAATGGCATCACCTATCAGGGGGAGCCAGGTGAACAAAAGGGCATATGAACCATACCTTGTAAACCATCTGTCTGCTTTTTCAAGCTCCTTCTTTGAGATCGAGAGATATTTCTCTATAACTCCGCTACGTCCTTTAAGTCCCAAATAGTACGTTGTACAGGCTCCAAGATAATTGCCCACAGTAGCTAAAAGTACTACTGCATAAAAATTGTGATTTGATTTTATGAGCAGGATCACAAGGGCTTCAGACCCCAGCGGAAGCACAGTTGATGCCAGAAAACTTGTAATAAAAAGACTCAGGTACGTATAGATAGACACAGGGACAATCAACTGCTCAAACATTAGCTTCCCATTGTCATATATGCATTAATAAAGTATTCCTGTTATTTTATCAAGATTGCCCGCATCCTATGAAAAATGCCGAAAAACAGTGTATTTTCAGCCTCCATAAATTAATGCTTTAATAAAGGAAAATTTATTATATATCCCCTGCCGGTATTAGAATGCCTTAATCAGCCCCAGGGCAAAAAACAAATGGTACGCACTATGAGCGAAAAATACAGGTCCAAAGTACTCGTTGTCGACGACGATATCCTTAATGTCAGGTTAATTGAATCCCAGCTCATGACAGAGTACGATATAGAGACTGCTCATAGCGGGGAAGAAGCTCTTGCTATCCTCGATTCTGAAAAACCAGATATTGTCATCCTTGATGTTATGATGCCGGGCATGAGCGGATACGATGTTTGCAGAATAATGAAATCATCCAAAGAAACATGCTTTATACCAGTCATAATAGTCACTGCTCTTTCTTCCAGAGATGACCGCATAGAAGGCATTCAGGCTGGAGCTGATGAGTTCCTCACAAAACCTTTTGACCGGTTTGAGGTTCTAACCCGCGTCAGGACTCTTTTGAAAAGCAAACAACTGCATGATGAACTAGTCTCAGAAGCTGACCGGACAAGAAAATATCTTGATATCGCCGGATGCATGATAGTGGCACTTGATTCGAATCTGACTGTCACCCTTACCAATGCAAAATGCAATGAGGTACTTGGCTATGCCGAAGGGGAACTTATTGGATCAAGTTGGTTAGAAATGGTTGTGCCTTCAGAGGATAAAGAAAGGAATGAATCTTTTTTCAAAACGATCCTTGAGGGTAGTCTCAGGCCGGTTGAAAGTTTTGAAAGAAATGTAGTGACAAAAGCAGGGCACAAAAGACTCATTTCGTGGCGCAATTCATACACGGAGGATTCCGCTGGTAAGGTAACAATGCTCCTAAGCTCCGGCTCGGACATCACTGAAAAAAGGGATGCCGAACAAAAGATTAAGGTTTCCGAGGAAAAATTCCGGGCAATTTTTGAGAACGCCGTCGATTCCATCATGATACTTGATATGGCTTTCAATATACTGGAAGTTAATCCTTCGTTATGCGATCTGCTATTGTACCGTAAAGATGAGATGCTGCAATTACCTAAATTCGATATTATTGCACCTGAATATTGGAGCAAGTGCAAGGAACACCTTGCCTCTGCCCTGAAGAAAGGACATATTGTATTTGAAACGGAGTATCTGAGAAAAGATGGCTCCAGGGTTCCTGTTGAAATAAGCGTCAAGGTCATAGAATACGAAGGTAAGCCTGCAATTCTTAGCAATGGGCGCGACATAACTGAAAGGAAACGAGCTGAAACAACTCTTCAGGAAAGCGAAGAAAAGTTCCGCATGCTGGCAGAAAATGCCAACGATGTTATCTGGACCATGAATAAAGAAGGTAACTTCCTTTATGTCAGCCCATCTGTAATTAAATTGAGAGGTTATACTCCGGAGGAAGTAATGGACCAGAGTTTTCCGGAAATGTTCCCCCAGGACAGTATTCTGAAAATCCGGTCTTGTATGGATGCTTTTTTTGCAGATATCCAATATGCAAGGATGACCAGCCATACAGAAATCATGGAGCTGGAACAATTCCACAAGGAAGGTTACACAGTCTGGACTGAAGCACTAGCAACTCCCTTATTTGATGAGGATGGGAATTTCAAATTCTTCATGGGCGTTACTCGCGATATAAGTGAGCGTAAAAAATCTCAGGAAACTATCCAGAAATATGTTCAGGACCTGGGAAAGGCAAATGATTCACTGCATTCTCTGGACAGGATGAAGGACGAATTTATCTCAAATCTTAGCCATGAACTAAAAACACCTCTTATATCTATTAAGGGTTACAGTGAACTTGTGCATGATGAGGTACTGGGACCTTTGAACGAAAAACAGAAAAATGCCATGCAAATAGTTCTCGACAAGTATGATCATCTGAGTTTTCTGCTTGATTCTCTTATCTACATAAGCATTACAAGATCTGGCAAGGCCAATTACAGGTTTGATCCACTTCGGATAGAAGATGCTCTGAAGAAAGTGATGGACTATTTCACTTTTAAAGTAACAGACAAAAATATAAAGATGGTCCGTAATTTTGGAAGCGACCTGCCGCTTATCAATGGTGATGTGGAGTACATTCCTTATATTTTCAGATCACTTGTAGACAACGCTATAAAGTTCAGCAAGAGCGGGGGCATCATCGAGATTTCAGCTTATCGGGATAATGATCATGTGCATGTGGTGGTAAAAGATAATGGCATAGGTATCCCCCAGGCTGAATTTTCCAATATCTTCACTCCCTTTTATCAGGTGGACAGTTCCCTGACACGAAGACACGGTGGCAGCGGCTTAGGGCTGCATGTAAGTAAGACAATCACTGAAATCCACAACGGAAATATATGGGTAGAGAGTGAGGAGGGAACAGGGACCGCAGTGCATGTGATCTTTCCCTCTTACTCTCTTCCCTGCACAGGGACTAAACATAATCTCTCCGGATTACGTCATTAAGGGATTGCCCGTGGGTAACGTGCCTCTACAGTGTATGTTATAGATTCCTCTCCGTTTGCCGGCACTCTAACATCGAACTCTGCAGTGAACGCATCAACTACTGTGTACTCGTGCGAGGAATTGGTAATCTCCCAGTCGCCGTATATATTCTCCACAACAGTGACATTCACATCCTCTGATTTCTGGTTTGTCAGGTTTATGCTATAACTGCGCCTTTCAGCGGTCTCGCCCAGGCTCTGATAGTCTGTCTGAGTTTTTTCTCCTGTAATATCAAAAGCATATCCTACAAAGATACGTATTTCTTCACCTATGGCGGTATGATCTATCGTATCCTCTCCAACAAACTGCAGCGTTCCATCAGGGTCTTCTGCATATGCCCTGACAATACCCTGTGGCAACGGCATTCCGAGACCGTTGTCTTCAGTGTTCTCAGTGTTCATCACAACTTTTACCCTGTCACCTGTAGCACTCTCAAATATGTACTCCCTCTCTACAGGTACGGAGTCTTCAGACAGCAGTGATATCTGTTTTATTTCTCCATCCATTAAACTGGTGGTCCTGTTCAGGGTGTAGATATGATAGTCGAACAACTCTCCCTCTATGAACTGTTCGGCTGGCTGGTCAACAGCCGCATCATCAGTTGCGATTTCCGGAGACGGTAGCTGTCCGGAGACTCTGCGCACATCCCCTGCCACAAGCTTCAAGCTTGCATTATTAAAACTGGCACCTGCCTGATTATCTATGGTGGCCCATCCATTGATGCTGGCCTGAGTTTCATTGTCATCCATCATAACAATATAATCTGCCTTCCAGCTCAGCCCTTCTGTCAGGTATGAGGTTGAGACAACTCTTGGCCCTGCTTCTGGTGAATATATCCTCCATGTAAGTGCAGGTCCCATCAGGTCATCATTGGTATCCTGGAATTCTATCCTTGCGATGTTTACGATTGCAATGATATTCCCTGATGTGTTCAGGATAATGCTATCGTTCTCATGGCTTAGCAGTATCCCTGTGTAGGAGCTACCTTCTTCATCGATGACTGTTATCTCCTCCCCAATATGCCTTTCCAGTATCCTGTCCATACTTGCAGCGTCCCGCATGTACTGCTGCTCGATAATATAAGTTCCGGGATATTGGGTATCTTCAAAGATAACAGTACTTGGATCTATGCGGGAAGTAATGTCAGTGACCTCAACCAGATTCTCTCCTTCCTGAAGGTCGAGCTCCCTGGTTTCCCTGACAAGTGCAATGTCCTGTGAGTATATTGTGAGTTCGGTACCATTGCTCATGTTCTGTGCAGAAGCAGCGCCTATCAAGTGATCATCTGCTGATATTCCATGTACAGGCAGCAAAGAAAGGGCTGCAAGAAAAACAATGAACATTAATGTGTAAGTAACTAATTTATTCACTCCCATAAATAAAAGTGCGGCCTGCAAGTATAAAGCCTATTCCTTTAGCTCCTGAACTCTTTACCTTAAATGACCTCCTCCTCTTTCGATCCAGAGAAAACAGTTTATAAGTTGGTTAACTACATTCAATGATGTCTGTTGAAGAGATGATCTCCCGCCTCCGGGGAATGTACCCCGGTGGGTATTTTCACGTAAACAGGGATCCTTACTATATGCTCATATCCACAGTGCTGTCCCAGCGCACTCGTGATGAGGTGACCATTCCTGCAACCCGGAGACTTTTTGAAGTATTTGATGGCCCTCTGAAAATGGCATCGGCTGATATTGATGAAATACAGGCACTTATAATGGATGTGGGTTTCTACAGGGTGAAGGCACAGAGGATCATTGATATATCCCGGATTCTTTTGAAGAACTATGGAGGCATCGTCCCCGACAGCATGGACGAGCTGCTCAAACTACCCGGAGTTGGCAGAAAAACTGCTAATTGCGTGCTTGGTTATGCTTTTGAAAAAGATGTAATTGCTGTGGATACTCATGTACACAGGATATCTAATCGTTTTGGACTGGTGAAAACATCATCAGCGGCTGAGACTGAAAAGGAACTCGAAAAGGTTGTATCAAGGCAGGACTGGAAAGACATCAACGGCCTGATGGTCCTTTTTGGGCAGAATGTATGCCGTCCGATATCTCCCAGATGTGGGGAGTGCGGGCTTAACGATATCTGCACCCGGATATTGTAAAGAATAGTTCGTATTTTTAGTCCGTTAGCATCCTCCTTTTAAAAAGGTATTTATCATAATACTAGATATAGCACGCATAACACGCCCTGTGCCGCAACTACCAAACAGGAATTGACATTGCACAGGGAATGATAAATTTACATTAATCTATGTAGGTGAATTGATGTTTTTAATCGGAGAAGCTCTAATTGGCGAGGCACCAGAACTCGCGCACGTTGACCTTTTAATCGGGAACAAGAATGGTCCTGTAGGTCAGGCATTTGCAAACGGTCTAGCACAACTGTCAGTAGGACACACTCCTCTGCTTTCGGTGATACGCCCGAACCTTCCTACAAAACCTGCTACACTGATAGTTCCGAAGGTTACTGTAAAGAATATGGATCAAGCAGCCCAGATATTTGGTCCTGCGCAGGCTGCAGTTGCAAAGGCAGTTGCTGACGCTCTTGAAGAAGGTGTGTTCGGTGACATGGATATCGAAGATCTCGTTGTCATTGCAAGCGTTTTCATCCACCCTGAGGCCAAAGATTACAACAGGATCTTCAGGTACAATTACGGGGCAACTAAACTGGCAGTCAAACGTGCCCTGGAAGGGTTCCCGGACGTTGACACAGTACTTAAAGAGAAGGACAGAATGGGACATGCAGTAATGGGATTCAAGGTCTCCAGGCTCTGGAATCCTCCTTACCTGCAGGTTGCGCTGGATAACCCTAACATTGAGGCTATACTCAGTATAGTGAGCCAGCTTCCAAAGAGCGACCACGTTATCCTTGAAGCAGGCACACCTCTCATCAAGCGTTACGGTGTTGACGTCATCTCCAGGCTCAGAGAGGTTCGTCCTGACGCATTCATAGTTGCTGACCTCAAGACCCTTGATACCGGTAACCTGGAAGCCCGCATGGTTGCAGATGCAACCGCAGATGCTATCGTAGTCTCAGCACTGGCACCTGTGGCAACTCTCAACAAAGCCATTGAGGAAGCTCACAAGACCGGAATATATGCTGTCATGGATACTCTGAACTGCCCGGACCCTGTAGCAATACTCAAGCAGCTCAAAGAACTGCCTGATGTTGTGGAACTGCACCGTGCTATCGATGTTGAGGAAACTGCTCATGCATGGGGCAATATCCAGGACATAAAGGCTCTCTCACCAAAGATCCTTGTGGCGGTTGCTGGCGGTATCCGTATTGACACAATGCCTGATGCACTTAAGGCAGGCGCTGATGTCCTTGTAGTAGGCAGGGCAATCACCAATGCCAAAGATGTAAGGCAGGTTGCCGAGAAGTTCATTGAAGGCCTTAACAACCCTGAAATAGACCAGTTCAGGGTAATGACTGACTTCTAAACATATATTTTGTGCGTGTGTTCAGCAAATAGACACACGCTTTTTTCTATTTTGAGGTATTATCTCTCACCGGAGAGATCATATGAGTTCCACACTGATAGTTTTGAACCTGAAGACATACATTGAAGGCACAGGCGAAGGCGCCGTAAAGATAGCGCAGGCATGCAGGCAAGTTGCTGAAGATTCCGGCATAGATATTGCGATGGCACCCCAGTTCTGTGATATTTATCGTGTATCCTCACAGGTGGATATCCCTGTTTATGCGCAGCATCTGGACAGCGTAGGCGCAGGGGGTTTTACAGGACATGCTTTCGCTCAGTGCATAAAGGATGCAGGGGCAGTCGGGACTCTCATTAACCACTCCGAATACTGCCTGACACTGGCAAACATTGATGCATCTATAAACAAGGCAAAAGAAACAGGTCTTACGACTATCGTCTGTACCAATAATATCACAACTTCTGCCGCTGCCGCTGCTCTGGGCCCTGATTACGTGGCAGTGGAGCCGCCGGAACTTATAGGCAGTGGAATACCCGTATCAAAAGCAGACCCGCGGGTTGTTACAGGTTCCGTGGAGGCTGTCACAAGAGTAAACCCTGCAGTTAAAGTTCTGTGTGGGGCAGGCATATCAAAAGGAGAGGATCTCCTGGCGGCCCTCGAGCTTGGCTCCGTAGGTGTCCTGCTGGCCTCGGGCATTGTTAAAGCTAAGGATCCTAAGGTTGCGCTTGAAGATCTTGTAAGCAGGATCTGATAACTATCTTAGTCCGCTTTAAGGAAGGCTCAGCCATGCTATAAACAGTAGTATGGTTGTAGCCACCATTCTCACAGGTATGGACAGATCTATACCGAATTGTTCCTTTGCCATCCTGGATATGCCGATTGGCGGGGGAGCTATCAGGAGTGCTGCAAGGAACAGAGATGCTCCGGTGACGTAATTCTTCTCTACTAACATCAGGTAAAGCCCCTGGATTCCCAGGTACATTCCGAAAAGGGCTGTAAAGAATATACCTATCTTAAGGAACCTTATATATTGTTGTGGAGTTGCGGGTGCTCTGTTCAAATTATCACAGAATTAGTGTAAGCATAGGTACCTGATAATGTTTGTCCCAGCACTATGTATATAATTGTGCTAACCAGGTTCAAATGATGTTAAAGTGTAGGTGACAGAGTTATCCTCTGAGTTTACAACCTATGCCTGTGAGCAGTGCTGCTATCTCATTATTGACCACTGTGGCGTTGGCATCTCCTATTATACCTACACGATAGGTCACGCTTGATCCGGTATCACTCTTAGCACATGTATATATATCTATTAACCGGACTGAGATGACATTCATATTATTGCTAATGATGCTGCGTATGACCTCCGGGTCAGCATTCTTTGGAATGATGACGGATATATCCCTTGAATGCCCCCTGAGGTTCTCTGTTTTCCATTTCCTGAGCTCTTCCGGGGATAAGAGGCGGATGTTTTCCAGCTTCATTGAAACGAGCTTGCTACCTGTGGAAAGTACAACACTCCGAGGTGTGACTTTTTTTACTATGCCTACATGCACAACATCTGAATAGATGTGCCTGAGCCCCTTCTCCATACCTATTGAGTTCACAAGTTCGTCAAGCTCGGCTATCTTGGAATTTATGAGCTTATCAGAGCGACGCAGTGCTGCGGCGGTGTCTCCGAAATGGGCTGAAGCATCTTTCATTCTGGAGATGAAGCTCTCCACATCATTCTCCCGCACGATTGCTGACATCTCCCTGCATTCCTGCATGAACGCCTCATGCACTTTCAACACTTCAGGGTTCTCCATCTGGATGAAGGCGTACAGGTAAGGATTCTGGCCCAGTATCCTGCCAACGAAATCCACCATGATATCATACACAGGACTCATAAATCTCCTGGACTGTGCGACGCTAAAGTCCAGTCTGTTGAATGTGGTGCCTATGGTTATGTAAGCAAAGTGTGTAAGCCCCTGGACAACAGATACAAAACGGTCATGCTCCTGTGCGCTGATGATCTCTATGTGAGCCCCGTTATCTTCCAGCAGGGCCCTGATCACAGGGAACCACTTCTGGCATCTTCCCTCAATAGGCGTTAGTATGAATATCTGTCCGTGAAGGCTGGGTATGGAAGGACCGAACATTGGATGTGTTCCCAGTATCTCCACATCCGCAGGTGCGTACTCTTTCATGACTTCCGTAGGTTTGACCTTGAGTGATGTCAGGTCCATCAGGAGACTGCCACTTTTCATCTTCGGTGCAGTTTCCCGGATAACCTGCCCGGTGATGTCAATGGGAACTGTAACTATGACGATATCGCTCTCCGATATTGCCATGTCAATGTCCGGGGCAAAATTAACCCCCATCTTCTGGGCTATCTCTACCTTCCCTCCGCTGCCCCAGACCATTACATCATAACCGTTATTTTTGAAGAAACGGGTGAACCACTGTCCCATTTCCCCGGTGCCGCCAATGATGAGTACCTTCAAGTCTGTAACTCCTCCAGGACTGCTCTCTTCATGATATCAACAGGAGGTTCAACACCTGTCCATATCCTGAAAGCTTCAGCTCCCTGATAAACAAGCATCATGATACCGTTGACAGGTTTGGCGCCGGCAAGCTTTGCTTCTTTGAGCAGGCGGGTTTCCAGGGGATTGTAAACAATATCAAAAACAGTGAGGTCCGGGTGCATATCCTCTGAGGTCACGATGGTCCTCTCAGTATCAGGATGCATCCCCAGGACCGTGCAGTTCACCAGGATATCACTTTCTCCGATAAGTGCCCGAAGGTTCTCAAAGCCACAGCCTCTGACCTTTCCGACAGCTGAGACATCAGCCGCCAGCTCGAGTGCCCTTTCCGGCGTCCTGTTGGCTATGGTAACACTGGCACCATCTCTGGCAAACTGGAAGGCGATAGCACGGGCCGCACCACCTGCACCAGCGATAAGTACTTCCGAGCCCCGGATATCCACATCTTCCTCTTCAAGTGCTCGTTTAGCACCTAAACCATCAGTATTGTAACCTTTCATGCCTTCCTTGAAGTCAATCGTATTCACAGCTCCGATAGCCGCAGCCAGCGGGTCAGCATCTACTATGCTCAGGGCTTCCTGCTTCAGGGGTACGGTAAGGTTGACACCTCCAAATCCCATAGCCTTTGCACCTGCAAGTGCATCTTTCAGTTCCTCTTTTCCTACTTTGAAGGCATGGTACGTATAATCCATGCCAAGGGCCTCAAATGCTGCATTGTGCATTACAGGCGATAGCGAATGACCCACAGGGTCTCCGAAAACAGCGAACACGGTTCTCAAAAGAGTATCACCAGGGCTGACTTGAGTTGATGGATCGGTATCTGTCCGGGTGCCACTGCTTTGCCGATGGAGCCGTATGTAAGCACTGAACCATAGCAGGGTGCAACTATCCTTGTATGCCTGCCGTTATCTCCCATTGCTATTGTGCAGACCGTCCCGCCTGCATCCAGGGTAACCTGCAGCAGATTAAGCGTATCCTGCATGGATGCAGGTGTGACCGCCAGTTTTGCGATGTCTGCGCCGGCTTTAAAAGAGCGGTCAATGATTTCCCTCATCTCTGCCGGGGAAGGCGTGGATTTAAAATCATGTGAGGAAACGATAACCATCTTTCCGGCATCTTTTGCCTTTCTTATGAGTGAGTCTCTCAGGCCCGCATCCGCGGCAAGTTCTATATCGACTGCATCAGCCTTGAGGAGAGCCTGATCCAGTAATTCTATTCTTGCCTCGTCACTTCCTGTCCATTTGCCACCATCGGTTTGTAACCTATTGGTTGCAATACACGGAAGGCCTGTGGTAGATTTGATCTTCTCAATGGCCTTCTTCATTTCATCCGGGTTGCTGAACTCCAGCATATCAAGGCGAAGCTCCAGCAGGTCTGCACCCAGCCATTTAGCGGCCTTGGCACTTTCCACTGGTTCTTCAGAAATAACTGCTACAATTCCAGGTTTCTTTCCAAGGTCAAAATTGCCTATATGCACCATTGCCACACCTGCTACTATGCCTGATTATTTTTCAATGATCGTTTCTTCGATCTTCATCCCGAAGTGGCGTCCGATGTCCTCTGAGTGCACGAGTATCTCATCACCCACTTTGAGGTCTGTTACAGATACAGGTTTTTTATCTTTGGTCACAAGTTTTATTGTTTCAGCATTCTGCAATATGTTCTTGACTATCTTGCCGTCGATGTCTGCTTCCACAAGTACCAGAGGCCTTCTCTCTATCTTGACCCTGCCTACAACGCCTGTCCTCTGCCCGCCATTGGCATCCACGATAGTGACCTCATCACCGGCTTTCAGCTCGGAGAGGTAGCGGGTTTTCTCACCCACTTTTACGTAAGCATGTACAGCACCGGCATTGACCCTGAACGGACGGGATGCCACATAGGGACTTTCTTCGGATTCCGAGTGCACCAGGAACATACCATTTGATTGCGAACCCACAAGCATGCCTTCGCCCCTGACCATGAGGTTACAGGTATCCACGCAGACCCGGTCTCCCATGCCTATAGGGTCGACCCTTGTGACTATGGCAGTCTTAAGCTCAATGTCTTTTACACCTGCACTTTCTGCAAGGGTAGCAGTCTTTTTTATCTGGTTGAGGTCTTTGGTGTCCAGAAGCACTCCGTCGGAACCGTGCTCCATTGTCTCAAAGGCAAGCTTTGCCTGCTCGGAATTCTTCACACCGGATATCAGTTTCACATTCTTTTTCTGCAGCCCTGCTATAAGGTTCTCCAGTGGGATGACCTGCCAGTCTGTTCCCACAGTGATGAGGTAATCACAGACATTGCCCAATTCTGCGGCAAAGTTCTCATATTCCTTGTTGCGGATGATTACGTATCCGGCGACTTTGACACCTTTTTCCTTTAGTCGGATGGCCGTTGTCACGTCAAGAGAACCTCCGTAGTCCGGTGGAAGCGGCTTTGTGCCATCCCCTTCGCCCCCTTTCCCTACAACAATGACATCCGCCTCTGACTTGTTATCATAGGCAAAGGCAGCAACTTTCACATTTCCCAGTTCTTTGACCTTGCTGACATCCGCACCATTGACAAGAATACAATCTGCACCAGATTCAATACCTGTTGTGATCACAATCTTCCTGTCGTCCCAGTTTCCTTCATCGGCCTTTATCCAAATCATCTTATCCTTCATATGAGCACTTCCAGATGTACTGGCTTTATCTCTCTTACTTGAGCATTTCCAGCGCTTCTTCTACACTCCTGTTGAAGTGCACTATCTCTGTTATAGCTTTTGTAATTTTTGTGGGGTTTTCGTGCTGGAACACATTCCTTCCGATAGCAACACCCCGTGCGCCACCCTCCATTGCACCCCTGATCATCTCCAGGAACTCCTGGTCGGTGTTGGTCTTTGGCCCTCCGGCTATGACCACAGGCACAGGACATCCTCTTACAACGTCCCTGAATGTATCGGGGTCTCCTGTGTAAAGGGTCTTGACAACGTCTGCGCCCAGTTCGGCGCCAACTCTTGCTACATGGGCTACAAGCTCGGCATCATGGGGGTTCTCTATATCTTTCCCACGTGGGTACATCATGGCCAGTAGGGGCATTCCCCAGTAAGTGCACTGCTCGGATACTTCCCCAAGCTGCCTGAGCTGGTCGGATTCAGTTTCCGAACCTACGTTTATGTGGATGGATACGGCGTCAGCACCCATTTTTACCACTTCTTCCACCGAGCATACCTGCACCTTGTCGTTTGGATCAGGTCCAAGGGCAGTTGACGCACTGATGTGTACTATCAGTCCCACATCGTGCCCGTATCCCCTGTGGCCGTGTATGATAATTCCCTTTTGCATCAGTACTGCATCCGCCCCTCCTTCAGCAACCTTGTTTATTGATTCAGGGACATCTATAAGTCCCTTGATAGGCCCGTTAGATATGCCGTGGTCCATGGGAATAACGACCATATTTCTGCTTTCTCTATGCATTATTCTTTCAATGCGAATTTTCTTTCCGATTCCTGTCATCGTCTTATGCCTTCCGTTTATTTATGAATTGTACGCAGGGCATATTATGCCCGTGCTAGTGTGTGACATAGTAGCACGGTGAACTATTTAAATGTTTTCCGCAGTATAAGCGAAGACTCTCAGTAACTATCTATCAGTTATCTTTTTGAAAATCGGAGATTTTTATCCCTTCGCCAGTGACCTCATATCGTATGAGGCGCTTTTCATGGTCTGTGCCATGGCTCTTTAAAATATAGAATGATTTTGTTATCTTTTCCCTGTCTTCCGTATGCCTGAGAAACAGAAGATTGTCAACAATTGGTGAAATCGGGATTGGTGGAGCAAGTGGCTCGTTCCATGTTGACTGATTGCTGCTGATGAACATGGAAGTCACTTCCTTGTTCTTAAAAAGCCGGATCAGATTTGAGATATGCTCCCTTTTCTCGGTGCTATCATTAAAAACGTAGTCAAAGCCCGAGATGTCGTCAAGGAGTATTCTCTTTGAACCTGTTTCATTAATGGCTTCCTTGAGCTGCATTGCTTGCTTGCACGCATTGATTCCTGAAGGGGAATTATGCAGTATCCGTATCAACCCTCGTTCCTCCAGGCCTTTAAGATCCATTCCGGCGTTTGCCGCATAATGCCTCAGTTCATGTGGTGTTTCCTCGAAACTGCTTATTATGCCCGGCTCCCCCTTCATGGCACCATGTACAATGAACTGTAGTCCGAATAAAGTCTTACCGGTGCCTGTATTGCCTGCCAGGAGCGTGGATGATCCTTTGAAAAGCCCTCCTCCGAGAAACTCATCTAACCGGGCTATTCCAAATCCAGTCCTTTCCGAGCTATTATAATTCTCAGCTACAAGGTACTCCATTCGTGGATAAACATTCGCCCCGGAGCCGGTTATTTCAAAAGAGTGCTCTCCATCAAGGTAGTGTATACTGTTGAATTTGATCACCTTGAGACGACGGTCATTGTGCACCCGCCCTATCTTCTGGGTCAGGTATATCACACCATCAGCGATATCACTGATGACCGACCTGCAAACATCGCTTGTTGCCATTGTCCCTGTCATGTATACAATAGCATTCCACTCGCCTATGGCGGTGTTGAGTGAATACATGAACCTTCTTCTTTCAGCTTCAGCGAAACCAAAACCTATCGGAGTGACCGGGTCTATCATCACTCTGTCGGGCTTCATATTTGCAACGGTGTTCCCAAGGTCGACCAGCATGGTGAGAGGATCCCGTTCTACCGAGCTTATGCTGTAGATGCGGATATTCAGTGAATCATCATAGAAATCATATCCTGATAATGCTTCTCTTACGGATTTTTCTGATTTTGAGGTTGGGCACACATATAATACCTTTTCTCCTCTTGCGGCGGCATAGCAAAGGCTCTGTATTCCCAATGTGGTTCTTCCGGTGCCAGGGTTTCCGGCGAGAAGTACAGTTGAAGGACGGGGAATTCCTCCTCCCAATATCTCATCCAGGCCGGGAATACCTGTGGTTCTTACTTCCAAAACAATTCCTCTTTATGCCATACGGTAAATACAATAATTATATTTACCATTATATGGAATTTCCTCTTCCTGATATAGTTTGTATCTAGATTTACTTAATACTATGTTTCGTAGACAGATGGAATATGAAACTGTCTTATATCGTGAGTTACAATAGCAACAATATTATTCTATTATCTTTAAATAGCCTCATAAAATCATCATAAAAGGTCGAACACATGAGAACATTAAAGATTCTTGTAATCAACAACTATGGCCAGTTCTGCCATCTTATCCATCGTGCGGTCCGGGACCTTGATATGGATACCGGAATAATCCCAAACACTACTTCGGTTGAAGATATCCTCGACATGGAACCGGATGGATTGATATTGAGCGGTGGCCCAAGCATGGAGCGCGCAGGCAACTGTGCAGAGTATCTGGAAAGTATCGACATCCCTCTACTGGGCATTTGCCTCGGACATCAGGTAATAGCCAAGTCATTCGGAGGCGAGGTCCGCCAGGGTAGCTCGGGAGGCTATGCCAGTGTGGAAATTGAGATAATTGACGAGGATGAGATTCTCAAAGGGCTTGGTCCAAGGACACATGTGTGGGCCTCTCATGCCGATGAGGTAAGCGTGCTGCCGGAAGATTTCATAAGGCTCGCAAGGTCTCCAATTTGCGAGATCGAGGCCATGAAACACTTTGAAAGGCCTATTTACGGCGTACAGTGGCACCCTGAAGTTGCACACACTGAAAAAGGAGAAAAGCTTCTGACGAATTTCTTTGAAGTATGTGAGAGGTACTAGCTCACATACCCATTTTCTTCATCATTTTCTGCATGTTGAACTTGCCGCCGCGGAATCCTTTCATGGCGGTCTGCATCATCTTGTGATATTTGAGGAGTTCCCTCACATCCTCTGCACTGGATCCTGAACCAATGGCTATCCTCTTTATGCGGGAGCTACCAATAACTCTCGGATTGAGCATTTCCTCTTCGGTCATGGAGTCCATCAGTACCCTGTAGCGCTTGAGCTTGTCGCCGGTAACCTGGTAAGCGTCCTCGGGTATCTTTGCTCCGAGTCCTCCAAGGGGGAGCATCTGCATGATCTGCTTCATGGGTCCGAGTTTATTCAGACTCTCGAGCTGCTTGTACATGTCCTTGAGAGTGAACCGGCCCATCATCATGGATTGTACGTCAAGTTCCTCGTCTGCCAGCGTCTCTTCTGCCTTTTCTATAAGGCTCTTGATATCGCCCATCCCAAGTAATCTGGAGATGAACCTGTCAGGCTCGAATCTCTCAAGGTCCTCAGGCGTTTCCCCGACCCCGATAAAGGCTATTGAGGAATTTGTCTCGGATACTGCGGAAAGAGCACCGCCACCCTTTGCAGTACCATCCAGCTTGGAGATTATAACTCCTGATATTCCGATAGATTCATTGAAAGCACGCGCCTGCTCGCTAGCCTGCTGCCCGATAGCACCATCAAGTACGAGAAGCTTATAATCCGGCTGTGCCATTGCATGTATATCTTCCATTTCCTTGATGAGGTCTTTCTCAAGGGAGTGCCTTCCTGCAGTGTCAACAATAATGACATCATACTTATGTAATTCTTTTAGTCCTCTCTCAACTATACCCACAGCATCAGGGTTTCCCTCTTCACCGTAGAATGCTACATCGAGTTTGGTACACAACGTTTTAAGTTGCTGGTAAGCACCCGGGCGGAACGTATCGGCGCATATTACTGCAGGTCTAAGCCCTTTCCTCTGGAAATATCGGGCCAGCTTGGATGTGGTTGTGGTCTTACCGCTACCCTGCAACCCTATCATCATTATCTTCTGGGGTTTGAGAGGTATATCGGTACTTTTTCCGATAATGTTGATAAGTTCCTGGTAGACTATCCTGAGCACGTGCTCCCTTGGGCTCATACCTGAGGGAACCTCTTCATTGAGCGACCGCTCTTTGATATGCTTTGACATCTCCATGACGAGTTTGACATTAACATCTGCCTGGAGCAGGGCTCTCTGGATGTCCTTGACTACCTCGGTCACAGTTCGTTCATCTATACGTCCTGATTTTACCAGTTTCTTGAGGGCATCCTGTAAGGAACTCCCTAATTTATCCATAACCATTTAAGGACCATCCTGTCTCTCTTTTAGTTCTAATAAATGGGCGTTCATATTTAACGTTGTTGTGAACTGGTTCATGTAATAAGTATCACATACATGCTTGTCATATAGAGCAAGAAATAGAAAAATTAACATATATATAGTTCTGATAAAAAACAACGAATTGAAAAGAAGTAGCGGGGGATGGATTCGAACCATCGGTCTACGGGTTATGAGCCCGTCGGGATCTCCTGGCTACCCCACCCCGCTTCGGTTATTGCTTCAATTCGTAAGGGTACCCCTAAGAAGAGTATCATTGCAGATAAAGGTTGCGTCTGGTTGCAGGAAAGCGAAAGAATATATGTCATTTCTGTCTAAATATATCAAAATCCGGAGGAAATCAAAATGGCGTTACCTGACAAGTTCAAATGTGTAATTACAAACTGGGATTATATTTACGATCTATGCAGAAATGTTGCAGACCAGATAAAAGATTCTGGCTATCAGCCCGACATGATAATAGCTCTTGCAAGAGGTGGCTGGTTTGGTGGGCGTGTGCTATGTGATTTTCTCGGACTGGATGACCTGACAAGTCTTAAGATAGAGCACTATGTCGGGACTGCACTTGCAGGTAATGAGCCAATGATAAGGTATCCTCTGGCAAATGATTGCGTTAAGGGAAAGAACGTACTGATCGTTGATGATATAGCCGATACAGGGAAAAGTCTCCTGCATTCCAGGGAATATGTTATGCAACAGAATCCAAAGGAGGTCAGGACAGCAACACTCCAGTATCTTGAATGCTCTGCTTTTGATCCGGAATATTGCGGTGAGCGCCTTGAAGAGTGGGCCTGGGTTGTCTTCCCATGGAACTTTATGGAAGATATGATAGACATCATTTCAAGACTTATGTCAAAGGAGAGTCGCACATCATGGGACATCCCTTCGATAAGGCATGGACTTTACGTGCATCATTCGCTAGATTCTTTTTCCTTTGAGATAGCACAGCCTGGCAGGCTCCCTGAGATCATGGCCGAGATGACTCGCAGGGGAATCGTGAAGCAGACCTTGGAGAGTGGAAAACAATCATGGGGACTGGCTTGAGTGTTCCCTGGATATGAAAGAGAGGAATCTCATGAATGAAAAGGCTGATATTGCCATCATAGGCGGAAGCGGTATCTACGATACCAATATGCTGGATAAGGTACGGACTGTTGATATCGACACTCCCTTTGGAAAACCTTCTGACTCGATCATTATAGGTGAACATGGCGATAAAAGTGTGTGTTTTCTGCCAAGACATGGTACCGGACACAGGATATCTCCTACCGAGCTCAACTCCAGGGCGAATATCTTTGCACTGAAGAAACTGGGCGTCAAGCGCATCATAGCAGCATCTGCAGTTGGTAGTCTGAAAAAAGAACTGGCTCCACTTGATATTGTCATCCCGGACCAGATATATGACCGCACAAGATCAAGACCTTCCACATTCTTTGAGGGTGGAATCGTGGCACACATAGGATTTGCTGACCCGTTCTGCCCCGAAATGTCATCATCTCTTGTGGATATTGCCCGGTCCAAAGGCTATGATGTAAAGGAAGGCGGAACTTATGTGTGCATGGAGGGCCCGCAGTTCTCGACACGTGCAGAGTCCAGGGTATACCAGGCGCTGGGCTTTGATATTATTGGCATGACTGCAATACCTGAGGCCAAACTGGCACGTGAAGCGGAAATATGCTACTCCATGATAGCCACTGTGACAGACTACGATGTATGGAATGAGGAGGATGTCACTATAGAAACGGTCATTGAGAACGCTGTCAAGAACGAAGCTGCCGTAAAGGATATTATTGTGGAAGCCATCGGAAAGATAAGCCCGGATCAGAAGTGCATGTGCAAGGATGCCTTGGCAGGGGCTATTACAACCTCTCCCGGGATGATATCTTATGAAACCAGAAGGAGACTGGGACCGTTGATTGGGAGATATCTTAATAGGTGATGTCTTATCCTTATCTGCAGATTATCGCAAGGATTTTAATATACATAGTGCTTATATAATCCGGTGAACCATGCCTCACAAGTGCACACGATGTGAATCAATATTCGACGACGGTGCTCCCGTTATACTTAGCGGCTGTCCTAGCTGCGGTTGGAATAAGTTCCTCTACGTAAAAGAGGAAGAAAAGGAGCGAGCTGAAAAAGAGGCATCTGAAGGTGATAAAGGTGAGGCTGGGAGAGGGACTGAACATCATACGGTAATAGATGAGAGTTCAGGACACAAGCCTGAAGATAAGCCTGCAGGAAAGATAATACGGGAGATCGATGAGATAATCGGTCCTGAGAAAAAAGACCGAAGTATCTCAGAAGATGAAGGCGAACGTGTGGAATCCGTACGTATACTGGGCCCGGGTTCCTATGAGCTGAACCTTGAATCCCTTTTCGATCGCAAGGAAATAGTGATGGCGATAAAAGAAGATGGTACCTATGCACTGCATCTGTCTTCCATGTTCAAAAGGGATAAGGATAGGAAGTAAAGATGGCAGTGCCAGGTTCATCAGTAATGGGACAAACAATAGACAAGACTTTCCAGACTCGCTTCTGGGAGGTTGACTTTTTCCGGGGTGTGGCGATTGTCCTCATGGTGATCTATCATTTGTTCTACGACTTGAGATCTTTAGGTATATACGAACTGGATGTTAATTCAGGTATCCTGCTGATAATAGGAAGAAGTGCTTCTATGACTTTCATTTTCCTTGTAGGCCTGTCCCTCACTCTTAGTTATTCCCGGGCAAGGAGTCGTGCAAGTGGAAATCGTAGTCTATTTCCCAAATATGTAAGAAGGGGTGCTGCTATATTCTCATGGGGACTTGTCATTACCTTTGTCACAGGCACACTTCTTCCCCGCGGTACCATCTTTTTCGGGATACTTCACCTGATAGGCGTTTCTATTATCCTGGCATATCCTTTTCTTAAATTTCAGATGAAACCCCTGTTTGTAGGTCTGGCTATCCTTTTCATAGGTTTTTTTGCAGAAGGTGCATATGTTGATTTTCCCTGGTTGCTCTGGCTTGGCCTCAGGCCCTACGGTTTTTATTCCATAGATTACGTCCCTTTAATTCCCTGGTTCGGCCTGGTCCTCCTGGGTGTTTCAGCCGGAAACATCCTGTACCGTGGTTATAGGAGGCAGTTCAGGATACGTGACCTTGAAAATAATTATCTGGTGAGACTGTTTGGTCTTCTGGGCAGGAACTCACTTTTTATTTACCTGGTGCATCAACCATTGATCATAGGCTTCCTGATACTTGGAGGATTTACGAATATTGATTTTATGCCATTTTAGTTTTGATGGGACCTTTATTGTGAGCTTTCTGTAAAATGGGCTTCTCCTTTTACGAACCTGTCCTCCCTGTAATCTTCAAAAGCCTGTCTTAATTCTTCCTGCGTGTTCATTACTACCGGTCCGCGCCATGCAACAGGTTCATTCAATGGTTTGCCTGAAAGCAACAGGAACCTTATTCCTTTGTCTGCAGCTTTTACTTCTACCCAGTAATCACTCTCGAATATGACAAGGCTCTCACTTCCTGCAGATAAGGTACCTTCCGGGTCGAAATAACCCTCTCCTTCCAGAACATATGCCATAATAGTATTTTCCGGCTGCGTGGGATGCCTGAATGAGGCGTTGGCCGGTATGTTCACATCCAGATATTCTATCTCAGTCATGATATCCTTAACAGGTCCGTGCATCCCATCGACATCTCCGCATATCACTTTGACCACGGTGCCGTTCATGGTATGCACTGAAGGTATCTGTTCACTTTTAATTTCCCTGTATCTGGGCTGCATCATCTTATGTGCTGCAGGGAGGTTTGTCCACAGTTGTAGTCCCCAGAGTTCTCCATTCTCGTTTCCCTTTGGCATTTCCTGGTGTATTATGCCGCTGCCCGCGGTCATCCACTGTATGTCGCCGGGGCCTATCGTGCCTTTGTTCCCGAGGCTGTCCCTGTGCTCCACACTCCCGGAAATCATGTATGTTATAGTTTCCATACCACGATGTGGATGCCACGGGAATCCCATCCTGTAATCACTCGGATTGCCCGAGTGGAAATTGTCAAGCATAAGGAACGGGTCTAGGTCCGGGCCTCTGCTTGAAGTGAACGCCCTTTTTAGATGCACTCCGGCCCCTTCGGTGATCGGCACGCTCTTCAGTATCTGTCTGACATTACTGGTATTGCTTATATCGCTGGTATTGTCCATTGTTTCCCCCTATGGATATCGTCCGTAAGCCGTATTAACCATTTGTGTCATCTTCTTTATATCTTTACAAAAGAAACCATGGCTGGCGAGCAAATGCATGAAGATCTTGTATCAAGTATAAGGGTGGAACTGGCCCAAAGTGCAGAAGAAAAAACAAAAGCTTCATCTGCGCGCTTTTTCAAGGAAGGGATAAACTGTTATGGTGTAAAGGCAGCAACTGTCATTAAAATCGCAGATAAATACTTCCGGCAGATAAAGGATGAAAGCAAGCAGGAGGTATTTTCTCTGTGCGAACATCTCCTTGCATCAGACCTCTTTGAAGAATCCTCTGTTGCTTTTGACTGGGTTTACCGTTTCAGGAAATACTACGAGCCTTCTGACTTTGAGATATTTGAAGAATGGATTGGGAAATACGTTAACAATTGGGCAAAATGCGATACTTTATGTAATCATTCGGTTGCCACGTTCATTGAAACTTATCCCGATTACATGCACAGGCTCAAAGAGTGGACCGCCTCTGATAACCGGTGGTTCAGGAGGGCTGCAGCTGTTACTCTTGTGCTGCCAGCCAGGAACGGGAAATTCCTGGAAGATGTCCTGGAAATAGCCGACCGGCTGCTAGAAGATGAAGATGACCTTGTACGCAAGGGTTATGGGTGGATGCTCAAGGAAGCAGGTAAAGCGCACCAGCAGGAAATATTCGAATATGTGATGAAAAATAAGACGGTCATGCCAAGAACCTCTTTGAGGTATGCCATCGAGAAAGGTATTGAAGTATTCCCTCTCTTACAACGTTCATTACATGCAATATAGTGGGTTCTACATTCTTTGTAAGGATTCCCACAACAACATCTATCTCTCCAATATCTTCCAGCTGCTCCCCTATGCCGCGATTTACTTCCATGTTCTCCCCTATCTCTGCTTGTACTGATTATACAAATATGTCGACATCTTTCAGGTTAACTTTCTGCCGGAATCCTACTTAAATAAACCCTTTCAAAAATACTATATTTAACTTAGTTCCGGCAGCAGACTGTGATTAACCTCGGAAAACTAATAATCATGAGGAATAACATGTACTAAAATACAATTCAGAATCCATCTGGAGGCAAGTAAATCGGAGAGAGTAAGTAAGAACTTACTCCTCCCTGTGAATCTCGAATATCAATGTCTTCAAAGGTTCATTTCTGTGCAAAAATTCTTTCATCCGCGCTCTTGAGTATATATAGCAGCATTTCCTCGTATGAAATGCCAGCAAGCTTTGCCATCTTTGCCAGGTGGCCGTCCCAGCACCAGCCTGGATTTGGGTTCACTTCCAGAAGCTTAGGGTTGCCTGCTGCATCAAGTCTCCAGTCAAGGCGAGTGTAATCCCTGCACTCAAGCCGGTTGATGAGCTTCAGGCTGCAATCTATGATCTTTTCTTCTATATCCCGTGGCAGGTCCGCAGAAACAGATTTTATTTTCCAGTATGGTGATTCCGGTATCCACTTTGCCTCATATCCACACACCTTTGGCAGGTCCTCCGGAAGCTCGGAGTAGTCCTCCTGAATTATAGGAAGGACTGTGTAGTTCTCAGGAGGGTTGCCGATGATCCCTATGCTGAGGTCCTTTCCTGTCAGGAACTCTTCAATGAGTATCGGTTTATCGTATCCCAGACCCTCTCTTATGCCGTAGATGGCCCTGACAACTTCATCATAGCTGTTACATACGCTGTGCTGGTTAAGTCCGAAACTCGAATCGCCAAAGTTAGGTTTTACAATAACTGGGAAGCCCAATGGTAGCTCAAACATGCTGTCCTCCGCCTTTATGATTATACCTTCAGGCACCGGTACTTCCAGATCCTTTGCAATTCCTCTGACAAGTGCCTTATCATAACAGAATGCAAGACATTGAGGTCCTGATCCGGTGTAGGGGATACCCAGCATTTCCAGCAGTGCGGGTACATGCAGTTCCCTTCTGGGATCGTTGCTGTAACCCTCGTCACACAGGTTGAACACGAAATCTACTTTGCCTTTGAGCTTTGCAAGGTCAGGGATGAGCGTATCGTGGTTGTCCAGGTATTTGAAAGAGTAACCTTCGGCTGGCTGGATACTGCCTTTCAGCTGATCAATGGTATACAGGTCGTCATCATCAAAGACGCCAGAGGGTTTTAGTTCATCTCTCTTCTTCGGGTCCCCGAAAACGACCACTATGTTCTTTTCAGCATCTTTTGTTTTCTTCTTCTTGGGTGTCCATTCCTTCTTGATAGATGCAGTTACGAATATGCGCCTTTCCATCATTCCCAGGTCCTGGTTGCGGAGGGTCTCGGACTTAATGGAATCCACTATCTCTATATCTGTAAATTCTGCCTCCTTCAGAAGTTCAATGAGGCCTTCGTTTGTATAAAGTCGCTCTGCGTAGAACTGGTCTGCAACAACACCCGAGGTTTCGTTGACGATTACCTCTCTTGATATCAGCTTCTGACCGTCGATGGATATGGACCGCTCCCTGCACACAAAATTGTGTTTATCGATCCATTCCCAGGACCTTGGCTGGTAATTCTCTTTAAGATAAGAACCATCCGCCACATCAAGCAGGATCTTTCCCCAGGGCTTGAGTATCCGTTTGACTTCTTTTAATACTCTCAGGTCTTCTTCAGCTGTTTCAAAATAACCAAAACTGTTTCCCAGAAGCATGACCGCATCGAAACTATCAGTTATATAGGGGGTTTTCCTGGCATCGCCTTCCCTGAACTTAATACTCAGTCCCTCTTTTTTCGCAGATGTCTTTGCCTTCTGGATAAGATAATGGGATCTATCCAGCCCTTCCACATTCTTCATGCCTCTTCTTGCAAGCTCCAGTGTATGCCTTCCCTGCCCGCAGCACAGGTCAAGCACGTGACTCTCAGGTGTTAATTTGAGGATGTTGTGAAAAGTGTCTATCTCCTGTCTGGTGATGGCGGCATCATCAACTATATCTGCATCTGTTTTCAGGTAAAGGGAATTGAATATCTTTTTCCACCACTCCGGATTCACATGTTCTTCAAGACGTGAGACAGGCCCGAGTGTCCTTGGTCTGCTTTTGCATTTGTTCTGGTAGTTTTTGGCTTTATTTTTCATCAGGTATTTCCCTCTGAATTATGGGCTGTATCTATCGATACATTTAAGCTGAAAATAGATATCTTAAGAATAAAAATCTATGTCCGCACAAGACTTTTTGCTGGTGCTGCATATTTTATATTAATTATATTTTTTAAATATGCTCAAATATGGCTGCCGTTTTAAGTTTTCAATTCACAGTTACCCCGCGTCAGCAAAAATCGCTCAGGAATGTCTGCCTCTCATCGATCTTTTCGAGTTTGCTGACCCCTACCCCAAGCAACCTGAACCTGCCACAGCCCATGAACTCTTCCATCAGCTCAACAGCCACTTTAGTTATTGATATCTTATCGGTCGTTGCTGCATGCAGGGTCTTGGCTCGTGTATAGGTCCTGAAATCATCAAAGCGGACCCTTATGCTAACTGTTCTGAACCGGAACCTCTTTTTCGTAAGGTCTGCATGTACTTTTTCAGTAAGTTCACAGAACACGTTTTTTATTAGTCCGGGATCGAAAATGTCTTCGTCAAAGGTATCCTCTGTACTGATGGACTTTACCTCTTCCTTCTCTTTTACCTGCCTTGGATCAATGCCGTTTGCAAGCTGGTGCATTACAAGGCCATATTTCCCAAAACGTGATATCAGAAGCTGGACATCGGCTGTCGCAAGCTGCCCGATTGTGTTTATGCCTATCTCTACCAATACTGGTTGTGTCTTTTTTCCAATCCCGGGTATCCGGGACACACAAAGAGGATAGAGGAAACTTTCTTTTTCCTCTGGTCTTACGACCGTCAGTCCATCGGGCTTGTTAATGTCGGAAGCTATTTTGGCAATGACCTTGTTGGGCGCGACCCCAACAGAGCAGGTCAGACCCTGCTTGCAAAGCACCTCCTGCTTGATCTTTTGTGCAAGCATGGTGGCTGATCGGTAGTCTTCTATGCTGTCCCCGATGTCCAGATAGGCTTCGTCAACACTGACTTGCTGGAACCTGTCTGCAAATATACGCAGTATTTCCATTATATTGTTCGATGTTTCCTTGTAAAGCTCCATATTAACAGGCAGGTAGATGGCTTCAGGGCACAAACGATAGGCTCTTGATATGGGCATTGCTGAGTGGATGCCGAATTTCCTTGCTTCATATGAGCAGGTGCTGACAACTCCTCTTCCCTTCCCTCCTTTTGGGTCAGAGCCTACAACCACAGGCAAACCTCTAAGTTCAGGCCGCTCCCTGACCTCAATGGAAGAATAAAAACTGTCCATGTCCACGTGCATTGTTATCCTGCTGTGCGGTGGCTTGTTCATTGAGATTATTTTTATATAATAAGTACTTTAATTAAACTATTGGTAGCGCCATGAAAGTATTCCATAAAGGTACTGGAATCTACCGATTGAATCAATCATCAGGTGAAGAATGTATTATACATATATTGCAATGTTAGCTTATCTTGTTGTTCTTTTCCTCACCCTGCGCGACATCCGCATCTACAGGCGCACGGGTCTGGCATCGTACCGCAAGGGAGCCTTTAAAGGGCTCATGGCCTCAACTGTGGTACTCGTGGGTACCCTGCTCACTACTTTGTTCCCAAATCCTGGGTTGCTTATAGTCTTTATCGGACTTTTCATAAACCGTAAAGGTATCAGGGAAAAGGTGTTCAGGGATGCGGGAACCATAGATAGGTTGTTGGGCAAGACCGACATTTAATTAAGGTTGGAAGTCTATCCCGATAATCCAAAAGGTATAAATGTAAGGGTATTTATTATAAGCCGTTACAACTTATTGTCATAAAGTTTACAGTTTCATTACATACTAATGGAGAATTATCATGGGAAATATTAGACAGAACAACATCAAGACTATCTCACTACGGTTAGTTGACAAGTATAGCGACTCCTTTACAGGGGACTTTGACGCAAACAAGCTTCTTGTGACAAAGTATACCACCATAGAGAGTAAAGTTATCAGAAACCGTGTTGCAGGTTACGTAACAAGAAAGATCACACACAAGCCCAAAGAATAAACCTTTGAAGGGGTGTCCCATGTTCGAAGGAGTTCTACCTGCGCTTGTCACGCCATTCTCAAAGGACAATACCATTGACGCGGAAAGTTTCAGGAAGATTGTCTCATTTGTTGAAGAAGGCGGTGTTTCAGGAATCGTGGCCTGTGGCACAACAGGTGAGTCGGCAACCCTCTCAATGACGGAGCATAAACAGCTCATTAACCTTTCCATGGATTGCGCCAATGTCCCGGTAATTGCCGGTACGGGTTCCAACAACACGGTTGAAGCTGTCGAACTGACCAAGCATGCGACAGATGCAGGGGCCGATGCGGCTCTTGTAATTTCTCCTTATTACAACAAGTCCAATAAGGCAGGGCTTCTTGCTCATTTTAAGACAATAGCTGAATCCACTGATATTCCTATCATCCTTTATAATGTGCCTTCCCGTACCGGACAGGATGTTTCGGCGGAAATAATCGCAGAGCTTGCAAAAGTTGGAAATATCGTAGCTGTCAAGGAAGCAAGCGGAAGTGTTGAGAAGGTTTCTCGTATCCTTGAGCTGACCGCTGATGAGGACTTTGAAGTCCTGTCCGGCGAGGATGGCTTGACACTGCCGATATTGTCGCTTGGTGGCATCGGTGTTATTTCAGTTGTTGCCAATGTGGTACCCGGGATGATGGTAAAGCTCGTAGATGCGGCTCGCAGAGGGGACCTGAAAACTGCAAGGGAAATGCACTTCAGAATGGCCCCGCTCATAAGAGCGCTGTTCTCTGAGACAAATCCCATACCCGTTAAGCGTGCTCTGGAGCTAATGGGTCTTGCAAGAGGGGATCTCAGACTCCCGCTGGCACCTCTCAGTGAAGAGGGCGATAATATCCTGAAAGACATACTTCATGAACTTGGGTGTATAGCATGATCAATATAGCAATTACGGGCGCATCAGGTAAAATGGGTAAGCTCATCTTATCCAATATCCTTAAAACCGAAGGTGTCAGGCTTTCAGCTGCATTTGACCTTGTGAACATAGGGGAGGATGTAGGGGAAACTGCCCAGTTAGGCTCACTGAATGTTCCAATCTCAGATGTTAAGGACATCGAGTCCGTACTTAAGTCATCTGATACTGATGTACTTGTGGATTTTACTATTGCCGGGGCAACGGTTGTCAATGCTCCAAAGGCTGCAGCATGCGGAGTGAATCTTGTTATAGGCACGACAGGCTTTACTGCTGAACAGAAGGCAACCATTGAAGATGCTATCCTGAAGAACAATGTCGCAGGAATCATATCACCTAACTACGCGGTAGGCGTCAACGTCTTCTTCAGAATACTGAAAGAAGCCGCCAGGTATCTCGGTGAAATGGATGTCGAGATTATCGAAGCCCATCACAATCAGAAGAAAGATGCTCCAAGCGGTACTGCTAAAAAGGCTGCTGAAGTTATCAGTGAGGCCCTTGGAGGTAAGGAATATGTCTACGGACGTGAGGGGCTGGCCCCAAGAGGCAGGGAAATAGGTATCCATGCTGTGCGCGGCGGGGATATTGTAGGGGATCACACCGTACTTTTTGCAGGCGATGGTGAAAGGATCGAGATAAAACATCAGGCGCATTCCAGGCAGGCATTTGCAGGCGGCGCGGTAAAAGCTGCTGTATGGATTGCCCGTGCAAATCCTGGTATCTATACAATGGAGGACATTCTTGGGTTATAAGGCTCATCGAATTCCCCCGTTTTGACTTTATTTGAAAGTGTGGTATTTTCATATACTTTTTGTGGCCAAAAGGATATAGATGTTTTTTTAGATGGTCGTAAAAATAGACCGTAATTTCTCATTTATGAGCGTGAGTATTATATATTTGTACAAATATATATTCATTTATAGCACCCAACTCCACGTCAGGGTGGTATATGCGCTGGCTATATCCAATATTCCTATTTTCTGTTTATTTTCTCAATTTAGAGAAGATGCTTTGCAATATCTTCAGAGATGAATCTGCCACAATATGTGCATCTTAACCGGAGGCATCCTTCTACCGCAACATCGAACTTTGATGTGACAGGTTCATTACTATTGGAGATACAATTCGGATTCACGCACTTGACAACACCTTCAACGAAAATGGGGATGTGAACTTTCTTTTTCTGAGAGACATTGAAATTCCGGATTATATTGATAGTGGCATTGGGTGCTATTAGTGCTATCCTGTCCACCTCGCGGACATTTAGCTCCCGGTTCTCTATCTTAACAACATCCTTAATCCCAAATTTTCCGGGTGAGTTGAGAAGCACACTCACAACCCCCTGTGAAGAATCCGGGATGCCAAGTATCTTTAACACATTAAGGGCCTGACCGGCAATGATATGATCTATAACCGTTCCATTTTCGATTCTCTTAACCCTGAGTTCCTGTTCCTCGTTAATCATTCCATCGCCCCCAGCACAAGCGCAAGCAGAGCCATCCTGACCGGCACTCCATAGAAAGCCTGTCTGAAGTAACATGCATGCGGCATCTCATCCACTCCAGTATGTATTTCGTTAACCCTTGGAAGCGGATGTAATATCTTAAGCTCAGTTTTGACATTTGCCAGGAGCTCCGGTGTGATCTTTAACTTATTAGCGACTTTCTCGTATTCTGTCGGGTCAAGGAATCTCTCCTTCTGTATGCGGGTCATGTATAGCACATCAACCTCGTTAATGGCATGTTCTATGGAGTCTGTCTCGGTGACTTTTGCACCTCTTTTTTCAAGATCCTTTATTATCTCCTCCGGCATTCTAAGTTCCATTGGCGATATCAGGGTAATATCTGCACCATACAGGGACAGCGCGTAACACAAGGAATGTACAGTCCTGCCATATTTCAGGTCTCCTGCAAGTGCTATCTTTACTCCCTCAAGATGACTTTCCCTTTTAATGGTATAGAGGTCCAGGAGAGTTTGTGTGGGATGGTGACCTGCACCATCACCTGCATTCAGGATGGGTACAGTTGAGAACTCGGATGCAAGCCGTGCTGCCCCTTCTTTTGGATGGCGCAACACGATTGCATCTGCATAACCGTCCACGACCCTTATAGTATCTGCAAGGGTTTCGCCCTTTGCGATCGAGCTGGCATCTATGGATCCCAGATTAAGCACATTTCCTCCAAGGCGGTACATGGCTGTTTCAAAAGACATGCGGGTTCTTGTGCTTGGTTCAAAGAAGAGCACTGCCAGGACCTTGCCACTAAGCAGGTCTGATCTTTGTTTTCCAAGAGCTATCGGCTCCATTCTTTCTGCTGTCTCAAGGATGCTATCGATCATATCCCTGGAAAACGATGTCATTGAGATGATGTGGTGGCCCTTAAATTTCATCGGACAATAAAGGAATTACATGGGATAAATGTTTACTGATAGGATTCCCTGTTCGGATATTTCCCATCAGGTCATTTCCTTATCTTACTGACATTTTGTTGAGATTAGATTTATACGTTCTAAAGTATTTAGTAGTACAGAAATAAATGAAGGTGATCATATAAGACCTATAATCCAGGTTGCCCTGGATATTCTGGAAACAGACCGCGCTATCCAGATTGCTGGAGAAGCCCTGGAGGGAGGTGCGGACTGGATAGAGGCAGGCACTCCGCTTATCAAAAGCGAGGGAATGGATGCCATAAGGAGGCTCAAAGCAGCGTTCCCCAGTAGGACCCTTGTGGCAGATATGAAGATAGCCGACACCGGAGCCATGGAAGTAGAGATGGCAGCAAAGGCCGGTGCGGATATAGTAGTCATTCTTGGGAGTGCTGATGATTCCACAGTACTTGAAGCTGTCAGGGCCGCAAAGAAATATGGCGCCCGGATCATGGCTGATCTCATATCTTCATCCGAGCCGATATCCCGCTCAAAAGACCTCGAGCGTATGGGTGTTGACTACATAAACGTGCATGCAGGCATCGATCAGCAGATGACAGGGCACGATTCACTCACTATCATGAAGGAAGTCTTAAAGAAAGTGAACATACCTGTTGCTGTTGCAGGCGGCTTAGACTCTGTTTCATGCGCACAGGCCGTTACAGCCGGTGCTCAGATAGTGATAGTGGGGGGCAACATAGTCCGTTCATCTGACGTGACAGCCTCAGCCAGGTTCATAAGGAGCAGTGTGGATGTGCCTTCTAATGTATCCCATTCGGGAAAAAGCCGCGATGACGAGATACGTGATATTCTCATGTCAGTTTCTACTTCTAACATCTCCGATGCCATGCACCGCAAGGGAGCTATGCAGAACATATTTTCTCAGGTGCCCGGCAGGAAAATGGTCGGCACTGCTGTTACAGTACAGACCTTCAGGGGTGACTGGGCAAAGCCTGTTGAGGCCATTGATGTGGCAGGGAAAAATAATGTGATCGTGATCTATAACGGAAGCAGTCATGTGGCTCCATGGGGTGGCCTTGCGACCCAGAGCTGCCTGAACAAGGAGATAGCAGGCGTCGTTGTTGATGGTGCTGTCAGGGATATAGAGGATATCCGGTCAATGGTGCTGCCTGTATTTGCCACGTGTCATGTTCCCAACGCCGGGGAGCCCAAGGGTTTTGGTGAGATCAACTCCGAGATCGTTTGCGGCAACCAGACCGTTAGGCCCGGCGACTACATAGTGGGAGACGATAACGGTGTAGTAGTGATTCCGAGGGAGCGTGCCTATGAGATTGCAAGGCGGGCAAAGGAAGTTAAGAAGACAGAACAACGCCTGTCCGAAGAAATAAGAAGAGGAGCGACCCTTTCTGAGGTCATGAAGCTCAAAAAATGGGAAAAACATTGAAAAACGGAGATAACGGAAATGATGGAACTACTTAAAGTGCTTGCCTGCATGCCTTTCTTATTGTATGCATGCTATTCTGACATAAAAAGCCGCAGGGTCGTAAATGAAGTATGGGTGGCGATGTTTGGTGTCTGTTACGTTTTCATCCTGTACGACTTCATGACCCTTGGAATGCCTTACCTTATCAGGAACCTGCTGACCTTCGCGTTCGTTTACCTTTTCGTTTACATCCTTTTCCAGTTCGGGGCATTTGGTGGCGCCGATGCCAAGGCGCTCATGGTAATATCGTTAATAGTCCCAACCTTCCCGGCTATTATGGTATTCAATACCAGCTTGCCTCTCCAGGGAACTCCTATCTTTGATATTTTCGCCTTCAGTGTCTTTGGCAACTCCATTATACTCACAATAGTTGTACCAATCGGGCTTTTCATTTACAATCTACTGCACAATCCACTGAAAGAGTCACTGCGCAGGCCATTCTACATGTTCATCGGTTACAGGACTCCTGTATCCGGACTTGGTAAAGATCATATCCGCATGATAGAGTCCTATGAGGAAACCAAGGAAGGTGTCAAATTCAGCTTCACAAGAGCCGGTACCGAACTTACCTCAAACGTCGTTGCTCAGTTGAAAAGCCACGTCAAGGCAGGCAGGATGGATGACAGTGTATGGGTAACACCGGGCCTTCCCTTCATGATACCCATAACAGCCGGATTTATCACCGCAGTTGTGTTCGGGGACCTGATATTCTATCTGACAATGCAGTTCATGATGATGTGAAAAAGCCCTTGTTAAATCCAAGTGTGGGTTAAGCCTGTCTGCTTCCCGAGATTACTTCCGCCCACACTTCCCTTATCTCCTCTTCCGAGAATGAGTCCCCGAGTTTGGCCCTTGCCAGGATGACCATCTCCCTCTCAAGCCCGCTGATGGTCCTCAGGATGGTCTCGTGTTTCTTTTCGGGCTTATCTTTTTCCTTCCCAGCGTCCTTTGCCGGCAGCTCCGGTTCCACGAGGTCTTGCATGGTCTTTTTATGAAGTGATGACGGAGCCTTTTCCTCTACCGCGCTTTTAGGGGAACCACCGTTCTGCTCTTCACAATACTTGCTGATCTCCCTGAGGAAAATGTCGCCGTACTTCTTCAGTTTGTACTCTCCGACACCTGTTATCTTTAGCATCTCTTCCTTGCTGGAAGGTTTTTTTGCAGCCATCTGTTTGAGGCTCGTGTCCGCAAATATTATGTAAGGGGGGACATCCTGAAGATCGGCCATTTCCTTCCTGAGGTCCTTGAGCCTGGAGAACAGTTCACTGTCACTGCTCTGTGCGGTTTTCCGGGCTCGCGGCGGTGTGACTGGCTTTGCGATTGTATCCGGTTCATAAGGCTCATCATCCTCACAGGTCTGTGTGTCAGGGAATTCAAGCGGTGCAATTCTTGTAAAGGCTACCTTACGCGAGCCCTGCATAACCTCCCTGCTCACTTTGTTGAGCTTGAGAAGGGGATACCTGCTGCCCTCTACCGCGACCACTCCCTGTTGCACCATTTCGCGTGCCATGTCCTGCCAATTGGGCCGGGTGTGGCGATAGCCTGAATTGTAAGTCTTCAGCTTGTCGTGTTTCTTTTCCTTGATCTTTTTTATATTGGCACCGCACAGGACATCTATAACGTGATTCATGCCATAGCGCTCGCCAAGCTCCTCTACGCAGCTGATGAGCAACTTTGCTTCTTCTGTCCCGTCCACCGTCTCCTTGGGCCTGAGACAGGCATCACACCCGCTGCAGTTGTCTTCTTCCAGTTCTTCCCCGAAGTATCTGAGAAGAGCTTTTCTGCGGCATGTTGTGCTCACACAGTAGTTTACCATATCCTGAAGCTGTTTCAGGGCGATATCCCGCTCTTCCTTCCTGCCCTTCTGCTTGACAAAATACTCTATACGGTACCTGTCGCCGTGGCTGAAGAATAGGATGCATTCACATTCAAGCCCATCCCTGCCACCTCTCCCGGTTTCCTGGTAGTAACCTTCCAGGTTCTTCGGGAGATCATAGTGGATAACAAAGCGCACGTTAGGTTTATCGATACCCATGCCAAAAGCGATGGTAGCGACAATGATGTCTGCTTTGTCTTTGATGAAAGCTTCCTGGTTTCTCGCCCTCTGAGTGTCACTCAGTCCTGCATGGTATGGAAGTGCATTGAAACCAGCTTTTCTGAGCTTTGCGGTGACTGTATCTACGTTCTTGCGGCTCTGACAGTAGATTATTCCGCCCTTTCCCTTATTCCTTCTCAGGTACTGCAATATCTGGTCATAGGTTTCCTTTTTCGGTCTGATCTCATAAAGAAGATTGCTGCGGTTGAAGCTTGCAATGTAGGTTTTGGGGTTTGTAAGTCCCAGCTGGTTGAGGGTGTCTTCCCTCACCTTAGGTGTTGCGGTAGCTGTCAGGGCAATGATCGGCACTTTGGGAAACTTCTTTTTGAGCATGCTGAGTTTGCGGTACTCGGGCCTGAAATCATGGCCCCACTCAGATATGCAGTGGCTTTCATCAATGGCGAAAAGACTGACCTTTGCCTTTGTGATCATCAATAATGTGCCGGACATTGCAAGTCTCTCCGGCGCCATATATAATATTTTGATGTCGTTTGTGGCAATGTCGTCACAGATCTTCCTGGATTCGGTATAATTCTGGGTGCTGTTCAGGAATGCCGCATTGACGCCGTTGGCCCTGAGGCTGTCGACCTGGTCTTTCATAAGGGATATCAGGGGAGAGATCACAACCGTCAGCCCGTCCATCAGCAATGCAGGCAATTGATAGCACAGGGACTTCCCGCCTCCTGTGGGCATAAGCACAAAAGTATCCTTTCCATCAAGCACATCCTGGATTATGTCTTTCTGAAGGGGGCGGAATTCAGAATATCCGAAGTACTTCTGGAGGGTTTGATACATTATACAACCGCATTTATTTTGTTCGACCTATGTTCCAGGTATATATAACTCCCTTGTAAGCGGGGTGTAAGTAATAGGCGTGCAGTAACTCTTAACTATGGCGGCTCTCTTATAGGGGTTTTAAAAAAGGCGAGCATTAATATGCACAAACTTATATCTCAAGAGTAAAATCTCAGAAACAAAAATCCTATTTTTGGAGTTCACATTTATGGTAAAAGCAGATAAGTTCATTCCTAAGGCAATTGAGAAGATACAGCAGCAGGTCACAGGCGGCAGGGCAATAATCGCTCTTTCTGGTGGCGTTGACAGTTCTGTATGTGCTGTCCTGGCCCATCGCGCCATCGGCGACAGGCTGACTCCTATATACATCGATACAGGCCTCATGAGAAAAGGCGAAACAGAGCGGATAAAGGAAATATTCTGCGACATGAACCTA
This sequence comes from Methanolobus sp., assembly GCF_016278365.1. Lineage (GTDB taxonomy): Archaea > Halobacteriota > Methanosarcinia > Methanosarcinales > Methanosarcinaceae > Methanolobus. The sequence goes on along the minus strand of NZ_JADQBZ010000002.1, from coordinate 340,065 downwards.
GTAATCATTGATGCAAAAGACCGCTTCCTTGGCGCTCTTAAAGGTATCACGGACCCTGAGGAGAAGCGAAAGGCAGTGGGTGAGACATTCATCCGCGTCTTTGAAAAGGAAGCAAAAGAGCTCAAGGCCGATTATCTGATCCAGGGTACCATCTACCCGGACAGGATAGAGTCAGAGGGAGGTATCAAGTCCCACCATAATGTAGGCGGCCTCCCTTCTGTAATGGACTTTAAGTCAATAGTCGAGCCTGTAGAGGACCTATACAAAGACGAGGTTCGTGAACTTGCGCGGGCCCTTGAGCTGCCGCATGAGATCTCTGAGAGGATGCCCTTCCCGGGACCGGGACTGTCCGTCAGGATAGTGGGCGAGGTCACTGAAGAGCTTGTGAGTATCGTTAGGGAAGCAAACGCCATCGTAGAGGATGAACTGGTGGAACAGTTCCATCCGTGGCAGACCTTCGCAGCCATTATCGGAAAGGGTACTGGTGTCAAGGGTGATGTAAGGGTTCACGGCTGGATAATTGCAGTAAGGGCTGTCGGTTCAAGGGATGGCATGACCGCAGAAGCCATGGAGCTGCCATGGGAAGTCCTTAACAGGATAGAATCCCGGATATCGGCATCTTTACCTACCGTTTCCAGGGTTGTTTACGATCTCACTCCAAAGCCACCGGCAACAATAGAGTTCGAATGATGACACTGAATAAAATAGTTCTTGACATCCGGAACCGACAGAAGGTCAAATCCTCACGTCCGGATGAGCCGTGCGCAATGTGGACCGGAGCTGATCTGGTCGACGGGAAGAAAGTAGATACTCTCACTATAATCTTCAGTACCTCCGGCTGCTGGTGGGGCAAGGCAGGCGGCTGCACCATGTGCGGCTATGTGTACGATAGTGCACAAGTCTCCCCATCTGACGAAGACCTGTTCTCCCAGCTTGGGAAAGCGATGAGAAAGGCTTCTGGTTTTAGCGAGTTCATGGTAAAGATATTCACCTCCGGCAGTTTCCTGGATACGCGGGAGATACCGCTGGAAGTCAGGCACAGGATACTGGAAGCATTAAAAAGTGATTCGAGGGTCATAAAAGTGTTAGTGGAGACCAGGCCGGAATTTGTCAAAGAGGATGCGATGATCGATTGCCGCAACTCAATGGGAGGCAAGCCTTTTGAGATCGCCGTCGGTCTTGAAACAAGCTCCGACATAGTGCGCAAGGATTCCATCAACAAAGGTTTCACATTTGATGATTTCAAGCGGGCTGCGACTATTGCCAGGAACAGCGGTGCCACGGTAAAAGCATACCTTATGCTCAAGCCTCCTTTCCTTTCAGAGAAAGAGGCCATGGATGACATGGTAAACTCCATAAGGGATGCTGGTGCATGCGCTGATACTTTCTCGATCAACCTGTGCAATATACAGAACGGCACATTCGTTGAAAATCTGTGGCAGAAGGGTCAGTATCGTCCTCCCTGGCTGTGGAGCATCGTTGAAGTGCTGAAGAAGGCTAAAGAAGAGTTCCCTGATAAGGTCATCACTTCGGACCCTGTGGGTGCAGGTTCCAAAAGAGGTCCGCACAATTGCAAGGAATGCAGCCACGATGTGGCCGATTCAATAAGGCTCTTCTCGGTGACACAGGACCTTGCCTGCCTGAATGCACTGGACTGTGGATGCAAGGGCCTGTGGGAATCAGTGCTGGAACTGGATGACCATACATTCGGTGCGCCTATAACTGACTGAAGCCGGCGCAAAATAGGATGTGACGGGTTATATCCCGTCTCAGTCTTTACAGACCATTGTACCTATCCCCGAATCCGTGAACAGTTCAAGCAATACAGAATGTGATATACTTCCATCGATGATGTGGACGTTCTCCACACCACTCTCTACTGCAGTTGCGGCGCCCCTCATCTTCGGTATCATGCCGCCTGAGATAACACCTGTACTGATAAGGTGCTCGACATCCTCAAGGGTCACCCTGGATATACGTGATGACCTGTCGCTTGGCTCCATCAGCACTCCGGGCACGTCTGTCATCAGGATGAGTTTCTTGGCACTCAGGGCTGCGGCAATATCTCCTGCAATAGTATCGGCGTTCAGGTTCAGGGCTTTGCCGTTCACATCCATGGCAATAGGGGATATAACGGGGATGTAGCCTTCCCGGGTGACTATGTTCAGGATTTCCGTATTGATTATCTCTGTATCCCCGACCCATCCAAGGTCTACCTCATGCTCGACATTCTCGATCATTACTTTCTGGAAAGGCTTCTTCTTGGCAATTATCAGTTTACCATCCTTTCCTGAAAGGCCTATCCCCTTGCCGCCATGCCTGCCGATAAGTGATACGATCTCTGTGTTGATATTGCCCACAAGCACCATCCTTGCTATTTCCAGTGTCTCATCGTCAGTGATGCGCAACCCGCCTACAAACTCGGGTTTCTTCCCCATGCGTTCCATCTTTTCGGTAATCTCCGGTCCTCCGCCGTGGACTATGATGGGGTGAATGCCAACGAACCTGAGCAATACGATATCCTGGACGATATCACTCATTACCTGTGAGTTGACCATGGCATGGCCACCAACCTTGATTATCATCACTGAATCGTAGAAATCCCTTATGTAGGGGAGCGCCTCTATCAGCACGTTCTCTCGTTTAAGTGTCATATTATTACCTGTGTATTACATGCATGCCGCAGGATTAGAATCATTTACGATCCGGTATCCGTAAATGGTATAAAAGATGCTTAAACGATTTAAAACTTATTTAGCAGAGACATACTGCTCAATAGAAAAAAGAAACCCATGATAAATGGGCTTGCACTTTAGATCTTTTCTAGTTTGTCAATGCCGACTTTCTTCACGAATGGCTTGTTGATCTTGTCTGGCATCCATTCTGGCTTGTTCTTGGGTGCCGCGACCATTTCTCTCCATCCTTTGAATACGTGGATCTTCTTTGTCCCACGTTCGCGAAGCCTGATCTCCTCTGGCTTTGTTTTTGTTCCCTTTCCGCGGTTAGCTACCTTCAGTGCAGCCTGACGTGGCTGTTTCCCAGTGAACACACCATGTTCATTTCCCTTCTTGTCTCTTAACACAAAGTTTCTTGTTTCAGACATATTGTCACCTCGTAATCAATCTACGATTACCACTGCTAACCATATTTAGTGCATGGGGTATATATATTTTTCTTTTAATGTTGTCCTTTGTTTGTGTTTTATCCAATAAAGCAAATTTCAGGTAATGGAAAATAATGGAATAGAGGTCATTTCAGTATTTTTTTAGAATATTGTATTTTTGCTCGAGCAGTACCCTGTATCAAAACAAATTTACTTGTTCTCAGTATCAATTTATTATTCGGTAGCCGGAGCAAGATATTAAAAAATGAACAATATTTTTAGAAAACCTGCTCTATATTTGTGAAAAAAATTAAATCTCGGGCTGCTTTTAACACAACATTTACATGTGATGAATCCATTTCAAGAGGGTATCTGCAATATTACTGAACATAGTTCAATTCCTATTCTAATAGAGGTAATATCATGGAAGTTCCTATTGTTATACTACCTGACATACAGGCAAACAGGCCCCAGATAGCGATTAATCTGACCCGTGTAGGTGTCACTAATGTGAAGAAACTTGTGGAGGTCAAAAGAAAAGAGAGGCGTCCTATCATTTTGATAGCTACGTTTGACATTTTCGTAGACCTTCCTTCTCACCTGAAAGGTGCCAACCTCTCGCGTAACTTTGAAGCGGTGGATGAAGTGCTTGAGAAAGCGGTCAACATGCCTGTATATGAGATCGAGCAGCTATGCAGCGACATTGCGCAAAGCTTGTTGAACCGGCATGAGTATGCCACTCGGGCAGAGGTCATCCTCAAGAGTGAGTATGTGGTGAAAAGAGAATCGCCCTCTACAAAGATGGAATGCCAAGAAGTCGTGGATATCTTCGCAGAAGCTATAGCCATGCGCGAGGATTTGGAGAACATGGTGGTCAAGAAGCTCATCGGTGCAGAAGTTGTCGGAATGACTGCCTGCCCGTGCGCACAGGAAATCATGAGGGACAACGCGCGCAAGGAGCTGGAGTCTCTCGGAATAGAGGATATCAAGATTGCAGAATTCCTTCACAGAGTGCCTATGGCAACTCACAATCAGCGTGGCAGGGGCATCATTTCCATAGAGGTTGAGGGAAGCAAGTTCGTTTCACTGGACACAATCATCGAGATAATCGAAAGATCAATGAGTTCCAGTGTTTTCGAGCTTCTCAAGCGTTCGGATGAAGCTATGGTTGTCCAGAAAGCACACAATAATCCCAAGTTTGTCGAGGACTGTGTGCGCACGATGGCCAAGAACGTAGTTAAGGACTTCCCGCTCCTGCCCGATGAAGCCATTGTGACGATCAAGCAGATCAATGAGGAAAGCATCCACAGACACAATGCTTTTGCTGAAAGGCTCGCAACTCTTGGAGAACTGCGCAAGGAAATCTCACAGGAGTATATTACAGACATCGTCAATCATTAATGCTGTCAGTTGTATACCTCGTATAAACATAGCTTACAGGGAGCCAATTGCGTGGTTGAAAATGGACATTTAGAAGCTCTGGACATTAACGGAAATCCCCTCATGGTCGGAGCTGCTGTAAGGTACCTGAATACCGGCACCACAGGAAGGGTGCTGGATATCAAAAAGGATGATGAAGGTATCTGGGCGCAGATCGACACAACAGGTCTTTACTATATAGTCGATGTCCTCTTGATAATCGATCCAGGCGAATTGAAGGAGAAAAAAGAGGCTGAAAAGGGAATGGATGCAGAAGCGTATGCACAGAGTTATTCCCAAAGGGACTCACAGGCAGTTGATATCGGACAGGTCACCGGCGGCGGATAAGGCCGCACTTTATTTTTTCCCTTTATTTATACTTTAACCTGCTCCTCTTCTCTTTTATTTTCAGATTCTGCCTTCTGCTTTTAGCAATGTAAGGGATCTTATCCATTCTCCCTTTGGCTCCCTTGAGGTGCCCACCACAAGTCTTCTGAGATTATCTACCTCCTCAACCATGCCGCTAGCTTCAATGGTCTCCCCGACAAGGGCCTGCCCTGCATATGTGTGCGTATAGGAAAGTACGTGGTCGATTTCCTTGTGTTCAACCTTGTATACTGAAGGACTATCAAACGCTAGATCCACATTGGTGACCTTTGCTTCTATCTTCATTTTCCTGATATCTTTCCCCCTGTTGGCAGGAACTGTGATCTGCTCCCAGTCACGCACGAACAGTAGGTCAAAGTAGGTTCCTTCAACCACTCCTCTGTTGCCTTTTCTCTTTTCATGAAGGACAAACTCATCAAAGCTTATCTCGGGAATTCGCTTGTTGTATATTTTCCTCCACATGTCCTCGTCAATATCCTCTATCGGGCCCTCTGCAAGCTTTGCATCCTTGATAGTATCCCTGGCAGTGAACCAGTCTTTGCCGTATACTACAAAATCGATATCTGAACCTTCATTCTGGAGTCCCGGGAGAAATGAACCTGTGACTCCCATCTTGTCTCTGGGAACGCCGGCATCCTCAAGGGTCTTAACAATAACCGCTATCCTCCTGTCCAGCCCGGCCAGTGCATCTATCGCCTCATTAGGCCTGAGCACCTGTTTTACCTCGCTCTCGGGGACAACGTGAACATCTTCAACCCATTGAGGCCTGTTTTGCCTCATGAAATCAAAGGAGACATCAAAATCATATTTTTTATATCGGATGCCGTTGAGTTCTCTTTCTCCGTTCTCATCAGGCACATATCTTAAAGTTGACCTGATGCCATGAGGGTGGAAATAGTCGGAAACAGCGAATATCCAATCCTCTTTTGTTATCAGGAAATCCCTTATCCTTGTTTTGATCATTTGCATCATCCGGATGTGTTTTCGTGAATGGGCTGCATTTTTGCATATGGGGCTTGCAACAATCTCAGGAATCACTCATATGAGTTAAATACATCGGGTTCTATCTTTTATGCTATCATTGTTGCATAATACTATTATATTATTGATCGGGTGAATCCTTTGAACTCCCTTGATGAATGGATAAAAAATATGAGGCGTGAATTCCACCGGGGACCGGAACTGAGTTATGCGGAATACCGGACCCAGGAGAGAATTATGTCTGTCCTTGGAGAACTTGGAATAAACTGTGAAAAAATAGCAGACACTGGTGTTGTGGCCAATGTCCATGGCAGAAGCCGGGGTCCTTGTATAGCTATCCGATCGGACATGGATGCTCTTGCTGTTACAGAGAAGCTGACAGGTTCCAATAAGGATTACATCTCCGGAAACAAAGGAGTAATGCATGCTTGCGGGCATGACGGTCACATGGCCATCCTTCTTGGCACAGCCCGGCTTTTAAAAGAACGTCAGGATAGTTTTAGTGGAACTGTTCGCCTCATCTTCCAGCCTGCAGAAGAGGTCCCTCCCGGAGGTGCTCAGCGGGTGATCGAGCAGGGAGGTCTTGAAGGTGTGGACGCGGTCATAGGATTGCACATCTTCGGGGATGTTGATATGGGTGTGTTTAACATCAGGGCGGGTCCCTGTATGGCAAGTTCCAATCGGTTCAGGATATGTATTTTCGGGAAAGGGGGTCATCATTCAACTCCTGCTTCCTGTGTCGATCCTGTGCGGATAGCGGCAGAATTTATCACGACACTTTATTCTGAATTGCCCGGACACGTAAATCCTGAGAATTATGTTTTTGGTATCGGGGCTCTTAGTTCTGGCAGTCAGTTCAACAGGACTCCGGATGAGCTCGAGATGGACGGAAGCTTCAGGACATTCGATAACAATGATTCCATGCAGATAGAGCGTATCATGAGGGATATTCTTGACAGGCTGATGGCTAAACACTCGATAAAGGACCTTGTCGGCCTTCCCCATTATAGTATTGATGTGGAGGCAGGTTATCCGGTACTTATGAACGATGCAAAGTTTGCACGGGCTGCTGTAAGGGTGCTCCGGAATAACCATTTTGATGTCAATGAGGATGCCGGGAGGATATTTGGTGCCGAGGATTTTGCATTCTATTTGCAGAGAGTGCCGGGTATATTCGCAATCCTTGGTACGAGGAATCCGGAGAAGAAGATTATGGAGATCAATCATTCCAGCAGTTTCGATATCGATGAGGATGTCCTTCTTATCGGTACAAAGGCATTCTGCACTCTTGTACTCGATTTTCTAAAAGACCCGGGGGATTATCTCTCAGCATGATACTGCCTTTTTCAAATGAGTATTCCGGTAGTGTAAGGTCACTGGTGCTCGGAGTGTTGGGGGAGGAAGGATTTACTTATGATCCGCTGAAGGATTCCGATCTTGAAGACATCGAAGCCAGTTACTTGAAAAAAGACGGTGCTTTCTTTATTGCATTGGAAAATGGGGTATTGGGAGGTACGGCGGCTGTGAGAAGAACCGGACCTGATACCTGTGAGATCCGGAGGATATATGTTCGCAGGGACCTGAGAGGCCGGGGGATAGGTGGCGCACTGTTCGGGACAGTATTGTCCTATGCAGAAGCCAGTTATGCAAGGGCTGTACTGAAAACCGACATGTCTCTGCACGTGGCGATAGGTATGTACCTAAGACATGGCTTCAAAGTAGTTAAAGAGGAGAGTATGACTCTGTATCTTGAAAAAAGATTCAGTTGAGGCCGGGATGGTCACAGTTTCCTTACCATGGCAACTTCATCGCAGTTGGGGAACTTGGGACATTTTATGCAGCCGCTCCATATCTTGTGGGGCAGTGTTTGTTTATCCACTACATTGAACCCTTTTTTCTCAAAGAATGGCACGGCGTATGTCAGTGTAAAAACCGTATTAACCCTAAGTTCCTTTGCATCGTTCAGGCATGCATCCAGGAGTATTGATCCGATACCTTGCCTTGTATAGTCCGGCTTAACTGCCAGTGAGAGCACTTCGGCCATGTCCTGCCAGCTGACCTGCATGGCGCAGCAGCCGATAATCTCTCCGTCCTCCTCGCACACGTAGAAATTCCGGATGGATTCGTATAGTTCGCTTAAGGGCCGGGGAAGCATGATCTCCTTTTTTGCGTAAGGCTCTATAATATCCTTTATCGCGTTAACGTCCTGAACATTTGCTTTCCTTATTATCAATTGTCAATCTCCGTTGTGATTGTTCTAAAAAGAGAAAATGGCGAGCGTGAAGGGATTTGAACCCTCGGCTTGCAGCTTAGGAGGCTGCCGCCATATCCTGACTAGGCCACACGCTCATTGTGCGGTATTGTGTAATATCATCTTGCATTTTAAAGTTGTTGGTGAGGCTGCCTCTTTTACTGTCCATTTTCTATCTTTTCAATGAATTGATTGTCCGTTATAACATTAAGGTTTATGCCCAACATCCGGGGAGAGAAACCAAGGGCCAGCCCCAGTAACTGGGTATAATGCAATATGGGTATGTTGTATTCGATACCTGTGATCTGGCGGATCTCTTCCTGTCCGGTGTCAAACTGCATGTGGCAGAAAGGGCACGCATTGACTATACAATCGATTCCCGCATCTTTAATCCTTGAGAGTTTATGCTTCGCAAGTTTCAGGGAATCTTCCTTCAGTGCAGAGCGGACACCACCGCCTGCACCGCAGCATTCGTTCTTGTCAGGGTAGTTCACACTTGTGGCACCAAGACATTCAACGAGCTCATCAAAGAACTCCGGGCGCTCAAAACTACCCAGCCCTCTTTCTCTGGAAGGTTTGAGAAGGTGGCATCCATAGTGTACAGCCACTCGGATGTTCAGGGGCCTTTCAACATGGTTCCTGATCTCATCTGGTCCCATCTCTGTGTATAAGTATTCTATAATATGCCTGATATCGATATTCCCTTTGAATTCCCTTCCAGTTTTTGCCAGATGCCCATTGGTCTGTTCGCGAAGGATGGTGTCATTCTTCAGGATACTGTTTGCGTCCGCCAGTGTGCTGAAGCATCCGTTACATATAGTCAGTATGTCTCTGTCCATCTCTTCAGACAGGACTATGTTACGGGCTGCAAGGGCCAGCCAGGATGCCTTGTCAAATGACCTGAATAGCCCGGGCGCAGGGCAGCAGGAAGCTCCCTTGAGTTCTACACAGTCGATATCCATCTTTGCAAGGCACAGCTTGGTTGCCATCTCTATGCCGGGATATCTGTTTGGTATTACGCAACCAAGGAATAGCGATAATCCTTTCATCCTGTCTCCTTTCCTGAAACGCTCTCGTTCCTGTTATCCCGGATCCTGTCAAATCCGCATGATTCAAGCAGGGCTTTGACCTCATCAAGATCATTTGGATGACTATGAACAGTCTGCGGCAACTCGTCAAGCCCGAGCTCCGCTCTCTGTTTCCTGCGATCTTCATCTATTGGCACTGCATGGCCGTATTCCAGTAATAACTCGCTCACCTTGACATGTTCCGGAAGCATGATGCCCTCGTGCACTGCGATGGCCCTCAATTTGAACACCACGTCTACAATATCGATATCTCTGGGGCAGCGCTCCTGACAGTTGTAACATGTGGTACACATCCACAACTGCTCGTCTTTCAGAATATCTGTGGTCCTGGTGGCCTTTCTCACAATTCTGCGTATGTTCAGTGCCGTGTGCCTGCCGGAGGGACAGCTTCCGCTACATACGCCACACTGCATGCATTTGAGCGTGTCCTTGCAGGCAGCTTTCATTCTTTCAAGAATCTCGGCATCCGTGGTAATGGTTTCTGGCATCCTATATCATATTCCGTATCTTGTACTATAAATTATATTTCATTGAGAGTTGTATGTTTTATGTCACGGCAAATATTGAAAAGCGGTTCCGGTATTTATCTACTTTAAAGATTTGCCTACTTATCGATATATCTTTTATTCCGGCGGACACCTTTAACTTTCTCGCTGGATTGTGTCTGGTTCTTATCGTATTTTGTGTTTTTGGAACTAATCTTTATCAGTGAATGTTTCTCATATTTTCTCGGGGAATAATGCCTCCAGTCAATCGCAATAAAAAGTTATATATACTAGCAAGTAGGTAATGGGATACTTACCCCCCTAGAATTGAGGAGTAGTTGTATGGTAAACTCAAAGTCAGTATCAAAGCCCACAACCGTTGAAGACGTGTTGAAGATCGTAGAAGAGCGTGATGTGAAGTTCATAAGGACCCAGTTCACTGATATACTTGGTATGGTCAAGAGCTGGGCTATCCCTGCAACAGACCTTGAGGATGTCTTCAAGAACGGTGTGATGTTCGATGGTTCATCCATTGAAGGTTTCACAAGGATCGAAGAGTCCGACATGGTGCTCATGCCAGATCCATCCACATTCAGGATCCTTCCATGGAGGCCAAAGGAAGGAGCAGTTGCACGTATAATCGGTGATGTCAAGAGACCTAACGGCAAGGCTTTCGAAGGAGACCCAAGGTTCATCCTGAAGAGAGCTATCGCAGAAGCTGACAAAATGGGTTATACAATGAACGTCGGCCCTGAGCTTGAGTTCTTCCTGTTTAAGCTGGATGCTGATGGTAAGCCAACTACACAGCTCACAGACAACGGAGGATACTTCGACTTCGCACCCCTTGACCTTGCACAGGATGTCAGAAGAGCTATAGACTTTGCACTCGTGGACATGGGTTTCAGGATCGAAGCATCCCACCACGAAGTAGCGCCATCACAGCATGAGATCAACTTCAGGTTCGGAGATGTACTTTCCACGGCTGACAGTGTTGTCACTTTCAAGTATGTCGTTAAGTCTGTCGCCTACCACCATGGCTACTATGCATCCTTTATGCCAAAGCCCCTGTACGGTGTGAACGGATCAGGCATGCATTCAAACCAGTCACTTATGAAGGATGGTAAGAACGCATTCTATGACCCGGAAACAAGCGATGGTCTCTCACAAACTGCCAGGTATTACATCGGCGGTCTGCTTAAGCACATAAGAGAATTTGCAGCTGTCACAAACTCCACGGTTAACTCGTACAAGAGACTTGTACCGGGATATGAAGCACCTATCTATGCAGCATGGTCCGCATCCAACAGGAGCGCACTGATCAGAATACCTGCAACAAGAGGCGCAGGTACAAGAGTAGAGCTCAGGTGCCCGGACCCGGCATGTAACCCATACCTGGCCTTTGCATCAATGTTGCACTCCGGTCTTGACGGTGTAAAGAACCAGATAGAGCCGCCTGAGGCAACGAATGTTAACATCTTCAAGCTCAGTGAAGAAGAAAAGGTAAGTAGGGGTATAGAATCTCTGCCAGGCAACCTTAAGGAAGCACTTGATCTCATGAAGGAAAGCGATTTCATGAAGAACGTTCTTGGAGAACACACCTTCAACAGCTTCCTCAAGGCAAAGAATGCCGAGTGGAACGATTACAAGACAATTGTCCACCCATGGGAGATCGAGAACTACCTGAGTATATTGTAAATCGGGTAAGGGTTAGCTCCCTTATCCAATTAATTTAAATGTATCAGAGGCAGCATTTGTTTTACTTGCTGCCCTGCTTTGTATTGATATTTGTGCAGACAGGTTCCTATCCTTCTACCGGCCGTTGCATGGTTTGGCCTGGCGTGAAGTTGATATGCGGAACCTCAAAACATAGTCCTAGTGATAAACATGTGCGGAATAATAGGTGTCATCGATCGGACCAGGGCCAGAATGGACGGCTCCAGTATAAAGAAGGCCCTGAGTCTGATGAACGAAAGAGGAAGTGGAGAAGGAGCAGGGTATGTAGCTTACGGCATATACCCCGATTATCCGGATTGTTATGCTATTCATGTGTTTTTCGACAACCTTGTAGAACCTAAATCGAAGGTAGATGAGGTGCTTCAAAAGTGGGGAAGGATAGTCCATCAGGAAGAGATCCCGACTTACGAGCAGCCCTGCCTGAAGAGAGAGCATATCCCCTGGAGATATTTCTATAAACCATATACCGAGTTCATAGTAGGCAGCAATAATCCTGCTGAAGATATCATCAAGCATCTTGTGATGACAGTGAACTCTACAATCCCGGGATCTCTGATCTTCTCTTCTGGAATAAATCTGGGAGTCTTCAAGGCATCAGGCTGGCCGGAGGATGTTGCGAACTTTTACAGGATCGAAGATTATAAGGGTTATATATGGCTTGCACACAACCGTTACCCAACGAATACCTCCGGCTGGTGGGGCGGTGCGCACCCGTTCAACCTGCTTGACTGGGCCGTAGTACACAATGGTGAGATTACATCCTATGGTACCAACAGGAGTTATGTTGAAAGCAACGGTTACAAGTGTACAATGTCTACTGACACGGAAGTAGTAGCCTACTTATTCGATCTTCTGGGCAGGCGGCACGGTCTTCCCTCCGAGATGATCGTTGAAGCCCTGGCACCTTCCTTCTGGGATGAGATCGATATCCTGCCGGAAAAAGAGCAGAAGCTGAAGCGTACACTGCGCCTGACATATGGCCCGGCTCTCATGAACGGGCCCTTTGCCATCGTGGTTGCAACAAGCAATGGGATTGTAGGGTTCACCGACCGGATAAAGCTTCGCCCACTTGTTGTGGGAGAAAATGACTCGCGCCTGTATATATCCAGCGAGGAGGCAGCTATCCGTGTAATGGACCCCGACGTGAAGACCATCTATATGCCAAGAGCAGGCGAGCCCGTTGTTGGGAGGTTTTCACAATGAGCCTTGGTAGTGTTCCTCTAAAGTATAAGATTAGTATTGACCGTGACCAGTGCATGAAGTGCATGCGTTGTGTCGATAACTGTTCCTATGGTGTTTACAGGATCGAGGATGACCGGATCCTGATTGACTCCCGCAGGTGTACAGCATGCCATCGTTGCATTTCAATGTGCCCGAGGGATGCCATCTCACTGCAGGAGAAGCCGGTGGATTACCGCAGTCATCCCCTATGGACAGCGCAGGCCCGTGAGGATATTATTAACCAGGCACGCACCGGGAAGATCATCCTGGCGGGAATGGGCAATGCAATGGATTATCCCATTATCTTTGACAGGCTGGTGCTTGATGCATGCCAGGTCACAAACCCAAGCATTGATCCGCTAAGAGAGCCCATGGAGTTGCGCACCTATCTTGGAAAGAAGCCTGCAAAGCTCGAGTTCACAAAGAGTGACAAGGGTGACATAGAACTTAAGACAGAGTTGGCTCCCAACCTCAAACTCGATACACCTATCATGATAGGTCACATGAGTTACGGTGCTATCAGCCTGAATGCCCAGCTCAGCTTGGCCAAGGCTGTTGCAAAGACCGGGACTTTCATGGGTACCGGTGAGGGTGGTATGCATGAGTCGCTCTATCCTTATCAGAACAATATGATCGTTCAGGTCGCATCCGGGCGTTTTGGTGTGGATATCAATTACCTGGAACGTGGTGCAGCTATTGAGATCAAGATCGGGCAGGGAGCAAAGCCAGGCATTGGCGGCCACCTTCCCGGGGAAAAAGTGTGTTCAGATGTCTCATGTACCCGTATGATACCTCTGGGTTCGGATGCTATAAGCCCCGCCCCTCATCATGATATTTACAGTATTGAAGACCTTGCACAGCTTGTGCGCAGTCTCAAGGAAGCCACGGAATGGAAGAAACCTATCTTTGTCAAGATAGCTGCTGTCCACAATGTGGCAGCTATTGCGGCAGGCATTGCCAGATCCTCTGCAGATGCCGTTGTAATTGACGGTTTCCGCGGCGGTACGGGCGCAGCCCCGAAGGTATTCAGGGACAACGTCGGTATCCCGATAGAAGCTGCAATTGCAGCTGTGGACCAGAAACTGAATGACCAGGGCATCAGGAATGAAGTATCGGTCATAGCCAGCGGAGGTATACGCAGCAGTGCGGACCTCGCAAAATCCATAGCACTTGGAGCAGACGCAGTTTACATCGGTACTGCTTCGCTCATAGCCCTGGGATGCAGGGTGTGCGGTAATTGCTACCGTGGACTCTGCCCCTGGGGTATCGCCACACAGCAACCTGATCTTGTGAACCGTATCGACACGGATGTCGGCTCGCAGCACGTTGCAAATCTTATCCATTCATGGACTCTTGAACTGAGCGAACTTATGGGCGCTGCCGGGATCAACAGTATTGAGAGCCTGCGTGGAAACCGTGAGAAGTTACGTGGTTATATGCTGGATGAAAGCATGCTCAAGGTTCTGAATGTAGACCCTGTGGGGGCCTGATAACGTGGAAACAATGACTATTGACGCAAATGGGATGCACTACACACCGCTTAACAAGATGATACGACAGGCAGTGGCATCAGGCGTAAGAGAGATAGTGATCAACAATGTGCTCGGCCAGCGCTTCATAGCGAACGGACTCCGGAGCAATGTCCGGATAACTATCAACGGTGTGCCCGGAGGTGACCTTGGGATGTTCATGAGCGGTCCGGAGTGTATTGTACGCGGCGATAGTGAGCATGCGCCCGGGAACACGATGGACAACGGTACCATTGTCATCCACGGCAGTGCAGGTGACGCGGTAGCGCACAGTATGCGTGGAGGCAGGGTGTTCGTCAGAGGCGATATCGGCTACCGGGGTGGCATTCACATGAAAGAATATGACCAGAAGCGCCCTGTGCTAGCTGTTGGCGGTACAACCCATGCCTTCCTGGGAGAATACATGGCCGGCGGAATCATAATTGTTCTTGGAATGGGACATGAAGTTGCCGTAAAAGACCGGGGTATCGGAAGCGGTATCCATGGCGGAGAGATTATCCTCCGCGGAGATATCCAGGACCGGCTGCTTGGTGTCGGAGCCCGGAAGGTCACTTTCACAGATGGTGACCTGAAGCGCTTGTCTCCCTTGATAACAGAGTTCTGTGAACGCATCGAGGTTGATCCCGCTCCATTCCTGGATACAAATTACACCCGCATAATACCTGCAAGCAGCAGACCTTTTGCAGGCAAATATACATGGGAGTGATCACATGGCAGGTAAAAATTATCTTGACTTAAAGGCAGATGTATGGGATACTGGCAAGTGCGCCTCATGCGGCGCCTGCGTTGCCGTATGCCCTGCTGATGCCATATTCTTTAAAACCGGTATAGAATCGGCACATCCGCTTAATAGCGGTTACTGCAAAGAAGTTAACGACGGTGTGCCATGCGGTGCATGCTATGAGGTATGCCCCAGGCTTCATACGTGCAAACCTGAATTAATTGGTACTTATATAGACATAGTTTCTGCAAAAGCAGAATTCGGCATCCCAAAAAAGCAAAGTGGCGGCGCGGTAACGGCTATACTTGCAAATGCGCTGGAACAGGGCATGATAGATGCAGTGGTGACAGTCGTTGAAGACCCATGGACCCTGCGGCCGTCATCAGCCGTGATAACATCCGGTGAAGCCCTTATACATCACGCGGGAAGTCGCTATAACTGGTGGGTGCCCCTTGTAGCATCCCTGAAAGAGGCCATTATCAACCGCAAATTCACCAACGTAGCGGTTGTCGGGGTCCCATGTGTCGTGGAAGCGATCCATCAGATGCGTGAGAGCGACCTCGACCTGTTGAGGCCTTTCAGGAAATACATCCGTCTGGTCGTGGGCCTGTTCTGTACAGAGACCTTCGACTATGAAAAACTCGTGCAGGACAAGCTCATTGCACAAAAGAATCTCGATCCTCTGGATATCACTCGTTTCGATGTGAAAGGCAAGCTGGAAATAACACTGAAGGACGGCTCGCTAACAGTCCTCTCCCTCAATGAAGTGGAAGACTGTGTGCGTCCTGGCTGTAAAATATGTACAGACCTCACTGCTCTCCATTCAGATATTTCCGCAGGCTCCATCGGAAGTCCTCAGGGCTACACAACCCTGATAATTCGAAACCCCACAGGCAGGCAGTTCGTCACCAGTGCGATAGGGAACGGCAAACTGTCTCTGGAAAAGGGCGTAAACCTGGAATCCATCAATAAGCTTTCCACAAAGAAAATGGAGAGGATGCCAGAGGAGTGTTGAAATAGGACATTGGTTTAAACGGGCACGGTACCCAACACTTCCTCTATTCTAACTAACCATGCAAAGGGTATCCGTGTCCGGTATTTTAAGTCTACACAGCTATCTGGACCAAGAGCTACATCAGGCCTGCAGTCATATTCGTTGTGAAGAAGATTGTTCTAATGTCACATACAAATGCTGTAACAATTAAGAACTATCTAAACCTTACTCGATATCATTATCTTATATTATTGTTTTGCACTCATCGATGACTTCAGTGTACCCAATCCTTTCCTGTAATTCAGGGTATTGATCCCATTGCCCCGGTCGTTGAGGATAATAGAATACACACTGTATCCCAGTTTCTCATAAAATCGCATAGCTGCCAGGTTGCCGGACCATGTGCACAGGTATACTCTGCTGACGCCCTTTTCAACGAGCATTTCTTCGAGTCTTCCATGCAATACTCCTGCCAACCCATGCTTGCGATAGGAAGGATGTGTGGCCAGAAAATTAATATAGGCATCATCTTCATGCTGCCATTTACAGGTGAACCCTACCATTGCAATAAGGCCCTGCAGCAGATCGGATTCCTCCGGCTCTGTGAGATGTGCAATCATATAGTTGGCATCGGATCTTGCAAGGGACGCCTTTATTCTTTCGGGGATTCCGCCGTCACCCCTCTGGCTGAGAGGGGGATAAAAATCCCCATCAACAAGTTCAATAAAACGCAAGACATTTTGAAAGTCTTCATGCCTTGCTTCCCTGATGACAAGATCCGGCTGCATTCTTTAAACAGTGTTCAGGTATCTTTCTATCTCCCATTCATGCACCTGTATGCGGTACGCGTCCCACTCAGCCCTTGCAAGCCTGAGGATGTTGCCATGCACATGTGCCCCGAGTTTCTCTCTGAGGAATGCATCTTTTTCCAGGTAGTCCGCACTCTCATTGAGGGTGCCTGGCAAGGTCTCAATATCTTTTTCCCTGAGCTGTTCCTTTGTCAGGTCGAATATATTATAGTCCACTATCTGTGCCGGCATTTTCTTGTTCCTGATACCTTCAAGTCCGGCAGCAAGTATTGCTGCAAAGGTGAGATATGGGTTACAGGATGGGTCCGGGCTCCTGAGCTCTGTCCTTGTGCTGTTGCCACGGGGTGTGGGTATACGGATAAGAGAGCTACGGTTTGCACCTGACCATGTAATGTATACGGGAGCCTCATAACCCGGCACTATCCTCTTGTATGAGTTGACAAGTGGGTTTGCGATACAGGAGATTGCCTTGATGTGATCCATTACACCCGCTATGAAGTATCTGGCAATATCGCTGATCTGCATATCCTTGTCAGGGTCATAGAAAGCATTCTTTCCATCTTTTGAAAGTGACAGGTTAACATGCATGCCGGAGCCACTCTCGTTAGCTTTTGGTTTTGGCATAAAGGTGGCATGCAGTCCGTGGATCTTAGCAATGGTCCTGGTAACATATTTGAATGTCACCACATTGTCGGCAGTTGTCAGTGCATCGTCGTACTTAAAGTCTATTTCGTGCTGCCCACATGCACATTCATGGTGCGAGGCTTCGATATCAAAGTCAAGGTCTGTGAGGGTAAGCACTATCTCTCTTCTGATGTCCTCTGCAAGGTCGGTAGGGGCAAACTCAAAGTAACGTCCGTAGTCGTTGGGAATTGTGGTGGCTCTGCCATTCTCCTTGGCGAACAGGAAAAATTCAAGTTCCGGACCTACATTGAGCTGGAATCCCATTTCTTCTGCTTCCTTCATCATTTTCCGGAGGACAAAGCGCGGGTCAGCCTCAAAGGGCCTGCCATCGGGAAGATGTACATCGCATATCATTCTTGCAACGACACCTTTGTCCCTGCCCCATGGGAGGATTGCGAAGGTCCTGGTATCCGGTCTAAGTACCATGTCCGATTCATCGATCCTTACCATCCCTTCGATAGAGGAGCCGTCAAAGGAAATCCCTGAAGTCAATGCTTTCTCTATCTGTGTAACAGGAATCTCGACATCTTTTACTGTCCCCTGGATATCTGTGAATTGCAATCGTATGAACTTCACATTATGCGTTTCAATGGCCTTAATAACATCGTCTTTGTTGTTGATTTTCATTCAATCGCCTGTGTTGTACTTCCTCTTGTTCCTAAACAGTCCATGCAAAAACTGCGCTTGAATATTATAAAAAGGTAGAGTTATACCTTGCTGTTAAAATAAATTTGAATATCTCCAATTTGCCTTTACTTTTTTATTTATTATAATAAGTATAGAACTTATTATCTAATGTAACAAGCAATACTTATATTTGTTAGGGTATCTTTTATTCATAATTATTCATAATTTTAGAGTAGAAAACATGAAACTTTCTTATAAAATAATAGTTGGCTTTGTTCTGGTATTTGTCGTGTCTGCCGGAGTGTTGTCTTTTTGGTGGGCAGGCCAGAAACAAGCGATGTATGAAGATAGCTTTCACAGCAGTTATGACTATGATGTCACGCTCACTACGAATTCAAATCTGAGCAACGTAACTCTTTACATCCCGATCCCTGTTATGGATAACGCGTCTTCAGTTGGACAGGACATTGTAGAGAATAACTTCAATAGCGATGATCCTTCATGGGAATACGCTCTTGTGGATACTGAACACGGGCTTATGCTTTCCATGAAGACTGAGAAGATTGTCCCAAAATTCCGTCCTCTCCCAATGCCTATATCCGATGAAAGCGACCCGCCCCGGGAAATGGAACCTGTGATATCTGATGGGTATTCTGAGGAAACACCTGTTCAGGATCATATCTCCTTTGCAACAATGGTACCTGCTGACCATATCATCGACACAAAGAATCCTCTTGGCCGGGAAATGGTCCTTCTTCCAAAATATGACCTCAACAGCTCGCAGAATATCCACAACTATGAAAGCCGCATGTATGTGCAGTACGAGGCTTCCCCTGATGCACGGGTAGAGATATCTGTCAGCATGACCGGATACAATGAGTGGTGGATTCTGGGCTGGCAATGGAACAGCTACAGTGAATGGATGAATGTCCTGTTGTCAGGGTCCCAGGACGGCTGGATCACTGTAAATGGCAGGCTTGTTACCGGAGATGGAGTATATAAGGAATAATTAAGGTTTGCTGTTTTAAGTTATGGACAATAGGTGCAGGCAGAATGTACTCTGCTGCCTGTGTCATCTTATCTGATCATCCTTAGATTAACTGAAGATTGCTTTTGTTTTGTTGATCAGACCGGGTAACAATCCATTATTTTCTTTATCCCTGGCTTCATTTCCCAGGCGCCCGCCTTCCGGTTCCCCGCCGTTAAAGTTTCCTTTCATACTGTCATTGTTTCTCCTCAGAATGAGTCGATGTGTAGTGAGGCAGGGCCAGGGGCCCCATCTCTCCAGCTGGTAGTACACATATTGTTGGTCTTAAATTACGCTGTCATTCCCTCCCTGTTCCCGCGGTGTCCCGGGAATGCTCCTCTTTCATTTGCAGGGGAAGGGCATGCTTCCCTGATGCTGTCCATTATTGCGGACATGCTTTCTTTGATCTCCTGAAGATCTTCCAGTGTCAGATCTTCGCTATTGAGTCTTGAATTGATGTCCTCAAGCTGGACAAGTATTGCTTCAACATCCTCGCTTGTGATGTTCTCAGAGTCGGTCTTTTCAGCATCAATATTTTCCAATATTTCAATCATCCTTTTCACTGATTCTTCAGTCCTTGCTTTTACGAACTCGATCTCTTCATCTTCTGTTTCGAACTCAGGCATTTCCATTCCATGACCCTGACCTCTTATGTTTCCCTGTCCCATCTTCATGGATTCGGACATGAGCTCTTTAAGTTCTTCCAGAGTTGTGGTAGAGTTTATCTTTTCGAGTAATATCTTAAGTTCGCTGATCTCCTCTTCAAGAGATTCTACAGTCACATTCTTACTGTCTGTCCCATCTATGTTCTCGAGCATCTTTTCTGCCATATCGATCCTTTTCTCGATAGATTCAACAGTTTTCTCCTGTAAGAATGCTATCTCTTCTTCTTCAGTCTCAAACTCCGGAATTTCCATAGCTGACCTTTCCATTGGTCCCCTTCCCTTGAATTTGCCTTCTGCAAAGTCTGCTATGTCTGTTGCATTCTGAACGCCGGTCTCATTGCTGATCGCACCTGAGGGTATTACACTTAATACCACAAGCATCAGAGAAAGACAGGCCAGTGCTTTCTTTCCGTGTAGTTTCATTTCACTTTTTTCCTCCTTTTAAGTTATATCTGCCAGATCCAGTCCCGTTCTCTTTCATTGCTGGTACGGCATTCCCAAAATTACCAGCCGAAAATATAAGCATACTTAACAAAAGAGTATTATTTGAGGATCTATCTATCAAAAAGGCGCTTTAATAAAGCTTTATTAGCTTTCAAAGCTTGTTCCGTGCTTTAAACACTATTTAAGCTTCTATTATTCCATATTAGATTACCAATGGTTACAGAAAAAGGAACAGCTGTTAGTCAGGAAGGGGGATAGATATGAAAATAACTCGTATCGGCTACGAGATAACCTTTGATATTAAATCCTCAGGTACCGGAAATATCTGCATTGTCAGAAAATAGCAGGCAAAAATGAGTTATAGTCATTGACTCAACAAATGACACTTTTTATTTGTGGATTGAATGTTTCTATCCATTTTTTTGCAAACGATAATGAGTTCTCCACTTTCATGAATTCACTTTCGATGATGTTTCTTAAATGTTCTTTTGATCTGATAAATTTGGCTGATACTTCTCTTTTGATTGTTTTCCATACAAATTCTACTGGATTCAGATCTGGTGAATAAGGTGGTAGGAACACAAGTGTTATTTTTAAATCTCTCGCTTTACTTATCGTTTTCTTTGCATGGTGTGATCTTGCATTATCCAGAACAAGAATTATTCTTTTCCCTGGGTTTTGCTCTACAATTTTTTCCAGGAATTCACACACATCTTCTGTTTTTGAACTTTCCATAAAATCAATGAGATTGTTACCGTTAATTGAATAAAACGCAAATGCATTTGCTTTGATATAGTCTGTATTTTTTATTATCACAGGTCTTTTAAATGACCATAAACGTTGCGTATTTGCTTTTGTTTGTGGTGAAGATTCATCCAGGAAACCTATGATATACTGCTCATCTTGACCAATATCTTTTGGAATTGCTTCGGTTAGTTTTTTTTAAGATCTCTTCAGCATTCTCAGGTTTTCTGTAGTCAAAAGGGTAAGGTTTTGAGTGATACATGTTAAAATTGCGGAGTATAACTCCTACTTGTTTCTCGGAATATTCTACGCTATATTTTTCCTTTATCAAATCCCATACTTCTCTTGTAGTCCAGTAATCCTTGTTTTTTAACAATAATCTTAATTCTTTCATCTGTTCATCAGTAAGTTTGGACTTCCTTCCTCCGCCAAAATGTGGTATTAAGGCGGCATAGCCGCCTTTACTCCAATGCTCTTGCCAGTAATATCCTGTTTTCTTAGTTACTCCAACTTTAGTAGCAGCTTCTTCAACAGAATCTCCCAAATATCTAAATTTCACAAAATAGAGCCTTTTCAACACTCTTGAATTGCTCTCGTGTGTGATCAAATCATTAATCTCGTCGAGAGTTACCTTTCGGTCAATCAGAATTTGTTCTTTCCCCGCCATAAGGCAATATAAGTGCTAACGTGTAATAAGTTGTGTTGAAGACTATAAATGAGTTTTCTTAGCAAATTGAAATCCTTATAGGCACTTTTTCTCATCTAGGAAATGCCTTAAAGGATTGATGCGCCCATAACCCTTCTGTAGGGCTCTGTATCGTGCAATTGCAATCCCATTTTTGCTATACTATTAAGTATGTTTATATTCAACAGAGACTTTCATAAAGCACATGAACTTTCGACCTGGTAATGGACTACAGGAAGTAAAAAATGATTAACATGGTAAGATGTGATTTTAAATGAGAAGGGCACCGATCATATTTCTGATGATCCTTATATCCATGGTCATCATATCGGCCTTTACCGGCCCGGACAACATCAGCTCACCGGGAGACAAAAGAGAAAGCCCCATGTCCTTCCCAGAGCATCCTCCAGGTGCTAAACACTTTGATGACCAGTTTCAGGGTATGTTCTTTGAGCAGGATACACAACTGAATACCGATGATCGGGCAATGCTTGAAGATATCATTCTTAAGTCAGAGAGAATGTCCCGGCGTCTTGCAGACAGCATTGACAGATTAAAGCAGGAAGGTGAAGATGTTGGGAACATGGAAGTTCTACTTGATGAATACACTCTGCTTGTAGGGGATGCCAGGATGTACATGGAAATGTCATCAAACACATCATCAGCTACAGCCCATGTGAATGACTCTGAAGCCAGTACCCGTACATGTACGAGTGACGAAGAATGCCTGATCAGCTCAAGGGAAAGCCTCATTGAGGCAAACCAGCGGCTTAAAAGCATATTCGACGAGTTGAGTCCCTATCTTGCTCTCCATGCAGGAATACCGGAAAGTGCCAGTCTGGTTGCACAGGGTAATGGTACTGTTGTTCTTTTAGGTGATCTGGATATCGACCTTTCTCTCTCCGGCGGAAAAATCTCTTACGTGGATTTTGAGAATGATGTATCTGTCAGACTGGAAAATAATGTGATACCTGAAGTCTCAACGACTGAGTTGAAGCATAAGGCCATATCATATGATAATGTGACTGGTAATATACAGATATCAGGTTCAGGACTTATGGTAGAGGTCATAGGGGAAGATATCTCCCTTGTCGCCACTGGGAAAGGCAGAGCCGAGCTTTTCGGGGATGGCATCTATTATCTTGAGAATGGCAACGTTCCTGCAAAAAGGCAGTTATGGAAACCCTCCCTTTTTGAGAATACTTGATATAGCAAAAAGCAATTGTTGATGTGAATGAAATTCATATTGTACATAAGCTGCGTTGCTGTATTGTTATTAATGCCGGGGCTTTGCATGGCTTCCGGAGTTGCCACAGTACACGGTGTTGCTTATGAATGGAGTACGTTCGAACCTCTTGACAATACACTGGTCGAGGTGAACTCTACTCCTGTACAGTCGATGGTGGCAAAATCCGGTGTTTACTCTTTTGACCTTCCAAGCGGCACCTACCTGATAAAAGCAAAATATTACCAGAACGATGCATTGACGCATTATGGGGAAGAGGTGATCACTGTTTCCGATGAAGGCAGCTATGTCGTGGACATGCTCTTACTTCCCTCTTATACGAACACAGGGCTTGATGCTGTTGTGCTTAGCCCGGAGAATACCGGCCAGGATACAGCAGTTTTATCTTCTGGAGATAGCAGTGGAATTCTAATAGGGGCATCATTATCACTTATTTTAGTCCTGTTGATTCTGTTCTACCAAGTGCGCTATAAGAGCGAACGTTCACCGGCTGTTTCTCATACCAGGGTAACAAACTCTCTTACTGCTGACCCGTTTTTACTGGAGCCTGATGTTTTTGAGCCTGTTAAGACCGAATATCCTACTGCTCCACTTATCAAAGCTGATCATGAGATTCCTGAGACACAGCTACAAATTGTATATTCTCAGGAGGAAGATGGGGTAAGTGATATGGCTCCAGGGCATATCCTCATCCCGGAGTTAAATCTTTCAGATGGAAAGGCCATTGAACTATCTTTTGAGCCTGTCCCTGCAGACCTGCAGGAAATACTGGATATCCTCAGGTCCCAAGGTGGAAGGATCACACAAAAAGACATGCGAAAGCGCTTGAGATACTCTGAAGGCAAAGTAAGTCTCATGCTCCTTGACCTCGAAAAAAGAGGAAAGATCCAGAAATTCAAAAAGGGAAGGGGTAACATCCTGTTTCTTGTAGAAGGTGAGAGCTGATCTTCATTTTTCACCCTGCTTTCTATCAGGCTCTAATTAACTGGTAATATTTCTCCACTCCGTATAAAGGAGTATTGTCTTCTTTTTGGCGGATATCTTTCTTTATCTGCCTATGATAAGTATATGCGCTCCATATAAAGAGTTTAATCTCCAAAAATCTCCTTATAAAGCTTTATTCATGGAAAATAGTTCCATTTTGTCTTTTATTTGTAAGTATGCTTTTATTTAAATTGGCTAATTCAGGCATTGTCAGCAAGATAACTGCTGACGAGTATCGCCCACCCCCGCGAGGTGGCACTCATGGTTGCCAATGACAACTTCTGGCGTGCCACCTAGCAACCACCACGTACCACCATATATGACAACCAATCTCTCGTTCGGAGGCCTCTTTATGTAGATGGGTGCCTCCTGCGAGTCAGGAAGCATTTCATGAAAGACACATTTAAGCAGTTCATTCAATTCCGTACTCAGGCAATTAGCGCCAATGATACTTACGTGACCCCGGCTCTTATCCGGAAGCTGACTCCTGAGCAACTCGATCGCCTGTCGAATATTTCTCCCCCCGGGAGCGCAGAACTGGTTTTCACTGGTAATAGCGATGGAGCTACAGATCTTGAAAATTGAATCTATCCGGTCAGATGATCAGTCATTACAGAATGATTACAGTGTACCTCTCTTGAATCTGCGTGATGTCTGGAAGACATACCAGATGGGTGAGATCACCTTTGATGCTCTTAAAGAGGTCAATCTTACAATAAATAAAGGTGAATTCGTTGTGATACTGGGACCCAGCGGTAGCGGGAAAAGCACGATGATGAACCTCATAGGCTGCCTTGACATTCCCAGCAGGGGTATCGTGGAACTGAATAACAAAGACATCTCAAAGCTCGGGGAATCCGAACTTGCCCAGATAAGAGGCCAGATGATAGGTTTCATTTTCCAGCAGTTCAACCTGATTCCCACGCTGAATACAATAGAGAACGTGATGCTCCCGCTGGAGTTCCAGGAGGCTGATTCCTCTTATGCCCGCAAGAGGGCAGGAGAATTGCTGGAAGTTGTCGGACTTTCAGATAAGAAGAAAAACCTGCCTTCGCAGCTGTCAGGCGGACAGAGGCAGAGGGTCGCAATAGCAAGGTCCCTTGCAGTCGATCCCCAAGTAATCCTTGCAGATGAACCTACAGGCAACCTTGACAGTAAGACTGGCAGTTACATCCTCGAGTTCCTGAGCAATCTGCACAGGAACGAAGGAAAGACCATCATCATCGTCACCCACGATCTCAAGCCGGTGCAATATGCCGACAGGGTGATACACATCAGGGATGGCATGGTCGAGAAAGTAGAAAAGATAGATAGAGAAGTAATGTGATGAAAATGAGAAAAGTTTTGATAATACTATTATTTTTAATCTTGTCCGTTAGTTCGGCGTCAGCAGCTATATCTAATAGTGCCAGTGGAGTAGACATCAATGTCATGAGCCAGAGCCCGAGTCCTGCAAGACCTGGCGAGGTCGTAGAACTTACACTGACTGTACAGAACGTGGGAAACAAGGATCTTACCAATGTGGTCATTGCAGTGAATCCGGAATATCCTTTTTCCCCGGCATCCGGGGAGTCACTTTCAAAGACCATATCCTATCTGAAAGCCCGTCAGGATGAAAATGATGCCACAGTAGTCAAATTCAAACTCAAAGTAGATGCGGACGCGGCAAAGAAGACTTATGATATTGACATATCCGTTAAAGACAGCGACAGTGAATCAGCTGTAACAACTACGGTTGCAGTTGATGTGCAGGGCAAGGAGTATGCACAGGTGGTTACTATCAGTAAGTCAAGTATTGATATTGCCACTGTGGAGCCTCTGGAGCTTATAATTACAAATACAGGTACTTCTCCTCTCAAGAATATGGCTGTCTCATGGGAGGATTCGACAGGTACGATCCTGCCGGTATATTCGGACAATACCAAGTACATAAGTTATCTCGGTGTGGGTGAGTCAGTAACTGTGGCTTATTCTGTTATGGCTGATGTGAATGCAGATCCTGGATTGTACCAGCTTGACATCACCCTGACATTTCAGGACTACGATTCCAATGAAAGCACTATCAAGACAAAAGCTGGCATGTTTGTAGGGGGCGGCACGGATTTCGATGTGACTTATTCTGAGGGCAGTGCAGGCGAGGTTTCTCTGTCACTTGCGAATGTAGGTAATAACCAGGCTTATTCTGTCAAGGTGTCCATACTTGAACAGGACAATTTCCAGGCAACAGGCAGCACTTCCACCATCGTTGGAAACCTTGAGAAAGGGGACTACACTATTACATCTTTCTCTGTAACCTCCACCAGCATGATGCAGGCGACAGCAACCGGCGAAAGGCCGGGACAGGCACAGGCAAGTTCCACTAACACGACAGAATCGCAGTCATTCAGTTCAAGGAATAACCTTCTGGTCCTGATAGAATACACGGATTCCACAGGCCAGCGATTATCTGTGGAGAAAAGTGTTCCTATAGACCTGTCTGCAACAGGTGCCACCTCTGCAGCAATGGGTCCCCGGGGAACGTCCCAGCAGACATCTGACAACAGCTACCTGATGTATGGCCTGGTACTGTTTGTCCTTACAGGTGGAGCTCTCTACTACAGGAAGAGGAAAACAGGTCAGTCCAATGAGGATATCCGTAAGGAACTATCAAACCACTTAAAGGGACTGAAGAGGAAGATCCTGAAGGAAGGGCAATGAGACGAAGGACATATCTTAAGCTTGCTACCAACATCCTGCTGCACAGCAAGATCAGAAGCTGGCTAACTATAATAGGCATTGTCATCGGGGTCGGTGCAGTCGTCACAATCATGTCTATAAGTGACAGCATGTCAGCAGATATGGAAAGCCGCCTTGCTGATATGGATTTGACGACTATTACCGTTACTCCGGGCTACACTCGGGCCTTCTCAGCCATGGGACCCCCGGGCGGCGGTGGTGGAGGTTCCTCGTCTTCCTCAGATGATGCGGAAATTACTGATAAGGATATGCGGGCTCTCAAATCTGTAGACAATATAAGTTACATGTACGGCAAGATATCCGGTAAGGAGGATGTGTACTACATGGGTGAATCCGCAGAACTATCCATCACAGGTGTCGATCCCCAGCTATGGCAGTATACCATCACATATGATGTTGAGTCCGGCAGGCTGCTGGAACCCGCAGATAATTACGTTGCGGTCATTGGTTACAGGATAGCCAACGAAATGTACGATACCCAGATAGGCCTTAACAGGGTCATAACTATCAACGGGAAATCCGTCAGGGTTGTAGGAATACTTGCATCAGGTGAGGATGACAATGCCGTGATAATGCCGATAGATGCTGCAGTAGAACTGATAGAGGATGGAGAGGTAGGTGTCTACGATTCTATTGTTATTCAGGTCAACGATGTAGAAAATGTCGAGGTAGTGGTCGCAGATGTTGAAGAGAAACTCATGATATCAAGGCATATCATGAATGAGAAGGACAGGGACTTCAGCGTAAGCGACTCCTTATCCATGGCTGAGTCTGCCAGTGAGATGATGTCATCCATGAGCCTTTTCCTGGGAGCCATAGCAGGTGTTTCCCTGATCGTAGGTTCGGTAGGTATTGCAAACACGATGTTCACTTCGGTAATGGAAAAGACACGGGAAATCGGTACTATGAAGGCTATTGGAGCCAGGAACAGGGACATCATGATGATATTCTTGGTCAACTCGGCACTGGTGGGATTTGTCGGTGGAGTGCTCGGTATCGTACTGAGTCTCGGGCTAACGTCCCTGCTACCGTCGTTGGGACTGACGATGATGAGATCATCCATGGGTTCCACCCTCTCCCCGGAACTGATGCTTCTGGGCATTTCCATCGCTGTCTTCATAGGCATAATTTCAGGCGTGGTGCCTGCATACAATGCCTCGAAGATGAGGCCGGTAGACGCATTGAGGTACGAATAAGAGAGTTTTGGCAGGTCGTTCAGGGAATACGCCGGATGGCTGAAAAGCTGGAATGCTAGCCTTCGGTCAATTCTATTTTTTGCTGCCATGTCGACCTGCAGGTTCTAAGTAATTTTAGCCTTCAATATCTTTTTATAATAGTTTCTCTTTAAACGATTTAGTTTCACGTGGAACTATCTTCAAAAGGTGTACTCCATGATAAAACCCGAGGTCATAGGCAAAAAGATAGGCTTCATCGCCTCACATAACCACCTCTATATCGAGAGGGTGCTTGAACCCTATAACTTGAAAGGGCCGATGTTTGCATTCCTGCTGACCCTTTCCCGCTGGGATGGATGCTCACAGGAAAGCCTTGCCAGGCATCTGAACCTGAGCAAAGCTACTGCAACAAGAGCTATCAGGGACCTTGAAGGCGAAGGGTATGTTTCCCGTACAAGGGACAGGGATGACCGCAGAATATACAGAGTATTCATTTCCGATAGGGGCAAACAACTCATTCCGGTGGTACATAAGACCCTGACCCAATGGAACGGTATCCTTCTGTCCGATTTTTCGGAAGATGAAAAAGAAATATTTGCCAGGCTGCTTGGCAAAGGCTTGGGCACCTTGCAGGAATTTGACAAAAGGTCTGATGCAAAACTAACAGAAGATTACCAGATATGATCTCAGGATATTTCTATGAACAGTAAAAGCGAATTTATGGGAACTCAAAATATAGACCGGTTGCTGTGGAAACTATCAGCCCCGGCTATCATCGGGCTGCTGGTCCACGCTTTCTATAACCTGGTGGATACATTTTTCGTTGGAAGAGCCCTGGGTGATCAAAGTGTATTGGGAATTGCGGGAATAGCGGTTGCCTTCCCACTGCAGATGATCATTATGGCATTTTCCATATGTATAGGCGTCGGAGGCTCTTCTGTTATATCAAGGATGTTGGGTTCAAGAGATGTCAAAAAGGCAGAGAATACTCTTGGAAATGTTTTTATGTACACCCTGGCTGTCAGCATTCTTCTGCCAATAGTGTTCTTTACAAATGTAGATGCCATCCTGAACCTGTTCGGTGCAACAACCGACAACCTGCCCTATGCCCGGGATTACTCTGTGTTCATACTTCAGGGCACGTTTGCTTTTACCTTCGGGTTCGTGCTGAACAATCTTGTCAGGGCGGAAGGCAACGCCAAGGTCGCAATGAATAGCATGGTGTTCTCCGGTCTTTTGAATATCGTGCTCGATGCTATATTCATATTCGGTTTCGGGATGGGTGTCCGTGGGGCTGCCATCGCCACCGTGCTTGCACAACTGGCAGGGACGGCATACCTGGTGCATTATTACCTTGTAGGCAGCAGTCACTTAAAAGTGAAATTGCATGATATGGTTCCCAGTTATCCGGTACTCAAAGAGATCACTGTCATAGGTTTCGGTTCTTTTGTTATGGGCGCCTCGAACGGTTTTATGATGCTTGTCCTGAACAACGTGCTTGCTGTCTACGGAGGAGACCTTTCGATAGCTGTATTTGGAATCGCGATCCGTATGATGATGCTCATTCTGATGCCTATCATAGGAGTATCTCACGGATTGCAGCCTATAGTCGGTTATAACTATGGTGCGCAGAACTTCACAAGGGTCAATGAATCAATAAAACTGTCACTGAAAATCACGACTGCTATAGGTTTCCTGGGTTTTGCCGTGCTGTTCATGTTTCCCGGCTCATTCTTCAGGATATTCAGCACGGATGCGACCCTGATAGCCAGCGGGGAAACAGCTTTGAGGATCATGGTCCTTGCAACTCCTATCATAGGAATGAACGTCATCAGCACGACGGTATTCCAGGCTATCGGGAAAGCAAGGCCGTCCTTTATTCTTTCAATGTGCCGTCAGATACTTTTCCTCATACCGTTGGTACTTCTTCTGCCGCGTTATTTTGACATTTCCGGTGTATGGATGGCGTTCCCTCTGTCCGACCTAATGGCAGGTCTTTTGAGCATGTTCCTCATAGTTAAGGAGTACCGCTATTTCCAGGGCAGGCCGGACCCTGTACTCACCTGACCCCCCTGTGATAATTCACGACAATTATTTATATTTTTGAATCCCTGCTTATCTATGGGAGGTTAACATATGCCGGAGAAATCCTGGTTCTTTGCATTAAAAGAAAAAGATCTGATCGATGCGAACATAGAGTTTGTCAGGGTAAAGGGTACTCCCATAATTATCTTTAGGAAAAATGAGCAGACCTATTCTCTCTATGGTAAGTGCGGCCATATGGGCTGCAGACTTTCCAAGGGCACATTTATTGATGAGCATATTCTGAAATGCGGCTGCCATGGATGGGAATATGATATAAGGACAGGTAAGCACCTCGGTAATAAAGACGCAAACCTTGAGACTTACGAGAGCAAAGTGGAAGATGGGGAAGTACTCGTTCTGCTTTGATACGATATGATGTCCCGGTGGAGGTATTAGATTTTGGTTCCATGGTTCTTTGCAACAAATGAAAATGATCTGGATGATGGTGAAATGAAAGCAGTATCAATGGAGGGTAATAAGATACTGCTGGTCAGACAGGCAGGTGGTTTCTATGCAATATCCAACAAATGCCCGCACATGGACTGCCCTCTATCTAAAGGAATTCTGGATGAATATGCGATACAGTGCCCGTGCCATGACTGGCGGTTCGACATAAGGAGCGGTGAATTTCTCGATGCCGGGGAGATAAAAGTCCCTGCGTATGAAACAAAAGTCACTGATGGCAAGGTTTACATTAATATGGAACGGTGAGGTCCAATGAAGAAAGTGGTAATGTACACTCTCAGTACCTGTCCCTGGTGCATGAGGGCCAAGAAATTCTTCAGGGAAAAAGATATTCCCTTTGAGTACATCGATTATGATAAGGCTGACGAGGAGACCCGCAAGTCTATTCTGGAGGATTGCAGGTCCCATGGGGAGGAGATGTCTTTCCCATTCGTCAAGATCGGTGAGGATGTGGTCGTCGGCTACAACCCTCAGAAATATTCCAGTTTGCTGGATTTGTGAGAGGGGAATCCATGGATACTAAGAAGCGTAAAGAGCAATTCAGGACAATGTTCCAGCGGGTTATCGACCCTCTGGGCTATAAGTTCAGTCCGGATGAGGAGCTCGTGGATTTCCTGCTGGAACAGGAAGTTATGCTGGAAAAGGAAAGAGGGAGTCCCTTCTGCCCCTGCCAGGGACTGACAGGTGAGCGGAAGCATGACATGCAACTGGTATGTCCGTGCATACCTTTTCACAGGGAGCATTTTGATGCAATGAAGCGCTGTTGGTGTGGGCTTTACGTCCATAAGGATGTAGACGACCCGGATGAACTTGTCCAGATATCAAAAAAGGAATTCGAAGAATCAAAGAGCAAAGGGTGAAATTGGCATAATTGCATCCTAATATGAGTAAAATAAGTAAGGTTAGAGGAGTGAGGTCAATGGTGGGGGAAGACAATGAGGTCATGCGTAATATAAAAGCGCGTAGGAGTGTCCGGGATTATCTTGACAAACCGGTTAGTGAAGAGTCAATAAACCATATAATCGATGCGGGGATATACGCTCCGACCGGTTTTGGTTCAGAGCCCTGGTTCTTTGTGGTCGTGCAGAACAAGGAAATGATGAAAAGGATGTCCGATTACTGCAAACCAAAGCTGCTAGCACAGCTTAAGGATATGCCTAACGATAATGTCACCGAGTTTAAAAAGCATCTGGAACATGAAGATTTCGACATCTTCTACGATGCTCCTATCCTTGTAATTGTGCTTGGCAGCAACGCCGGTTTTACCACAGACTACGACTGTGCCATGTGTGCCCAGAACATGATGCTTGCAGCAACCTCCATGGGTATCGGTAGCTGCTGGGTGGGTACTGCCTGTTTCATTCAGGATAATGTCGAGTTCATGAGCGAGCTGGGGATACCCTATGATTACCGGGTTATCGCGCCCATCGTTTTCGGATATGAAAAAGTGTCCCGGGAAAGACCCCCGAGGCAGGATCCCCGGGTAGTCTGGATTCACTGATCAGGAAGACCTCCCATTTCAATTTTATTCCTTCAGTTCTTTTCATGCTTCTGTTATGTGAAATTCTCTGTCAAGCGGAGCGTATCTGTCCGGTTCAGACCATTTCGCAACTAACTTCTCCTCCTGGGCTTCCAGGATCGTATTTGTTACCCTGTCCAGCATATTCATTGCACCTAAGTACCCTAGGGACAGTATCCTCTGGGCACCTACCCTGTCATGTATGGGGAAACCTACTCTTACAAGAGGTATTCCCATCTCCTTTGCAATATACTTGCCATTGGAGTTGCCAATAAGCATCTCGGGCTTTGCCTTCTTTACTGCATCGTTGAATGCGTCAAAGTCCACATCTTCAAGGATGGTGACATTGCAGTCCGGCTTAACCTGTCCGACCCTTTCCATCGCATATTCTGCGAATCCGGGGGACTTGCTGGAAGCTACTACTAATATGGGGTGCATGCCGTTCTCAAGTGCAAGGGAAAGTATACCCAGGACATTGTCCGGATCTCCGTAGATGGCAACCTTCGTTCCGTAGATGTACTTGTGTGCATCTACCATAGCATCTATCAGGCGACCTCTCTCCTTCTGGTATGCTTCGAGTATGTCTGTTCCTGCGATCATGGAAAGTGCAGCCACCAATCTGTCAGTATATTCCAGTCCAATAGGCAGTGGCAGGTTCTGTGAAGGGATATCGAATGTTTGTTCAAGATAACTGACCGCCCTGTTAACATTAGTGATCCCGAGCCCTATCATCGCAGCACTGTTCTTCATGTCTGATATATCCGAGTGGGAAGTCCCTCCCGGGAATATCTTCTGGAGCTCTCCTGTAATGGGTGCGTCAAAGGTTTCCGATATGTCAGGCAACAGTATGAATGAATTTGTGCCGATAATGTCGGACAATATTCTCCTGAGTTCGCGTGTGTCCTCAGGTGATACGTTCTCTGAGAGCACCACATTGAGCTTGTTATTGAAGATATCACTTCCTGATTCATCCGTGGCAGTGAATTCCTTTACGATCGCCTCCACAGCCTTTATGTATCCGCTGTTGTGGCTGTCCTCATAACTGGGGGTTGAGACCGGAATTATTATCCTTTCACTAGCTATTTCTTCCTCCTCCTCTTTGAATTCGGCGATAATACGACCGATGTCGTCCCCTATTGTCTCGGCAAGACAGGTAGTAGAAATGCCGATAACCTTTGGATCATAACGCAGGATAAGGTTCTTCAGCCCCTTCTTAAGGTTCTCACTTCCTCCGTATACTGCTCCCTTCTCGCTAAGGGAACTTGACCCGATGTCCACGGGTTCCCTGAAGTGATGGGCAAGATGCAGTCTCATGTAAGTGCTGCACCCCTGTGAGCCATGGAGCAATACCATGGAGTTCTCTATTCCCTTAAATGCCATCACACTGCCTATGGGCTGGCACATGATGCAGGGATTGACGGTAGCATAACTTCTGTCGGTCATGCTACTGACTCCTGCAGTGTGGTGGTATTGTGATCTTGCATGTTCTCTCTCTCCTTTACTGCTTCTTCATGTTCTGCTCTTTGATTCGCTCTCCTGGAAAAGTTCTCTGTGCTATTAGCTGAACCCACTGCTGGCTGTAGTCTGCTCCCATATGCCTTCCATACGGGGCTGTTCATGGAAGCATCAAGTTCTCTTGCGAAATTGAGGAAACCATCGTAACCTTCAAACTCGATCACCCTGTCATGGTTGAAGTCACAGAATGCAACTCCAAGTTTGTAAGCCAGGAAGCGTTCCTTGACACCTGCTACCATCAGGTCTGCCTTCTGTCTTCTCAGCAGGTCAGCCAGTTCAAGCGGGTTCGCATCATCCACTATCACAGTCCCGTCCTTTACCTGGTAACTTATCTGCTCATAGTCATCCTTCTTTCCTGTCTGAGTGCCTATGATGACCACTTCCATTCCAAGTTCACGGAATCCCTTGATAAGCGTGAGTGCCTTGGCAGCGCCTCCCATATAGATGGCTGCTGTCTTTCCCTGAAGCCTGTTACGGATGCTTTGGATCTCAGGCATTATCCTTCTGGTCTCGCTCTCTATTATTTCCTCGGCTATTTGCTTCATTTCTTGCGAACCGAAGAAATCGGCTGCTGTCCGCAGGGCGATTGCAATGTCTTCAATTCCAAAGTAACTGACCTTCCTGAAGGGAATGCCATATTCCTGATGCATCCACTTTGCAAGGTATGTCATGGACCCGGAACACTGCACAAGGTTCAGCCGGGCCCTGTGTGCCTGTGAGATAGTTTCGCAGGTCGCATCCCCTGTCATTGAAGTTATGACCTGGATGCCCATCTTTTCAAAGAGAGGCTTGACAAGCCATACATCTCCTGCCACATTGTAATCTCCCAGAATGTTCATGGTGTACGGGGAAGTTATCTCCGGTTCCCTTGTCCCTATAAGCTGCATCAGGGCATTGCATGCTGCCTTGTATCCGTCGGACTTGGTACCCTTGAACCCTTCCGAATGTACGGCTATTACTGGTATATTGTGTATCCGGCTTGCTTCTTTACAAACTGCCTGGAGGTCATCACCGATTATTCCGACAATACATGTGGAGTATACGAACACTACTGGTGGATCGTATAGGCCGACCAGCTCCTCAATGCACTTTGAGAGTTTCTTCTCACCGCCAAAGACCACATCCAATTCCTTCATATTGCTGGAAAAACTGGTACGGAACGTCTCCTTTGCGCTGGACAGGCTGCCCCTGATATCCCAGGTATAGCTTGCACAGCCGATAGGTCCGTGGACCAGGTGTACCGCGTCGGTTACGGGATTTAAGGCCACACGCGCACCTGAATACACGCAAGCCCTCTGGCTCATTGCGCCTGCTAGGGACGTACTGTCACAGGCAAGTGCAGTATCATTTCTCTTAGCCTGCTTGAGGGCTATGTATGGCTGTCTCTCGTCCAGCGTGTTCACAACGCTTATGATTTCCGGCATATTGTTCCTCCTTAAATGGTTTATGAGGTCGTTACTGTACGACCTCCAGTTCTTCTTCAGGAATTGTCTTGTCCTTTATATCCAGGAAAGTGTTGCCGATCCACTCGACCATCCTGGCTGCCCCTGCATATCCCATGACCGGGAAGTGGTGCATATTTGCTCTGTCCATGATGGGGAATCCTACTCTTATGAGCGGTATGTCCTCTGCGAGTGCGATGTGCTTTCCGTAGGTATTGCCTATGAGCATATCCACAGGTTCGTTCTTCATTATCTGATGGAGAGTGAACAGATCGGCTCCGGTAAGTATCTGTGAATCCGGATACAGTGGGTGTACCAACTGTGCCATCTCACTCTCAAATACCTTGCTCGTAGTTCCAGTAAGGACTACGGTTGGCTCCATCCCCATCTCAAGCACCAGGCTTGTCAGGCCATGGATTATGTCAGGGTCACCAAAGATCGCGACCTTCTTCCCATAGTAGTGTGGATGGGCATCGGTCATCATATCGACAACTCTTGCTCTTTCCTGCTCGAGTTCCGGTGGTATCGGAACATTCGCAAGTTCCGCTGCCTTCATGATGAACCTGTCAGTGTATCGCACACCGATCGGCACTGGTCCTGTCTGTGCAGGGACCTTGAACTTTGTCTTGAGTAACTGCGCTGCCGCCCCACCGGCCATGCTGCATAATGCAATCGTCCCGACAGAGTTTGCAGTATCCTCGATATCTCCGACAGGTGTACCGCCCTTTGCGTATAGTGAGCCGTCTCCTAAAAGGCCAGAGTCGAATACGTTTGTCTGGTCCGGGAACACGATCGCAGGTATCTTCATTATGGAAAGTATCCTCTTGATCTCCCGGATATCCCCCGGATCCACAAAGCCGGGTATGACATTGAGCTTCCCGTTGGGCTTTGACTTGCGGGCGAAGCTTGTGACAAAGGACTTCACCATGTTGTCATAGCCTGTCACATGAGAGCCTACATAGCTTGGCGTGGATGCTGCACAGAGCTTAATGGATGGATCGATGAGTTCCTCCATCTTCACATCCTCAATTATCTGGTTAACATCGTCACCAATGGTCTCAGCTACACAGGTGGTGTGTATGGCTATGACCTCGGGCTGGTAGACTGCCTCTATGTTCGTGAGTGCTTCCCTGAGGTTTGATGCTCCTCCAAACACCGCGGTCCCTTCAGAAAAACTGCTGCTTGTAGCTGCAGTTGGTTCCCTGTAATGCCTTGTGAGACACATGCGCAAATATGAGAGACATCCCTGCGATCCATGGCTGTGAGGCATACAATTGTGCACGCCCATTGCAGCATACACCGCCCCTATGGGCTGGCAGATCTTGGCAGGGTTGACTACCAGTGCATTTCTCTCAACCTTTTCCTTTGGCGTATAATCTAGCATTCTATCTCTCCTTTTATTCTGCCTTCCAGGGTGTCTTCATCAGACTCCACGTCGGATTGTTCACTGACATGTCAACATCCCTCGCAAAGTTCAGCACTCCTGAGAATCCGGTGTACCTTCCACTGTAATCATAGGAGTGTATCTGTCTTGATGGAATTCCCATCTTTTGTGCCATGTACTTGTCCTTTATACCTGAACAGAACAGGTCCGGCTTTAGCTCCTTTATGAGGAACTCCGTTTCATAATGGTTAAGATCGTCTACAACGACTGTCCCATCCTTCATTTCGGGGAACATTCCTTCATAATCCATCAGTCCAAGCTGTTCCTTGAGTTCCTTCACGCGCTCTTCACTGATGGCAGGCTTGTACCCTTCCTCCATTTCATAGTGCAGGTCCTCAAGTATTGAACTGGAAGCCTTCTCCTTCATACCTTCAAGGACCTTCCTGCCTTCGTAATCATCCCGGTGCGCGAACTGATATCCGGCAACAATCACCTTCATGCCGAGGTCCTCGAAGAGATTCTGGTAGTGGTGTGACCTGGAGCCGCCGGAGTATATGAATACCTTCTTGCCTGCCAGTTTCCTTCTATACTTCTCAAGTTCGGGCTGGATCTTTGCCATTTCTTCTTCTATTACTTCCTCTGTCTTCCTGGTCAGTTCTGGGTCATCGAAAAACTGGGCCATCTTTCGAAGTGACTTCTTTGTGCCCTCTACTCCCACATAGTTGACCTTAAGCCAGGGTACGCCATACCTTTCTTCCATCATGCGGTTTGTATAGTTCACAGACCTGTGGCATAGCAGGATACTTAGCTTTGCCTTGTGAGCCTTTGCAAGACTATGGAACGAGCCGTCGCCTGTAAAGCTTGAGACTATGCGGTATCCTATCTTCTCAAATAGTGGCTTGATCTCCCATAGGTCTCCTCCGATGTTATATTCTCCAAAGATGTTGATGTCGAATGGAGTCGGATTCTCCAATTCCTCCGTACCTACAACATGTTCCATGAGCACGTTGCTTGCAATGTGATGCCCGGCTGACTGGCTGACCCCTCTGTAGCCTTCACAGCGAAGTGCCATGACCTTGATGCCATGTTCCTTCTGTGCCTCAAGAGCTACTGCTTCTATATCATCTCCGATCAGTCCCACAGGGCATGTAGCGCAGATGGAAATCGCGCCAGGCTTGAAGATCCTGACCACGTCATCAATGGCAGTCTTGAGCTTCTTCTCACCACCGAACACAATATCGGTTTCTATGATATCAGTTGAGAAACTGTACTGCAGGTAGTTATCTCCGCCATTCTCCGCCTTTCCCATGTTACGGCGGGTTCCCCAGGTGTAATAACCGCACCCTATAGGGCCATGGACGATATGCACCATGTCCTTGATAGGTCCCATGACCACGCCCTTGCCGCCTGCAAAAGCGCAGCCGCGGTTTGTCATGATGCCGGGAACTACCTTGCTGTCGGCTTCTATGTGCTGGTCTGTGGAACAGTCCCTTACAACCACATGTTTTCTCCTGTCCCTGGCAACCTTCTCCGGATACCTCTTCATCATTTCATCAACGATGTTCTGTGTGGCTTCTACTTCAGAGCTCATTGTAATTCCCTCTCTACAGTAATGGCGCCTTCTTCCCCGGTCCGTATCCTGATCGATCCCGGTATGTCTGTCACAAATACCTTTCCGTCTCCGGCGTGCCCTGTTTTGTTCACTTCAATTATCTTCCGGACAACCTCATCAGCTGCCTCGTCATCAACAACAATTGTGAACATACGCTTCGGAACAAAAGGTATGCAGTTCTTTGACGCAGCACCCTCCGGATTTGGTAGCGGTGGTTCAAATTCATAACACAATCCCTTTTGCTTGCCCCGGCCCATGACCACCTGGACCGTGAAAGAAGGATATCCGCAGTCTGAAAGGGCCTCGATCGTCCGCTGGACCTTGTTCATGCGGATGATGGCTGTTATTTCCTTCATTTTCATTCCTCTGCGAGAATCAAATGCCTGTCTCTCCAGTGCGTATTGTGTATGAGCTCTCTATGGGGTTGATGAATATCTTGCCGTCACCGTACTTGCCGGTGTGAGCTGATCGCTTAATTATTTCCACGATCTTTTCCTGATTCTCGTCGTCAACGACCATCATGAGCATTGTCTTTGGAAGTTCGTCAAAATGGACCTCTGATGTATGAATACCTCTCTGTTTTCCCCTTCCGAATACATCTACCTTGGTAAGGGAGACGAAGCCTTCCTTCTCAAGTTCTTCTACGACATATGAGACCTTGTTCGGCCTGATAATTGCACGGATCATTTGCATTGTTATCACCTCAGAGTTCGACGATTCCAAATTCTACCATCATTGCTTCCAGGTCATCCATTTCCATTGGCTTTGGGACAACGAACAGTTCATTGGTTTCGATGTTGTTGGCCAGTGTCAGGTATTCATTTGCCTGGTTACAGGTGGGGTCAAATTCAATGACTACCTTCCTGTTGATCTCAGCACGCTGGACAATATTGTCTCTTGGTACGAAGTGAATGAGCTTGCTTCCAAGTCTTTGTGCAAATGCTTCGAGAAGTTCGCGTTCTCCATCTACATTCCTGCTGTTACAGATGATCCCTCCAAGACGTGCACCACCCTTTGCATACTTCTGGATACCCTTGCAGATGTTGTTAGCTGCATAGATTGCCATCAGTTCTCCGCTTGCAACTATGTATATCTCCTTAGCCTTTCCTTCACGAATTGGCATTGCGAAACCTCCGCATACCACATCACCGAGCACGTCGTAGAACACGTAGTCCAGATCCTCGTCATATGCACCAAGGTTTTCCAGCAGGTTAATTGATGTGATTATTCCTCTTCCTGCACAACCGACACCCGGTTCAGGTCCGCCTGATTCGACACACTGTATGTTTCCGAATCCTGGCTGCAAAAGCTTGTCAAGTTCTACGGACTCGTCGCCTTCTGCCCTTAATGTGTCAAGTACTGTCCTCTGGTTAAGACCTCCAAGAAGCATTCTTGTTGAGTCAGCCTTAGGGTCACATCCTACTAACAGTATCTTTTTTCCCATAGTGGCGAGTGCTGCTGTCAAATTCTGTGTCGTCGTTGACTTTCCTATTCCGCCCTTTCCGTATATTGCTACTTGTCTCATGGTCTTTCCTCAATTCTTTGTTACTTGTTTTTGTACTATTTCGGAGCTGCATTTCTTTGTAGTACAACGGAATCCTATGTACTAGATAATAATATATAAATCTTTGCAAAAAATAAATGTGGTATAATTTATAAAAATAAGCAAAAAGAATATTAGTTGCACCTATTCAGCTACTTTGGAAATTAACAATGGAGTATTTCATTTTTAGTATCCAGGTGTTATTACGGGAAATTCTGTCTGATCAAGAACGATCTTTATGTAGAACTTCATTTTAGGACGCTCGCTAATGGGTCAAGGCAAGCATTAAGATTCAAATCCCAAAGTCAGCGGTTCAGGACGAGAAAACCAGAAAGAGGGTCGATAAAAAATAAATATAGGAGAAGGGCAAAAAATCCCTTCTGCTTATTCTGAAAGATATTTTGAAACCATCTGCTGCATGTCGGAAGCCATCTGCGAGAGTTCCTGTGAACTCTTTGCCAGCTCCAGCATGGAAGCATTCTGCTGCTCCACGGCAGCAGAGGTTTCCTCTGTTCCTGCAGCTGCTTCCTGTGACAGCGAGGCGACCTCGTCTACTGTTGCAGTTATCTCCTCAATGGAAGCGGACTGCTCTTCTGCAGCAGCTGCAATGTTCTGCGCCATTAGGGCAACCTTATTGCTTTCATCCACTATCTTCTGGACCGCTTCTACTGTATGGTTGAGGGCCTGTACTCCTGTCGATACTGTCTGGGTGCCTGTTTCCATAGAAGATACTGCAGCATGAGTTCCGTCTCTGATCTCAATAAGCAGACTTGCTATCTGTGATGCAGCTTTTCTGGAATCCTCGGCGAGCTTTCTGACCTCATCTGCAACCACAGCAAACCCTCGTCCATGTTCTCCTGCCCTTGCAGCTTCGATTGCTGCATTAAGGGCCAGCAGGTTTGTCTGGTCTGCAATGTTGGTGATCAGCTCTGCAATTTCTC
This sequence comes from Methanolobus sp., assembly GCF_016278365.1. Taxonomy (GTDB): domain Archaea; phylum Halobacteriota; class Methanosarcinia; order Methanosarcinales; family Methanosarcinaceae; genus Methanolobus. The sequence goes on along the minus strand of NZ_JADQBZ010000002.1, from coordinate 299,820 downwards.
CGATCTGCCTGGATTTCTCATCAAGCTCTTTTATAACACTGGCAGAACCATCGGTAGCTTTCTGAATTGCAGCCATCTGGAGTAGCATGTCCTGAGACTGTTTTCCGACATCCCGTATGAACTCACTTGCAGTGGTCGCAGCTCCTGCTGCCTGCTGAGCATTGTTGGCAATATCCTGGACACCTATGGTCATATCGTTCATTGTATGTGCAACCTGGTCGGACATACCTGCCTGTTCCTGTGACCCCTTGGCTATCTCTCCAACTGTTGTGGATATCTGGTTTGAGGCTGCAGTCATTTCTTCAATGGATGCCGACATCTCTTCTGCTGTAGAAGCGACACTGTTAGCGCTTTTACTCACAAGGTTGATGACTTCTGTCATTGAGTTCAATATCTCGTTCAGGCCCTTGGGGATTGCGGTGAAATCTATATCTACATCAGTCTCCGCCCTGGTATTGATCTTGCCCTTCATGGCGTCATCAGATATCTGTTTGAAATCTGCAACGATCTTCTGAATTCCTCCTGAGATCGACCTGCTGACCAGGAATGCAGCTCCGCCGCCCAGGGCTGCAAAGGCCAGGACTGCTATTATGAGGCTGTCTCTAATAGCTCTCACGGGTGCCTCAAACTCGTCAATATAAGTGCCTGATGCAATAACCCAGTCATTTGGTGCGTAGTACGCATAGCTCATCATCTTGTCTCGGCCATTCCAGTCATAAATGATATTTCCTTCCTTCTTAGAAGCCATCTCTTTTGCAAAATTATGAGCATAAAGATTTTCTCCTTCAAGTTCCGGATGGATTACCACATTGCCTTTTGAATCCATGATATACATATATCCGGTTTCACCAACAGTGATACCTGAGATCTGTTCCTTGATAAGTTGTCTGTAGTGCTCTTCTGGCATGCCTATGAATAGAACTCCAATAATCTTTCCTGAATTATCTTTTATTGGCTCATAGATGGTCAGGTACCAATTGCCGAGTACATCTGCTCTTCCACTGTAGGTCTGGTCCTTTTTGACAACAGCAGTATAGATAGCTTCAGGAAGGTCTGTTCCAATTACGCGATTTCCGTTGTCGTTGGTAAAGGTGCTGGATATCCGGGTTGCTGAACCATCTTTAACCTGGAATATGGTTGCATCTGCACCGGTTTCACTTTTTATTTCATCTACTATAGCATAATTGCTGTTGACCGTATGATCTTCACCAAGCATCATCTTACCGTCAACTATTGCCGGGCTACCATGGGAATTGACCTCATTATGAGCCACACTTATGCCCACCTGAAGTTTTTCCTGGGCACCATTGAAGACTGCTTCAATATATTGTTCTTCAAGGAATACCTGATCATCCAGTCTTTCGTTCAGCTGGTCTCTGATAGCAGAGGCTGTTTGTTCATATGCATAGAACCCGACGATTGCAACGGGCAGGATAGTCAATAGCAGGCAAACTGCAATTATTTTCTTATTGATTGTTATGTTTTTAAGCTTCATTTAAGCACGCCCCAATCTGTATATACACTTTCGCATGTATGTTACATATTTTACTAGAGTTCTCATGTTAAATTGCAAAATCTGAGTATAGAATTAGCGGATATATACTATATTTAATATATATATATATATCTATTCTATATATATCTATTCTCGTGAATGCATATATTCAAAAACCACTATCAAGAATGTGCAGTGCACTTTCAGGTATATAGTCAGATTCAGTGTATCTTCATACATCTTTGCAGTTGCATCATCACGCAAAATATGATGTCTCTGTCAGGTGCAGTATGTGCATATCCAAAAAAGCAGGTCAATTTATTTCTATGTGTAATACAGATTCCGCTCTATGTGCACGGACATTCGGTAAATGCTGGAATGAAGAAAAATTGAGGAAGCCCGCGTAATGGACATCCCTGTACCAAAAAAGCCTATATCTTTTGAAAATACTGGGTTAAAGCCTGTAAAAGTAGAAGGAGGTATTGGAAATGCGCTTAAAGCGCATCTCCATCGGTTTCTCCTGTACGTATCCTTACTATCTTTGCAATCGGATAAACAAAGATCTTACCGTCGCCGATGGTTCCGGTGGCTGCTGCCTTTGAAATGATGTCAACGACCTTGTCGATGTCTATGTCATTAACAACAATTTCCATCTTTATCTTTGGCAGCAGGTCCACGCAATACTTGCGTCCTCTCCACTGCTGCATTACACCCTTCTGCTTACCGCGGCCTTTTACATCGGTAACTGTAACACTCTCAAATCCTGCTGCATCAAGTGCATCCTTGACTTCGTGAATCTTTGTTGGCCTTATGATCGCTTCTATCTTCATCATTTAAATCACTCCTCCTGAATCATGAACTCAGGGTATGCACTGATACCATGTTCTACTATGTCCAGCCCGGTGATCTCGTGTTCTTCAGATACACGCAGTCCTATGGTCCAGTCGAGCACCTTGAAGATTATGAATGAGATACCAAATGCCCATACTATACTGATTATTACAGCAACTACCTGGATAAGGAACTGCTGGTATCCTCCATAGATCAGTCCTACACCCTCTGCTGCATATACTGCATCTGCAAGTATGCCATTGCCCATGCCTACTGAGAATATTCCCACTGAGAGCAATCCCCAGCTTCCGGAATATCCATGTACTGCGATAGCACCGACCGGGTCGTCCAGCTTGAGCACATTTTCATTGAACATTACACCTGCGTATACTATGATACCGCCTACAATACCTATGACTATTGCTGCCCAGTTCTCAACAGAGCCACAAGGTGCTGTGATTGCTACAAGGCCTGCAAGCATTCCGTTTGCTGTGAGGGAAGGGTCTGGCTTTCCTGTCTTTAGCCAGGTGATCAGCATCACTGCGATACAACCTGCTGCACCTGCCAGGAACGTGTTTGCTATTACGAGGTTGATGTATGGGTCGTTACCGTCAAGGGTGCTGCCACCGTTGAATCCTACCCAGCCGAATGCCAGGATAAGGGTACCGAGGAATGCCAGGGGAAGGCTGTGACCTGGTATTGCCAGGGGCTTGCCATTCCTGAACTTCCCGATCCTTGACCCTACTACCAGTACACCGGCCAGTGCAGCATATCCGCCAATGGAGTGTACGACTCCCGATCCTGCAAAGTCGTGGTGTGCAACACCGATGGCATCAACGAGGAAGCCGCTTGTAAGAATTCCTGCACCGCTCCATACCCAGTGTCCGTATACAGGGTAGATAAGGGCTACCATAAGTACTGTGTAAATTAAATATGCCTTGAAGTCGGTCCTCTCAGCCATAGCGCCTGAAACGATTGTTGCACCGGTTGCTGCGAAGACCATCTGGAACCACCAGCTGTTCCACATGGCGTTGTCAGCTCCCATCAGGAAGAACTGGTCAATGCCTATAAGCCCGGCATAATCCGCACCGTACATTATTCCCCATCCGACTGCCCAGTACACAACTACGCCCAGACAGATGGTCATGAAATTCTTCATGAGAATGTTGGCTGTGTTCTTTGTACGGGTAAGTCCGATCTCAACAAGCGAGAATCCCGCATGCATCAGGAATACAATGGCACCTGCAATTATCAGCCACAGGAATGTAAGGGCAGTCTGGAGACTTGCGATATCCTCTGTATTCTGTTCTACGGTTTCAGCCGAACCCGGCACGGCAAATGCCATAAGTATGACACTGATAAGCAGCAAGAACTGCAATATCATTCTGGAATCAAATTTTGGTAACGTTCTGATCATGGCTATACTCCTGAATTTTGTTTTATTAGGTAGACGGATACCTAGTGTAGAGTTTATACTATTTATAGTTAATCATTATCCGGTTATTACCACAATGGTTTATTCATATTAATCCGTAATTACGTCTTGTATAAAGTACTCATATTTCCGCTCAGTCATCTTATGTACGCGAGTCTCATTAATGCCAAGCTGCAGGAAATCCTCTCTCTTGAATATTTATACTCATTAATATAATAATATCAAGGCGTGTATATATACTGTAAGTGCATATTTCGCTCTGATGAGGGACACGTACTACAATATGGACTGCATCACAGGTGCGAAAACTTATCTTCCGGATGCAATGGTGGACCTTATTATCACTGACCCTCCTTTTGCCATAGAAGGCGATCAGTTGCACAAGCTCTACAATCGCAAGGAAGAATATGTTGTGGAAGGTTATGTGGAAGTCTCAAAAGAAAAGTACAGGGAGTTCTCTTTCAGGTGGATAGAGCAGGCAAAGAGGGTTCTGAAAGATACAGGTTCCATGTACATTGTTTCAGGATGGACCAACCTGCTGGATATCTTGCTTGCCATTGAGCAGAACGGCCTTGAGCTCATCAATCACATGATCTGGAAATACAACTTCGGGGTAAGCACCAAGCACAAATTCGTGACTTCTCATTATCATATCCTCTACTGCCGGAAAAAGGGCAATGCAGAAGTTAAGTTCAATCCTTACTGCCGTTTCGGTGCTGAGGAAAAGGATTCAGAGGGTTCATCCATGCTGTATTGTGACCTTGAGGATGTATGGACTATCGGGCGGGATTTCAAAAAGGGCAGGACAAAGAACAGGAATCAGCTTCCCGTTGAACTTCTTATGAAGATGATGCTTTATTCTTCGGATGAGGATGACCTCATATGTGACTTTTTCCTGGGCAGTTTTTCCACCGCAAAGGTCGCCCGTTCTCTCGGGAGGTACTCTACCGGTTTTGAGATAAACGGAACGGCCTATGATCATCAGGTTGGTCAGATCAGTAACATCCAACGCGGGTGGATGCTGGCAGGGATGAGGTCAAATGGCGGTAATCCGCATTTCAACCAGCGAAAACGCTGGACAAAAGAAGAGACTGGTAACGTAATGGAACGCTATCATAATATAAAGTGCACGGGAGTCAGTGACAGGCAGGCTTATTCCATTCTGTCGCAGGAGTTTGGCAGGGGTTACTTCTCAATGATGAATATTGTAAAAAAAAGCAGACGATAGTTTCTTCTGCTTTCGGGTAGAGAATGTGGAATCTGTCAAAGCTCTTTCATCAGCTTATATTCCATTACTGTGGAAACCGGAAGTGTCTCTACCTGAATGCCTGCTTCCTCTACTGCAGCCACTGCGTTGATGCCTGCCATTACAGGGATACCGACCATTCCTCTTGATACCGGCGCATAAAATACTTCTTCTCCGGGCTCACCGATACATATATGGCCCTGAATATCTGCCTTTTTGGCAAGCTCGATCACTTCCAGGGCTTTGGATGCTGCAGCCGCAGGTATCTCCCGCACATTGGCCAGCATTCTCCCGGTGCCAGTGTCGAAGGTCTGGAGGACGGAGGTAGCTTTCCTTCTTAAGAATAATTTAATCGGATCGATAGATGTGCCATTATAGGATATGAGGTCAATAAACCCTTCAGGCTCCTGTTTTTCTATTTGCATCAGCCCGCCATATGCGGGGGAAACAGGTATTCCGCTTTTGAGCAGCAACCCGTCAAATGTGACACTGCATACCGTTGCCAGAGCTATCTGGCCCTCAGGCACATAAATGTCTAACTCTGTGTTGTCCTCTTCGAAAATAGCAGCCTTGGAGCTGATCGTTGCCCCCTGGGACATTGCATACCTGACAACATCAATAGCATTGTCAAAATCGTCCTTGTCAATATAGGTAACATTGACGATGACGTTTCCCTTTCCTGTATTGAGATCGTAATCGGTCCTGTATATGAGTTCTTCTATCCTTGTGATGATGAAGCCGAGCCTGTCGCTGATAAGGGCGTCACTGAGCTCTTTTTTACCGCGCTCTGTGATGGTACGGCCTATATATCCGTGCTTTTTAGTGAAACCTCTTTCATCAAGTATCCTCAGATGATATCTGACAGCCCTCTCTCCTATCGCATAGCCACGATTGTGAAGTTCGTCGGCAATAAGCCGTGCACCTACAGGCTTATCACTCTCACTGATGATGCGCATGATTTCCACAAGTTTTCTCTCAACATTCGGGTCTGTCATTTTCTCACCATTTGGCCTTTAGCCGGTCTGATCACTCTAACTAATAGACCGTGCCTCTTATTTAAGTTGTGTGTATTCAGATGAGTCCTGTCCGGAGTATGTATACCACAAGCCACATCCCTAAAAACCCTGCATTATAAACCTGATAACTCCCGGCATGGGCCTTCCCCAGATGTATGGCTCCAGTCGTGTCTGGATAATAAGTACAGAGCCTACTATTATGGCAGATATTATGAGGCTGAATGCAAGTCGATTACTTGCTGCATCAAGCTTGACCACTATTCTGTCAAAGCTGTAATCGAATCTGAGCTTAAGATACCCTTTTTCAGTGACATCCGGTAGATGGGATATCTTCAATTCTTGTAGTTCTTATTAAATTATGACTTAACATAGCTATTGTTTACATTCGGGGAAATTGTTAAATAATCTTTAACTCCAATTTGTAATAAGTGGGATAGGGCGTAGAATCTTGAGTTCATGCTCTGTCTACAATTAATAGAAGGAGTGAAAATATGTTATTTTTAAGTATAAGCACATGGCAACCCGAAGAAAGTGACCAGGTAATTGAACATTTCAAGAAGCTGAGGCCACCGGCGGGCGTAAACATCATGAATCAGTGGGTGGATATTTCAGGCGGCAGGTACTTTATACTGTACGAGACCAATGACGCTAAAGCGTTTGCAGAATTCAATCTGCCCTGGTCTGACATTTGCTATATAGAGAGTTGCCCGGTAATGGAATCTACTGATTTCATTAAACTTATGAGCTCAAAGGGAGTCTGATATAACTCCCTTTTTATTTGATGTCACTTTGCAGGTCCTAAAGTTATCTTCTTCTCCGAATTTCCAAGGCTTACGGTGAAATCACCCGCCGGAAGTGCGTCTGTTCCATAGCTGTGGTTAAAGTTACCATCACTGTCCGAGTTTACGGCCTGCGTGGCTGTGAAATCCAGCCTCACCTTCTTTTCGCCTTCCTGGGCTTCCCCATTGATGAGTATGTCGTATGTACCGTGAGGAACGTTATCTTCCGCAAATTCGGCAATGTCTCCATTTGCGTCAAAACTCCTTTTAAAGTCAATGAACATCTTCACTATAAAATTGAGGTCCTTTACGGGCCTGGACCTGACCATAAAACGGTTCCTGCCTTTTGGGATTCTGATTCCCTCAAAACTATACTCGTAAGAGCCGTCCCTGACAGCCACATCTCTTGAAAATGAGACTTCGATGTCCATCGCCTTATCGGGCTCTGTCTTACCCTGAATTATCAGGACATCCCCTGCATTCGGATTTTCCGGCAGGATACTCCAGCTTGCAACTTCAGCTTCAGACTTTTCAGGAGTTGCCTGCGGTCCCTGTGTCAGGGAATAGATGAATTTAGCAAAAACAAGGAATAAGTTCTCACCTTTACTGATGACCACACTCCCTCCTCCAGATACCTGGTATTTGAATTAAATGTCTTCTTCCTCTTTACTTAAAGATGAAGGTACGGGTTGCTCATGCATTGCCTTTTCCCTGTTTATGAGCATATCTATCTTGTTTTCCAACCCGATCATCATTTCCTTGAGGTCTTTGACTTCGTCCCTGGTTGCATAATCGGCTTTTTTGAAGGTATCCTGTACTCTGGCAGTGATTCTGTTTTCCATTTCTTCTTTTTGCTTTTTCTGTTCGTCTACCAGTTCGCGTACGAATTTCTTGCCTTCTTCCTTTCTCATTTCACCATTTTCGATCAGATCATCAGTGAAATCCTGAATTTTTTCTTCGGTGAGGGCCCACATGCCAATGCCAAACAGGGTGGCTTTTCTCCATAATTCGGTCATATCTCTCAATTCTAAACCTCCAATGATTAATTGGTAGGTGTTATGATAAATATCTTATTCTAACCCTGTTAAAGCTGTTTGAAAAAAGTAGGAATGGATAAGAGAAATTGAGGTCTCAGCTTTCCAGTTCCTTCAGGTCATGCTCAAGGTATCTGGCATCACTCATCCGAATAAGCCTGTCACATACATCTTCGGGCTTCCCGTCCATTATTATCTTCGCATTGTCAACTAGTATTGCTCTGTGCGCAACCTCTCTGACAAAGTCCATGTGATGGCTCACCAATACAATAGTAGTGCCCATCTTGCTGTTTATTCTTTTGAGGGAGTTGGTCACGTCCCTGAGGGTGACTGGGTCGAGATCCCCGAACGGCTCATCGAGTATGAGGATTTCAGGATAGGTTATGAGCGCAAGGGCAATGTATGCGCGCACATGTTCTCCGCCACTTATCTGGTATGGTGTTTTGTCCAGTATCTCAAGGGGGAGGTCAAGTGCAGCAAAGATGTCTTGTGCGTATCCATCCACATCTCCTTTTGTGATGGACGGGAAAAGGCGGGAATATATATCGGCTGTCAGGTTCATCTGCCGCATCAGCACATCCTTTTCTTCTTCTGACAGGTCCGGAAGGCTGTAAAGGCTGTCCAGTACCTTGTCCGATATCCCTATTTCAGCAGCTTTTTCTCTGGCATATTCCAGTGATCTTTTACCTTTAAGGCGGAGCCTGAAAGCCATCTGCTCCCGCACGGTGGAATTTGGAGATAAGGTGAACTCCTGATGCATGATACTTATCTTCTTGCGCAGGTCCATGCGTTGTCTCGAATACTCCAGGATGTTCGTCCATTGGCCCTCATGCAGGTAATATATATTTCCTTCCTTCGGTACTCTTAAGCCTTCTATCATTTTTAGCAGGGTAGTCTTGCCCGCACCTGACTGGCCGACGAGTGCCGTTATTTCTCCTGCGTTAATGTCTAGGGAAAGGTCTGTGAATTTGAGTACTTCACCAACCCTTAAAAGAGAAAATCTCTTTGAAAGGTTCTTGACCCTTATAACGGGCTCCTTCTTGTCAATCTGAGTTATTCCTATCTGCTCAGCAATGCCTTTGATAAAGTGGCGGAGTACTTCCTCAGGCTTTCCGATCTCGATCATCTTTCCGTCTTCAAGATATGCGACCCGGTCACAAAGATAAAGGTGTACTTCCGGAAGATGTGATACTACAATGATGGGTATGCTAAGTTTTCCTTTGAGGTCCTTTATGACATCAAGCATTTCCTGTTTCGTGCCCGGCCCCGTCATAGTGACCGGCTCATCCAGAAGTAACAAACGAGGCTTTGCTGCAAGCTGGCGGGCAAGTATAAGCCTTTGCTTCTCGCCTCCGCTGAGCAGGTTCGCGGAATGGAGAGCTTTATGTTCAAGTCCCACGAGTTTCATGTACTCCATGGCTTCTTTCTTAAGTTCGTCATAATTAGGAGAATCCGGCTCCGGAACGCTTTCATCTCCTGTCTCCAGTGCATTCAGCCGGCGAACTATGTTCTCAAAAGCAGGTCCGTTCCACAGTCCAAAGTTACGCTGCAGGTGGATAGCACTTACAGACTGGAGGTGCCTCATTCCCTCTTCTCCGGACTGCGGGGTCACTTTCCTTCCATCAAGCTCGATTGTCCCCTGATCGAATGTCTCAATTCCCCGAAGTATCTTTAAAAGAGTGGTCTTACCACTGCCACTCTTCCCTGTTATTCCAAGTATCTCCCCATCTGCAACAGCAAAACCGATGCTGCCCAGAACACGCTTTTTACCACTACAGGAGTTATATTCCTTTACGATGTCGGATACTTCAAGCATTGTCAAAACCTCTGATGAAAATCAATGAAAATAAGTATAAAAAAGGAAAATCGCTTTCGGTGCATCAGGTCTTGATAGCTGATACCAGTTCCTCTATCTTTGCGGTGACATGAGAGTTCTTTTCAACCACTGTACCCGTGACAATCATATCCGCGCCGGCAAGTGCACATTGCTTTGCAGTTGCAGCATCGCGTATGCCTCCGCCGATGATAAGCTTATTGTCTCCGAGGACATGCTTTACCGCAGCGATCATTTCGGGCCTTATCGGCTCGTCAGCTCCGGAACCTGCTTCAAGGTATGTGTAATGCATACCCAGGTATTTTCCTGCAAGTGCATAGGCAACTGCTATTTCCGGCTTGCCCTTTGGGATAAGTCTCGCATCCCCTACCCAGCCTACAGTACCTCCGGGTTCTACGATAATGTATGCCATCGAGATGGGTTCGATGCCGCTCTTGTAGACAAGGGGCGCTCCCATTGCCTGGTTAGTAGTTACAAAATTTATGTCCCTGGAATTAAGCAGGCTCATAAAGAATATGGCATCTGCATGCCTGCTGACACCTGCAGCATTTCCGGGGAAAAGGATAGTTGGTCTGTCTGTCCTTTCTTTGATCTTAAGGAGTGTCTGATCAAGCAGCACTCCTCCGGCTCCCGTGGAACCGCCGACCATGATAGCATCCGTACCTCCCTGTGCCGCAGCAAAGGCTATCTCTGCTGCTTCGTCAGGAGACTGAGATGCCGGGTCGATCAGTGTCAAGTGAACTGTACCCTCGCGCTCTGCGATCTCGTTCAGGTACTTTTCCACTTGGATCAAGAATGATCAGCCACCCTTGGCTTCCTTGGATTTTGGACGCAGGCTCTCGCTGCTGCATTTTCTGCATCTGGTTGCACGGCTTGCATTGCGTGCATTACATTTCATACAAATCTTCTTGTTCAGTATTCTGTTTTCAGCTTCTGGGAATCTTGCCATGATCTTCACCTGTATTATAGTGAGTTATTGTAATATGATAGATTAGAATAATGATAGGCTGCTTACATGAAGGTCAAAACATATAATTGTTTTGGCAATAGCCGCTTATAGGATTCAGCCACATATAATTACTTCAAATCCGCTTTCTCAGATTTATTATTTGTCCTTCCTTGAGCAAAGTTTATTTATCAATATCATCATTAATAATGATTGATTGTTATGGCTGACGAAGAACTGATGAAAAAAAGAGATGAATGGTATGAGAAAGCAAAGAAAGAAGGTAAGCTCAAGGCAAATCCCACCGAGGATCACAGAGCAGGACTCGAGGCACTTCAGAACCCTGTGCGCAGAAATATCATGAAAAAGCTTGGTGAAGAAAGCAGGATGAGCTACGAGAAAATAAAGGAAGAGTTCAAGCTGGATGACGTGCATGCGAAATTCAACTTAGGTTTGCTTCTGGACACCCTCTATATCGAAAAAGAGGAAAAGGAAAGCGGGACAGAATACTATTTAACTCCGCGCGGCGAGGCGTTCCTGGCAAACGTGGAATCCCAGCACGACCTCAAGTGAGGCATCTGAAGCTTTAGATTTAACCCGTCTTTTAAAAAAAGCTATTCGGGGCAAATGCCCCTTCAAATCTCAAGATTGATTTACGCCACGGGGGACAATTACTTGTTTATCCTGGCAAGCACTTTCTCTCTGGCTTCACGGGCATCGGCGCGTCCTTTTGTCTTCTGCATGACCTTGCCAACAATGAAGTTCAGGGATTTTTCCTTGCCAGCGAGATAATCAGTAACAGCTTCAGGACTTTCAGTGATTGCTTCTTCCACTGCCTTTGCAACGATGTCATCCTCTACTTTGAGCAGGCCTTGTGACACGACTATGTCCTGGGGTTTGCCGCCCTCGTCCAGAATCGTGCGAATTATCTGCACGCCGCTCTGTTCGGTGATCTTTTCCTGTTTCACAAGACTGATAATCTCAATAATATCGCTCACTTTGAATGCATCCACATCTGTGTCACGGTAATTGAGTTCACCTTTGAGGATATCAGCAACCCATACTGCTGCATCTTTTGGGTCCACTTCTGCCGCGACCTCCTCATAGAAATTCGCGACCTTGATCTGTATGGTCAGTGCCCTGGCGTGCATGTCTGCAATCCCGTACTGGATATTAAAACGCTCACGCTTTGCATCAGGCAGTTCGGGAAGTGTCTTCAGGATATCAGGGACTTTGTCCGCAACCCTCATTGGTACGAGGTCGGGCTCGGGGAAGTAGCGATAGTCGTGCTCCTCTTCCTTGGTACGCATGGAAATGGTGACACCTCTTGCCTCATCGAAGTGCCTGGTCTCCAGGACGATTTTCCCGCCACGGCGTATGTGATTCTTCTGCCTCATTATCTCATAAAGCAGAGCCCTTTCGGCACCCTTGAAGGATGAAATATTCTTGACCTCCACACGATCACCGCCAAAGACTGAAACGTTGGCATCCACTCTCATAGCACCCTCCAGGTCTCCGTTGAATACATCCAGGTAATCCAGTATGCTCCTGAGCTTGTCCAGGTAGCGTCTTGCTTCCTTCGGGCTTCTCATATCCGGGTCACTGACGATCTCGATGAGCGTCATTCCCGAGCGGTTGTAGTTGATGAACGTACCCTTGGATTTTTCGATGGAACCTATATGCTGCAGCTTGCCGGGGTCTTCCTCCATGTGGGCACGGGTAACCCCTATCACGCGTTCTCCATCCTCACCTTCGATTACGACCTTTCCCCTGCTGGCGATAGGATAATCGTATTGGGTTGTCTGGAATCCTTTTGGCAGGTCCGGATAATAGTAATTCTTCCTGTGGAACTGGGTCTGCCCTACAATCTCGCAGTTCAGAGCAAGCCCTATCTTCATGGCGAACTCAACCGCCTTTTCATTGATCACCGGCAGTGATCCCGGGAGTCCCAGGCATACGGGACATACATGGGTGTTGGGCTCGTCATCATGGTATTCCGTAGAGCATCCACAGAATAGTTTTGTATTAAGCTTGTTCAACTGGACGTGTACTTCCAGTCCGATCCTGACACCATCCGGGTTATCGTATACCATTTATGCCACCTCTGCAGGTCTTTTTGTGTGATGGTCGGTGTTCTGTTCAAAGCTGTAGGCAGCCCTGAGTATTGTGTTCTCATCAAATGGCTTTCCGATGATCTGCAATCCTACAGGCATCCCGTCTGCAAATCCACAGGGGACAGATATGGATGGCACGCCTGCAAGGTTGATCGGGACTGTGTTCACATCTGTCAGGTACAGTGAGAGAGGATCGTCTATCTTCTCTCCAATCTTAAAGGCTGGTGTCGGCATGGTAGGTGCCATTAGCACGTCAACATCTGAAAGCGCTCTGTCAAAATCCTGTTTAACAAGGGTCCTTACCTTGAGTGCCTTGAGATAGTACTTGTCGTGATATCCGGCAGACAGGGCATATGTACCCAGCAATATCCTGCGCTTGACCTCTTCACCGAATCCCTGTGCTCTGGTCTTTGAGGCCATTATATGCCAGTTGTCCCCTTCAACCCTTAAACCGTACCTTGTACCATCAAAACGGGCAAGGTTTGAGGATGCTTCGCTCATAGCTATGATATAATATGATGCCAGGGCATATTTAGTGTGAGGCATTGACACTTTTTTCCAGGAAGCTCCCATGTCCTCATATTTGCCTATGGCATCCCATACAGCCTTTTCCACGGCTTCATCAATACCTTCCCCTAAATATTCCTCGGGTACTCCAATTTTCAGACTCTTTACATCATCTTTCAGGGCATCACTGTAAGTGTTCTTCCTGTTGATGGATGTGCTGTCCCGGTGGTCGTAACCGCCGATAACATCCATAAGTATGGCAATATCTGTAACAGTGGTTGCCATAGGCCCTATCTGTTCAAGGGAGTTGGCATAGGAGATAAGCCCGTACCTTGAAACGGCACCATACGTGGGTTTAAGTCCGACTACACCGCAGAAGGCCGCAGGGCATCTTACTGATCCACCGGTGTCCGAGCCGAGGGACAAGGGTACCTCGCCTGCTGCGACAACTGCCGCACTGCCACCGGATGAGCCTCCGGGAACCCTGCCGGTATCCCATGGGTTGAGCGTGGGCCCGTAGCAGCTGGATTCGGTGGATGTCCCCATGGCAAATTCATCCATATTGGTCTTCCCAAGGATAACGGCACCTGCCGCCTTGAGTTTCTCGATGACGTGTGCATCGTAAGGTGGCACGTAGCCCTGCAATATCTTAGAGGAGCAGGTTGTGGAAAGTCCTGTGGTGGAGATATTTTCCTTGATGGCGATAGGAACTCCTGCCAGAAGTCCGCTGTTTCCATCCTTATCTATTCCCCGGGCAACTTCCAGAGCCTTGTCCCAGACGGTTGTAAAGCCGTTGATCCTGCTTTTTTCAATGGTCTCAAGGTATGAGGCGGTAACCTCTTCCGCAGAACTTGCTGCGATGCGTTGCTTAATGCCTGAAATGTCTGTCCATGCTGTCATGCGTATACCTCACATTATCCTCGGGGCCTTGAAGTTGCCTTCCTGCCTGTGCTCGGTGTTCGCAAGCACTTCTTCCTGCGGCAGGGACTTTCGTACTTCGTCTTTCCTGAAGACATTCACGACATCCATTACGTGATAGGTGGGCTCCACGCCATCAGTGTCAACCTCATCAAGCTGCCCGAAATAATCCAGAACAGAGTTAAGTTTCTCTGCATACGTATCGGCTTCCTTCTCATCTATCTCGATACGTGCGAGCCAGCCTATATGTTCTACCTTCTCTTTAGTGATCATCGCAAGTTCCTCATATATGAAATAACATAGTTGTATGTCTGTATTTAACCTTAGAAAAGCAAACGATTATATTAAAAATGTTGGTTCCAAAAAGTATCGTCCAAAATCCCATACTCAAAATCCGATACTATTATTATATGAGAGTATTTATACTTTCGAAACCAGCTCAGTAGTTGCCTCTTAGCTATATGCTATTGATCATGATAGTTTTTTACAGAGCCAACCGGTGATAAAGTGAATGCCACAATAAGTGACAAAGAACCTAAAAACAAAAATTTTGAAGAGAGATTTGTAATCGAAAAGGACCGGCTTCTGAATTTTATAAAAGAGAGGAATGATTACATCAAAAACTTACCTGAGGTTGAAAAGAAAGCGTTCATGGCCTCGATCGAGACGATTAAAGAAAGTAAAGATAAAATAGAAAGATTGCTGCTGAAAAAGGAGCTGAATAAAGGTATCAATGAGATACTTTTCTCTTTCGAGGACTTGCCTCTGTTCGGGAAAGAGTACTGGTTCATGAAATTCACAGCAAACGATGGTTCAAGGTGCCAGTTTTTCCTCATGTTCGGTAGGTCTGCGGGGGATATCGAGGTCAATGGCAGGTATGTAGAGAACAGTCGGATAATGAATAATAGAACAGAAGGATATTGTGTTTCCTGGGCATATGATGAAATTCAGAGAAAGATCACTGACCATCTGGGAACCATTGAGGTAAAAGACGATAAAGTGACCTGTTCCACACGGGATATCCTGGCAAGTTTCCATGGGTCATTTCCAAAATACACACTCGATATTTCAAGTGGCGACAAGATGATATGCTGTCTGGATATCACAGAGCCGGCAGACGAGAACTGCAACTCTGAGCTGTCTGAAAACTTCAAAGGCTTGTTCGGTTACAGGGTAGCTAACCTTTATTTTGATTTCAAGGGAATGTTGTTTGAGAAGGAGTTCTCCGGAAAATGCTATGTTCAGAAGGTAATTGTCGTTGGTCCGCTCATTCCGTGGAAATGGTCGAGAATAGTTTTCAGGAACGGGTCAATACTGACTTATTACATACCCAATATCGAGTTTGTGGGACTGGAGTATAATATACGTAATTTCATGGAATTCTATGATGCTGATACAAAGAACATTCACAGATTTAAAAAAGCCAAAGTTCATGAGTACCCTTCTGAAAAAGGAGATAAGAGATGGGTAATTACAGCTGAGGATAACAGAGTTTTTGTGGTTATGAAGAGTTATTGTAAAGAAATCTTCGAATTCAAGAACAACTTCAATTTCATATATGTAGAAAACCTTGTAGATGTCTTAGATCTGAAGATCGAAACCGAAGGTAAAATCATAACACTGGAAGAAACCGGTAGTGGAAGGGGTATGGTCGAAGACACATCCGGATTTGTGATATGACTCAAAAGTAAGATGATCTCGTACAGCTTAAAGCCTGCTTATCCATCCAGGGAAGCCAGAGAGGAGATGAGAAAAGAATGAACGACCGGACGATCCCATGGTCCAGCCTTAAGGGAAAGGATATCCCCGCAACCATCAAACTTGATCATGTCATCCACAGGTTCACCTCTCCCGGCTGTCATATCCTTGATATCGGCTGTAGCGCCGGAAATGCCAGTATCCCTCTGGCATCGCAAGGTTTTCTGGTTACAGGCATTGACATCAATCCAGAGGTCCTGCAGATGGCCAGGAGATCTTCATTATCCCGTAATTCCTATCAGGTTCCCTTATTTGTCAGGGCAGATGCCATAACTCTTCCATTCACTCCTGAATCTTTCGATATCGTCATTATGCAGGCCTTCCTGACTACCATTATCACAAAAGAGGACCGTGTAAGGATAATCCGGGAGGCATGCAGGGTTCTGCAGCCAGGCGGTTACCTGTATCTTGCGGATTTCGGGCAGACCTGGCATTCCGGAATATATCGCGAGCGCTATATCAATGACCTGCCGGTGACAAAGGAGGAAGGCTCCATCATTGCCTATGACCAGCAGACGGGAGAGGTCTCTTATATCGCTCATCATTTCACTGAAAAGGAATTGGTGTTCCTGCTGGTCGAGAACGGGTTTGAGATAGAGTTCTTCAAGAATGATAAGTTTGTGACGAAGACAGGTAACCGGGTAAACGGGTTTGTGGCGGTGGGGAGAAAAGAAGCCTGAAGTACCATCTTAATCCGGAATCTGTTTTGGGGTGATCTTCAGTTTCCTTCATCACAGGTCAGGGATAACCTCACGTTCCACCGTTCCGATCCGGTCTATGGCAGAGCCGAGTATTTTGTCCTTCTTTTTCAGATAGTCAAGCTCGGCTTGTCCTCATTTAAAGAGCTGCATGCTGCTTTTCCAGTTCCAGCAATCGTTCCTTGGTCTGCAGGCCTCCGCGATAGCCGGTCAGTTTCCCGTTCGTGCCAATCACCCGGTGACAGGGAACAAAGATCGGAATTGGATTGCGGTTGTTGGCAAGCCCCAGCGCTCTCGAAGCCTTTTGATTGCCCGTGATTTGGGCGATTTTCCGGTAGCTCCGTGTCTCGCCATACGGAATGGCGCGCAGGACTTCCCAGACACGCAGCATGAATTCCGTGCCGGCAGGGGCAAGGGGAAGCGTGAAATCCCTTCGCTTTCCCGCAAGATAGTCCTGCAATTGCCTGCCTGCCTCTTTCAGGAGCTCAGTTTCATGTACGACGGCATCTTCAGGGATGTCCTCTCCGTGAAAATACAGGCTCATAATAGCGTTATCACTTTCGGCAATACCTATCTTGCCGATGTCGGTTTGATAGAAGAACATATTTTTCATGGTTTATCGGTAACCCCGCATTTTGAATGGCATGATATCCCGCACTCATTTCCAATAACGTTGCTTTTCTTTTATATTATCTGGTTTCCGGGAGGGCAGGATTCATAATTTAGAAATGAATCCGTTCTTTTTGCCGGATACAGTTCGAAGCCTTCCCTGAAACATGATGCATTATTCATCTTCTTCAGAAGGCCTCTGTACGGAGGAAAAACTCCGCCATAGCCTATGACCCTTCGGGATTTTGCGACCATTTCAAGTTCTCCGGCGGTCCATAGCGGGGATACGAATTTATTTTTCTTCAGGGATGTCATGGGTTCGAAACGCATCGGATAGGAGACGCAGCCAAGATTCAAAACTTCCTTTACACGCGAAAAGAAAGATTCGGGATCATCTCCGGTTGACCTTCCGGCATCATAGAAATTGTAAAGATTGTAGAATATAATCTTCCTTTTCCGAACTCCACTGTCGTGCAGCATTTCTACCGCTTTTAGTATCGCATCTTTCTCTTCCGGAGAATCATAAGCCATCCTTACGGCAGGCATTTTCAGATCTGCCAATATGCAGGCTTTTTCTTCATCCATGAGCCTTGCATCAAGCCCCTGGTTAAAATCAATTTCCAGATCCAGGGACCTGAGGGTTGAAATTATCTCTTTCCAGTAAGAGGATGCGAGAAAATTGTTATCCCACAGGATCACTTTCCTGTGGCCGGGGTATATATATTCCTCCA
The DNA here is from genome assembly GCF_016278365.1 of Methanolobus sp. Classification (GTDB taxonomy): domain Archaea; phylum Halobacteriota; class Methanosarcinia; order Methanosarcinales; family Methanosarcinaceae; genus Methanolobus. The sequence continues at coordinate 281,869 of NZ_JADQBZ010000002.1, read as the reverse complement.
CGTTTTTCACAATCTGACGAAATCCCCCTTCTATCGTCGGGACCGAACAAAATGGGCATTTCCTTATACAGCCCCTTGAGGTGAATATTATGGATGCGTCCCAATTCTTCCATTTGGTGACGTTTTTCAGAATATCATATGCAGGCATGCATTTTTCTGCTGCCCCATGCAATCCTATATGTACATTTACAAAAGGGAATTCCGAAATGATCTGTTCAGGCATCAATGAAGCATAAATCCCGCCTACGGTAATCTGTGAATCAGGGAACATTTTATGGTAAAAATCGATGGATTCGTGAACCCGTTTCCATGCATAGGTAAACAAAGATGTGATCTCAATAGTATCAGGGTGAAAATCCACGTCATAGGTCGTTCCTCTTACAAGCTGCACATGATCTCCGCGTGAACGATGATAGGTAGCAAGTTTCATAAGACCGAGGGGAGGATAACGGGTATAATAGTCAGGTTCAATAAGTAAAGCGTTCATCGGCAATATCTTTAATTTTTTGTGCTTTAAATATTTCTACATATGTTTAGTAAGTTATGTCCTAAAAGAACATCAAACGAATTACTCTAAATAATATCTATTTATCTTATTGACAATTGAATTTTAATATACTACTAAATAGAAACTTTTATAAACATAAAAAAGGATCCTCTTTAATTATATATACAGATTTAAATTTTACCGAAGACGGGGTAAACGTGACAAAACATCTTTTCATACAGCGCGATATGACCCTTGCCATAAGTTCTGCAGCCAATCCCCGGGAAGTCTCCCACATACTGCTCCATCATGCACTCAGACTGGATGAAATAGATGTGGGAGCTGTTTTCCTCGTCGATGGGAAAGCAGAAAAAATGACCCTTGCTGTTTCGGAATGGCAGCTGGAAGGGGAACCGGAAATATGTGAGGAAATCAAATTATCAACTGACATACGTAGTTTCTTTGAATCCGAAAACTGTACCTTTGCACACCCCGTAAGGAAATCTCTTTTCAAAGACTTGCTGCCATATGAAAAACTGACATCGGTTTTTGCTATCCCGATACAGGATAAAGGAAAAACAATAATAGTACTGGTCCTAGGTTCCTGCCATTTCAAGGAACTGTCCGGTGAAGCTAGCATCGTACTCGAAACCATTACCGTCTGCATAAGTCATGCATTTAGCCGTTCGAAAGGCTGGAAGGAACTTGAAGATATGAAGACATTCGGAAAGCTGCATTCCGAGATATCGACTCATTTCATCGGTCTGGACTACGAAAAGGTCGATGAGAATATAGACCATACCCTTGCAAAGATAGGGGAAGTTACCGGTGCGGATAAAGTCAAGATATTTTTATCAGATGACAAAAAAGAAAAATTCTTTCTGAAACACCAATGGTGCACTGAAAATACAAACCGCGATAATGAGTGTTTCGACAGTTGTGAGGTAAATACGGATTCATGGCTTGTAAAACAACTGTTTAGGGGGAAATACCTGTTAATTGAGGACATCCGGGAACTGCCAGCAGAAGCAAACTTTGAAAAAAAGATTTTCAGGAAGACGAATACCGTTTCATTGGCCGTCGTACCTCTCATGTACAGGGAACAAATTATCGGGTGCCTGCTTCTCAGTTCCTCGGAAAAAATGGACTGGCCCGGAGGATACATGGATATACTTCATTTGATGGGGGACGTTTTCGTGAATGCTCTTGAGCATAAACGCAATGAAATAGAGACCAAGGAAAATGAAATAAAATACAGGACAATTTTTGAGAACATACATGATGTTTATTTTGAAACAGAAATGAATGGCAGGATTATCACCTTGAGCCCGTCGGCTAAGGAACATCTGGGATTTGAACTGGAAGAGATGATAGGTCATGAGGCATCCGGATTTTATGTAATGCCACAGGAAAGGACCTCCTTTCTTGAAAAATTAAAACGCGAAGGTTCCGTGAACAATCATATATTGAAATTGAAAACAAGAGACAACGAAATCATTTATGCCTCTGTCAATGCTCACGCTATTATGGGAGGTGACAACATGCCTGAAAAAATAGCAGGCATCGCACGTGACGTCACGGAACTCAAGAAAATCGAGAAAATGCAGTTTGAGGCAAAACTATTACTGGAGAATGCAGCCTGTGTGAAGAAGGATTTCGTATCCACCATAAATCATGAGTTACGAACTCCTCTGAGTCTGATCCTGGGATTTTCGGATGTCCTGTTGAATCACTTGAAGGAGCCTCTTTCCCGTACCCAGGAGAAATATGTCACAAATATAAATACTGCCGCAGTGAAACTTTTTGACCTGATCACATCCCTGATCCAGATTTCCGAAATAGAGAACGGTAAAATGGAAATTGAAAAGTCGGAGTTCTCATTACTCTTACTTATTGAAGATATTCAGCAAATATCCACGCCTTTTGCAAATAAGAAAGACATAGATATGAAATTCAACATCGACAGCAGCATAAAAACAATATGTTCCGATCGCTCCAAGCTCAAATTGATACTTCTTAACATTATAAACAACGCCATCAAATTCACTCCCGAAAAAGGAGCCGTCAGCATAAACATTAAAAAAAGCAAAGATGACCGCCTCCATTTCACGGTAAAAGATAATGGTATAGGTATTCCCGAAGAAAATCAAAAGAAGCTGTTCCATCCTTTTGTGCAACTGGAACCCGCTCTCACAAGAACCAGTGAAGGAACAGGTCTTGGGTTAACGCTTGCAAAAGAATTTATAGAGCTGCAGAGAGGACGGATATGGGTAACAAGTAAACCCGGAGTCGGAAGCACTTTTGAATTCATACTTCCAATGACTCCTGGCAATTCACAGATTCCTCCTCCAGAATGCCATGAAGTATAGATCGATAGACTGCTTCAGGACATCACGCTGTTCCCGTGGATCATTTTCAGTTCTTGTTCCTTTGCCGGTTTTTGAAGAGACTGAATTGCCTGAAAAATGGCAGGATATGCCTCATGGCCGTGGCCTTGAGCTTTATGACAGGTTTCTCGAACTGAGCCTCTACTTCCTTCATCTTTCCGGGTATGTCGATATGCTGGGGACATTGCTCCTTGCATTTCCCGCAGTTTATGCACAGTGAGGCTGATGACCTGTTTCCAAGAATACCCATCTGGTATAAGAGATACCGGTATTGGGTATCATCGCTGCCTGTACCCTTGAATATCTCTCTGCTGTTATACATCTCGAAGCAGCCGGGGATATCGACACCTGCAGGGCAGGGCATGCAATAGTTGCATCCTGTACAGGGTATTGTCATGAGATCACTGTACTTTTCCGCGACCCTTGCGACCGTGTCCAGCTCTTTTTGGTTGAGTGAGTTCGGATACGCTTCGGATGCTGTCCGGATATTTTCATCGACCTGTGAGATATCATTCATTCCGGAGAGGACGACAGTGACCTCGGGATGGTTCCATACCCACCTGAGAGCCCACTCGGCAGGTGTTCTTTTTACATCCGCTTCGCTCCAGATATCCGATATTTCAGGCGTTATGTTCCTGGCAAGGTTCCCGCCGCGGAGTGGTTCCATCACCATAACGGCAATTCCTTTTTCCGCTGCATATCTCAGGCCTTCTGTTCCTGCCTGGTTGTGCTTGTCAAGGTAATTGTACTGTATCAGGCAGATGTCCCAGTCATAGGAATCGATGATCTCCTTGAAAAGTTCTAAGTTGTCATGGAAGGAAAAACCAGTGTTCCTTATGCGCCCGTCATTCTTTGCCCTGTCAAGGAACTCCAGCACCCCATTCTCTTTCATCTTTTCCCAGCCACCTTTTGTCAGGGAGTGGATGAGATAGTAATCTATATAGTCAGTATGCAGTTTATTTAACTGGAATTGGAGTATTTTGTCCATATCCTGCCGGTCCCTGATGAGCCAGTGAGGCATTTTAGTGGCAATTCTGACCTTCTCCCGATAACCGTCTGCCAGAGCACTGCCAAGAAAGCTTTCGCTCTGTTCCTTCTGGTATGTCCATGCGGTATCGATATAATTTATCCCGTTATCGATGGCATGACGAAGAAGGGCGGTGGCCTTCTCCTGATCAATAGCACCATCTTTCTTTGGAAGCCTCATGGCCCCGAATCCGAGTATTGATAGCTTGTCCCCATTTTTCGGTACTTCCCTGTAGAGCATTCCGTCTCCCTCCACTCATATAAGTATTGGACTGATTAGTCAACTTTGTATTGTGTTTTGAGGCATTTAGGACTTCCGTCAGCTTGAAGCAATCAGAGGTGTCTGTCTCAGAAAAGAACTATCTTCTCCCCACACCCTTGAAGAACATATAGTTGAACGTCCCTTCCTCCCCCGCCGTCCTGTGCAAATCCCCGATTCCCATGTCAAAGCTCTCCGCATCGATTATTCCAATCTCGATGGCGCTTTCCCTGACACCTTCCACCATCGGGATGATGGTCCTTCTCACAAAACCCTCCTCCACGTGAGGGCGGCTTGCATCACTGTAGACCATGCGGGGTGAGACTGTGATATCGGAGAAGCCTGCCTTCCTGAGAAGTGGGTAGACCTGTCTGCCGATAAGTGAATTGCCGCCAAGCCTTGCCTGTACTTCCACCAGGCTGTTCCAGGCCCTTACTCCGGCTTCGGTCTCGGGGTGGAAGAAGCATGAGCCGTGGTCGCCTTCGATAACTGTGATTGTGCCGCCTTTCTTCAATACCCTGTGCAGGCAGGTCAGCGCCTTGACGGGCTCCTTGAGGTGTTCCAGAACGAAGCAGACGAAGATATGGTCGAAGCTCTCATCCTTAAAGGGCAGGTCGAAAATGTTCTCCACGCGGAACTCCACGTTACTTACCCCCTCGCTGGCGGCACGTTCCTTAGCTTTCTTCAGGGAGTCCTCTGAGATATCAATGGATGTTATCCGGGCCTGCGGGCTGTTCCTTGAGAGGATTACTGTCTGGGCACCGATGCCGCATCCCGCTTCAAGTATAAGGCTGCCTGCGGGGTACTTGGTATCGCTGTGCAGGAGCTCTTCCAGTGTTTTTGCCTGGTCACTGAGGCGGACAGATTCTCTTTCGGAATAGCCGTGGACGTAATCGTGAGGAGTCATAACTCAATAATAATCCCACTTTCCTTAAATATATAGAGGCTTGCATTGGATATTTTTTTCCAACTTCTTTTGTATTTATTGCTTATGGCCAAACGTTTAAACTGAGACTTGTACAATCGTCCTACAATAATTCTAGACGGAGTTGATATACAGGAAAAGACTGCATAGGGGCTAATTTCCATACGCAACACGTTTTAAATTTTATTACTTGTAATACTATAATATGCAATAGGGTAAGTATTTTACAGTACACACAAAAAATTTATATAGCAATAGTAGTGAATACGAGATGCTCCCAAAGTATTTTAGAGTCGGTCCTTATACATTGTGGAATAAAATAAGTATGCCAAGTCCTTGATATGGGTAAGTCTATTTTGAAGAAGACACTAATTTTGTCTTCTTAATTATTTATAATTTCTATATTGTGGAAATATTGGTAAGGTGAAACAAGTGAGATCAGCAAATATAAAAATTGAAGAAATAATAGGGGTTATTGTTGGGGGAATATTTTTTTACATGTGGTCTTTTGCATTTATTATTTTGAGTTCTGAGTTCGGAACAATGGGGTATACATATAACTGGGTGATAGTAGGCCTTCTTCCGTTTTTTCTTATCACAGGGCATTACCTTGTAGCTGGCAACGTTATTTCAAAAAGTAAGAAAACAGAGGATGAGGTAAGTATAAAAAGTTTACTAATAGGTTTTTTTGTGTGGCTATTTGTAGCGATAGTTCTAACAGTGGAAAATATAAATATAGATACTTACGCATTCCAAGCTGGAGGCTATATTACACTGTCTACTATCTATTTCTATTTGAGGAATAAGATCGAAGAATCTGACAGATACAAGGGCTTTACCGCCACTTCTGCGATTATGATCGTAGTATTATTATGGTCTTTGTATAATTTGATAATAGGTTAAAAATGAATCTCATCTTTTTTCGATACTTCTGAGGAATATTACAATTAAAGTTTTAGACTCTGCAATCTAATAAACAGAAGAAAAATTGTCCACATTCATAAATATTTATGAAGATATCTCTATTTGAACAAGCTCCTGTTTTTTAGTTTTTTGTGATTCTTGAAGTCAGTTATTCACCTTTTATGCCTTTATATCTTCATATTGAAATGCTTCATCAGGGATTCTCCCTGCGGTGCAGCGAGTACATCTGGATCTTCTTCATCTTTGCAAGGTTGAGCACGCTGTTCATTTCCTTTTCCTTAAGCAGGCGGGACTCTATATAACCATTATCTACCGCCTCATTATAGATCTCGTAGCCAAGCCCTGAGCGTGCAAGCACTGTGGTCCAGTTCTTTGGGGTCCCGACACCTCCAAAGGAAAGATCGGAACTTTCTGCAGTCAGATCAGTGCAGTACTTGCATGAACTGCTCCTGTAACGGTCCAGTTCCTCAAGGCCAAAGACCTTTAGCTCCTCCGAAGCCTGCAACTCTAATTTACCCTTGCGGATCTTCATGGACTCGATATCTTCCAGGCGCATGTCCTTACTCTGGATAAACTCCTTTATGCCCTCGTAGGAGAAAGTGTCCATGCAGAAAAGTCCCATTTTCAGGATATTGGCACGCATGAACAGGTGCAGGAAACCGTAAGGGCTCTTCTGCATCTTGTAGACTGCGTCAATATTGCAGCTTGTACCCACAAATGCAATACTTCTCATGCCCTGCTTTACGGCACTCATCAGGGATTCGATAGTCATGCTGTGGCTGTAAATACTCCCGGCGGCTTCCACAACCTCATCATATGTCTTTGCTATGACAGGCACCGGTTTCCAGGGCTCTTCCTCGGATTTCACAGTCACTATGGCGCAGTCTATGAGTCCCTCTTCAAGGGCGTATGCCAGCATGGAAGTGACCACTGCCCCGTCCTGTCCCTTAAGGTCCGGTATCGCGGTCTTGGCACAGTAGGCGTGACGTATCTTGCCGATGAGGCCTTCTTCGGTGGTTATTGTCCGGGGACACTGGTTGTAGCATACTCCACAGGCGGTGCATCTGCCTACAAGTTTTGGCTGTTCGTGCTCTATTGCAATGGATTCGCATGATGCAGCGCAGGCTCCGCAAAGGGTGCATATTCCAGGTTTGATGATATCTCTTCTAAGGTTGCCAAAGGATATCCGCTCCTGCTCGGCAATAGACCTCTTCAGACGTATTACGCTCTTTTCAAGATGGTCGAACTTTGTTTTACACTCGGGTGAGCAGAAACGATATCTTTTTCCTCCGTATTCTGTGAAGTACGGAGTGTCTTCCTGCACCTTGTTCTTACATATGGGATCGATTGGCATACTTTACCTTTTTAAAGTTGTGTTATTATGCCAGATAAATATACCTTTTTTCTATATAATAAAATTTGAAGCGTATAATCATGAAGTTTCCTGATGTTCTGGCTGATTCTAGGAAAAGAATAAAGTATGCCTGCACAGAAGATAGCAAATACCGTAACTAAAAAGGTCAATCCCTTGGTATCGGAGAACTCATGAGGCCAGAAACCAAAGCACAGCTCATCTCAATAGGTTCAGTGAACATGGATCCTTCTCTCATTCACAGGTTAACCATCCCCACAGCGGGCCCGGGAGCCGGAAATGTAGCTTTCTTTTTTAACTCGGGAGGACACCGTGTACGCCTTGCCGTAAAAAAAGAATCTCCGTTGAAAGCTGAAATGTATGGTGGCGAGCTTGTCATCAGTAAAGACGGTATAGAGGTAGCAAGGGGCAGCATCGAACCGGAGCTCATTCATTGTCCTGACCAGGCATTCATAACAATGTGCGAAAAATGTATCTTCGACTGCAAGTTCTGCCCTGTTCCCAAGCTCAGCGGGAAGGTCAAGTCCATGGATGAGATGCTAATGATGATGGAGGAAGCCCACAATACCGGAAGGATGCATGCAATCTCCATAACTTCCGGTGTAGAGGAGTCAGCAGAAGCGGAAGTTGACCGGGCCGAGGAGCTCATCCGACAGCTCCGAAAGATATACTCTGTCCCCATAGGGGTTTCAGTCTATCCTACAGAGGACTCCACTCGCAGGCTTAAAATTGCTGGCGCGGATGAGTTGAAATATAATGTGGAGACCATGGACCGGGATATTTACAGTAAGGTCTGTCCGGAACAGGACCTTGAACTTCTCCTTAAGGCTCTTGCTGAGGGAGTAGAGGTATTCGGCAGGAACAATGTCTGCTCAAACTTCATTATCGGTCTCGGTGAGTCGGACGAATCTGTTAAAAAGGGTATTGAGGAATTAGTTTCCATTGGCGTTGTTCCCATACTCAGGGCTGCTGCCAGACATCCCTTAAGGGAAGGTGAAGTGTTCATTGAACGGCCTTCTGCGGAAAGGCTGCTTATGCTCAATCGTTTTCTGCAGGAAAAGCTGGATGATCATGGCCTGCGCGCGGACACTTTCAAAACCATGTGTCTGCCGTGTACAGGATGCGATATCAACCCGCATTTAGATCTTAAATAATATCATATGTGGGCAGGCCGATGCAGCCTTTCTACCTGTTCTTCATCTTTTTTTCAACAATCCCCGGCCATACAGAGGCTGAAACTATCATGCTGAGCACGAAGACAAACACCATACCTGCAATTATGTCCACCTGGGTGTATGGGGGCATGCCGCCACGCGAGCTGTTGACCGCCACGGCAAGGACCGCAAAGAGAATCACAAGTGCCAGTGATGATGCCAGGCTGGCTATCAGTGCATACTTGCCCTTTGAAATGCTTTTTCCACTTGTATCCTTACCACTCATGCTGAAAAACTCCTTATATCTATTGTTTTATGCTCTTCCTCTTCATCAGCAAAGAGTTCGTCGTAACTGATACCGAACTGAGGGCCATGAAGGCTGCGGCAAGTGCGGGTGTTATCAGGATAGTATGGACGAAGGGGTAAAGTATCCCGGCTGCAAGTGGTATACCTATTGTGTTGTAACCGAAAGCCCAGAAAAGGTTCTGTTTGATCTTGTTCATAGTGAGCCTGCTCAGCCTGATGGCGGCAATCACGTCCCGCAGGTCATTCTTAATGAGTACTATCTGTGCAGACTCCATGGCAACGTCGGTCCCTGCTCCCATGGCAATCCCGATATCTGCCTGGGTAAGCGCGGGAGCATCATTGATCCCGTCACCCACCATTGCAACTATGCGTCCTTCCTGCTGCAGTTTTTTTATCTCTGCAGCCTTATCCTCGGGAAGAACTTCTGCCAGAATTCTTTTGATGCCAATGCTACCTGCAATGGCATCCGCTGTCCGGCGATTGTCCCCTGTGATCATCACAACCTCAATATTCATATCGAGTATCTGCTCAACGGCTTCTTTGGAATTTTCCTTCAGGGTATCCGCAACAGCCACAAGACCTACGATACTGCCATCCTTTGCAGCTATCATGGCTGTCCTGCCATGTGCTTCAAGGCTCTGCATCATGCCTTCTACAGAAGCAATATCGATACCATTGTCCTGCATGAGCTTTCGGGTTCCGAGCAATATCCTGCTTCCGCTGATGTTCGCCTCCACACCTTTGCCTGCGATGGAACTGAAACCCTCGACATCCCTTAACTTAAGATTCCGTTGCTCAGCACCTCTGACTATGGCTTCCCCCAGGGGATGCTCCGAGCCCTTTTCGGCGCTTGCTGCCATCATAAGTACTTCATCGGCGCTCAGATCAGCAAGAGGAACTATGTCGGTAAGTTCAGGCTCTCCCCTGGTCAGGGTCCCTGTCTTATCGAACACAATAGTATCAATCTTCAGTGTTCTCTCAAGGGCTTCACCGCCTTTGATAAGTATGCCGTTCTCAGCACCTTTGCCCGTACCTACCATGATGGCTGCGGGGGTAGCCAGGCCCACTGCACAGGGGCAGGATATGACAAGAACGGTTATGGAAATAAGAAGCGCGAACAGGAAAGGACTCGTGATCCCCGAATTGACCGGAACGTCGTACCTCTCGAATCCGATGAAGAACCAGAAGAAGAAAGCAAGTAGTGCCAGTACATGTACTACAAGGATGAAATGGCCCGCAACAACGTCAGCAACTCTCTGTATGGGTGCCTTGGAGTTCTGGGCATTTTCCACAAGCTCGATTATCCTTGCGAGTGCAGTATCAGCACCCACGTTACTTGCCCTGAACTTGAGGGCTCCGCTGCGGTTGAGGGTTGAGCCGATCACCTGGTCCCCGCTCTCTTTCTCAACAGGTATGCTCTCTCCGGTTATCATGGACTCATCAACAGCAGAAGAACCCTCAATAACCACTCCATCCACAGGTATCTTCTCGCCCGGTCTGACAAAAACAATGTCTCCGACTTCCACGTTCTCTACAGGCACTTCCTTTTCCTGACCATCCTCAATGATATGCGCAGTCTTTGCCTGTAGTCCTATGAGCTTCTTTATGGATTCGGATGTCCTGCCCTTTGCACGGGCTTCCAGGTATCTTCCAAATATTATGAATGTAATGAGCATTACCGCAGTGTCATAATACAGGTGCTCATATCCGGGTCCAAGGTCGAGATATGTGGAGGCGACACTTATGACATAGGCCGCTCCGGTTCCCGTTGCAATGAGCAGGTTCATGTCGGTCACACCGTGCTTTAGCCCGCGGTAAGTACCGACAAAGAACTGTCTTCCCGGGAAAACTATGACAATGGTTGTCAGCAGGAAAAGGAGGTTCTCGTTCTTAAGGAAGTCCGGTACGAAGGAGAGCAGTTCCGGAAATCCGTCCTTCATGCTTCCAAACATTACAGGTATGGCTATCAATGCAGAGATTATCAGATTGTTTCTCTGGCGGCGTATATCCGCTTCCCTTTCTTTCCTTTCCCTGTCCTCGGTCTCCTCTCTGCCGGCAGGCAGGGAAGCCGAGTAACCGATCCCATCTACAGCCGCTATCATCTCTTCCACGGAAACCAGGGAAGAGTTATACTCTATACGTGCCTTTCCCAGGGAAACGTTGACACTGACAGTACTAACGCCTTTGAGCCTTTTAAGGACCTTTTCAACATTCATGGCACAGGATGCGCACGTCATGCCACCCACATCAAGGGTGATCCTGTCCCTGACCACCCGGTAGCCGATAGATTCAATAGCCTTCTCCAGTTCTTCCCGGCTTATGATCGCAGACTCATACCTGACAGCCGCCCTTTCCATGGGCAGGTTCACACTGGCTGATGCTACTCCTGCCTGTTTCTTCAGGATATTCTCAACGTTCTGGGCGCAGGATGCACAGGTCATTCCTGCAACCTTTATTACGATATCTTCCACTTGGCCTGGCTCGGGTTTCCTTTGCTCTCCCAGGTCTTCATCGGAAACTATCGGGCATGCCTGCACCTGCTGTGATTCTTCAGGCAGCCTGCACTCCTCTTCTCCCACTTCGTATCCCGCATCTGTGACAGCCTGCCTGATCTCTTCAAGGCTGGTCTTCCCGGAGTTAAACTCCACCGTGGCGCTCTCATCCTCAAGACTTACATCGACAGAATAAACGCCTTCAATGGCCATAATAGCATCTGTCACACGCTTATGACAGTGCATGCATGTCATTCCGTGTACTTTGATCTTTGTATTCATATATGGAAAAAGATGAATATTGGCAGCTAACTGCTTGCTTAATCCACTATCTTGTAACCTGCTTTGATCACAGCGGACTTAATCTCTACAGGGTCTGTGATGCCCGGGTCATAAGAAACTTCAGCCTGCTTAGTACCAAGACTGACCCTTACTTCCTGCACTCCCTTTACAGCCCTTATAGCCTTTTCCACTGACATCTGGCAGTGTCCGCACATCATCCCTTCTATTTTTATGGTCTCTTCCCTCATATCAGAACTCCCGTTACTTCCAAACGATATGATTACTATACAATACCTATCTGGTATTATACTATTAAGGGTTTCTCAACAGTTAACAGAGTTAACAGGCGATGATCAGGTAACTCTCACCTTTTGTTCAATAACCTTTTTCCATCCAAGGGCGTTATCCACTTCCAAAGAATGCTTCTTCACACCATTAGAGGATTCTGAGATCATAATCCTATCTTTTTTAAAGAGTCCTCCTCCGGCCTCCACTCCTATTATCTTTGACAATGGGATATCTTCCATTTCCCCATTCTCAATGCCTATCTGCACCAGTCTTTTGTTCGTAAGGATCGTCATTTCCGAGTTATTTCGTGAGGACATAAGGAGATGCTCCCCGCGCACATATTCCGGCCTGAGGTTTTCAAGAAGTTCCAGTATCCTCTCTCTTTTCCTGGCAGATATCTGATATACTACCAGGCGTTTCTGCCCTGCTATGAGGAAAAGACCTTGCTGGTCAGCATGTACTCCCGCCAGGTCCTTCATCTCTATACGCTGCACTATGTCCTCTTTTCTGAAGAGCAGGCCTGATCCTTTTTTGAAGAGTATGTTCTTGTTCGTGATCATCATGATCATTTTTTCCTTTCCAAAAATCACCGGCTCCTCAGCAAGCAATTCCTCTCCTCTTCTCATGATGGTTGAAGTTTCTTGTCCCGGTGTATCATCATTCTCTCTGGCTTCGTTTACATACAGTTCCCTGTTCTCTTCAAGCAGATAGTGATTGAGCATCTCAACAAGTAGGTTACCATCTATGAGTTTGACGTTATGCTCTGCGGCCTCATCCTGCCCTTCCCTAGTAAAGCTGGAGGTGGCAACTATAATTACCCCATCGACCCTGTCACGGTATCTCAGGCTGCTATACTCCCTGACAGCCTTCACTCCCACGGGCTCTGTATATCTTTTCGCCTGCACTATCCATGAGTGCGATAGGCCGAAATGCACTACCCTGATAATTAGGTCAATGCCCCTGTCATGAGAGTACTGCGTTTCTTCAACTGCATACCCCATCTTCCTGAAAAGCTGAGCAAGGAGTTTTTCAAAATTGTATGGCTCTATTTCCTGCAGTTGTCCGAGTGACCATTTTTCCATTTTGCTCATTCATCCACAGTATAAGATAAGCCGCATTCCGGACAGAAATATGTGAATGAACCTATCCCGTTCCTTCCTACTTTTACGGTCCTCTGCATCCATGTTCCGCATGTGATGCATTTCTGGTCAAAGATAGTCCTGTCTGCTACAGGAGTGTTTTTTCCCTTCTTATCTGCCATTCCTATCAGCCACAAAGATTAATCGCGTAACAATTATATTATAATCCTATTACATATCAGTATGGTTATGTATAACTCTCACACAACCATGCAAAACTTTAAGTTATCAAAGCATGTAACTACATATAGAAAAAACAGCAGTGACAAAATGCGTCATTTTATAGTGTTATTGATGATCCGGTTCTTTAAAGGTAGGTAAGCAAATGGACGAAATAGATGAGATAAGGCAGAGGAAAATGGAAGATTTGAAGAAGGAGCTTGAGAAACGTGAGCATCCGGGTAACCCTGTCGAAGTTACAGATGCTGCATTTGATGAGTTCACCTCAAAATATAACCTGACGGTTGTGGACTGCTGGGCGCAGTGGTGTGGCCCATGCCGTATGATCTCTCCTATCATCGACGAACTGGCATCAGAACTTCAGGGAAAAGTGGTCTTTGGCAAGCTTAACGTTGATGCTAATAAATCTACTGCTGGAAAATATGCTATTACCAGCATACCGGCACTGCTGGTTTTCAAGAATGGCAAGCTCGTAGACCGGATAATAGGTGCGGTTCCAAAACAAAGGATCGTCCAGAGGCTGCAGCCTTTAATGTGAGGAATGAAAAATGGGATTTAAACCAAGAATGGCAGAAAGTCCGTCAGTGCGTCTGATAGATTTGAAATCCAAACCTTATTTCATAGTAGCATCGGTAGAGGTAGGTAATACCACAACAAAATGTATACTGACCGCCACAAATCTTGAGGACGGGAAAACCCGCCTTGTCAATAAGATCGTAAGTATGACCAGAGATGTCCGGCCTCCCGGGGAAGGGGAAGAGGTCTTTGGGAGGACTCTCAATGGTGTTGAACTAACGCGCCAGTCGGTTGCCGAGTTGGTGCGTGACACTCTGCTTAAAGCAGTGAGGCAGTCAAATCTGGATATCAAGGCAGATGTACATTTTGTGGTAAGGTCCACAGGTGTGGTTGCCGGATTTGATACTCCCGACGAGGTTGGAGAATTTATAAAAGCCCTGGCCGATGGCTGCCTGATGGCGGGAGTGCCTCCAAACCGGATGACACCTCCAATGGGTATGTCCAATGTGCCTGAGAGGTTCCGCAAGCACACGAAACTTGAGCATGTAGTATTTGACGGGGCTGTGGCGAGTGTCACGCCCCCTACAGGTGCTACTGGCGTTGAGATCGTTGCTAATGAGATGGAAGGCGAATTGGCAACCGCTGGGATCAAGGAGGGAGCCAAATGGGTGGATATCGATTTTAGAAACCCCTGCATTTCCATAGACTTCGGTACCACGCTTGATGGCAGGGTAATCAGCTCCGACGTCCCTTATGCAAAGACTATCGGGAATTTCTGTGGTTATGCAGGTGCGATCCCTGATGCCATTATCAAAGGGACAGGGCTGGTAGATTCCAAGAAAGGAACTGCTCTTGATGTTGCAGACAAGACCTCACTGGATATGCTTTCCCTTAAACTGAAAAGTAAGGCTATAAAAGAGTATGCTGAACGGATCCACAAGTACATACTGATAGAGCGAGTTCCTAAAGGCCGCAAGAGATACGGAAGCGTTCCAGTCAATTCGGAGGCAGCCGATGCCATAGGTGTTGTACTCATCGGATGCGATGTTGGCAACAATGGCACAGATATGGACAAGTTGTCGGAAATAGGAGCGGAGATATATGAGGAGCATAATCTAAAGACTCTCTTTGCAGTAATTGATGTCGTCATGGCAAGGGTAGTTCAACGCCTGGTGAAAGTAGCACAAGAAGAAGGTCTTGTATTTGAAGATACTGCCATTGGTATCACTGGCAGGGCAGGTATCACCGGAGCTAAACCCAGACTTATCCTGCAGTACCTGCATGATCTTGGAATTAATCATAAGATCGAGGAGAATGTTGTTTTCGTTGATGACGGCCTTGCACGCGGCGCAGCTGTCATGGCAAGGTGCATGAATTCCATGGGTACCACGTTCAATCCTCTTGGAGGGCACAGGGGTGGAAAGTGTATTCTGGGACAGCGCATAAAACTTCAAAAGAGAAAAGACCGAAATTAGAGTATGCTCATCTAATGCTGTTTCATATCCGGAACATGGAGCATATGTCTCTCAAGCCGCGCGTATTCACGACATCCGCAGGTTCAAGCCATGACCGGCGGGCAACATCGATGCCATAGTCGATGTTGTCAAAATGTGCAAGTGAATGCGTGTCCGTATTGATGGCTATCTTCACTCCTACTTCTTTTGCCATCCTTGCATGCATGTCATTCAGGTCAAGCCTTGAGGGTGAAGAATTGATCTCAAGGACCTTGTCGTTATCAAAAGCCGCCTGCATAACCTTTTCCATATTTATATCATATCCAGAACGCTTTCCGAATTTTCTTCCGGTGGGGTGGGCAAGTATGTCCACATGTTCATTCTCAAGTGCAGCAATAACACGCTTTGTCATGCTTTCCCTATCCTGTTCCAGACCGGCATGTACGGCAACGACAACAATATCAAGTCTCTCCAGGACTTCGTTGCTGTAATCAAGCCTGCCGTCGGATCTGATGTCGCACTCAGTGCCCGAGAGCAACCTGATACCGTCTATTCTGTCATTGATTTCCTCTATCTCGCGTATATGGTCAAGCAATCTCTGCTCGGACAGACCGTTCGCGACTCCCGTGGAAGGTGAGTGGTCCGTTATGGCTATATATTCATAGCCAAGCCCTCTTGCATATAACGCAAGTTCTTCAATAGTGTTCCTTCCATCACTCCATCTTGAATGGACATGAAGGTCCCCTTTTATATCCCTCCGCTCTATCAGCGCAGGGAGTCTGCTTTCCAGGCCTGCCTCGATCTCACCCCGGTCCTCCCGGAGTTCAGGCGGGAGGTATCCAAGCCCAAGAAGTTCATAGATGTCTGCCTCTTCTGAAAACTCTCCGGCTTCATTTGTTAATCCTTTCTTCCCTCTGATTTTTTCCTTGCAGATCAATCCCTTCTCGCTGACAGTGTATCCACGGGCACGCGCTACTTCCTGCAGGCGGACATTATGTTCTTTTGAACCTGTAAGATACTGCATCAGTGAGCCACAACAACCTCCGGAGCATACATACAGGTCTATCCTTATGCCGTTTTCATGGACAATGGCTGCATGTGCACTTCCTTCGTGCATATTCCTGATTTCCGACACCGGAACGGCTTTTCCAAGATGCATGAATGCATCAATGGCTTTTTCAGGTTCATCGGAAAGGGCAAAAAGGTCAATATTCCCAACTGTTTCCCTTTTTCTTCTAAGACTTCCGACAGGCATAACCTTCTTTATATAGGGGTTGACGCTAAGTTCCTCAACGAACTGTTGCCCAATGGCGGTCGCAACTGCAAGAGGAGTTCTCCTGAAATCACTGCTCTGAACCCGGTTCCTGGCTGATTTCAAAATTCTTTCCTCCTGCTTAGGTCCCATACGTGGGAGCCGGCGGATGCGATGTTCTTCTGCCGCTTTGATAAGTTCTCCTATGGATTCAATTTCAAGTCTTTCATACAGGATCTTTGCAGTTTTGGGACCGATGCCGGATATATCCATTATTTCGATTATCCCTGGATGAATTTCTGCCTGAATTCTCTCATACGCCTCGAAGGTCCCTGTGGCCAGTAATTCCTCTATCTTGTCCTCAATGGCTTTTCCCACACCAGGTAAGTCTGAAAGATGCCCTTCCTTATGGATGCTACTTATGTCCGTTTCAAGTCTTTTAATACTCCTGGCAGCTTTTTCGTAGGCCATTATCTTGAACGGGTCCTCTCCTTTGAATTCCAGCAGCCTGCCCATGCGGCTGAGGATATCCGCAATCTCAGCATTGTCCATCACAAAAGCTCCTATGATTATGTATTGTAGTTGCCTAATCCTCTTTCTTTTGTTTCGAGAGAAGGGCCTTCTCAACTGCAGTCTTGTGAATCTCAGCGGACTGGTGGATGCCCCCAAGGGTTCCACGCACAGCCCTGCAAGGATACTGTTGTATCAGCAAGCCTGCCCTGGCAGGTGCATCCTCTATCTTTGTGCCGATCAGCTCTTTTGCCATCTGCCAGGTACTCCCGCAAGGAGCGCCGCGGATAACCTTTACATCTGAGACTTTTCCGTTATCTGTCTCTATATTAAGCACGGGGCTGGCCAGCTCTGAAGAGAATTCATATATCGCAGGGTTATCGGAAAGAGTGCAGCATATATCTTCAACTTCAATGTACATCCCGTATTTCCCTGAGATCTGCTCCAACTCCCGAATCGGTGCTTTTGCAGCTCCTCCCGGGACGATGAGCGCTCTGACACCATTTTTTCCAGCTCTTTCTGCGATTGCGGCAGTGAGGTCAGGGTGAAGGGAGTAAGTTATCATTATGTCAGTGCCAAATACGGCATTATCGAGGGCAAGCTCCCCGAGGAACTCTTCCGGATCATCAATGAATCCAGGGAGTTTTTCCGGTACAGCCGTATGAACCACACCAAGGCTGGTCCTTTCCAGCACGGTTTCAATAAGCCGCTTGCCGTATTTTCCCCTGGTAATAATTCCAATTATGGTCATATATTTGTCCTTTTCAGAAAATGGGCATCCTTACATTATATGTTTTGGCAGAGATTTTTATATTAATATTTTCTATATTACTTAAGGTGAGATCATGGATGACTACAACCCATCAACCGTATATTTCAGATGCAACATATGTGACTTCCTGTTCCAGGAAGATCCGGATCGTTTTCCTGTAAAATGTTTCCAGTGCGATTCGGAGAACGTGTCTCGTGCATGACCTTCTAATGGATGCAAATAGGCTAAATAATATCCGTTCTCTTTCATGATACATGCCAGCAAAGGGAAAACTCATAACTCTTGAAGGGATTGACGGCTCAGGTAAATCTACCATCGCAAAGTCCCTTGCCTCAAATCCATATTTCAGTGAATTCGTATTCACCCGGGAGCCGACGGGAAGCTGGATAGGTGAGGCTGTTAACAGGGCCATACATTCTGACACGGACCATCTTGCAGAGCTTTTTCTTTTTGTCGCAGATCATGCAGAGCATATTTCCAAACTGATCCTGCCTTCCCTGGAAAGTGGCAGGCATGTTATCTCTGACAGGTATTCTGCCAGTCGCTATGCATATCAGGGGATGACACTACAAGGCAGGTTCAAAGACCCACTGCAATGGATACAGGACATCCACAAAGAGTGGACTATAGTACCGGATCTGACAATTCTTTTTGATATTGGCCCCATGGAAGCAGTTGCACGATGTGGCGCCAGGGGTGATAAGACCAAGTTCGAGAAAGTCGGCTTTCTGGAAGGTGTAAGGAATAACTACCTGCGCCTGGCCGAAGAAAATCCGTCATCCTTTGTTATAATAGACTCTGACAGGAGTACTTATGAGATTGAGTCTGATGTTATCAGGACAATTTCCTCTCATTTATAACCCTTAAGGATGTGCCTTTTTTCGAAAGCAAGTTTTATATATTAACTTAGATTATTTTTTCTTCTTATATTTATTAATTATATATAGTATCCAAGTAATGTATTTATACCTCTGCGTAAGATACCTATCTACTTCCATTTGTCGGGATAGTGGGTGAACGATTGGGTAACATAGGACAGAGATTAAATTCTATGGTTCTGCAGGACGCTCCGATGGGTATCTGTATCTTTGACAAGGATGATAATTTCGTTTTTTTCAATAAGGAGATGGAGTCTATCTCGGGCATGTCATCTTGCGATGTTATTGGGAAGAATCTCTTCCAATCAGTTCCGGACCATACTCTCGGAGGGGAAGCAAATTTCAGGCAGTTTTACCTGAATACAAAACATTCTCTAAGGAGATCTTTCCGGCAAAATATGCCCATAATTACTCCTAATAATATCCTTAGTTATCAATCAATATCCCTTGTACCATTATTTGATGAAGATGGCAGTTATTCTGGAATGGTCTGTTATGTTGAAGACGTTAGTAACTATTGTCTTAGAGAAAGGGGTTTGCTTGACAAATTATCCGGTGTCGGCAAGCTCGAATCGATCTATAGGGAAGTCCCTGTGATTGTTCTGAAATGGTCCTCTGAAGAGGGGTGGCCTGTTCTGTTCGTATCAGAGAATATTTCTCAGCTTGGTTACACCAAAGAGGAACTTGAATCCGAAAACATGCATTATATTGATATGATCCATCCGCAGGACCGGGTCAAACTACTTGAGGCTGTTTCCCGATTCACACTGACTGATGAAGCGTGCTTTTCTCATGAATACAGGTTTTTAAGAAAAACCGGCGAATTCCTCTGGGTTCGTGAACTTTCTCTGCTTCACAAGGATGAGCAGGGTAAACCCTTCCGGTTTGAGGGAATAGTACTGGATATAAGCGATAAGAAAAGGTATGAGGAGGAACTTGAGAAGCATACTGCAGAACTGGAGCAGTTAAACGCATTAAAGGATCTCTTTTCGGACATTATCAGACATGACCTGCTTACTCCTGCGGGTACCATCAAAGGATATGTTGAGATCCTGCAGGAAATAGAAGGCGACCAGGAAAAGCTCAATTTACTGAAGGTAATAGAAGCAAGCACCAAGAGACTCATTGATCTCATTGAGAGTGCTTCCAAATACGAGAGGCTGAACAGCATTGATGAGATCGACTATTATCATACTGATCTTGTAAATCTTTTCAGGAACACTTTGCTGGATTTCACCTCTTATGCGCAGGAAAGGAACATAACTATGAATCTTTCTTCGAATAGCTCATATTATTCAAATGTTAATCCTCTGGTGAGCGAAGTTTTTGCAAATCTTCTGTCAAATGCTGTCAAGTACAGTCCGGAAAACGGGAGAATAGATATATCTTTCCTGGAAGATGCTGATGTTATCAAGGTTACAGTGACTGATGAGGGCGATGGGATTCCTGATGACAACAAGACTTCGGTTTTCAATCGTTTCAAGCGCCTGGAAAAGAAAGGTGTGAAGGGAACAGGTCTTGGACTTGCGATCGTGAAACGTATAATGGAAATGCACTGCGGCGGTTACGGAGTTGAGGATAATCCAAAGGGAAAAGGCAGTGTTTTCTGGGTCACATTTAGCAAAGCTGCATGTAACCCGGATAGACCTAAAGTTCGTTAGCATCGGCGAATTTGATAAGCGCTTCGCCCAATGTGCGCGCATATTTGGGATTCAGATTGAACCGCCCTTTTTTCTGCCCGGCTCTCTCTTTAGCTATCTCAATATATTGGTTTTCGTATTTTTCACTGGATGCAAGTGTGATTGTCAGGAACCAGCCTGCTCCCATCTTTATTTCGGCATATCCTTCGCCAACTTCAACTAATTCCTCATTTTCTGCCATGTTTACACCATTAACGGATTAAATTATTATTTTATCGTACCTTCTCAAGGGGAAGTGAACCATTATGCAGAGCAGTTGCCACAAGGGCACCCTCAATGCCTATTTTTTCAAGTGTTTCTATATCCTCGATGTTGCGAACCCCTCCGCCAAGAAGTACATTGTGCTCTGAGATTGATGCTATTTTACTTAAGAATTGTGAGTCTACGCCGCTTGTTGTACCAACCCTGTCAAGGTCCAGGATTATTATGTCCTGCAGATTAAACTTATTGAGCATCTTAACTATCTCAAAGGGGTCATTCGGCATAGCAGGGTCTTTGGTTAGTATTCTGCCGTACTTTTTATCAATGCTGACTACAGCGCGGCCTGGATAATTTAAAGCCACCTCTTCTATTGTTTCGATGGAGGCTGTTTCAGTACCGAGTACTATTGTGGGCACTATTTCCAGTATGTCTTCTGTTTCTGCAAAGGATGTAATTCCGGCGTCAACCATTGTAGTTGCTCTTTGGTTTACTCCCTGAATAACCTCAAAGTTCTTTTCTCTCTTACCTATATCTTCAAGAAGGTTCAGGTCAGCAATATATACCTCTCTGGGTTTTACTGTATCAACTATCCTGATAGCATCCGAACTATCACAAATGCGGCTGGAAAAATGAATGGGCTTGTATTCCCTCCTGTTTCCGCCCTGTGCGTGAACTACCGTCCGGTTGAAAACGTCAAGAACAAAAAGGATACGAAACATATTTAATTCATACATCTGTCATGCTATAAAAAAGAGGTTATGCTATGAAGTTACTTGTCAGTCCCATTAATCCTGAGGAAGCAATAGCAGCACACAAAGGTGGTGCTGACATTATTGATGTGAAAAACCCTAAAGAAGGGTCCTTGGGCGCTAATTTCCCCTGGGTCATAAGGTCTGTGAAAGAAGCCATCGGCTCTCAAAAGCCTATAAGTGCGACAATCGGAGACTTTAATTATAAACCCGGCACCGCATCGCTTGCAGCTCTTGGCGCTGCTGTTGCAGGCGCTCACTATATCAAGGTGGGCCTCTATGATATCCAGACCGAAGAGCAGGCTCTGGATATGCTGACCAAGATCACACGTTCTGTCAAGGACCTGGACCCTTCCAAAAAAGTTGTCGCATCAGGTTATTCAGATTACAGGAGAATCAACTCCATATCTCCTCACCTGCTCCCCGCCATCGGCGCGCAGGCGGGTGTCGACGTGGTAATGGTAGACACAGGCATCAAGGACGGGCGCTCGACCTTTGAGTTCATGGACGAGGAAGAACTGACGAGCTTTACAAGTGCAATCAGGGACCAGGGTCTTGAATCAGCGCTTGCCGGCACTCTCAAGTTTGAGGATCTTCCCATGCTCAGGCGCATCCGGCCTGATATCATTGGTGTGCGGGGCATGGTATGCGGCGGCGACCGCACTTCCACCATACAGGAAGAACTTGTTTCCAGACTGAAAAGCGAGATGTGATCTCTCTTTCATTTCTATTTTCTTATTTATCGCGGGAACCTTTTTAAATCCCGCTTGAGCAATTACGTAGTTAGCATATGCCGTATATTCTATCATGGTGATCATAGTTGACTGAGGAAATTACCGTCAGTGTGGGACAGGCTTACCCAAGGGATGCGGGCCGGGGAATTGCCAGGCTTGATAAGGTCCTTATGGAATCTATAGGGGTTATCAGTGGCGATATCGTTGAAATAAGAAACAAGGAGAAATGTTATGCTATCGTCTGGCCCGGATATCTGGAGGATGCAGGCAAGGACGTTATCAGGATTGACGGCAATCTCAGGAACAATGCAAAAGTCAGCATTGATGATAAGGTAACGGTCAGGAAGGTTACTGTTAGCGAAGCAGAGAAGATAACCCTCGCTCCCACAAGAGAGACCCGTCTTGTGGGAGGGCCGCGCTTTATCCTGAGAATACTTGAAGGGCGCCCGGTCATAAAAGGGCAGGCTGTACGCGTAGAAGCTGTCAGTAACCCGGTTTCTTTTGTTGTGTTATCTACTATTCCTGCAGGTCCTGTGGTAGTTAGCAGGAATACCCAGATAAATCTCAGGGAGAGTACTGTGGTGCAGGAGGGCGTTGCCGGACAGATCAACTATGAGGATATTGGAGGCCTCAAACGCGAGTTGGGGCTTGTGAGGGAAATGATCGAACTTCCCCTCAAGCACCCGGAGCTGTTCCAGAAGCTTGCAGTAGATCCTCCCAAAGGTGTTCTTCTATATGGTCCTCCCGGAACGGGGAAAACGCTGATAGCAAGAGCTGTTGCAAGTGAAACTGATGCAAATTTCATATCTGTGAGCGGTCCTGAAATTGTTTCCAAGTACTACGGGGAGAGCGAACACAAGCTGAGACAGATATTCGAGGATGCGGAAAAGAACGCTCCCTCGATAATTTTCATAGACGAGATAGATTCCATTGCACCTAAGCGTGACGAGGTATTAGGTGAGATGGAGCGCAGGATAGTCGCTCAACTATTGTCCCTGATGGATGGACTTACATCAAGAGGCAAGGTCATAGTCATAGCCGCAACCAATCGCCCAAACTCTATTGATGAAGCCTTGCGCAGAGGTGGCAGGTTCGACCGTGAGATCGAAGTAGGGATACCTGACAGTGCGGGCCGTCTTCAGATACTCTTTGTCCATACAAGAGGCATGCCTCTGGAGGAAGGGATCAGCCTTGAGGAAATAGCTGCTGTCACACATGGGTTTGTGGGTGCCGATCTTTCTTCTTTGTGCAAGGAAGCTGCGATGCACGCCCTCAGGAGGATGCTACCCGACCTTAAGATAGATGATGTGGAGGATGAGATCCCTCCGGAGTTCATGGAAAAGCTGCAGGTGACCAGAAAGGACTTTGATGATGCTCTCCGGAATATCGAGCCTTCAGCCATGCGTGAGGTTTTCGTGGAGATGCCCTCGGTGAGGTGGAATGAGATTGGCGGTCTGGATGCTGCCAAGCAGGAACTTTCGGAGGCAGTGGAGTGGCCTTTGAAGTACCCGGAACTGTTTGAGGCAGTGAGTACAAGACCTCCGCGCGGAATCATGCTCTTCGGTCCCCCCGGTACCGGTAAGACCATGCTGGCAAAGGCTGTGGCAACCGAGAGTGAGGCTAACTTCATCAGCATCAAGGGCCCTGAACTCTTAAGTCGCTACGTGGGCGAGTCGGAGCGTGCAGTGCGCGAGACCTTCCGCAAGGCTAAACAGGCTGCTCCGACCGTGATATTCTTTGACGAGATAGACTCGATGGCTTCTGAGCGTGGATCAAGTATCGATGCCCACTCAAGCGAACGTGTCGTGAGCCAGATACTCACTGAAATAGACGGCGTTGAGGAGCTAAGGGATGTGGTAATAATCGCTGCAACCAATCGCCCGGACATCGTTGACCCTGCTCTGTTGCGTCCGGGGCGCTTTGACAGGCTCATATATGTCCGCCCCCCGGATACTAAAGGCCGGGAAAAAATATTTGACATCCATCTCCATGGCAAGCCCCTTGGTGATGATGTGAATGTCCATGAACTGGCACATATGACCGAAGGTTACGTAGGCTCTGATATCGAAGCTATCTGCCGCGAAGCCTCCATGCTTGCTCTGCGTGAGATCGTCACTCCCGGTCTAAGCAGGGAGGAAGCCAGATCCAGGGTAGTAGGCATCAAAATAACATCCGTTCATTTCATGAAAGCCATACGCCGTGTCAAACCAACTACGTCCCGCACCGCAATGAGCCTCTATGAGCAGGCTTCCGAGGCGTTTGCAAGATATGCTGCCAATGAGGAAGAAAAGGTCCCCGATCTTGGCGGGGAAACCGGATACCAGTAAATATCTCAAAAAAGAAAGCAGATAAGATAAAAAAGGGATTTATTTCAGTCCCTTTCTGTTCTTAATCACTTGAGGTGCACCGACCTGTTCCTCAAGTTCTTCCCGGGCCAGGACGAATCGATTGACCATTTCCTGCATTGCAATAGCCATGCCGGAGAGTTCCTGAGAACTGTGTGCGATTTCCTGTAGGGAGGCACTCTGTTGTTCGACTGCAGCGGATGTCTGCTCGGTTCCAGTGGCTGCTCCTTCAGATATTGAAGTGACTTCCTCAACAGAAGCTGTAATCTGTTCTATAGATGCGGACTGCTCCTGGGCGGCAGCGGCAATATCCTGGACCATCTCAGCAGTTCTTATTGCTCCCTGAACTATATCCTTCATGGCACTGACCGTTTCATTCAAAGCTTCAACACCGCTGGCCACAGTTATGTTACCTTTTTCAACCGATCCAACTACCACTCCTGTATCGTGCTGTATCTGCTTTATAAGCCCGGATATTTCCTTTGCGGCGTCCCCCGATTCCTCTGCAAGCTTGCGCACCTCATCTGCAACAACAGCAAATCCCCGTCCGTGTTCCCCGGCCCTCGCTGCCTCGATGGCTGCGTTGAGAGCCAGCAGGTTTGTCTGATCTGCAATGTTTGTGATAAGGCTGACTATCTCTCCTATCTGCTTGGACTTGTTATCAAGCTCCTTTATGGCCGCTGCAGATTCCATGGATGCTTTTTTTATCTCTTCCATCTGGATCATCAGGTCCTCGGACTTGTTCCCGACTGCCGTGGTCTTTTTACTGGAGTCCATGGATATCTCAGCAGATCTCTGGGCATTGACGGCTATCTCCTGTACGCTTGAGCTCATGTCGTCCATAGCACGCGAGATCTCCTGCGCTTTTGAGGACTGGTCCAGAGCACCTTTAGCAATGCTGTTTATTGTTTGTGAGACCTGGCTTGATGCTGCGGTAATCTCTTCTATGGATGCAGACATCTCTTCGGAAGTACTTGCAACAGTATTTGCATTCCTGCTGATATTGACTATAATGTCTGTAAGGGATCTCAGGATATCGTTTAGTCCTTTGGGTATTGCCTCAAAGTCAATTCCCACATCAGTGTCTGCTCTCCTGTCAAGCTTACCTTCAAGCGCATCGGTGGATATCTGTTCAAAATCATTGACTATATCCTTTATTGGTCTGGTTATGGAACGCGCTATAAGGTATGCAATGCCTGCCATTGCAAGTACTGCAACTATTGATATAACGATTAACTGGTTACGCAGGTCTACTGCACCAGCGAACATCTCCTCTTCGGGGATGGTCAGTACGAATGCAAAATCTGCTGTGTCCAGTGGCTGGTATACCATGGCTACATTTTTGCCGGTGGCCGGGTCTACAACCTGTATTCGTCCGCCCACTCCATTCTTTATATCGGATGCCATCCTGTTGATTGCAGGGTCATTGAATTCAGAGAGGTACTTTGTGCCTACCCATTGCTTTTCTGTAGGATGTGACATGAACATTCCCATATTGCTTACCATAAAAGCATATCCGGTATCAAACATTTCCACCTGGGAAACCTCTTCATCAATATAATCCAGGGAAACATCCACACCGGCAATACCTGCAAATTTCCCGTCTTTCATAATAGGTGAAACGTAGCTGACGATCATTATACCATCATATATGTAAGGTTCAAGTATGACATCTTTTTTAAGGGATTTCGGCAACTGGTAGTACTCATAAGTGTCATAACCTTCAAGCGGAGCGAGAGCTGCACCGCTACCTGTTGCACTCCACGTGGGTATGAACCTGCCTGTTGCATCATGTCCCTCTGTATTCACAAAAGTTGCGTCGGTTCCATCAAAAGCATTTGCTTCGTATCCTGCATAAGTTGCAAGCAGACCGGGATTTTCCAGAAGCAGGTTCCTGAGAATAGTATTGACCTCGCTCCTGTCAGCGCTGTTGTAATTTTCCAATGTGTGTGCAATTGTCTGTCCTATCAGCTGGTTAGCACGCATGTCGCTATCATACCTGTATGCGTAGCCTGCTGCAACATTGTCAGCTTGTTCATAGGCTTGTTCGATGTTCTGGTCAGTTACTTTATCAACAATCATGTAGGTGCTGGCTGACATTAATAGCGCAACACTGACTACAATATACAAAATGAGCTTGCTTTTGATAGTCATTTTTTTTAAGTTCATGGTATCTCTCTTTTTAAAGTTACATGTTATAAATGAGCATAAATTGCTGTCACTATTAAAAACATTAAATATATATTTTTCTATTGTATTATTTACTGTCGCGTCTGCATCGCCTATATTATCATTATAAATACAAAAATATAAATAGTGATTATATTCAAATCAAATTCGACAGGTATTTATCAGAGAGTCCCACACTATGATTATATTGCCTTTTGTAAAGGTACTATAGGAGTGAAATCAGATGCCAGCTATTGTCAATAAGGATCTTTGTACCGGATGTGGAGCATGTGTAGATTCATGCCCTGTGGAAGCGATCTCAATGAACGATAAAGACCTTGCGGTCGTTGACCCGGACACATGCGTAGACTGTGGTGATTGTGTAGATACCTGCCCCGTCGATGCAATCTCAATGTCGTGAACACACGGCATTTTTGATTTTTGGATCGTGGCTGCTTCACCAGTTTGCTTATTACAGCTACTGACTGCCACAAAGTGGTACTTGGAAATAACAAAAGGATAGTGCTGGTATTGTCCCATAGAGACGAAGTCTTAGATTTTTCTCCGTATAATCTATAGGATAGAACAAATACTATTTAAGTGGGGGGAATGGGTATGGATGAGAGTGAAGTGAAAATCAATGCTATATCAAATACTGATGGTAGGGAACTTTTCATCGCACGTGTCTTCGACGCGCCGCGTGAACTTGTATGGAAAGTCTGGACAACACCTGAACATGTAATGCAGTGGTGGGGACCGAAAGGTTTCACATCGCCCTTCTGCAGTATAGATCTGCGTGTAGGGGGCTCCTATCTCTATTGCATGCGCTCACCTGAGGGTCAGGACTTCTGGAGCACCGGTTCTTACCGTGAGATTGTTCCAATGGAGAGAATAGTAGCTACTGACTCCTTTGCGGATGAGAAAGGCAACGTGGTCCCGGCATCATACTATGGGATGAGCGTAGACTGGCCTCTGCAAATGCTTGTTACAGTGATGTTCGAAGAACAGGATGGTAAGACAAAGTTCACCCTGAAATATCCAAACATAGAAGGCATCAGTGAAACAGACCTTGCAGATATGAAGCAGGGATGGAACGAATCTCTGGACAAGCTCGCTGGATATCTGGGAAAACTCTGAATGCAGTATAATCATCTCAATTGATACTGCTTTTGGCAGTTTCCCTTGCGTCCCTTTTTAAAACGTTACCTTCGATCTTCTCCAGCGCAGCTATGAGGACATCTTTATCTACAGGCTTGATGAAATAGTCAATTGCTCCCCATGTCCTGCCTATTTCCTTGTCATCCAGCATGGAAGTGATAATCACAGGTATGTCTTTTGTCCTTTCCTCCTCTTTCAGGTGTTTGAGGACATCCCAGCCATCCATACCTGGCATCATTATGTCCAGGGTGATCGCAAGAGGTTTTAATCTCTCAGCAAGTTTAAGTGCTTCCGCTCCGCTGGAAGCGGATGCCACACGATAACCTTCATTTTTCAGGGTGACCTCAAGCAATTCTCTTGAATTATCATCATCTTCAATCACCAGGATCAATGGTTCTTCGATGATCGTATTTTCCTGCCTGATAGTTCCTGATACGATATTCGCCTCGCCCAATCCATCCCCTTTGTCCCGAGCTTCTCTCAGATTTACTTCCTTGATATCTCTTTTTATCAGGGGTAATTCAAAGGTAAAGGTCGTACCCTTCCCTACTTCGCTATCAACTCTGATATTCCCATTGTGCATCTCTATGAACTGCTTCACAAGGGACAGCCCAAGTCCCGTGCCCGCATACTGGCGGTTTATTGCAGAATCCAGCTGTGTGAAGGGCTGGAACAGTCTGCCTTTATCGTTCTTCGATATCCCTATGCCCGTATCTTTGACAATGAATTCTGCCATGTCTCCTTTTCTGCTTGCAAAAACAGCCACACTGCCATCTGTTGGAGTGAATTTGATTGCATTACTGATCAGGTTAAAGAGTATCTGCTTGAATCTGGTCTTATCGGCATACATGGTTGTAATATTATCTTCCCTGTGAAACTCTACCCTGAGCCCACTTCCGGCAGCTAAGGGTGAGATGAGTTGTTTCACTTCGCTAAATACGTCTGCAACAGAGAATATCTCATAGTACAGTTCCATCTTGTTTGCTTCTACCTTCGAAAGGTCGAGTACGTTATTTATAAGAGCAAGCAAATGCTTCCCGCTTGAGGATATATTTTCAATGAACCGTCTCTGTGTGTCGGATATTTGTCCAACACTGCCACTGATTATAAGGTCCGAAAATCCTATAATAGAGTTAAGTGGTGTTCTCAGTTCATGGCTCATGGTTGTGAGGAAATCACTCTTGGCGCGGTTTGCAGTCTCAGCTGCTACTCTTGCCTGGATGAGTTTCTCTTCGGCTTCCTTTATCTTACTCAGGTCCACAAAGCTCTCGATGAAGTAATCCTTGCCTGATACGGTCACAGGTACGACTGATTTAAGAATCCATATCTTTTTGCCCTCTTGATTGATCAGCATGCGTTCTGACCTGTTCACACTCATCCCAAGATCACTTATAGGGCATTTTCCTTTCTCTGCAGGGCATATGAATTCATGACATTCACGCCCCACTAACTCTTTTTTAGGAAGCCCGATGATGTCTTCTGCTGCAGGGTTGACATCTATTATTTTATGTGTTTGAGAATCTATGATAAGAATTCCGCTGAGTATGTTTGCAAGCACAGCCTCCATTTTTTGCTGGTTCTCATGCTCTGCTGCCTGTAGTTTTTCTTCGTTATCTTCCAATGTTTGCAGCATGTGATTCATGTTGTCTGCAAGCATGCGCAGCTCGTCATTGCCACTTATATGCACCCGGGATGAAAGTGAACCGTTCTCGGTTATAGAGTTCACGTTACGGCTCAGAAGTGTCACACGTGCAAGTACTGATTTTTCGATCAATAATATCAAAACAAGGCCATAAACTGCTCCTATAGCGAACAGTGCGTATAACACGTAGTGGATAGCAGATTGCCCTTGTTGATACACATCCCTTTGCATCTCTATTTCCATGGCCAGTGCAGGAACCCCATTGATGTCTTTCAATAATGTGGTTCCTACAGCAGTACCTTCATCCGCATAGTCTATCTGAAAGCTCTCACTATCTTGCAGAAGCGCGGAATTATTATCAAGAGATGGGATGTACGGGACGATATCTTTTATATTGATGGAGAGCTGGGTAGTTTCCTCCAGTTCCTCAATAAATCCGGGGTCCAGGAATTTTGCTATGACTATAGTGCCTGCAATAGTTTCATCGATGGGATTAGGTGTTATAGGACTTGTCCCAACCATCATCGGGCCTTCAGGAGTACTGATCATGCCGGAAACATATTTATCAAGGGATGGTTCTAAAAAAAGCAGATGTTCTGTAGCTATATACTCACGAAAAGTGGCTGATATGTTCCTCTCTTCAATGGTGTGATGATCCACACCTGCAATATAATATAATTCGCCGGAAGCATCAAAGAACAACATCATATCTATCTGCAGGTTTGCCAATGATTCTACGTCAAGATTATTGTCAATGTAAGTTTCGTCTCCGTGCATAAAATTGAACGTGTCGACCCACTGGCCCCAATCTTTTGCTGTGGCTGTAAGGTAATTGGTCTGTGAATCAATAGATGCTTTCGCTCTGAAAACGTTCGTTGCAACTTCCCGCTCTTCAAGATTGGAGAAACTATCATCCATTATTGATTCCGTGATCACCGCGAGCAGAAGGAATAGGCAGATAAAGGTTATCGTAAGGATTGCAAGTGTTCTGTTGCGTATTTTCAGGGTTTTGTTCCTCCCTCTGCAACATATGAAAGTACTCTTTCTACAAAGGTTGAAACATCTATTGGCTTTGAAATATACCCCACGCATCCCGCATCAATGAATTTTTGCCTGTCTCCGTGCATTGCGTGAGCTGTCAGTGCGACTATGGGGATATTGGGGATTGTCTTACCTGCATTTATGTTTTTGATGACTTCGATGCCATCCATTCCAGGTAGTTGAATGTCAAGCAGTATAAGGTCAAAATGGGTATCTTTTATTTTTTCAAGTGCTTCCGGTCCGTCGAAGGCCTGCGTAACATCAATGCCTCCGGCTGCCAGAATAAAGGTGACAAGTTCCATGTTCATGGGGTTATCTTCTACAACGAGTATCTTGGTCATATTCTCCTGCAGTTCTGTAGGGTTTTAAATGCCTAAGTATATATATTTATTGTGATTTTCTCTCTAGTTTTGGGTTGTATTCGAGTCAGGAGGACTACCAAAAATACTTAACCTTGGGACCCCCTTTATTAATGGCAGGCAACTCTCAAATGAGGCCTGTGGTCCACTCAGGGAGTTACATGTTAAGGCAGCGTTTTGTTCTGGATACTACCGCGCTCACTGATCTGCAGGCCCGCGAGAAGCTGGGTGTGACAGGTATGTGTGACGGGATGAGGAAAGTGCTGGAGCTGATAGCATCTGCACGCCTGCAGCTTGGCATCAGCTGTTATGTGCCCTTCCCTTCAGTTTATAATGAGCTGCGTGATTTCGCACAGAACAACGGCTGTGATGCCGACGTGATAGCAAAGATTGATACATGGCTGGTGAAGAAAGCTCCTGACAGGTATAATGTGTCGATTCCTTCCAAAGTTTTCCATGAGTATGTTTCACACATGAGGGAGCGTATCAATAAGGGAATGGTAATCGCCGAGGAAACGATATGGGAATCATCCACTGATTGCCTGCTGATCCAGACCAAGGCAGACAATAAGAAGGATATCGATTCCGATATCGAGCGTGGCGTAATAGGTGTCCATATCGGAAAGTTCAGGAACAAATATCGCAGCGCTCTGCGTTATGGTATTCTGGACAGCGCTCCTGATATTGACGTGCTCATCCTCGCCAGGGAACTGGAAGCTGCTGTCGTTGCGAGTGATTTTGGCATACAGAAATGGGCGGAAGAGCTTGGAGTAAGGTATGTTCCCGCAAACACATTTCCTATGATACTGCAGGAATATATGGAACATGCACCAGTAGCCAATCACCCCTGGGATAAGGAATCAGATATATGATGATCGTTTGCCGGAAACCCTGATACCGCCACCAGCTGTCGGATCAGGACTGTCTCCGCGATAATGAAAGCACATGTAGGGGTACATGGGGGTAAACAAGTGAGGAACATATCAGTAGAAGAATTCAGGGCATCCTGCGCGGCTGCACAGGACCTTGAGATAGTTGAGAGGAAAGGAAAAGGCCATCCTGACAGTATATGTGATGCCGTAATGGACAGGATTTCGGTGAACCTGTCCGGGGAATATCTGGAGCGTTTTGGCACTATACTTCATCATAATACGGACAAGTGCCTGCTAGTGGCCGGAGAGGTGGCGGGCATCTTTGGAGGCGGGATGGTTGTGAATCCTATGCTTCTGGTTATCGGGGACCGCGCTACCTTTGAGGCAGAGGGAGAAGAGGTCGATGTATGTGGCATAGCTATCGATACGGCCACCAGCTGGTTTGATGAGAATCTGCGCTTTGTCAAACCTGAGCATGTGGACTACCAGGTGGAACTGAGGCCTGGCTCCTCGGAACTGACAGGCATCTTCAGAAGGGGCGGTGAGCTCCTGGGGGCCAATGATACTTCTGCGGCTGTAGGATATGCGCCCCTGTCCTTCACTGAAAGGATGGTGCTGGATACAGAGAAGTATCTTAACTCTGCTTCCTTCAAGGAACAGTATCCTGAGTCAGGTGAAGACATAAAGGTCATGGGTGTGAGAAGGGGGAAGAACTTCGACATGACCGTAGCCATGCCTCTTATAGATAGTTTTGTAGAATCAGAAGAACATTATTTCCGTATGAAGGATGATCTGATTGATGCTATGCAGGCTTACATATCAGGTTATCTGGAAGAACAGAAAGTTTCGCTTAACACATCTCTCAAACTGAACAACCTTGACACTCCCGGGCGCGGTCTGGAGGGTATCTATACTACTGTCACAGGGACTTCAGCTGAGGACGCCGATTGTGGGCAGGTGGGCCGCGGCAATCGCGTTAACGGTATAATATCACTCAACCGCCCGGCAAGCAGTGAGGCGGCGGCTGGAAAAAATCCGGTGAGCCATGTGGGCAAGATCTACAATATACTCTCACATCGCATTGCAGACCGGATATATACTAGCGTACCCGATGTGGAGGAGGCGTATGTGTGGCTTTTGAGCGATATAGGCGTCGCCATCGACCAGCCAAAGGTCGCAGCAGCCCAGATACTTATGAAAAAGGGTTCTGTCGAATCTGTCAGGGAAGAGGTTAAAGAAGTAATAGATGCCGAACTGGAGAGTATTCAGCAGTTCACCATGGAACTTGCAAGGGGAATGATCTCTTTGTACTGACTGAGTCGGACATGTCAGGCTCCCGCAAGGAAGGATATCAATGCAAAGGCCATTGCCATCTTGAAAAGGCGGGACGACCCACCAGGGTTATTCTTCAACAGTATCTCATATACTGCAATCGCGAACAGGATATCAGCGATAGCTACGAGGAAAAGATACCTGGTGCTCATAAGGGACTGCAAGTAAGGTAGCGGGCTTGCCAGCACAGCGATAAGGCCTATGAATGCTGCAATATAAGCCGCCTTTCTGGCACCTATGACTATTGGAAGAGTGTTTGCGCCGTCCTTCCTGTCGCCATCCACGTCTTCGATATCCTTGACTATCTCTCTGGCAACTGTTGCAAGAGTTGCAAGCAGGAATAGTACGAACACATTTTCAAGCCCGCCTCTTTCAAAGAAGACTGCTCCTCCGAAGAGGAAGGTCGATCCGGTAAGGTAACCCACTGCCAGATTTCCAAGAAGAGCTGTGCGCTTGAGACTCTTTGCATAATATATCAGGAGCAGGGAGTTGAAAAGCGCGATAATTCCACAGGGAATGTTTATTATGAACGCGCTGACTGTACCCGCTATAAATAGTGCAAGTGAGAAATAAAGAGCTGTAGAAGTGCCAATCCTTTCTGAAGGTATCGGTCTTTTGGGTTTGTTAATCCTGTCTATCTCAACATCATAATAGTCATTGATGGCGTTTCCGGCTCCGGTCACCAGGAAAACAGTCAGAAAGACAAGAACCGATTCGTAAAAAGGGAATGGTAAACTACCCGGAGTATTCACTGACAGGATATTGTATGCAATAAAAACCCCTATGGCTGCAGCAATCGCAGCCATGATGCAATTGCCATAACGCATCAGTTCCAGATATGCCTTCATTTTTTGTTAAGCTCCGCCCTCTATCTCTTCCTTTTGATCGCAAGCATGCGGTCAAGTGCAAGCTTTGCCCTGACTCTCACATCTTCCGGAACAGATATTATATGCTGCATGTTCTCAAGGCTGATCAAAAGGGCCTTCAGGTCTATGGCCTTCATCTCGGGACATACGGCGAAATCAGATGCATTATAGAATCTTTTGTCAGGATTATCTTTTTCCAGCTTGTGAAGGACACCTTTCTCAGTTGCAATGATGAACTCCCTAGCAGCCGACCTGGCGGCGTAATCAAGCATTCCGGTAGTACTATAAACTTTATCGGATAAGTCTAGTACTTCTCTGCGGCATTCCGGGTGGGCAAGTACCTCTGCGGCAGGATGCTCTTCCTTAGCCCTGATCATATCACTCACAAGTATCTGGTTATGTGTCGGGCAGTATCCGTTCCAAGGGATTATTTTTTTATCGGTGTTTCTGGAAACATAATCTGCAAGGTTCCTGTCGGGCACAAAAAGCACTTCTTCTTCCTCAAGAGAGTTAACGACTTCGATAGCGTTTGCCGAGGTACAACAGATATCACTCTCTGCTTTTACTTCTGCAGTAGAATTGACATAACAAACAACAGCAGCTCCAGGATACTTCTTCTTTTCCTCACGCAGGGAGCTGGCAGTTATCATTGATGCCATGGGGCATCCCGCATGGAGCTCTGGCAGAAGTACGGTTTTCTGCGGGCTCAGGATGGCAGCGCTTTCTGCCATGAAGTGCACACCGCAGAATACAATTACATCTGCTTCCTGTTGCATGGCCTGCTGGCTGAGGCCAAGAGAATCGCCTGTGAAATCAGCTACATCCTGGATCTCACTCCTTTCGTAATTATGGGCAAGGATGACAGCATTGCGCATGTGCTTTAGCTCATTGATCCTTTCAATGGTTTTTTTCATATCCTTCATGGGATCACTGGAAAATTGTTATTTCATAAGTCTGACGGACCTTCAGGTCCCTATCTGAAAAGGACTAGATATCTTCTTCAAAGTCGCTATTGCAGACAGTTGTGCAAGGTAGCTGCTCTTAGGGTTTGAAGGAGATGGGACATTCTCAACTTTCGTAGTAAAACCCCCGAAAGAGCCCTCCACTGTGATTTCGTGTATATTGCGTGTTATTGTCGGGTCGGCAATTACTCTAACCATCGTCTTCTCAAATCCGATGCCTGCAACGCTTAAAGTGGCTGCTACATTAACGTTTGCCGGAAACGCCTTGACTGCTTCGCTTGCCGGTCCTTCGAACAGTACTCTAGGTGCAGTTATACTGTGAAGATCTATATTGTTCCGGATTACAAATGGCGCACCGGCAAGTCCGCCGGGTGGTTTTCTGGTTGTGATTGTCGCGGAGTGTATTTCTCCAATGGATGCAGATTTCAGTCCGTCGAGGCCAACAATGGCTCCGGATGGGATATATACCTTGCAATTGTTATCCGTAGCCAGGTTCTCTATCCGATGGCGCAGTTCCTCATCCGCAAGAGCACCGACGCTCAATATCATTACATCACACTTAGAGATGAGTGCAAGCGGAACTATGTCATAGACCGCTTCCTGTGAGGCACATTCCACCAGCAGGTCTACATTTTGTACCATCTCGGCGGTTTCCATGAATTCAGGCTTGCATCTATTGAACTGTCCCTTTAGTTTCTCGGCATCGCAGGTATTCCTGTCATAGACTGCAACAAGTTCGGCTTCCACAGTTCCGTCATCTATGGCTTTGCATATTCCTTTGCCGATTGTCCCGCAGCCTATTACTCCTATCCTGAGCATTCTTCACACCATGAAATCGCATACATTGACTGATATTTTTACTCCACTGCTTACATTGATTACTTAAGTAGGTTTTCCTTGCATCAGGAAGCATATAAATCCATTGAAGGTAATTACCCACTGTGAAAGAAAGGATGCTCATTACTGATATGGAATATTTTCTGGCGGAGGATCTTGGATATAATGACGTGTCCTGTACCCTTGTTCCTGATAGTGAGGTCGAAGCCATTATTTTCACAAAAGAGGATTGTGTCATGGCCGGGGTGGATGTTGCAAGATCATTCTTTGATTATCTTGGAATAAATGCTGTGACCAGTTGTGCAGATGGGGATTGGATCTCAGAAGGAAGCACTATATTTTCGCTCCATGGCAGTTCAGTATCGATACTCCGGGCTGAGCGTATAGTTCTGAATTTCCTGGGCCACTTGTGCGGTATCGCAACATTGACACGCAGGTGCGTGGATACTGTCGCAAGTGTCTCTGATGCGAGGGTCGCATGCACAAGAAAGACTACACCTGGACTGCGCAAGTATGAGAAGCTTGCCGTCATTGCAGGCGGTGGCGACCCACACCGGTTCAACCTTTCGGATGCAGTCATGATAAAGGATAACCATGTCAGGATGATGGGTATCGAGGCTGCTATAAGGTCCGCAAGGAAGAAGGCGAGTTTTACTCAGAAGGTCGAGGTTGAGGTTGAATCATCTAATGATGCACTGCAGGCTGCAGCTCTTGGAGCGGACATCATCATGTTTGATAATATGGGGCCGCATCAGGTTGCAGATACTATGGCCTGTCTGAAAAGTGCCGGGATTCCCGGACACATAATCCTTGAAGTCTCTGGCGGCATCGGGCCTGGTGATCTTGAAGCGTACGCACGAACAGGTGTTCATGTGATTTCCATGGGTTCACTTATACACCAGGCCAGATGGATAGATATTAGCCTTGAGTTTTCCACTCAAAAGAGCAAGATTTAATATATATTAGTCCATACATCTAACGATTGCATAACACAACCTTTATATTATCTACAACATATTTATCGGCTTATACGGAACCAGAGTTTGGTAATGGCTAACTGTTTGAGGGAACATGAAGCATTTTGGAAAAACACTTACTTTGATCTCGCTGGCTGTACTCCTGCTACTGATATCAGCAGGCAGTGCCTCGGGAAAGATATTGTTCAATGACACTATAGCAGAGGGTGACGGGTATCAGATCAATAATTACGTTATCGATGTAGCTGAAGTCTTCCCTGATTATGATAGCGTAACCCTTCATGTCTACGAAGGTGCGAGTAAAACGCCCAAATATGATAAGATGATATCAGTTGATGGTTCCTACAAGTTCGCTATAGAAGGTGAAGACGTAGAAGTAACTGTAATATCAGTACATTCCGGCATAGTACCCCGCACAAAGCTCTTAATAACAGTTACTGACGGAAGCTTCATAAACAGTAAAACACTGGGTGTGGTCAGCGGAGGTCATACTGAAGCTGAGTTCTCCGGAACTCCGGTCCTTGAGATAACTAAAACCGTTGATATGGATAGGATTGGCGCCGGAGATGTCGTAACTGTGCAGGTTTCAGTGAAGAACACCGGTGATGATGAAGCTACAAAGGTTATTTTTTCAGATCCTACTCCTGCTAAGTTTGTTTTGCAGCAGACCCTGATATCCCCCACAGGGCAGATATCATTGGACAAAGGTGAAACCCGGCTGATCTATACCTATACTTTGAAAGCTACCGAGTCCGGGACATTTGTTTTAAGCCCTACAACAGCTATCTATTCAAACAGTATCGGAGATGATTTCCCACAGGCATCTTCCAATACGCCTGTCATAACCGTCGAAGATAGCAGTAAGAAAGCCAATCTTGATATCACTCTAGCAGTAGATGAATATACAGTGGACCGAAAAGATGACCTTCAGGGAACTATTCGGATAAAGAATACTGGCGAATCTTCAGCAAGTGCTGTCACAGTGAATTTGATAGTTCCCACAGGTATGGAATATTCAGATGGTGACTCGGGTATTGAGATAATCTCCGGTGTACCAACTATCTACATGGAGTCTTTTGGTATTCAGCAGGAAAAAGAGATATCTTTCAGTCTGAAGGCAATGGATGAGGGTACTTATACGCTGTCAACTCAAAATTCTTACCGTTTCAGTGACGGGGTAGATCCTACTCCGCAAATCGCCAGTTCAACTTCTGTGACCAATGCGATCTATGTGAAAAAAGGAAAATATGATCATCTGCTAGAACAGCCTGTGTATATCTATCTGATTCCTTTGATCGTGATCGGAGTTATAGCAGGCTTGTTATTCCACAGGCACAGACAGTATAAGTTCTGATACAGCTACTGAAAATGCTGAGCACAAGATTTATCATATTACTATTATATTTATCATAGGAGGACTCTCTTGCTCAATATACTAATAATTGGGAACGGACAATGCGGAAACCGTATTCTTGATGCTATCAACAGGGACGCTTTTGGCACCAAGAGCCGCTTTGCTAAGTATCTATCTCATCAAAAATATAAAAGTAACGTCCAGACAATTGCTATCAACACTGCGGTGAACGACCTCAAGGAGATGAATTTCACCAAGGCGAAGGACCGCATACACACCCCACATCTGCATGGAGTCGGTGCCAACCGGAATGTGGGCAAACATGTCTTTGAGGACAACAAGACCCTCATAATGAAAAACATACAGGAGCGAGGAAACTTTGATGTTGCTTTTGTTATAACTTCTGCTTCCGGAGGGACGGGCTCTTCTTTTACACCGATGCTGATAAAAGAACTTAAGCAAAAATGCAATTATCCTATTTATGCAATTGTTGTCCTGCCTTTCAGGGAAGAGGGGACACTTTATCTGCAGAATGCTGCCTTCTGCCTGAAAGATATGCGTGATAGCGGTGTTGACGGTATCATCCTTGCTGATAACCAGTTCCTCAAGCAAATGGGCGGTAATGTGGAGTCAGCCTACAATGGAATTAACGATATGATCGCCAGAAGACTCTTGTTCCTGTTGGATGCTCTCGATAGTGAAATGATGATGGTGACTGATCTGGGTGATTTCAAAACAGTTATGAGCGGCGGCGCAGGGGTTGCAACTATTGGCTTCTATGAAGCGGATTCCGAAATGCCCATCAGGTCTGTTATAAAGAAGGCTCTTTCCCCCGAAGGTTTGCTTTTCTCCACGGATGCTTATCAGGAAGCAAGCCGATCAATGATAATTATCAGGGGTGATCGGAAATACATGAGCATTGATGAAGTCTCATCTGAGGTTGAGCAGTTGTCAAGCAGTGTAGGTCAGGTGTTCAAAGGAATAATTGTGCGTAACGATGAATTGCCGCAGGTGCTGACAGTGCTCACCCTGGAGTCTGCAGTTGAGCTTGAGAAATTGTATGCCATAGCTGTGGAAGCGATCAATTACGAACGCCAGAAAAAAGAACGTGTCGACAGTATGAAAGAAATGGATAAGGCCTTCTCACAGATAGATGGCATGGATCCTTCCTACTGATCATTTTTTCGGCAGTGTCCTCCATTCAGGTAGGAGTCTTTGACTCCAGGCCTTCATTTCTATTGCCTCTTTGTTTTCTTTTATCATTCTCCTCGAATACATTGAAATAGTGTAAGCTCAAATGTAGCTTTAAAATCCTTGATAGGTTATGAATGACAAATCCAGTATCATTGAGATAAGGAATCTCTCTAAAGTTTATCCTGGTGGTGTGGAGGTACGCGCTCTTGACGGCATAGACCTCGATATTCAAAAAGGTGAGTTCCTTTCCATAATCGGGCCTTCCGGTTCGGGAAAAAGTACTTTGCTGCATATGATCGGCATACTTGACACGCCAACCTCGGGCACTATTACTATAGATGGTCGCATTGTAACCGATATGTCTGAAAAAGAACGTTCAAAGGCGCGCAATGAAATACTTGGATTCGTTTTCCAGTATCATCATCTTTTGCCTGATTTCACCGCACTTGAGAATGTAATGATGCCTCTGCTGATAGCCGGCACCAATAAGAAAAATGCCAGAGAGGTAGCTTCCGGTATACTTAAGGATGTGGGCCTGGCTGAAAGAATGGATCACCTGCCAAGCCAGCTCTCAGGAGGGCAGGCCCAGAGAGTTTCTGTTGCAAGAGCACTTGCAAACAATCCGGGTATAGTCATAGGGGATGAGCCCACCGGTAATCTTGATACAAAATCAAGTGACATGATATATGACCTGCTGAGGAAGTTGAATCATGAAAAAGGGCAGACATTCATTCTGGTGACACACGATGAGAAAATGGCAAAGAAGACAGACCGTGTAATCCGGCTGGTTGACGGAAAGATATACGAGGATTAACTAAGGTGGGTACATGGAATATACAAAAGGGTCTATAGGAAGGGTTTTCACTGTTAGGATGGATCATGGTGACGATCTGCTCCATGAACTGGAAGGTCTTGCAAGAGCTGAAGGAATAAGGTCTGCAATGTTTGTGTTGCTTGGCGCTGTTAAGGAAGCCAGTCTCGTTGTCGGGCCTAAGGAAAGTAAAGTTCCGCCTGATGTCCAGTGGGCCGGTTTCCAGGATGTACATGAAGTGCTTGGCATAGGTAATATCTTTACAGAGGATAGCCAGCCAAAGATACATCTGCATGCTGCGGCAGGTAGGGGTATGGAACCTAAAGTAGGTTGCATGCGTGGCAGAAGTGAGATATTCATGGTCGCAGAAGTATTCATCCTTGAACTCACAGGTATTACTGCTGAGAGAATCTTCGATGCAAACAGAGGCTTTGCGCCTGTGAGATTCAGTAAATGATCACATCTAGTTGTTCGCACTAAGCTCTTTGAGATGTTCAAGGGCTTCTGCTATTTCCCTGTTTCTTTTCAGGACGCCATTCTCAAAAGTTCCAACGATCTGTTCAAAGGGCACGACAAGTTTGTAGTACTTTACGGGCCTACCCTTGTCGCTGTTCTTTTTCTCGTTGCGTTCCTCTATCCATTTTCTTTCCCTTAAAGGACGCATTGCGATACTTACTTCCGGCTGCCTGAGACCTGAAGCTTGCTCTATGTTCTGGGATGTTAATTCTTTTCCGCAGACAAGACATGCTATGCATATGGCTTCTGTCCTTGGTACATCCAGGCCTTGTAGTAACTCTATGATCTCGTGCCCTTTACCTGCTAAAAGACTGGTATGATCAGTTTTCATTCACATACTATAATACTTATACGTTTATATAATTTATGTATATATATTTAATTTTACGAATATTTCCACAAAAGCCAAAACTTCCCAATGAACGGTAACAATATATACGGTAATTGCGAAGTAGATGTATAATTGAAAGGTGGAATAGGATGGCGTATATTAGCGAGGATAATAAATATAGGATTGAGAAGATCCATGCACGTGAGATCCTGGATTCACGAGGTAATCCGACTATTGAAGTAGACGTTCGTACTTCCTGTGGTTTCGGGAGAGCCAGTGTGCCATCCGGTGCTTCTACCGGAACTCATGAAGCTCTGGAGCTGCGTGACAAGGAAGAACGCTATGGTGGAAAAGGTGTTCTCGATGCAGTTGATAACGTCGCCACTACAATTGGAAGTGAGCTACTGGGAATAGATGTCAGGAACCAGCGTGAGATCGATGGGCTGATGCTCGCCCTTGATGGTACTGACAATAAGATGGAGCTTGGCGCTAATGCAATACTCGGAGTCTCTATGGCCGTTGCAAAAGCAGCCGCTGACTCGCTTGGTGTCCCTCTCTACAGGTATCTTGGCGGTGTCAATGCCTACACTCTTCCTGTTCCTACTATGAACGTCATCAATGGTGGAAAGCATGCGGGTAATGAACTTTCCATACAGGAGTTCATGATCCAGCCAAAAGGCGCCGACACATATTCCGAAGCTCTGCGCATGGGCGTTGAAACTTATCATGCCCTTGGGAAGGTCCTCAAATCCAAATATGGAGCATCGGCTCTGAATGTGGGATACGAAGGAGGCTATGCTCCTCCGCTTGAGATGACCGCAGATGCCCTCGATGCTCTCATTACTGCAATAGAGGAGGCTGGCTACACCGAATCTGAAATAAGTCTTGGTCTTGACGCTGCAGCATCAGAGTTCTTTGACGGGCAGAACTATTCCATCGATGGGAAATTACTTACACCAGGCGAGATGGTGGATTATTATCTTGAACTTATAGAGACCTATCCGATAATACTTATCGAGGACCCCTTCCATGAGGAGTCATTCGAGGATTTCGCAGCTCTCACCACAGAAGCGTGGGAAACAATAATTGTAGGCGATGATCTTTTCGTGACCAATGTATCACGCCTTGCAAAAGGTATAGAGATGTGTGCAGGTAATGCGCTTCTTCTCAAAGTCAATCAGATCGGATCTGTCTCCGAAGCTCTCGACGCTGCTAACATGGCAGTGCGGAATGGTTATAGCGTTGTCGTCAGCCACCGTTCGGCAGAGACTGAAGACACCACCATCGCAGACATAGCAGTTGCAATATCTGCGGATCTTATCAAGACCGGAGCTCCCGCACGAAGTGAAAGGACTGCAAAATACAACCAGCTCCTGCGGATAGAAGAAGACCTGGGTGAAGCTGCACGTTACATGCAGCTTTAAATCTTTTTTATATTTTCACTTCAGGAGTGGGACGGTCAGGCTGCCTTGTGGCAGGATCACTGCATAGGGCTCTTTCCCCTGATTCCTTATTTTTGCAACCGCCCTGTCAAAGGTTCCCTGAATGTCCATGCAGGGTTGCAGTTTTGCCTTTCTGACGGTTGCATCATCAAGCTCCGACACTGCCCACATCTCGGCATACACGCCGATCTGCACCATCTTGGCAGCTTTATGATACCCGAGCTTGTAACCCTCATCTATCTTACACATCACTTCTTCACAGGTGTTCGCAGAACATAGCAGATTCAGGAACGCATCATCGCCCACCCCCTGCCTGCATTTTGAAACAAGGATGATTATTCCGCCGTCTTCCAGTGCCAGCTTGCCGTTCTCCAATGCCTTCTGAGACTGGTAGAGGTCAATGTCCATAGGGTAAGGTGCAGCTGTAAGCACTATATTGCCTTTCCGGCTGCAACTGGCACAGAAAACCTCGTTCGCCTTCATAACTGCAGCATCGAATGATTTGAAAAGATCGCCTGCAAGCATGGCATAGAGCCCATGGTCTGCCGTGAGGACGGTCTGTATGGAGAATATGTTAAGGTCCTTAAGCACTTTCATAGCATCATTCATATCCTCTGCAACAGGGTTCCCTTTGATGGCCAGGGGCTGGGCAGCTTCGGAAAGTGCGTGTTTATGGTTCATCTCTATGGTCCTGTATGATGCCACGCCTGGCAGGAATGCTTTCCTTCCGCCTGTATAACCTGCAAAATAGTGGGGTTCCACACTTCCGATGACAATGATATTCCTGCTTTCATTCACCATCTTATTTAAGTACATTTCAGTGCCATTGCCTGAGATACCCAGGAATTCCATATCCTCGTCCTTGCGGGCATCGTGCACAAAGATCCTGTCCCTGAATTCCTCGTAAACCTCTCCAAAAATGTACCTTGACTCATCCTCGGTAGGTCCTCTGTGCGCACCGGTTGCGACAAGGAATCGTACATCTGCGTGACTTCGCAGGATATCACGTATTTTAAGGAGTACTTTTGCCGTGGGTGTTGGCCTGGTGGCATCATTGACCAGTATCAGAATTTTATCACTGCTCTTTATAAAGTCTTCAAGTGATCCTGTCCCAATAGGATTCTTCAAAGCCCCATCCATGATATCTGATTCATTCTCCACATCCACCTGGTTGGGTGCAATGACCTCATTAGGGATTTGCACGTCAAGTTCAATGAAATCTTTTCCATAAGGTATCGGTATTCTGATAGAAATTCCTCCGCTGGTGTCTTGTCTCAGGACAGTTCATAGTAGGAAGCTTTATTTATAGCATTTCGTCTCATATATCTAGCTTAAACAATCCAAGAGCAGAATTAAATATAAGGACAAGGTGAACTATTGATAGAACCCGCACAGCTACTGTATTTCATTGCAGCTTCTGCAGCTCTCACACTGCTTCCGGGCCCGGACATTATTTTTGTGCTGACGCAGAGCATATCTTCAGGCAAGGGGGCCGGAATAGCTACAGCCTGCGGCCTTTGCACCGGTCTGCTGTTCCACACGACTGCGGCTGCACTGGGTGTTTCTGCCATCATCTATAAATCCGCCTTTGCCTTCACAGTCCTGAAGTATGCAGGCGCAGTCTGCCTGCTCTATCTTGCTCTCAGGGCTATTCAGGAGGGTGACAGGTTCATATCTTCGGTGTCTGTAAGGGAATACGGTGCTCCTTTGCTTTACAAAAGAGGCGTCTTCATGAACCTGCTCAATCCCAAAGTATCCATTTTCTTCCTTGCTTTCCTGCCTCAGTTCGTGAACGCCGGGGCCGGGAATGTTCCCCTGCAGATGGTCTTTCTGGGATGTGTGTTCCTTATCCAGGCATTGGCTATATTCTTCCTGGTCTCTGTATTTGCAGGGCATATTGGCACAAGGCTAATGGGAAGGCCCGGTATCGGTAAATACGTCAATCGCACAAAAGCAGGCGTCTTTA
Source organism: Methanolobus sp. (assembly GCF_016278365.1). Lineage (GTDB taxonomy): Archaea > Halobacteriota > Methanosarcinia > Methanosarcinales > Methanosarcinaceae > Methanolobus. Next base: position 237,708 of record NZ_JADQBZ010000002.1, on the reverse strand, counting down.
TGATTATCGGCCTTGAACTTGCGCTTTCCCAAAGATGAGATATGTACTTGCGGACCTTTGAATTCACTATACATTTCCTACATGCAAAACATATTATAGCCATATACTCAAATAATCATTAGTCTTGCTAACAGAGGGACAGATGTACGAACTGGATATAGCCCTTCGGCACATCAGTGCACGCAAAAGACTAACATTCTTCGCTGTATTTGCTGTAGCTCTTGCTATAGGCGTTATTGTAGTGCTGATGTCTCTTATGTCGGGATTCACGAACGAGCTGGTATCATTGACAGTAGAGAGCTCACCTCACATTGTCGTAAGCCCCATGGAAGACACCACGGAATACATACATTTCTACAGACACTATTCTGAGCAGATCCTTAATACTGAAGGGGTGTTAGCTGTTTCACCTGTATTCGCAGGGCAGGCTGCGTTGCAATACAGAGACAGGGCCCAGGGCGTTGAGCTCTATGGGATAGATCCCGTGGCAGAAGATGCTGTAATAAGTATCGGCGAAGACATTGTTGAAGGAAGCTTCTCCTCTCTTTCAAGAAGTAATAACGGAATAGTTCTTGGTAACAGGCTCGCAGAAGATCTTGGAGTAGGAGTTGGGGATACTGTTTCTGCAGTGACACCAACCGCAGGTCCTATTTCATACAAAGTAGTCGGTATATTCCACACCGGCACGCCTACGGATGAGACCCTTGCATATGCACGCTTTGATTCCACCCAGTCCTTCTTTGGAGAGAGCGGAGTTGCAAGCAACATAAATGTACGTACCCAGGACCCGTACCAGGCAGAGGCAATATCCCGCTCCATCGAAGCAACCACCGGGCTGGATGCTGTAAGCTGGGAAGAGGCCAACAGGGATATCCTAGAACTGCTGAATACCCAGGCGGTCATTGTCTGGCTATATTACGGGCTTATCTATCTCATAGCCGGTTTTGGTGTTGCGAATACTCTTATTACTGTGGTTGCAGAAAAAAAGAGGGAGATAGGCATGCTAATGGCCATGGGTACTTCCAGGAGAAACATAACAACCATCTTTCTGCTGGAATCACTTATCCTCGGTACTATGGGTGTATTGTTGGGATGCGTTCTGGGATACATAGGAACCGTCCTGCTCTCAAATTACCAGATAGACCTGCCCAGTGAGGTGTATTTCGGGCTGACAACACTTCCTTTAAGCATTGAAGTGAGCAATTTCATTTATGCTATCGTATTCTCTTTCATTATCAACTTAGCAGCTGGTGTTTATCCTGCAAGAAAGGCATCCCGGCTGGACCCTGTTGAAGCTATCGAGAGTGAGTAAGGCGGGTTCTGACTTTCACTGCCGGAGGGAATGAACCAATCATGTTCGTATAAACACGAAAGGTTTATATCTTATATTGTCATTTGTACTCATGCGAACGGGTTCTAGTACCTCTCCACAAACCAGCACCAACAACCTGTGCATTCAATCCTTCTTCCCGTTCGCCTAAGAATGTTAGTTTTTTCTATAATATGGGCCAATAATGTATTATGAGGATTGTGATCGAGACGCCTAAATATAGCTTCCTTAAATATCGAAAAGAAGGTTCACAATTCAAAACCGAGTTCATCTCTCCCATACCTGTGCTCTTCAACTATGGTTTCATCGATAAAAGCCTGAGTGAGGATGGTATGGAAACCGATGTCATTGTTATAGGTCCTGCCATGCATCAGGGGGATGTCCTCGACAGGAATCACTTTGATGGTGTCGTGAGATTTATCGATGATTCTATCCGGGACGATAAACACATAATCTATATGGGGGGATTCTTCCCAAAACCCTTTTTCGCTTTCTATTTCCGTCTCTATGCCTTATTCAAATCTGCTCTCTATCTCCTGCACAAAAGGAAGTTATGCACTTGCAGGTTTGAGGGCATAGAATTTCCTTATGCAGGCGTGCAAGATGAATAAAGCTTGAAATTATGCGCACACGCAGCCGAAATTCCTCATTATCTGGAGATGGCCTTAACAGGATCAAGGTTGGCGGCGCGCTGTGCGGGATAGATGCCGGCTATCAGATTGAGCAGGAAGACGATGGCTATTATCCAGATAACATCGCCGGGACGTATCAGCACCGGTATTGTAGTGATCCCGTATACTCCTTCCGGCAGAGGATAACCTCCTATAGCAAGAGCTATGACAACTCCGGCAAACGTTCCCAGCAAAGCTCCTGCAAGTCCCAGTATTCCACTTTCAATCAAAAAGATGAGTCTGATACCGGACCTGTTCGCACCCATCCATGAGGATACCTATCTCCTTGATCTTGCTCATCACTACCATGTTCAAAGTGCTCACAACCCCAAAGGATGCTATCAGGAGGATAAATCCCAGTGTGATGTTGTTGGATGTTCTTTCAATTGCCAGGGTGCGCAGAATGTCCGGATTGTTCACGGTCCAGCCTGTTGCCCTGTATCCTTCTTCCCTTAGCATGGAAGCTATCTCCCTGTCACGGTTAAAATCTTCCAGTCTCAGGTAGATGCCATTGATGACATCCGGGGTGCCATAGAAGTTCTGGGCGGTCTCAAGGGATGTGTATGTCAAACTTTCATCCACAGGCGTGCCGGTATCGTAAATAGCTACAACATACAGTGAAAGTGTGTTTGCATTGGGAAATGATACTTCCACCGTATCACCAATACTGAGCTCCAGTCTGCTGGCAAGATCATCGCCTATCACTATAGTTCTTCTTGAGAAGGCAAGCTCCTCAAAGCTACCGTCTATCACATCATTGCTCACATGAGCCACTGCTTCCTCTTCAGAGGGAATGACTCCTCTAAGTACAACATTTGAGGTTTTGTCCCTGTGCCTGAAGGAGGCCTCACCTGCCAGATAGGGGGAAGAGGCAGCTACGTCATCCATGGAGTTTATTTGCTGGACAATATTCCTGTAGAGATGAATGTAGTCGTCTTCCTGGTCAGGCGATACAACAACATGGGGCATGTTAGCAACAGTAGTATCATATATCTCCTGCGTGAACCCTACCATGAAAGCCTGGGAGACCATCAGGATCATTACGGCTATCCCTATAGCAGCAACCGAGAGGATGGTCTGGCGCTTTCTTGACCTTATATAACGGAGTGCAATGAAGAGTTCATATCGCATTCAGGGCACCTGCATTTACTTGCTCCTGATCCTCAGGACTAAAGCAACAGCAATAAGTGCTGACAGAAGGTAAGCTGCCGTGAATCCCGGAGCCTGCTGGCTTTCGTTTCCTGTATCATTGGCAGGAGTTGCCGTACGCTGGACGGCTGCAGCTTCGATGATGGTCTGTCTCTGATCGAGTAGTTTTCCGTCATTGCCAATGACTTCGATCGTCAGCCTGTAGGTACCCTCAGGAAGCCTGTTCTCCCAGATAGTTTCCACAGTCTCGTCATCACCCCTCAGAAGCACAGGTGATCTCCGGGATACTGATTCAATGATAGCCCCGTCGCTATTCCTTATAAGTGTGAATTTTACCGACCCTGTAAAAGGGACCTGTGAGCGTCCTTCGATAGTAGCGCTTGCACCTACAGCGTCCCTGTAGATATCAGAGATGAATACATCCTCGATTGCCGTGAAACTTTCCATCAGGGTGACAGACTCTGCAGGCGTATACATATTGATCTTCACTCTTGCCTGGTAGTCTTTCTCATTTGCAAGTAGTGTGTTCCATTGATGCTCAATGACTCCCGGCTGCGTGTGCAGGGCAACTTTTTGTTCCCTGGCTGTGTATATGACATCCGATCCATTCACAAGCATGAATTCAAGGTCTATTATCACAGGCTGCACCGGCATGATCATGAGACTGGCCCCTTCGGAATTGGCTACAAGGTCATTAGCTGTTATCCTGGGTATGACCTGACGACCGTGTACAAAAGAATAATTCCCTGAATATAACTGGCAGTCGCCCTGCATAATTCTGCCTGTTACGGTATATCTTCCGTCAGACAGGCTGCCTGTATCCCATTCGAATACCTTGGCAACAGTTGAACCTGCTGATATCCTGTCTATCCTGATGGTAGTCGTATCAAGCACCTCTCCGTCGTGTACCAGTTGCAGTTCAAGGTTGAGCGCCTGTAATCCAATAGAGGAATATATTGTCATATCCCCACTGTCGATATCGGAGTACATGTCAATTATCCTTACATCATAGGTCCCTTCAGGGCAATCGGCTGCGAAAGAGTTGCCGACAAAAACAAACACTAACAAAATACTGGTCAATAAAATAAAAACAGGTCTCATCTCAGGGCTCCTGGTTTTTAAATGAAATTTATTGTGTGATAGTATTTATATCAATCCGTGAAGAATCTGGTGCCCCGATTATGAAAAATACACACATTATCATCAGTCTTGAAAAACCATCGGGCACTGTGTCATTGAGGACACTTTCCATTGTAGTATATTCTGCAGGAAGAAGGTATATCAATGCATGAATTACTGAGGTTTTTGAGGGGGCAGAGTCCTCTGTGGAACGAAAAAGCATATAGGGAACTGAGGGTCACCCCTTAGGCTGGGAAAACAACCTTAGGGGATGTTACGCTCCTCATTCGTACCTGAGTGCGTCAAGCGGTCTCATCATTGAAGCCTTCCACGCAGGATACATGCCGCCAAGAAGGCTTGTGGCTATCCCGAAAAAGAAACCTTCCACTACGTAGAACATGCTGGAAAGTGTGAACAGGTATGAAGTGTTCTTGACGAGCAGGGACATTATGAGGTAACTTCCTCCAATGGTTAATATCGCTCCTGCAGTGCTGGCTATGACTCCGAGGAACAATGCTTCCAGCAAGAACATCTTCAGTATATCTCTCCTTGAGGCTCCCACAGCTTTCATAATGCCTATCTCTTTTGTCCGCTCCATGGTGGACATAAGCATCACATTGAGTATACTCACACCTGCAACGAGCAATGATATCGAACCTATGCCCATGAGGAAAAGGGAGATGGACCTGAAGACACTGTCCAGGCTTTCAGTTATCATATTCGTGGCAAAGACTGTGACGAGTTCCTCTTTTTTATTGATACGTTCCTGGATATCCTCCATAACACTATCTATTTTGTCGATATCCTTCACTATAACTATGACCGTACCATAACCTTCATCGGCGTCAGGGTATAATTTTCCATACATTTCAGAGGACGTGAAAACGCCGCTGTCTGTATTGATATCAAATCCAAGTCCTCTTTCCTTGAGTATTCCGACAACTCTTAAATTTGAGCCATCTATCTCAATCTTCTGCCCGAGTTTAAGATCAAGGTTCTTCGCTATGCCGGATCCTACTACGCATTCAGTGGACCCAGGTTTGAAATAACGGCCCTCCTGGAGGTCGACAAGCTTATCCATATCATCTTTCTTTATATCATATATTGCAACGTAATACTGTATAGTGGTTCCACTTTTTTTGTATTCGACTATCTCCCCGCCGGATATCACAGGTATTACACTTTCAATGTTACTGACCTTTTTGATCTGATCTACCTGCTTGTCTGTAATATAATCCTCTCCGGGAACTGGCGAGACTATGATCTTATCCCCGATATCTGAAAAGGAATCCGTGACTGAGAGTTTCAGACTGTTACCAAGTATTCCCATTGAGGATATTGCTATAACCCCTATGATAATGCCAATAGCTGCAAGTGCCGTGCGGACTGCCTGCCTTTTAAGGTTTCTTCTGGCAAGTTCTGCATACATGTTGTTCTTCAGGGGATCAGGAATTCTCATTAACGACCTCTCCATCCTGCAGCCTTATGGTAGTTCGGGAATACTCTTCCATTCTGGGATCGTGGGTGACCACTATCACGGTGGTGCCTGCCTGGTTGAGTTCCCTGAGGAGCTCCATGACACCGTGTCCTGTCTTAGAATCCAGGTTACCTGTGGGTTCATCAGCAAGCAGTATCGTGGGATTGTTTGCAAGGGCCCTAGCTATTGCGACCCTCTGTTGCTGTCCTCCTGATAGTTCACTGGGCTTGTGATCAGCATACTCCGGTGGAAGCTGGGCTTTCTGCAGCAGCTTCAGTGCTCTTTTTCTACGCTTTCCGGGTGATGCTCCATTGAATATCATGGGGATCTCTACATTCTCCACAGCTGTCAGGGTCTGGATCAGATTGAACTGCTGGAAAATAAAACCGATATTGTTCCTTCTGAGGGAGGTAAGCCCGTCATCATCGAGTTTAGAAAGGTTCGTATTATTGATCAGCACTTTTCCGCTCGTGGGCAGGTCAAGGCAGCCAAGCATATTAAGAAGGGTGCTTTTACCGGAGCCCGAAGAGCCCATTATAGTGACAAAGTCTCCTTTCTCTATCTTTGCACTCACCTTGTTAAGGGCATATATCTTATTCTCGCCCAGAGTGTAGACCTTTGTCACTTTTCTGATGTCTGCAATGGTTTCTGGCATGTTGGCACCGTTCAGGAGTCAAGGATCTCCCCATCATCTTCCTCGTCTTCTTCTTCTTCTTCTTCAGGTTGCAAAGCGCCTTCATCTTCCTTGCGCTTCTTCCATGAATTATATACCAATGCAGTTATTCCGATAGCAAGTATTCCTGCCACTGCCCAGAGGAGCATCGGGCTGTCTTTGTCCTCTGCACTGGTGGAAGCAGGAGTAAAAATGTTACTGCCAATTGGGATGTTCTCACGAACCGACATGTATGCATTATTTGGGTCCCTGAACTCGATAACTATGGGTATGCCTGAGATGTTGCTGGATAACACTTGTGCAGATAGTTCGAAGCTGCTGAAATCATCTGCTTCAAGCGTACCAATATAATATCTTGCAGAAGGCTGGACAGGTATCACATTGTCAGACTCCGCTACAGACACCATCACATTCCTTGCCTCAGTGGTCCCGAAATTGTTCAGGTCTCCCGAGATTGTGTATCTGTTTCCTGTTTTGCTCACATCGAGTGATGTAAAAATGAGGGAATGCTGTTCAATGACCTCCACTTCTCTTGTCGTCTTAACAGTCTGGCGGAGATTGTCACCGTTAAAGTAGGATCCTGTGAAGGACATATCCCTTTTCTCCGGATTGCTGTACATAGTGTTTAGCGTGAAGGTCGCAGTTGATTTCTCTCCTGCAGGAATTGCCCCGATGAAATACTCGGAAGGTGTAAATACCATCCCTTCGCATTCCGGACTTATGATAACACTCGTTACTTCATTCGGCCTTCTGTTAACTACTTCTACATTAATGGTGGAAACCTCGTTCATCAGGGTGGAAGGTACGTCCGACAGGATGATCTTCAGGTCACGGTCATCAACCTTGACCGGGATCCGGTAATTAAGGTCGTACATATTGCTCCCGCCGATGAGCTGCAGATTCAGGAAATGTGTTCCTAAAGCAGCATTATTCTTTGCTTTGACATTGAAGGAAAGCTTCAGGGAGTCCTGTGGTCCAAGAAGGCCGATGTTACTGTAGCCACTGTCAAGTATCTCAAAATTACTGTTCCCGCCCATGGTTGCACTGGTGATGTACGCATTCATGCTCAGTGTTTCGGCATCCTCGGTTACGTACATACCTCCGGTGGCCATGTTCTGCAGGGTGACAGTGATTGTGCCTGTATCCCCCGGCATGAATACTTCAGGTTCGATCTCATAGCTCAGGGTGACCGTCGGGCGTACTTCGCTGGTAGCTGCAAGGGATAAAGTGGAAAATACGGCCATGACAAGAAAGGCCGCCACAAGTTTTTTGAAAATATTTCTCACTTTCATGCACCAAATATCCTGAGTGTATATAATGTATAAAGAACGTATAGCAGTATAGGCACTCCTACGGCAATTGCTGCATTCTTAACAGACAAATTCCTGGAATGGACCAGTGCAAATATCCATATATTCGCGCTCCATAGCGTGAAAATTATTCCTACTATGCCGGCAATCCTGAGTGTTGGATCAGAAAGCAATACATCTGCGATCATAGGATCGGAAAAGTCAATGTTAGAATAGGCCCTGCTTGTAAAGATCGCAGAAATTATGGAGCTTATAATGGAAGGTATAAATCCGTATGATACAAATTCCATTACTCTTTTAAAACTTCCTTCACCGTTGAAGAGCATGGATATCACGTAAAATATTGCGCTGTAAACAGCCCACATTATAAAAGCCCCAATTACTGCACCTACTACTCCGAATACTGAACCGATCCAGGCAAAAGCTGCGGCTTCTTCAGGGAGATTTCCCATGATATTCTGCATCATTAGAACAACAGTGATGGCCCCGACTACTGCCATCAGGAGTACGATCAATAATGGCGTTTTAAATTTAATCTCTTCATTACTTTTTCTTTTAAAGAACCCGTTTGGGTCTGTCAGTACTTCCAGCATGTTTCTACCTCCGTGAAATCAGGTTTAATACGTGTATATTCAAACCTGACGATTAATAGCCAAACCTTTTAGGTGGCAGGTATATTTATATTTTACTATTAATCTTTTTACAACTCCAATCCAAAGCAACAATTTATATTTTAAGACATGTTTTCTTTATCTGTAATCGTTTATTCCATTAATTAATTTTTAAATACATTCCGGGCCGGATATTTAGATGCCAGAAAGATGAATCCGGTATTATGTGCGGGGAGTAACTATGGCCGAATCAAGCGAAACCATGGATAAAAGAGAGCCTGTTATTGAACTTGTCAGCCTGTGCAAAAGTTATCAGGTTGGGGATATGGAAGTGTCTATCCTGAAAAGCATAGACCTGTCAGTGAAAAAGGGGGAGTTCGTCGCGATAATGGGCCCGTCCGGCTCAGGTAAGAGCACTCTTATGAATATGATCGGGTGTCTGGACAGGCCGACCTGTGGAATGGTCCTCATAATGGGAAAAGACGTTAACCAGCTCACAGATAACGAACTCGCACGACTCAGGGGTTTTGAGATTGGGTTCGTATTCCAGACTTTTAATCTCGTTCCAAGGCTGAGTGCTCTTCAAAATGTGGAATTGCCGACGTATGCCAACAAAAAGGAAGGAATAGACGGCAGAAAAAAAGCAAAGGAGCTTATAGGACTGGTAGGATTGCAGGACCGCATAAATTACAAACCCACAGCTCTCTCCGGCGGACAGCAACAGAGGGTGGCAATTGCACGGGCTTTGATCAATGACCCTTCCCTCATACTGGCCGATGAGCCAACCGGCAATCTTGACTCAAAGAGCGGAAAGGAAATCATGGGAATTTTTGAAGAGCTTCACAGTAAAGGCAGGACAATCATAATGATCACCCATGATCCCAATCTTGCGGAATATGCTGACAGGGTGGTTCATCTAAAGGACGGAGTGATTGGTGCAACCTGAGGAGGAGATATCATATGTCATATAGTTATCATAGAATGTGGAGAATATCGATCCAGGCGATTGGGCTCATCTTATTAACTGTATTATTTTCCTCTCCGTGCACAGCTGCAACCGGGGCGGATCTGGATGTAAGTATATTACAATACCAACCCATTCCTGCTGAGATAGGGGAATATGTGACTGTATGGGTCAAGGTGGAAAACATAGGCTTTTCACGGGCAGAAGATGTTTCAGTAAGGATGGTACCTGATTTTCCTTTTACTCTGGATTCTCCCGGGAATGCGAACAAGACTACAGGGGTGCTAACTCCGGGAAGGGCAGCTGTGCACGAGTATCGTCTTTTCGTTGATGAAGATGCAAGGGATGGAACCGAATCAATAGAGATATGGTACCAGGAAGGTACTGAGGGTGTATGGTACCAGCAAGAGTTCGATATAAGGGTCGGTCAGAGTACTTTTGACAGCAGGGGCAGTGTCCAGATTCAGGGAAGCCCTGTGACAGAACCTGAAGTCTTCATACCTGGTGATAGGGGTACTATCAGGTTCAGTTTAGTAAATGCAGCTACCTCTCCGTCTGTAATGGTAGGAGGGGAGGAATTTGACACTAATGCCCGGATACAAGCTGCTTCTCTTGAAGGCACTGATGGGATAGATGTCATAACAGGCACCTATCACGATAGTGGTGTCATAGGTCCCGGCGAGTCTGTCAATCTTACTTATAGTATAAGAGTGAACGACGATATCGAGGATGGCACATATTACCTTGATTTAGTGGTTGAAGGAAATTCCCATTCTTTAAGCAATACCTGGAGGATTCCTGTAAGGGTTGACTCCTCTTCCGTGAGAGTTATACCGTCAAGCTCTCTGGTGCTTGAGAATGGTGCAGGTGTGCTTGAGTTCGATGTTGCGAACGTCCATCCCAACCAGCTCTCATCTGTGAGTGTACGCCTTCAGGCTGAAGACGTCGAGTTCTCACCATCGGAGTACTTCATAGGTTCTATGGACCCGGATGAGCTTTTCACCATCCAGTTCGAAGCAACGTCTGTTGATAACAAATCACTTTCCCCGAGAAACCTGACCATAATAGCCGACTACAGGAATGGAGTCAACCAGCATTCCACTTTATTGAGTGCCCGGCAGTTGCGTAGTGTTACTGTGAATGAGGATAGTAACCTTGGTATAGCCGTGGCTCTTATCCTGCTTGCAGCAATAGCTGTCGGAGGCTACATGTTTTACAGGCGCAGGAAGAGCAAAGAATAGGTACCGGATCAATGCTGAGTCTGAAGCAGTCTTTCAGTATATCATTGGGAAGCATCAGCAGTTCTAAGCTCAGGTCGGCCCTCACGACGCTGGGTATAGTTATCGGGGTCGCTGCCGTGATAGCTAATGTTACCCTTGGTGCCAGCTTCAACCAGTACTTTACTGATGAGATCGGTGCTGTGGGGTCCAATTTCATTGTCATCTACAGCCAGAACACTAACATCTTCTTTGATAACCAACTTGAACTTATAAGCAATACTCCGGGGGTGGTTGGGGTGTCTCCCATAAATCAGCAGATGGCGAGGGTAACCTATCTTTCCACTTCCCGGCAGATAGATATCCAGGGAGTGAACGAGGACTATGACGAGGTCGCCAATATAATAATGGAATCGGGGGAATTCCTGGACGACAATGACAGGTATGTGGCTGTGCTGGGTGCGGATGTGGCAAACGAAAAATTTGATACGAGGATATCGGTTAAGAATCCAATAGAGATCACCTTCAGGCGTGAGGACGGAGGTGTCGTCACCCAGAAATTCATAGTCAAGGGTGTGATACAGGATCCCAATACCACGTTTGCACAGACCGGAGTCGAACCGGAGATTCGTATTTTCATACCTGTCGCCACCATGAATGAGATACTCGGGGTCAACTATTATGGCGGTTTTTTTATCAAAGCTGAAAGTCTCGAAGCTGTTGAAACCACCGGGGACGAAATAGACCGGCGTCTGGCGCGCAGTCTCGGGGTGCCAAACAGGGACCTTGATAATGATGATGCAAAACCCTATGTGCTCTTTGATCAGCTTGAGATATTGGAACAAACAGGCCAGTTATCTACGGCCCTCACATCCCTTCTGACATCTGTTGCACTTATTTCGCTCATGGTAGGTTCCATCGGTATAATGAACATTATGTTAGTAACAGTTGCTGAAAGGACCAGGGAGATAGGTCTGATGAAGGCTCTGGGATTCACTAAAAAGGATATCCTGGTGCTGTTCATTATAGAGTCGATGGTAGTGGGTCTGATAGGTGGTGTGCTTGGTGTTGCATTAGGAGTTACCGCAGCTCTGGCGGTGAACAGTTACCTTGAGTTGCCTAACATCTTCCCCATAGGACAGATTGCTATTGGTTTTGTGGTAGCTGTAGGTGTTGGTCTGATAGCAGGTGTTTATCCTGCCAATAAGGCGGCAAGGATGAACCCGGTCGAAGCACTGAGGAAGGACTAATATATGATAGATATCAGGCAGGCATTGGTCATAGCTCTTGGAAGCATCAAGAGCGCAAAGCTGCGCTCAGCCCTCACCACACTTGGTATTATCATAGGTGTGGCAGCAGTAGTTGCCAATGTCTCGCTTGGCGCCAGCTTCAACCAGTATTTCACTGATGAACTTGGTTCGCTTGGTTCCAATTTCATAATCATATACAGTCAGGATGTGAATATCTTCTATGACGCCCAGCTTGAAGTGATAAAGAATACTCCGGGTGTGGTGGGCGCTTCGGCTTTTAATCAGCAGACAGCTGCTGTGACTTATCTTTCCTCGACGCGGCAGATAGATGTCCAGGGAGTGAGTGCGGCTGCACAGGAAATATCCAACCTGCATGTGGAATCCGGTAGTTTTCTCACAGACAAGGACCGGTATGTGGCTGTCCTTGGGAAAGATGTAGCTGAAGAGAAATTTGACCGGAATGTACCTGTCAAGAATTACGTGGATATCACTTTCCGCAGGAATGACGGTACGACCGTGACCAGAAAATTCAGGGTCAAAGGCGTATTGGCAGGCGAGGACAATACTTTTGTCCAGGGCGGGCCTGACAGGGACGTGAGCATATATATTCCGATCCAGACCATGAATGATATTCTGGATGTGGATGACTACAGCGGCTTTTCTGCAAAGACTGCAAACGCGGAATCAGTAAGGTCGGTGTCAGAGGAAGTGGACAGGCGTCTTGCCCGCAATCTCGGTGTCCCTGCGCGGGACCTTGACAATGAGGATGCAAAGCCATATCGTATATTCAACCAGGCAGATATCCTGGAGCAGCTTGACATGCTTTCCAATTCCCTTACCATACTGATAACGATAATAGCTCTGGTGGCTCTGCTTGTAGGTTCTATTGGCATTATGAACATCATGCTTGTGACTGTGACCGAGAGGACAAAGGAGATTGGTCTGTTAAAATCCCTGGGTTATGCCAGATATGACATCCTGACACTCTTTATGCTGGAATCCATTGTTGTAGGTGTGATAGGAGGTATCCTGGGAACCCTTCTGGGAATGGCAGGTTCGTTCATAGTCGAGACCTATCTGAATATCCCACGCATCTTTCCAATGTACCTGATCTTCCTGGGCTTTTTCATATCAGTCATTGTCGGCCTGGTTGCAGGTGTCTATCCTGCCAGCAGGGCCGCCAGTCTGAATCCCGTGGAAGCCTTAAGACATGAATAATATTGGTTTTACTCTTTTGTAATTAGGCAAACCGGGCGATTTATAGAAACTCTTAAGTACTTAGTCATAATAGTCTAACCTGTCGAAAAATAGGCGAGCTTTTCGACTGGTTACTAGAGGTATATGCATGGTTGGCAAGAACTTGGAGAGTTCAGTTTCAGAAAGCACAGTTGTGATCGATATCTGCGATCTAAAGAAGAGCTACCGTCTGGGGGATATGGAAGTCCCGATCCTCCACGGAATCGATCTCTGCGTGAAGAAAGGGGAATTTGTTGCTATAATGGGTCCATCCGGCTCCGGCAAGAGCACCCTGATGAACATGATCGGATGCCTGGACAGGCCTACAAGTGGCAAGGTCGTGCTCATGGGAAAGGATACATGTTCCGTCTCTGACAACGAGCTTGCAGAGCTTCGGGGTTTTGAGATCGGTTTTGTGTTCCAGAGCTTCAATCTCATACCAAGGCTGAGTGCATACGAGAATGTACTGCTTCCTACTTACTCCAATTCAAAAAAGGGACACGATGCTCCGCAAAGGGCAAAAGACCTGCTAAAGCTGGTTGGTCTTGATGACCGTATGTATCACAGGCCAACGGAGCTTTCAGGAGGGCAGCGCCAGAGAGTTGCTATAGCCAGGTCCATGATAAATGAACCTTCCCTTATCCTTGCTGATGAGCCGACAGGTAACCTGGATTCAAAGACAAGTGAGGAAATACTGGGTATTTTCTCGGAATTGCACCGTAAGGGATGCACAATAATAATGATCACACACGACCCTGAGATGCAAAAATATGTAGATAGGGTCGTGCTCATAAAAGACGGATATATAAATAACAACTGAAGTGGTTCTGATGACTGAGATAAACGATATTATAAGAAAGATCCTGGGAACATTGATCTGCCTTGGAATGATATTTACATTATTCACACCGGTATCTGCAAGTTCCGGTGCAAATCTGAAAGTGGACGTGCTGGACTATGACCCATATCCTGCCGAGATAGGCAAATATGTGGATGTCCGTGTCAAGGTAGAGAATATCGGTTATGGTCGTGCGGATGCTGTTTCCCTGAAGATCGAACCTGACTATCCGTTCTCCCTTGACTCCGATAAGAACGCGATTAAATTCATTGGGATACTGACTCCTGAAAAAGCAGTCGTTCATGAGTACCGGCTGTTCGTGGATGAGAATGCCAAGGTAGGCACCGGCAGCATAGATATATTTTATAAGGCAGACGACGGGGATGCCTGGTTCAAAAAGACCGTTGACCTCAGAGTAGGTTCCAATACTTTTGACAGCAAGGGTACCATCCAGCTTAGCGATATATCCAGCGATCCGACAGTCTTTATGCCTGGTGACAGGGGAACTGTGAGTTTCACTCTACAGAATACAGCCACAACCAGCTCTGTTACAATTGATGGAAACGATTATGATACCAATGCCAGAGTCCAGTCCGCAACTCTGAGGGGAACTGATGGGATCACGGTCATAAGTGACACTTATGCAGGCTCGGGTGTTATAGGTCCGGGTGACTCTATCACTCTTAACTATAATATCCGGATAGATGATAATGTAGAGGATGGGACGTACTATCTGGACTTCTACATGGTCGGTAACTCCCATGCATACAATAACAACTGGAGGATACCTGTCAAGGTAGATTCATCTGCTATCAAGGTCATCCCTTCCAAGCCGCTGATCATCACCAATGGAGAAGGTGTTTTTGAATTTGATGTGGCCAACAGTCATCCCAATACTCTCAATTCAGTGAGTGTCAGGCTGGTGTCGGATGATCTTGAGTTCTCTCCCGAGGAATATTATATCGGATCCATGGGTTCTGATGAGCTTTTCACTATCCAGATCAAAGCCCGGAGTACCGGCACCGAATCCTCAGTTCCCCTGTCAATCGAGGTCGACTACAGGAATGGCATGAACAGCCACAGCAATCAGGTCGGCACACGTAATGCCAGTATAGTGCAGGAAAACAATAGCAACACCGGCACTCTTGCAGTCACAGCTATCGGACTGGCGTTGTTGTTAGGTCTTCCCGGAATGGTTCTTTACAGGCGCAAGAAACAGAACAATAAGTGATGGGATGCCTTATGCTGAGCCTGAAACAATCAATAAAGATAGCTCTTGGCAGCATTGGAAGCGCAAAAATGCGCTCGGCCCTGACAACGCTCGGAATAGTCATAGGCGTTGCCGCGGTCATCGCCAATGTCTCCCTTGGTGCAAGCTTTAGTCAGTACTTCACCGAAGAGATAGGTTCGGTAGGCAATAATTTCATCATAATAGAGAGCAAGACTTCCAACCTGCTTCATGATAACGAGCTTGAACTGGTGAGGGGCACGCCTGGGATAACGGGTGTTTCTCCTGTCAGCCAGCAGGTGGCAGAAGTCAAGTATATTTCCACTACCCGGCAGATATCTGTGCAGGGTGTCTCAGAAGACTATGAGGAAGTAGCAAATATCCAGATGGAATCCGGAAGTTTCCTCACTGATAATGACAAGTATGTGGCTGTACTGGGGCATGACGTTGCATACGAAAAGTTTGACCGTTTCATCTCAGAGAAGAATACCATTGAGATGACCTTTGTGAAAGCTAACGGGGAAGTTGTTACCCAGAAGTTCAAGGTAAAAGGCATAATATCCAGCCCGGAAACCTCATTCGTCCAGAGTGGTATTGAACCCGATGTGAGAATATTCATTCCCATTGCCACAATGAATGAGATAATGGGAGAGAACTATTACTGGGGTTTCTTTGCTGCCTCAGAGAACATGGAAAGCATTTCCGACGTAACTGATGAAGTGGATCGCAGGCTTGCCAGGAACCTCGGAGTCCCGGCACGTGACCTGGATAACGAAGATGCTAAACCTTATTCCCTTCTCAATCAGGAGGAAATACTGGAGCAGGTCGATCAGTTGTCAGGGGCACTCGGATCATTGCTGACGGCTGTTGCGCTGATATCCCTAATAGTTGGATCTATCGGTATCATGAATATCATGCTGGTGACGGTAACCGAGAGAACAAGCGAGATAGGCATAATGAAGTCACTCGGCTACAAGAACCATGAGGTTCTCTCCATGTTCATTGTGGAATCCATGGTTGTAGGTCTTATCGGTGGTATCTTTGGCACAGCACTCGGAGTTATCGGCGCTTACGTGGTTGTCGGTGCAATGGGCATGCCTCACGTGTTCCCGCTGGATATGATCTTCATCGGGGTTGCAGTATCTATTATCGTAGGACTTGTTGCAGGTGTCTATCCTGCAAACAAGGCTGCAAAGATGAATCCCGTGGATGCTCTGAGGCATGAATAAAATATTCAAAAAATAGTGGAGGTAAAATGTTCGATATGTTGTATATAGGGCTTCCCTTTCTGATGTTCTTCCTCTTCTTTGGGGTGGGCATCATCGGGACCCTTTTCTGGATATGGATGCTCATCGACTGCGCGACAAAAGAGCCCTCATCAGGCAATGACAAGCTGATCTGGATATTGATCATAATATTCACGCACCTGCTTGGTGCTTTGGTCTACTTCCTGGTCAGAAGACCAAAGCGCATACGTGAGCTCGGGGAATAAAGAGCAGTATTTCTGCAGAGCAAGTTGGATAGAGCCTGGCTTCTATCGGGTAGCACATGGGAAGGAAAGCAGAAGCAGATGATGTGCCGGCGATGCCAGTATCTCTGCCGGATATATGGATAAGATAAAATGCTTGAGATAATTAACACAGCAGTCGGTTTAGCACAAAAGTATGCAGTTGACTTTGTAGCTGTAGCTTTCAGAAGACAGACCTATATGAATATGCTCTACCTGCTGTTCACGTTCCCTCTTGGCACAGCTTACTTTGTATTCCTGGTTACAGGACTGTCACTGGGCTTCCATCTGGTAGGCATCTGGATAGGTATCCCTATTCTGATGCTTGTCCTCCTTGCCTGGTGGGAAATGGCATCCTTTGAACGCCAGCTTGCCGAATGGCTGCTTGGTATGAAGATGCCTCCGATGTCCCGCGAGCAGCTTGAAGCAGATAGCCTGTTTGAGAGATGGATAGTCAAGTTAAGGAACCCTGTTACATGGAAGGCGTTATTGTTCCTGTTCATGAAATTCCCCCTGGGAATATTCTCGCTTGCATTGGCAATATTAATGCTAGCTGTAACCTTGTTCCTTTTGATGTCTCCTCTTATGTATTATGCTGGGTATCCTTCCACCCCGGATATGCCCTGGTATACATTAGAATTCTCTCTGGTAGCCTTTTTTGCAGGAATCCCGGCAGGATTGTTATCCCTGCATGTAATGAATTTCCTTGCAAAGCTCTCTGGGA
Source organism: Methanolobus sp. (assembly GCF_016278365.1). GTDB lineage: Archaea > Halobacteriota > Methanosarcinia > Methanosarcinales > Methanosarcinaceae > Methanolobus. Next base: position 220,404 of record NZ_JADQBZ010000002.1, on the reverse strand, counting down.
GGTTTGCATTACTGATGCTTGGGATTTCGCAGAAGAAGGAGGATTCTGCAATGCAGGAAATGTAGAAGTATTATCCAGCTTGATATCCTTGAAAGAGATAGATTCTGAAAGTCAATTATCTTTCGTTCAGCCTGTTGTAAAAATCAAGTATTAATTGTGTCTTTTCATTATCAAGGTCCAGGCGGAAAGTGCGTATCTGCTTACCCAGAGGTTTCTCAATAACGATTCCAGTTTTAATCAGGGGTGCGATAACTCTTGCCACACTGGAATGGGACAGACCTGTCTCTTCTGCTATCCCTGAAAGATAAGTTGATTCGTTCTGATGCTGTATCAGGTTTTTCAGAACGGTCATCTGGGCTGTCTTTCCAAATATCTCTTCCAGTGCATCCATTGTATCGTACCTTAGATATTCATTGATGGGTTATAATACTTTCTTTAATTTGGACGACTGGTCTAATTAAGATATAACCCTTTGATATTTGGAAAGGTTTTAATAGCATCATCCTGCTATACTTATTCACAGCTTGGGTAGTATCACCATGAATACTGAAAACATTGACCCTAAGATCCTGGCACTGATGGAGCAGAACCCACACATGACAGATAAGGAGATTGCCATGTCACTTGGACTGGATGAAAGCCTTATCAGCCAGAGGATAGCTTTTCTGTCTGACACACGTGAGAAGATCCTCATCGTGGATGAGGAAATTGACGCATCAACCGCACTTAAATTAGCGCTTGAAACAGAGGGCTATAATGTTATAGAGGCTCTTGATGGATATGAAGGTCTCATGAAGGCAAAATCTGAAAATCCTGACATAATCCTTCTTGATATTATGATGCCAGGTATGGATGGTTTTGAAGTATGCCAACTTCTTAAAGCTGACCCGGCTTCCAGGCATATACCTATCATCATGCTGACCGCAAAAGGAGAGGTCGATGATAAAGTGGAAGGACTTGAAATGGGAGCGGATGACTATATCACAAAGCCTTTCAACCTCAAGGAACTGAAAGCCCGTATCAGGATAGTTCTCAGAAGAGGCACTGTCTAATCCTTATTTCTCACTTCTTTTTGTATATTGACCTTATGTTAAACAAAAAAAATAGATGGAGTCTCGTTGTTTTTGCAGTTATAGTGCTACTGCTGGTAGGTTCTATCTTCTTTTTCTGGATGAGGGCTAACGATGAGGTCCGGTCCATCGTAGAAGAACAATACCAGACTCAGCAGCTCATCCTTACTCAATATGTCTCATACTCTATCGGGGAACTGCTCAATGAAAGAGTGCTGCTGCTGGAGGTGGTGGCACAGAAACAGCAGGGTGTTCCTGATGACCTGTTCAGGTCTGAATTTGAAACGGTATATGAGGTCGCTGATATTTACTACGTGCTGGAGTTCATAGATGCAAATGGCACTGTCGTTTCAGGTTATCCTGTGGAGAATGTGCCTTTAGGTTTCAACCTTTATTCTAACAATATGACTTGGGCATTTGAACATGTCAGGGATACAGGAGAGGTTTATATCTCCGAACCAGTGAATACGATGGAAGGTATTTTCGGAGCTTATGTATGGGTCCCGGTGTTTGAGAACAGACAGTTCAGGGGTTCTATCCTCGGAATTGTTTCGGATGAGAACATTATAACACAATTTGAAACCACTTCGGACAGCAGTAATTATGTCTATATTGTAGACGATAAAGGCATGATACTCTACGATCAGTCAGGCACCTATGAGAAAGGCACAAATTATCTTGACCATATTGATCAGAATGATACTGACCGCCTGCATGTCCTTGAAGCACAGATGGGGGGAATGATGGGCAATGGTAAATACTGGCAGGAAACTACTGATGGCAGTGAATATGTGCTGGTTTCCTATTCCCCTATAAACTGGTACAATCAACGATGGTCTGTAGGTCTTACTAGCCCTGGAGATGCTGTTGATGACATTATTCTATCTGTTTATGTAAAACTGTTCACCGTGGCCGCGGTTTCTGTGCTCTTCATCCTGTTTGTGAGTTCCCAGGTCTATATTATTCTCCTTAACTGGAATAAGACCCTTGAGAGGGAAGTTGAGAAAAAGACCAGTGAACTCCAGGAATCCAATGAATCACTGACTGCTGCAAATATAAAGCTCAAGGAACTTGACGGGCTGAAGAATGAGTTCCTGTCCATGGTTTCGCATGAACTCAAGACTCCTTTGACTGCCATGAAAACTTCGAGTGAGTTCCTGCTGGAGGACCGGTGTGAGCCCGCTGTCAGGAATCAACTGCTTGCACTCATAGTACGCAATGTTGACAGGCAGGCAAGACTGGTCGATGACCTTCTGGACATTTCCAGGATCGAATCCAACAGGATTAAATTCAATATGGAACCGGTGAGCCTGCCGGAGGCTCTTGACCATTCAATTGAAAACATTCGCCGTCTCTCTGAAAGCAAAGGAGTTGTCCTCAGGGTGGATATGCCTCAGTCTCTTCCGGCAGTCATTGCGGACAGGGATAAGCTCATCCAGGTATTTGTCAACCTCCTGAACAACGCTGTCAAGTTCACTCAAAGGGGTGGGGCTGTAACTGTTCTTGCACAAGATTCCGGTGATAACATCGAGGTAGTTGTCAGTGATACGGGTATAGGTATCGATCCATCTCATGTCGGGCACATATTCGATAAGTTCTACCAGATAGACAGCACCTCAACCCGCACTGCAGGAGGTTGTGGTCTTGGGCTTGCAATCACAAAAGGTCTGGTTGAAGGTATGGGCGGCTCGATAAGAGTTGAGAGTAAGCCTGGTGTGGGTAGCAAATTTATTCTCACTCTAAAAAAGGCGCAGAGTTAAGTTCTATCATTCTGCAGTTCCGAAATAATCAATTGAATTAATTATATAAGGTCAGATAGAATTACTATAAGTAATTTCACAGAAATAATAATATTGCAGGTGAGGTTATAAGTGGTTTAGAGGGTGTGCAGCAAATGAAAAGATCATTGCTTGATGTAATGTTTGCATCTGAAAAGAGAAAGAATATGCTCTTATTATTACAGGATGGCAAAAAGGAGATGGGGACCCTCCTCAAGGCTCTTGAAACTAACAGGCAGGCACTACTACCTCAAGTAAAGATACTTCAGGAGCATTATCTGGTTACTCACTCTGATGATAGCTATGACCTGACAACCATTGGTAAATTGTTAGTTGATGAGATGAGCCCGTTAGTGGATACTCTTGAAGTTCTGGATGTAGATACTGAGTACTGGGGTACTCATAACTTTGATTTTATTCCACCTGATCTGCTTAAAAGAATTAATGAGCTGAGAAGCCATGAGATTATAAACCCTCGCCTGACAGATTTGTATTCTATGCACAAAAGATATCATGAACATAAAATAACCGAGTCAGTCTATTCAGTTGGTAACACTTTTTATCCGGATTATCAAACAAGATTCACTGAGATGATAGAGAATGGCATAACTATAAATTATATTGTGTCTGGGAATCTGTTGGATAAAGTAAGAACTGAATATTATGAATACTTCAAATTAGTCATCGAAAGTGGCTATTTTAAACTATATGTTTACAACAAAAAAATGAATTTCCTGTTCTTTACATTTGATGATTATCATATTGTCATAAACCCACTAAAGAAAGATGGTGACTTTGATAGCAAGTATATCTTATGCAGTACAGAAGATGCGCTTAAATGGGGAAAAGACCTCTTTGATCATTATCTGAAAGATTCAACACCAATAACTGAAATGTAATTCCTATTAAATTCAACTATCGTTCTCTCTTTTCTCTGAGATCAAACTGATTTCAAATGAATTACAGAGCGGATAACTTTACGTGAACCCTACTACTTGTAAAGATAAGGATAAAGCAAACTGAAATTATAATCTCATTAAAAAATAATATGTAAGGGTAATATAACATTGTCTCGACTTGAAACCCACGTTAATTAATCAATCGTAAGTGAATAAACGATTGAGCAAGATCAAATAACTTTTACCATGAATGGTTTTTATACCATTAAGCACTTTTACCCCTAGTTTCAATTGAGAGGTAGGATGAGGCGCCTGGAAACCACCACGCTTTAAGGCGCCTCTCTCCTTGCGAATCCGAGATGTTCCCCAACATCTCTCGATTAATCCACTCCCGCGTTTGCGAGCACCCCATTGCCCGCAAGTTGTAATAAGTAACCTGTTATATTTAACCTAACCTCTGATTAATAACAGAGGTAATGTTATTTTTATTAGGTTACTCTTTTTACATTAAGGTCTTAATTAGCAAGTTTAAAATTGCTTACTGATGCGCTGGGCATTATATGGAAATTCGCAACAGTATTTATACGTCATATTTCAAGATAGTTTCATTTTTTATTATAAATATAAAGTAGTTCATATAAAACTACCGACTATTCAATTACCTCGAGTTATCATTGAAAATCCAATGTCTTATTTTAACCAAGTTCCCAATTATTTTTATTTAACAGAATTAGTCTCTTGCATTGATTCCCTGCTATAATTTAAAGTAAAGCATTTATCAGGAGAATGAGAAAGATTACTAATAGTAAGCAAATAGAATATTATCATAATATCATTGGAGTACATCCTGTTATTGTATACTTACCCTGGAAATCTGCATTTCAAGGATTAATACTATGGTTGCAAACAAGAAAGCTACAAGCGAAAAGAAGGCGCAAGTCGTAAAAAAGGAATCAGGATCTGCTACATTAGAGACATCTGAAAATAACAAACCTTCTCAGGATGCTCAAGGCTTCTCCAATGGCAAGTTCCCTATTGTAGGCATTGGAGCATCTGCCGGTGGGCTATCTGCATTTGAGGAGTTCTTTTCAGCGATATCCCATGATAAATTAGGCATGGCCTTTGTTCTGGTGCAACACATGGCACCAGATTATAAAAGTATGCTCTCCGATATCATCAGGCGTTATACAAAAATGCAGGTATATGAAGTCACGGACAGGATGGTTGTAAAACCCGATAATGTATATGTTATTCCTCCCAACTGGGATATGGTCATTATAGATGGTCTCTTGAATTTGTTAGAGCCGGCTGAGGAACATGGCTATCGTCTGCCTATAGACTCTTTTTTCCGTTCTCTTGCATCTGATCAGAAGGAGTGTGCTATTGGTATTGTGCTCTCGGGCACCGGCAGTGATGGCACAATGGGTGTGCGGGCTATCAAGGCTGAAGGCGGTATGGTAATGGCGGAAAGCCCGGAACATAGTGAATATAACGGAATGCCGAAAAGTGCTATTGACACAGGTTTGGTCGACTATATCCTGAAACCGGGCGAGATGCCAGCTAAACTCCGGGAATATGTATCTCATATGTATGAAGATGAATTCCAGTCCTCTCCCAGTACTGAGGAAGCGATGAAAAGTATCTTCCATCTGTTGCTCACTCAGACGGGCCACGACTTTTCCCAATATAAACATAAGACCATAGACCGACGTATCAGGCGTCGCATGATCGTCAACAATATAAAACGTATAGACGGGTACGCGCACTACTTGCAACAGAAACCTGAGGAAATAGAGGCACTTTTCCTTGACCTGTTAATTGGTGTCACAAGTTTCTTCCGTAATTCCAAGGTCTTTGAAGCGCTTCAGACACATGCGATTCCCACTCTCTTTAACAATGAGCTGGTTTCAAAACCCCCCTTATATCTTTTTCCAACTCACCATAAAACATGCAATATCTAAAAGTCCTTTAAACACTACGTTAAGTCTTTCATATCTAATCACCAATCTTCTAAATCTCATCTTTAGCCATCCAAAAAATCGTTCAATCGCTCCTCTTCGATTGTAGGATACAGAATCAAATCTTGTAGGTCTTCCCCTTTTCCTTGTTTTCGTATTTCTGGGATTCATTGGAATGTTACTTTGTATCCTTCTAGACCTTAGATACTGTCTTATCTTCACATCATCATAAGCCGGATCTGCCAGAACTTCTAGTGGTCTTGTTCTTGGTCTTCCATCGGTTCTTATCTTGACATCTTTCATAAGTTCGAGGAAATGATGATTATCATAATCTTTCCCGCAAAATATTTGAATTGTAAGAGGAAAACCTTCGCAACTTACACAAGCATGAATCTTAATACCTTTCTTTTTCTTGTGGCCGTTGTAAGCGGAATCTTCTCCCCTTTTTTAGTTTCTATAAAACTGCTATCAACACACACCGTTTCCATTGAGAACTTAGAATCATGGTAAGCGGAATCCCGAAGGGATTCTATGATCTGTTCCCATATTCCTTCTTCTGACCACTTTTTCAGCCTTCTCCACGCAGTAACACCCGAACCATAGCAAGGTGGCAGGTCTCTCCACCTGCAACCTGTAGCCAGGACAAACAGAATGCCATTGATGACCTTACGGTCATCAGCTCTCTTTCTTCCGGTTATAGGTTGTGGTGGTAAAAACGGTTTAATAAACTTCCACTGTTCATCTGAGAGTTCTTCAAACCCCATTCAAATCCCCATAATAATGTTGGGAAAAGGAGTATTTATACTTATGAAACCAGCTCAATAAATCTCCAGGCCAGATGATCCGCGTCTGGGTGATAGGTTGCTCCACCGGAGAAGAAGCATACTCAATCGCCATTCTTCTTCAGGAACAGATGGAAAAGCTGAAGCAAAAATATAAGGTACAGATGTTTGCCACCGATATTGATAGCCGGACAATTGAGCAGGCCCGCAAAGGCGTGTATCCTGCCAATATTTCAGCAGATGTCTCACCTGAAAGACTAAAGCGCTATTTTGTCCATGATCCCAAACTCGACACCTATAGCATTGAAAAGAACATCCGCGATATGATCATCTTTTCAGAACAGGATCTGATCATGGATCCTCCGTTCTCCAAAATGGACCTGATCAGCTGCCGTAACCTGCTGATATACCTGAACAGGGAAACGCAGAATAAGCTCATTCCTATGTTCCATTATGCGCTGAATCCGGGTGGATTCCTATTACTTGGCTCTTCCGAGAGCATTGGAGAATTCTCTAATCTCTTTGATACAGTAGACCGCCAGTCCCGGCTATATCAAAGCAAAGCGATTCCCCGCCCCTATTCGATAGAAACTTTCCTTTCATCTTCCCAGGGAAAAGGTATACCGCAGGAACCCTCAAGAAAACCTTCAGGCGGCAATAAACTTCAATTGCGTGAACTGACAGAAAAAAGGATGCTGCAGGAGTACGCTCCGGCAGGTGTGCTGGTCGACGAACGTGGTGATATCCTCTATTTCCAGGGAGAGACCGGTCCATATCTACGATTACCTTCAGGTGAGCCTAGTCAAAATATCCTGAAGATGGCGCGTAAAGGGCTTAAGGAGGCTTTGACTGCAGCCCTGCGCAAGTCAGTGGTCCATAAAGAGCAGGTAACCCGTTCCGGACTTCGGGTTAAGACAAATGGTGATTTTACCATCGTCAATTTAAAAGTGCGACCTTTAGAAGAGGCTGGTGACCAAAAACTGTTCCTTGTCACCTTTGAAATACCTTCAGAACCCGTACTCCATAAAGAGAAAGATGCAGTTAACGAAAGCGAGGAGGAAAGCGTTGCAGCCTTGAAAGAAGAGCTGAGGACCACAGAGGAATATCTCAAATCTGCTAATGAGGAACTGGAAATCTCCAATGAGGAGCTCAAATCCTCCAATGAAGAGATGCAGTCCATGAACGAGGAATTCCAATCCACGAACGAGGAGCTGGAGACTTCCAGGGAGGAACTGCAATCCGTCAACGAGGAATTGATCACTGTAAACAATGAACTGCAGACCAAGATTGGAGAGCTGTCTGAAGCTAATGAGGAGACGAACAAGATACTGGCTTCAACAAATGTGGGTATTATTATTGTGGATAACCAGTTGCGTATCCGGCGCTTTACACCTGCAGCCACGAAAGTGATCAATTTGATACCTACAGATGTAGGAAGGCCTATCAAGCATACCGTTTCAAACATATCAGGCTATAACAATCTGATACCGGACATACAGGGCATGCTGGATAGCCTTGTTCCTGTGGATATTGAAGTCAGTACTGATGCAGGTGAATGGTATGTCATGGCCATCCGGCCATATCTCTCCTTGAAAAATGAAGTTGAAGGTGCTGTGATCACATTTACTGAGATCACCAGACTAAAGGAGAAGCAGGAGGAACAGGTAAAGACACTGCGCCGCCTGTCCGTGGTGGTGCAGGACTCTGTGGATGCTATAGTTCTGCAGGATATGGAGGGTAACATCATGGCATGGAACCCTATGGCTGAGAATATGTATGGCTGGAACGAAGATGAAGCACTTTCTATGAATATTAGCAGCATGATCCCGGAGGACCGAAAAGACGAAGAATCAGCTACATTGAAAAAGCTAATTCAGGCTGAGATCCCGCAGACTTATCGTACCCAACGACTCACTAAAGACGGCCGTATAATAGATGTGTGGGTGACATCTACCCCTCTGGCAGATGAGGATGGTAATGTTTATTCAGTATCTACCACTGAGCGTCAGATAAAATACTGAATAGACCAAACATCTTTAGACCTGAGTTATAATTGTAGATTGCTGCCTGTAGTATTCAAGCAGTTCTTTTCCCCACTCAAGGGCAGCAGGTCCACATATCTGCAGTTTCTTACTATCTAATATATGCTCGTGTGTGAACAGTCTGAAACGAATACATTCATCAGTAACAATAAGAGATGCAAAACCAAGATCACCGGGATATACGTATAGTGAGATGAATTCAAGATCAACTATCTCTTTTAAGTGATCATAATAATCCTCTTTAGCCTTTTCGTAAAAGTCCCGGGTGATAATGACCGATATATCTATGTTATGTTCTATCATCTGAACGTAAAAGTCATGAAATGTGGGGTAGAGAACAGAACTGGCCTCAAACCAGTATTTCGACTTCAAGGCTTTCTGGTACATTTCTATATCCGGATTGAACATCTCGTATATGGGAATGTTAATTACATCATAAGAACCAAGTAGAGGTAGTTTCTCTAAAAGATACTCCGGAATAAAATCAATGCAATGTGTTCCTAAATAATCTGAGTTCTCGCCAAATGTCTCCGCAATTTTTAAAAAGGATGCCATTTCCTTGACGATCAATTTCCCAATTGTAGTCAGCTCATAAATGTCATCGTGCTGGGATACAAGGTGCCTTTCCTTTAATACTTTCATCTGTGGAAGCAGCGCTGTTCTGGTTGTATCCAGTGATCTCAGGATAGCTTCCATCTCCCTGGGCCCATCCTGTAATAGCATAAGTGTCTTTTTTCTCTTCTCTGATGAAAGCAGTATTTCAACAATCGGTCTTTTCATCTTGTCTCACATTTAAATGATAATGAACGCATATAAGATTTTTCTCGGATCATAAGTGATATGTACAAATATATGGATATGATATTGGAAAAAATTCAAGATTGCATGGTTTGGAAGAGAGCATTCCATACAAATCTACACGCTAAATTGACCTCTTTTAATATTTGGATCGCAGAGAAGGCAGGAACAATTCAGTATTTAGTGTTTTTACTGCCTGTCAACTGGAATAGTGAACGTAAAAATGCTCCCTTTACCAGGTTTACTTTCCAGTTGTATATTTCCTCCAATCATTCCTGTAAATTCTTTTGCAATATATAATCCAAGCCCAACGCCATCAAAATTCCTTGTAAGGGATGAGTCAATCTGGGAAAAAGGTTTGAACAGCTTGTTCTGGTTCTCTGCGGATATGCCGATGCCTGTATCCTCAACAATGACTGTCAGGGTACCTTTGCTTCTTGAAACGAATTTTATAGTGACCGTTCCTTTCGCAGGAGTGAATTTGATTGCATTGCTGATAAGGTCATAAAGGATTGTTTTGAATTTACTTTCGTCAGAATATATCTTTTTTATGCCAGTTTCTAAATTAAAATGTATGTCTATCTCTTTCTGTTGTGCAAGCGGCATTGTAGAAGCTTCTATATTTTTAATAACAGACAGGAGAAGGAAGTCTTTTTTCTCTGTTCCCATCTTTCCTTCTTCAATCTGGGAGTGCTCTATGATGGCATTAATAAGCATCAGCAATCGCCCTCCACTTCTGGCAACAATATCCATGCAACTCTTCTGTTCAGTATTAAGGGGCCCAAGGTCACCTTTACAAAGAATGTCAGAATATCCTATGATATGGTTGAGGGGAGTTCTCAGTTCATGACTCATGGTGGTTATAAAATCTTTTTTCATCTGGGAGGCATTGTCCGAAAGGGCCTTTGCCATCAAAATGGCTTTTACAGCTTTTTTCCTGTCAGTTATATCATTACCTGAGGCCAGAAGCCCCTGTATGTTGCCATTTGTGTCCTCCAGCAGTATATTACTCCACTCAAATGTCCTTATTTCCCTATCCTTTGTCAGGACAGGTGATTCAAAAGATACATTGAGGGATGTTTCACTCTTCATTAGTTTCCGATACTCTTCTCTTGCAGTTTCCCTGGTATCTTCCGGCAGGATAATATTGAAATAGTCCTTACCTACAAGCTCGCTTTCTTTGTATCCGAGGATCTCACAACCTTTTCTATTTATCAGGATTATGTTTCCATTTATATCTGTGACAAGTATGCTGACGGCTACAACGTCAAGATACTTTTGAGCTTTATCCCTTTCTTGCCGAAGGTTCATTTCAATCTGTTTGAGCAGGGCGATATCTACCATCAGGCCATTTATGCCTGTAACTTTTCCGTGGCTTATGATAGGACGGGATGTAGTATGCACATAACTGATATCTCCCGATCTTCTTATAACACGGAACATATAGGGTTTTCTCTCACCGGCGATTGTCAACCGGATATCTTCCACAAGTCCGGGAAGGTCTTCAGGATGAATATACCGCGCATATGGTGTTCCGATGACCTCTTCTTTTTTATACCCCGTCATATTTTCGATGGCTGAATTGAGATAAGTGAATATGCCCTCGTTGTCGATAGTAAAAACTACATCATTAAGATTCTCCAGGCGCTCGTTGTAGAAATCCTGTGTTCTTACCAGTTCTTTTCTGACTATTTCAAGCTCTTTGCTAAGATGCCGGACCCTGGATCTGAGGAATGTGTTCGTCCTTTTTGCATTTGAATGTTTTTTATCGGTGGCAGTATTTTTAGAATTCATGCTTACAAAAAATCCATTATTAAGTTTATATATTTATTAACTTTTGAAGTACTTAAGTTTTGTGAGAATTCGCTAAATGGGTATAGGTCTGATACAAATCAATCCTCTTGCCAAATTGTCTGTAAATACCTGGTCTGTATGCTTATTTTTATACACCTATCAAATTTTAATATATATTGCAGATTCACTTTTAAACTATAAGGACATAATCAACTATTATACAAAAAACACTTTGTATAAATGGGGAGTAGATATGGGGTTAGATGAAATAATCAAAGAAATAACTCATGAAACTGAGAGCATAGTGAATACCAAGACACTGATTGGTGAACCCACTACCTGGGAAGGGAAGACCATAATGCCGATAATGAAAGTTTCTGCCGGTTTCGGGAGTGCTGGCGGGGAAAATCATCAGGAAAGCGGGCAGGCAGGGTACGCCGGTGGAGGATATGCCGGGGTTAACATGGAACCTATTGGTTTTGTTGTGATCTCGGAAGAAGATGTCCGTTTGCTCACATTGTCGGGTAGAAGCAGTTTCAATAGCATTATAGACGTGATCCCTGAACTGGCAAGCAGACTGCCTTATGCCGCATCCAGAGTAAAGGATGCCGGCACCCACATGGCCGAAGATGTTAATAAAAAGATCAGGGAAAGGCGAGAGAAGCGGTCTGAGGAAGGAAAAACTTCGATGACCGATAGGGTCAAAGAGGGCGCAGGAAAGATAAGTCAGAGAATGAAGGATATGCAATCTGAGGAAGGCTCAATGACTGAAAAAGTCAGGCATGGCGCTGAAGAGGTAAGTAGGAAAGCAAAAGAGCTGAGAGGAAAGGTTGAAGGTGAATCTGAAAGCGAAAGCAGCCAGCCATTTGGTGAAAAAGAACCTTCCGAAGAGAACAAGCAGGCTTTTGGAAGCCGATCACTGGAAGAAGGTGGCTCAGGTGGAAGCAGCCAATCCTTCGGTGGCAGGGGGGGAGCTTAAACTCCCCTTACGCTATTTTAGTGTACTATTTTTAATAACCATACCTACACTTTTCTCTGTTCTCTACTTTTATTTCTGGATGAAGGTCCGGCAGATCTTGCCGGACTAGTAATATCCATGGAAACAACTAAAGAACAGCTGCATTCTATCATTCAGTTGCTTGAGGAGTGCTATCTCATCAGGAGAAAACGGTGTTTACAGGTTGACTCGTATTGGGGAGTTAATTACAGAGGAACTGACACCTCTTTTAACTCCTGAGGAGTTCATTAATAGTGCTGATAGCTATTGGCTGAACCGGAAACCGGATTTTATTCCTCCGTTTTTGCTGAGAAAGTTGCATGAAGTTAATCGCTGCAATGTCATACAACCTTACTTTTCTGATATCTATGACTACAACAAGCAGGCTCATGAAAACTCTCTTTATTCAAAATCATTCCGCATGGTTGCGGCCGGTCTTCACCCTGGCTTTCCTGAGCTGTTCTCGGATATGATCAACAGGGGGGTAAACCTGTCATTGATATTTGATAGCCCGGACTCGGTGGAATGGGGGAAAGAAACTCTTTAATTATTACTTGCAGGACTCCGTACCCTTAACTGAAGTTTAGGATATTTTGTTTCCTGAACTTCTGGAGAAACCGGTCTAATTTAAAAAATATTGAATGATTCTACGCCGAGGTTGGGGGCCGGCAACACAGTAAAAAGCCTACATGGTAGAACAGTATTTTTCTTTATATATGCGTTGTGGGTAGAATGGGCGACTTTTTCCAGAACATCGGGTGGGTTTGTCCCACCAGGTACAATTTTTCTACGTTTGCGTGTTTTATATTGAACAGGTTAGATATCATCTTTTCTGACCGTAAGGGGTGTAATGCTGCCTTTCGGGACATTTTCACATTATCCGGGTGGAGGGCTATGTGCTTTTAGATCACTAAGATATTGAACCACAGTAGGTGTGTTGAGCTTTAGATAAATGGTGGCGATGATGAGAAAATTCAACTATGTTTTGATTTCAGATGACTGCAAGCCTGCCGGAGTCGGTTATGCTGAATCCGTCCTCGTCGGATATGTAGCCCATGTCCTTGAGTTCCCGGATGTGGTTGTAGGCCATGCCCCTAGAGATGCCTACCTTTACGGCGATGGCGGTGACCGACTTCTCCCCGAACCTGATGTGCTCCAGGATAGCCTTCTTGGTGGGCGAGATGTTGAAGCCCAAGATTGGGAACTCTATCATGAAGTTGTCCTCCTCGGTCACATATACGATCCGCTTTACCATGTCGCTACGTGCATAGGCCCCGAACAGCGTCCCGAAAGCCTGCGGCTTTCTGCCCCCCGACACGTTGATCATTACCTGGTTACCCAGATCATGTTCCTTCTCGATGGCATCTGCCACATCCAGTGCAACCCTCACCGGATCGTACAGGGAGGTAATGAGTTTCTTAATCTCAATGAACTTCCCGAAAGTAGCCTCCAGCATATTCTCTGCCTGAACTTTCTTGTCCACGGCTCCGTCTTCTGTGAGAATTATTACCTTGGTCGGTGAGAGGCGTGTTATGCAGAACAGTACAGGATCAAGGGTGTAGAGAGTGGTGATGAGCGTTAGGTGGGACATTGTATGATAATATCGTATAGGTACTATATATTTGTGAGTGGTATATGTAGTGATAAGTAGGTTTGTATGTGTCACTGTTTAGAGCAAGTATAGCAAAGTATATATTAGGGGTATACAGTATTGCTATTGTTAAATATTTAATCTAATAAGCCATTTAATAGACTACAATCCACAATATCTAATATGGTTGGTGACAATGTATAAAAACTGGGGAAAAACCGATACTGCAAAGAATTCTGCGGATCGACGTTATCATTTGTTGGTATACCACTGCTTGGATGTAGCTGCTTCAGGTAATCTTTTGTTGAGAAAAGACCCTCTTCTCCTTAAAAAACTGAAAGAACATCTTCCATTGGATGATGAACAAATCATTTCTTTGGTATCTTTTTACCTTGCAATCCATGATATTGGCAAATTCTCAGAACGATTTCAAAATCTTCAGCCGGAGTTATTAGTCAATCTTAGAGGACACGACAGTACAAGAAGTTATAGTCTTCGCCATGATAGCATGGGCTCCTACTTGTGGAAAGCACTATGGGATAAAATATGGGATGAAAATTGGCTTTGTCTTGACAAAACTTCTTTTGATTCCTATGATTGGAATGACCTATTAACTCCATGGATTACTTCCACAACTGGTCATCATGGAAACCCTCCAAAAAACATGAACAATGGTCTCTCAATAAATCAAAATGATTTATTCACTGAAGAAGATCTCGACATGGCAGGTTCATTTATAAAAAAAACATCTTCCCTCCTACTAAAAAATGCATTCGATGTTTTTTCAAGTTCGGATGGTTATGGATATGAGTTTGAGGATATAGAGGCTGCATTCAAAATTACTTCTTGGTTACTCGCAGGTATCGTGATTGTAAGTGATTGGATAGGTTCTTCAAACGAACACTTCAAGTATTTATCCGAATTCATTCCATTAGAGGAGTATTGGAAAGAACATGCTTTGCCATCGGCAGAAAAAGCACTTTCAGACTCAGGTATTCTTCCATCGTTAGTATCGCCAAATTCAGGAATTAACACGCTATTTCCAGAGATTGAAGTCCCCAGTCCGATGCAAGAATATGTATCTAACTGTCTTATTGCTGATTGTGCCCAGCTTTTCATATTGGAAGATATTACAGGCAGCGGGAAAACCGAGTCAGCTTTATGTTTAGCTCATAGAATAATGATGCAAGGCATAGAGAATGGAATTTACTTCGGCCTACCAACAATGGCAACATCGAATGCTATGTACGGAAGATTAGCGAATCTTTATAATAACTTGTATGGACCCGATTCTTTTCCTTCATTGGTGCTTGCACATGGTCAAAGCCATTTGTCAGGTGTATTTAGTAAATCTATTGGCACTAGGAGTTCTCAAAGTGATCGGGGGAACTTTTCGCAAGAAGATGAAACGGTTTCTGCCCAGTGTTCAGCTTGGATAGCTGACAGCCGTAAAAAAGCTTTACTTGCTGATGTAGGAGTAGGGACCATTGACCAAGCTTTGATGGGTGTCCTACCTTCAAATCACCAGTCTCTAAGATTGCTGGGCTTGTCGCGTAACGTTTTGATTGTTGATGAAGTCCATGCATATGATCCCTATATGCACAGAATTCTATGTACCCTTTTAGAGTTCCACGCATCAATGGGTGGAAGTGCAATTCTTCTCTCCGCCACACTACCAATAAAGCACCGCAGAGAGTTGGCATCTCATTTTTGTAAAGGTTTGGGATGCTCGATAGAGGGGATTTCAAAAGAAGAATATCCTCTCCTGACACACGTTTGCGAATCCGGTTTTTCTGAGACAAAAATAGAATCTCGTGAAGGAACCGGACGTACCGTAAATGTTGAGCTTTTCAATGATGAATCTGCAGTAATCGACAAACTTGTGTCGTGTTCTGCTGAAGGAAAATGCAGTTGTTGGATACGCAACACTGTAGACGATGCAATTGAATCCTGTAACAGGCTTGTATCTTTACTAGGGACAGATTCAGTAATCCTTTTCCATGCAAGATATGCAATGGGTGATCGCCTGAAGATTGAGAATGAAGTTCTTAATTCGTTTGGAAAAACAAGTGGTGTTCAGGAGCGCAGAAGCAAGGTACTGATTGCCACTCAGGTTGTAGAGCAATCATTAGATCTTGATTTTGATTATATGGTTACGGATCTAGTTCCTATTGATCTTGTTTTTCAGCGGGCTGGACGTTTGCAGCGCCATTGCCGTGATACAAACGGTGCTATTGGTGAGCATGAAGAAAGGGGCACTCCCGTTCTTGGAATCCTCTCGCCTAAACTGACAGATCTGGTCTCAAAAGATTGGTACTCTGATATGTTCCCAAAGGGAGCACATGTTTACCAGTCACACGGCCAGTTGTGGCTTACGGCTCATCTGCTTTCTGAACATGGAAGTTTCAAAGTGCCTGATGAAAGCAGACATTTCATAGAAGGTGTTTTTGGTGAAAATGCAAGCGAAAAGGTCCCGGAAAAACTGAAAGCTCTTGACGAAAAGGCATACGGGGAAGCAATGGCACAAACGTCAATGGCTAATTTCAAATCCCTTAATCTGTCGCAGGGTTACGTGCGCTCAGGTACTCAGTGGCTGGATGATGTTGTAATTCCTACCCGCCTTGGAGAATCAGTGACTATTCGCCTTTTAAGAGTTGAAAATGGAGTTCTTGTTCCCATGTTTTTTTCTGAAGGTCATTCATGGGATATGAGTCAATTAAGCGTCAGTGGTGGCCGTATAAGGTATGTGGATGATTATGGCAAGGAAATGAACGGGTTAATAGAGAAATCTAAGGATTCGATGAAGGACAAAGGTAAATGGAGTTTATTGATTCCTATGTTTTCCGACGATGGAATCAATTGGAAAGGTTCTGCATTGAACAAATACAAAAAACAAGTATTGTTAACGTACAATTCAGAAATTGGTCTTAGAATAAATAAAGAATAGGCTGGTGATAACACGGTTTTTAACTTGATTAATGAAAAGTGGATATGGGTAAAAAGGCAGGACGGCAAAAAGGAGAAAATAGCTCCATGGGAGATTACTGATGAACTAGATTCAAATCCGGTTATTTCACTGGCTGCATCACGTCCGGATTTTAACGGTTCCCTAATCCAGTTCCTGATTGGCCTGGCACAAACCATAATGTCTCCAAGAAATGAAAGAGGTTGGAGAAAATATTTCACCAATCCGCCAAAAACAGATGATTTGCATGTTATGTTTGAGGAAGTATCTGATGCTTTCAATCTGGATGGGGAAAATGAACGTTTTATGCAGGATTATGAATCGTTTGAAGGGGTTGAGAACCGTGTGGAAGCGTTGTTAATGGAGATGCCAGGTGAGAAAACTCTGAAAGATAACACGGATCATTTCATAAAAAGAGATTATATCTCAAAAATGTGTATTCCGTGTTGTGCAACTGCACTGTTTAATCTGCAATTAAATGCACCTTCTGGTGGACAAGGTCATCGTACCTCCCTTCGAGGCGGAGGACCACTAACAACATTGGTTCTAGGAAATAATCTCTGGCAAACTATATGGTTAAATGTCATCACTGAAGAAAACTTTGAAAGATTAGGAGATGTTAGTAAAACTCAAATCGGCGATATTTTTCCTTGGATGAAGCCTACTCGTACAAGTGAAAAAAAAGGGATGGAAACAACTCCTATGGATGTAAACCCAAAACAGATGTATTGGGGGATGCCACGTCGAATCAGTCTTGACTTTGATAATATTAAAGAAGGATTCTGTGACGTGTGCGGCTGTAGTTCTGATGGACTTGTTTCCGATTACATTACGAAGAATTATGGAATTAACTATGAGGGAGGGTGGTGTCATGTTTTGAGTCCTCATAGTGAAACTAAAGATGCCCTATTACCAAGGCACCCACAGCCAGGAGGAATAACTTATCGTCACTGGCTGGGTCTTGTTCAAAACGATCCCGAAAGAGGTCAGCATCCATCTCTAGCACTTGAAAAGTTTATTAACAAGCAGCAAGACCTTGTCAAACTAGACGATGTTTTCCAATATCCTCCTCAATTATGGACATTTGGCTATGATTTCGATAACATGAAAGTTCGTTGCTG
Source organism: Methanolobus sp. (assembly GCF_016278365.1). GTDB lineage: Archaea > Halobacteriota > Methanosarcinia > Methanosarcinales > Methanosarcinaceae > Methanolobus. The sequence goes on along the minus strand of NZ_JADQBZ010000002.1, from coordinate 202,609 downwards.
GTATGAAAATACCATGCCTTTGTTCAATGTTCCTGATCAGATAAGACTCTCGTATGAATCTGTCATATCTCAATTGGTAAAGACTGCTGAGATTATAGGGTACAACACCCGAAGCTGTATCAAACAGGCACTATTTAAGGACAATTCTATTAAAGGTGACATGTCTTTTATCGATTCGCGTTTCTGGCATGATACCGAGCCTGAATTCTACAGGGTCTTGAATAAATTAATCCAAGAGTTGGAAAACAACCCCGATGTTGCGGATTTAAAAATTCAATGGGTACGGACACTATCAAAGGTATCTGTAAAATTGTATGATGAATATTCTCAATCCATGCAGCTAAGTGTAGTTGATCCCGAAAAAGTGGCTATAGCTCGCAGAGATCTTAGAAGATACAATTCAGAAGGTGGTAAGAAAATAAGGGAAACTCTGGGATTGCCTAACTCAAAAGAATAGATGTTCATTCGTAACTACAACTGTACTTCAGAAAGGTGATTAGAATTGGTAATAAACAAAAATTCATTGGATAGGAATCCCGAAGCATGTGGGGTTTTGCTTACATGGTGGAAGGATTTGGATAATAACCGGGGAGATAGGGCTGCTCTTCGCAGATGCCATAATACAGTGGACATAGTGTTCAATCCAGCTTACCACAAACTCTGGCTTACTATGAATAAGCTTGGTTTTGGAAACCGCGATTCTGTTGCATTGATTGCTGGAGTATTGGCTAACGTAAAAAATCATCAGGGAGGGGAGTCGTTTGCTGCTCAGATGGCGAGCATGAAAGATGATTCAAATCCGCAGATTAGCAGTCTAAGGTTTAAGAGATTGTTGAAAATCAAAGATAAAGAGGAATTGTTCAACTCGATCGTTCGGATTGTTAAACTGATGGATGGAAGTGTCAATGCCTGCAATCTTGCAACTGGTCTCTACTGGTGGAATGATTACACAAAGAAAGAATGGGCTTATAGCTACTATGAGAAAGCATCTGAAAGTAAACGTTAGAACTCAGGAGGAAAAAAGATGACAAAATTCGTACAAATACACACACTTGTATCGTATCCCCCATCCAATCTTAACCGGGATGATCTGGGAAGACCAAAGACTGCCGTAATGGGGGGAACTCAAAGGTTAAGGGTATCTTCACAAAGTCTTAAAAGGGCCTGGAGAACATCAGATATCTTCAAAGAAAGCCTTAGTGGACACATCGGTATCCGCACAAAGGGCATGGGGCCCAGTGTCTATAAGGCTCTGACAACAGGCTTCAATTTGGCGGATATTCTGGACTGCAAAGATAATTCATTTCCTGTCAACCCGCTGGTATCTGAAAAAGATGCAAGGGAATGGTCCAGATCAATTGCAGGTGTCTTTGGCAAATCCAAAAAGGACAGTGAAGATTCCTTAACCGGCCTTGAGATAGAGCAGCTGGCTCATTTCAGCCCTGAAGAGATATCAGCAATAGATCAGCTTATTGCTAAAATTTCGTCATGCAAAAGCGCTCCTTCAAAAGATGATCTTGATCTTTTGAGGCAGAAGCACACTGCTGTAGACATTGCCATGTTTGGCCGTATGCTTGCATCCAATACCAAATTCAATACCGAGGCGGCAGTACAGGTTTCTCATGCCATTACCACAAATGAAGTTGCAGTTGAAGATGATTTCTTCACAGCAGTGGATGATTTGAACAGAGGTGAAGATGACATGGGTTCAGGTCACCTTGGCGAAACAGAGTTTGCCTCCGGTCTTTTCTATATTTATGTCTGTGTAGACTGCGAACTTCTGGAGCGCAATCTTGGTGGAGATAAAGAACTTGCAAAGAAGGCTTTGTGTGCACTGGTTGAGGCAATGGCAAAAGTATCTCCGACAGGAAAGCAGAATAGTTTTGCATCCAGAGCTTATGCATCTTACATGATGCTAGAAAAAGGTAAGCAACAGCCTCGTTCTCTCTCGGTTTCGTACCTGGAGCCCGTCAGAGGAAGGAGCATGTTGAAAAGTGCTATAGATGCTCTCAAACAGACAAACCAAAATATGATAAAAGTATACGGTGGCTGCTGTGAAAATAGTATGGATATGAACGCCTACACAGGTGAAGGCTCATTGGATGAAATGCTGAACTTTGTGGTCAATTAGATGTACAGGAGTCGATTAGCTTGGATAATTATTTAATTTTTCGACTGTACGGTCCAATGGCTTCCTGGGGTGACATTGCGGTAGGTTCTTACAGGCCTACTTTTGATCACCCCTCTAAATCAGCAATATTGGGCCTTCTTGCAGCAGCATTGGGAATTCGCAGAGATGAAGAGGAAAAACAGCTTGAACTGGCTTCTGGCTACAATTACGGAGTTCTCATAAACTCACCAGGTTTTATGCTTCGTGACTACCATACTTCTCAGGTCCCTTCTGCAGGTACAGGCAGGAACAGGAAGATATTTTTGACCAGAAAGGATGAGCTATCTGTTCCCAAGGAGGAATTGAACACCATTCTTTCCACTCGTGACTATTACTGCGATGGTCTTTACACTGTAATTCTTTCTTCAAGGAAAGAGAATCCTCCTTATTCGCTTGAAATGCTTGCAAATGCTATTAAAGAGCCTTCATTCTCGATGTATCTTGGGAGGAAGTCCTGTACTGTAGCACTTCCACTCGATCCTATGATCATATCTGCTCCCACTATGAAGGAGGCAATTGTAAATGCCGAGTTTAAGGATGATGCGTTTATCGGAAGACTTATTGATGTCAGAAGTTGCCGGTTCTATTGGGATGATCCGGATGAGGAAGTTTCTCATGAGCATAGCGTTTCCCGCCGCGATGAAGTACTGAGCCGGAAAAGGTGGCAGTTTGCTGACAGAAAAGAATACTATTCAATGATTAGCTGGAGGAAAGATGCATGTACATGAGTAAGGCAAACCTGCTCCCTCCTATAGCAGTTTCAGATAAATCTTTCACTAACATGGGAAGCAGTTACAATATTCACCGTATGGTATGGTCCTTATTTTCAAAAGGACCTGATAATGAAAGGAGCTTTTTGTATCGTCAGGAATCGAACGGGACACTGCCGACTTTTTATATTGTATCAGAAAGTGAACCGGAGAACGAATCTGAAGTATGGGATATCAATGTAAAATCGTATGATCCTGCATTAAGACCAGGGCAGGAACTTTCTTTTTCCCTTCGAGCCAATCCAATTGTCTCAAAAAGAGACGAAAAAGGAAAACAGCACCGTCATGATGTAGTGATGGATGAAAAATTTAGCATGAAAAAAGAAAGTTCCGACAAAGATAACTGCCCGTATGTTTCTGAGATTGTTCAGCGAAAAGGAGTTGAATGGTTACAAAAGAAAGCAGACAAAAGCGGTTTTTTAATAGATGAAGAACAGGTGCGTGCAGATGGTTATCGTAATCACAAGTTCTACAAGCCAAATGGCAAGCACAACATTAGCTTCAACACCATTGACTTTACAGGAGTTTTAACTGTAACTGATCCAGAGTTGTTCAAACAGGCACTTTTTGAGGGAATTGGTCCTGCAAAAGGTTTTGGCTGCGGATTGCTTCTTGTGCGTCCGATTCGTTAAGGTGGTAATCCATGCTTCCAAAACTCAAACCCATTGCCATAAAGGAACGCTTCTCCCTATTATTCCTCGAGAAAGGTGAACTCGATGTAGTGGACGGAGCCTTTGTGATCATTGACAAGAACGGCGTGCGTTCTCATATTCCTGTTGGGGGTATTGCATGCCTGATGCTGGAACCGGGAACAAGGGTTTCACATGCAGCGGTAGTACTTGCTTCAAGGGTTGGCTGTTTATTGATCTGGGTTGGCGAGGCAGGTGTCAGACTTTATTCAGCAGGACAGCCAGGCGGTGCAAGGGCAGACAGATTACTATATCAGGCAAAACTTGCTCTTGATGATGATCTTAGAAGAAAAGTAGTCCGAAAAATGTATGCGATGAGGTTCAATGAGCTTCTCCCTGACCATTATAGTGTCGAACAGATGCGTGGGATGGAAGCAGTCCGTGTGAAGAAAATGTACCAACTGTTTGCTCATCAGTATGGGATCGAGTGGAAGGGACGCAATTATGATATCGGGGACTGGGATAGTGCTGATGTGCAGAACAAATGCCTTAGTTCAGCAACTTCATGCATATATGGAGTAGCTGAAGCAGCAATCCTTGCTGCTGGATATTCTCCAGCAGTTGGTTTTATTCATACAGGAAAACCCAGATCTTTTGTATATGATATTGCAGATCTATTCAAATTTGAAACAGTGGTCCCGCTTGCCTTTAGGATTGCGTCCGAGAAACATAACAATTACGAAAGGGCTGTCAGACTTGCCTGCAGGGATGCTTTCAGAGAAACACGCTTGCTGAAGAAGATAATTCCAACTATCGAAGAGGTACTTTCAGCCGGTGGAATAGAATTACCTGATACCCCCGAAGAATCAGTACCTCCTGCAATACCAAATGAAAGGAGCATTGGTGATGTTGGTCATCGTACTTGAGAATGCGCCGAATAGATTGCGTGGTCGTTTGGCAGTATGGCTTCTGGAAGTCCGTGCTGGTGTTTATGTTGGAGATTATTCCGTAAAAGTAAGGGAAATGATCCTGCAGAACATTGAAGAAGGACTGGAGGAAGGAAATGCAGTTGTGTTGTGGTCTTCTCCAAACGAAACGGGATTTGATTTTATAACACTTGGTGAAAACCGTCGCATCCCAATAGAAATGGATGGGATAAAGTTAATATCGTTTTTGCCAGATACTAATTAAAGTAAAAGAGGATTTCTATGCACTTAAATGTTTATTTGCAGAAAAGTCTATCTAAAAATACGTGCAAAATAGCTGCAAGTTGTTTATATCGAGAAGGCAGAATCCTTTTTCCTTGTTAGTTGGATAAAAGATGCACAGAGTTCCCCATACGCGTGGGGATGAACCGGATCCATGCCTATGAATATCAGGATGTTCTCGGAGTTCCCCATACGCGTGGGGATGAACCGGCGGTGATCTGCTGGCTTGTGAGGTCGCCCATGAGTTCCCCATACGCGTGGGGATGAACCGATTTCCTTCCTCTACTTCTGGGTTATTTGTGTGAGTTCCCCATACGCGTGGGGATGAACCGTATTCATGAACTCCAACCCCGGAGAGAATCCAGAGTTCCCCATACGCGTGGGGATGAACCGACAGGGCTGCTTTTACGCTAGTTGGTTCAAATGAGTTCCCCATACGCGTGGGGATGAACCGGTTGATACTGGGAACAGTGGCAGAGATGGAATGAGTTCCCCATACGCGTGGGGATGAACCGTATGAAAAATAGCAGAGGGTTTTAATCATGGCGAGTTCCCCATACGCGTGGGGATGAACCGGTTTGTCAAACAGTCTTATGCATTTCTCGACAGAGTTCCCCATACGCGTGGGGATGAACCGCCACCACCTTAGCGACAAGAGTATGATCATCGGAGTTCCCCATACGCGTGGGGATGAACCGACATATATAGTGGCGAAAGGCTGCATAGTGGAGAGTTCCCCATACGCGTGGGGATGAACCGGGGTGCGTTGTCTATTGATTTGGATTTGACTAGAGTTCCCCATACGCGTGGGGATGAACCGGATACCAGATTGCATCTAACAGGGACTTTAAAGAGTTCCCCATACGCGTGGGGATGAACCGACAATACACAACTATGATTTAAATTCAGCTTAGAGTTCCCCATACGCGTGGGGATGAACCGCCTTATAAAAATGAAATTCGATACAATAGACAGAGTTCCCCATACGCGTGGGGATGAACCGCATCACAAGCATAGCCTCTTCATCCAAAAACAGAGTTCCCCATACGCGTGGGGATGAACCGTGGTGCCCTTCGGGCACGGCCCTAACCCATCTCGAGTTCCCCATACGCGTGGGGATGAACCGATCTTGTGGCGATTGACACACACCCGACAGAGGAGTTCCCCATACGCGTGGGGATGAACCGGCGAAAATATACGCGGAAAAAGACTATAGAATGAGTTCCCCATACGCGTGGGGATGAACCGGAATTAATGCTTACACAATTAGCGGCAAATACGAGTTCCCCACATGTGTGGGGATGAACCGAAGAAACCACTCATTTAAATGTAATGTAGGTAAACCCTGAAAAGTTCATGGAGGCCTTGTCTCTACATAATACAAATGCTGCCTGTCCGGACAGTACATATCCAGCTCGATCTTTAACTTCTGCACCAGGTCACAACAATACTGTTCCAGGACACCGAACTTCTCCCGGAGTATCTTGCAGAGCTCATGGGTTGAGATCCCATTATAAACGTGATCAGCAAGCTCGTGCAGGACAGATTCTGCCAACTCGCCGGGGGTACAGGAGTCTGTTACTTCAGCATCCGTAAGCCATGATATTCTTATGTCGCCTAAAATAAGATTTCTTCGATTAAATCGAATGTTATGAAATGATCTCTCACCACATGTTGCACATTTTGTTTTTATATACATGCAAATCACCTAGCACTTAACCGGATGCTGACAAGCTTGTAATTTCGATCAACAGTGTTTTTCAACTGAATTATTCGATTATGTCGTCCACGATGATGGGGCGAATGCTCTTGGAAGTCTTACCCTCTTCAAACATCTGCTTGAGTAACTTTACCATGGCAGGAGTTATGTCTTTTTGTGAAAGTGTTGACAGTGACCCCTCAGCTTCCATGTCTTTTTCTTTCTGCTCTCTCTTGTAATGCCCAATGAACTCCGCAAGTGCAACGCTTACAAGATCGGACATGCTGCTGAAATCACCCGTATCGACCAGCTCTTCTGCCTGCTTCTTGATGTAAGGACTCACTGTTGCGTGAATTGATTCTTTCTTATATTGGATTGCCATTACATGATGATGTAGTGTTTATTCCATATATATGTTTTTGCAAGGAATTCCGCCTAATTATGACACTTGGGTTACATATTTATATTAGAAAGTCTATGTCATAATTAGGAGATAATCCTCATGAAGTACAAGCATTTACATGTGAATTTGCCTTCCAGTGACTATGAACAGATATTGCAGATCGTAGATTCTGGAAAGTATATCAACGTCAGTGACGCTGCCAGGCACTACATCAGATCCGGTCTACAGATAGATGAGGTGAAAGAGTGAGAAAAAAGTACAAGGCAATACGCTCGCAGATCGCGAGACGAGAAATGATTGGAGTGATGACCAATGCCATCTGACTTTGCAGGAGAGAAGGCACTGGCCGTCCACAAAAAGGCACACCGAGAAAATTATGGAGCTCTTCCCGTGTGGTACCCAATGTTCGAAACGGCTCATATGGTTAAATTTCTTACGGGGGCTTGAGCATGGGCTGGTCTAAGAGCGGAGGCTATGCAGGCCGGCCGATAGGGTCCACAAAGGACCGATACTGGCTAGGTGAGGGCCACCAGGAGCGCAGGTACAATCATGCCATGGACGTCTGCAGATCCACATTGGACCGGGTAGGCCAGTGCCCCAGATGTCACAAAAAGACAGCAATATGCATTGAGGCAGGGGTTACAACAAAGCTTGGCGCCCGGTCCTGGTGGAAATGCTCTGAATGCGAACATGAGCATACACGTGAGATATCTCCTGAAAAGATGGCTCAGTATTATTGTGAGGACCTGAACAGGATGAACGATGCAAGATCTCATGAGGCTGCAGCATGACCATCAACAGCATTCCGCTTGCACGCACAAGGATCGTGGCCGAGTGCATATGCGACCAATGCGGCCATATTTTTGAGATCGACTGGCAGTGTAAGAACCGACCCATCTACTGCCCGGAATGTGATAAGGAGGTCAGACCTTAAAGGTCACCTCCTCCACCCACTCCGGGACTTCTGGGTCACTCCCGGGTTCGAGCCCCGGCCGGAGCATCGGCCTGCAGAACATAGAGATTGCAGGCTTTTGAGATACAACCGAAAGGAAGTGTACGAAATGACAGAAGAAGTTGAAGTATACATCGATTTCGACCGATTGCCAACTGGCATAGGTTACACGAAGGACGATCCTCTGAAACACATCGGTGCTGCGGATGTGACCAGGATCCAGCAATGGGTCCGTAGCAAGGTTTCCGGAGAGAACGAGGTCTTTGCGGTCATAACCGGCAGAGCATCCCGATTTGTGAATATGGTCGCAACAGCGGAGCTTGCATCATGCAATAACGTGACCCGGATAGGATGGTCTCAGGCTGGGATGGTGCCTATTGTTGTGAAGGATTTCAGGAGGAATACCTGATGAGCGATACCTTGTCAGATCCAGCATCAAAAATGAGTTCTGAAACCCGCATCGTCTACACCCAGGGATACGAGATCTCAACAAAGATCGGTGCAGAGATCGATTCAAAAGGCAACATCAAGCCAAATGCACAGGTCACAATCTCTCGGAAACTGGAGAGCGGCGATGAGATCCGGGAACTGATACATGCAGATGTTTCCAGAGGAGTGGAGGAAGTAATGCTTGCGATCGATGAGATCCTGAAGAGAGGTGTTCAGTGAATGAAACCGAGATATGCAGGATGTGAGGTGTGAACATGGAAGTAAAACTTGACAAAGACACACTTGTACCTATGCTCAATATGATGGGATATAACACCCTCAACGGTACTGACGTGTGGAAAAAGGCCAGTGACAACCAGGACGAGTTCGTGTTCTGGGGCGTGGACTTCAAGAAGAACGAGATCTTCAAATGGGTAGAGGACCACCGGGAATACGATGTACCTGGAGACGAAGTGCTCACAGAGCTCAGGATGCTTGTAGAAACTTCATGTGAACAAAGTGGTGAAGCCCAAAAAGACGAAACCTTAGCCGAGCAAAGCAAAGAGGATTGTCCGCAAGAGCCCACCAATAAAGAGAACGCATCACCAGCTTATGAAAATAACGCTACTCCGACACAATTGCTGAGCCTTATCCACGGATATGTCGGGAACGATGTCCTTGAGGTTTTCGGGGACACAGGCAGCGGGAAATCAAAGTTTGCTATGGCAGTCGCAAAGGAAGCCATTGCTGCAGGAAAAAAGGTGTTCTATCTTGACACCGAGAGGAACCTGACAGAGACTGACATCAAGGACCTAAAGGGATGTGAGTACAAGTACACTCCTATTATCGATGAGATTGACAAGATCGTACAGAAGCTCCCGAAGGTGGATGTCGTCATCATCGACTCCATCGGGTTCCCAGTGCTCACAGCCTATGCCAGGATGAACATGAAGCAGAAAGGCGATGCTCTGTTGAAGCTTATCGCAATCTTCGGTGACCTCAAGGGTTGGGCATACTTGAACAGCGGTGTCGTGGTCGTCACGAACCAGCCAGAGTCCGAGTTCAACAAGGAACCGGGGCATGTCCTCCGACCATTCGGTGACAAAAGCCAGTTCGCTGCCAAGGAGATCTGGAAGACAGAGATAGTGGACCGCAAGCCCGCGTACACTAACATCCGCATCAGTGCTTTCAGGAGCCGGAGTGTTGGGCACAGGACAAAGATAGCGGACATGAAGATCAGTAGCAATGGTGTGGAGTTGAAAGCATGAGTATATGCAAAACATCTGATTATGTTATGCGAGGGCCTATTGGCTGTGAGGTGTGTGGAAAAAAGGTGGATAAATGGATAGAGATCGTTCCTGGAGGAGATCTTTGTATCAATTGTGCACAGTCCACGATGCGAGTTCTTTTCCAGGATATTATTGAGTATCATAATGGAAAAGCGGTGAGCTTGCTTGATATAATGTTCCACGGAGCCAAAGATGTTAATAGGAAAAGATTACCGAAAGGCATAGCTCCAAACGGCAAACCTGATCCTAATTTTTGTGATCGTGTTGTAGAAATGCAATTGTTTGAACAGTGAGGTGTTTCATGGCGAGTGATAGAGACACTATCGAGGAGATCAAGTCGAAGATCGATATTGTTTCGCTAATTGGAGAAACTGTTAAACTCACGAAAAGAGGAAACTTCTATCGGGGAGCAATATCTGCCAGCTCAAAGTCAGGTGCTTCGCTTATAGTAGATCCGTCAAAACAGATATACAATAATTTCGCAGGAGATAATGGCGGAGATATTTTTAACTGGATAGCGTACCGCGAGGACCTTGACATAGAATCCGATTTTCCCCGGATACTTGAGATTGCAGCTGAAAAAGCAGGCGTTGTCCTGGAACACCAGCACAAAGAGCTCCTCTCTGACAAAGCTCTGGTGTACTCTTTCCTCCGGGCAGTTGCGGGGTATTACCATACACAGCTCTCCGATGAGTGTAGGGCATACATACACCGCAAATGGGGTATCAGCGACAAGATGATCGATGAGCTCCTGATAGGCTGGGCTCCGGAGAACTGCCACCTGCAGAAGGAGATGTGGGACCTATTCCCGGAAGATGTCATGAAGATGTCCGGCCTTTTCAATGTCACAAACGATGGCAGGATGCGAGACATCTTCCGAGGGAGGATCATCTTTCCTTACTGGAAAGGCGGAAAGGTAGTCTACTTCATTGGCAGAGATCCCAACCCTTCTGAGAATAGCCCCAAATACTTCAAGCAGCTGGTGCATTCCGAAACCAGGCCATATGTCAGCAAAGTGATAGACAATTCTGTGTTCTACGGCGAGGATTCCCTCAAGAAAGCAGATTCTGTGATCATCACTGAAGGTGTCACCGACTGCATCAAAGTTCTCCAGGAAGGTCTGGCCTGCATCTCGCCTGTCACGGTCCGTATCAAGGATGAGCAGAAGGAGTATGCCTATCAGCTGGTCAAGAACAAGTCCGAGGTCATCATATGCAACGACAATGAGGACAACGGTACCGGTAAGAAAGGCGCCATTGCAACTGCAGAGTACCTTGAGTCAAGAGGTGTACCCGTCAAAGTCATCGAGTTGCCAAGGCCTGATGGTGTGGACAAGATAGACCTGGCAGAGTACCTGCAGGACAACAGCAAAGAAGATTTCCTGCAGCTGGAATCCAACAATGTCTGGGAGATCAAGCTCCACACTCAGAACATTCCTGAAAAGGCAATGGACAGGTTCAGGGCAGCTAAGAGGTTCATACAGAACGAGCTCAAACAGATGGACCCTGTAATGAGGAAGATCTTTATTCGCAATGATGTCAGGGGCTACTTCGAGCTTCAGAATACTGACATCAGCGATATCCTGAGATCGGTCAAATTTGAGGATGATACTCCTGCAGAAGTTGAGGAGGACCATGGATTCTTCACCGAGCGTGGTAATCTCAAGGTCAAGAAGCTTGGCGAGTACGTCCTTTCACTTCACAGGTTCATCACCTTTGAGGATACGAAGAACATTTTCCATTATCGTAACGGTGTCTATGTGCCTGGAGGGGAGGACATCATTGCTCGTATAGTCCAGACATCTCTGGGGGACGCTTCCAAGAAAAAGCATATTTCCGAAATCCTCAATTTCGTGCAGCTTGAGACATTGATCCCGCGTGGACAGATCAACCATGACCTCAAGCGGATCAACCTATTGAACGGTCTGTACAATCTTGGAACAGACCGATTGGAGCCGCACACACCGGACTATATCTCTATTGTACAGTTACCTGTAACCTATGATAGAGATGCTAAATGCCCGCTAATTGAGAAGTTTGTAGCCGAGGTACTTGAACCCAAGCGTGTGCCGGTGATCTATGAGTTCCTTGGCTACTGCATGGTACCCGACACCAGACTGGAATATTCCCTTATGCTGATCGGCAAAGGTGCCAATGGGAAGTCCGTTATGTTGTCTCTATTCGGAGAGTTCCTTGGAGGGCACAACACCAGTGCTGAATCCCTGCACATGCTTGAGAAGGATCCTTACTCTACCGCAGAGCTGTATGGGAAACTGGCGAATATCTTCCCGGACCTGGCCTCCCGAGCCATCTATGAGAACAGTACCTTCAAGATGCTCACAGGTAACGAGAAGGAGATCAGAGCACAGCGTAAGTTCGAGCATCCGTTCAAGTTCAAGAACACTGCCCGCCTGATATTTAGTGCCAACAACCTTCCCCCCGTTCCTGGTGACGACTTTGCTTACTTCCGAAGATGGATCCCTCTGAAGTTCCCGAATACCTTTGAGGGGAAGAGAGCGGATAAGAATCTGATAGACAAGCTCACACAGCCTGAGGAACTGTCAGGCCTGTTCAATGTCTGTGTGAAGGCCCTGAAGGGACTGCTGCAGAGGGGTCACTATAGCTTTGAGCTTACAACAGATGAAGTGATGAAGCTCTACAGGATCAATTCTGACCCTATAGCGCAGTTTGCAGACGACTGTGTGGTCTACTCTGACAGTGACACTTTAAAGTCAAGGATGTATAACGAGTTCATTGTATGGTGCCAAAATAACGATGTTCCCCTGGTACATGAGAACGTGTTTTCAAAGAGGTTCACAAAGCTTGGGTATATCACCGGAAGAGAAAGCGCTGGTGAAAGGAGACGGACTTGGCAGAACTGTGCTCTCAGGCAATCCGTCCAGGGAGACAAAATCTGCCCGGACGGCAAAAAACAAGATGCTGAGGATGATTCGTCCATATGTCCAAGCACTTCTTTACATTGTAGTAATAACCAAAATAACACTATAGAGTGTAATGAAAATATAATTCATGTATATGAGTACAATAGAGAAAATGCCTGGACGCCTGGACGGCAAACAACCTCCTCTGGTCAACCGGACTCGATTTTGCTCAACGGTTCTGACGTCCAGGCAAATTATGATAATGGGACAGAACCAGGCAAGCAATTCCTGCAATCAATAACTGAGAAACTAGCTTGCTTCTTTGGCCCGGATGAAACTCTTACAGAGCAACGTGTAATTTATTCCTGCATTCGAGAAGTTATGAAGACGACTTACAAGAGAGACCAGATAGTGGCGCAATGTAAAATGTTGAATGTGCCCATGGTAGGAGAACGTCTCGATTTGCTAAAACAGAAAGGAGTGATACACGAGAAACCTGACGGTGACCTTGTGTGGATAGGAGGATGACCTATATCCCCTGCAACCGTTGCCCGTCATTACATCGGAGGTAAACTATTGAAATTCAAACCAATGTCCAAGCACTGTCCGGAATGCAAGAAGTTCCTCTTCATCACATCAGCTGACCAAAAAGAGGTGGAATGCACTAACTGCAAGTCAAAATTCTGGGTGCTGAGGAACGGAGAGAAACTCGAGAAGATCTGAATTTTCGTATAAATAATAGATAAATCTAACATTAAAAAAAAGGTACAAAAAATGCAAGTCATTACTATGCCGATAGGCGATTTGAAACCATTCATCGATAACCCTAAAAGGCACCCGGAAAGTCAGTTGAGCATGCTGAAGAAGTCGATGCGGGAGTTTGGGTGGACAAACCCCATCCTCATCACAGCCGACAAGATGGTCGTAGCAGGCCACGCAAGGCTCCAGGCTGCCCTTGAGCTGGGATTTACCGAGGTTCCCGTAATAAGCCTCGACCTTCCATACGAGAAAGCCGTGGCCTACGTGATTGCCGATAACAGGCTGGCCGAACTGGCCGAGACAGATACAGAAAAGCTGGCAAAGCTGCTGCAGGAAATAGCAGAGATCCCGGACTTCGACTTTGAGGCGATTGGTTACACCCTGGATGCAGTGGACGATTTACTTGAGTCGATAACACCAGTAGAGGTGGTGGAAGATGAACCACCGGAGGTGCCAGAGGAGGCGGTGACAGTTCTCGGTGATATCTGGGAGCTTGGCAACCATCGATTGCTCTGTGGTGATTCTACATTGCAGGCAGATGTTGACAAATTGATGAACGGGAGACTGGCAAACATATGCTGGACGGATCCACCATGGAATGTATCATATGGCGAAGGTTTCAGGGGTGGTAATAATGCTCTTGGATGGAAGAAGCGGACCATCCTGAACGACAATCTTGGTGACAAGTTCGGTGAATTCGCAGAGAGATTTTGTGACCAGATATACCGCAGGTTGATCCATGGTGGAATATTGTACATGGCAATGTCTGCTCAGGAATGGGGGCTGATAATGTCTCAACTAGAAGAAAGCGGATTCCACTGGTCATCGACTATAATCTGGGCAAAGGACAGTCTGGTTGTAAGCAGAAAAGATTATCACACACAGTACGAGCCTATATGGTACGGTTGGAAAGGTGATGCTCCTCGAGCATGCCCTGTGGAAGATAGAAAACAGTCTGACCTGTGGGCGATACCCCGGCCAAAACGAAGTGATGAACACCCGACAATGAAACCAGTAGAACTTGTTGCAAGAGCAATAGAAAATTCTAGTAATCGTGGGGATTTGGTTATTGACCTGTTCGGCGGCTCAGGCACGACACTAATTGCGTCACATCAACTCAATCGTGTCTGTTACACATGCGAACTTGACCCTCGGTACGCCGATGTAATTGTTCAACGATATGTCAATCTGACAGGCAACTGTGAACTGAAACGAAATGGTGATGACTACATATGGGGAGAAAGAAAGGCAGCACAATAATGGCCGAAGTATCCGAGCCACTAATCAAGCTGCTCAAGTCCGGTGTCCCTGTGATCCATGCATGTGATGCAATTGGGGTCGCTTCTGTCACCTACTACGACTGGATGAAGCGTGGCGAACGAGCAACATCCGGGCAGTACCATGACTTCTATCTCAAGGTTAAGCAGGCCAAGGCAGAGGCCATTGCCAGGAATGTGGCCATCATCCAGAAGGCAGCAGGTCATTCATGGCAGGCTGCAGCGTGGTGGCTTGAGCGCACATGTCCTGCTGAGTTTGGCAGGCGTGAAGTTGAGATCAATATGACCCAGAACAACGTCGAGATCAATACAGATGAAACAAGAGAGAGGATCGTTAGCAGAATCAATAGCATTGCTTCCAGGCTCAGAGCGCCAGAAGATCATGAGTGATATCAGCGATGATGAGCTCTCGAAGCTGGAATATGACTGGAGATTCTGGGCTCGACCCAATCAGCTCGCTCCGGAAGGAAGCTGGCGGTACTGGCTGGTTTGTGCTGGGAGAGGCTGGGGGAAGTCCATGGTAGGGGCTGAATGGGTCCGTGACAGAGTAGAATCCGGCAAGGCCCGCAGGATAGCCTTAGTGGCTCCAACTGCAGCGGATGCCAGGGACACTATGGTTGAAGGAGAGTCTGGCATATTGTCGGTCTGCCCGCCATGGAATCGGCCTATACGAGCCATCCAAACGCAGGCTCACCTGGCCCAACGGTGCGATGGCTTTGCTGTTTTCTGCAGAGGAACCGGATAGACTGAGAGGACCCCAGCATGACACTGCCTGGTGTGACGAGATTGCGGCCTGGAAGTATCCTGACAGGACTTGGGACATGCTGCAGTTTGGCCTCCGGCTGGGAGATGATCCAAGGGCAGCCATCACCACAACACCTCGCCCCATTCCGCTAGTCAAAGCCCTCTTGAACGATTCCAATACCCACGTGACAAGAGGGTCCACCTACGAGAACCTGTCCAACCTGGCACCTGCCTTCATCGATGTGATCATCAGCAGATACGAAGGGACTCGGCTGGGCAGGCAGGAGCTCAACGCAGAGATCCTGGACGACAACCCGGATGCACTCTGGACCCGGGGGATGATAGAAGATGCCAGGGTGTCCAAAGTTCCTAACCTTCTGCGTATCGTGGTTGGCGTGGACCCGGCGGTTACATCCAACGAAACTTCAGCTGATACCGGCATAGTTGTTGCAGCTGTGGATGAACGCGGAGAGTACTATGTCCTGGGAGACTATACCATCCATGCAACACCGAAGAAGTGGGCTCAGGAGATCATTGCAGCCTACTACAAGCATTCTGCAGACAGGGTCATCGGCGAAGTGAACAACGGGGGCGAGCTCGTGGAGTATACGCTTCGGACTATTGACCCGAATGTATCCTATCGTTCGGTCAGAGCCAGCCGGGGAAAGCAGACCAGAGCCGAGCCTATCAGTGCTCTGTATGAGCAAGGCAAGGTGCATCACGTAGGATCCTTCCCGGCCCTGGAGGACCAGATGTGTGACTGGGTCCCGGGCGAAGGCAGTAGCCCGGACCGTGTGGATGCTCTCGTGTGGGCCCTGTCGGAGCTCAGCAAATCGAGATATGGGCCGCAGAAACTGAACATGTCAGCACTTATCAAAACAAGACCGAGGTAATCTATGAGACCCAAACTCTATGCAACCGTGAGCAAGAATACGACCGCAGTACTTCATCGGGTGATGAAAGAGCAGGACTGTAATAAGAGCCAGGCGGTGGACTTCATTGCGGAGCATTACTCGAAAACGCAGAATAGTCTCAGGGAGAAGCAGGTGGAAGAGACTGCAGAGCGTGTGATTGAGAAATTAAAGCTGAAGAGGCTAGTGTAAATATTCGAATTATAAGCTTCGCACTTTTATGAGGGGTTATAGGTAAGGCCAAAAAGCCTAACTGTGTAAAAAGCATATCTTCTTTTTGAATCAATATCTCAAAATTGATAGGCTCGTAGGTTCAAGTGGTGTTCATGTGAAACCATTTTAACAGATGCAGACTAACTTTCTATATCTATAACCTTATGGATCTTCAAGGTTATTCCAAGAGGTATCTTATGACAGATATATCACTAAGGCAAAGATTTTTAGATTCTCTGATGGGAAAATATGTTGATAAAGTGCCCGTCTGTTCAGTAACTCAGACAGGAACAGTGGAATTGATGGAAGCCACTGGTACCTTTTGGCCGGATGCAAATTATGATGCTAAAATGATGGCAATCCTTGCTATTGGAGGATATGAGATTGCAGGTTTAGAAGCAGTAAGGTATCCTTTTGATGGAACTGCTATTGCGCAAACTCTTGGTTGTACTATCAAAGAAGGAACATTTGACTCCCAACCAGCGGTCCTTAAGGGTCCATGTCAGAATAAAGAAGATGCTTTAGAGTATACTATTCCTGAAAATTTTATGGAATCTTGCCGTATTACCACAATATTAGATGCTACAGTATTTGTCAGAGAAAAAGTAGGGGATGATGTACCTGTTGTTGCGGGAATGGTTGGTCCTGCAGCAATAGCTGCATTTCTCGTAGGTATAAGAAATTATCTGATGTGGTCCATTACTGATCCGGAGATTATAGAACGAGTTGTTCAACTCGGAGCAGAGGTATGTACGGATTACTCCAATGCTCTTTTTGAAAGAGGTGCAGATGTCGTATGTATGCCCGACTCAGAAGCAGGTCCTGATCTGTTACCACCAGACTCTTTTGAATCCCTGTTCTTACCAGCGTATAAAAAATTGTGTCGCAATACGTCTGGCCCCATGATCTTGCATATGTGTGGAGATGCCACTGCAATTCTAGATCCAATGGCAAATGCAGGATTTGAAGGATTGAGCATTGAAGAAAAAGTGGATCTCAAATATGCTAAAGATGTTATAGGGGGCAGAGCTTGCCTCATAGGTAATGTAGCTCCTGTTGGTACTCTTTTATTATCACAACCCTCCGAAGTGAAAAGAGAAGCTAAGGTGTGTATAGAGAATGGTGTGGATATCCTGGCGCCAGGTTGTGGACTTGCACCCCATACTCCAATTATAAACTTAAAAGCCTTAGTAAGTGCAAGGGACGAATATTATGAATGATTGAACACTGAGATATGTGCCAGGATCATTATGAAATATATCTATTCTACATAACCCGAAAATGCAGAACCTTATCGAGGAGAAGCAATTGGAAGAGACTGCTGAGCTTGTGATCGAGAAACTCAAGCTGAAAAAGATGGTGTAGAGAAACAAAGTCCTCTACAGTTGTTTCTAAAGAATCCAAGTTACAACTACCTATGACATAACATATATCTCTTTCAGATTATGAAGCATTTTGTGGAATTCCTCATGTTTGCCTTCACCGATTTTCTCGATCTCAACAATTTCAAACGATTTTAGCAAATTCTCTTGAACTTTCTCAGCAAGATGTTTATCTGCCAATGGAAAAAGGATATTGTCTTCTTTGTTGATATGCTGGGTCAAAAGTTCAATATAGTCTCTTGAGCTCTTGACTATCGTAGATAGAGCTTCAGAATCCATATTTACCGAAACTGCCCCAGCTATCATATCAACACTCCTTCTTCCATGTTCATGTTCTTCCAGAAGAGAATCTATGATTTCTGTTGAACCGGGAACATTTGCCCTTCTCATTATAGGAAAAAGATATTCTTCTTCCTTTGTGTGGTGGCATTTGTCGACAAAAACTTTCACGAATTCAACCACGTTCTCAAGATGCTCATGTTTAATTTCCTTTCCGGATTCTATTTTCATACACATCCCATCCATTATTTTAAGCATCAGATTTACTGCATGGTGTTCTTCTTTCAAATCATCGGTTGGTTTCGTATAATTTCCCCCATTGTTTTCTTACTAGTTTCTGCAATCAATTGCTTATTCTATTGAGATAATCTTCTACGGAGCAGTCACAGATATCCATTTGGAAACTATTCTCCTTATATGCAAGTATCTCTTAAATACAAGTATCAAAAAGATATCAATTATAGGAAGCATGGTGAAAAAAATGTTCTGCTATCAGTGTCAAGAAACAATGAAGGGGAAAGGCTGCACAAAGAATGGAATGTGCGGTAAGAAAGGGGAAGTTGCAGATCTTCAGGATGATCTCATCTATGTGCTTAAGAGTGTTGCATTCTTCAACCAGAAAGCAAGAAAGGCAAACATTTCTGATAATAGCACTGATGATTTTATGCTTGATGCATTGTTCTCAACCATAACTAATACCGATTTCAGAGTTACTGGAATTCAGGAGCGCATCGACAGAGGATTCAAGATCCAAAATGAGATCAGGCAGAAACTTCTGGACAACAATGCACTTGATGAGAACGGTTTGCCTGAGATTGCAACTTTGACCCCGGAGAACCTTAAGGACAGGAATACAGGCATACTTGCAACAGAGGATGAAGATATCCGGTCATTAAGGGAACTGTTAATCTTTGGTATCAAAGGACTTGCAGCATATGCACATCATGCTATGATGCTTGGTAATATCAATAAGACGGCCAACTCATTCATTGAAGAGGGACTTGTGGCAACAACGGATGACAGCCTGAACGATAAAGACCTCATCTCACTGGTCCTGAAATGCGGGGAACAAGGCTTTGATGTGATGGCAGACCTTGACAGAGTGAATACAACTAAATTCGGAAATCCTGAACCCACACAGGTTAACATCGGAACAAGAGGCAATCCCGGGATTCTCATAAGTGGACACGACCTGAAAGACCTGAAACAACTACTGGACCAGACCAAAGGAACAGGCGTGGATGTCTATACTCATGGAGAGATGCTGCCTGCAAACTCGTATCCTGAATTTAAGAAATATGATCATCTTGTCGGCAACTATGGCGGCTCATGGTGGCATCAGAAAGAGGAATTCGAGAGTTTCAATGGTCCTATATTACTTACAAGCAACTGCATAATTCCTCCAAGGGAGAGCTACATTGGCAGGCTATACACCACAGGCTCCGTAGGTTATGACGGTGTCACACATATTGTAGCCGAGGACGATATGAAAGATTTCTCCGCTCTCATCGAGCAGGCAAAGACATGTGAACCTCCGATACAACTAGAAGAAGGCACCATTATGGGAGGTTTTGCTTACAACTCGGTGTTATCTAATGCAGACAAGATCGTTGATGCTGTCAAAACAGGAAAGATAAAGAAGTTCGTTGTCATGGCAGGCTGCGACGGACGGCACAAAGACAGGCAATACTACACGGATTTCGCAGAAGCATTGCCCAAAGATACTGTTATTCTCACCGCCGGGTGTGCAAAATATCGCTACAATAAACTTAACCTAGGGGAAATTGATGGAGTTCCAAGGGTACTGGATGCAGGGCAGTGCAATGACTCGTTCTCGCTGATTGTGATTGCACAGGGTCTTATGGCAAGACTTGGATTCACAGATGTTAACGATGCACCAATCTCGTACAATATCGCATGGTACGAACAAAAAGCGGTCCTTGTATTACTTACCCTTTTGCGACTTGAAATAAAAAATATTACACTTGGTCCGACACTTCCAGCATTCGTCTCACCAAATATCCTGAATGTGCTGGTTGAGAAGTTCAATATCAGACCAAATTCCACAGTTGAAGAGGATCTCAAGGTCCTTCTTTAAACTTTTTACCGGAAGATTATTAGCAAAACAAAACAAGACTTTTGATTTTAAACAATCAAGACACTCCAAGATGTGTCACTTGAGTAGAATCTTTCAAGTAGCATTCAAATAAGTCTTTTGCCCATTCAATTGATTCTGTGTTAGTGCTTAGAACAAACTTGTTATCAAATTCTCCGTTTTGTTTAAGCATGCTTATCAAGGGATGACTTTATGAAAACAACAAAAGAATCAATACCCAATAAACAAAAGACAAGTTCGTCTGCTGATAAGACAAGTGGAGAGAGTGCTGTGCTTGCAAAGATCGCTGAGATGCCGCAACCATATCGCTCCATGGGCGAGCGGCTTCATGTCATCATCACATACAGTGCACCATCTCTCTCGCCAAGAACCTGGTATAGGATGCCTGCTTATAGCAAGGACGGCAAGGTCATCTGCTTCTTCCGCGGCACGAAGAATGATAGATATATGACATTTGGTTTCGACGAGAAGGCGAATCTTGATGAAGGCCACATGTGACCGACCTCTTTTGCACTGAAGGAGTTGACTGCCGCCGAAGAAGCAAATATCACCTCAGTGGTAAAGAAAGCAGTGAGCTGAGGACAGGGTTCTCCAAGGGCTTTTAGTTATAACTTAATCATTGGCAATAGTTGTTATGATGCTCTTTTTGAGAGTTTCATAAGAATATTTAAAAAGCACTCTAGAACTTATCAATGCAAGTCAATAATATTATATAAATCCTACATCTAATTATATTAATTGCTGCACTTGAAGGAGAGGTTTTATGGAGAGTCAAATAATCAGTATTATCCCAAATATGAAAAAGAGTAAAATGCTAGGTCTATCGGAAGACACTTTTACACTCGTTGCAACATCGGACATAACTATCTTTGCCAAGGTAACGAATAAATTGATGAAGAAAATAGTACAAGAGTCCCGCGATCAAGCGAAAGCTGAAGGCAAAGGTTTTTTCGGGCAGTGGGGAGCACAGATAAAGGGATCATTTAACTATGCTGAAAGATATGCTGGGATGAATCCACAGGAAATTCTCATGGAGAGTCCTGAGAATTTCTCAGTCCCAAATGGAAACATAAGTTCTGTTACTTTAAAAAAGAAGACTCGCCGTGATCGTGAAGAACACACTTCCTTAATATTCTGGATAGTTACAATCACATATAGCTCAGGTACTATGAAATTCACGACAGATGCCGATCCAAGGGATCATCTGCAAAGAATATACGGTACCCGTGTTAAATAATTTGTTGAAATGCCATATCTGAAGCAGATATTTATCATGCTCTTTCTTGATAAATTGTGATTTTCGCAGTTTTCAATAGGGAGAGTAGCGCTATGCAATAAAAAAGGAGAGAATTAAAGCCCTCCTTCATTCTTTTTCTTACATAAACCATTATCATCCCTATTACAAGCACAATTGCAATTAACCATGCAAGGAAACCAAGTCTTTTTCCATCAGTGGACTCTTCAATAGGAGTTTCTTCAGCTGCAACTGATTCGACTATTGGGAAGAAGGGTCATATATCCTAGTAGTTGGCATTAAGTTTCTACTTATTGAAAATTGCCACTTCACCTGGATAACAAGGATTTCTTCAAGATTAAAAGAAGATTATTTATATAATTTACTTCAACTTCTTATTGATACAAACTTTCTTTAATTCGTTTTTGTCGAAAAAACAGGAGGAGTTAAATAAATGATGAATTTAACAAGGATCAACAGAAGTATTGTCTATTCTTTATGTCTCTTGATGATATTTGTAATAATGCCTATGGAAGCTGAAGCTTCCGAAGGTGCCTGGGTATATGAGAAGACAGTCTATTTGAGCCAGGATGGTTCCCGACAATGGCTTGATACTCAACCATCTGAGATAGGACTACGTTTTGATGATGGTGGTTATGAACTTGGGAAAATGAGCCCTGGAAGAATGGAAGTCGATAAAAATCGGCCGAATAGGCTTCTTAAAAATAATCCCGATAAAACAACACCAGAAATTATTCTCTTAGACTTTACATGGACTAATCCACCTCATACTTTGCGTCCAGGTGAGGTTTTCAATGTTAATATAGATAGAGATGTACATCAATTCCAGCATGGTGATTGGTATCCACTTATCTGGTCCAAAGCAGAAACTGGACTTGTTGGCACGAATTTTGCTTCTACCTATTTTAGAGGGCCCGACGGTGAAGAATATGCTGAGATGGTTTGGACAGACTCAAATTGGGGCCACACACAAGGCCAAACAGAACCTATGAAGCGCTACGTTTCAATGGATTCCATGGAGGCAACCTGGACAGGGGCGTTACCTGAAGGCCAGCCTGGGCAGCAACGAGCTATCCAGATACAAATAGGCCATATTGCAGGAACATACTATGCAGAAAGGCACTTATACAATTGGAAGGGGGATATTAGTGTTCTATCAGAACCAGCAAGTGAGACACTACTTGACGATGCAGCTGAAGAATATATGGATAATGAAGAACATGAATATAGTGATGAAACTATCCCCGGATTTGAAGCACTGTTTCTCTTAATTTCGCTAATAATTGTTCTCTTCATAAATAAGGGTAAAGAAAAGAAATAATCGTTCAATTCGATAGACCTGTAGAAATCCGAATTTGAGTCATAGATATCTATCCTTGGCAGGATTGTCAAGGTTGTCTATCTCCTTAAAGTAAAAATCTTAACAGACACTTAAGCCAGTGCCTGTGCCTTTTTTTGAACAGAAAAAATGAATCTTAATAAAGTTCCAAAGTACTGTTTCCACATATCTTTCATATGGTCATTAGGATCCTCCTTGATATGGATGTCTGATGGTGGCCGCCTTATCAAGTTATGTTGCTAGAGCCATCATTTAATCATCGTCATCTAGGTCCTCATCCCTGTCATCTAGATCATCGTTCCTGTCATCAAAGTCCTCATCCCGATCATCTAAATCATCATTTCTGTCATCAAAGTCCTCATCCCGATCATCTAAATCATCATTTCTGTCATCAAAGT
>NZ_JADQBZ010000002.1:71889-179496 GCF_016278365.1 Methanolobus sp. | reverse complement strand
CTGTCATCAAAGTCCTCATCCCGATCATCTAAATCATCATTTCTGTCATCAAAGTCCTCATCCCGATCATCTAAATCATCATTTCTGTCATCGAAGTCCTCATCCCGATCATCTAAATCATCATTTCTGTCATCGAAGTCCTCATCCCGATCATCTAAATCATCATTTCTGTCATCGAAGTCCTCATCTCTGTCATTTAGATCATCGTCCCTGTCATCAAAGTCATCATCTCGAACAGCCACAGAAGGAATGATTGGACTAAACTCTCCGGAGGACAAATCGAAAACATAGATATCCTGATTTCCATTGCGATAATCGGTCCATACGATCCTATCTTCATAGATATCGGGAGCTTTCTGCCAGAAACTATCTTCCGTGATCTGCTCTTCCTCTCCTGTGGAAAGGTTATACATGTGGATATCTCCGGTTCCATTGCGAAGGTCTTCCCACACTATCCTGTCACCATAAATTGCAGGGTTTATCTGGGCGGATGCATTTGAGGTGATTCGGTTTTCTTCCCCAGTGGACAGGTTGTACATATGGATATTGATATCCAGCTGAGTGAAGTTCTCCAGTGTTATATTGTCTATATCCGATAGGTTGACATTGGTGTGATCTTCCCATACGATCACATCGCCATAGATAGCAGGAGATAGCTGATCTGATGTATTATTGGTGATCTGCATCCCCTCTCCGCTGGATAGGTTATACATATAGATGTCAGAGTTACCGTTACGTGAGTCCTCCCACACTATCCTGTCGCCATAGACAGCAGGGTACATCTGGTCCGACTCATTACCGGTTATTTGTATTTCTTCTCCCGAGGACAGGTTATACGCGTAAATATCAAAGTTGCCGTTACGCAGATCATGCCACACCACCAGCTCGCCATAGATTGCAGGCTCTCCTTGCAAGGAGTGATTATCCACGATCAAATGGCTCTCGCCAGAAGATTTATTGTACATCTGGATATTTACATCAAATTGAAGCCAGTCATCCAGTGTGACATTATCCACGTCCATCTCATCTGCCGGTAAGCTGGCGTTGCTGTAATCTTCCCATACCACGATGTCTCCATAGGTCGCAGGGGCCATCTGAGCGGCCCCGTTCTCAGATATTTGCATTTCCTCTCCTGTGGACAGGTTATACATGTAGGTGTCTATGTTTGCATTGAATATGTTCTGCAGGGACATGTTTTCAACATCTTCAGTGATATTGACATTACGGCCATCTGTCCAGACTATCGTGTCATTATAAATAGCCGGATCGTTCTGCTGTGATGCATTTGTTGTGATTTGTACTTCTGAGCCTTCAGATACCTGTGCAGTTGCACTGCCGGCAGCAATAGCAATCAGCACTAAGCAAAGCATTAGGTATTGCATAGCTTTCATTTGAACTATCTCCTGTATCCAAGTACCACCTAGAATACGTAGTTAATAGTTCAATGGGATGAACTAAACGCGTTGTGAAGCAATGATAAGAAGCCTAGTACAAATCTGTAGGGCAGGAAATGTCATTCATGCTGGATACTTTTACTTACTTTTCTTCAAGCGTATGAACTTCGCTAAACTGAATAAGAGAATTATGCAGTCTTCTAATTGATTTTGTATTCCATAGAGAAGTTAGTGAACTACCACCCATTAAAATGGGTGGCCTTCTTACTCCAACGTGGTAAATCTGTAATAATGCATAATATTTTTATCATTTGATGTTATATACTCATTCATGAGGTGTGTGAATTGATTTTGTAGTACGCCCTACTTCACATTATTCATTTTCACCCACCTCCCCTCTAGATATTTAACTGTTAATTATGATTGCCACATGGTACAATCTTAATTTCAGTATCATTCATGTAAGTAGTGCACGTCTCAGTTTTCGATACTTTTTTGAGAAATGCGTGAGCTGATGTAGTTTAAATTTAGCATGAAATAATGGGAAGCTGGACAAATATAGCTCTTTAATATAGTTTTACATATCGACGTAACATATATATTAGTTTAATATATATTTAGAATATCAATGTATGAAGTTAAATTAAAAAATCATTATCAACAAACTGAACCAAGTTTGCACTTTATCCTCAAGCATATCCCCATCGCAATAGCTGTTTACGACAAAGACCTCCGCTACATTGCTATTAGTGACCGCTACCTGCAATACTTTAATCTAAAAGAGCGCGACATCATCGGCAAGCATCATTATGATATTTTCCCTGAATTGGCCGATAAATTAAGAGACATACATATGAGATGTCTTTCGGGCGCAACCGAAAAAAACAATGAGGACTTTTTTGAAAAGCCAGACGGTTCAATCATATACAGTCGCTGGGAATGTAGTCCGTGGTACAGGGCAGATGGGGAGATCGGCGGCATAATCACATATACAGAGGACATAACTGAGGAGAAAGTGGCTCAGGATGAATTGAAAAAGAGGGAACAACTTCTTAGCAAGATATTCGAAATACTTCCAGTAGGACTTTGGATTGCAGATAGTAACAGTAAGCTCCTCAGTGGAAACAAAAAAGGAGTTGAAATATGGGGTGCTGAACCTCATGTCGATGTTAAGGAATATGGGATATTCAAAGCACGCAGACTTCCTTTAGGAAAAGAGATAACTCCGGATGACTGGGCTCTGGCTCATACAGTCAAAGAAGGTACTACTGTTGTCGATGAGATGCTTGAAATAGAGGCCTTTGATGGGAAGAAGAAGACAATTTTGAACTATACTGCACCAGTGCTTGATGATCAGAACAAGATACAAGGAGCAATTATTGTAAATCAGGAAATCACTGACTTAAAGCAAATTGAAAGCGATCTCCTGAAGAGCCAGGAAAGATTGTCTCTCGCCATGGAAGCTGCAGAGTATGGTCTATGGGATATTGACCTTGACACTCAAGAAGTTTTTCTAAGCTCTCAGTTCCATAGGATACAAGGATATGAGCCCGGGGAACTACCCACCACCATCAATTCGTACATGGAATTCATACATCCTGATGACAAAGCGGCAGTCTATAATACAGTATGCAGAAGTGTCAGTGGATTAAAGCCATTTCATATCGACTTTAGAATTAAGCACAAGTCTGGTGAATACATATGGGTTTCAAGCAGAGGTAAACCAATTGATATTGATGCTGATGGTACATCTCATCGCATAATAGGTGCCCAAGCCGATTTAACACCTCGCATAAAAGCAGAAGAAGCCATGTTATACGCGAAACTCACTACTGACAATTCAAACCGAATCATGGGTGAGGTAATGAAAAATATAAGCCATGAGCTTAGAACTCCACTTACATCTGTGCTTGGTTTCTCAGATATCCTCCTAAATAAAGAATCACATAATCTTACTGAAGAACAAAAAAAGTACATAGTAAATATCTATGAAGGCGGTCAGCGCCTCTTGTCGACCGTCGAAAAAGTACTCGATTTCTCTAAATATAGTTCAATTGGAATGGAACAGCTTTCTTTGAAGCCAATCAGAATTAGGGAAATTGTATCTGATACTGTGGATCTGTTAAAGCTAAATGCATCAAAAAAAGGATTACAAATAGATACCAACGTCTCTTCTGATTTTCCTACAATATTAGCCGATGAATACAAACTTACTGAAATATTATATAACTTACTTGAGAACTCCATTAAGTTTACGGATAATCAAGGTAAAATAAAGATAGAAGCTGAGCTAAAAGGAGATCGAGTCTTATTTTCTGTCTTTGATAATGGTATCGGTATTGCTGAAGAGGATATCGGTAAGATATTTGATCCTTTCATCCAAATAGACGGTTCGATAACTAGAAAATATGGCGGAACCGGAATTGGGTTAGCTTTAGCTAAAAGGTTTGTTGAGCTTCACGGTGGTAACATCTGGGTGGAAAGTGAACCTGGTAAAGGCAGCACTTTCCGGTTCGATATTCCAATCATATTGAAATAAGGGCTCTGTAGAAAACCTATTTCCTACTAAAAATTACGTAGTCATTTAAAAAGGAGAAAACCCCAAAGTGTTCACTTGCTACCAAAAACACAAAGGGGATGATTAGTGTTTTGTTCCAGATTGTAAATCTGGAACTCCCATTAAATCTGTGATTTGATGGTAGTGTAACAAGTACTTAAAGTTTGTTGATACAGCGTTAGCTGTATCAGGAAACTCACATTTACCAATATACAGTTGCAAATATTCTAAGAGGAAATATACGCAACACCAGCTAATGAGCCTGGTTTTGTTAAAGGAGTATCTGAACACAGATTACAGAAGTATCTTTGAACTTGTCGAATTAATAGATAATGTTAGGTCAAAAATTGGATTAAAACAAGTTCTACACTATACCACACTTCATAAGTTCAGTAGAAGAATTAAGCCTGTTTACTTTAACGGACTATTAAAGCAAACGCTTGATCTGTTCTATTTACATGGAGAGAGGATAGAAGTTACTGCTATTGATTCAAGTGGGTTTACCAGTGGTCATTGTAGCTACTATTATTCTTGGAGAACAGGAAAGAAACGAAGATCTTTTCTGAAAACAAGTATCGCTGTTGATACTGCTAAGTTCATTGTAACTGGTTTAAAAGAATCAGGTAAACCTGTCAATGATGCAAAGCATGTATTGACATTGCTAAACAGGTTGTCCGACAATTACTAGCAGTAATAGTACATTTCCTTACTTCTCGATTTAAAGCCTTTATAGGCCTTCTTTTTCTCTGTTTTTTCGGTGAAATTGAATTGTCGGACAGCCTGTAAAACAATGTAATAAAACTCGCAGATCAAACTACTATGTAATGGATAAAGCATATGATTCAGAAGCTATACATTCGCTAACAAGAGAACAATTACATGCAGTAGCTATAATCCCTCTGAGACAGAGGAAAAGAAAAAGGATCAAGGAAAATTCCGTAAGAAAATGGTACAGGAGTTTGATAGGAAACTCTATCATAAAAGAAATCTGGTAGAAACGATGTTCTCAGTGCTCAAAAGGAAATATGGTGTACAAACTAAGGCCAAGAAATATTGGAATCAGGTTACAGAAGTCAAAATAAAAGGAATAGTTCATAATATTGATAAGTATGTTAAAATATTATTGTTTGTTTAAATAAGGATTTCTACAGAGCCATTTTTCCATGTTTAGTTGTTATTTGGTTTTTACTTTTCAATATTGTCGCCTCAATTGAGATTTTTGTTAGGTGGTACGTTTTTACTTTTGAATGAAATATAGCATTTTGTTTGAGATATTCTGCTACATTCAAAAAGAGCCGGCTATGACTCGGCAATGGGTTTTTTTATGAGGTCTTCCGGGTGATTGAAACCTATATACGATTTGTCCAAAGAGACAGATCAAATCTATCGAAATGAGAAGACCACGTGAGGTATAATTTAAATATTATTTAGCATTTTATGTATTATTTTTACAAGATATGTGTTCTTTTTGAGTGGTGAATATGTGAAGCACATGATTCAATTCTAATCTTGGTAGTCAATTATCTCCAACTGATATTTTAAAAATGAAGAAGAGAGCTGCAAACAAAGTTGCAGAAGAAATTTGCTAACTGTAGCGTTTAACTGTCGATTTGGATCGGAAAACGATACTTTCAGTCTACGTACATCTCAGCAAAGTTCTTCAATCATCCTGGAGAATGCTTAATTGACTTTCAAACCCCATCCTCGCTGATCGAAGGCCGGTAGTGCGAGATAGTTGACTTTCTAAGGCAATTTCCAGTTCAGTTAAACAGAGGTGGCACACCAAATATTTCCCAACTTTGTGGAGATGCTTTTTTTCTAAGGCATCATATCCATAAGAGTTGCCACAAAAGAAACAATCGTTGAACATAAAAAGAGATTATCACAAACTTATATATAATTCGCGCTACTAATAATAATTATATAATACAAATAAAATAATTTATTTGGCGTTCTCCTACCTACTAGATGTTGAAGCCGAATGCAGAATCTCTAGTCTTCCAATACTTCGAATTTGCATTACAGTAATTTATTTTCTATTTAAAAATAAAATATATTTTTATAATTTAACTGTTTTACCCTTCTAGAGGTGTGTGATTTTAATTTAATAGTACCAATAACCCGCATCACCTTCATATCACACACCTCACTTTCTTCTTTGTTAACATTTCCATAATAGCATTCGGGAAAATAATATTACAGTTTTAACACGAAATTGGAAATCTTAGATAATTATTGATTAATCAGAATAATCTGATGCCATTTATTGATTAATTGCTTGAGTACTTTTAAAGTAACTGGTTTTGCAATGTAATCATCCATCCCTGCGTTAATAAAGCGTTCTCTGTCACCATCAATAGCATGTGCTGTCATTGCAATGATGGGTATTTCATGGTTAAGAACGGAAGAACTGGTATCCCTTATTATCCTTGTGGCCTCAATACCATCCATCTCAGGCATTTGCACGTCCATGAGCACCAGGTCGTAGGGAATCATTTCAAGTGTTTTGATTGCCTCTTTTCCATTGGCTACAACATCAGCATTGAAACCCAATTTAATGAGCATTTCTTGCGCTACTTTCTGGTTGAATATATCATCTTCTACTAGTAAAATGCGTAAATCACTATCATGAATTTGAAGTGAATACGCTGGATCCACCTTGTTTACGGTTTTGGTCCTGCAATGCTTTCTCAGCCGTACTGTAAACCAGAATTCGGATCCATTTCCAATTTCACTGAACACACCAATGTTGCCTCCCATCATTTCTACCAATCTCTTAGATATTGCAAGACCTAATCCAGTGCCTCCAAATCTACGAGTGTTTGAAGCATCTATCTGTGCAAATTTCTCAAATATGAATTCAATCTTATCTTCAGGAATCCCGATTCCAGTATCTTTAACTGAAAAGCGAAGCAGGACATTTTCATCTTCTTGAGACTCCACAGAGACGTGAATTACCACTTCACCCTGAGAAGTGAATTTGATTGCGTTTCCGGCCAGGTTGGAAAGTATCTGAAGTAGACGCCCTGGATCTCCGCACAACAGAGAGGGTACGTTTGGATCAACATTGTATACTAATCTCAGTCCTTTTTGTGTTGCACGAAGAATCATAGTGTCTGCAAAACCCTCTAGCAACTCCAACAGATTAAAGTCTAGCATCTCTAATTTTAATTTACTAGCTTCAATCTTTGAGAAATCCAGTATATCCTCAATTATATCAAGTAACGCCTTGCCGCTTTTCTGGACGATTTCAACATAGTGTTTTTGATCATGATTCAGTTCTGTGTCCTGAAGTATTTCGTTAAACCCGATAATTGCATTCAGTGGGGTACGTAGTTCATGACTCATGATGGCAAGAAATTCAGACTTTGCCATATTAGCCGATTCTGCATCTTTTCTTGCTGTTATAAGCAAATTTTCGGCCCTTTTTCGCTCAGCAATTTCCTCCTCTAGTTCCTTTGCATACTCCTTTGACTGCTTATAATTGCGGACATTCTCGAATACTTGTGCTGCCTGATTCGCAAAACCCTGTAAAAGAAAAATTTCTTCATCTGAAAAATTGTACTTTCTTTCATTTGATGATAGTATTAGCACTCCGATCGAGTGTCCCTTTAGACGTATGGGAAGATAAAGAGCCGAGTGAATATTTATTATCTTAACGATTTCTTGCTCTAATGGCGTGAGTTTCTCAGTACTTGAATCAGGCATGATGACATATTTGCCTGATGTAATAGCTTTTCTAATATGAGGATGTTTGTCCAAAGAAGCTAAGCAGAGTTCTTCAGGGAAATTAGGAGGAAATGCGGGTGTTGTTGCTGCAACATATATTTGATCATCATCTGTCAGCAGATATACAGCGCCATTCTCTATGCCGATAATCTTAGTTGCATCATCTACAATCG
The DNA here is from genome assembly GCF_016278365.1 of Methanolobus sp. Classification (GTDB taxonomy): domain Archaea; phylum Halobacteriota; class Methanosarcinia; order Methanosarcinales; family Methanosarcinaceae; genus Methanolobus. The sequence goes on along the minus strand of NZ_JADQBZ010000002.1, from coordinate 171,643 downwards.
CTTGCATGAGCTCATTTTGTTCAACAGAAGAAGTTATTTTCTGGCTTAGCTGCAGAAATGCTTCCATTCTCTTGTTGCTCTCTTCAAGTGCCTCTTCCGCCCTCTTACGTTCAGTGATATCCTGGAATATAATTGAAATATCATCTGGTGAAGGATAAATTGTATTTGAAAACCAACGGTCCCATGGCTTGAAATGTTCTTCAATGAATATTGTTTCTTGTGTTTCAAATGCCTTTATATAAGCATTAGCAAAAAGAGTACCTTTTGCTTCAGGATATTCCTCCCAATAGTTTTTCCCAATTAGATTTTTCGGATCTCTCCCCAGCAATTTCCCGCCAGCGTCGTTAACAAAAATGTAATTCATTTTTGCATCAAATGATACTAAACCATCATTAATTCTTTCAACCAATTCTCGATAACGTTGGTTGCTATCTATCAATGCCTTCTCTATTTGTTTGCGTTCTGTAATATCTTGATTAACGCCATAGGTTTTGATAGTTTTACCACTGCTGTCCTTTACGACAAAAAATCTCACTGCTGTTTGACCTACACAGCCGTCAGCGTAAACCATGCGATGTTCCAGATAACGACCATAATTAGGATTCTCGGACTCTAATGCCTTCAGTATTTCCTCATGAACGAGATGACTGTCTTCTGGATGTACAAAGCGGGTGGTGTACTCATCGATCGATATCTCATAGCCACCCATTTCCTTTACAGTGGTATGCAATATGTCGTAAAAACTATCCGAAAAAGTAAATACACCACTGCTGACATCCAGTTCCCAGTGGCCCATTTTTGCAATTTTCAGTGCATTGGACAGCTGTCGCTCGCTGTTAAGCAATTTATCTTCTTGAAGCTTGCGTTCGGTGATGTCGGTGGAAATCCCACACAAAGCAATAGCCTGTCCTACTTCATTGCGTACTACTTGGGTTCGACAGTCAATTAATACTTCACGACCATCGGAGGTCTTGTTCATTACATCTCCATGCCAGTGTTCATTTCGAAGTGTTTCTTTCAGGATTTCCTGCTGTGTTGCACCTCTTTCAGGATTATCTCCAAATATTTTCGTTGGTTTACCAATGAGTTCTTCGTGTGAGTAGCCCAAAGCTTGTACTTCCGCCTTATTGACATAAGTTATGATGCCATTCAGGTCAGCAACTGTCACGCAGTCAGTTATCTGGTCAAGAACAAGGGATTGCAGTTTTAATTGCTCTTTAGCCTGCTTTTCAGATGTGACATCGACTCCGACACTAAACATCTCTGTTATTTGTCCCTTTGAATCATATAATGGATTATTTGACCATGAGATCCAGACTCTTCTTCCGTCTTTGCACATGTTCTCATTGATGTTGTATTCATATTTTCCAGGATTTTCGAAAATATCACTCATGAGGGATGAGAGGGAGCGACCTGTAACCTCTTGTTCAGGCACAATAGTACCCATGACATTCTTGCCTATGATTTCCTCTTCACTGTATCCAAAAAAGCGCTGCCCAAACTCGTTTAAAAACAACACCTTTCCCCGTCGATCCCATTTAAGAATGATGCTGTGGGATTTCTGCACAAGGTTGCGATACTTTTCTTCACTTAAGGTAAGAGCATTCTCCATCTGTTTTCTTACAGTTATGTCCAATGCAGTAAAAGTAGTACCTTTTGAAAAATCATGGACATCTATAGGAGTTGACCTTAGCAAAACATCAATGATCCTGCCATCTTTGCATTTCCATCGTGTCTCAATTTCACCGACTTCTTTTTCTGCTAGCTGTCTATACTTTTCAACTCCAACATAGTCATAGTCTTCCTGAGTGGGATACAGAATGCGAGCATTGGAGCTGACCAGTTCACTGGAACTATACCCTGTCATTTCAGATAAACGATGGTTTACATATTTGAATACGCGATTTTCAACAACACCAATTCCAGTGGGTGAAGCTCTAAAAATGCTTTCCATATTTTTCTGATTTTGTTCTACCTTAATCTGTATCTTCTTTTGTATCAATGTCTGAGCAATGTTGTCAGCAAGCCTTTCAAAAAAGGCAATGATCTTTCTTGTGAACATTCCTTTGCGTGGATCATTCAACTGGATCAATCCTAATGCTTCTCCATGAACATACAATGGGATCAATGCGACAGACTCATAACCTTCACCATTGCAACGGTTTCGGGTGCGGGCCTGCCTATCCGATTCAGTAGTAGTCGATAAAAATTCAGATGTTGAGTTGGTCCAGAAACTGCCATGAGGAGTAAAAAAGGGGAGCATTGGATCAAAACGCCTGCAAATGATGTTCCCGCACATGCAATCCAGAACAGGATTGCCAAGCTCATCCTTGATAACCTGACCGCTGAGATCGTGGGTACAGAGAGATTTCTCGAGTTGAATAAAGCTTTCCGGGAAACCAAATGTTTGGTAATACGGATAGTCATCTCCTTCTTTCAACCTAATTCCAACTGCCTCGCAGTTTGAGATCTCATGGAGCTTTTGAATAATATCGCGCAGCAATTCGTCAAAACCATTAGGTTGATCAAGAATTCTAAGCAGATCCAACAAGATTGCACTTTCTTTTTCTTGTTCCTTACGTTCTGTAATATCACGACCGAAACAGACAAGTTTCCCTGTGTTCACATTGAGAAATGTAACAGAAACCTCAACATCAAATATGCTGCCATCCTTCCTGAGATGCCGTGTTTCGAATATTTCAGATCCGTTCCGGATAATCCGCTCAATGCGTTCTAAGGCTTCAGATTGTTTCTCTAATGCATCAAGATCTGAAATATGGGATTTCAGAAGTTCTTCGCGAGAATAACCAGACATTCTGCAGTAAGCTTCGTTGACCTCAATGATTGAACCGTCTGTTTCAACTACCCAAAAGCCATCTGCTGTCGTCTGCAGGATAGCACGTAGGTATTGCTCTTGCTCACGATTTTTGTGTTCAGCTTTTCTGCGCTCCTCTTCAAGGCTGATAGCTGATGCAATTATCCCTATTATTTTTTTATCATCATCCTTAGGCTCAAAATAATGCTGAAATACGGCACATATAGAACCCACGAAAGAGGTACCACATCTTATAGGATGACCAATATACGTTTTTAAATTATACTTTGCCACGTTCGGGTCGGTTACTGCATAATGAGTTTTTGGCAGGTTACAAACAACAAACGGACCATTGATATCATTGAGGATAACGTCATAACAAATGTGGCCATCAGGTTTGTCCCAGGGATTATAATCTGGAGGCACATGCCACTGTCCACAGGAGAGTAGTGTATTATCTTCCAGACGATTGTAGATAGCACAGGTTGCTCCCAAAAGCCTGCCACAAAGCTCAGTCAGCATTTGAATGTTATCATCACAATTTCCACCCAGATGAAGCATGCATTGATTGATCTCAGAAAAGCACGAGTATATGTAATCAACTGTTTCTGCATTATGGTTTTCTTTTGAGATTTTTGAAGACCCATTGCTTAGGGAATTATCACTCATTTTGATTCTCAAGTTTATTTTGACATCTGTCACTAAAATTATATGGGCAGATATATATAAGTCTATTTGTTTCCGGTACTATTCAACATCTAAATAAACATCTGCCTGTCAATGTATATATACATCAATTTTTATATTAATGTATAACCCGGGGTGATCTTTTAGTTTTACAGAATATTTGATCGCTGAACAGATCCTATAGAAAGAAATCGCTTGCCAGCTAAGCAGGAAGAAAGTAAATGTGCAAAAAAATGGAATTCAATAATCAAGAGGAAACCTTCTTGTCAGTACATCACCGTGAAACACTAGAAGGGAAGGAGGCAGAACAATTTGCACTGCATTATAGAGATGCTATTGCTACCCTTCTTGAAGCTATTCCAAATCCTGTGTTCTTTAAAGATTCTGAGGGAAGGTATATTGGTTGCAATAAAGCCTTTGAAGAATTAATGGGGCTTAAGCATGCTGAGATAATAGGTAAGACCGTCTATGATATTTCCCCAAGAGAAATTGCGAATAAATATTCCGAAATGGATGATGCTCTATATAGGAATCCTGGAAAGCAACATTATGAATGGAAAATAAAAGATGGAAAAGGAAATATTAGAGATGTAATCTTTGATGAATCAACAATAGAGGATCCTGATGGCACCATTAAAGGTATCGTTGGCGTGATCTCTGATGTCACAAAGAATAAAGCAGCTGAAAAGAGCTTGATTCAAAAAACGGATATGCTTGACCATATACTGGATGCACTTACCCATCCTTTTATGGTCATCGATGCTAAAGACCATACCATTAAACTTGCAAACTCCTTTGCCAAAAACCATTACTATATAAAAGTAGACAGCAAATGCTACGAAGCAAGCCATGGACTTTCTAAACCCTGCAGTGACTCGGATCATCCGTGCCCTCTGGAAGAAATCAGACGAACAGGAAAACCTGTAAAACTAGAACATATTCATCTCGGAGCAGATGACACACCTGTATATGTAGAGATCAATGCCTATCCTCTCTTTGATGAAGAAGGAAATCTTGAAAGTATAATCGAATATTCCATAGACATTACAGAGCGAAAACAGATCATGCAGGAGCTACAAAAAAGTCGTGAGCAGTTCATGCTGGCAGTCAATGGCTCCAATGACGGTATATGGGATTGGGATATGCGGAATAATTCATTATACCTCTCTCCACAATGGAAGCAGATGATAGGGTATGATGACTCAGAGCTGCCCAATCAGTTATCCAGTTTTGAAGACAGATTGCATCCGGAAGATAAAGCACGTGTCCAAGATTACCTTCATAGTTATTTGAATGGAAAATTTCCTGCATACAGCATTGAATTCAGACTCTTGCACAAAGATGGCTCATACATATGGGTTCTGGCAAGAGGAGAAGCACTCAGAGATGAAAACGGGATTGCATATCGCATGGCTGGCTCCCATACAGATATAACTGAAACAAAGAAGTTTCAAGAAGAGCTTCTTCTTAGGGAGAAACGACTGAAAAGCCTTGTTGAAATCCTGCAGTTCCGACATGATTCGGTTCAGGAGTGTCTTGACTTTGCCCTTAACAAAGCAATAACTCTTACAGACAGCAAATTTGGTTATATCTATTATTACAGCGAAGCAAGAAAAGAGTTCACTCTGAATACGTGGTCAAAATGCGTAATGAAAGAGTGTGAGATTGCTAACCCACAGACGGTTTACAGCCTGGATGATACAGGTATCTGGGGAGAAGCTGTCAGGCAGCGCAAGTCTATCATAATAAATGATTTCATTGCCCCCAACCCTCTAAAAAAAGGATATCCTCAGGGACATGTTGGACTTCACAGATTTATGACGGTGCCCATTTTCAGAAATAATAAGATAGTGGCCGTTGTAGGGGTTGCAAACAAGGATTCAGCTTACGAGGAAGTAGATGAGCTACAGCTAACTTTGCTTATGGACTCTGTGTGGAATATAGTAGGGCAGATAGGTGCTGAAGAAGCGATGCACGAGAGTGAGAATAAATATCGCGGCCTCTTTGAGAACGCCCTCAGTGGTGTTGCAATTCATAAAATGATCTTGGATGAGCATGATAAACCCATTGATTATGTATTTTTGGAAGCAAATGAAGCCTTTGAGAAACATACAGGGCTTAAAGTTGAGGATGTTATTGGAATATGTGCGAGTGAGGTTATTCCAGGCATAGAGAAAACTTCTTTTATTGAGGTATATGGTGATGTTGCACTTAATGGAAAACCAGCCAATTTTGAAACATTCTCTGAGCCATTAAAGCGATACTACAGCATTAGTGCTTATCAGGTAGAAAAAGGAATCTTTGTGACGGTCTTCCAGGACATTACTGAACGCAAAAACGCAGATGAATTGCTAAAGGAAAGTGAGCAGCGTTTCAGAAGGCTAGCAGAAAATGCTGAAGATCTGATATATCGCTATGAGTTCTCTCCTACAAGAAGGTTTACATATGTTAGCCCAGCTTCAACCAGAATCACAGGACATACACCTGAAGATCATTATGAAGATCCAGACCTCGGGTTTAAATTAGTGCATCCAGATGATGCTCATGTACTTGAATCCTTATTCAAAGAAGAGTTAAATGATCGAAAGACTGTAACATTGCGTTGGGTAAGAAAAGACGAGCAGACTATTTGGGTAGAACAAAAGAATTTTTTCATTTATGATGATAATGGAAATCTACTTGCTTTGGAAGGTATAGCCAGAGATATCACTGAGCGTAAGAGAAGTGAAGCTTACCACGAGATGGGAATTGAGGTTTTGCGTATCCTCAATGAACCAAGTGATATGTATGATTCAATGAGAGAAATCGTCTCCACTTTGAAAAAGCTTACTGGAGTAGACGCAATAGGCATTCGCCTGAAGGAAGGGGATGATTATCCATATATCGCAAGTGACGGATTCCCGGCTGATTTTTTGGGCTTGGAAAACTCGTTGGTCTTACGTAACCAGGAAGGAGGTCTCTGCAGGGACTGTAACGGCATTATTATGCTAGAATGTACATGTGGCCTGGTTATTTCAGGTAAAACAGATCCTTTCAACTCTCTTTTTACGCGAGGTGGAAGCTGTTGGACTAACGACTCCTTCCCTCTTCTTGATCTTTCAGCCGAACAGGACATTCGCTTGCATCCACGCAACGAATGTGTTCATCAAGGATATGCCTCTGTAGCACTTGTGCCTATTCGAATGAAAAACGAGATTGTGGGTCTGATTCACTTTGCTGATTACCGGAAAGGATGCTTCTCGTCTGAAGCTATAGAGCAGCTTGAAGATATTGCTTCTCATATTGGAGAAGCTTTAATGCGCCATGTTGCGGAAGAGGAGCAAAGGAAAAGCGAGGAGAAATACCGTTTACTTTCAGATGTGTCTTTTGAAGGCATCGTTATACACGAGAATGGTATAGCTCTTGAAGTTAATGAGGCAATGGTTCGCATAACAGGTTATGCGCCTGAGGAATTGCTAGGGCAAAATATTACACCAATTATTTTCCATCCTGATGATCATGTTCTTCTCATACAGAAAGTGCAAGAAAAATCTACGAAACCATATGAAGTGCGTTGTGTAAGAAAAGACGGGACAATCGTACCTGTTGAAGTAGAAAGTTTGAATCTCATGCACAATGGGCGACATATGCGCGTTTCAGCAATACGTGACATAACTGAGAGAAAGAAGAACGAAGAAGCCCTAACTATTAGTAATTTGTATAATCAATCGTTAATTGCAGCTATTCCTGACTTGATATTTGTGCTGGATAAGAGAGGAGTATTCATTGATTACAAAGCAGCAGATGACGAAGATCTGGCAATGCCTAAAAAACAATTTTTGAACAAGACTATCTTTGATGTGTTTCAAAGTGAACTGGCTATCAAAATGAAAGAGACCATCGATAGGGTTCTTATTGAGCAAATTACTAAAACCATTGAGTATCACCTCCTTATCGAAGGTGAGATCAGGTATTTTGAGTGCAAAATGGCCTCTTTTGGGAAAGATAAAGTAATCTCTATAGTTCGAAACATAACTGATCGTAAAAAAGCAGAAGAAAAGATTGAAAATAAAAACTCTCTCTTAGAAGGGCTTCTTGATTCAATACCAGACATAATCTTTTTCAAAGATCTAAAAGGCACATATATGGGATGCAATCCTGAATGTTCAAGGTTCATGGGCAGAGAAAAGAGCCAGATAATAGGCAAAACGGACTATGAGATCTTCAGTAAGGAACTTTCAGAATCTTTCCGAGGAAATGATTATATTGTGCTCATGGAAGGAAAGGCCAGGCACAATGAAGAATGGGTTAATTACCCTGACGGCAGAAAAGTCTTGCTTGATATGATCAAGGCGCCCCTGAAAAACTCTAAAGGGGAGACAGTCGGGCTGGTAGGCGTCGGACGTGATATGACTTCTGATTGGCAGGTAGAACAAATCATAACGGAACTGAATCACTTGAATCAGTCAACTCTTGATTCCCTTGATGCAAATATTTGTGTATTGGATGAAACAGGAACTATTATCAAAACAAATAAATCATGGAAGGATTTTGCTATTGAGAACTCAGCTGATCTTGAAAAGGTCAGTGAAGGAACAAATTATATTCAGATTGCAAAAAACTCAGTTGGCGAAGATAGTGATTTAGGTCGGCTGTTCGCAAAAGGGATAGAAGATGTAATGGCAGGGGTGAGTGAGGAATTTAATCTTGAATATCCATGTGACTCCCCTGAAGAAAGTAGGTGGTTTATAGGAAAAGTTCGGCCTTTCGAAGGTACAGATTCTTTTCCACGTAAGGTCGTAGTGTCGCATACCAATATCACAGAGCGTAAGATTGCTGAGAAAAAACTGAAGGAATATGCATCTAACATTACCAGAAAAAATCTGGAATTAGATAGAGCTCTTCTAAAAGCAGAGGAAGCTACCAGAGCAAAAGGGGAGTTTCTGGCCAACATGTCTCATGAGATACGCACGCCCATGAATGGTGTGATCGGCATGACCAGTCTGCTTGCGGAAACTCAACTTAGCGAAGAGCAGCAACATTATGTTGAAACGATACAGATCAGCGGAGAATTGTTGCTAAATCTAATAAACGACATATTGGATTTCTCGAAGATAGAAGCTGGCAAATTGGAACTGGAAGTTCTGGATTTCAATTTGGGTGATATGCTTGATGACTTTGCTTCAATGCTGGCTGTAAAGGCCCACGGTAAAGGATTGGAATTCATCTGCGCATCTGACCCAGATGTTCCTGTTAATATCAGAGGAGATCCCAGTCGTTTACAGCAGATATTGATGAATTTAACTGGGAACGCGATCAAATTCACCGAAAATGGTGAAATTGTTGTGCGTGTAAGCCTTGAGTCAGAAACAGACTCTGAAGCCATGTTGAGATTTTCAGTCAAGGATACTGGAATTGGCATTTCTGCAGATAAAATAGGGTCTCTTTTTGATAGTTTCTATCAAGTAGATGCATCCATCACCCGGAAGTATGGCGGTACAGGTCTTGGTCTTGCTATCTCTAAACAACTTGTGGAGATGATGGGTGGAAAGATAGGTGTGATCAGTGACAAAGGAGCAGGATCTGAGTTCTGGTTCATAATTCCTTTTGTTAAGCATTTAGGCATCAAACCACTAAACAGCTCAATGTATTGCATAAAGGATGCACGTATACTCATAGTGGATGACAATGCAACAAATCGTGAAATACTGAAAGTTTGGCTTTTGTCGCGAGGAGCTAAAGTAAGCGAAGCTCATAGTGGAACTACAGCATTACAAGAGCTTTATCAAGCACATGAAGACAATAATCCATTCGATATAGCACTTCTCGATATGCAAATGCCAGGAATGGATGGTATTACTCTTACCAATGTGATCAAATCTGATGAAAAACTTAAAGGTATTCCCCTTATGATGCTGACGTCACTTGGGAAATGGCCAGACTCTGATCATTTTGATAAAAGCAAGTTCACTGCCTTGATTAGCAAGCCAGTCAATCATACAGAGCTACTCGATAAAGTAGCATCCGCTCTCAAAAGAGATCAGGATCCACAAGAACCGCCTTCACTTGCTTCGAAGACAGAATCCTCTGAAAGAGTAAAAAGTCTAAGGTTCTTACTGGCTGAGGATAATATTGTAAATCAGAAAGTCGCTCAAAGCATGCTTAAGAAAATAGGCCACAAAGTAGATACGGTAGCCAATGGAAAAGAGGCAATCAAAACACTTGAAATGATTCCCTACGACCTGGTGCTCATGGACGTGCAAATGCCTGAGATGGATGGTATTGAGGCCACAAGGATAATAAGGGATACCAGTTCTTCCGTTCTTAACCATGAAATACCCATCATTGCAATGACAGCACATGCTATTGATGGTGACAGAGAACGCTTTATTAACGCAGGGATGGATGATTACATTGCAAAACCGGTTTCAATGCAATCGCTTTTAACATTGATCAAGAAGTGGTCAAATAAATTATATGGAGAGAAAAGCGAGGTTTGCATCGCTTCTAAACAAAATCAACAATCGGGTATGCCTATTTTTGATAAGGAAGCGTTTATGGAGAGAATTGATGGCGATATTGAACTGGCACGTCATCTTTTCACTACGTACATAAAGCATGCACCGCAGCATATAAGAGCTCTGAGAGCAAGTATTGAATGTGAAAATGCCGAGGATACCGGTAACTATGCGCACCAGATAAAAGGTTCCTCAGCGAACCTCGGTGGTATGGTTTTAAGTAGCATTGCATGCGAAGTTGAAGAAGCAGCAAGATCAGGCAATGTAGTGGAAATGACAGACCTGATGGTTAAATTGGAAAAACAATACGAATTATTCATAAAACACTTGGAGGACTTCTCAACGACTACCGACTGAAGTCGGTAGTCATTGACAGGCTGTATGACAAGTCAAGTTCATCGGAAGAACAAAGAAAAAGGCATTGACTCTTTTAAATGGGAAAATAAGGAGTTTTTATATTAATGCCAGTAATTGTCGGACAACCTGTTTAGTCGTGGTCAATTGGCAGTTCTTGATAAGGAAATATGATTATCGGCTTTCAAGTTCTTTCTTTCAATTTTGCGATAATCTTTAAATTTTCGTGTTGTTCCCTGAGGATTTGCTTCTCAAGTGTTTTGATGATTGTTTTCAACGGATATTTCAGTTTATAAAGATTATGTGGTCTGCCTTTCTGCTCAACAAATGGATCCTTCTGTACACTTACCCAATCCATCTTCCTGAGGTCACGCATTGTATTACTTACTTCGGGTTGACAAAGACCAGTCACCTTTTCGATCTCAGACGATTTCAGTTCTTTCCGACCAGCAAGCGCGACGATCACTAGTGCGTGAGATCTTCTAACTTTGATAGTCTGTAGTATTTTGACTACATTGTATTCTTTTTCGTTCAGCTTTTGTAGAGGTTCTTCTTGCATCTAATCACTCAGACTAAATGTATCTATATTATTATAATTATAATATTGTGCTTTAATATAATTCTATCCCTTCCAAACAAAGCAAGTTTGCGGGGTTTTGGCAAAGTGGAATTGCGCTGGAAAAACAAAAACGAGGGGATGGTATGATACAGGAGCGCCCAAAAGCGCGTAGGGCGTCCGAATCATACATGAGCACAGAAGTCATTATTTTATGAGTATATATTGATTTTGTAAGCATAGTGGAAGTAGCAGGCACTGACATACTCCCACGACTAAAGTGCGTGGGGTTCTACGGTTAATTGCTTTCTAATTATTGCTGCTTTGGGGATGCCAGTATCCCCCTTCACAACATCACTTTCTGTTGTGAATAGAATGATGTTTGGAGATAATGCGATATTGAAAGCTGCATTAATGTCCGCATGTTCAACGTGTCCACATGAAGGACACTCAAAGTTTTTGCCATTTCTGTTCCCTATATGACCGCATCTGCTACATGATTGAGAAGTGTATGCAGGGTCGGTATAAGCGATAGGAACTCCAAGTAGTTTGGCTTTGTACTCTATCATCATTTGGAGTTGATAGAAAGACCAACTATTCATGGAATAACGGAATAATTTTGCTTGTTTCTTGTTCTTACGGATACCCTTGAGTTCTTCGAGCTTAATTCCGTAGCCATTTTCAAAGGCATTCTCCACAATTTTTTTACTAATTTTGTGATTAATGTCTCGAAAGATTCTACTTTCACGGTTTTTAAGTTGTTTCACCTTTCTATACTTACCTCTTTTTTGGAGATTTTTGCGGATATGTTTGTATTTTTCATGAATATGTTGTCCTGATCTACCGAGCTTCATTATCTTTCCAGTATCAGGAGATGCTACTACTGCTATATGTCCTGTGGTGTTACGGTCTAATCCTAGCCATTTTGCAGCTTCGTATTCGGAGTTTTCTTCGTGTGTCACTGAAACATAGAGGTATTCGTTATCTACTTCAATCTGGTTGATAGTATCGAAGTGGATAGGGATTTCATGTCTAAGTTCAAGTTTCAATGATGTTATTTTAATAACCTGTGTCGTTGGGTCGGGCAGCGTAACTAATTTTCTGTAAAATACAATAGTCCTATACCTCTTAGAATAATTGGACAAACTAAGAAGGCACAGGACCACGAATCTATATGACCTATTAGAAGATTATTTTGTCGATAGAGAAGATGCTGTAAGAACTCTTATAACTTGGTTCTTGAACCAGGTTATGGAAGTTGAGGCCTTACAACAATCAGGTGCGGGAAAATATGAACGTAGTGAGAAACGAAAAGCTCAGCGTAATGGTTACAAAGAGCGATCTCTTACAACCAGGCATGGAAAGCTGGAATTACTGAAACCTCAGTTACGTGATGTTCCATTTACGATACAAGTCTTTGAAAGATATTCACGAACAGAGAAGGCATTAGAGAATGCTATTGTAGAATCATATCTTCAGGGAGTATCGACACGTAAAGTAAAAATATCGGCATTGGTAAGCATATATAGTTATGTACTATGATATCTTACATTAAAGCGTGAATTGTCCCAAGTGCAATAGCTTTAATAATAAAAAGAACGGTAAAATCAAAGGACTCCAACGCTATCAATGCCATGAATGTAGATACAATTATACAGTAGAACTTAAGTCTACTGCCTTTCATCCCTCCGTTAAACGACAAGCTTTACAGCTATATCTGGAAGGATTAGGATTCCGTTCAATAGGACGTTTTTTAGGAGTAAGTCATGTTTCTGTTCAAAATTGGATAAAGGCATTTGGACAGAATTAGAGGATCTAAAAAGTGAAAACGAGATAGAGATCGTTGAGTTAGACGAGATGCATACTTATATTGGAAACAAAAAAAATATTGTTGGATATGGATTGCTGTTGATAGAGCTGGGAAAAAAATTCATCAACTGCTCTTTTGGTAGCAGGGGAACCAAAACAGGACAAAAGCTCTGGAAAAAACTAGAGAAAAAGGAGATAGGGAGAGTGATGACTGATAACTGGAAAGCATATGCAGAGTTTCTTCCAGATGAGGTTCATACACGATCCAAAGCAGAAACCTATACAGTGGAAGGATATAACAGCATATTCAGGCACTTTCTGGCAAGACTGCGAAGAAAAACAAAATGTTATACCAAGAGTCTTGGAATGCTAAAACACTCTGTTCTTCTTTTGATGAAGTATAGAAATAATGAACTAACTATACTTAATTAACAATGCCAAATCATAATATTTTGGTGAATCAATGCCTTTCAAAAAAGAAAAAATGTAATTAAGACGCAGGTTTTATTCCGTAGTCTTCAACTTCTACGAGATGCCGTCCGGGTATTGTGCCTGATGAAGCTGCGCTTGAAGATGTTGTTGATTATGCTTTTCGGATTCCTGTCCATCCACCGTTCCATGCTGAACTGTCTGAGCCGTATCTCCAGTTTCCTTCCAATGAATTACCGTCACTGCTTAATTTAAGTTCTACATCACCTGCGTCGTTAGGAGCTGAATATGAAGGACTTTCGGACCAGGTACCTATAAATACATCGCCGTTTACAACACCTTCAATTTTTCCTTGATCGTATGTGTATTCACCAATTATCTTAGTTCCTGATTGTGTGATCGTCATATCTCCCCAATTTGTTGACCATTCTCCTACAAAGCTGTATGATGTGCTTTCAGATATGAATCCACTTTGTGGACTTGGTACGTTTCCTGTTGTTACTGTATTATTACTGCCTGTTTTTGTACCTTCCAGCAGTTCCAATGGTATTGAAACCGTTTCTCCATCTATTATCTCAAAGTCCACTGATTCTTCCACATTTACTCCGCTTATTATCACTCTGTAGTTTCCAATCGGCCAACCATCATCTGGCTTCTCGAGTATGAACGTCCCACGTCCAAAGTCTTCACCTGTCTCTGATTCGAAGGTGTGGATAGAGTAATCAGTATCAAGGTAGATCCATTCTACAGTTATTTTGTCGTAATTGAAATTGTCGTAGATGAACCATACATACAAATCTTCAGAGTCCTTTGAATATTTGAGTACCTTATCCACAGGTATGAAGTTTTGTGTTGATGATGTCATCATTACTTCAAGGAGTCTTGGTTCACCTGTGGCTGTCATATCACCATATTTTTCAGTGACGGCTTCAACTATCTGTTGCTCTTCTTCAGTTGTTCCGAAGCTTCCAGGCTTATATGAGTCACTTATGTCTGTACATCCCGAAAGCGCAATTATCGTTATCAAGAGGAATATTGTCACCAATGGTTTTGATTTCATTTTTACTATTCATCCTTTTATATTACCTATTTTATCATTATATTGTATCACTCACTTATTATTTAAACTTTTAATGAATAGTTCATTTGTTGAATAATCGCTCTTTTTTATTTGACAAATTGTATGGATATCTTCAAGCCGTTCTGCATTAGCAATCTCTTTTCAAGATCCGATATTTCTTATTGAACTTGTTACCGTTAGAATATACGTATGTCAAGTATGCTAGACAAAATTGTATGTTCTTGTCTAGTATAATCGATGGATTTATAAGTAAAAATGATTGATGGTTCTATATGGATACACGAGAGAAACTAAGAAGTGCTATTATCGACTGGCAGGGGAGAACACTACCCCCGCTGCAGGGGCGCAGGTACGAACTTAATATCGACGTACCTCACGTAAATGACATAGTGGGTGTCAGAAGATGCGGTAAAACCTATTATATGTACCAGTTGATCTCAAAGCTCATCGACAGAGGTGTACCAAAGGGCAATATCCTGTACCTAAACCTCGATGATGACAGACTGCAGCCATTGAAAGGGGATGAGCTACAATTGCTGATAGAAACTTTCCGTGAAATGCAGGAAATATCTGAAGAGGACCGATTATACCTTTTCCTGGACGAGATCCAGAACTTTCCGTTATGGGAGAGGTGGGTTAAAGGAATATATGACAGGAAGCAAAATGTGAAGATGGTCATCAGTGGTTCCAATGCTTCCCTGTTATCCCAGGATATATCCACACTGCTTACCGGAAGGCATCTCAGTACTAGGATGTTTCCTTTCAGTTTTGCAGAGTTCCTTGATTTTCACAAGATCAAGTACGACCTGAAAACGCTTCCTTACTCTGAAGACAAGGCAATGATGAAACGCATGTTCAATGAGTACCTGGAAAAAGGAGGATTCCCTGAAACGATCGTCTACCCATCAGTCCGACACCGTGAAACACTGCAGTCCTACTTTGATGACATAATCCACCGTGATATAATCGCAAGACATAGCGTCCGCAATCCCCTTATATTCAGGGATCTGGCGCTCTTCTGCATCTCCAACATCGCAAAGCCACATACTTATAACTCCCTCAGGCGTTTGTTTTCCAGTTATTCCTCCCTCAGTACGGATACAATAATAGATTATATTGCATACCTTGAGGATGCATTCCTGCTCTTCAGCGTTACACATTTTGATGAATCCCTGAAGCAGCAGATGAACAAACCAAGGAAACTCTATTGCATTGACACAGGTATGATCAACGCCGTATCCTTTAAACTGTCCTCGGATACAGGAAGGTTATATGAGAATATGGCCTTTCTCCATATTCTACGCTCTGGAAGTGAGGTCTACTACTGGCAGAACCAGAAGGGACTTGAGGTTGACTTTGTAATTAAGGAAGGTATTGACCCCGTCAGACTGATCCAAGTCTGCTCAGATTTATCCAGCCCGGAAACAAAAGAACGTGAGATAAGTGGTCTCCTGGCAGGAATGAAAAACTTCAGGATAAAAGAGGGAACTATCATCACAGCAGATATCTTTGGCGAAGAGAAGGTTGATGGTGGGAAGATCAAGTATGTGCCTTTGTGGTACTGGTTGCTTGAGGCGCGCTGAAGGGGATAGTCAATCATATTCAAGATTTTGAGTCTCCACTTATCTCCTGATTTCCCAGTTCTTCATGTAAATCTCCATCATTTGTCATCGGTTAACGAATTTTATCACGTTGGAGTAAAAAGACCACCCAATTTAATGTCGCATTAAATCATAGGTTTAATGGGAGTTCCATTTCGAAGAAATGGGACCGGTGGATGAATTACGTCCAGTTGTATTTGAAAGGTGTCTGGAATCGTATACATGGTCAAACATTAAATATATATGCTATCAACTAGCAAAAATACTTTGCGTATGTTAAGAGCCTACAAATATCGATTATATCCACGTAGATCATAGATAGATTTCTTTGAGAAACAGTTTGGTACGTGGAGGTTCATCTATAAACTGGGCATTGAACTTGAAGAGTACAGCTTACACGGATGAGAACCGATCCATAAGTAAGAATGAGCTCAAGAACATGCTTCAGGGTCTTAAGTCCCAATACAACTGGTTAAAAGATGAGCCTATTTCCTAACCTCTCTGAACCCTCTTTTCCAGCACAGCATGAAACATGCAATATCCAATAGTCCTTTGAACACTATGCTAAGTCTTTCATACCTAGTCACTAATTTTCTAAATCACATTTTCAACCATGCAAAAATCGTTCTATTGCTCTTCTTTTAGCATAAGTTTTTGGATTGAATCTTGTAGGTCTTCCTCTTTTCCTTGTTTTCGTGTTCCTGGGATTTATGGGAATGTTGCTTTGTATTCCTCTAGACCTTAAATGTTGTCTTATATCAACATCATCGTAAGCTGCTTCCGCCAATACTTCCTGTGGTCTTGTTCTTGGTCTTCTGCTAGTCTTGATCCTTAGATCTTCCATAACTTCGATGAAATGTTGATTATCATAATCTTTTTCAGAGAATATTTGAAGGGTTAAAAGGAATCCTTCACAGCTTACACAGGCCTGGATCTTTACGCCTTTCCTTCTCTTGTGACCGTTGTATGCGCAATCTTCTCCCCTTTTTTTGTTTCGATGAAAGTACTATTAACACACGCAGTTTCTATAGATAATTACCATCTTGATAAGCGGAATCCCGTAGGGATTCCATGATCTTGTTCCATATTCCTTCTTCTGACCACTCTTTCAGTCTTCTCCATGCTGTAACACCAGAACCATATTGAGGTGGCATGTCTCTCCACCTGCAACCAGTTATCTGGACAAAGAGAATGCTATTGATGACCTTACGGTCGTCAGCTCTCTTTTTTCCAACAATGGGTTGTGGTGGTAAATGTGGTCTAATAAACTTCCATTGTTCATCAGAGAGTTCTCTGAATTCCATTAACATCCCCATAATACAAGTAGAAAAGAGGGTTTTTATAATTTTAAGGTGGGTTCAGTCGTAAATCTTTTGTAAGATATGTGCCTGCCCTTATACACTGTCATAGGAGTTCACCATGGATAAACTACACAACCCAGGCACAAACTCACAGGTATTTTATGTATCGGTGGTCTTAGTATTATCCTTTGTGTACATGGGAATATTTTTCACAGAAAAAGTATCAAATGCCTTCACGACTGTCCAGGACTTGATAGTTGTGAATCTAGGATGGTTCTATATTCTCTCAGTGGCATTTTTCTTAGGTTTTGTCATTTGGCTTTACTTCAGTCGCTATGGAACCATACGGTTGGGTAAAGAATCTGACAGACCTGAATACAAAGATGTAACATGGTTTGCAATGCTTTTCAGTGCGGGTATGGGTATAGGTCTTCTTTTTTACAGTGTTGCTGAACCTATTATCCATTTTTCCTCACCCAAAGAAGTTGCTTCAGGAAGCATTGAGGCAGCGGTCGAGGCCATGAATCTCACCTTTTTCCATTGGGGGCTTCATGCATGGGCTATCTATACAGTCGTGGGTCTTTCACTTGCTTATTTTTCATACAGACATGATATGCCACTGACCATTCGTTCTACAATGTATCCGATATTTGGCAATAGAATATATGGTGTACGGGGCAATATAGTGGAAATACTTGCCATATTTGGTACACTTTTTGGAGTTGCAACTTCTCTTGGCCTAGGTGTAATGCAAATCAACTCCGGCATGGACTACCTGGGCATATTATCAGTTTCTGCAAATAACCAAATATTCCTCGTTATATTCATAGCCTTGGCAGCTACGATTTCAGTTGCATCAGGTCTTGACCGCGGCATACGCATTTTAAGCCAGATGAACATATTGCTGGGGCTTGCACTGGTGCTTTTTGTTTTCGTGGTCGGTCCTTCGGCATTTCTACTAAGCTCTTATGTACAGAGCGTAGGTTACTATTTGCAACATGTCGTTGTTTTGACATTCCAGACAGACGCTTTCACTGGGATGGAATGGCAAAAAATGTGGACCATGTTCTATTGGGGTTGGTGGATCTCATGGTCTCCCTTTGTAGGTATGTTCATTGCCAGAATCTCTCGTGGCCGTACGATAAGAGAGTTCATCCGGGGTGCTCTCCTCGCTCCTGTAATAATCACCTTCATATGGATAATCGTCTTTGGCAACACTGCAATACATATCGAACTTTTCGGGAATGGTGGAATTGTTCAGGCCGTTGAAACAAGCATCCCTACAGCACTCTATGTACTGCTTGATGCATTACCAGGCTCCATGGTCAGTTCAGCTCTTGCCACTATTGTTGTCATGACATTCTTTGTAACCTCCTCTGATTCAGGTTCTCTTGTAATAGCCATACTCTCATCTGGAGGTGACCCCAGGCCTTCGATTTCCTTAAGGATTTTCTGGTCCCTTATCCAAGGAACGGTCGCAGCTGTCCTTTTGTTAACCGGAGGGCTTGTAGCCTTGCAGACGGCTGCACTTACAACAGCCTTGCCATTTTGTATAGTACTGATCTTGATGTGCTATAGTCTTTACAAAGGATTAGGCGCAGATAAAAACAGTCACGAAGCTGCGGAGCCTTTAGATGGTTTACCGGAAAATAAATCAAGTAAAAAGACCAAAGAACTAGTAGGAGAACTTTTTACTGGTAAAGGCAAATGAATGGGTGGAAAGGGAAACTGAGGAAGATCTTCCAGTTAGAAGAAAATGATTTGGAAGACATAACTACTCAAGAAACGAGTGTCAAGCTTGCAGAAGTTAACATAGGTTATTTTTTAAAAGATATAGTTGTCCCAGCCTATAATGACCTAAAGATGGAAATTGAAAAATATGGACGAATAGTCGTCATAGATATTGATGACTCAGGCTTGGGTTCTGCTTCCCTGACAGTGTATCTTCCTTCTGAAATCAAAACTGAGGAGCAGGTGGAAGAATTCTATTTCTTGATAGAAGGTAGAGCATATCAGAAAGCGGGTTTTGCCTTCCCAGAGCATGCCGATGAAAGTCTACCAAGGACACCTCAAGTGGAGATATCTATCAGAAATGGTAGTATCGGTGAACATGATATAGAGAATTTATCTAAAGATGATATTATCAAGACCTTCGTTGATGAATACTCTAAATGGATCAATTATTGACACCTTTTCTAGTACAAGCATAACATAAATAACTCTGCAGAAAACCTCCATAAAAAAGGAAGGGCTTAAAGCCCTCCATCCTTCTTTTTCTTAGTTCCATAGACAATTCCCAGGCCTATTACAAGCACAATTGCAACTACCCATGAAATGAACCCAAGTCCTTTTTCATCGGTGGATTCTTCAGCAGAGTTCCCTTCAGATGTGACTGTTTCGATAGTTTCTGAAGTTGGCTCGAATGAGGCTTCTTTTACAGGCTCAGCATCAGTCCCAAACAGTGCATAGAATGAAAAGTGACTTATCATTGCTGTTGCTCTGCCATTTTCCCAGTCAACTGTGGTTTCCAGGGCGATCCATCCATCCTCAGAGGTATAGGTATAGATTACAGGAGTCCTGCCTTCAAAGTCTTCCGGATTAAATTCCATAGTTATCATAACATCCTGGCTGAACGTGGTCCCGGACGGTTCAAACTTGAAGTAAAGTCCATGGTCTGTAGCATCTGCAGGAATTCCAGCTGGTCCATACGAGAAAGGTGTAACTCTTATAATGTTCACAGGGTTTCCGGAGACATCAATTGCTTTCGTTCCTTTGTAAAGAGTAAGTGTAGCGTCTGAGTTCTTTGATTTGACAACAGTGTCTTTTGTAATTTCTCCGTCATTAGTGATGGGAAGATCCGTTTTAGTTGAATCCTTAAGGCTTTGCGGAAGGCTGCCAGAACTACGGGGTGGCTCCGGATCCTTGAAGAGTGCCAGTGTAACCATTCCATAATACGGAGTTGGGGAATTAATGCCTATATCAAGTGAATCATATTCTGTAATGTATTGCCAGTCAAGGGCTGCTGCAACATAGTTCGCGTTTGTGTTCAAAGACGAATTTGGAATTGAGGTCCATTTGGTACCGTTCAACTGATAGAGTCTTATTGAAGATTCGCCATTACTGCTCATTCCAGAATCGTCATAAAGGAACTTAAATTCCAGCTTTGTGGGCAATACTATATTAATTTCAGCATCAACTGAGCTATAGCCAATATCTGGATCAATAACAGCGAGCATATCAATATAACCATTAACATTTGTCTTTCCTGGAAGAGACACATCACTGGATTCATTGCCGGATAAGAGCACAATACCCTCATCAACGGTGAAAGACATCTGCGCCTGATCTTTTATCAGCATTAGTTTTTCTACTTCTAGGTTATAAGATAATGCAGAGCAAAAGTCATATTGGTTATTGAATGCCATGTTTCTGGTTAACGTATTATTTTCACCTTCAACTACAAATATGCCGGAGCCGGGTAGTATAATCCTCGCACCGCCATTAATTGAAACGCTTTGTAGGCCGACATCCTCCCGAACTGGGTTCTTTCTACTAGCCGCCGTCCTGCTATGCAAAGTGTTCTCAAAAGTGGCAGGATATGAATTAATGGCTTCGGAGAAGAGATTGTCTAAGGAATTATCATTGGCATATTTGTTTGCCAGTATATTAGTTATTGAACTATCAATATGTGAATCATCTCCAAAAAGTGCTGTATCTATGTTCACACCTAAAGAGAGAAGGTCTCCATAGTAGTTGTCAGTGGCAAGATTATCTGTCAAGGTATTATTGTCGGATGAGGCTATCCAAATCCCGCCCAAACTGTTCTCATTAGCAGTGTTTCTTCTTAAGATATTATTGTCAGAGGAAACTACAGCAATACCTGTCCCAAGATTGCTGTCAGCACTATTATTGATCAAAGTGTTATTGTCGGATCCAGAAAGTAAAATACCTGCAGTTTCAATATGCTCAGAATCGAGACCACCATAGGTAACTATGTTGTTGGTCAGAGAGTTATTCTGTGAGTGGTCAATCCGTATCCCATTATGGTTACAGGCTGCGATGGTATTTTCATTTAAAGTACTGTCGTTAGATTCGTCGATGAAAATACCATTATCGTTAGAAAGCACAACGGTATTGCTGCTAAGAGTAGCATTATCTGATCTACCGATATAAATGCCCTCATCGCCGCAAAGAAGAATAATATTATTACTCAAAATACTGTTATGAGATTCAACCACATAAACGCCATCATAGTCGCACTGTAAAATGATATTGTCGCTCAATGTGTTGTTATTTGAGCCTATTAGAGATATACCGTAGCTGCTTGAGAATGTCGTAACATTTTCAATTCTGGAATTGTCTGTTTCTACAAATGCAACACCATCATAACCATGTGTCAATACAAGGTCCTTGACAGTTATATTGGTGGAATTGATAACATATACCTGGCCTGCATCGGAAGGTATTTTGGCATCTGCCATATCTACCCAGTAATAGATTGTCTTATTTTCGATGGTGTTATTTTCGACAACGTGAACAAAATTCTCTAATGCGGGACCATCAACACCAAAAGTTGTTAAGTGCGATTCAAATGTATTGTTGAGCATGGTATTGTTCATTGAACAGTCAAAGAATACACCCATTGAATTATTTAGAAATGTATTGTTGGCTATGAAGTTGTTGCCAGATTGATCAGTGACTAAAGCATCATAGAAGCCAAATATTTCATTATTAGTAATAGTGATACTTGAAACCGACTCCAATGAAATTCCATTGCGTCCTAAAAGCCCATCCTCAAATGTTTCAAGATCGCCTTCTATAGTAAATCCATTGATGGTGACGTTATTTACAGTTATTGTAATTAGGGTGTCGCTATCTGGATTAGCCTTTATGGTTGTGGTTTGTGATCCATTTTCAGAAATAAGTGTTATTCTCTTGTCAATAACCAGATCTTCTTCAGTGTATATTCCATCGCTTACAAGAATGATACTGCCATTATTTGCATTTGAAAGGGCGTCACTTATGTTTAAATGATCCTTCCCCTCCCCGACAGTCAAAGTAAGAGGCTCTGCGGAAGTTGTTGCGATGCAAGCTGATAGTATTAGGAAAAGTATCAGGCATTTTGATAAATAGTATTTCTTCGAGTTCATCTTTTCCACTTCAAGTTCTATAATATAATTATGTCTGTATAGGTTATATATTATAAAAAAGTACGGGGATAGAGTGTCCACCTATCGCTCTTCCAACGTTGGAAATACCTGGCCTTACATTTGTTTTCAGAAAGAGAGAATAAGTTATCTCTAATCGGCTCTGTAGAAATCCTCGTTTGAATGACATAGACGAATCTTCCCAAATTTAAAATTATCACTTAATTATATAAACCTTAAATACTAATCATCTAATGAGGCAGAGAGATGACCGCAAAGATAAAGAAAATATTGATAGCTACGGATGGTTCTGAGAAAGTAAAGAACGCAGTACATTGGGGTATAAAATTGGCACGTGAGAACGGAGCTAATGTCACTGCTCTCTATGTTCTGACACCTACCGGCTTCCTTCATTCAATGCGCGGTGATATGTGGGTTAAAGAATATTTTAACTATTTGAGAGAAGAAGGAAAAAAAGCTATTGAGCATGTAGTTGATATTGGCCTCCATGAAGAAGTAAAAGTGGACGCCATAATTATCAAAGATAAAAAACCTGTAGATGCAATTATCGATTTCGCAACAGAGAATGATATCGACCTTATTGTAATGGGTACACAAGGAAAAACAGGGGTCGAGCGTGCCTTACTTGGGAGTGTTGCAGAAAATGTTGTGCGATATGCAAAAAAACCAGTGCTTGTCATTCCAAGTAGTGAAAGCAAAGAGGCTGCCCCCATCAAGGAGACCCCATTTAATGCTGCAGGATTTTAAAGAAACATTCAAGGAGGTAGTCCAGGCTGTATTGCCCTTGACAGCAGCTGTGCTCCTGATCATGCTGGTCATTGGCCTTAATTCCGGTATGTTCCTCTCTTTCTTTACAGGGACTATAATGGTCATAGCAGGGATGGTCTTTTTCCTCATGGGTGTCAAGCTGGGGATGCTGCCTATCGGAGAATCCATTGGTTCCGAACTTCCAAAGCACAATTCTCTGATCTTCATTGTAGGAGTCGCCTTTTTACTGTCTTTCATGGCTACACTTGCAGAACCTGATGTAAGGGTGCTGAGCACAATGATTGATTCGGTGTCCGAGAATGGTATTTCCCGTAACGTACTGATCCTGTCCATTGCTCTTGGGGTAGGTTTCTTTGTATCGGTTTCCATGCTCAGGATAGTCTATGGTGTACCGATAAAGTACTTGCTGACAGCGGGTTATCTGATAGTTATTATGCTATCCTTTTTCACGAAACCCGAATATCTTGCAATAGCTTTTGATGCAGGGGGTGTGACCACAGGTCCTATGACCGTGCCTGTGACCCTGGCACTGGGCATAGGTGTAGTATCAGTACTGGGGGAAAAGTCTGAGCTGTCCGAAGGCTTCGGCTTGATTGGCCTTGCTTCAATTGGCCCAATACTAAGCGTAATGGTGATGGGGGTGCTCGCTTAACTTAAGTCTATAACTCGTTTTTTATATTATTCAACATAATTGATAGATTCAACAAGCGTAGTGATTAATCTTTTATAATATCCTGCTGATTTACATCGAAGCAGATTCTGCCTTTAATCGATTTTCGGGGAGGAAACTCTGTATGTTAGAAGACTTCAAAGAAACAACTTGGGAGGTAATTCAGGCAGTAGTACCCTTAACAGTAGTTGCACTTTTGATCCTTCTGTTCATCGGCACCAGTCAAGAGTTGCTCATAAACTTCCTTGGAGGTTCTTTTCTGGTTATAATAGGCATGATCTTGTTTCTGTTTGGTGTAAAATTGGGAATGCTGCCCATGGGAAACGCTGTGGGCTCGGAATTACCAAAGCACAACTCAGTGATTTTAATTTTGGTAGTTGCTTTCATACTCTCTTTCATAGTGACGCTTGCAGAGCCTAATGTAAGGGTGTTAAGCACAATGATGGAATCTTTGAATGGAGACGGTATCCCTCGTAATGTATTCCTCTTAGCCATATCCACCAGTGTAGGGATATTTATATCCATTTCTATGTTGAGAATAGTTTATGGCGTGCCAATAAAATACCTGCTTACAGCTTCCTATTTATTCATAATAGCCATCTCTTTCTTTACAAAACCCGAGTATCTTGCCATTGCTTTTGATTCCGGAGGTGTTGCAACAGGGCTCCTGACAATACCTGTACTCATGGCACTTGGGACAAGTATTGTATCAGTTATAAGCGAGAAATCTGAACTTTCAGAGGGTTTTGGCTTGATAGGTCTTGCTGCAGTCGGCCCCATAATAACTGTTATGCTCATGGGGGTATTTTGATTTGAGTGTTGAGCATGGGTTATTAGACATCGTTCTGGAAGTTCTGCAAGCATTGCTTCCTCTCGTATTCTTCTTTATCATATTCCAGTTCCTATATCTCAAGTTCCCGACTTCGCAACTAGTAAAGCTCTTGCTGGGAATATCAATGACAGCCCTTGGAATGATATTATTCCTTTATGGTGTGTACAATAGCTTCCTACCAGTAGGAACTGAAATAGGGAGCTTTCTAGGTACAATGGAGCATCAATGGCTCATGATGCCAGTTGGTTTCTTCCTTGGCTTCCTGGCAACATATGCAGAGCCTGCTGTAAGGGTGCTGTGCTACCAGATAGAGAAATCGTCCACTGGTTACATCAAGTCAAAACTAATGCTTTACACGCTCTCCTTCAGTGTGGCCGTTTTCGTGACTATTGCAATGGCTAAGCTTGTTTATGGCTTTCCATTCTTATACATAATAGTTCCAGGCTATCTTCTTGCTATAGTGCTGATGTGGCTTTCGGATAAGGATTTCATAGCAATTGCCTTTGACGCGGGAGGAGTGGCTACAGGTCCCATGGCCGTCACTTTCCTCATGTCGATGGCCGTTGGTGTGGCATCATCCCAGGAAGGCAGGGACCCTGTAATTGACGGTTTCGGTATGATAGCACTCATAGCGCTTGCACCCATCATCTTTGTAATGCTGTTAGGAGTATATATGAGATATATTGGAGGTAAAAATAATGTCTGATGAAAATGACCTGATCCTTATAGTAACAATAGTAAAGAAAGGATGGGGTGACAGAGTTATAAAGTCATCCCGGAAGGCAGGCGCCAAGGGAGGAACGATACTTTTCGGGCGAGGCACAGGAGTTCATGAGAACAAGAGTCTCCTGGGTATGCTGATTGAACCGGAAAAAGAAGTTGTACTTACATTGGCAGAATGTGTAAATGCTGATAAGATCATCGAGTTTATCAGTGAAGATGTGGGCCTTAATAAGCCGGGGACTGGGCTAGGTTTTGTCATTCCTGTTGAAAGGGTGTTCGGAACCGCTCAAATGATCTGTGATCTACAGCAAAATTGTAAACTCCATGTACCGGAAGACGAAGAAGATTCATGAAAGTTTAATCTGATGTCAAATATCCAATTGTTTAAAATATCATCTGGAGGAATAAAATGCGCTGCACTGCAATAAGAAAGATAATGATAGCTACAGATGGCTCTGAAAATGCCATCAATGCGATAGATTGTGGTATTGGACTCGCAAAGGCAAACGGTGCCGAAGTTAAAGCTATTTATGTCATTCCTTCGGATAATATTCCAGTTATGTTGAGCGATTTGTGGGTAAAGGCATTGGATGATAAGTTAAAAGAGGAAGGTCTTAAAGCCACTGAATATGTAGTAGCAGCAGGCAAGAGCCAGGGAGTGGATGTGGAACCTTTTGTGATCAACGCCAAGACAACTCGTGATGGAATCATTGATTTTGCCAGAGAAAACAACATAGATCTCATAGTTATTGGGACTCTAGGAAGGACAGGATTCAGCCATGTATTGCTTGGCAGTGTTGCAGAAAGCGTAGTTCGATATTCTAAAAAAAGAGTGCTTGTTGTCCCATAAACCATATTTGCAGCTGTAGTTGAGTATTTAAAGGATTATGTGAATAGTTCCATCAGTTTTAATAGATCATCTTTCTTTTTGGCTTTTATTCGTACAAGGTCTTCAAATGCTAGCATTTCATTTGAATACCCCTCATTATACATTACAAATTTATATGCGTGTGCATTTGCACTATTAGAAACTAAGTTTCTACAAATTAATTTTTTAAATGGTAGGCATAAATGTACAGTGTAATTATTTACGTTACATGCATAATTTTTAGATATAATATTCTCCGCAATATTATCTAATAAACTAAGCATATTTTCAGCAACCGTTACCATTGAATTCATTTTCATTTTTATGTTGTCACTTTGAAAATAAATCTCTTCATTTGAAATGGCCTGAAAACTAACACAATAAGAACTATCAACTAAGATTTCTAACTTATGGTTTGAATTTTTATCTACTCTTATATGATCACAACAGTTTTGGAAAGTTGATATGAGAATCGGCTTTAAATTTGCAAAAGGTACATTAGATGTGTAGGTTGTGAAAAACCTTATTTCTACTTCTGGATTTAAAATATGATACTTAATCCTCATTATTTTGTCAAAAATGCAGTATTTATGTTCAACATAAGCGGCAAGTATAGTTGTAAATAGCACAAAAAGTGATAATTCCAAAATTAAAGGCATAGTTGTCACAACGTTTTGTTTCTTATTATAAGTGTGTATTCTATATGTTGAGTAATTTAGCCATATCAAATTAACGTTATTTCAGTATTTTTGTACTATAGTCACTAACTCAACAAATAATACTCTTTATTTGTACATTAAGTGCTTCTATCCATTTATAGCCTCTAACTTAACAAATCACACTTCTTCTTTGTGCATTAAATGTCTTATTCATTTTTTGCAAATGATAATGAGCTCTCTCTCCTCATAAATTACTTCATTATTTGGTTTGGTAAGAAACTAAAATAACATCCTTCTGGTAGATTGTATTTACGTCTTCTACTGATATGCGCTTAAAAATTGGAAACTCAGGACTAAAATATACTGGTAATTTGCATAATCGATCATATCCTGTATGTATAAATTTTTTATAGTAGATGTATTTTGATTTACTTGCATGAGCGAATCTTGTTCCACATGCACTTTTTTCAAGTCAACGGCAGTTACATATGGTTTTTGTAGACGCGAGTCTCCTGTTGCAAAGGTTGGGTTCCCGGTTGTTCCTTCCGATGAGTGGTGTGGCCAACATGAGCCCAGGAGCAGCAAACCATGATAGAATCATACGCAACTGAAATAGCTACCTTCCTGATAGGAATAGGTGCAGGCATAGTCATACGGGCAAAGCTCTGGTGGAAGTTCAAGTCAACAGAAGAACGTAAGGCCCTCGTTTATGATATCTTCCAATCATTGGAAGATGGTAAGATCACCGCTACAGAAGCAAAAGCTCTGATCAAGAATCATTTATGAGGTTTTATGGTCCGCCTAAATGCAAATATCAATAGTCCACATATCAAGCCGATTACTCTCATGGCCTCTGCAGGTATAAAAAGAACAGATAAATCTACTAAGTTTGGAGGCTATCAGAACTTCGATACTGATAACCGGTTTATGTACTACCAGCAGCTCTCAACCAGCACTCCACATGTTTCTACATCTCTGAACAAGCTGGCACTTTCCCTTGTAAAGGGCATGCAGTTCGATGGAACCGGTTCCAAAATCATAAAAGAGTTCGAACGATGGTCTGCCAGGGTCAATTTCCTTGAGCAACTGCAGACACTTGCCAGGCTCCTTTGCAGGGATGGAACATATGTGGCAGTACCAACCGGAAATGCAGAGAAGTTCTCCCTGATACCCCTGCTCATGCAGAACACAACCATCCTCCCGGAGGATTTCACGGTTGGCGAAATGAACCCGAAAGAGATCCTCACTCCACCCACCGGATACGTTGTTATCAATGAAAGCGACAAGGCCAAAAGAAAGATCTTGAAGATCAGTGATGTGGTATGCGGATCCTATAATGCCTGGGACACTGTTCAGAAGGACCCTCTTAAGAGAGATACATATGGTATTTATGGTGCTTCCATGATGGAGCCCATTGAGCTCAGTATTCGGAACTTACTGAATATCAACCACGGGTACGTTTCATTCGTTAAGAAATACGGTAATGGAAGGTATCTTATTGACTTCAAGCTCCTGGAAAAGCTGGTCGAGCAGGAGATCGTCAGCATAGAGGATGCTCAGAAGGTCATAGACGCCTGGCTTGACGAACACAAGTACCTCTCTGAGAACGAAGATATTGCTGCAGTAGGTCTGGATGTTATTCCCATTGATGCAAAAGGGTCCCTGGATGTCATGTCATTCAAGAAATCATTGGAAACAGACATCCAGATAGGCTTGTTACAGTCTCCTCTCAGCATGGGAGATACAAAAGGGTCTACCTACGCAGCCGGGTATGTGTCCGAAGAGGACCGTATGGTCGTCCTGGAAGGGCTGCAGCATATTGTACGGAACATCGCCAACAATGCCATTAATATGCGCCTTCGGCTCATGAACAAGACAGAAGATTCTGTGTGGTTAGAGTTCGAGGAGCTGAGCCGTCCGCAGTTAGAGTCACGTGATGTGATAGAATGGTACAATAGCGGTGTTCTCACAAGAGAGCAACTTCTCAAATGGGGTGGTTTCCCGGTGGAAGGGGAATGATCAGGCATAAGAACAGCTTCATCGTTGTTGCAACTTTTACATGGATTTTTGTGCTTGCTTTTGTTGCTCTGTGTTTCTTGCGGCTTCCGTAAGCAGGTGATAAAATGTCCCTCATGAACTCTCCTAAAATTGTCCAGGCCGAGAACCGGCTCATCTTGCTTTTAGATCGCACATTGGAAAAAGCATTTGCATTAAAGACCATGGACTATGAGCGAGAGCTTATCCGCAACGTTCACCGGGAATTTGGCTCCAAGACCTATGTGAAGCAACTGGACACTATCATCACTGAGATCATCAAACAATCGTTGCTCTACGCGGACAATCAATTGAAACAGGTATCTGCAGCTTCAATCGAAGATTCGTATGTGTTAACAGAAGAGGCTGTGAGACTATCCACGGACCTGGCGGAAAATGTTGCGGGATCTATCATCCAGATTCTCAAGGATGAGGCCATCTATACAACACATCCAAACCAGCTGGCTAAAAGGATAGAAGATCTCTGGGAAGGGGAGCGATACAAGGCAGTGAGATTTGCCCGGACATTCACTGCAGATGTCGCCACCAATACAACTGTGTACCGGTATCGACAGCGTGGAGTGGAATACGTTGAGTTCGATGCTGAACTTGATGATAGGACAAGTGATCAGTGCAGGACCTTGCATGGGACGATATTCTCAACGGAATCTGATTATTTAGATCAGTACAGACCCCCCTTGCACCATCACTGCAGATCAAGCCTAAAACCAGTGCCAATTACCCGGGAAATTAATCCTGATGCAGAGTTCGAGAAACGTGACTTCCTTCACCAGATGGGGCAAAGCGGGGAGTTCCTTAAGGAATTGGCTGATGAGAAAGTTGTAGAGAAAGCTTTTGAGAATATTGACAGGTTCAATGAGAAATATCGGATATCTAAGTTCATCCTGGATAAAGATATTGAGAAAAGGCTAATGATGGAGAAAGGATTGAAGATGTTTATTGGATAGGTACACTATAAGGAATCAATATGATCACAAGGGATATTGTTCTGGGAAGACTGAATGAGATGCTTCCTGAGTTGAAAAGGAACTACAAGGTAAAGGAAATAGGCCTTTTTGGATCGGTGGTGAGGAATGAAAGCAAACCCGGAAGCGATATAGACTTTCTTGTTGAGTTTGAGAAAGGTGCGGATCTTTTTAATCTCGTGGCTCTTGGAATTCTTCTTGAAGAAGAGTTCGAGTCAAAGGTGGATATAGTCTCGAAACGTACTGTAAGGAATGAATTGAAGAGCAGAATATTTTCAGAAGTGGTTTATGCGCACGCATGAGACAGTTTTCATGCGTGAGTACAGGTTGTTTTTAATTGGCGTGGTTGAAGATTTTATTTCAGGAATGGACTTAACTAAGTTTCTGAACGATAGGAAAACCCAGAAAGCAGTTTAACATACCTGTCAAGGTTATGCACTAGTGTTTTGCAGTTAACTTCTATTGTTTGATTCCAGTACTTTTTGCCTTTCATATACCCATATTTTTTCGGGCTCAAAGGAAAATCCAGTGGTTTTGCTTGGATAATGAGGACCACTAATCCTTTATAGTAAAGTAATTATTATTTTGGTACAAAAAAGACAATAGTAAACAAAATAATCTTATAAAGGACTGCTTAAATGAACATATATCGAACGAAAGAAAAAATTATGTATTTCACTCTAATTCTAATTGTATGTGCAGTGTTAGGATACTTGTCTCATGATTTAACAACTGGAATACATAGGGGAATTCTCATAGGAATTGGATTTGCTTTTATCGGCCCAATAGTTTTTAAGAATATACTTAAAAAACAATCATAGTATTATTTGAGCAAAGCGTGAAATCTGCAAAGTCCTATATGACAGAGCACATATATATTTATTTATGACGCATACAAAAACAATCATAGTGTTTCTTCTTTTAATTCTGATGAGCTCGGGGTGTGCAGAACAGAATCAGGATGAAGTTACAATATTAAATAATGCAACTATACTGTCCATGAAATATGTAACTACTTCAGTTACTGATATGGAAATACAGGAGTTAATAATTAATTCAACTTCCATGGACCTCAGTATTTACAGCCTTACCCATCAACTCAAAGCACACTATACCCGGCCAATGATCGAATATCAGTGGAAACAGCCTCCTTATACGTTGAAAGAAAAACCCTTCCTTGAGATCAGTTCTTCTTCTCAGGCACAGAAGATCCAACCAGATGTTTCAGGCTCTGGTACTTTGGAAGTAATTGTATTACAGAATGGCATAATTCATACTTTAACCATTGATTCAGATTCTCCAGAATATCAACCTGAAGAATTGTATCAAATCGAAGATTACATGCTTTTTGTGAAATTGCTTGCATTAGAGCCTTCTTTTGAAGAGGCACAAGAAATAGTCGAACAGTGGATCACTTCTATGCCAACTTACAGTTTTGATGGTTCAAACCTGACATTAGACGAACATATTCGACAAGATGAACTACCTTCAACACATCTGTTGATTTACACATTCACCAGCATCCATGGAGGCTACGGTGACCACTCGGATGAAGTGTTGACTGAATCGCTCACAGATCATACAATAAGAGTTTCCTTTAGCCAGCGCAAAATCACAAAAGCCATAATTGACGACTCATGGGATGAGATCCGGCAGGAGCCAGTGTAAAATCACAAATCGTGCGAGCATTCAGTATAATGGTGAATAGTGTTAATTAGTCAGTACCAATTCACCATCTTTCTAGTAGATTCTACAGATTCACAACTCCTTTATACTTTTAATACTTTGGAATAATTAATTTATCTTCCAGTACGACTCAACCAAAAGGGATGTTATGTGTAAAAAAGCAACGTCGTTCACAGCAGGGAAATTCTGCACGGCTGTATTTTTAATCTTCTTTTTATCGGTGATTGTTGTCAGTGGGACAGCTGGGGAGTCACAGGAAGAGAGATGGGAAAACGTTCTCTTCGGGGAGTACGGTGAGAACGTGGGAGGATATTGTGTTGAGCAAACTTCTGATGGTGGGTATGTAGTAACCGGCTACTACCACAAATACTGGGAGGCAGGTGGAGAGCATCATCTCGTGGAAGGCGCCTGCCTGATTAAAACAACTGCAAACGGCACTTTTGAATGGATGAAGGTTTTTAATGCAAGTAACGATGACACAGGTCGATCTGTCCGGCAGACTTCCGATGGCGGTTACATCATAACTGGTACTTATACGGGAGATGAGCGTGACGTCTGGCTAATTAAAACCGACAGCGTTGGCAATATGGAGTGGAATACCACATTTGGAGGGGAAGATGATGATTTCGGTTCTTCCGTCGAGCAGACAACTGATGGTGGCTATATTGTTGCAGGGTCTACATCCTCCTATGGGTATGGAGATAATATCTGGCTCATTAAAACTGATTCCAAGGGCAATAAAGAGTGGGATCGGGTATTTGGCCGGGGAGGATATCAAAACGGCCGGTCCGTCCAACAGACCATCGATGGCGGTTATATTATCGGCGGAGACTGGCTTGTAAAAACCGATTCTGAAGGCAACGAGGAATGGATTAAGGAGATAGAAGGGGAAGATGTTAGGCAGACAAAGGATGATGGTTACATCATTGCAGGAAGCGGTTACGATATCCAGCTTATCAAAACCGATTCAAAGGGCAATAAGGAATGGGATCGTATGTTTGGTGGTGATGGAGAAGATCGAGGTTTTTCCGTCCGGCAAACCAATGATGGTGGCTATGTATTAACCGGAATTACCTATTCGCATGGTGGAGAAGACGCACTGCTTATCAAGACCGACTCCGATGGATACAACAATGATAATAAAATGAACTTCAAGACATTGGAAATGTCCCGTTTAATGAACGCTGCTTCCTATTTATTATTTGTAATTATCATATTAATTCTCACTCTGCTACATTATTTTGCGCTACCGCTTCTTATTATTCTTGTTCTCCTAATCCTGGTTTATAAGTGGAGAAAGCGCAAAAGTGGATAATCCATCTTGCTTGTTTGCTAGTTTTCTTTTGTATAATCTTTTTATAGGTGTTGTATTTGTACTTGATTGTCGATGGCTATAATTATTGAAGGTACTGCATTTCCACTCGACGAGGTAAACAAGAATGGATGGGGCATTCCCTCTTCAGAAGCAGACAATGCCATATCCTCTCTCAAGAATTCTGTTCTGCGAATATGTCCACGGGATGCTCCACACGAATGTGACTTTTCGGAGGATCCAAACGCTGAGATAGGCAGGGTCATCGACGCCTGGCGTGAAGGATCCGAGATCAAAGCAAGAGCATCAGTAACCGACTCTGTGGCTGAAAGAAAGATCCAGGAAGGGACCTGGGAAAACACCTGGAGTGTCTATTCTCTGGCCGATTCAATTAACGATAACTGGGCCAATGGAATCCAGGCCAGGTCCCTTACACTTGTCCAGAATCCTGCGTGGGAGCAGGCAATATGGAGCATAGCGGCAGCTGAGGAAGGAAAGGTAGCGGTACGTAATATTCATCAATTCAAAGTCATCGCATCAGGTGATCTTATGACAGACAACAAAGACAATCCTAACAACGGTGGAGATCCTTCACCGGATGAAAAGCTTGCTGAGCTCGAAAAGGACAATGCATCTAAGAACAAGGAGATCGAGGGCCTGAAAGCTGCCAGAACAGAACTTGAAACGAAGGTCAAGGCTCTCGAAAAAGTGGCCGCTTCTTATGAAAAGGATAAGGCAACCTCTGTCCCTCTGGAAAAGGTGCAGGAACTTGTTGCAAGCAAAGCAGACGAGATTGCCACTGCAAAGATCGTGGCCTACAAGGAAGAGCAGAGAAGGGCCATTGCAATGGATAGTTTTACAGCTGCCAGAAAGGACCTGAACCTCGAAACAAAATCTGAAGATTACCAGCATCTGACAGCATCGGATATCGAGAAGCTTGCACAGGACCTTGGAAGCATAAAGCTCGGAGCATCTGCTGAAAGCATCAGATACCCCAGCTCAACCGGAGCCGGGACTGTCGGTAGATGGGATAGCACTAAGAAAGAATGGGTGGTGGCATAATGACATACTCAGGTGTGGTGAAACCGGTCAACAAGATAGTGGCAGGCGGTAGTCCCCTTACTCAGGAGCTTAAGGTCGAGACTGCCACGAACATGTACCCGGGCCGTCTGGTCAAGAGGGGTACCAATGATGATGACATGGTAGTGAACACTGCAGGTGGTCCTGCGCTGGGCTGGCTTGGATACGAGCAGACAAATCCCGTTTTCATGCCTACAGATGTTGACACCATTTACGCCCAGAATGACATGGCAGCTATCCTGTACGGTGGAAGCTTCCTGATAGTTGGCAGACTTGCATCGGGCCAGAACGTCACAAAGGGAACAAGACTTGTAGCTGCTGCAAACGGTGAGCTTTCCGCTGCAACATCTCTTGTAATTGATTCTGGAGCTACCCCGGTTACATCCGGAGCAGCAAACGGAGCAATAGTCAGTGGTTCCATCCCCGACGAGGGACTTGTTGTCGCGATAGCACAGCAATCCGTTGATGCTACCTCTGCAGCTGCAGACATTGTGGTACTGAGTCTCATATGAGGTGATAAAATGACAAACGCACTCGCAACATTCTCTAAAGAAATTGATTCCTCTCTTGTACCTGCTATCAGGAACGCGCTCATCGGGAGGAAACTCGTGCATGTGACCCCGGAGAAGGGATTCGGTATCACTTCCGTTGACTGGGGCAAGATCACTGACGTCAGTGATGGGTACGTATCGTACGGTTTCCGCGATGGTAACGAGGATAAGGTCGAGGTATATCTGACCAACTCAAAGGTACCTGTCTACTGGAAAGACTACACTGTTGATAGGCGAATATATGGAAGCTGGCTTAGAAACGGGGTAGACGTTGATAGGGCATCTGCTATATCAGCTGCGTACAGGGCAGCAAAGGCAGAGAATACAGCCATCATAATGGGTATCAGCAACGATGGTACAAATTACGATCTCAAAGGCCTCTATGAGGGTGCAGGCAACGATTACTCTGTGACCAAGGACTTTGGGACCTATGGCAATGCCACCGATGCTCTGGCAGGTGTCTATGAGCTCATGGATGATGATGGCATCCCTGTTGACAGCCTTTCCTTCAACTGGGTACTTGCAACCGCCCAGCGCAGGCAGCTGATGGCCAGTCGCAGTGCTAACGGTATCAAAGAAATGCAGGACATCCTGGACATGCTAAACGGAGGCCAGATATTTGGTACCAATACTCTTACTGCAGGTACCGGACTTGTCTGTCCTACAGAGAACTTCGGAGAGCCTTATGTTGATTTCTATCTGACATCCGACTTCAGGACAGAGCATGGGGTCGATTCAAAGCATCCCGATACAGGCGACCTCAATGGTCGTGTCTATAGTGCCGGTATCCTGAGGATCAAACAGAACGTGGCAATCTGCAAGACCAGTGCGATCTGAGGTGAGAACATGGTCAAAGTACAGATACGTGTGAACAATCTTGCTATCGATGTTGATGGAAAGGAGATGAAGTTCAGGCAGGGGGATGTGCTTGACATCCCCGCAGAACGAGCTCTAGGGCTGGGCAATTCTGTCCTTATCCTTGTAGATATGCCTGAGCCAGATCAAACCCCTCCAGACACAACAACAGCCAGAAAACGGAAGTGAGCGAGTGGGCCTGTGCACTGTAGTTGAGGTCAGAGCGATCGTAGATCCAAAACATCTCACAGATGACGATATTGCTGTCATCATTGATCATGCCAGCAATGTTGTTGCCCTGAACACGGGGTCCAGTGTTGATGCAGATCATGATATCCTAAGCACTGCCTGCATTCACCTGTCCGCTGCACTGGTCCTCCAGAAGATGAAGTTCACAGGAGAGCTGGCAGCACAGATCAAACTTGGCAACGAATCCCAATCCAACAGTATCGACGTTGATATCGCCAGACATGAACAGCTCGCTGAAAAGTACATTAGGAAATACAGGTACGCAACTTCTGGATTTTCAATATTGTACGCAAGAGCAGGCATTAAGGCGGTCAACAGTGAGGAATGATGATCCACGATATCGGACTTGTTCATACCTGCAGTATTGTCTCCAGGATCCAGTCAGGCCAGGATGAGTACGGTTCACCTGTATACACAACCACCGTTGCTGCATCAGCCTGTCGTTTTATCCCGGGTAATGGCCGGATGATCTCACAGGATAGCGGAGAGCACGTTGTCTCAGAACTATTTATTATACTTCCGTCTACCGTAACAGTTACAGAGGGTCAAACGATCACAAGCACCATCCCTGAATTCTCTAACACTTACGAAGTTACAGCCGTAAAGCCCGTCTTCTGGCCCATGGCAAACACCGTGCATCACTATGAATGCGATCTCAAGGCAGTGAAATGATGGATATCGACCAGGAAACCTATGACAAGATAATTGAGACCCATATCGATGTCAAGCATGTTCGTGCCGGTATCGACAAGATGAGCTGCCAGCTTGACGATCATGAGAAGAGGATCCGTGTGCTTGAGAAATGTTCCATCGAGGACCACGAGGAACGGATCCGTATGCTGGAAGAGCGGCAGAACAGATGGCTTGGAAGGAACGCTTTCATCGGCCTGGCTGTTGTTGTGGTCCTGCAGATAGCGGGAATTGTGGTCCAGATAGTGTTCCTTGGGAGCTGATCATGTTCAAAATGAAGGTCAACGGTCTGGAGGAGTTGCAGAAGACCCTGAAAGAGTTAGGTAAGGACATTGCTGATGTCCTGGAGGAAGGTACACTTGCAGGAGCAGACGTGGTTGTTAGAGCTGCTCAGGAGAACTCAAGAAAAGGCGGTGACAACTTCCCACACAGGATAACCGGTAATCTGTTCCGCAACATTGCACAGGTGAGTCCGATATACGTGGAGAGATCAAGTGAAAGGTGTGAGGTGATGGTAGGCTCTACCATGAACTACGCAATGCGTCTTGAGAAAGGGTTCAATGATACTGATTCACTGGGACGGAGATATCATCAGCCGCCAAGACCGTTCCTCCGGCCTGCGCTGGATGAGAACACGGACGAGGTCGAGAGAGCCATTGCCCTCAAACTTGAGAAAGTTATCAGGAGCTACAGATGACCTCGATACATGGAGCTCTTAGGAACCTGCTGCTTGCAGACAATACGGTGACGGGCCTTACCGGCAACCGGATCTATCCGCTTAGATTGCCACTGGACTGTCCACTGCCTGCAATAAGCATTCACAAGATAAGCAATCCAATTGACCACATTACAGGTCATGGCACGCCAAGGTACCAGGTCTCATGCTGGGCAGAATCATTCGTAATAGTACAAACATTATCCGAGGCAGCGATGAACTGTCTTGTAAGGTACAAAGGCGTAGCATCGGGGAACCATATCAAGCAGGTCGTTTACGAGAATTCTCATGATGCTATCGAGGACGAGACCGGTCTCTTCCATGTGCCTGTTGATTTCAAGATCATACACATCTAGGTGAAAAAAAATGGCACAGACAACAGTACAGAACTCTGGGTCCATAAGGTTTGGGTCCGGGAAGCTTGAGGTAGGAACCTCGATTGCAACGCTTGTTAACATCGGAGCGATCCGTAGTGCCGTCTTCAAGGAAGAATGGGAAGACGTAGAGGTAAGATCAGATAATGCCGGCGTCGTGAAGGTAGGCATTAAGGAGCATGTAGCTTATATCGAAGGCGACATGATGGAGGTCGACCTGGCAAACCTCAACACTATCAGAGGTGGCCTTGACACCTATGCAGCCGTTGCCGGGACACCGGTGTCTGTAGAAAATGAAGCCCATATCCTCAATGGTACTGATTTTGTGAGACTTAAACACAAGGACGGGGATGGTACTGAGGTCGGTTCTATCGTTGTCACCGATGCAAGCAGCAATGCAGCTGTCCAGAACACCGACTACGTGATAGCCGTGGACAGTGCCGGATACACCTGCATCGCCAGAGTGGCAGCATCCTCTGTGATCATTGACGGAGAAGGAGTGCTGGTGGACTACTCTTATACTCCAAACTCCGCAGTGACCCTCAAGAGCGGTGGCAAGACCACAATATCAGACCGTGTGGTCCGCATAACCAACACCGATGAGAATGGTAAGATATTCAGGATCACACTCTACAAGGCCACAGTTAACGAGGGACAGAACATCGAGTTCCCTGCAGATGACGGTGATGACCCGGCAATGCCACACCTGAAGATGAAAGGCGTCCTCGATGTTACCAGGACTGCTGGTGACCAGCTTTTTGAGATATACGATGAGCAGGGGGTCTGAACATGAGCTCTGATATCATGAAGGATTTCGATACCATCGTTCCTCCTAAACGGCTTGCTAGGGTCGCAGGTGAAGAGGTTGATGTTTCAGTGTTCTCAACAAGGGCAACCTTGAAACTCATCGATATGACCGATTCTCCGGAGAAGGTCCGAAGCCTTGAGGAAGGGAAGAACATCCAAGGCTTTGTCGAGGTCGTAGCAACCGCATGCCAGCGCTCAAACCCGAAGATAACCGCAGACTGGCTCATGGACAATGTGGACATGTTCACCCTTGTGGAGTTCTCAAAGTTCGTCCTGGAGCCGATCGTCCGGAAACTTGAGGAGATGAAACCTGCCGAGGATCCTGAAAAAAACTGTCAGTGACCATCGGGGACATTTTCTCCCAGATGGGGATCATGTACTCCTGGGCCACCCCGGAACATCTGCTGGACCGTATGTCGATGAACCAGGTCATGCTCTACTATGAGAAAGGGATTAAATCCATAGAACTGCAGGCAAAGATATTCTGGAGTGTTCTTGGAGAGGCTCTTGGAGGCCAGGAAAAGGCAAGTGAAGCAGGCAATAGTGACAGACCGGATCTGAATAAATTCTACGAACTTTACGGAAACAGGATAAAAAGAGAGTGAACATGGCTTCTGTTGGTGAGCTCATAGTCTCCATCATCGGGGATATCAGCCAGATAAAGAAGGCTTTTGAGGACGTGAGCTCACAGGCTAGCCAGATGGGAAAGAAGTTCCAGGAAGCAGGTAAACAAATGACCTCTGCCGGGAAAACGCTCTCCACCTACGTTACCGCTCCTGTCCTGGGACTTGGTGCCGTGGCGTTTCATACTGCTTCCTCTTTTGATGACTCCATGAGAAAGGTCAAGGCCATCTCCGGTGCAACAGGCGATGAATTCAAACAGATGACCGACTTAGCCCGGGAGCTTGGCCGAACTACACGTTTTTCTGCAAGTGAAGCTGCAGAAGGTATGCAGTACCTTGCAATGGCAGGATTCTCCACATCCGAGGTCATGGAGTCCATCGACGACATGCTCAATCTTGCTGCAGCTGGAGCCATCGACCTCGGAACTGCTGCCGATATCGCATCGAACGTGCTCACCGGTTTTAACCTGGAAGCAACTGAAGCCGGAAGAGTGGCAGATGTCCTGGCCAAAGCGTCTGCATCATCGAACACCGATATCATCCAGCTGGGAGAGGCAATGTCCTACGTTGCTCCTCTTGCAGCTGCCATGGGTATATCCATGGAAGAGACAGCTTCCATAATAGGCAAGATGTCAGATGCTGGTGTCCAGGGAAGCCGTGCAGGTACTGCATTAAGAGGTGCAATGACAAGGCTTGCAGATCCGACAGCCGAGGTTGCCAGGGTACTTGAGAAATACCAGCTCACACTTGCTGATATTGACCCCACCACGCAGTCTTTTACAGATATCATTGAGAGATTGAGTACAGTTGGTTTGTCCACAGCAGATGCAATGGCACTCTTTGGCCAGGAAGCAGGACCTGGTATGATCGCACTCCTATCTGCGGGTTCTGATGCTATACGTGAGCAGACGAAATTGCTGGAGAGCTCTGCAGGAGCTGCTGCCAGGATGGCCGAGGAGATGGAGGGTGGACCGGGTGGGGTCATGCGTGAACTGAAGTCCGCACTGGAAGGTGTAATGATAACCTTCGGAGACATTATTGCAGAAGGGTTCATGCCTCTTGTCAGGGCTTTCACGGATGTCCTCAATGTTGTGTCCGGGATACCCAAACCAATAATAGAGCTCATAGTGACAATTGCTGCTGTGGCTGCAGTGATTGGTCCTATCCTCATAATAGCAGGTTCTGCAATCGGGGCTATTGGAACACTGACAACTTTCCTAGGTGGCGCCGGGCTGGCCGGAGCACTGGGTAGCATAGTTGCAGTAATTACAGGGCCAGTGGGAATAGCAATTGCTGCTCTAGTATTGGGTGCATTTCTGATTTGGAAGAGCTGGGACAAAGTATCTCCCGTTGTAAGGGAAACTCTGGAGAACATTCGAACAGCAATTGAACCGCTCATTCCTCTCGTGAAAGATCTCGTATCCAATACCATGAACAAGATCAGTGATTGGTGGGCAGCAAACGGAGACACGATAGCATCTGCAGTATCTGTCATCATATCCATCCTCGGGACATTGATCTCATACATTGCAGACCATGTTGTAGATAATATTATGGTATGGCTGCCTCTGGTTCTGAGAACATTTGAATACGTCCTTGAACAGGTGCTCGATCTCATACTGCTGTTCTCTCAGGTCCTTACAGGTGACTGGGCAGGAGCCTGGCAGACCTTACAGAACATAGCCCAGAACAGCATGGGTTTCCTTTATTCTATCATATCTGATGCACTTGAGCCTATACTTTCAATATTCACATCTGCTAGCAGCAGTTTCTACCAGTCAGGGAAGGACCTGATACAGAACTTCATCAACGGCATCAAGGCAATGGTGAATCCTCTGACATCTACGGTCTCGAATGTATTCTCGGGTATCTCAAGATATCTACCTCATAGCCCCGCAAAGGTTGGACCGTTATCGGAGCTTCCAAACTGGGATGCATTCTTTGTGTCCCCTATTAAGAGGTCAGTTGGGAAGATGGATGCCATGCTGTCCTCGGGTCTGACCAGTGTAGCTGGAAACTTCTCCACAAGCACCAGTACCACCAATAACACATATGCAGGTGATGAGTTCGTTATTCAGAACGTCAACCTGTCTGCAGATTATCCTTTCGAGAAGTTTGTCAGGGACCTTGAACAGTACAATAGACAAAAACATGTTCGTAGGGGGTACTGAGAGTGGCAGTATCCTTTGATGGAGTAACACTATCTGTCATTAAAGAAGGGGAGATCGCAGTCGATGCACCTTTCAAGCAAACGACCCTGCTGTCAGGCAAAGTGTATATCCAGGCTTCGCCCGAGCAGAAGTTTGCCAGGACCTTCGAATGCTACACAGAGGATTTCACTGAGATATCCAACCTGCTCGGGAAGCTAGGCTCCTCCGGAACCCTTGTCATAGATTCAGAGTCGTTCACAAAATGCTACATTGCTCCGCCGGTTCGATATAAAGAGCTCATCAAGGGCAGTGGGAAGTACACATACAATATCAATTTTGTGAGGCATACTGCATGACAGGCCTAGATAATTATCCTCTTAGTTCTATCAGGATATCCAAGTCGATAAGTGACGCTTTCTGGCAGATGGAAGCAAGCATGTCGGATGTGGATATTCCTGCAAACTATACTGATGTGCCTGTGCAGCTGAAAGATAATGATGGTGTCGATAGAACTGTCTTTTATGGCGTTACTGCTCCCGACGAAGCTTACACGCTAAAGAACGCAGGGTCAATGGTCCAGATATTTGCTTATGACCACGGCTGGTTCCTGTCAAGACAGTTCGTTCCCGAGGAACTGCTGGTATTGCCTGCAGATGAGAGTGTGAACTGGTACATCGAGGAACTGCTGGGTGGTGTGAATTGGCAGATAATCAGCGGGATCGAGCCTTACAAGGTCAATACCCCACCTCCTGCAATACCTAAAAAGGAGTTCGTATTCAGGCCAGATAAGACAAAAATGGATGCTATCAGCGATATTGCAGAGTACTATAATTGCGTTTTTGAGGTCAAGTGGAATAATACAGGAACATCTCAGTCTCCTATCTGGATATCCAGAGCGTATTTCGTAAGGTCTAACCAGATCGATAATGTAACAGATGGTCTGGATCTTCCAACCCCTGCAATCCTCGAGCGGATAGACGGCGATACCATTGATATTGCTGTTGTAAACTCGTCAGAGGACAAATATAATCGTGTCTATGCTGTTGGGTGTAACCCTGCTGGCCAGTGGTTCAAAGGGATAGAAGAGAGTCCTAATGTGACCAATGGGACCGCTAAGGCCCGGGAGTACATGGAATATCCATCGCCCTATGTAAGCAGTCAGCAGTCAGCGGATGAGCGAGCCCAAGAACTCTATTCTTTGTTCAATTTCCCTATCAAGAGGATAACTGCAAACCTTACTCAAAGACATGATACTGAACTTTATCAGTTGGTCAAGTTCGATGGCTGGACAGAATACGAAAATGCCCTCTACACTGTTGGAATGACAGGAGAGAACTGGGTTCGGATAGTTGAGATCACTCACATCAAGGATGAGCATGGTTCCAGTGTGAACATCGTATGCGTTCCTGACAGGGACCTCAGCCAGAGCAGACTCAGATCTTACTCTGTCACTCCCAACGTTGTCGATGATACTGAAGCGGTTGTGTACGATGTGCTCACATCCATGCCAAGCTCGGAGATAGGTATTGCAGCAGCCCCTATTGTTGGTTCCTCAACAACCACTGTGGACCTTAACAGGGGAGGAACTGTCACTGCCAGGGTCCTTGGTCAAGGGGAAAGCATAGTTTTGCCAGTTGACAATGACAGGGTGATTGTTTCCGGAGGGGGAGGAGGCTGGACAAGCCCGGCTGAATCAGACTTAGATATGCAGAATTTCAAAGTCAAGAGCACCAGCGGAGCCCTACGCTTCGAGGTTTACGGCAACAATAAGATCATATTTTCAAGAGGAGAAACACCAGAATGACAGTAGGTAAGATAACAGGTAGCGGCCAGGGGATATTATACGTCCAGGTCAGACCGGAAACCGGTGAATTTCTAGAGACCAGGATCGATGGAATATTAGCCGGTCAGTTTTTGAGCTTGCCATACGGAGCCCGTTTCACCGCAGAACACTGGTTTGATAGATTGATCATAGCCCTGGACGATGGCGGAGGCAGGGACCTACCTGTTCGAATATACGATAGTCCGGACAAGACCAACCTGATCCAGGAAACTCT
This sequence comes from Methanolobus sp., assembly GCF_016278365.1. GTDB lineage: Archaea > Halobacteriota > Methanosarcinia > Methanosarcinales > Methanosarcinaceae > Methanolobus. The sequence goes on along the minus strand of NZ_JADQBZ010000002.1, from coordinate 128,656 downwards.
TTTCAAGCACGTAGGCCCAAGCCGGGCCCTGCACATGATATTCGAGCCTTTACCACCTGGCGAATATTTCTGGGAGCTTGATCCCGGAGGTCAGGTCACCGTGGCCCAGATCTACATCACCTCGACTTACAAGGGAACTTACGTAAACGGCAACCTGATGACAGGATATGACCTGCGGAGCAAGATAATGTACTGCAGCGACGAGCTACAAGAGCGAGCTGTGGCGGTCACAGGCGACCCGATAGATCAAGGAGGGACCCAGGTCAAGGAAGGCAGCAGCATAATGGCCGTCCAGGTCGGGACCGTAGAAAAGAACGTAGCCAGAGAGCTAGACGAGTTGAACAATGGCGGCCGGATCTTAACAGGGTCCTGGTACGTAGAAACAGCATAATTGGAGAGATAGAACATGGGATTTTCAAGCGGAGCAAAGACCCTGCCGGCATTAATCGAAGACATAGCAAACCAGATAATAGCCAGTTCAGCCAACTGGGTAGACGGGGACCCGTCGTGGACTACGGTCGGCACACTGAACAACAACGCCAGAAGGTGTCTGAGATTTACAGGCGACGCCCAGGACATCTGGATCGCATTAGAGTGCGTAAATTCAAATATTATAACCTTTGCAAGCAGTCGTAGAGGGAAGGGACTAAGGGTGACACTTTCGTCGTCCTGGGACTACGTGAACAATACCTATCCATCACAGGCATCCTCCGAATCGCAGACAATAATCCCGTTCCAAGCGAGGACCGGCGGCAACACCGTGGTTGCGGACATGGGAACACTTCTACTAACATACTTCCTCTGGACGGATGCTACCGGGTTTACAATAATGGCCGTCCCGGAACCGAACGCGACAGACAATGCCCAGGCATCATTTATTTGTACAGTGGAGCGTATGACAGCTAAGGAATACAGCGACGGCCTGACAAATTTTGTGTGCTACTGTCAGATGAACCACAACAGTATCCCGGACGGATGCGCCTCATATATGCGCGGATACATAAGGGCATTTGCTTTCATGTCTAACCAAAATGATTTTAAGCCATCTGGCATCCAGTTCTGGAAAGGTAAATGGTACGCATTTAAGAGCACGGGAAGCGGGAAGGTCTACTTTGTAAAGCCCCTCTACTGCAATGATGCTGCTGAATATATGCCGATAGGCCAGTCTGAACTATTCTTTCAATATTCGCCAGAATCCGGCTTGGTCGACGGGGACGTGATAGCCGTCCAGGGAGCAACAACGAAATACATCTGCAAGGCTATCCAGTCACCGAATAGCGCAAACACGTTATACTACGCCATAAAATACGTGGCATAAGGAGGCCAGAACACCCATGCCCAGTGAGCACGTCGGGGTTCCTTTAGAGATAGCAGGGAGGGGAAACCCGCAGCCCAACCAGCAGCTTGTTCGAACCCAGCCGGGCCACCACAACGTACACACAGGGTACGGGGAACAATTACACTGGGACGCGACTGGGAACAATACAGTTTACACCCGGTCCACCCAGCAGTTCACCCTGCAGATAGAGGAAACCGAGCCATCCTACGGGGCCGACATAGCAGTAGATGATGGTTTTCTGACATCGAGCCACAGCGTGGACGCGAACACGAAAACGATCCACCTGGCCCTTTCAGCCCTTACCACATATACAAGAATTGATGCCAACTATCAGAGCAAGTCTTTTATTTTTGACAGCTTCGGTTTTTATAAAATGACGTTCGATTTCAATATAAATCTTCATTCGAGCTATTTTATTTTAGAATTGATAGACGACACCGGAGTGGTTCGCTGGAGCAGGAACGGCTCCGCGATTGTCGCCAACCAGGTAGTGAACATTTTATCAACTTCCTGGAAATTCCGGGTCCGCTGCACCAACAACGTGACCACCGATATTTTATTTAACAACTGGGTCACCATTTTAAACATCCGGATGGAGCGGTACAAGAGCGAAGGCTACATCCAGCAGACCTGGTGGCACCATTATGATAATATGAACACCCTGGACCTGCTGCAGATCGGGCACGTTTCGGGTGTTGAGGGAGCCAGCCTGAAGGTTCGGCTGATGTTCAGCGACGATATGGAAACCTTCTCACCTTGGCTTGGCCCGAGCGATCCGGCTGACTTTTACACAGGCTACGGTGGCCGGATATTTACCGGAGGATACACGGGTAAATACTGGCGGGCTAGGGTTTACTTTTACAGCGATGGCAGGTATAGTCCTGTTTTGACCCACTTGACCTATACTATGTATCTGGATAATCCGACAAGGCTGTTGGAATACCCAGCGAACACTCCCCACCCAGTAGGCGTGCCAGTATTCCACAGACCACTTGTTTGGAGGTATGCTGATCATATCGAGAACAATACCCTGGCCTGGTCTAAGCGGTCCTTCACAAAGAGGCCAGACTTTTTAGGCATAAGCACTCCAGAACCAGTAAATGTCCCGGTAGCATTTAGGCCACTAACCTGGTTCTACGCAGATCACCTGGAGAATAACACCCTACCCCTTTCAAAGAGGTTATTTTTATTTGCACTATTCAGGCTGACCAGGAGCTGGGCGGAGAGCGTGGTGGGGGTCGTGATGAGTGGGCACGCGAAGGACCAGAATGGCAACGTGATCCTGGGAGCATACAAGATTATTATTGAGAGCAGCGACGTACCGGACAGGGACATAATGGGTCAGGTCGACCCGGAGACTGGCGTCTTCCAGGTATTCATCCAGCAGGCCATGTACGACCGTAGGTGGCTGCTCGTAGAATACGAGGGAAAGGCCGCAAACATAGCCTTAGCAGGTTATGGAACACCGGCTGTTCTGGATGGCACCAAAGGGCCGGTCGACAACCAGGATCTGCAGTTCTGGAAAGCTCCCCTCTGCACAACCGTGGCTCACGTGGATTCACTGGTTACGTATTGAAACTAAAAAAGTTGAAAAACTAGATAATCTTTAAATGTATATAGGTATCATTATATGTAAGTTCTGAAACTAAAAGGAGGAATTTTATTGAACCAAGAAGTGATTGAGAAGTTGGCTGCACTCATAACTGCAGCATTCGGACTGATAGCTGCACTTGCATGGAATGATGCCATAAAGTCATTATTTGCAGAGGGTGGACCACTATATTTCCTTGCTTCCTCAGGCATCTGGGCATATGCAATCTTTGTAACCATCCTAGCAGTTATAATGACCATCTGGATAGGAAAACTTGCAGAAAAGTCAAAAAAGAACGCTTAAAATGTAAATATTGGAACAAACTTGTTTTTTATTAGAGATATGTTTTGGAAGAGCCCTGTCTGCACGACAGTGGCTCATATTGATTCACTGGTTACTTATTGACACAAGAACCAAAATCTAGGATTTCTATAGAGCCGATCCATGAACTCCATTTTAACGAAGTGCTGAATTTTACAAAAGTAAGCCCGGCTACGAATGCCGGGCAGACGCACTTCATTGCCTACTATTCAGTTTATTCATTTCTACTACTGCTCCTTTATTACTTCTTTTCTCTTGCATAGGCCACAAGAGCATCCTTTATGCCCCACTTGAATGCTACTACAATTGCAATACCCCATGCAAGCGGATTGAGAAGTATGTAGAATATGCTTGTGTCGATGAGCATTGCGTCAAGGGCAAGCAGTATCACTACAAGCGCAAGGAAGCCCCTTAGTGCAGGAACCCATATTTCACTGCCTTCAACACTCATGTTCTTCATGAAGCTGCCGATATAATCTGCAAACAGGTCAATGGCAAGAAGACCTATGACCAGTATCAGAATACCGGCAAACAGGTTTGGCAGATACGCTATCATGGCTGCGACAATGTCTGCAATGAGTATCATGTTAAGGATATCCAGTGCAGCCAGTATGAAGACCAGGTAACCAAAGACCTTCACAATTCCGGCTATAAGCCCAGAAAAGGTAATCCCACTGGTCCTCATCCCACTGCCAATGGATGTTCTTTCCAGGCGTTCATCAATGCCTGTGGCGATAAGGACATTCTTTATAAGACCTGCAAGGAAATCAACAAGGAGTAGACCTATTATCAACACTGCCAGTGCTGAGAGTATCAAGGGGATGTATAGAATTATGCTTGTCATAAAGGCTGCAACGATCTGTATTTGTAAAAGGTCTATAATAATGACTGCAAAGACTAGATATACAAACCATCTTATCACTGCATCAAACAGTTCCACAACAGTGAATTCTGTCCTCTCTATCATTCTTCCAATAGATGTTCTGTTTATAAGGTCATCCAATCCCACCTTATCGAGGATCTTTGATCCAATCTTTCCCAAAGCCCTTCCTGCTATCCAGCCAATTATCAGAAGAAGGATTACTGCTATCAGTATTGGGATAAAAGCGACCAATACGGTTATCATACCGTATAAACTATCCATAATAGCTGTTTGTACCATCTTATGCACTCCATTTTAACACACTTGTCTAAACACATAAAATTCAATGTGTTGAAATTACAAATCAAGATGCCTAAAAATAAAGACATCAACTCTCACTACCAAATATAACTTAGTTACTAATCTTACTTAGCCTTATGGTATATGTGCCATAGAAAAAGTTGATGATTAAATAATAAAATGCTTTTTTAGTTGTTGGCTAAATGATTCTATGGAAACCTATCACAACCAGTATCAACAGACGTGAATATGCAATGACTGTCATCACTCTGAAGTACATTACAAATTATTAATAACTTCCATTCTTGCGTGGAAAGCAAGGATTTCTACAGAGCCGAAATTTCAGCACTCTTTGAATGACGAATGAATTTTGTTCAAGGCTTTTAAGAAAAAATGCTGACTACTAAAAATGAAAGTTCTGGAGATATTTCACCCATCTTGATGTTTATTTTTCAGTTTCTCTAGCAGTGAAGATACTCTCTTCTTTGCATCGTCCGTACCCTCTACATCTTTCAGAATGCTAACATCTAGAATATCTCCTTCTTTTGAGCCAACTGGGAGAAGGGATAAAGGAATATCCAGTTTTATGGTTTCTTCATCCCTGACATGAAGCACTGCAATATTTTCTTCCACCCTGTCCAGCGATGCCTTGAAACTGCTCTTCATCATAACTTCTCCTATGCTTCTGCCATCAATTCAAAGGCTATAGATATTGATGGAAATACCAATCCCTTGTTCTGAGTTTCCACAGTGTATTCTTTCCCATCAGTTTTAACGACAATGTCACCATCAAGATCTGTCCTATACACCTCATATCCAAAGAGGTTGAGCCTGTCAATGATCTCTTGATGTGGGTGTCCATAGCGGTTATTTGCACCAACCATAATTATGCAGATATTTGGATCGACCTTCTGCAGGAAGTCAGAACTGGTTGATGACCTGCTACCATGATGAGCAACCTTGAGAATGTCACTGTTAATGTCGTATCCTGCAGCAATCATTTTGTCCTCCGCGTGTGTTTCCGCATCTCCTGTGAATAGGAAAGAAACATCACCATAGGTCAGCTTGATGACAACGGAATCATCGTTGAGGTCACCTGTGAGCTCTGCAGGGTTGAGTATAGTGATGGTGGTGGATGGGTCAAGGCCTATGGTCTGACCCGCTTCTGCAAGACTGAAAGGTATATCTTTCTCGTCGATAGCTATCAGCATGTTCTCATAGGTCTTGGTAGTATGAGGGTTTCCGCTGTCAATAAACCGCTTGACATTGAAGTTGTTCAAAACGGTCACCATTCCGCCTATATGGTCAGCATGTGCATGTGTAGCCACCACTACATCCAACTCAGTGACACTATTGTTTTTAAGGTAAGATACCACAGTGTTTCCTGCCCTGTTATCTCCGGCATCGATAAGCATGTTCTTATCGTTAATCTGGATGAGGATAGAATCGCCCTGGCCAACATCAATGAAATGTACTGTTAGGATACTCTGGTTGATGGTAGGCAGTGTTGGTTCAGGCAAAGATGGTTGTGAACCAGCTGAAGGATCATTTGTAGTGGAGTCTGGAATATCTGAGTGTAAATCGCTTTCAATATGATCGTTATTAACAGGTTCTGTTGATACACAACCTGACACAGCGACTATTATCAATGCAAGTATGAGTATTTCTTTTGTTTTTATTGTATCATCCCCTTGAAACCATGTCTCTTATATCTTGTTTACGATATAAATGTAGCATGGAGATATGAACATAAAGCCATTAATTATTCATGTGAGATGCCAACTCTATTTAGGAAACTTTAAATAATTATATGACTGTCATGTGAAGCGTGGCGCAGCATGACCAAATAAATTCAAAAAATACCAACCAACCTTTTATTTCTCAGTGCTGCGCTGCTCTTGATTTCGTATGCTACCAGTTATTGGTCAGATGTTAACCATGATCACATTTAGATAACGCTTCTTTCAATTTATTTAAATAACTCTGTAATTCCTGAGCATCCTTTGGATTCTGTGCACCAATCTCAAGAAGCAACTGCATACCAAGTTGTTGCATGTTATCACTGTTTGTTGCTGCAACTGCATTAAGAGCCATTCCACAACTGCAACAGAAATCTGAAGTTGGGCCGTTCATGGTCTTACACCTTAAACATTTCCTTGGGATGAGCTCTGATGCTCTTTCTTTTTTCTCCTTCAGCCCATAGTGCTCAAGTATTGTATTGTCTACCTGCCCTCCCTGAAGGTGAAGATATGTTGCAGACATCCTGGTCCCATGTTTCCAGCCCATATGCATCTCAAGCTGTGCCTGTGACATGAAACCTGCATAATCTGTGGCTCTAGAATGCCGGAATAGATGATTATAAACTCTTTTTTTAATGCCTGCTTTCTTTGCTGTCACTTTTATTACTTTTCGAATAGCTCCATACTTCATTTCCTTTCCAAAATTTCGGTGGCCGATATTCACCCAGAGTTGAGCATCAGGATTTTCTCTTAGCGGATGGATGTCCAGCCATTTGGCAATATATGGTGCACTGAAAACAAGTCTTACTCTTCGCATTCCCGTTTTCCCTTTTACCATTACAAATGCACCAATATCATCGAAAACAACATGCTTTATTTTGACTTCTCCAATTTCACCTACGCGAGCTCCTGCATCATACCAAGATGCTACGATTGCTTTGTCTCGGGGGTGGTCGGCATAGTCAATCATTTTCATGCACTCTTCTTCTAAAAGAAGCTCTTCTGGAAGCATCTGATCCGACTGTTTTATAGGAGTCTTGATCCACTCGGTCATCTCTGTTTCCTTCCCTCCATTAAGCCAACGGAAGAAACGTTTTATTGTGACCTTATACCCCTGTTTAGTCCATGGTTTCTTGTCAGATCTCTCCAGTTCAGCCAGAAAACGGTACATATCGGTCATCGTGACTTGGTCAAAATCCTTGCCGAACTTTCCGCTGAGGATGTTCAATTGGCTCAGATATTTGAGGATCCTTGCATCCGATAGGCCTTCTGCATACAATACATTCACAAAAGCAAAAATAGTGTCCTTGTTTTTTTGTGAATATGCCGCTTCGACTATCCTTTTTTCAGCAGCTTCAATATCCTTTTTGTAGTCATACAGTCCCATATCCAATACTTCCTTTTCCCCCTATATATCTTGAAAATAAGTAGGGTGAAAGTGTTGGGCGTTTAACTGTGAAACTGACGCCGAGGTTGGGATTTGAACCCAAGCACTCTTTCCAGAGAAACCGGTCTCGAGCCGGTCGCGTTTGGACTCCGGGACTGTTTTGCCGTCGGATTAGTCCGCTCTGCCACCTCGGCACGCAGTGTTGGAAGGCTGTTATATCTTATATAGGTATCGAGCTTTTACAAGTGCAAAATTAGAAATCAAACAGGGAGCTCTGGCTCTTTTTATTACTTTTGCCATCATCTTCTTTTCCTGCTGCCTTGCCTGCTCCGATATCGGGAGGTAGTTCAATATGCCCATACTGTCCACCGCCTCCCGGATGGAGAATAACCTTTTCTTCCCTGAAAGCAATTATTGCATCAACGATTCTCTTATCTACAAAGTCCATGTTTTGAGGCTGTACATGGAGAAGTATCTCCAGTTCGTCTGTGAACCTGTCAAGAAGTGCGTTCCATGCATCCTGTACTCCTTTAGTGTTGATGCTTGCATGTCCCAGAGCCATCATTATAATTTCAGAGAGGGGCATCAGGTGCACGTAGGGAGGCCGATGGTCAGGATGAACGGGTTGCGGAAGGTCTGCAAGCTCGTTGACTCTGTCATATACACCTTTCTTGATACGTCCTCCGCAAACACTGCACTTCCATTTGCTTGAAACACTTTCTTCAAGGGAGTAGTGAGTGAAGCATTTAATGCAGGCTGATTCGTTGTACTTTCCTTCCTGAGGGTAGAACCCTACGTTCATTATGACTCGGTAATTGTTCTCCCTGTGGATGGCTTTTCTCAATCCTTCAAAAGATGTGTCCGGCACTTCTATTCTGTTGAACTCTCTTGCAAGTTTGTTGGAAGTCGGGGAGTGTGCATCGGAATTTGTAAGGAAGGTCAGTCTGTGGAGCTCGCTTATACGGTCCGCATAATCACTGTCTGCGCTCAGGCCAAGTTCCAGGAATGATATATAATCAGTCATGTCTCCATAACAGCTTTTCAGGGAATCGTGGTAGGCATACATGGCAGTCCAGGGAGTAAAGGCGTGACACGGTCCGATCAGGGCACCAATATCCCTGGCTATCTCAGCGATCTCTGTTCCGTTAAGGCGTACAGTAGGGCGTCCATCAGAAGAAAGGTTGCCGTGCCTGGCCATCGTTTCTGCAAGCTCTTCGGCCTTGGATATAGAAGGAAGTATCAAAAGATGATGGACACGATGATTGTCCTCTATCTCTGTGGTTAGTGTAAAAGTAGTTTTGCCAAGAATGATGTTCTCATCATTGACAGAAGCTTCCCTGATCTCTTTCATCCATTGGGGATGTATGCAATCCCCGGTTGCGACCAGATCTATGCCCTTTTTTGCAGCCTCTTGTGCGATCGTCGGAAGGTCCATTTTGCCTGAACAGGCCATTGAGTACTTAGAATGCAGATGGAGGTCTGCGTTGATGATCATCAGACACCTTCAACCGATGTATCGCAGGTCCTCGTCCCTTATACTGGCTTGTGGTATGGTCGGCTGCTGTTGTTGCTGCTCAACTTCTTTAAGCCGTGCAACAATTTTTTCCATTTCTTTTGCCCGTTCTTCAAGAGGGCCTTCATCTATCTCGATGTTAAATAGCTTGCATATTACCCGCAGAAGTGATTGTGCACTCTTGGGGTCTACAAGATACCCGGAAGTAAGTCCCATCAGGCAAGCTGCATCCATCTTCCTGAACTTGCTCAATCCCAGAAGCAGGCCGGAAGCACCTATGATCCCTCCGCCGGGTTCGTTCTCTCTGAACACTACTCCTGATTTTTGCAGCTCTTCTTTGAGGTCCGGATTATTAACTGCTCCGAGAACCTCCTCCGAATATGTCAATTGTCCTGTAGGGAAGCCTCCAAGCGTATAAATTCTTTTAACCCCTAGCTCTTCTGCAATGTCAAGGTAGAGATCGCAAAGCTGGTAGTGACCCTGGGCTGTGGTACTCTGATGATCACCTACTAAAATAAGGATGTCCGACTCGTCCGTATTACAAATGTACATCTCATTATTGACCATGTGCGTTTCGCTGTTCTCGTCAACAAGAACCTGCGGAGGAAAATGGTGTGAGTATATCTCGATCACTTTCTCGGCATTAAGCTCTTCAATAAGGTGCTCAGCAACGAGTTTCCCCACATGACCCACTCCGGGAAGGCCCACAAGGAATATTGGTTCTCTCAGTTGAAGTTCATCCTTCAGTCGAATTACTTTTATTTCCTGCATAACTCATCCTTCCTTGCCAATCGGCGGTATTTTCCGTATGGGTCCTTTGGAGAGAATTTTGCAGGACTGGGATCCACAGCGATTGATCCACATGCAGGACACTTTTCTTGGAGAGTGTACCTTTCGCAGCTCTTACACTTGTAGATCTTCAGTCCCAAAAGAACATCACGCCTTTACGGTATCGTTATGCCTGTGGAATTCTCCCTTCCCACCAAGCTCTTCGATGGTAGTGACAGCCATTGTAGCAGCTCTCTTCAATACTGCCTCAGCTTTCTTATAGTCGGGAGCGATCACTTTGATGCGGTATCTGGGTGCGCCTGTATAGGTGATGTCCAGCCTCACGTTCTCTTCCTCAATGCCGTTAGCCGCCATGAGGGCTTCCTTTATGATGTCTATTCCTTCAGGAAGGATAGATGTCAGGTCAACATATCCTGCAATATCGACATAAGGCAGTTTTATGTTGTTCTGGGCTATCTGGACTATACTGGTAACCAGCTTTTTCTTTAGCTTGATCTCGTCGAACGCGTTGGCCCCGATCATCGCAGCTTCTTCAAAAGCGGAGTACAGGGTGCCGAAATGTTCTGTCAGCTTCTGGGAAGCCTTCTGCATCTCATCTTCACTAGTACCCGTTTCCTCTGCCACGAACTGAAGCCACTTGGTGGCTTTCTGCTCGCTCTTCCATTCCTGGATCTTTGCACGCTTCTGATGATCGTTAACATCTTTAAGGGAAAGATCGATGTGACGGCGGGTAGGGTCCACATTGAGAACCTTGCAGACTATCTTTTGTCCTTCTCTCACATGGTCCCGCACGTACTTGACCCATCCGGCCTTGATTTCGGAGATGTGGATGAAACCTTCTTTCCCATCATACTCTTCAAGTGTCGTATACGCACCGAAGTCGGTTACATCCTTCACGGTACAGACAACGAAATCTCCGATCTCTGGCCAATTGTTCTGTTCCATATGGACTCCTTTATTCAAGGACTTCAAGGATATGTGTTGTTATCGTGGATTTGCCGCCGGTGGGCTCTGCAAGTGTCCTTCCGCAAACAAGACATGTTACCTTGCGGCTTGCACTGCCGAAGATGACCTGCTCGTTCTCGCAGTCGTTGCACTTTACACGTAAGAATCTGCTCTTGGGTTTGTTCATTTAAATCACTCCGCGAATTCGAACTTCTTTGCTCTGAAACATGGTCTCTGGTGGGACTTGTTGCACTCTGTGCACTTGTACTTGAGCCATATCCTCTTGGTGGGTTTGTCTCCTCCAGGGACCTTTGAGAATTTACCGGTGTTACCGATTCCTGTCTGGCGTTTCTTCTGCCTTGCAATATGTGTCAAAGACGATGCTTTTCCCTTCTTCACTCTTTCCACAACTATCTCAGTGTGTTTCTTGCATGAAGGGCAATATGTTCTGAATCTCTTCGGGATCTTCATTATCTACACCTTAAATAAGTTTAAATCAATTATCTGCGATCACTTGTGCCACGTTGCGTTTGACGAGTCCCTTTGCGTTAAGGGCAGGCAAAGCAACAACGTCTTCTGCACACAATGTATAATTGCGATTATCCATAGCCTTGAAAGTAGGCACGTTTTCCAGTATTCGCACAACAACGAATTCCTTATTTATATTACTTTTGGCTATTTCTCCCTTCTCTTCAGTTTCCGGAATAATACCTGTGGTAGCAATTTCTGTCACGGGGATAAGTTCCGGGGATGCACCTGCACTCTTTTGAGTATTTGCCTCCCTATTCTCCCTGTTTCTCGTACTCACTATAGGGATATGTTCTTTTCCCTTCTCCCCTGTGGAAGATATGTGGGGGTTGATCACAGGCTCGAGCATTTCCCTGCGTGCAGTGTTAATGGCTGAAAGGACAGCTTCGTATACTACTTTCTCCTGTGGGAGCAGTTTACCTATGTCCTGTATGGTCGATTTACTGGAAAAGGAATTAGTTGTGGCACTGCCGATGATCTTCTTGATGCGACGCATGAAAATAAGTTCGACTGAGGTAGTGGCATTCTGTAGCTCGTCTTCCAAAATCTTTGCCTCTACCGATCGTGGATTTTTAAGCTGGGCTATCTCCTCTTCCAGTTCTGTTATGTATTCTTCCACCTTGTGGTAGAAGTCCGCATTTATGGATTTAAGTGAAGAGCTCCTCTCTTCTCTCAGGGTATCAGTAAGTTCAGTGCGATCCATACTCCGCCACACCTCTGCATATCAGGTACACTGCCGCATACTCCGGGACTTCCTGCAAGCCTTCCTCGACCATGAGGTCCTTTCCTTTCATCTGCACAGCAAAAGGCTTGATTGCTTTTATCTTTACCGATTTATCCCCAAATACAATGGCATCGTTCAGGGGTTCGAACTTCTCCAGTTCATCTATCTTAAGAGCTGTGACCTTCATTCCCGATTTTCCGTGAAGGGAACCCGGCAGGCGTATCAAGCGCTTTATATCTGCAGTGACCGGCTCGTCAACACATGCCGCCATCTGGCTAATGCCATAACGGACAATTGTTTCAAGGACACCCTTTCTGATGTTTCTCAGTGAGTCAATGTTCCCTTTTTTCAGAGCTGCGACTTTGTATTCGTCCTTAAATACATCTATTAGATTGCTTGCAGATTTCTCTCCAATGCCCTTAAACCCTGTGAGTATCTCCATAGCGTTCTCACTTTTTGCCAGGGAAGACAGGTACGATATGAGATACCTGTTTATCCTGCTGCTCCACCCGCCATCGTCCTCTGAAACGAACATTGACATTTTTGCTGACTCTGTACCCGCATCCCCGGATATCTCCTTCGTAGTAAAGATACGTTCGAGGTCAAGACCTTTCGAACTAACATAGTCCACTATTTCCCTTCTTTCAGGGCTTTCCAGTGAGAGCACTGACGGGTCACTGATATGGAAGTGATATCCTCTGCCGCCTGAGAAAACCGCATGGACCGCACTCTCTTCAAAACCAAAATCATTGATAAGGAAGTCCAGCAGTTTCAACGTTTCCTTTTTCCCTTTCTCAAGCATGTCGCCGTAGGAATTGATCTTGCCCGGAAGGTGGTCTGAATCTATGTCAAATATCAGGTCCGCTTTCAGCCAGTTCTTTTCTTTCATCTTGGGGGCGCCGGGATATTCGTAGTAGGCCACGGAGTAATATGCATGGGCAGGAGCTATTCCCCTGAGATAATCGTAGAGCTCCCCTTGCGATCCGAAATCCCTGTGTCTTTTCATGAATACATCGTCGGCGCTGCCAAACTCAAGAAATCCCCATTCCCTTGAGGTGAACTCCGGCGGCAGTGTGAGCTGTGCCGTTGAATAGTACTCCTGGAATTTCGATACAATAAAAGCCCGTGTTTTCTCATCCATATGTGCAGGTTTCTCCGGAAGTCTTACATTTTTTTGCTAGTCTCAATTGATTTAATCCGTCGTGAACTACCTCCCGTTAAAAAGGGAGGCTTCCTACTTCGTTCTTCTGACTTCTTTCAGTAAGTCCATAGGCTCTTCCCGCAGTTCCTGCGGTGTTTAAGTTATTCAATGCGATTTTCTTAATGTTGATGCTTGCATTTTTGTCTCGATCATGCAATGTTTTGCAGGAAGGACATTCCCATTCCCGGATATAAATACTTAATTCCTTAAACTTGTATCCGCAAACATTACACAACTTTGATGATGCATCGAACCTGCCAATCTTCAGGATGGTTTTACCGAACCATTCTGCTTTATAGGTTAACTTGTTAATGAATCCAGACCAACATACATCACTGATACTTTGAGCTAAACAGTGATTTCTTATCATTCCTTTTACATTCAGATCTTCAATAGCAAGAGCTTGGTTTTCGCAAATAATCATTGCTGAGACCTTATGCTGGAAATCATTTCTCTGGTTGGCTATTAACTGATGATGTTTTGCAAGTCTGGCAACAGCTTTTTTCCTGTTCTTCGAACCTTTTTGTTTTCTGGATACATTCCTCTGTAATTTGACGAGTTTCTTCAATGACCTTTTCAGGAACTTAGGATTTTCAATTACTTCTCCAGTTGAAAGAGTAGCAAAGGATTTGATTCCTACATCAATTCCAACGGTTGTTTCCTCCGTAAAAGGTTCAGGTTCAGGATAAGGTGCGTGGTCTTCAATCAGAATACTGACATGATACCTTCCAGCTGATGTCCTGGAAACAGTTAACGTCTTGAGAACCTTGAATACCTTGTTTAATTTCTGATCAAGGATAATATCACCATTAACCTCTTTGGTTACAAGGTTATTCCCGATGAATTCCTTGCTCAGAAAATCACGATGAATAACGATCTTCATCCAGCCAATCTTTGGAAGATATATCTGGGAAGTTGTCAGGTTGATCTGGTAATTTTGAGGAACCTGAAATGAAAAATGATTGCTTTTCTTACTTTTTCTGGTTGGATAGGAACCATTTCCTTCAAAGAAATTCTTGAAGCCGGTCAACAAATTCCGGTTGGCTTGCTGTAATGATTGAGAATTGATATCATTCAACCATTGAAAATGTTCCTTGAGAGTTGTCAGGTTGTTATTCAAATCAACTTCAGTTAAACTGGTCCCGAAATTCTTATACATAAGGTTCTTGATGAACAAAGAACGGTTGTAAACGAATCGAACCGCACCAAAATGCTGCTCTAACAAAGTTCTTTGTTCCTTGTCAGGATAGATTCGATATACATTGCCTTTTTTCATCAGAAATCACTTGGTTGAGAACTAATTACTTGGTAATATTATACGGTTACATGAGATATATGCTTTTTTTGTTTTGGGCCGCAATTAATCCACCTGTTCCATTTCGGAGAAATGAAACTCCCATTAAATCTTTGATTTAATGCGAGTATGAATACGGGGGTCTTCTTGCACCAGTATGATAAAACTTATAGTCTTCATTCACGTTATACTCCCCGATGAAGCAGGAAATGACAAGTGCAGATGTTGCTGCTCTGGTGTTTGAACTGAGTTCCGGAGAGAACTCAATCATCGATTCTAAGATAGGCAAGATCTACCAGCCTGTGGCCGGGGAATTGCGTATCAATCTATTCGTTTACAATAAAGGCAAGGATAACCTTGTGATCGAGGCAGGTAAACGTGCCCACCTGAGCGAGCATATAAGGCAGAGCCCAAAAATTCCCCATTCTTTCCCAATGCTTCTGAGGAAGCATATCTTTGCGGGGCGTATCACTTATGTGAGACAGTATGATTTTGACCGGATCATAGAATTCGGAATGGTTCGTGGCGGTGTTGAGACTGTGCTGGTCGCAGAGCTTTTCTCACCTGGCAACATAGTCCTGCTGGATTCGGAACGCAAGATAATCCTCCCAATGAAACCCGTGACTTTCAGGGGTAGGAGAATACGTAGTGGAGAAGTATACCAGTATCCTGAAGCCCAGCTCAGCCCGGTGGAAGCAGGTGAACAGGACCTTGCGGATGTGTTCTCTTCCTCGGATGCGGATGTAGTGCGCACTATAGCTAACAGGTTCAACCTGGGTGGTATCCTGGCCGAAGAAGTATGTTTCAGGGCCGGCATTGACAAGAGAACTGCAGCAAAGGACCTGGAACCGGAAAGCATTACACGCATTGTGGGTTCACTCAGGGAGCTGTTCTCCCCACTCCTGAAAGGCGAACTTAGCCCTTACATCGTTAAAAAGGAAATAAAAGGTGAGGTGCAGCCATTCGATGTAGCTCCTTTTGAATTGAAAACACACGAAGGTCTTGAGAAAGAATTCTTTCCCTCGTTCAACAAAGCGCTTGACGGCTTCTTCGGGAAGAGGTCGGCTGAAGAGGTCACCGAGGTCGTAGAGGCTGTTAAGAAGGAAAAGGTCGATGTTTTTGAAAGGCGCCTCAAAAAGCAGGAAGATGCTATAGAGGAATTTGGCAGGGAAGCGAAAAAGCAGGTAGATATCGCAGAGAAGATATATGCCCACTACCAGGCAATAGAAGAAGTGATCGAGGTCCTTGAGAAAGCACGACAGACTGGTTACTCATGGGATGAGATCAAGTCCATCCTCAAAGGAGCAAAAGACACTGTTCCCGCCGCAAAGAACATAAGCAGTATCGACTCAGCTACAGGCAAGATCATGCTTGACCTTGATGGCACTAAAGCAACTATAGATATCAAGCTGACAATTCCTCAGAATGCCCAGTCATATTATGAGAGGGCTAAAAAGCTGACCCGGAAAAAAGAAGGCGCTATCAGGGCTATTGAGGACACCAGGATTGCCATGCAGAAGAAAGAGAAGAAAGCTTCTGCCAGCAAACGTAAGGTGCATATGAAGAAGCACTGGTACGATCGTTTCAGGTGGTTCTTTTCTTCCGAAGGGTTCCTTGTTGTAGGGGGAAGAGATGCGGAAACCAACGAAGAGCTTGTAAAGAAATACATGGAGAAGAATGACATAGTCTTCCATACCCAGAATCCGGGTGCACCCATGACAATAGTAAAAGCCCAGGGCAAGCCGGTGACCGAACAGACGCTCATGGAAGCGGCACAGTTCGTAGTGTCTTATTCCAGCGTATGGAAATCAGGACAGTTCAGCGGGGATTGCTACTGGATATTGCCTGAGCAGGTATCAAAGACACCTGAATCGGGTGAATATGTGAAAAAGGGTGCTTTCATCATCCGCGGGGAACGCAACTACTTCCGTGATGTGCATGTTGGCATGGCAGTGGCTCTGGAACTCGGAGCGGAAACACGTGTTATGGGTGGCCCCGTATCTGCAATAAGGCAGCATGGACAGCACGTTATAGAACTGGTTCCCGGGAAGTTCAATCAGAACGATATAGCAAAAAAAGTATACAAGATGTATGTTGATACTCTTAAGGAAGTCAATTTTGTCAAGCAGATAGCTTCTCCTGACAGGATAGCCATGATGCTTCCGCCGGGAGAGTCGGACATTAAAGTATAATGTCTGGTATATCTTATTTGAGGGTGGTTAATTATATATCTTAACTAACGGGTGTTAATCGGGTATTCTTATGCGTGTCACAAACCGAAATCTTAGGGGCCGGGAAGGCGAAATATCTGTTACAGCCGAGACTCTTGATGATCTGTGGCACCTGAAGTATATAATAGAGAATGGAGATCTGGTCTTTTCCCTGACTAAAAGAAAGGCTGATACTGCAGCTGATAAGCTGAGGCCTGAGAAAGTGGAGAAAAAGAATGTCCGGCTTGGATTAAGAGTTGACGGGCTTGAGTTCCACAGATTCTCCAACAGGCTGAGGGTCCATGGAGTTATCGAGCATGGAATGGACACAGGGCAGCACCATACATTCAATGTTGAGGAGGGTACGAATCTCTCTATCATCAAAACCTGGAAAAAGGACCAGTTCGAGCGTATTGATGAAGCTGAGGCTGCTTCCAAGCGTCCCAGGGTTGTACTGGTAGCTGTTGAGGAAGGAGATGCGGATATCGGTCTTGTGCGGCATTATGGTATAGAGATGTACTCTCATATCTCCCAATCTTCTGGCAAGGGAGAAGTTTCTTTGCGGGATGTTTTCTTCCATGAGATAGTCGACCAGCTGGTGCATGCCGCTCCCGGTTCCGAGGCAATAGTTGTTGCAGGTCCGGGTTTTACAAAAGAGGACTTCATGAAGTATCTGCAGTCAAAGCAGCCGGAACTGGCTTCAAGGTCTCTGGTGGAAGATACTTCGTCCATCGGCATGTCCGGCTTCCAGGAGGTCCTCAGAAGGGGCGCTGTAGACCGTATAACCGAAGAGTCACGGATAGCTCGTGAGTCTATGCTGATGGACGAATTGCTCCGCGAAATAGCTACATCCGGCAAAGTCGCGTATGGAATTGACGAGGTGAAGGTCGCTCAGGACTATGGGTCTATAGGTACCCTGCTGGTAGCTGACGAGTTCCTTCGTGAAGAAAGAGAAAAAGGCGATATTGATTCCTTCCTCCAATCTGTCGAGCATTCACAGGGAAGGATTGTTATTTTTAGCACGATATTCGAACCCGGTCACAAACTTCTTGCACTAGGGGGTATTGCTGCCCTCCTGCGATTCAAGATATGATCGGCAGTATCTACCAATTTTTATTGTCGAATACTATCGGGAAAATCGTCACCAAGAACTCCCGGTCCAGGTGGTTTCTGGGATATTGGAACTTAAGCATTTAATTGATTCTACTTAATAAACTTTTCGGAGGGGTTGTGCACGACTCGTTCACAAGTGCTGGCAAAGTGCAAATCTTAATATGTATATTTGTTATGTAATATTATATTTTCATCATATGGTGTTCATTATTGCTTCTTTTTTAAAATAAGTGCGCAAATACCTTTTATATATTTATAACTCCTCTTTTATGCTCTTAAAACTAAAATAAAGCTTCAACTCGGACTTTCACTTTTCATCATAATCATAAATGATATATACTACTTTATCAAAGTCCTTATCAGGAGGTGTAAATGGTAGCATTGGTGATAGATACTTAGCAATACTAATGAAAGTGTTATAGTAATAATGTTTACAGGTCGTTCTTTTTGGAGACCTTTGATGTCAGTTATATCGGGATTGTTATTAGACCCGGATTATCAATAAACGATAATAATTATCGAAAAATATGTTAGGGAAGTGATTAACTATGGATGGAGAAGTAATTATAAAAGACACAACCGCAAGCCCGGCACCACTAGGTTTCTTTGGTCTCGGATTTGCAGCTACATTCCTCGGATTATTGGTCATGGGAATATTTGATGATGCTGTAATGGTAGTTTCAACAGCAATATTCCTGGGTGGTTTTGCTCAGTTGTTTGCCAGTATTGAACTCTGGAAGAAAGGCGACACATTTGGTGCATCTGCATTCGGTGCATTTGCTCTGTTCTGGTTCTCCTGGGCGTTCATTCAGATAGCCACAACAATAGGCATATTTGGTGGCGTAATGCCTGCCATGAGCGCATCTGCAGGTTTCTGGTACCTTATAGTATGGGGCATCATTGCAACTCTGCTGACAATCGTAACCTTTAAGATTGGTGTAAAGGCAATAATCGTGACCTTTATATTGCTGGACCTTACTTTCTTCAGCATCGCTCTGGTTGGCGGAATGGTTGCAGGTATCATTACCCTTCTGCTGGGTCTTGCTTCACTCTATACCGCGATCGCATTGATCATGGACGAAGTCGGCAAGATAAAGCTGCCATACTAAAAGAGGATCACTAAAAACATGTTACCGGCTATATGCCGGTAATAATATCTTTTTTAAGCTTACTTTCCCTGAGTTATGGGATTGCAGCACTTTGCCCTTTCTGTGGACTCTATGGACATAAGTTCCTTACCGTCCATGTAAACGTGAATGACTCCGCCGGATTCTGAGACTGTGATTGCTATTGAGACAGTGTCTCTGGTTATGGCGGCTGCAGATACATGTCGTCCTCCAAGGCCCTTGTCCAGTCTGATTTCCTTGGCATCCACATCAAGATATCTTCCTGCAGCTTCTATCTTTCCACCTTCGGAAATTACAAAGACACCATCAAGTTGTGCAAATTCTTTTACAGACTCCCAATTGTTACGGTTCAGGATATCTCTGTCTTCTTCTATGTGGCCTGCATAAGGGTTAAGTATTATCTGGTGTGAGCGAAGCATTACCTCTTCATCATCTCCCAGGATGAACGCTGTACCTACCTGTTTCCCTTCACGTCCCGTATTGGCAACATCAAATGCTATTTTGAGTGCTGCCTGCATCACATCCGGAGAAACTCGCTCCTCACATGTTTTTAAGGCTTTGACCAAAGGGTTCTCGCCCAAGTTATGAACAATTATGGCACTGGAATCAGCAGTTTCGATTATTCCTACAACCAGTCCTTCCTTAAGTTCCCCAAGCATGAGCTCTATGGCAGATATGTTCTCCACGTGGTCTACTGTTCCGGTGGCTTGTTGTGATATTCTGTCTGCTATCTCTTTTATCTTATCATCTTTGCCTTTACTTGAAGCAACAAGATGATCTATTATACTTCTTGTACGTCGGGATGTAAAGAAAACAGGTACATTTGTCCTGACATCGTTCAGGTCGACACCACCGGAAACAATAATGGCTGTTGACTCCAATTCTTCTGCGAGCCTTATCGCCGCTTTTACAACTGACCTGGTATTGTCCATTTTCCCCTCTGTGATGTCGGTTTAAATCTGTAATATATAATATCTCTCATTATAAATAAAAACTTGTCTGCCAGCGTCACTAATTTAAATCTGGGCATCAAATGATAAATGGTGATGTTTTGATGAGAACTTTTATTGCGGTGGATCTTCCAGAGGAGTTTCACTCAAAACTCGCAAATATCCAGGCCAGATTTGATGGGTTCAAGTTCAAGTTTGTAGACCCTGCCCTGGTACATATTACAATGAAGTTCCTGGGTGAAGTGCCCGAGGAGAAGATTGGTGATATCTCAAGAGCCCTTGATGGGATTAGTTGTGTTCCTTTTGAAATATCCGTTCATACCCTGGGTGTGTTCCCCAAGCCGAAGTTCGCAAAGGTTATCTGGATTGGTTGCGAAGGAAATTTTGAGGAATTACACCGGTTGATCGAGACTTCTTTATCATCTTTCGGCTTTAACCAAGACCCTCATGATTTCACTGCGCATGCAACATTGGCAAGAGTAAAATATCTTCCAAAAAAGAAAAAAGAGGATTTCCTTCATCTGCTTGAAGAGCTGAAGGACATTGAACTTGGTACCATGCAGGTGAACACTATCAGGCTCAAGAAAAGTACACTCACTCCAGAGGGTCCGGTCTACGAAACATTGCACGAGGTCCGGCTAAAGTAACCAACTTCGTTCCTGAAGCTATTCCTGTTTCTCGTATTGTGAGAACCCGCTGGAGCGGATTATCTCTCTATCTTCTGTAATAATAAGGCATTCCACTCCTTCCAGTTTCTCGATCATCTCCATGCCATCCTTCTCACCCAATACAAATAATGCCGTTGCAAAGGCGTCGGCATCCATTGCGGTGCCTGCTATTACGGTTGCACTGATCAGGCCATGTGAAGGGTATCCTGTGCGTGGGTCCGATATATGCGAGACCCTGGCTGTTTCGTTGAAATAACGCTCATAGTTTCCGCTGGTTGCAACTGCCATATCCTCCAGATCCATAACAGCAACAACATCGTCGCTCTTTTCGGGATTCTGTAGTCCTACTTGCCAGGGAATGCCGCCTTCCTTGTGACCGATGTATCTACCGTCGCCCCCTGCATTAACAAACCCGGCTTCGACTTTGTCTTCAATAAGTGATTCTACTGCCAGGTCCACAGCATATCCCTTAGCTATTCCCCCAAGAGTCAGCATCATGTTTTCTTCAAGGGTGATGTTGTTGTTATCTATCCTTATGGCTGAATAGTTTACAAGCCTGAGCGTCTCGTTAATCTCATCTCCCGCAGGTGCGGTGTATGTGCCTCCCGGGCTGAATTTACTTTTCCAGAGGTCGAGTAATGGGAGTATGGAGATATCAAAGGCTCCCTGGCTAGCCTCTGAGTAGTACCTGGATCTATCAACTACGTATACCAGGTCCGGATTTGTATCTGTGATATAGCCTTGTCGGTTCAGCAGGCTCAATTCACTGTTGTTGTCGTAGGTGTCCATCAGGTCATCTACGTACTCTATACGTTCAAAGGCCTTATCGATGGATTCATGAGCTTTTATCTCATTCGGGCCAAGTACCGTGACAGTCACAGTAGTATCCATTATACTTCTGGTACTTGTGTAGGTGCTCAGGGATTCCTCCTGGATGCCTGTCCCTGCAAAAGGTGCATTATTCATAATTAATATTGATAAGATGGCCACTATCATGACAATGGCAACTGTTTTATACTTCATACCGTATGAAAAGATATAATTAATATATATGCACAACGGTACAGTAAACTCAATCGAGTTTTTGGCATATCGATATTTGTTATACGGTTTATCTGCAGGAAGTAATCGCAATGAATAGCCCCGAAGTAAAAACAGGCACAGGTGGCAGTTCCAGTAAGGACAGGTACCTCATTGTTGCCCTTCATCAATTAATGGAAGAATACGGCTGGAGAGGTATTGAGAAGCATTTCGCTTCTTCAAAGCATACTATCATATATATCAAGCCGGATTCGTCCCTTGATAAGATTGAGCTTAGAGCCAATGTCCTTGGTAATCATATGGATGTGGATTTTTTAGGTTTCACTCCGGAAAAGGGACTGCTGGATAAAGTATTTGACTTCAATGTACGAGTTGTCCGTAAATCGTTTGAGACCAGCACATATGTGTCGGATGAAATGAAAATCACCAACGAGCAGAATTTGCGCAATACGGTCATCATTGTTCTCAAACAACTCGAGGAAGCTGCTGAAAAGAAAGGACAGTGAGGTTGTTTATGTCTAAATTGAACATGGTTTTAATCGCAATCCTTGTTTTTATGTTTGCCTCAGCCGGAGTATATGCGTATGTCGGCTACAGTGGTAACGATGCAATGGCTGTTCATTATATGACACAGCAGGAATGGTCGGATAGCTCCTGCGAAGGCTGCCATATTGGTATGTACGATGAAGTTTCCGAGTCATACCATGTGCAGCAGCAGAATCTGGCCCAATGGGCCTCCATACTGGAATATGGTGTCGCTGCTGACAACATTGAAGGTGAGGCTCTGGCAACCACATATGGCCAGGTACACCCTGGCGGTGGATATATGGCAGAATATGGCCTTGACATCGACTGTATGGTATGCCACGAGCAGAATGGCCTTTACGATTTCCATGCACGTGCAGATGCAATAAGTGCAGGTAATTTTGAAATAGCTACCGATGCTGCCCTTGATGAGGCAAGATTGCATGCACAGCAAAGTCCCCTGTATGTACTGAGTTATATGCTCGATGTACTTACACCACTTCCCATTGTAACAGAAATACATGATCATGTGAATGGTGCTCCCCGAAATGACCTGTGTGCAAACTGCCATGTGAGCGAAGTTTCCACGTCAGCGGTCACCACAACAGCAGTCACATGGACTTCCCCGGACCATTCCCAGTATGATGTTCACGCGAACGTTAGCTGTTATGAATGCCATGCTACCGAGGATCACCAGATCGGCCGCGAAGACCTGCTTAATGTCCCCGAGGAGATGCACGAGGCATTCGAAGGAGAGGTAATGAGCTGTGATTCAGTTGGCTGCCACGCTGGCATATCTCATGGAGCAATGGTTGACGGGCACCTTGCAACCGTTACATGTGAATCCTGTCATATACCTGCACTTCCTGGTGGAGAAATATCCGGCGAATATCCGATCAGCGAATTTAGCTGGGCAAACGGTGTGCAAGAAGTAGTGACCCATGATTCTCAGTTCACTCCCACTCTGGCATGGTACAACGGCACTTATTATGACAGGCTTCCTGTTAATAGCAGCAGGGATGCAGATAATGCCATGTTAAGGCCTTTCAATATAATAACAGGCATCTGGTGGGATGCAGGTACAGATCCTGCAGTAGCTGCTGACCTTAATAACAGTTCGGCTGTAGGCAATCCTATCCTGCCTGTACATGTGCAGGGTGCGGACGCGGACAATAATGGCAATGTCACAGTCGAAGAAATACGTTCATTCGATGCAGACGGTGATGGTGAAGCAGATTATCCCAATGCTGTTCTCAGGCAGGTGGAGATGTACTTCCCGGTAAGCCATAATGTAGCAAGTTCCACAAGGGGGCTCGCAGAACCCCTCGGGTGTGCTGACTGCCATGGCGTCACAGCAAATGCTATCGATTGGGAAACCCTTGGGTTTGAGACCGATCCTGCAGGAGCTGATAACGATCTCAGTGGGACGGGTATCGATGTGAGCATTCCGGGACAGAGGCCAGCTGAAGTAGAACGAGAGCCAGTGTTAGGTAATTTACTCAGGAGCTGATGGTGTGGAAAGTAAAAGATTGAAGACGATCCCGGAAAAAGTAATCATTCCCTTAAAGCAGCACAATGGTGTTGCATGTAAACCGCTTGTAAATAAAGGTGACCAGGTTCTTATTGGCCAGAAGATAGGAGAGTCTGTCTCCTATTATTCTTCAGATGTGCATTCAAGTGTATGCGGGGAAGTACTAGCTATTGAAAACGCTCCTAATCCTGACGGAAATAAAGTTTTAAGTGTAATCATAAAGGCGGTCGATTCAGAGGAAACGGTAGCTTTCGTACCTGCCAATAATCCCTCCCAGAAAGACCTGATCGCCATAATACAGGGTGCCGGTATTGTGGAACATTACGGTGCTCCTACACACACAGTGCTTAAACCTGAAGGGAAGAAGATCGACCTTGTGCTTATAAATGCCACAGCTTCCGAGTGGATTGGTGGCAAGTATGCAACCCCCACGGAATATGCGTCCCAGATGATGGATGCACTGAAACTTCTGATGAAAGCTTCAGGAGCTTTAAAGGGTGCTATCATCGTCAGGAAGGATGATAATGATTCCATTGAAGCTTTCGAAGGTGTGAAGGTAGATGGCAAAGCCCTGCGGGTAGCGCCACTTCTGGGCACACGCCGTCTTGGTCACTACTTCAAAGATCAGGGCTCCAATATCGTTGTAGCTTCCCAGGAGCGGATACTTGGCAGGAATATCCTTAATTTCTTCACTTACAACGTGACAGGCCGTAAAGTGGCACTTGGTTGTAACCCTACGGATGTGGGTGTTGCTGTATGTGGTGTCAAATCCGCAAAGGCTCTTTATGATGCTGTCCATGAAGGAAAGCCGTATTATGAAACAGTTATAAGCATGGAAGGCGCTGTGAACTGCCCTGAATTAATATTTGTAAGAATAGGCACGCCTTTCAAGGATATTATCAGTGAATGCACTTTCAACGGGGAGATTGGCAAGATAATTGCGAACGGCGTTATTACCGGAATCGCACAGTATACTGATGAGGTTCCTGTTACCAAGGGAACCACCAGGATCACCCTGCTCACAAAAGAACAGGTCCTTCGTGACGAATCTTTGGATTGCATCCACTGTGCACGATGTGTGGATGCTTGCCCGGTTTCTCTTCTTCCTACCAGGCTCCATGTGCTTGCAGAGCAGGGTCGTTTTGACGAATGCCGACAGATGCATATCCAGTTCTGTATCGAGTGCGGAAGATGTTCATTTGCCTGCCCTTCGAAGATACATATACTGCAGCTGATAAGGTATGCAAAGAATGCAATAGAACAAGCCTACGAGGATGCTACACCAAAAGAATCTTCCAATCTGAAGCTTGGATGCTGCGGAGGTGAGTAACATGGATTACACGATTTCAGCTCCACCACATATAAAATCAAAATTTAGTTTCAGCTCTATCAATAGGGCTAAGATATTGGCCCTTATTCCTGTAAGCCTTGCGTCTGTATACTTCTTCGGTATGCCAGCCCTTGGGATCATACTTGCAGCCTCGCTTGCTGCGGTTGCAACAGAATACAGCATACAGAGAATTTTTAAGAAGAAAGTAACCATAATGGATGGCCATGCTGCACTTATCGGACTTATGTTCGCACTGCTGACTCCACCCGAAGCACCTATATGGATACCGATCTTTGGAGCTTTCTTTGCCATAGCTATCGGTAAACATGCATTTGGCGGTATTGGCTCATATATATTCAATCCCGTGCTGGTCGCCTGGGTATTTGTCAGGAGTGCCTGGGGAGACTTTATGACTCCTGCATCGATACCGAGTCTGGGACAACTATCGGATCTCGTACTTGAGAATGGTGCAGGATTGCTTGTGGATGTGTCTCCCATACTATTGCTTAGTGGCGTGTATCTTGTATATAAAAAATATATCGAATGGAGAGTGCCTCTTGTCTTTGCCCTTACTGTGTTCTTCTTCAACCAGACAGTCGCTTTCTTATCCGCAGTGATAGGCCTTATCCAGGAAGGCGTGTTAAACCCGCTGATGTATCTGTCGACAATGTTCATTTTCCTTGAGGTGACAGACGAACTATCGTATGTGATGGTGGGTATTGTTTTCTTTGGTATTCTTTTCCTTGCCACTGACACTCCAACTACCCCTGTTACAAAGAACGGTCGCCTTATCTATGGTTTCGCCTGTGGCCTGCTGGTATCTATCTATGGTTACTTCGGGAATTATGTGGATGGGACAATCTATGGGATCTTCCTTGCAAATGCCATAGCCGCATACATTGAGACAAAAACGCTACCTGCAATGTTTGGCCATGAGTCCCTGCTTGAGCGGTCTTACAAGCGTATAATGAAAAGAATTCCACCGTCCTTGAAATACGAGGTGATCTCAGATGAGTGAATCTAATAAGGACACTGTAGTTGTCATAGGGAAACTCGTCCTTATATCTGTTGTCGCAGCTCTGCTGCTAGCAATTACCTACATTCCCACACAGCAGCAGCTAGAACTTAATGTGATAGCTGCTCAGAAGGCCATTCTGGCAGAACTCGTTCCAGGGGCAGACAACTTCGATCCAGTAGAAGGGCCGGCAAATGCTGAGGGAGAAAGGGAAGTACTCTACTACCGTGCAGTGGATGAATCGGGCAATATCGTTGCATATGCTTTCTTCCAGAGGCAACAAGGATCCCAGAGTATGATTGTGGTGGCAGGAGCTGTAGATTCCTCCTTCTCTAATGTGTTGGGGATGGATGTGTTAAGCCACGAGGAAACTCCGGGTTTGGGTGCAAAGATCACAACCCCCGCTTTCCAGAACCAGTTCAGGGGAGTTCCCCTGCAGCAACTGGCTCTGTCAAGGTCAGGAGGGTCAATTGATGCTATTACCGGAGCTACGATTTCTTCTCAGGCCGTGGTAAATGCATTGAACACGAAAATCAATCAGGTCAAAGCGGCAGAGGCTTAGGTGATAAAAATGAACGTATTTAGTGAATTCATGCGTGGAATTACAAGGGACAACCCGATATTTGGACTTGTACTGGGTCTCTGTCCAACACTGGCTGTTACAACTTCAGTTGAGAATGCAATTGGTATGTCTGCAGGCACGGCTTTTGTGCTGGTATGCTCCAATATATTCATTTCAGCCATGAGGAAACAGATTCCTTCAGCCGTCAGACTTCCCATATTCATTATAATTATAGCCACTTTCGTGTCTATTGTGAGAATGATAATGGAGGCCTATGTGCCTTCAATGTATACGGCTTTAGGAGTTTTCATTCCGCTTATAGTCGTCAACTGTATCATAATCGGACGTGCAGAAGCATATGCTAATAAAAACAGCATATTTCCCTCTTTCATAGATGCGCTTGGTATCAGCACAGGTTTTTTGCTTGTGTTGATGGTTATAGGGGGGATACGTGAGATTCTTGGAACCGGGCAGATAGTTAGTTTTGGCTACACGTTGTTATCACTTCCGGTAAATCCTGCCGTGACAACCATGATATTGCCACCGGGTGCATTCCTTACAATAGGCATCCTCATGGCTGTAGTTAACTATCAGAGGGCTAAAAAGAGAGCAAAAGGTGGTTAAAATGGTAGAAAAAGCTTTATTTGCGATATTTCTGGAAGGTGTGTTCATCAAGAACTTCCTGATCATCCAGTTCCTTGGTCTTTGCTCCTTCGTGGGAGTCACCAAAGATGTCAAGAGTGCGGCAGGAATGTCTGGTGCTGTTATCTTCGTTATGGCAATGGCATCTACGGCATCCTATCTGCTCTACACCTATATTCTGGTGCCTACAGAAATGACATTTCTTGATCTGATAAGTTTCATCGTTGTCATTGCGGCGCTTGTCCAGCTTGTGGAATTCGTGGTCAGGAAAAATATTCCCTCTCTGTATCGTTCACTGGGTATCTATCTTCCGCTGATCACAACCAACTGTGCGGTGCTTGGTGTGGTATTGCTGAACGTACAGTCACAATATAATTTTATGCAGAGCGTAGTGTTTGGCATCTCTGCTGGTGTGGGTTATACGATAGTCATGCTGATGATGGCTTCGATAAGGGAGCGTTCAACATTTGTAAGCATTCCTTCTTCCATCAGGGGACTCCCTCAAGCATTCCTTATTGCTACAATGCTCTCACTTGCATTTGTTAATTACTTCTGGGTGATACCAATATGAATGATACCACTACCTTCCTCATCGAGTCGATGGCCATCCTTGGGGGCCTTGGTCTTGCAGTAGGCCTGATGCTTATATTTGCATCGAAGAAATTCAAGGTTGAAACCAATCCGCTGGTTGAGGAGATAATAAGTGTCCTTCCTGGTGTCAACTGTGGTGCATGCGGTTACGCAGGATGCAGCGACTTTGCTGAACGCGTGGTCAATGAGAATGCCCCAATCACCGGTTGCCCTGTGGGAGGCTTTGACGTTGCAAAAGAAATAGGCGGAATCATGGGACAGGAAGTCGCCGAGGGTGAGAAACAATATCCTTTCATCAAGTGTCATGGAGGTCTCAACTGCGTTGACCGTTTTGAGTATGTCGGATTTGAGGATTGCAAAGCGGTTATGATGCTATCTGACGGCGAAAAGGGTTGCAGCTATGGATGCATGGGCCGCGGTACTTGTGTGCGTGCATGTCCTTTTGATGCACTTTACATCGGAGATGACAGGCTCCCTCATGTGAACAAGAATCTCTGTACAAGCTGCGGACTATGCATATCTTCATGCCCGAATGATATCCTTGTATTTGCAAAGGAATCCGAGAGAGTGCATGTGCGTTGTGTCTCTCACGATAAAGGTAAAGCTGTGAAAGAAGTCTGTGCTGTAGGATGCATAGGCTGCAAGATATGCGAGAAGAACTGCCCCGAGCAGGCCATCACTGTAACTGATTTCCTTGCTGTGATAGATCAGGACAAGTGTACAGCTTGTGGAATATGTGTGGAGAAGTGCCCGCAGAATACCATTGAAACGAGGTGATGTCCGTGACTTACGATACAAAACTGGGTATTGAAGAGAATAAGGTTGCAGCATTAAGTTATGTAGGGCTATGGGTATCGGCTATAATTCTCCTGCTGATCGAGAGGGAGAACAAGTTTGTCAGGTTCCATGCCATGCAATCGCTTCTGGTATTCCTGCCACTGTCCTTGCTGGTATTCTTCATAGCATGGGTGCCGTATGTAGGCTGGGTACTGGCTGATTTCATAGGTTTCCCTGCGATGTTCCTTGTGATCCTGTTTGCATTCCTGGCTTACAGGGGAATGAAGTTCAAGATACCTTTCATTGGCAGATACGCTTACAGGCTTATCTACGGTTAAGGCATCTCTTTTAACGGGTAATGCTGGATGGAGCATCACCCCTGCTCTATTTTTCATATATTTCAGCTTACGAAAGGTTAAAAAACAACGTTCACATATACATGTCAAACACTATCTTTTTCTGCCGGAGGGTTAGAAATAAAAGAAGAGATATGGATTGAGAAATACAGGCCCTTTAAGCTTGATGATGTGGTCGGCCAGACTGAAACGGTTGAAAGGTTAAAATCCTATATAAAGACCCGAAACCTGCCGCATCTTCTGTTCTCCGGACCTCCTGGTGTTGGTAAGACTGCAACTTCAGTGTCCATAGCGCGTGAACTCTTTGGAGAATCATGGCGTGAGAACTTCACAGAACTGAATGCTTCGGATGAGCGAGGGATAGATGTCGTCAGAACAAAGATAAAGAACTTTGCGAAAACAACTCCTATAGGAGGCGCAGACTTCAAGATAATCTTCCTTGATGAAGCCGATGCATTGACCTCCGATGCCCAGTCAGCCCTCAGGCGCACCATGGAGCGTTACACTAACAACTGCCGTTTTATCCTTTCATGCAATTACTCCTCCAAGATAATTGAGCCCATACAATCACGATGTGCCGTATACAGGTTCCGCCCTCTTTCCGATGAGGCGGTTGCAGGACGCGTGCGTTTTGTAGCCCGGAACGAAGGTCTTGATATAGCCGAGGACGGCGTGGATGCTATCAAGTATGTTGCTCAGGGCGATATGAGAAAAGCTATCAACTCGCTCCAGGCAGCTGCGCTCATTACTGATACTATCCATAGGGATGCTATCTACAAGATAACAGCCACTGCCCGCCCTGAGCAGGTCCGTGAGCTCATCGAAACCGCTCTCTCAGGTAACTTTACAGCGGCAAGAAAGCATCTGGATGTTTTCCTGCTTGAGCAGGGACTTTCAGGTGAGGATGTTATTGGTCAGGTATATCGGGCTATCTTTGAAATTAACATTCCTGAGAAAAAGATGGTCGAACTCATAGATGTCATAGGAGAGATCGATTTCAGACTTACTGAAGGTGCAAACGAGCGCATCCAGCTGGAATCACTGCTGGCTCATTTCGCACTATCCGGAAAGGAATAATCATGTCACTGGAAGTGCAGTTACTTGAGCTGCTCAGCAGTGTGCCTCCATGGCTTTCCACCATCATAATAAGCTGCCTTCCAGTATTCGAGCTGAGAGGTGCCATTCCTATAGCTCTGGGGGTCTATGGCCTGCCTCCCTCCAGTGCTTATTTGCTGGCGGTCTTTGGGAACATGCTTCCTGTCATCCCTTTACTCTTATTCCTTGAACCGGTTTCCACACAATTGCGTCGCTATCCTATATTTGACCGATTCTTCACCTGGCTTTTTGGCCGGACCCATCGAAACCACTCCGGGAGGTTTGAGAAGTATGGCATTCTGGCACTCACTATTTTTGTAGCTGTGCCCCTTCCGGTCACCGGTGCATGGACTGGGTGTGCTGCAGCATTTGTATTTGGGATACAATTCAAGCATGCCTTCCCCGCAATACTGGCAGGTGTCATGATAGCAGGCATAATTGTCAGCATAGTTACGCTGACAGGTATAAGCCTTTTCGATCTTTTCCTTATGCGCTACTGAAAAGTGTGCGGATATGTGGTACAAAGAGCCGATCAAATTAGAATGGGGTTTTAGAGCTAATTTGATCTTTCAATGAATGGAATATGAATATTTAAAAAATTGCTTAATACGAAAATATGGGGATTACTTGCCCAGCATTTCCCGGGCGAGTTTGATATCTTCAGCCTTGACTGTTTTGCGGCCTGCATGCTCGGCCAGCTTTATAGCTTCTCTGGAAACCTCTAAACCGTAAGATTCCAGCATTTCAGTAAGAGCCATTGCTGCTGATTCACTGACTCTCTGTGCGCCAGCGTTCCTTATTACTCTTTCAATGGGTGCAAATGGTATTATTGTCATAAATATGCCTCAATAAAACTTACATCTTCTAATAAAGCATTCTATATATGTTAATTGGTAAATAAGGTATATAAATATGTTTAAATTCTCAAATCATTCCGGCAACAGCATTAAATATGCTTTCTGATTCCGGATAAACTGATCAAGTATCATGCATTGCATTTTCCCCTGAAATGCGTGGAAATATCCGGAAATTCGGGAACGGAAATAATTTACCTGTTCTTCACCCTCTCTGCCAGGTCTTTTCCCAAGCGGTTACATTCAAAAAGATCCTTCTCGGTGGGAGTGTACTGTATCCTTAACACAGGGTCAATAACCTCTACTCCTGCGCTACGCAGTTTTTCTGCTATCTTTACCGGTGCCTCTCCGCTCCATCCATAGGAGCCAAAAGCAGCTCCTATCTTTCCATCAACACCCACCTCTATTATCCTGTCAATGAACTTTGCAATAGGGTCAAGCATGGTATAATAAAATGTAGATGAACCAACAGCTATGGCATCATAATCTTCTATCTCTGCAGGGTCCCATTCATGAAAATTATTGACCTTTACTTCAACATGGCGTTCCCTGGCTCCTTCTGCGATGGCCTCAGCCATCATCTGTGTATTTCCCTGGGTACTAAGGTAGACGATTGCAAGTTTTGGCATGTAAGTTCCTCCTGCGTGGAGATATGTAGGGTCAACAAACAATGATTCACTCCACACAGAAAATGAGGTATGATAGTTGATATACCTTTCTTTTACTGCTTTCAAAACTGAAAGGTTTGTCAGCGGGTTATATTTATTGCTGATGGCCCTATTTTGTTAATGACCTTCTAGTACTACCTTCATTTATACGGAGGCTATCTATGGATGAGAGAATCGCGCCCCATGTAGAGGAAATAAGCAGGGCGCTTGGAAACAGATATACAGAGGAAATAAGAGTTGAACTGGAAAAGCTCTTGCAGTTCAAGGTCCCGCTCGATGAGGCAAAAAAGACTATCCTGAACAGGTTTATGTCAAAATCCCCGGCATCTGTCCAGGTAAAGGATCTCATGAGCGGAATGAACAGTTTTGATATCAAGGGCCGCATTATCAGCATCGAGAAAAGGACTGTCACTGTACAGGGAGAGCAGAGGAGTGTTTTTACCGGCTCTTTCGGAGATGGGACTGGTATCTGCTCTTTTACGTGCTGGGATGACATGTCGCTTAAGATCGGAGATGCTGTCCGGATAAAGAATGCATACACGCGGCTGTGGAACAACCGCCCCGAGCTTTACTTTGGCAAACGTTCGCAGATCGATAAGCTCCCGGATGATCTGGTACCGGGCATAGAGGAGATGTCCCACAGGAATCTCAAGAAACTTCAGGATATAGCTCCTGCTGATGTGGTGGCAAATTCTATTGTGGTCATAGTTGAGATGTACCACCGGGATGTCCCGATGAAGGGCAAATTACTGACAATAACTGAAGGTGTCATTGCAGACGAGACTGCAAAGCTTCCCTTTACTTCGTGGACACCGCTCAAAGGTGCGGATATCGGGAGCTTCATTCGGTTTGAAGGTGCAACAGTCCGGATATTCCGGGGACTACCTTCCATTAATTTTGGAGAGAGCACGGCTGTCGAGCTGATATCGCAGCCTGAGGACCTGCCTTTCTCGCTGGAATCCGTAAGCAAGGCATCAGATTCTGTTCCCATTGGTAAGGTGCTTGAGAAGAGCGGTATATTCGATGTAACTGTAGCTGGGAATATTATTTCAGTCAGGCCTGGTTCCGGGATGATCGATCGTTGTCCCGTATGCAACAGGGTGACCCAGAAAGCAAATTGCAGGGCTCATGGTTCAGTTGACTGTGTGTCTGACATGCGCATAAAGTTCATCCTTGATGATGGGACCGGCTCCCTCCATGTGATGCTTAACTGTGAGTTGTCAGAAGTGGTTTACGGAAAGAGTATGTATGAAGCAGAAAAGATGGCCCGGGAGTCCATTTCCAAAGAGGTTGTCTACGATGACATGAAAAGAGTTCTGACAGGGAAGTATATTGTTGTCAGGGGCAACTCCTCCAGGAATGAATTTGGTGTCACTCTGGTTGCAAAGTCGGTCTGGTACCCGGATACATCCCTTAAGGAACGCATAAGCTCTTTGCTTGAAAGAATTGAAGGAAAGGTGATTGATGGTGGCTGAAAGAGAGATGGCCCACAGGGTATTTGCCAGGGAGTTCAATGACTCCAGATTCCAGATAAGCTCCGGCTCGGAGGTTACCAGCCCGACGGACCTGCATGCCCCCAATTTCCTTGTAACAACGGCGGGTGCAAAGGTGAATCGTCTTTTCATAGCCGGAGTCATAACAGAAGTAGAGGATATCGGAAGCCTGAAAGGAGGAGAAAAGGAGCTATGGAGGGCGAGGGTGTCGGACCCCACAGGCACATTTACCGTGTACTCGGGGAATTTCCAGCCGGAAACATCGGTGTTCCTATCGACAGTTGAAGTCCCTTCTTTCGTGACCATTGTCGGAAAGGTCCG
Organism: Methanolobus sp.; assembly: GCF_016278365.1. Taxonomy (GTDB): domain Archaea; phylum Halobacteriota; class Methanosarcinia; order Methanosarcinales; family Methanosarcinaceae; genus Methanolobus. The sequence continues at coordinate 95,254 of NZ_JADQBZ010000002.1, read as the reverse complement.
TTCGTATGAGCCGGGAGATGGCTCGGTTTTTGTCTCATTGCGTCCTGAGGAGATCAATCACGCTGATGAGGATACTCGCAATAGATGGATGGTTGATACTGCAGAACTAACGCTTGACCGACTGGATGTCTTTGAAGAGGCTCTTTCATCAGGTCTCAGTGGAATGGAACTGTTCGACCACCTCTCGCTGAAGAACGTGCCGTCACATGTTGCAGAAGGGGTATGCATGGCTCTGGACTTCTATCGCACCGACAGAACTTACCTCCGGAACATGAGAGAGCAGATACGGGATGCTCTTCTATCCATTGAAAGCAGTCTGTCTGCAGTGTCAGGTGACCTTTTTGATACTGAAGGATTTATCATGGATCTCCTGCAGGAGATGAATGGTGGAAAAGGCATGGAATATGCCGAGTTGCTCCAGGAAGCAAGTTCAAAGAACATTCCGACAGGATCAGTTGAACATACCGTACGCAAGCTCCTTTCAGACGGCCATATATACGAGCCCAGGGTAGGTTTCTTCAGGGCTATTACCTGAAAGACCTGTCTTCTTTAGCTGGTGTGAAGGCCGATATTGATATAGTGTAAGGTGTTATTATATGCGCTATACTTAAATATGGACAAATATTAATTGTGACAGTACAAGACTACAATTTAACTATTGATACGGATAAATGCGAGGTAGATCATGCAGCGTGATGAGATCATAGAACAGGTCAGCTGTTGTATTAAGAATATGAACGGTGTAGGGGATATCCTTGTCCTCACCGATCAGGACCGTGAGATTATCAGGGAACTGGAAAAGAAGGCCGATCAGATGACCCTGATGGGTCTTGGGATAGGCGATAACAAAGGTGTAAAACAGGTCCTTGAAAATGATGTAATATTTGCGTTCACGACCGATATGAATTTCAAATGGCCTGCAGGACCAAATGTAATCCTTATGCATCATGGTTGTGTGGTCGGCGAGGATGTGGATGACGAGCAGAAACTGGAAGAACTCAAAAACTGCAAAACCAATCTTATAATAGGAAATATCGTACTTTTCGATACAGGTGTTCTTAAAAAGATGGATGGTAAAAAAGATCCGCTGGTTGTAGTGATGCCTCCGAAGCCATGCCCTGAAGTGGATGATGTCCCAGAAGTGTGCAATGCAACACTAGCTTCTCCATCCCCTCCGAGTGATGAATATATGAAGGAGAGAATGGGCCTTAAGAATATACATGGCACCGGCACTTTCATGCTGGGTTTTGATTTCGAGTGCGCATGTAATCAGTAATCTCAATATTTCCGGGATTTTTACTCCCGGAAGTTTCTATTTTCTCCATTTTCCTATTTCTGCGCTCGTTGTCATGTTCTGTAAGTCTGGCATTCATTTGCTGGCCTGCCTTTTTTCTATCCTGGTTACTCAGGAAAACCTGAAAATCTTCAAAGCACACAGCACCAGCTCAAGTTGTATCTGATTCAGGAGCCAGAAAATACATGAATAAAAATGATGGGGTTAATAAAAAGGCTACAAGTGGCCTCTTTTATCAGCGTGAAGCAAGAAGACCCCCGGTTTTAACCTCCATTAAATCTTCGATTTGATGGGAGTTCCATTTCTATGAAATGAAACAGGTGGATGAATTGCGTCCCAAACAAAAAAAGCATATACCCCATGCAAACATGTACATAATTAACTAATTCTCAATTAAGTGGTTTGAATGAAAAAGGGTAATGTATATCGAATCTATCCAAACAGAGGACAAAGCGCTTTGTTAGAGCAACATTTTGGAGCTGCTCGATTCGTATACAATCATTCTCTTTCGATCAAGAATCTGATGCATGGAAAGTTCAGAGTAAACGTTACGGAAGTAGATCTTAATAACCATCTTATTTCCCTCAAGGAAACGTTTCCCTGGTTAAAATATATTAATTCTCAATCATTGCAACAAGCCAACCGGAATTTGTTGACGGGATTCAAGAACTTCTTTGAAGGAAATGGTTCCTACCCAACCTGGAAAAGTAAGAAAGACAACCATTTCTCATTTCAGATTCCTCAAAACTATCAGATCAACCTGACTTCCTCTCAAATATATCTCCCAAAAATAGGTTGGATGAAAATCATTCTTCATCGGGATTTTCTGAGCAAGGAATTCATTGAGAATAGCCTTGTGACAAAGGAAGTTAACGGAGAAATTATCCTTGACCAGAAATTGAACAAGGAATTCAAGGTTCTCAAAACATTGACTGTTTCCAGGACATCGGCTGGAAGATATCACGTAAGTATTCTTATCGAAGACCATGCACCTTATCCTGAACCTGAATTATTTACTGAGGAGACAACAGTTGGAATCGATGTCGGGATTAAGACCTTTGCTGTTCTCTCAACAGGAGAAGAAATTGAAAATCCCAAGTTCCTGAAAAGGTCATTAAAAAAACTCGTCAAATTACAGAGGAGTGTATCCAGAAAACCGAAAGGTTCAAAGAACAGGAAAAAAGCTGTTGTCAAATTAGCAAAACATCATCAGTTGATAGCTAACCAGAGAAACGATTTCCAGCATAAGGTCTCAGCAATGATAATTCGCGAAAGTCAAGCCATTGTGATAGAAGACCTGAATGTAAAAGGAATGGTTAGAAATCATTGTTTAGCTCAAAGCATCAGTGATGTTGGTTGGTCTGGATTTGTGGACAAGTTGATCTACAAGGCAGAATGGTTTGGCAAAACTATCCTGAAGATAGGTCGGTTTGATGCATCCTCTAAATTGTGTAATGTCTGTGGATACAAGTTCAAGGAATTAACTCTTGATATCAGGGAATGGAAATGTCCAGCATGTAAAACATTGCATGACAGAGACATCAATGCATCTATCAACAGCAAGAAAATAGCATTGAGTAACTTAAACACCGCAGGAACTGTGGGAAGAGCCTATGGACTCACTGGCACAAGTCAGGGGAACGAAGTAGGAAGCCACCGGTTTTAACCGGTGGTAGTTCACTTACCCTTGTATATCTGCAGTGCCTCTTCCACCGACGCATCCTCGATCGTTATTGCATAGACGGCATTGCACATCCTTATAGCTTCATCAAGTGGTCTCTGGTGGATATTCCTGCCAGTTGCATTTCCCTGGGCACCGCTGATGTGTATCTGTTTGTACAGCTTTTTCAGGAATGGTTCACATTCATCACTGGAACCACCCGCACAGACAACTTTTGTCCTTCCGGCGGCTAATACAGCCTCTTTGAATGCCTCTTCAGACTTCTGTCCTTCCTTCTTCGGGTAGTTGACTTTCACAAAGTCCGCGTTAAGGGTTGCCCCGACTCCTGTAGCACCTGCTATAAGATGTGGGTCTTTCTCATCTTCCACTGCTGCTCCCCGGGGGTATATCCAGAGGACTGTGATAAGGCCATACCTGTGTGACTCGTATATGAGCTGAGCTGCCTGGTTCAGCATATCAGCCTCAAACTCGCTTCCAAGGTATATGGTGTACCCGACACCAAGTATCCTGAGCCCGCTGTTGTCACGGAATTCAGCTACCTGCTTGGCATCGTACCACAGGTTGCTGAATGGATCCATCTGCTCTGTTTCCACAAGGTTGGACTTGGAATTGACCTTGACAAGATAGGGTACGTCCGGATAATCCATCCCATATCTTGCAATAAGGCCAAGTTGGGTAGCGAAAACACCAATCTTGCCCTGGGATGCTATCCTGAAAAGGTGTTCAGGGTCATTATCATCAGTCGGGATGTCTTTGCCAAAGAAATCATCGTTCAGGTGCTCAACTTTCTGATCACCTGCAAAGAGCATCATCCTTCCAGTCCCTTTGGTTATTTCCATATAGTTCTTTAAGTAGGTTGCACGCGCAGTCAGCGGCACATCTAAAGGTATCCTTACATCTTCTTCACTGATTGAGACCATTCTTATCACCCATGCTCGAGAATTCTGTTCATATATACTTTTTCTTGCGTAAGTAACCATTAATCATGTTTTTCTATTTTAAATATTGTGTGAGAACCTGAAATCCTCTGCATGGAAGGCAAGTGAAAATAGTGACTTTTTTATACTTATTTGACTACTTACTTGATTACTTAATTATCATTCGTTACTGGTGTTTTCAGCAGAAAACCAAATCTTACTCCCCTACTTTCTTAGCATCGGTGTAATAATTTGACCACATGAGGTATTTAATGGGTACGATCAGAACCACAGAAAGACTTGGACGCAGTCTGGGTTTCTTTCAGACCTTTGCCATCGGGACAGGCACCATGATAGGAGCGGGCATATTTATATTGCCCGGGATAGCAATATCCGCAGCCGGTCCGGCAGCTATACTATCTTTCCTTTTTGGCGGCATCATATCAATGGCAACTGCCATAAGCATGGCTGAACTGGCCACCGGCATGCCCCGGGCGGGTGGCAGTTATTATTTCATTAGCAGGGCGATGGGTGCAGCCTTTGGTGCGGTCATCGGTTTAGGAGCATGGCTTGCACTTGTCTTTAAAGGTTCTTTTGCGCTGATCGGACTGGCAGATTATCTTTTTGTGCTGATACCAATACCTATCATAATCACTGCTACTGCTGCAGGGCTGTTATTATTGTTCATAAATTACCGCGGTGCACGAAGCAGCGGCTCACTGCAGAATGTGATTGTTATCTTTCTGCTTCTCATACTGGCTGTGTTCATCGTAAAAGGCTTGTTTTTATTTGACCCTCAAAAGTTTACCCCATTCATGCCATATGGATACAGCTCAGTATTCTCTACAACAGGGCTTATTTTTATATCCTATCTTGGAATAACGCAACTTGCAGCGATATCCGAGGAAGTTAAGGACCCATCCCGGAATCTCCCCCGTGCTCTTATCGCTTCAGTAGGTGTCGTCACTCTGATTTATGTGGGAGTGATGGTAGTTGTAAGCGGAGCCTTAACACTGGAGCAATCTATAAGCACCTTTACTCCTCTTGTTGACGTTGCCGTCATAATGAGTGGAGATCTCGGTAAAGTACTGATAGTTATAGCTGGTATACTTGCCACTGTCTCTACGGCTAACGCTGCAATACTTTCCTCTTCCCGATTTCCTTTTGCCATGGGTCGGGATGATCTAATACCGAATTGGTTTGTCAAGATACATGAGAAGCATGATACTCCATATCGTGCTATCCTGGTCACAGGGTTTGTAATGATCTCCCTTCTGGTATTGTTCAATGTGGAGCAACTGGCAAAACTTGGAAGCACTTTCAATATCCTCATATTTGTACTTATCAATTCCTCGGTAATACTCCTGAGGAACAGATCGCTCGAAGAATATAAACCTGTTTTCCGTGACCCCTTTTTTCCTTATACTCAGGTAATAGGCATCATTTTCAGTATTGCACTGTTGCCTACTATGGGGATGCTTCCTATGGTTTTTGCATTGTTTGTCATTTTCATAGGGATGACTTGGTACAAGTACTATGGAAAAGGAAAAGCTTTTCCCAAATATGATATCTTCGATGTACTGGAAAACAACATCCAACCTGTACCACTTGAGTCCGGTTCTAAGATCAAGATACTTGTCCCGATAGCAAACCCAAAACATGAAATGGACCTGCTGTATCTTGCCGACAACCTTGGTGACCAGATAATAGGTCTTAGCGTTATCAAAGTTCCTCAACAGACCAGTTTAACAGCAGCTCAGGAAGCATTTCACGAGAACAGGCTCATGATGGATGGTCTTCTCAGGGAAAGGTTCGAAAAGTTTCCCATTATTGTAGGCCATGAGAGGGAGTACATAATAGCTTTTGACCACAGCATCACAAATTCCATTATGGAGCAAGCTGAACTGGAAAAAGTCGATTTCATAATTATTGGGTGGCATGAGATGAACCGCTTTCATCCCTCTCTTGGAACTGTTGCAAACCAGGTACTCTCCGTTGCAAAAAACAATACTGTTGTGCTGAAGGGATATCTCCCAGGGAAGGTGGGACGCATAGTCGTTGCCTATAACGGGAAAGAAAACTCTAGCTATGGTTTGCATCTTGCCAGGAGATTGTCAAAGAGTACCGGTGTACCGCTGCATGTGTTGAGGGTGATAAAACCGAATCTTGCGGGGGATACGAAAGTTTCTGTTCACCGTGATCTTGAGGGACTTGCCGGGGATACTTCTATGGCGCCTATTACTTATCATGTGAAGGAACACTTCTCGGCTGAGAACGCAGTACTTGAGTTCCTTACGGAAGACGATCTTCTGATAATAGGTGACTCCAGCAGCAGGTTCAAGTTCTCTTTGATCGGTAATCTGCCTTATGTGCTGGCCAAGGGGTATAAAGGTCCTGTACTCATCATAAAGAAGCATAAACCGCTCTCTTCAGAAGGCGTCAATAATATGCTGCTTAAGAAGCTGAACAAACTTAAACTTTACATACGAGGTTTCCAGTGAGCTGTAATGCTGTATGCGCTCTCTTCATGGCGTTTATGGTGAGTAAGAATACTTTCACCATGCTTGGTGTGAAGTTATATAGTACTAACACCTACAATAGAATTGCCTCTCTAAAATGACGCACAAACAAGAGGCCTGAGGTTTGAAAATGAAAGAGATTTCGCAAGAGATTCACAGAAAGTTCCAGGAACTTGGAGTAGAGATTCCCCTCGAGGATATTGAAGACAGGCTTGACAAAATGGTCAGCAAGTTCAAGGTCCCTAAAGAGGAAGCAAGAAGAAGTGTTGTAAACTATTTCTTAAAAGAGCACAGCATCCCTAAAAATCAGTTCTATACCGGACAGTCGGAGTCCCCTCTTATGAAGATATCCGAGCTGAACGTTGATGGAAAGTGGGTTAATATTAAGGGTAAAGTTGTGCAGCTTTGGGAAAATACCCATGAATCGATATCCCAGGTGGGTCTTATCGGTGATGAAACCGGCACTATCAAATTCACAAAATGGGGAAGTGCTGAATTCCCGGAAGTCGTCGAAGGCCAGAATTACTATTTTAAGAACGTTGTTGTTAATGAGTGGAATGGAAAGTTCCAGCTCAATATGAATAAGAGCAGTTCGGTAGAGCAACTCGACGAGGACATTACTGTAGGGACATCAACAATTACATTCATAGGTGCTCTTGTTGATATCCAGTCCGGGTCCGGTCTGATAAAGCGTTGCCCTCAATGCAACAGAGCACTTACCAAGGGCGCATGCATGGAGCATGGGAAAGTGGACGGGGTCTACGATCTCAGGATCAAGGCTGTCCTGGATGATGGTGTCACTGCACAGGATGCGATCATAAAGAGGGACCTTGCAGAAGAGATGACCGGACTTACACTTGAGAGTGCAATCTCCCTTGCAGCAGACGCCCTCGATCAGGGAGTAGTGCTTGAAGAGATGAAGAAGCTGCTTGTAGGCAAATACTACACAGCTACTGGCTCAAGGGTTGAGAGATACCTGCTGGTGGATTCCATGGTCCCTAAATCAACCATAGACCCGCAGGAACTGGATGAGCTCATAGCTGCATCAGAGGTGGTATAAATGGCAGGCTATTCAAGAGAAGTTGCAAGAAGGGTCTTTGCTCAGGAATTCAGGGAATCGACCCTGACATTCAAGGATGGGGATGATCAATACGCTCCGCAATACTTAATGACACCTACAGGTGCCAGGGTTAACCGGATATTCATTGTCGGTACTCTTGTAGAGAAGGAAGACATCGGGACAGATTCGGAATACTGGCGTGGCAGGGTTATAGATCCCACCGGTTCCTTCATGATATATGCAGGACAGTACCAGCCGGAAGCTGCCCAGGCCCTCGCAGAATGCGAAACCCCTGCTTTTGTCGCCATCGTCGGCAAGCCAAGCACCTATACAACAGGCGAGGGAGATGTACTGACTTCCGTGCGCCCGGAGTCTATGCACATTGTGGATGGTCAGACGAGAGATATCTGGGTAATGGATACTGCCCGAAAGACCCTTACAAGACTCAAAGAGCTTGAAGGTGGTTCTGATTCCCTCGATGTTGCACAGACAAAAGAATATTATGCCCCTGATGTGAAGCACTACTATTCTATGGTCTCGCAGGCTCTCCAGTCTTTGAAAGAGACTTATTAGATATGTATAGGCATTGCTAAGATTTTTCACTGGTGCAGATAGTCTGCACCGTCTATTTTATTTGTTTTTCTATAGCAACTATTTAAAAATGACCAAAAGGGTCATAAGCACATATATCATTCATAATCTTGCAGGTGATTTGATGAAAACATATCTTTTACTCTGGTACTCTACTGATGGCGGCATGCCCTCAGAAGTCAACAGGAGCCTGATGTCTCTTGGTTTCAAGCCTGTGCAGGGTGCCTATGATTACGTGTATGACTGGAGTGATAATGTTGATCTGGATGAGGTCCTTCGCTTTGGGGATAAGATTCAGATGACTCTCAAAGGTACAGGTGTTATGTTCAAGACCGAGACTGTCAATGGCAAGAACCAGTAATTTTTGAGCTCTTTTAACAGAATTATGAGTTTTTGTCCTTATCAAGTTTTCTTGAATAATCAATGTAGTTGCACGATTGTCCACTTATCTCGATAATGTTCGCTTTCACTGTACCGTTATCTATTATAAGTTCAACTGCGCAGGGGTCTGACATCCTTGGTTTTGTGGGTGATCCCGGACAGATTAAAAGCACATCTCTCTTTTCGATTATCGGCCTGTGCAGATGACCAAATATTAACACACTTACACCCATTTCAAGTGCAAGGTATCTCATGGGAGTGGTATCTACTATAGACAGCGCTCCTTCGTGTATGACTCCTATCTTAATTCCTTCCACTTCAAATATGAGCTTTTCAGGAAGAAGCTCCTGCAGCTCCTTCTCATCGGTGTTTCCGTGGACTGCCCGGAGTTTCCCTGTAGATTCAAGGGCCTTGTAAAATTTCATGGAACTGAAATCCCCGGCATGAACAACGAGGTCATAGTCCTCGATAATGCCTGCGAGATACTGCGGGATAGTATCAGTTTCAAGATGTGTATCAGATATTGCTAAAAGCTTCATTGGATACTCAGGTCCACAAGTTCATATTCCAGATTCTCTGTCTCAAGCCTGCTCAGGATGGCAGGCACTTCCTCGTCAATGGCAAGCACCAGCGATGAGAGGCCATGATATGCCGCCTCGATGACAGATTCCCTTGCACCAAACATCACGTCAGGCTTCAGGCCTATCCTCTTCAGTGCAACAAGAGACTCAACACCGACAGTTGCAATATATGACTTGGATTTTGCCAGGGATCTGAGGCGTTCAATATCAACATTCTTTGATCCTCCTCTTTCGACCCTCGGTATCCTGCAGACAGTGATGGCCGCATTTTCCAGGTCAATAAGCCCCAGCAGGTCAGTAACCCCCACATCCTCTCCTTCCTTTGCATCGGATATGGTGGTCCCGGAAGCATTTGTGATATCCTTTGTGCCAACATAGAGGAGTCCCTTGCTCATCCGGAGGTAAACCTTTTCACCTTTGGTTAGTTCTTCCTCAGCTATGGCGGTCCAGGTGGAAACATGGCTGATTATATCACTCATGACATAGCGTGCATAACGCTTCATGTCGTTTGCGTTCTCAAGTACCCATTCAACACCCTGCTTGGTGATGCGGTAGCGTACTCTTCCCTCTGAGTATATATGACCCTCAGCAACCAGTTCCTTTATATACTCTGATACTGCCTGCGGTGTGACGCCTATCTTTTCAGCGATTTCCTTCTGCCTTACATTAGGCTGGTGAGCGGCTACTTCTATGAGGATCTGGAATTTGGTGATACCGCTCTTGCTATGAAGGAGTTCTATCATTCCTTTTCCTCATCTGTCATCTTCAGTCTTTGTCCCATGACAGTTAAATTATCGGAGCGTCTGGCTACTGCACGTATGTACAGCGGGCTCTTGTTCAGCGCTCGTGTAAGACTGCTCATTGAATTGTTCCCTTGCTCTACTAATTTTTCAAGTTCTTCTATTGAATCCTTCACTTCTTCATATGGCATAAAAGTCAGCATGATGATGTCGCTCATATCCTCAAAGGAACACTGGAAGTTTGTCTGGACCTTTGAATAAGATGTGCGATATTCTTTCTCGGGTGTTTTTCCCGGCTCCGGCATATGCCATTGGCTTTCTATCAGTCCGCTTTTCTTGAGGACATTGATACTATGTGTGACATCGGTTCCCAGCATATCTTCCAGGCCATCCTTTGTCATCCATAGGTTAAGAAGTGCATCAAATACCTTTTTATGTCTCTTTGATCCAAAAACCTGAAGCAGAGGTACGAGTTCAGAAGGGTCGTTGATTATTCTTGTTCGTTTACTCATTTAGTTACCTCATATACAGACCTATTCTAGCCACTGAACCTCTCCGTCGTTCATGTGGGATTATACCTTGCTCAATAATTGTTTGATTAAGTACCTGTTATATTGGCTTTTGAGGAATAAATGTGTTTTGTTTTCAATGAGTTTCAAAATGCAGTTCTGCAACATCGCCATTCCACTCAAAACAAGGGATTTTACGCTTGTAGCCCTTAGTTTTTTCGTTAAGTGCATGTGTCACGATAGGAAGTGCGATAGTTGCGTCAACGAATACCTGGACCTTTTTTGCTTCCTTGGAGATCTTTCCCCAGGATACGGCTTCATCGAAGGTACAACCCGATAGCCCGCCCCAGTGAGGTGCATCGGTCGTATATTGTATTGCGTACTCATGCCCGGCTACTTCATGACCCATTATGGACGCAACTACCTCTGTCTGCTGGATAAAATTCTTGGGAACACCGCCTCCGACATATACGACACCTGTCTTTTCAGATGCCTCAACCATCTGCGTGATCTCATCGACGTCCCTGATCTGGTCGATATTGATATTATAGCCGTTCCTTCTTGCTATTGTAAGTCCGATACCGATCGAGCTATCAGACAGTGCGGGAATGAAAATAGGAACGTTGTGCTTGTATGCGCTTACTATTATCGAGTTCTTGTTGCCCTTCTCGGATATCTCTTTGCCCAGCAGATGTATGAACTCACGTGAAGAATATGTCTTACCATCATGTTTCCTGGCAAAGTCAGCTACAAAGTGGTCGGTATTCCTGAACTCCTCCTCATAGGCGAACACATCATATATCCTGTCGATACCATGTCCCAGAAGCTCGCAGTCATCTGCTATATGTGAACCTACATAATGTTTAAGCCCGAGGGCTTCGTGACAGTCATGGAAAATGTTAGCTCCCGTGCTTACGAGACAGTCTATGAGCCTGTTCTCTATCAGGTAGGTAATGATGTTGCGCATTCCTGCAGGCACCATTGCCCCACTAAGCCCCATGAAGATAGTAACCCCTTCTTCCTTGAACATATTTTCCCAGGCTTTCACGGACTCTGCAAGCTTACGCCCCTGGAATCCGGTGTACTGCATGGCATCGGTCAGATCACTTAAAGATCGCTCAGTGACCTCAACAGGTATGGTCGGTGTTTTGGTAAAGGTGTGTAGATGCATTTGCCTCCTCCTATTAGATGATAAGTGCAGCGCCATCAGCTGCATCAATAAAGATCAAATACTATATTTTCAAAATCGAGTAATGTTTTCCGGATCAGTTGCAATACTTTTCAACGGAACAACTATCAAAGTATGATTTCGTATATTACAATAAGGTTCACTTTTAATATAAGTAATTGTTTTTATACCTGCCTCTTGCCAAAATCGTTAAGAACTTAAAATGCCAAGTATATTCAGATTTGTTATCAATAATGGTGCGAAAAACATGTCCGAAAATCTCTACTCCCATGTAAATGAAATTCTGGAAGGTAAACAACTTTCTATAAGTGCCATCACTCGTGAGTTAAAGGAAATAGGGATCAATGAGCATCGGCTTGTAATGACAGGTTATCTACGTGCTCTCCGTGATCTGAAGAAATTGAATGAAGTGGATATCCCGCCTTCTAAAGTTTATATGAAAATAGAAACAAAAGGCGAGAACACGTTGCCTGATATCTATTCCCTTATTTCCAGAGAACTGAGATCCTTTGAACCTGAATTCGCTTTACCGGTCGCAGTGTATGTTATTACGAACATTCTTGACAGGCCTGTATTCAAGGAAGAACTTCAGAAGATAGGCTTTGGTTCCAAGAACATAAATGACTGCCTTTCCCGATCAGGCCATATGATAAAAGAGTCCCGGAATGAGAACCTGAAGGAATATGCTGCATGCATAACAAAGTTCACTATCCTGGGTTCAGACCCTGCTTATGAGGCAGACCAGCTAAGCAGTGATATTCTCAAACACTCCAATCATCTTCTTCTGAAGATGTTAAAATTATCTGTGGACATCAGCGGCCTGACTCCGCGTACAAAGAAAACAACCATCAATGATTTTGGCTAATACCTTTTAGAATACTATTTAAGGCTGCTAAATGACACAAATAACAGTTGCCTGTATCCAGATGGATATAAGCCTGTGCAGTAAAGATGAAAACCTGCACAAGGCAATTTCTATGGCAGAGCAGGCTATATCAAAAGGTGCCGAATTGCTGGTCCTGCCTGAACTATTCTCCACAGGCTTCTGCTATGATGATATGGAAGCCTCCGCTGAGACAATCACCGGCCTGACAGTCAGTATGCTCCAGGATCTCTCCCGCAAGCATGATTGTGTGATAGTTACCTCAATTCTTGAAAAGGAGCTGTCTCCTGACAGGAATGCATCTGTAGGCAGTTATTACAATCTCGGTATCTGCATAGAATCTGGCGAAATTATGGGCACATATCGCAAAACACATCCTTTCAAAAGAGAAAAGCAATATTTCTCTTCAGGTGATAATATATCCCCATGCAGGCTCAGTAAACATGATATTATCATCGGTCTTGAGATATGTTATGAGCTGAGATTCCCGGAAGTTGCACGAAAGCTTTCCCTATCTGGCTCCGATATCCTTATCACAGTCGCACAGTTCCCAAAACCCCGGTACAATGTATGGCGAACACTCGCAATGGCAAGGGCAATAGAGAATCAGATACCTCATATTGCCTGCAACCGCTCGGGTGAAAGTGGGGAGACCGCATTTTTCGGTGGTTCCATGATCGTGGACGCTTCAGGACAGATCCTGCAGGAAGCAGGAGAGGGTGAGTGCATACTGCTACATGTTATTGATACCGCTGAGACGTCAAAGATTAGAGAGGAGATAACTGTTTTCAAGGATCGCAGAGAGGATATCTACTGAATTCATTTCGATATCTACCGGTGTAGAGTGACCCAGAAAACAGATCCTTTCCCGGAAGGGTTATCTTCAACTCCTATCTGTCCGTCATGCAGTTCTATTATGCGCTTGGCAATTGCAAGCCCAAGTCCGGTCCCTTTTATGTTTGTTTTTTCCGCACGCTTGAAGCGGTCAAAAATATGAGTTTTATCATCGTCCGCAATTCCGGAACCGTTATCTACGACTGATATTTTCCAGTACTTATCATTCAGGGCACACACGCCTATACATATCACGCTTGAAGGAGGGGAGTACTTAATGCTGTTCGCTATCAGATTGGAAAAAACTTCCTCTATTATCCTGTTTACCTGTGCAGGATAATTCCCTCCGGGGACGAACTGTATATGCATTTCCTTATCATCCGCTTTTGGTTGCAGACCCTCTACGACCTCTTCAATAATCGCTCTGAGGTCCATTTCCTCAAATTCCAGTTCTTCAACATTTTCCAGCTTTGCAAGGTTTGCGGCGTTCTCTATCATCTGGATGAGTTTAAGGTTATTGCGTTCTATAGTTTTTAGTGCCGTAATCTTTTTTGTATCATTCTCATATTCGATCAGATATTCGACATAACCTTTGATCACAGTTGCAGGGTTGATGAGATCATGCCTGAGGATATCGGTAAACAGATCTTTTAATTCATTAGAGCTCTTGAGTTGTGAGGAATAGTTCTTCAGCTTGTCTTCCGCAATCTTTCTTTCTCTTATTTCTATCTCAAGCTGCCTGTTCTTTGAGTTAAGCTCCATTGTCTTTTCATCTATCTTATCTCTCAATACAAAACTCAGTATTATCATTAACAATAGGAGGCTTCCACCTATCCCTACAGACAATTTTAACCACATCGGGCTTTCCCAGGTGTACAGTCCTGCTGTAGAAATGTTTCGGGATATTGGCTGTTCTGATTCCAGATAACTCCCTTCAAGGCTGTTTTCCCAGCTTGGGCCTGTTGGGATATGTGGTTCTGCAAAGACAGGGTTCACTATGAGGGAAAAGAGCGATATGATCAGAATAGTACTTAAGGTGACGCCTATGGCCCGCCCTTTTGGAAATGTAGACTCGATATTTCTTCTTTCACAAATAATATGCATTAGTTAATATAAATGCTTTCTAAATATATATCTATTTACTACCGTTGCCGTATCTCTTTAAGAGGCATTTAGAAAAGAAAAAGGCACAATAATCGTGCCTTCGATGTTATTGTTCAAGGTATATTGCAGGCCTCAGAGGCGCTGCAAACTTTGACTTGTTCTCCGGGTCAAACTCAGGTGAGTCTGCAGAATAAACCTCAATAGGACATCCAAGTTCATTCGCCAGACAATCGCAGTTTTCCTGTAGTATGTTTTTCTCGTCAAGGTTAAATTCATGCAGCATCTCAAACCTTTCAGTCTTCATGCTGGTTATATCAGGAACAAGCTTTTGGACGTACTTTGGTATCTCCTTTCCGTAGGCACGGTTCTCAGGTTCTGCCATAAGGGCTTTGATAAGCTTACCCGGATTGAGCTCCCCTTCCCTGAGCATGTCGATAGCAAGTTTGAACGCCTTTGTCTTCCATCCGGGAGATGTATAGAGCACCACTTTCTGCGGAGTGATCTTAGTGACCTTAATTATCTCTTCTATATCAGACAGAGTGTTACAGACCAGTTCCTCGGCAAGTTCAGCATCGTGATCAACAAACCTGGGACAGAATATGGGATATGGTGCAAGTGATATGAAATCTCCCTCCTGATGTCCCATTGCAGACCAGATCTCTTCGCAAATGTGAGGTGTGAAAGGTGCCATCAGCCGGACCCATGTGTCAAGCACATCATATAGTACCGCAATTCCACCGCGCTTCTGGTACCACTTTACATCGTTGTACAGCAGGAAGAATGCGCTCTGAAGTGCGCCTCTTGTTCTGATTGATGTCATGTTGTTGTTGGTTTCCCTGACAAACTGCTGCAGCCTGCTGAGCATCCAGCGGTCTATGAGCTTAAGTTCTCCTTCGGACCCAGATCTTGCACCGGATACGATGATCTCCGTCGCAAGTTTGTAGAATCTCTCAACCTGTTTCTTGGCGCTCTCTACACCTGCATTCCTCCAGTCTGCATCCTGTGTCTGCTCCGCGCTGGAAAGGATGTACATGCGTGTGATATCGGCGCCATAGGTGGTCACAGCTTCCGTCATGGTAAGGATCGGACCCTTGGACTTGCTCATCTTCTGTCCTTCAAGGGAGACAAAGCCATTTACAGCAAGGGCCCTGGGCCATTTGTCCTCTTCAAAGATAGCTACATGGTGGAAGAGGAAGAATAGCAGGTGGTTTGGCACGAGATCCTTACCGGATGAGCGCAGGTCCACAGGGTACCAGTAATCCAGGTCAGCTTTCATGCGGGCGATAAGTTGCTCATTAAGTCCGGTATCGATAGCTGTCTCCTGAAGAGTGCCTTTGCCAAGGAGTACGTAATCAAAAAGCTTTGGTGTGAGCTGCTCGGGGCTGATTCCCTGGGAAAAGAACTTGTTTGTGATATAATATGACATATAAATGGTAGAATCACCCAGTGACTCTATGAGCCATTCCTTGTCAAAAGGCAGTTTTGTTCCAAGCCCTTTCTTCCTGGCACATGCCTTATCCTTAAGCCAGTCTACCTTATTGTTGAATTCGACCCTGATCTCTTCAGGGATTATCTCCATCTTCTCGAGGCAGCTGTATACCTTGTCCTTCCATTGAGGACTTGAATAGTTGAGAAACCACTGTCCCTTTACCATGTTGACAACACAGGGAGTGCCGCACCGGCAGACCACTGGCTCACTGAACTCATAGAACACTTCGCCTATGCCCTGTTCAAGAAGGTCCCTGGTGAGCACATCCTTGATCTTGGAGACCGCAATACCTGCATATTTGCCTGTATTTTCCTTCAGTACGCCTCCGTGAAACTCCCTGCGGTACACAAGCTTGGTCGCCTCTTCGGCTTTTGGGTCCTTTTGATCCGTGACTCCCAGTTGTGTGACTGCGTCAAATGCAGGATATTCTCCGAAATCCTTTACCTCGATGAGCGATATGAACCCAATATCCCTTAGATTTTCTTTGACACCGTATTCTGTCAGGTCTTTGTCGTAGAGATCCCTGAGGGCCAGGTAGTCATAAGGCGCATGGGCCGGCACACTCATTACTATACCGCTTCCATTGCCGCCCTTCACGAAGGATGCCGGCAGTGTGATGACCTCTTTCCCTGTAAGAGGATTCCTCGCCTTGATACCTATAAGTGATTCAGAGGGTACATTGCCTATAAGTTCGACATCTCTGTCTGTGTAAGTGAGCTTATTGTAGGCTTCCTTGCTAACGACCCAGAACTCTTCTTTCCCATCCTTACTTACCCTGAGCTTGACATGCTCTATATCCGGGTTGACCCAGAGGTTAGTGACACCGAATATTGTTTCAGGCCGCAGCGTCGCACATGGCAGTATCATTCCGTCATGCTCGAACTTGACAAGGGTGAAATCCACAATGGTGGCTTCCTCGCCGTGAAGGATGTCGTGGTCTTCAACAGGGTTCTTGTCATGGGGGCACCATTTTACCGGATGTGCACCCTTGACGATAAGCCCTTTTTCATGGAGCAGGTTGAACTTCCATTCAATGAATTTTTTGTATGTAGGGTCAGTGGTTGTGAATTTCCTGCGCCAGTCGATGGAATAACCGATGGAACGCATCGCTATCTCGGCCTCTACTTTGAAGTAGTCCACGATCTTCTCGGGAGTGTCAAGTGTGTGCAGGATATTTTCCGGGATGCCGTGCAGCCGGGAATACACATCCATAGTCTGAGGGTCCCGGTTTGCGATAAGCTCCGCAAGGCCCACAATGGGAGTTCCAGTAACGTGGAAACCCATGGGGTAGAGTACATTGTATCCCAGCATCCGTCTGTGCCTTGCAAGTACATCCCCTATTGTGAATGTCCTTGTGTGCCCGGCGTGTAAGTTCCCATTGAGGTAAGGGTAGGGAATGGTTATGAAATACTTCTCCCTCTCATCCGGTTCCGGTTCGAAAATCCGGCTCTCATTCCAAAGGCTCTGCCATTTTACTTCTATTCCCTGCGGATCATAATCCTGTTCCATTGTTCGCACCTTCTCACGCCGGACATAAATCCTTGATGAATCTTCCTTCCTAGTTATCAACTGCAGATATTAACTTTATGTATAAAAAGCAACCATTTCTGTCATTTTCGTCTATACGTGCAGGTTTATATTCGTAATAAGTATCAACCTAAATAAAATACACGCAAATAATCATCAAGAATGATTTTCAAGACTTTCCAATTTTCCAATTTTCCTTCAATTCTCACCGACACACTTATTCAAAAAGAATTCAATTTCAGCCTATGTCATTCCAGATACTCGGAGGCAGCACTCATATCAGGAAAGTGCCTGAATTCTTAAGCCAGATATCTTCTATCGCATCAGCTAACAGCACGGTAATACAGGCAATGGATGCAGGAAAGGTGGCAGGGGAAAAGCATGTCAGTTTTGCTGTGCGAAAGACCTTGCGGGCAATCGAGGAGAACTACAACGCCGCCAAAGACCCCGGTATCGAGATAATGAGATATGCATCAGGGAAGAGACAGATAGAGGAGGCATTCTCAATGGGAATACACGAAGGGGACATGGATCTTGTTTTTGTGATAATGGGTGATACCGAAGGAGTGAACAGATCAATGGAGTCTCTGAGGAGTGTGATTAGTGAAAAGGATGTCATAAGCTATTCCTCCCGAAAGCGGGACAACATAATCTCACAGTTCGGTATAACCGAAAAGGAGATAGAAGCAGTTGGAGAGGAAATGATACCGGACCTGGTAATAGAGAGGGTTGCTCTTGTTGATGTGCTAAAGTAGTTTACCTTTTAAACCGGGAACACTAATATAGTTATCATGAACACTGTTGCTCAAATTATTTGTTAATCGTAACAATTACCGAAGAATGAAGATGATCCTATGAATGAAGATTGTATCGAAAATATTATAACTCATCCGAAAACCGCTGAAGAAATGATCAATGGCGCAGGCCCTATTGAGAGCAACCTGTTACCCAGATTACTTCATGTGACTGAGGCCGCGGCGATTGCTGCTTCTTACCAGATAGGCCGTGGGGAGAAGAACTTCTGTGACCAGGTGTCAGTAGAAGCCATGAGAAGAATGCTGAACTGTCTTGACATGAAAGGTATCATCAAGATCGGTGAGGGAGAAAGGGATGAAGCTCCCATGCTATTCATCGGAGAAAAGGTGGGTACATGGAAAGAAGGTGTTGAGGTTGACATCGCAGTGGATCCTCTTGAAGGTACCAACCTTGCAGCTAACGGTATTCCCGGTGCCATAGCTGTCATGGCTATGGCAGAAAGAGACGGGCTTTTCCACGGCCCGGACATCTACATGGATAAAATAGTCGTGGGACCGCAGGTCGTGAAATATGAGAAAGCGCACCCTGATCAGCGGATCGATCTTGACGCACCTGTGCTGCATAACCTTCATATTGTCGCTAAGGCGCTTGACAGGAGTATCGATGAACTGGTTGTTGTCATCCTTGAAAGGACAAGGCATGAGCAGAAAATAAAAGAGATACGTGAAGCCGGAGCTCGTGTGAATCTTGTAAGCGACGGCGACCTGATGCCCGGAGTGGCAACCGCAATAAGAGGCTCCGGTGTGCATATGGTACTCGGATCCGGTGGCTCCGGGGAGGCTGTTCTGACAGCAGCAGCATTAAAGTGCCTCGGTGGTAAGATACTGGCTCGCCTGGTGCTTCCATCCGTAGCTAACGGCAAATCCGATGAGGCAATAGCAAAGGAGAAAGCCGAGAAAATGCCAAGGCTGGAGAAGATGGGCATCACTGAAAAGAACATCAATGATATACTGGATACCGAGCGACTTGTGCCGGGAAAAGATGTCATTTTTGCAGCAACAGGAGTGACCTCCGGCTCTGTCCTGAATGGAGTGAGCCTCTTTGGAGAAGGTGATTCCAGGGTGCACAGTCTGACAATGGGAAGTTCCGGTGTGGTCAAGTTCACAGACACGATATACATACACGATAAAGAAGACAACGTGCTGCGTTTCCGGTAATAGTCCGAATGAAGGTACACGTCGCTACATTCGGTTGCTCTGCCAGCCAGGCATCTGCAGAGATCATGAGGGCAATTGTCAGGGACAAAGGCCATGCTCTTGTACCTCTCAGCGATGCAGATGTGCTTGTTATCAATACCTGCACTGTAAAGTATGCTACCGAGCAGAAGATCCTTCATATTATCAGGGAAGCAGCTGGCTCCGGTAAAGAAGTGATAGTGACCGGGTGCATGCCTGAGGTCCAGCTTGAAGATATACTCAAGCAAAATCCCCAAGCGCATATCCTCGGGGTTAATTCGGTTTCCAGGGTAGGTGAATTGCTTGACTCTCTTGGTAAGATTGGTAAAGGCTCAAAAAGGCGGATGCAGATTTTCTTGCATCAGCCCGAAGGCTTCCAGAGTGTCCCAAGAATCCGATATAATCCTAATATCCATATCTGCCAGCTTTCCCAAGGCTGCAATTACTCCTGCTCTTACTGTATCGTTAGTGTGGCGCGAGGAAATCTCAGGTCGTTTGGACCGGAGGAAATAATTGCAGACATAAGGCAAGCAGTTTCCGAAGGCTGCCGTGAGATATGGCTCACTTCCCAGGACAACGGTCAGTATGGTACTGACAGGCGTGGCACTGGCAAGAATATCCTTCTTCCTGAGTTGCTGCGCATGATATGTGCCATACCCGGACAGTTCAGGGTCAGGGTCGGAATGATGAACCCATTCTCAGTGCTCCCCATACTCTATGACCTGCTTGATGCCTTTGATAATGAGAAAGTCTATAAGTTGCTGCATCTGCCCGTACAATCTGCTTCTGACAGTGTGCTGCGGAACATGAACCGCTATCACAGTATCGAAGAGGCGAATCATGTCATCAGGCAGTTCAGGAGCAG
This sequence comes from Methanolobus sp., assembly GCF_016278365.1. GTDB lineage: Archaea > Halobacteriota > Methanosarcinia > Methanosarcinales > Methanosarcinaceae > Methanolobus. Next base: position 75,099 of record NZ_JADQBZ010000002.1, on the reverse strand, counting down.
GTTTGATGACCTGACACTTTTTACTGATATAATAGTAGGTTTCCCAGGCGAGACAGAAGAGGACTTCAAAAAAAGCGTTAACTGGGTGGAGGAATTCAGGCCTGATAAAGTAAACATATCCAGGTACACTCCACGTCCCCATACAAAAGCCTGGGATTTCCACAATACTGACTCACGCATACTTACAAGGAGATCCAATGAACTTCACAGTATCAGCAGGAGCACCAAGTTTGCCACGAAGAATAAGCTGATCGGATGGGAAGGTAATGTCTTCCTGTCCAAGGAAGCAAAAAAACAGGGTACTATGGCACGCACAGACTCATACCTTCCTGTAGTGATCCCGCAGTGCAACCTTGAACCAGGGGTTACCTGCAGGATACTTATCTATGACACCACTCCGGGGTACTTTTTGGGAAGACTCCTCGGTTCTCATGGAGAGGCCTGAGATCAACTACTTTTCTTCTGTTCTCTGGTGCATCTTGTCAAGCACTTTTTTGTCATAAAGCTTTACTATATCGCTTCGGGTAATTATGCCAAGGAGTTTCCTTTTATCTTTCCTTGATACTACCGGAAGCCGGCCGATATCTTTTGCTGCCAGTCTCCTGAGTACTGCGTTGAGAGTTTCATCAGGATATGCGACTTCCAGTTCCTTTGTTGATATCTCACAGATGTCCTTTTCCAGATCGTCATGTTTGACCTTGTCTCTGAGGTCCTTGAGGGTTACTATGCCACATAGCCTGCCGTCGGAACCAAGTACCGGGAATCCTGCATGGCGACTTGATTGCATAAGGGCTATAAGCGCCTTTACGCTCTTATTCTCGGAAACCGTCTGAACTTCATGCTTCATAGCATCCTTTACAAGCAGGGATTCCATTATGTCTATCTCCCTGCCTTTCCTTATGTTGAAACCACGCTTGCGTAGCCCTTCCGTGAATATGGATCCCGGATTGAGGGAACTTGAAACAAGATTACTCATCACACAGGCAAGCATAATAGGCAGGATGAGATTGTAGTCCCTTGTAAGTTCAAAGAGAATAAGTATTGCTGCAAGGGGTGCATGACTTGTACCTGCCAGAACAGCTCCCATTCCGACAAGCGCATAAGCCCCTGACTCAGCAGTGATAGTCGGGAAGGCACCGTGTACAATAATCCCATAGGCTCCCCCGAGCATGGCTCCTGTGAACAATGCAGGGACAATGGATCCCCCGGATCCGCCTGAACCCAATGTAAAGGAGAATGTTATTATTTTCAGGGTGACCAGCGCCAGCATCAGGTTGAGGGTAAGTTCGTTTGATAGTGCATCCATGATAACATCGTATCCCACTCCGAATATCTGAGGATAGAAATAACCGATCATTCCGACAAAGAGCCCTCCTATTGCAGGCTTGAACACAGGGCTTATCTTTAGATTATCAAAGTATTCGTGTGATACATGCAAAAAGCGCATTAATATCACTGCAAGTATGCCGGCACATATTCCCAGACCGAGATAAAGGACTGACTCATATAATGGGCTTACAAGATGGTAGTCGGAAGCCTGGATGATACGAACTCCGAATACAGTGTTGGCAACAAGTGTTGCAAAGACTGCGGATATTACGATGGGGATGAAAGTTTTTGCCTCTAATTCTCCGAGTATTACTTCCACTGCAAAGACGACTCCTGCCAGAGGGGCGTTGAAGGAAGCGGCAATCCCACCCGCAGCACCGCAACCGAGCAGTATGCTGACTCTGTTACCATGTATCCCGAAGAGCCGGGCAAGGGATGAACCTATGCCCGATCCGGCAAGTACAACTGGCGCTTCCTTGCCTGCAGACCCTCCAGATCCAATAGTGATTATTGAGGCCAGGACTTCCAGAAATGCATTTTTTGGTGATATCCGTCCTCCCCGGAGGGTTGTGGCTTCTATCACTTCTTCTATATCATAACGCCGTGTCTTTATCAGTGAGTGGGCAAGCACACCCACAATGAGTCCCCCAAGAGCCGGTAGCAGGATAACATAATATCGCGGATATCCGTAGATGCTTCCGAAGAACAAATTTTCACTGCTATTAAGGGCGTGATCATAAAGAACAATTGCAAGACCTGTAAGACAGCCTACCGCGATAGCGAGGGAATTGGATATCAACGATTCACTTTGCAGCCACTGGTGAATATTTCGTTTTGTACCTTTTATTATCCTATCCAATAATGTTCATCTCGGTCCGGGTCTGAGTGACGGTTTGTTCTATCATAGGGGGCATAGTTTTGATAAAGTTTTTGCAAGGCTACTATCCATATTTATTACACGTTATTAATTTATATTAATTTATAATTGCTTGTATATTGAATAATTTTATAATATAAGACTGTATATTGGTAGTTAGTGGAGAAATGCGGGGTCATCAGTGAGTTCACTGGATGTCCGCACGTAATTGATTTAAAATAATAAGTGGAGTTTACTTCAGATATTGTCAATCTGGAGTGAAATATTATCATAAAGGGTGGTACAAATGCGTCCCTTCGCAAAAAACGTTACAATGAGTAGTATACAGGGTATTGTCAAAATTAGCTTCTGCATTGCACTTTTGGTGCTTGCGGTTACTTTGAGCGCTGCGGGAGGTTCTTCAAGTGGGAACTCAACAGAATCTGCTAGTTATAATATAACAATAGCTGATGTTATAAATGGTACAGCAAACATCACTATTGACAAACCAACTGCAGCGGTAAATGAAACAGTGATTGTAACAATCACTGATATTGAGTCTGGTAAAGAGTTTGTTTCTATCGACGTAGATGGTAACAGTGGTCCCGTATCAGTGACCGAAATAATTGCTGGAGCTAATTATACATTTCAGATGCCTGCTGAGAATGTGACAGTTACTGTAGCACTTGAGAATATTCCTCCTGTAACAGTAACCGGTATTTCTATCAATGCAGCTCCTTCAAAAGTAACTTATACTGAAGGTGATGCTCTTGACCTGAATGGTCTGGTAATAAGACTGGCAAGATCAAATTCAACTACCGAGGATGTTGCTTTTGCAGATTTCATCTCTGAAGGTATCACTGCCGATCCAGCAAATGGAAGCATTCTTGCAACAACCAACACTTCCGTCACTATCACTCACACCGAAAGCGGAGAAACTGCAATCCAGGCAATTACTGTTAATGCCGTACCTGTAACAGTAACCGGTATTTCTATCAATGCAGCTCCTTCAAAAGTAACTTATA
>NZ_JADQBZ010000002.1:0-71879 GCF_016278365.1 Methanolobus sp. | reverse complement strand
CCTGTAACAGTAACCGGTATTTCTATCAATGCAGCTCCTTCAAAAGTAACTTATACTGAAGGTGATGCTCTTGACCTGAATGGTCTGGTAATAAGACTGGCAAGATCAAATTCAACTACCGAGGATGTTGCTTTTGCAGATTTCATCTCTGAAGGTATCACTGCCGATCCAGCAAATGGAAGCATTCTTGCAACAACCAACACTTCCGTCACTATCACTCATACCGAGAGTGGAGAAACTGCAATCCAGACAATTACTGTCAATGCTGCACCTGTAACAGTATCTTCAATAAATGTGACAGCAGCAGGTTCTGCTACTACTGTAGAGAATGGCAAAACATTGCAAATGACTGCAGCAGTACTTCCAACAAATGCAATCGACAAAACTGTAATATGGTCGGTTATAAATGGGACTGGAACCGCTACAATTACTCAAACAGGATTGCTGACAGGAACCGCTGTAGGAACAGTAACTGTTAAGGCTACATCCAAAGACGGTTCAAATATAGCAGGCATTTACAACATTACAGTCTCAGAAGCACAGTCCACAACCACTCCAACAACTGGAGGCGGTGGCGGTGGCGGTGGCGGACAGTCTACCGGTGAGAAGTATGAGAACATCGAGCTTAAGGACTACTCCATTAAGTATGTCCTGAGGGATACTGAGACGGTGTTCGAATTCACTAAGGAAGGTAACAGCATTGTTGGAATTGGTTTTACGGCCCGCCTGAACGGGGGACAGACCAAAACTGTGATAGAGATGCTTAAGAGCACTTCCACTATGGTCAACAAGGCAGCTCCAGGGAATGTTTACAAGAATGTCAACATCTGGGTTGGGGATGGGAAGACAACTCCCGACCTTTTGTCCGATGCAAGGATCATGTTCAAGGTTGAGAAAGTCTGGATAGCAGGGAATGGTATAGATCCGGCATCCATCCGTATGCTCAGGTATAATAGCGGTTCGTGGGCTCAATTACCAACCAGCAGGACCGGCGAGGATGACGTATATGTCTACTATATTGCCCAGACACCCGGATTCTCGGCATTTGCTATATCAAGCATAAGCAAGGAGGAACAACAAGCAGTCTCAGGCAGTAATCAACAGGGCTCACCATCCCAGAGTGGGGAAAGTGCACAGATGTCAACTGAAGACAGCCAGACTCCGCAAGCAGGTAATGTCTTTTCCCCTGAGGCGAAGTCTTCCGGCTCATCCACTTTCCTGCTGGTCCTTGCAGGCATCTCGGCCCTTGGAGTACTCAGCTACAAATATAAGGACCAGCTATCACAGGTCCGCACACAATTGGGTAATCCGGATGGTAAACGTTACAGGCGCGTCAAACGGTAGATATACATTTGGCTTTAAATTGAATCAGTTAGGTGAAAATCTGGCAGGATATAATGGTCCTGCCAGGATATTTTCTACGTAATTATCTTCCTTATTTTATAATTAAATGAATATATGTAATAATATTTATCTTACTGTAGTTTGAGATACAGCATATATGGTGGGTTATCCGGCTCTTGACGCTCTACAAAATGTTTTACTCGGTGATAAAAAAAGGTTAAAGGATTACATTCTTTCTTGCCTGATTATCTCATTACTGTTATTATCTGCTAATATAGCAGGAGCAAGTCCTCCCGCATTCCAGCTTCAGGATAAAAGTATCCATGAAGACCAGCTTCTTACATTTACGGTATCTGCTACCGATCCTGACGGTGACAGTATTGTTTACGGGGTCACAGGACTGCCTGAAGGAGCTTCTTTTACCGATGGTAGCGAGCAGAACGCCGGCAAAAAGATATTTTCATGGATTCCCGGTTATGATGATGCAGGCACTTATCCTGTAAGCTTTTCAGCAACTGACGGAACTTCTGTTATCTACTCAAACATCACAATTACTGTGATCAACGTTAACAGGGATCCCATCCTTGCAGTCATTGGTCCCAGATATGTAAATGAGAACAGTTTACTTACCTTCACTCTCTCCGCATCTGATCAAGATAATGATACTCTTGTTTTCTCCTCACCAAATCTTCCCGGCAGCGCAACCATTGACGTCACATCCGGTGTTTTCCAGTGGGTACCAAGCTACGACCAGGCGGGTATTTATCAAATTGAATTCGTTGTTTATGACGGGGCAAGCCAGGATTCTGAGTATGTCACTATCACGGTAAACAATGTGAATCGTCCACCCGAATTCACACCAATTGCAGACTTTATTGTTAGTGAGAATACCCTTCTTGAAATAACCCTTACGGCATCTGACCCGGATAATGATGTGCTGGTGTTTACCAAAAACGTGCCATGGGGTACGATATCCGGTAATAGGTTCTCATGGAAACCTACCTATGATGATGCAGGTGAATACAACATCCAGTTCACTGTGAGTGATGGCGACAAAAAAGTAACCCAAAACGCAAAAGTGACCGTCAATAGTGTTAACAGGGCACCGGTACTCTATTCTATCCCGGACGTATCCGCGAAGGAAAATGAGCAGATTACCCTACAACTCACAGCTTATGACCCGGATGAGGATGCTCTTACTTATCATAACGTAAGCGCATTGCCTGCAGGGGCTGAATTCAATACTGCAACAGGGCTGTTCCGGTGGTCTTCCGTTAATTCCGAATACCTACCTCTGGAATTCTATGTGAGTGATGGGTTATCATACTCAGCCCCAAAAGGAGTCATAATTGCAGTGGGATTTAATGTATCACCTCCGGAAATGGAATCTCTGCCCAATCAAAGGATCAACGAGAATGAGAAATTGTCTTTTAATGTCAATGCTTCTGATAAAGATAATAACGCTTTAAGTTATTCTATGGGATTCTATCCTTCCGGTGCAACTCTTGAAAGTACAACAGGGAAATTCATGTGGACTCCTTCTTATTATGATGCAGGCAGACACACTATCGAACTCAGGGTTTCAGATGATAGTGTCTTCCGTTTCACTGATTCTATAACTGCGGCCATTGAAGTTGTTAACGTTAACAGGGCACCTGAAATAACTTCCATTCCTGCAAAACTTGCCAGTGAAACACAAACTTTACAAATGCCTCTTACTGCAGCAGACCCTGATGGTGATTCCCTCATGTTCATGAAAAACGTCTCATTTGGCACTATCAGGGGGAACACATTCATCTGGACTCCTGGTTATTCTGACTATGGGATTCATTACGTTCAATTCACGGCTTCAGATGGCTCATTAAGTGCAAGTACGACTGCCACAATCATAGTTGATAATACCAATATGCCACCTAAATTTGACACTATAGGGTCCAAGGATGTCAATGTTGGCAGCACGCTGGAGTTCACTGTTAGTGCTTCTGATGGAGATGGTGACCCACTGATATTCTCTGCATCGGGGCTGCCATCAGGATCAACTTTTAACAATTCGTCCAGGATCTTCAGGTGGACACCCTCTGCTTCACAGAAAGGTACGTATTCTGTCAGCTTCAAGGTGAGTGATGGAGAACTCAACGATTACCAGACGATTGCTGTGACTGCCAGGGAGCCATCCATCCCAAGCCCCACTGGAGGTAGTAGTGGGGGCGGTGGTAGCAGTTCCATGAGCAGTGGGGAGGAGTACGAAAACGTTGAGTTCAAGGATTATTCCATAAAGTATGTCATGAAAGATACTGCGACTGTGTACAATTTCACTAAGGATAATAGTATTATCACAAAGGTCATTCTCACTACACGCCTGAACGGAGGACAGACCAAAACTATAGTAGAGACCCTAAAGGGTACCTCTACTCTGGTCAACAAGGCTTCTCCGGGAATAGTTTACAGGAATGTGAACATATGGGTGGGGGACGAGAAATTCTCGCCAGCCAGCATATCTGATGCAAGTATCACTTTCCAGGTGAAAAAGGACTGGATATCAGGCAATAGTGTAGAACCGGCTTCGATGAAACTACTCCGATACGCCGGTGGGGCATGGAGCCAGTTGCCTACCACAAGTATTGATGAAGATGAGACCTACATATATTATCTTGCGAAAACTCCGGCTTTTTCCATTTTTGCCATTTCAAGCATGGATGAAAAAGAACTGCAGGAACTTTCCACTAATAGCGGACAGGGTGCTTTGCAATCAGAAGATGATGAAAACGGCACAATGTCTGCTGACAATGGCAATTTTGCTGCGACTGGTAATGCCACTCAGGAGCGTAAGTCGTCCGGTATTTTGTTCTTTACCATTCTCGGGATTACGGCTGTGGGGATGCTGGGTTACAGGTATAGGGGACAGCTGGGTAAAGAGATCGCACAACTAGGTAATCCTGATGGAAAACGATACAGGCGATTTAAACGCTAGACTAATTACAATACAGAAAATGGAAATCCAAGCCGGGAGATCTATAATCCTCCGGAACAATATCGTTTTTCATAATATGTAGTTTTTCTCCTGAAGACAGTTTCTCTTCTTTTTATTGCTGCACAGAAGAAACTAAGTTTGTGTTGATGGTGGTGGGATCTATCTATGATTTTAAGTGAACCGAATACTGTAAGGTCTGGTTACTGGAAGTCAAGGAGAAGTCTGTTGTGTCTTTTGTGTGTTTTAATCATTTTGATGTCAGCAGGATCAACAAATGCAGATTCGGATAACGATCAGGATGATGATTCCTCAAATGACGGCGATGATTCTGATAACTACCGGGATGATGATTCCTTAGATGATGACGATGATTCTGATAACTACCGGGATGATGATTCCTTAGATGATGACGATGATTCTGATAACTACCGGGATGATGATTCCTTAGATGATGACGATGATTCCTCTGGTGGTGATAATTACGAAATGGAAACATCTGAAAGTCCAGATTATATACCTTACTCTGACCGAGAAGAGGAAACCGCCGACAAATCTAATACTTATGATAATACAGCTGAGGACCAGCGTGGGAATCAGGATGAAGACGAGATAATTCCTGCTGTTCTTCCCGATAAAGAAGATGATTACGATGTCAGCGAATCATCATCTCAAGATGAGGATGTAGTATCTACTTACTCTTCTGGTAAGGGCAATAATGAGAAAGAGATTGAACAGAGTATCAGGGATAACGACAAGAAAGATGATACTAATTCCGATGAGACAAAAGGCACATCTTCTGTTTCGACTGATCAGAATGAAAACAAAGATACTAAGACTGGCGATGATAACGAAAAACCTACGGACAACGTAAAAAATGACAAAGATGGTGAGGTTGACATCGACGATAGAAAGGACTCCAGTGATAATATCAATACTGACAGTGATGACAGTGATGACAGTGTTAAGGATAATCCTGCCAACACCGCCTCCAGTTCAACCACTAGTCTGACAAGGGGTTCCAGTACTGAAAGTACTACTAGTATCCCTGAACCCATTACTACTATTACTACTGAGAACAGTGACAACCTTAACACTGGCACTACTAGCAACAGCGCTAATAAGGGTGACAGCAGCACCGATCTCAGTTCAGTCAGCAGCTCAACGGATAATTCAAATACTAGTCAGACAACAAATCCAGCCATCAATCAAGATAATGAATCAAATGTCTCTGCAAACGTTTCACCCACGGTGACTGAAGATGCAAATTTCCTTAAGGATTTCCGTGATTCAACGGAAGCACACGACAACATAGAACTCAAGGATTACTCTTTCGCCTCTCTTGTTAAGGGACAGGAGGCGGTTTTTGAATTTGGGCTTGAGGGTAACAATATCGTATCCATAAACTTCATATCGGAAGTAAATGGAGGACAGGTCAAAACTGTGGTAGAGATCCTGAAGAACACCTCGACACTCATCAACGAGGCACCTCCGGGAACTGTGTATAAGAACTTTAATATCTGGGTAGGGGATGCACAGTTCTCTCCGTATATGACAAATGATGCAAAGGTGAATTTCAAGGTTGGGAAGGATTGGCTCCTCTCAAATAACATTGATCATGAGTCTATTGTTCTGTACGGTCATGTTAATGGCTGGAGTCCCCTCGTTACCGAAAAGACCGGGGAGGATGATACTTATGTGTATTACACAGCACATACTCCTGTTTTCTCAGTTTTTGCCATTGTAAGCATGGACTACGAGCCATATAAACTTGATAAAGACCAGGCTGTAAGCACTATCGGGGACACTGCAGCTGCTTCAGGAGGCATGGATGAGATCCCGCACTACAATACTTACAGGAATGTAGCATTTTTATTGGTCAGCTTGCTAGTTGCCGGGGTAGTAGGTATGGCTGGTCTTAAGTATATGGCACGTCCCGGGAATGAAGATGAGTAGGGAGAAAATGATAGTATACAGTTTAAAAAGTGAGCACATCATAAACCTGACTTGCAAGTATTCATTTTGAGTTTCTACCATCTCTCCCCATATTTTTATGTATCATTGAGGCTTAGTAGTGAGAAGGGAAAATCCAGGGAACAATATGCTTGACAGAATGTTTGATCCGAAGGCTGTAGCCGTTATAGGGGCTTCGAGGAATGAAGGTAAAGTGGGAAGAGCAGTGCTTGAGAACCTGATAGCTGCCAGTGATAATATCGATATCATACCCATAAACCCCAAGGATAAGGAAATACTGGGGCTTCGCGCATATCCTTCCATTCTGGATGTACCCAAAGAGAGAAATGTAGGCCTTGCGGTCATAGTGATACCGGCCAAGCTCGTTCCTGAAGCCATCGAGCAATGTGCTCTTGCAGGTGTGAAGAATGTTGTCGTGATATCTGCAGGCTTCAAGGAAGCAGGTATAGAAGGTGCGCATCTTGAGCGTGAATGCGTTGCACTGTGCGAGAAGTACGGTATAGACATGGTGGGGCCTAACTGCCTGGGTATAATTGATACAACCTCAGGTCTTAATGCCTCCTTTGCTGCAAACATGGCCCTCAGAGGAAACATCGCAATGATGTCGCAATCCGGAGCTATATGTACCGTGACCCTTGACTGGGCTGAGAAGAACAGTGTCGGTTTTTCCAAATTCGTGAGTCTGGGCAACAAGGCTGATCTTGATGAGAACGATTTTCTTGATTTTTTCTATAAAGATGATGACACAGCTGTAATAGCCGCATATCTGGAAGGTGTGAAGGAAGGACCTGAATTTATCAGGGTGGCAAGACAGGTGACCCGAGCCAAACCAGTGATAGTTGTCAAATCAGGCAGGACCTCGGTAGGTTCAAGGGCGGTTTCATCCCATACGGGTACTCTTGCAGGTGCAGATGCTGCCTATGATGCAGCTTTCAGGCAGAGCGGGGTGCTGCGTGCAGACTCCCTGACCGAGATGCTTGATAAATCCCGGGCCTTTTCAGCTTATCCCCTGCCATCCGGCAGGAACATTGCTATCGTTACCAATGCAGGAGGTCTTGGCATATTGACAGCGGATGCATGTGCCAATGCAGGACTGACAATCACTTCCTTTGAAGAAGCTACAATAGCAGAACTCCGGGATATCCTTCCACCGGCTGCAGGCCTGTACGACCCTGTGGATGTACTCGGCGATGCCAGCGCCGATGTATATGCGCATGCGCTTAAGATCGTGCTTGCAGACAAGAATGTCAATGGGGTGATCGTCCTCGTGTCTCCGCAGGCAATGACTGCTGTGGGAGAGATTGCGGAAAAGATAGTCGACATCGTAAGAAACTCTGAAAAACCCGTGTTGTGTAATCTTGCTGGCGGTACCCGTGTTCAGGAAGGTGAGGACGTGTTGCACAAGAACGGCATTCCGAACTATCCTTCCTCGGAAAGAGCGGTTGCCAGTATGTATGCATTATGCGAATACCATTCAATAAGGAACAGGAAGTACTCTTCCCCCGGCGTGCTCAATGTGGATAAAAGCATTGCAAATGCAGCAATAAAGGAAGCCTGTGCGACGAAAACAAGGACTCTTGGCCTTGAGTCCATGGATATACTTTCTTCCTACGGTATTCCGGTGGTTGATTCCAGGATCGCGAAAGACCTTCCGGAAGCCGTGAGGATATCCGAAGAGATTGGTTACCCTGTGGTTATGAAGATCGTATCTCCTGATATCTCTCACAAGACTGATGTGGGAGGTATCCGCCTCAACCTGAAACATGCGGATGATGTGGAGCGCGCTTATAATACCATGATGTCAGATGTCAGCCACTATATGCATAACGCGCAGATATCGGGTGTCCAGATACAGAAGATGCTCGGTGGGGGGAAGGAGGTAATAATCGGAATGAACCGGGATCCGCAATTCGGACCTCTTCTCATGTTCGGGCTTGGAGGGACGTATGTGGAATTCCTCCGGGATGTTTCGTTCGCTGTAGCGCCTATCAGCATTGATGATGCAAAGCACATGGTAACTTCCATCAAGACATATCCACTTATAGCAGGCGTCAGGGGCGAACAACCTTCAGATATCGGCTCGATAATAGATGCGCTCATGAAAGTATCACAGCTTAGCATGGATTTCCCAGAGATAATGGAGTTTGAGATAAATCCGCTGATGGTAATGCAGGAAGGGAAGGGCTGTGTTGCAATGGATGTACGGTTTACCATCGACACTAAGTGAGAGTATTAGTAGCAATAACTAGCAGCAACATATAGCATTAACAAGGACAGGTTGGGAGCAAAATAATGGCATCGATATTGATAAGTTCTTCAGAGGAATATTCGGGCAAAAGTTCCATATGCATGGGACTGGGTAAGATCTTCCAGAACAAAGGCTTTATTATTGGATACATGAAGCCGGTCGGGAATCTGCTGATCAATGTACATGGGTCCCTTGCAGATGAGGACTCGGAGAGCATAAAGCAACTGCTTGGACTACAGGATCCGAGTGAGTTCATTACACCAATATATCTGACTGACAGCCTGACCAATGATGCGCTCACCGGGATAAAGAAAGACCTGGACAGCAAGTTGCTGGAAGCTTATGCAAGGATCTCCAAAGGAAAGGACATTGTAATTATCGAAGGTACCGGAGGCATCGGAGGCGGTGCTATGTATAATCTCTCCGATCCGGAGGTTGCTTCCAAACTTGGGACAAAGATGCTTCTTGTAACCCGTTTCGATTCCATCTTTGCGGTTGACCGCATACTGTGTGATCTGCGGATAATTCAGGACCCTGAAATGCTTGCAGGTGTCATCCTGAACGAGGTGCCCCTGAGTATGCTTGAGAGAGTGAAAGAGCTTGTTGTGCCCTTCCTGGAAAAGAAAGGCGTCAGTGTTTTTGGAGTTATCCCGCTGGATGAGACTCTTCGTTCTATTCCCATTTCCGATATCGTTGAAGGACTTCACGGTGAGATCCTTATAGGTTCTGACAAGCTTGCCGACCTTGTGGATAGTTACCTTGTAGGAGCCATGGAGGCCGGTTCTGCTATCAAGTATTTCCGCAGGACACCTGACAGCGCTGTAATTACAGGAGGAGACAGGGCAGACATACAGATGGCTGCCATTGAAGCAAGGGTCAAGTGCCTGATACTTACAGGAAACATGCAACCAAGCGGTGCTGTGCTTGCAAGCGCCGAAGGTGTGGGCATTCCTGTGATCATGGTCAGGGGCGATACGATGGGTACAATTGAAAGAATGGAACACCTGATAGGTCATGCCCATGTCAAGCAGCAGGTCAAGCTCGACAGGATACTGGCCCTGCTGGAAAAGAACGTCAATGTGAAAGAGATAGCTGAGATTGTAGGCATTAAAATGTGAGTGGGAAAGGGGATGTTTTTCTCCTTTCCTTTACTTACTATTTTCAAGGACTATTTCATCATTTCAAGGACATCACACAACTTGTTGACAGTATCAACAGCTGTCTTCATTCCTTCTTCATCGTCCTGAGCAGGCTTTTGCAGTATCCCGCCAAAATGCCCTCCGTCTCCGATAACTATCATGCCATGGATGTGCATCCACTCGTGGATGGATTGTATCGTCTTTTCCTGTCCGCCATTCCTTGAACCACCGACAGCCATGGCAGCTCCGACCTTATTGCTGAGCTGGAAACCCTGCCTTCTGAGCAGTACGCTCCTGTCAAAAAGTGCTTTCAATTGTGCTGTCATTGTGCCGAAATAGACCGGTGATGACACAATTATCCCGTCTGCGGACAGAAGTTTGTTGTAAACGGTTTCCATTCCGTCTTCAATTGGACATTTTCCACCTTCTTTTGCACACACGCCACAGGCAGTGCAGGGAGCTATTGAGGATGAAGAGATAAAGACCGTCTCTGTCTCAAAAACTCTATCCTCAGCGATACTCAATACTCTTTCTATGAGCTTGTCGTTATTTCCGCCTGCTTTAGGACTTCCTGAAATTCCCAGAATCTTCATATGATCACGAGATTGGATTGTAAGTCAATAGATATTAGTTTTTGTATTTTTCGTGTTTACTTGCTGCATATACGAAAAAGATATAACCGGAATGGTTCATTTACAGCAAAATGTGGTAGTTAACTAATTTATATCACATAAAGGCATAATGTATATAGACTCTGTATATTGACTTATATTGCCTGAGATATAGGGGCGATTAAATTGTGGTGATGGAACTTTGACTGCTAAAGATTATCTTACTATCGATGATTTTGACGTGGAAGGAAAAACAGTCCTAGTGAGAGTGGACCTGAATGTGCCCATGGATCCTGAGGATAATATCCTTGACGACATGAGGATCAAGAGCCATGTACCTACTCTGAAAGACCTGGAGAATGCCAGGGTCGTGTTGCTTGCACACCAGAGCAGGGCTGGGAAAAGTGATTTTACTACGATGAAACCACATGCTGAGCGTCTGTCACGTTACCTTGGGAAAGAAGTGGAATACGTAGACGATATCTTTGGTACATATGCCAAGTCGCGTATAACTTCCATGAAGAAAGGGGATGTGATATTGCTTGAGAACGTTAGGTTCTATTCCGAGGAAAGCTTGGACCGTCCTTCAAAAGCACATTCTAATACACATATGGTAAGGAAGCTCGCACCATTGTTTGACCTGTTCCTGAATGATGCTTTTGCCGTCTCACACAGATCACAGTTATCTATCACAGGCTTTACTGAAGTCCTTCCAAGCGGGGCGGGCAGGCTCATGGAAAAAGAGATAAGCTCGCTTGACAGGGGCATCAAGGGGGGGGAATGTCCGTGCATTTTCGTGCTCGGGGGGGCAAAGGTTGATGATTCTCTCAATGTCACCGACAATGTCCTGAGCAACGGCAGTGTCGACAGGGTTCTGCTTTCAGGTGTGGTGGCCAATGTCATGCTTGCAGCATCAGGGGTCGATATCGGTCCGGCAAATATGGACTTTATAGAATCCCAGGGCTATCTTGAGCAGATCGAGCGTGGAAAAGAGCTTCTTGAAAAGTTCGATGGTAAGATCGGACTCCCGATAGACGTTGCACTGAACGATAACGGAAAGAGGATAGAGGTTCAGGTTGATGAGCTCCCATCGGATAACTTCCCGATCAATGATATCGGGTTGGAGACCATAGTGTCATACTCCAAGGAGATAAGGAGCGCAAAGACCGTTGTTCTCAATGGCCCTGCCGGTCTTTCGGAGATCGACCCGTTTGCACTGGGCACCCATGAGATTATCAAGGCAGCAGTGCACTCTGAATATTCAATTGCAGGCGGAGGACATATTTCTGCGGAGATAAGGAATCTGGGGTATGAGGACCGATTCTCTCACCTGAGTACAGGTGGCGGCGCATGTATAGATTATCTTGCAGGCACTGTCCTGCCGGGCATCGATGCATTAAGAAAAGCTGCTACACGTTACAGACATAACCCATGAGATGCTAATTCTAAATGTATAGATGAATACGATAATGTTTTCATCGTGGCTGAGAATGCTCAAAGAGTTATATGGGAGTGGTTGTAATGGAAGAGAAGGTAACATTACTTACGGAAGAAGAAGGTAAGACGGCTGTAGGGCTGGCGAGGGACACCATAGAGACTTATTTGCGGACTGGCGAGATGATCGACGGATCGGAGATACAGCTTCCCGCTATATTTGATGAGCCCCGAGGGGTATTCGTGACCCTTACTAAAAAAGGCGAACTTAGAGGTTGCATAGGGCACCCTTATGCGGATTCAGCCCTGAAGTATGCAATAACGGATTCTGCCGTTTCGGCTGGCTTCAGGGATCCCAGGTTCCCGCAGGTGCGCATAGATGAGATGACAAATGTCACTGTGGAGGTTACGGTTCTCACTCAGCCTGAGCGTATGGATGTCCCACCCAAAGACCTCCCTTCCTCAATTAAGATAGGCCGGCACGGTCTGATCATCAAGAGCGGCTACCGGCAGGGCCTTCTCCTTCCTCAGGTAGCACCGGAGAATGAGATGGATGAAGTGGAGTTCCTGAGCCACACCTGTCTCAAGGCGGGCCTGTCCCCTGATGCCTGGGTCACAGGTGCCGAAGTTTACTGTTTCGAAGGCCAGATATTCACGGAAAAGGAACCCAATGGGGAAGTAGTGGAAAAGGACATTCTGGAGAAAGCCTGCTTGAGGGAATAAGATTCCTTTAATTCTTTTCTAACTCTGTCATATCTTCTTTCCGTTCCAGTATGATGCCAGGAAAGAGCCGGAGATATTATGCCATATACTGAAAAGCGCTCCTGGAAGGGCAGCTATGGCTGAGAAATGCTTGATCGCAAGAGCAACGCTCAGGCCCGAGTTCTGCATCCCGACCTCAAACGCAATTGTCCTTGATTCTATTTCGCTTAGACCCAGCATTCGGGAGAATCCATAGCCGCTTGCAAGCCCGATGAGGTTATGCATCACTACCACACTCATCACTAATATTCCTGCAGACATGACGGTATCCTTGTTCAATGCCATTATGATAGCTATTATGACTACTATCGTAATCACAGAAAGTGCAGGTAAAGCAGGCCGGATGCGTTCTGTGCGGGTACCCAGGATAGCATTAAGTCCGATTCCCAGGGCAACAGGTACTACCACTATCTGCAGGATGCTGACGACCATTCCATACATATCGACAGTTATCGTCTGGCCGATGTACAACCATGTGAGCAGGGGGGTCATTACAAAGGCTATCAACGTCGATACGGATGTCAGCATAATGGAAAGTGCGACATCTCCTTTGGCAAGGTAGCAGATCACATTGGAGGCTGTGCCTCCAGGGCAGCATCCAAGTAATACGAAGCCTGCCGTAAGTTCCGGAGAAAGACCAAAGAGTCTGGAAAGAGCAAAACCTGCCAGGGGCATAAATGTATACTGCATTGCCGTTCCGATAATGATCACCTTCGGCCTCTTTAAAACCAGCATGAAATCTTTTACTGAAAGGGTCATGCCCATTGCGAACATCACAACACCCAGAAGCAGAGGGATGGTATTGCGGTAGGGAAGGAATAACTCCGGATAGAAGAGTGCAACAGCTGAGAGCATTACGGCCCATAATGGAAACAGAGTGGTGAACCTTTTAAGCATGCTACCTTTATTTTATTATTTTAAAAGTATAATGCTGGCAACTCTTAAGAATGTATCCTGTCGGCAGGAGTGCACATCATTTGCAGTCCGTCAATAACAATAGAGAGCCGGAATCAATCCACTTAAAAAGAAAAGGTATTAAAAAATCTTATCTGTGATCCTCAAGCACTTTCAGGATACTTTCTACATCCCTTGCAAGCACTTCCACTGACATTTCCATCATAAGATTGACAATGCCTTCTTCTCCGAATGTCCTGAAATCAGTCTTTAGTCCCAGTACCTTCTTACCTCTGGCATAAGCGTATCCCATCTCCCATGCTGTCCCTGAGTCCACATCGCTGCCACCATCAAGTACAGCAAGGATAATATCTGATTCATCTATTCCCCTGATGTCATTCTCAAAGATGCACATCTGTCTCTCATGCATTCTGGATGAAAGGTTATCCTCTCCGTCTACCTGAGGCAGGAATACCTTGAATCCCATCTCCACCAGCCTGTCCTTTAAGTATATATTAAAATCTCTCTCGGCCTTTGAAAACAGAGGGCCTGCAAGGTAAATTTGTTTTTTTGATCCCATCATCTCATCCGTCCATTTTTGAGAGAACATAGATTGTCGGGATGGTTAATAATATTGATGTAAGCTGGGTGAAAGTGTGTCCCATTCTAATATTTAAAATGCTTAAATACATATAAGAGACAAATAATGTTAATATAGTACCATAATCTGCGGGGTAATAGCATCGGCGCTGCTGCAATAAATTCAGATATTGATTTTGTACTCGATTTGCCTCAAGGTAGTTCCTTCTCTTTTCTGTATGATACTACGGAGGAGTTCATGAGCGTAATGGCATTGTTCCTTGAAGCTGGTCTGCAGAACAAGGAACTTTGTGTTTGGGCAGTTTCCGGCCAGATAGCTATGGAAGAAGGGGAGAAGTTTCTCAGGGAAAGGGGTATTGATGTTGATAAATATCTTGAAAGCGGCCAGTTGATAATCACACCATGTACTGAATGTTATTTTGCTGGAAAAGAGTCTGCTTCACCGAGCATTCCCGGTGCCTGGGAATCGATGTACAATGTGGCACTATCTGAAGGTTATGACGGGCTGAGGGTTGCTGATAAGTTCACGATAGCCGGTGAAGATGCCTGGAAGAACTTTGTGGGATTTGCTAAAAAGGGTATGGAGATAGTACGTGGGAAGCATATCGTAGGCATGTCCGGTTTTCTTAAGGAAGCAAGGACAGGACAGGAGCTACTCGACATAATAGGAATGCATGATGGCACTGTCATCCTGCGTAACGGCAGGTGGACCCTGTTGCAGAGTTCAACATACTGCAAGCCATTCCTGAAGGAGAAAAGTTTTCAGGATGACATGCTTGAGAATATCTGGACTGGTGTATGGGCTGTTGACAGGAACGACAATATCGTGTATTTCAACAAAGGCATGGAATCGATATCCGGCCTTCCAAAAACTGAAGTGCTGGGGAAAAAACTGGTCAAGTTCATACCGCGACAGGTGAATGGAGAAGAACTGAGTTTTGCCGAACTTTTTGAGATTGCAAAAGAAAGCCTGCAATCTAAAAGCTATGATGTGTTCCCGTTCATCAAACCGGACGGGCAATTCATTTATCACAGTGGGGTCCTGCTTCCCCTGATAGATGAGGATGGCACCTATGGTGGAATGATGGGTACGATCGGCAAGGTCTATGAACAGAACATCAGTCATAAGTTGCTTAGGGATAAGGTCCGGTCTATCGAGAAACTGGAAGACATCTACAAAAAGAGTCCCGTAGTTGCAGTTCTCTGGAGTGCGGAAAGTGGCTGGCCGGTAGAGTTCATCTCAGAGAACATCACACAGTTTGGCTATATGCCTGAAGATTTCACATCCGGACGTCTTGTTTTTGAGGATATTATTCACCCTGATGATCTTGATATGGTCAAAAAGGATGTTTCACAACTTGAGATTGAAGGAAGGATATATTTCGCAAAAGAATACAGGTTGCTGACCAGATCAGGAGAGGCCAGATGGGTTACTGAGAGATCTTATCTGTTAAGAGATGAAAAAAGTGGACCTGCTTATTACCAGGGCATACTGATCGATGTCAGTGATCGGAAAAAAGCAGAAGAGGCTGCCCTTGAGGCCGAAAAGAAGTACCATCTGATATTTAAGAACTCGCCTCTTGGGATATTCCATTTCGATGAGAATGGTATCATCACTCACTGTAATGAAAAGTACCTTGAGATTATCGGGCTTGAGAAAAAGGAGGACATAATCGGTTTTAATATGGTCACGACAGTGACAGATGAGAACATGAGAAAAGCTGTCGATGCTGTACTCTCAAGAAAGACAGGTCATTTTGAAGGGGAATATCATACGGCGGTAAGTGGCATAACAGTATCTATCAAAGGACATTTCAGTCCCAATATCTCCGAGGATGGCAAATATCTGGGAGGTATCGGCATCTTTGAGGATATCTCCGGGCGTAAGAAGGCCGAGGAAGCATTGCGGCTGGATGAATCGAGGCTTGAGACACTCCTTCAGCTAAGCAGGATAACGAATAAAACCCTCAAAGAAATAGCCGATTTTGTCCAGGAAGAGGCTGTGAGACTCACCCAGAGCAAGATGGGGTATCTGGCGTTCCTCAATGAGGAGGGGAATGTCCTTACTATCTATTCATGGTCAAAAAACGTGATGATAGATTGTGATGTTGAAGAAAAGAAGTTTGATTACCTGCTTGAATCCACAGGGCTATGGGGCGAGGCTGTCCGACAGAAACGTCCTATTATAATAAATGATTACCTGGCACCTGATCCACTTAAAAAAGGTTATCCTTCGGGCCATATCAAGATGAAGCGGTACATGAGCGTTCCCATACTTGACAGCGGAAAAGTGGTCGGGGTTGCGGGTGTAGGCAACAAGAAGAGCCCTTATGACCAGGCTGATGTCAGGCAACTGACCCTGCTCATGGAGGGTATGTGGCAGATCATCGAGCAGAAAAAGATCGATGAGACCCTGCGCAAATATGCAGGAGAGCTGGCCCAGGTTAACAGTGAATTATACAAAGCCAATGTTGAGCTCTCGGCTGCTAACGAAGAACTTAAGTCCCTTGACAGGATGAAGGACGAATTCCTTTCAAACGTGAGCCATGAGTTCAAGACCCCTCTAACTTCTATCCAGGGATACAGCCAGTTGATATCTGACGGAACCTTGGGTTCTGTGAACGACCAGCAGAAAAAAGCGGTGGATACGGTTATCCGCAATTCCGAAAGACTCAGGAAGCTGGTGGATTCCCTCCTATATATCAGCAGGGCGCAGGCTGGAAAGCTCACCTATTCTTTCTCAATGGTGCCAATAACTTCCATTATCGATAATTCCATACAGGATCTTGCACTTCAGGCTGAAAAGAAGAACATCATATTTGAAAAGAACCTGGAGGAAAACCTGCCTCTTATCAGGGGAGACCGGGATAAGCTTGTCGATGTACTAGTAAACCTGCTTGATAATGCCATCAAGTTCACTCCCACGGGAGGAAAGGTAGAAGTGGGTGCTTCGGTAGATAATGGTAAGATTCATGTATATGTCAGTGACTCGGGTATTGGTATCCCCGCGGATAAGATTCCCAATCTCTTTGGGCGGTTCTATCAGGTTGATTCCTCTATCAGAAGAAGATACGGTGGGACAGGGCTTGGTCTGTATATCTGCAAGATGATAGTAGAGGACCATAAGGGGAAAATATGGGTTGAGAGCGAGGAGGGAAAAGGAAGTACCTTCCATGTGCTGCTACCTCTGGAGTGAAACCGGAAGGCAGATTTAACCAAAATCCATATACATGTTCCCGCAAATCTCTTTTTGTACTGGACAGGTGACATAGATGAAAGTGATGATCATAGGTGGCTTCCTTGGAAGCGGGAAAACGACAACACTACGAAGCCTTGGCAGGCACCTTGTGGAGAAAGGCCACAAGATAGCTATAATTGTCAATGAGATCGGTGAAGTTGGCGTGGACGGTGAAACCATATCAGGCAGCGGCTTGGTCACAAAAGAGCTTACTAGCGGCTGTATTTGCTGTTCCCTGCGCATCAGCATGGAATATACCCTTCAGACACTTGTAGAGGAATATAATCCCGATATTGTTATAATAGAGCCTACCGGCATAGCTTTCCCCATGCAGATAAAGGAACATATTGAACTTATGGATGTTGAGGATCTTTCCTTCGCTCCGGTAGTTTCCCTGGTGGACGCAAGCAGGATAAACATGGAGATTAGCCAGGTGCCTGTATTCATAGCCAACCAGATAAAGGAATCGGAAATAGTATGCATTAACAAGATCGACCTTGTGGATGCGGAAACCGTGGCTTCGGTAACCAGGACCGTTATGCAACTTAATCCAGATGCACTGGTAATCGAGTTTTCTGCAAAGAGAATGGATGATAAGTTCCGCATGTTCATAGATCTGCTTGCAGGGGAGAGCGAGGCGGAGCATACAGGGGCCGACCTGAACTCCATTGAGATGTCAGGGGTTGGCAGCTATTCAGGAGAATACTTCCTGCGAGCTGATAACCTGCATTCAGACAGAATGACTTCCATGCTTGTGCATCTTCTGGAGGAAATCAAATCCCGGCTGATGGAGATCAACCCTGAGTTCATTGGTCATGTGAAGATGACCCTTAAGTTCAGGGAAGGACTCATCAAGGCAAATCTTACATCGGCACATGGAGACCCATTTGTGGAAATACTGGATGAGACCGGGGATGAAGAACAGCACTTGAAGTTACTTTCTGCTGTGACCCTTGTGCCCCGGGACAAGCTTGCAGGGATAATTGAAAGCTCTATCAGCAAGGTCCTGGGGAATGAAGGCATCAGCTTCGAGAAGAAAGCACAGCAGGAACAAAAGCCTATAAATCTGTGAAGGAAGACGCATAAGGAAAGCTGTAAGGTATATCATGGGAACTAATAAATAAATAGGATTGTCGCCTTCCTTTTCCCATGAAACTCAATCCGGAAACCGAAATCATTGAGTTGCTTGCAAAGACAATCCTTGTAGCTGCAAGGACAGCACCAAAAGGAAAAGGTATCGATGATATCGTGACCTGCCTCCTGGATGACAAGGAATGTGCCGAGCTTGCAAATAAGATGGAAGAGCTGAGCGACATCAAGGGAATGAAGTTCCTTCTGCGTGATGCTAAGAACGTCAGGGATTCTGACGCTGTTGTCCTCATCGGCCTCAAGTCCTCCGGTGCATCCGGCCTTGATTGTGGTGCATGCGGCTTTGAGACATGCAAGGGCATGCTTGAGACCAAAAAAGTGAAGAAGGAGTTCTCCGGCCCACATTGCATGATCAAGTACCTGGACCTGGGAATCGCAGTCGGCTGCGCAGCATCAAAGGCAAAGGACCTGTGCATCGATAACAGGATTATGTACAGCGCAGGGGCTGCGGCGTGTTATTTTGAGATGATGGATGCAGATGTGGCTATGGCACTGCCGCTGAGCGTCAGGGGGAAGAATATTTTCTTTGATCGGCCGTCTACAAGGTAGATGGTTGGTTGATTCTTCTCTTCATTTTTTACATTTGTTTATAATGTTTGAAGCTTTCAACTAAAACACTTATTTATACTTGCTTTAATGATAATTCTGTTGTTCAAGATATAACTACACTAGTTGGTTTTAATATTTATATATTTATGGGGTATTCAAAACATATAACTATAATTATGACATATCTATGATGCGAAGTGTCCTGAGGACACATATGTGCCTGTAAAAGCGTCTGTACTTGCACCAGGATGAAAAAGACAGTTATTAGACAGTTATTAAAATACCATTAGGTATTTAAATACTCGTGAATCCTGCTCTATTAGTATTTTTTCTGATAATTTTCACAGAGCCGTGTGTTAAACTAAGATATTCAAACGGAGGAAGTGGATGAAAAAGATATTAGTTACATTAATGTTGCTGCTAACGGTCTTTGTTCCGATGGCAAGCGCTGATATTGTCAATGATCTCGATAATAAGGTTAGCGAATATAACCAGAACGCCGAATATATACCTTCTTACCTGAAATCTCTTCTGGGTAGCGAGATCATCAAGCTGGTAATTGTTACCGATGACGGAGAAGAGGAATACATTAAAGCAATCACCGAAGATGCGTATATAACTGCATTTGAAGAAGTTGACGAAAATGCAGAATTCGATGCAACGATGGTTGTAGGAGCAAATGAAGCTACATTAAGAACAATCATTAATTCACAGGATCCACTGCAAGAGTTCATTGCTGCAAAAGACAACGGAGAGATCGTGATAGAACCCGTGGGCTTTGTAAATACTGTCAAGTACACCGTTGCAATTGTTGTAGTGAAAGTATCACAATTGTTTGGCTTTATGTAATCTGAGCCAAATAATGATTAAAAGGTGGTCCGGAAGACCATCAAATTCTATTTTTACACTTGTTGAGGGAATGCTTCTAGTGATGTTCGGTTTGTATTTTAGCACCTGCTCATGACTTCAACAGGTTGTCCGACAATTCCATTTCGGGACAAAAAGTTGAGAAAGGAGACTTATAAGGTGCTTAAACGCATAATAATGCGTTTTCATACTTTCGTTAGTGATTGTCGGACAACTTCCTCAGTGTTGGAAATAGTCACGATGTGAGATAAATATAAATAGTTCTTTGATGCATGTTAATTTGTATATTATTTAACTAAGTAGTGTGACTTCTATTGTGGCTCTGTTCCACAAGAATGATTTGCCACTGAAATATATAGATATTTATGAGGAGAGTTATGAAAAATGAGCGATACAAAAATTGGTTTAAGTGAAAACATAACTGGAGTAATAGCCTATGTTCTAGGATTTGTTACCGGTATAATTTTCTTGCTAATTGAGAAAGAAAATAAATTTGTACGTTTCCATGCAGCACAGTCCACTGTAGTGTTTGGTGTCCTGTTCATATTGAGCATCATTTTGGGATTCATACCAATTATTGGGTGGCTAATAGCATTATTTTTGCCCCTTGTTGGATTTGCACTGTGGCTATATCTGATGTTCATGGCCTACAAAGGTACCATGTACAGGCTGCCAATCCTTGCAGACTACGCTGACAAATTAGAAAGTTCATTATAAGGGAATTGATGTATAGATAAACCCTACTTGAACAGGTTCTAAAAACCAGACCTGTCCAATGCAAGGTTTATCTGGACTATTTCTATTTCTCAACCAATCACACCTGAAGAATGGGATTCTGGTCAATCTTCTTTTAATGTATTTTTAAGACCATTAACCTAAGTAGTCGTTTTCTCTTTTCTTTGATTATGATAGGTCTGTGAACATCACTCGCAACAATCCTCTCTCCTTCATATTCCCAAAGCGCAAACATTATACCGCTACAATTACTACTCCCTCATATAGCTGATAATAAATTTGCAGTGATACATGATAAACGCAGGAATCATCGGTGCTTCAGGACAGGCTATACAGAACATGAACCTGCTGTGTGGGTTCGATGAAAAGGCAGGTCTTTGGGCAGCAGCGACAAACCCGTAAACAAAGCCCTAAAATATGAATTATTAACAGGTGTACAAATGAAAGTCCAAGATGTAATGAACCCGAATGTTATTGTTTGCAGTCCGGAGGACTCTATAAGATATGTCGCCATGGTGCTTAAGCAGAACCGTATAAGCGGTCTTCCAGTAGTGAAGAACGGAAAGGTAGTGGGTATAGTGTCCGAAGGCGACCTTCTTAAGCTGCTTGAGGTGCCGGACCGCTCGGGTCTGTGGCTTCCCAGTCCGTTTGAGGTCATAGAAGTGCCTATAAGGGAACTTCTTAACTGGGAAGAGACCAAGCGCATGCTTGAAGATGTGGGCTCAAAACCTGTAACGGAGATCATGGAAAAGGATGTGTATACTGTCTCTCCTGATGACTCCATAGAAGAAGCTTCCAGTATCATTACAAAACACAAGATAAACCGATTACCTGTTGTCGAAAATGGTGTAATCGTCGGAATCATCACACGCGGTGATATTATCCGCGGACTTGGCGAGTTGTAACAAATTATCAGAACAAGGCATCAGTAAGGTATCAGAAGGTATCACATGAATTTCATTGAAGGCGGTATCTGCGCGGTAAAGGGTGTCCGTGCAGGAGGCATCAAGCCCGGAAAGATGGGAATTGCGGTCATACTGGCAGAAGGAAATGCTGCCGGAGCCTATACAAGGAATAAGGTTATTGCAGCACCCCTTGTGCTCACAAGGGAGCGTATCGCAAAGACCGGCAGACTCTCAGGCGTTATCGTGAACAGTGGCAATGCCAATGCTTTCACAGGTGAGCAGGGTATGGCTGATGCAAGGACCATGGCTTCCCTGCTGGCATCCCGGTTGGGAGTTGACGAGGAGCTTATAGGCGTGTCATCAACAGGTGTCGTGGGACGTAAACTCGATACCGGCTGGATCAGCTCCCATCTCCAGGAAGCGATGGACTCCATGGGCGAGGATGCAGCAGCCAGCATGAGGGCAGCACGTGCGATCATGACCACTGACACGGTTCCCAAGGAGATAGCCATTGAGATGGAATCCGGTATCCGTATCGCAGGTATTGCCAAAGGCTCAGGGATGATCGAGCCCAACATGGGTACCATGCTTGCTTTTATTTACACCGATGCACAGATCCCGTCAAAGGAACTGCAGTCAGTTCTCACAACAGCCGTGGACAAGAGCTTCAACATGGTGGTTGTGGACGGTGACACCAGTTGTAATGACATGGCGCTGCTCACAGCTACCGGAAGCTCAGGTATCAGTCCTGAAGTCGCAGATTTCCAGTCCGGTCTTGACCTTGTGCTTACCGAACTTGCCAAGATGATAGCCGTCGATGGAGAAGGTGCTACCAAGCTTATCGAATCAAAAGTTACCGGTGCAGCCACAGTTGAGGATGCCCGCCTTGTTGCAAAATCAATAGTTCGCTCACCATTGGTGAAATCCGCCATCTTCGGAAAGGATCCCAACTGGGGCCGTATCGTGGTTGCAGCCGGCTATTCCGGTGCCAATATGGACCAGACGAAGATCTCCCTGTCATTCTCAGCCGGCACCGAGGTCGTGGAACTTGTGAAGAGCGGTAAGGTCGTACGCAACGACGAGGCTACGCTGGCCCAGTTGAAATCCATCATGTCCCAGGACGAGGTTTTCATCATAACCGACCTTGGTATGGGACACGAGAGCGCAACCGCCTGGGGCTGTGACCTGACCTACGACTATGTGAGGATCAACGCGGATTATACAACCTGATCTACCTGAGGAAAAGAATGTATAAGATATATGTGGACGGCCAGCACGGAACTACAGGTCTGCTGGTGAATGAGCGTCTGGCGGACCATCCGGAAGTGGAGATTCTGGAAATCCCCTATGAGAAACGCCACGACAAAGAATTAAGGAAGAAACTGCTCAATGAGGCAGATCTAGTGTTCCTCTGCCTGCCGGATGAAGCGGTCGCAGAGGCAGTGGGTCTGATCACAAACCCGAATACAAAGATCATTGATGCATCCACAGCCAACCGCGTGAATGAGACATGGGCTTACGGATTGCCCGAGCTCTCCGCCGCACACAGGGACAGGGTGGCCGTAGCGAGCAGGGTTTCCAACCCTGGCTGCCATGCAACGGCGTCCATAGTTGCCCTGTATCCACTTCTGGAGGAAGGCATCATCTCCAGGGAAACGGCTGTCCCGCTGTTCTCCATCACCGGATATACCGGTGGCGGGAAAAAGATGATCGAGACCTATGAGACCACGACAGAAAGGGCATACAAAGCACCAAGGCAGTATGCTCTGGGGCTGAACCACAAGCATGTGCCTGAGATAATGGTCCACTCCGGTCTTAAAGTCAAGCCCATTTTCATGCCGGTGGTTTCCAATTATCCAAGGGGACTGGCTGTCACACTGCCCCTGTCCGTGAAGGATCTGGAAAAATCCCTGACGAAGCAGGGCCTGTATGAGCTCTATCAGAAATACTATGGGGATTCTACATTCATCCGCATTCACACAGCGGATGAGACAAAGGATCTGGTGGATAATGCTTTTGATGTGCAGAGAAGCAATGACACTAACTACCTTGACCTCTACATTTACGGCAATGATGAGCAGATACAGGTAATATCCCGCCTGGATAATCTCTGGAAAGGCGCCTCAGGTGCGGCTATCCAGAACATGAACATAATGCTTGACATGGATGAGACAACCGGCCTTTTGTGAGGCCGGTTTCTGTTATTGGAATGATTATTGGGGTAGATCCCAACCAATATATTATAGAATCCCCAGCTGAAAGAAAAATCCAGCTATGTCTCTCTGGTAATCTTGTTGTTTAAATAGGAGGAATATCTGTTTTTTAAGTCTGGTTTCAATCAATACAATAAAAATAAATATAATCCATTGATTTAATTAAGTTATATAACATTTTTTCAAATGTCATCAATCTATTTGAAACTGATTACTAACTTGTGAGTTCATCACCATGCTAGATAAGAAAAAGAAGATTACCCTGACCATTTCAATATTAGTCATAATGTCCATGTTACCCGGAGTTCTGACAGATGCCTAGGATTTAGTATCTCCTGCAAAATCCCTTGACGAGTTTGAACCTTTTAAAACCTCCTACCTTAAGGGGGGTGACACAAAAAGCATTGACATCTCCCCGGATGGGAAATTTGTCGTAAGCAGCACAGGAAGCGCGATTAATTTTTTGAATAGACTGCAAGGTGATGAATCCTTTGGTCATCACGTAATGAATGACGGGAGCAGCTATACTGTAATAAAACGTGAACCATATTGGAACATTGTAGACATTGAGTTTTCTGAAATTGGTAATTATTATCTGGTAGGTTCCAATAGCAACAGCTTGTATGATGGAGAAATTGAAGCATCACATCTGACACTCTACAACATGACACATAGCAGAGGTGTTGCCAGCAGGGTTTTCAGGACTCACCAGATCAACGGTATTTTCATAGAAGATACTGCTATTTCACCGGATGAAAATACCTATGTTGCATGTACAGAAATGACTGCAAATCCCGAGAGTTGCACAATAACTTTCTGGGATATTAAAACTGGTGAAGTGGTGAATTCGATTACAAGTGATAATTACAAGGCAACGTCAATCACATTCACGCCCGATGGGAAATACCTGGTTGCAAGTTTTGACAACGATATCAATCCTGACAGGATAGTCTTCTTTGATCTGGAAAGCGGAGATATTTTCAGGACGATAGAGGAAAGGCCGGTTGCTGACCTCCAGTTCTCCGATGACGGGAAAATTCTTGCAGCAGGCAGCGTTTATCGCAGTGAGGTTATAGTCTGGGACGGCACTACTTACGAGGAAATGCGCCGATTAAAAGGGCTGGATCTTTCACCTGATAGCACCGCACTGTCCCCTGATGGGAGATACGTCATGGCTATGGATTTCCGCAGGCTGATTGTATGGGATACGGATTCCGGAAGAAAGATTGTAAGTAGCAGAAGTCTCAAACTCGATTTTGTCGACGCTTTTAAATCAGGCACTTTCTCTGACGATGGAAAATATATTGTGATAGCTCTGGATGCTCCATGGGAGTCGGAGTATATAACAGATCCTCCAACCGGCTCGGGCATGGTTTTTATCTACGATTTCAAGGAGATTCTGGATGCTTACCAAGCATAAGCATTTACTGCATTTCGCATTCCATACCCTCTCCACATCCAATCTTTATATATAAATTTCAGTCATATCCTATATTCCCCGGGTGAAACAATGGAGATCGAAGAATGAGAGAAGCACTACGAGCAGGCGTATGCAAATATCAAGAACCCTTTAAAGGATATCAGAGGAGTGTTCGTAGCCTATAATAATAACATCGATGCCATCAAGCATATTAATGAGAAGAATCTGTGGATAATGCCATTTTATGCTTGGCATGTATGAAACGACCGGTCTTCTGTGAGGGAGGTTGTTTTGTTGGACTGATTATTGGGGTAGATTCCAAACATATATAGAATCTCTAGCTGAAAAAATTCAGCTATGTCTATCTGATAATCTTGTTGTTGAAATAAGGGAAATATCTGTTTTTTAAATCTGATTTCAATCAATACAATAAAAATAAATATGATTCATTGATTTACTATAATCCTATAATATTTTTTCAAATTTAATTGATTTATTTGAAACTTGTTACTAACTTATGAGTACATCATCATGACAGAATACAAAAAGAAGATTGCGCCGATTATTTTCTTGTTACTTATAATGTCCATATTGCCGGGAGTCATGACAGATGTCTGGGATTTCGTATCTCCTGCAAAATCACTTGACGAGTTTGAACCTTTGAAAACATCCTATGTAGAAGGAAGTGACGTGGAAAATATCGATATTTCCCCTGATGGGAAATTTATTGTAAGCAGTACACTGGGTACGGTCAACTTTTGGGATACGCTGGATCTTGACTTATTATATGGTTATCATGTAGTGAATGATGGGAGCGGTGCTACAATAGAAAAAGAGGAGCCATACTACAACCTTGTAGACGTTGAGTTTTCTACACTAGGAAACTATTATTTGGTAGGTTCCAACAGCAATCATCCGCATTATGTTGGAATAACAGCGTCACATCTAACACTCTACAACATGACACACAGCATAGGTGTTGCCAGCAGGGTTTTCAGAACCCACCAGATAAACAATACTCTCATAGAAGATACTGCCATTTCTCCAGATGAGAGTACCTATACCGCCTGTACGGAAATGACCGCAAACCCCGAGAGTTGTACAATAACATTCTGGGATATGGGAACTGGTGAAGTGGTAAATTCAATTACAAGTGATAATTACAAGGCAACGTCGATCGCATTCACGCCTGAGGGGAAATATCTTGTTGCAAGTTTTGACATCAATATAAATCCTGACAGAATCGTCTTCTTTGATTTGGGAAGCGGGGAAGTTATCAGGACAATAGAGGAAAGGGCGGTTGCTGATCTTCAGTTCTCTGATGATGGAAATATCCTTGCAGCAGGTAGTATCTATCGCAGTGAGGTAATTGTCTGGGATGGCAACTCTTTCGAGGAAATGTACCGTTTGGGGGGATTGGAACTTTCACCTGACAGCACTTCATTGTCAAGGGATGGAAAATATATAATGAGTATGGATTTTACCAGGCTGATAGTCTGGGATACGGATTCAAAAAGAATGATTGTCAGTAGCAAAAGCCAAAGACTCAATTTTACCCGCTCTTTCTCAGCAGGCACATTCTCAGACGATGGCAACCATCTTGTGATAGCATTGAACGCAAAGAGAGGTTCCCAGTATGCTACACAACCTGATTATAAATCCGGAATGGTTTTTGTTTATGATTTTGAAGAGATTTTGGATTCTTACCAAGCATAAGCATTTACTGCATTTCGCATTCCATACCCTCTCCACATCTAATCTTTATATATAAATTCCTGCCATATCCTATACTCACCGGGTGAAACAATGGACATAAATGACTGGGAGATACAATACGCAGAGGCATATGTGAACATCAAGGACTCTTTAAAGGACATAAGAGGGGTCTTTGTCGCTTATAACAGTAATATAGATGCCATCAAGCACGTCAAAGAAGAAGAAGTAAGGAAGCTGGTGGACCTTCTGGGATGCAGTGTCATCCAGGGACAGGTCGTGCAGTATCCCCGGGAGATAAAGGACCCCGTGGATCTCATGGCTCGCCTGGTCATATCCATGCGGGACGGGAAAGCGGCAGAGGTGCCTACTTACAACACAGACCTCCATGAATGGTTAATGGACAATCTCGGATTCGACCGGGCACGTATGGGCGGACAGGCAGGTATCATGTCCAACCTGCTGGCAAACCTGGGAATTCATAATGTCACCACCTATGTGCCCTGGCTGTCAAAGGAGCAGGCGGAGTATTTCGTGGATTCTCCCAACCTCCTTCATCCGGCAGTGGAGAACGGAGAGCTTGTGCTCAAGCCTCCCAGGGAAGTCTATAACCCTCATCTCAAACCCAAGGTCAACTGGATACTCGAGTTCTCAAAAGATACCAAGGTCTGCTGTGCCGGGGAATGTTTCGCAGTTCCCAGGGATAACCGTCTCATCATATCGTCCAGACCGGACTGGCTGCATATCGATATGAGCAGCGAGCTGTACGACCGGCTCCCACAGATAAGGCAGAATATAGACGGGGCACTGCTTGCTGGTTATCAGATGATCAAGGAAGAGTATGAGGACGGTACAACGTACCACGATTACGTGAAGAAGTCGGTCAATGTAATCAGCAGGCTAAAAGAATGCAATCCCAGGATGCAGATACACGTCGAGTTCACATCCATACAGAACCGTGTTATCCGCAAGGCAATTCTGACAGAGATAGTCAAAAAACATACCACATCCCTTGGACTTGATACCGTGGAGGTCGCAAACGCACTTAACGTCCTCGGATATGAGGAGCTGGCATTTGCGGTCATGAGCAAGGACGAGAAAAGCGTAATAGCTCTTTATGAAGGGGCTGTCAGGCTGCTCAATGACCTGCAACTGCAGGTGGTCAACATCCATTCCCTGGGGCACTATATCAGTCTTGTCTCTCAGGACCATCCTGTGGATGTGGAGGGCCACCGCGATGCGCTGCTGTTTGCGTCAGTACTGGCGGCTACCCAGGCTTCTATTGGATATATCAATAGTATTGATGACACAAAGGAAGGTCTCAAGGTGCCTATCTATGAAAAAGGTCACGAAGACCTTGGAAGTCTGGCTGCATATCTTGTGCACAAAGGGGTGTGTTCGATGGATGAGTTCGAGAGTGGGTGCATCAATGCCATGGGACATAGCCTTGTGATCGTGCCGACAAAGGTCGTAGACAAGCCCGCGGGCACCGTGGGCATAGGGGATGCCATCTCTGCAGGTGCCTTTATAGCCCTGCTGACCAAGATCAAAGACAAAGGGGAAAAATGTCCGGGGCATACATGAAAATACTATGCGCTTATAATGCTAACATCGATGCAATATACAAGGTGAACGGCCTGCAGATGAGTTCATTTGCTCAAGATTATGGGCAAGAGATATCCGTCAGGCTGCAGAATCCTCCTGGCTCGATATCATTGATACCTGACCTTTTTGCGGGACTGTTCCTCTGCATGCAGAATGGGACAGGGGCTGAATGGATGGTCCGGGATGAGGAAGTTTTCCAATGGCTTAAGTCAAGTTTTCTTGAAGACTCTTTCATGCGCATCGGCGGCAACATGGGCATAATGGCAAATGTCCTTTCAGAACTGGGTGCTTCCAGGGTGATACCGAACATTCCCAATCCTTCCCCGCTGCAGATGTCCTTTTTCTCTGGCAGGGCGATATACGTCCCGAGTGAAGGCGGCCTCAAAAGGATTTCCGACGTCCATCAAAGAGAGCCATCAGAAGATTCTCAGGAAATGATACATTTCGTATTTGACTTCAAGAAGGGCGATAGCTTCCTGCTTCTTGGAAAACAGATGTCAGTGCCAAGAGAGAACCGGTTCATTGCAACTTATGATCCCCTTAACTTTGAGCTGTATATAGATGAAGAATTCAGTAAATATGCTCTCAGCAACATCGGGGATATAGATGGAGCTCTGATAGCAGGATACCACATGCTGCGGGAGACCTACCCCGATGGTAGCGGCTATAAGGAAAAGCTTCGCAGGTCTCTGGAGCAGCTAAAGGCATGGAAAGACCGGAACAGTAAGCTGCATATACATGCCGAACTGGGCCATTTCTACTCGGCAGGCATAGCCTCAGATGCTTTTTCAGGCCTGGCACCCCTAGTTGACAGTATTGGTATTAATGAGGATGAACTTGCCATGCTTGCGGGTATATATAATATAGATAGTGCCGGGATACTTGAGATGGATGCCCTGTCCATAGTACGGGCATCTGCAGCCTTATGTGAATCCTTCGGAATCAGGAGGATACTTATTCACACCCGGGAGTTCGTGATTTCAGTCTCCCCCACATCAGTCTCCGAATCTGTTAAAACATTCGAAGCCCTGCACTTTGGCGTCAAATGCGCAGCAGCGTTTGCGTGTACCGGGAAACTGGCAGACAGGAACACTTTACTGGCAGTTGCCTCCGGGATAGATGAAAGTGATCCCGGCAGGATGCAGATTGCAAAGCTGGAAGACAATATCCCGATTCAGTACAGGGAAAATGGTATAATTGGTGAATATCGGGGTTATTCGGTGTGCGCAGTTCCGACCCGGTTATGCATTCATCCCGTATCGACTGTAGGGCTTGGCGACACTGTCTCTTCCGCTATATTCTTAAGGGAACTTGAACTTGGGTCATGATATGTACAAGCTTTTCTGCGAGGACTTCAACCTGGACTACACTCTTGACTGTGGACAGGCCTTCAGGTGGAACAAATTAGGTTCATGGTGGGTGGGTGTTGTTAATGGCAACATCGTCCGCTTGCAACAAGACCCTGGGAGTAACGAAGTGCTTGTGGATTCGTCCCTCTCAGAAGCATACATGGGAAATTACTTTCGTTTCGATGATGACCTTGATGACATCCTGCGCCAGGTCAATAAGGATAGTTTCATGGATGAGGCTATAAGGAAATACAGGGGACTTCGGCTTATAAGGCAGGACCCGTGGGAATGCCTGATATCCTATATGCTTGCCACTGCCTGGAGCATCCCCAACATCAAAAGAGGAATATCTATGCTGAGCAGCACCTACGGGGAGGAATTAGAGGAAGGACTTTTCAGTTTTCCTGAACCAGAAGCCCTTGCAGATCTATGTGACGGTGAACTGAGGGACTGCAAACTGGGATTCAGGTCAAATCGCATAGTTAAAGCTGCAAAGCATGTGGTTGATGGGAATCTGGTGCTGGATGATCTTTTCACAATTGGCTATAAAGAAGCAAAACAGCGCCTGATGTTTCTGGAAGGTATAGGTGAGAAAGTCGCCGACTGCATCCTGCTCTTTGCATTTGATAAAATGGAAGCTTTTCCAGTGGACACCCACGTCGAGAAGGTCGTCAGGCATTACTACGGCGACCATGAATTCTTCAACGGCACTGCCACAAAGAGCAAAATCGGGGATTGGGGACGCATGTATTTCGGAGAATACTGTGGTTATGCACAGCAGTATTTCTTTTACCAGAAGAGGCTTGAAGGCCTCATCTGATTTATGTAAATGAAACTAAAAATGCATGTGGGATCAGTATGCTTCAGTCAGTTTTCCATTTCCTCAGGAATCTCCTGAAATCCTCCTCTTTTATGTTGCAGATATCTTCGTTCTCCAGCACCATATATCCTTCTTTCACGGCCTGTGTAAGTTGCTTTCCCATGGAGCAGGTTGCCAGTCTCTCGTCAAGGAGGACTTTTGCTGCCGAGTACTTCCTTCTAATGTCCGCAACATAGTTTCCGTCCTCTATGTAAAAAGCGAAAGCTTCCTCTGAACCCTTATACTTTGATATGAAGCTCTGTGCATGCTTCCGTTCCCATACTGGCGGACCCCGATGCTTCTTGACATAGGGTAACCTTGCAGAGCTCAATTCTAGTATAACTATAGCTTCCTTTCCTGCC
This sequence comes from Methanolobus sp., assembly GCF_016278365.1. Classification (GTDB taxonomy): domain Archaea; phylum Halobacteriota; class Methanosarcinia; order Methanosarcinales; family Methanosarcinaceae; genus Methanolobus. The sequence goes on along the minus strand of NZ_JADQBZ010000002.1, from coordinate 40,941 downwards.
CATCTGCCGCTGTTCAATATAATAAAATCATGCTGTTCAAGTAGCGCTCGTACACTGGCTTCCATTTTGTCCAGCTGTGGATAAAGAACATCATCAACAACATCCGGCTTCCTGAAAATAATTGCAATAAAGGAGCTTTTCCTTTCGGATATCATTTCCAGCATTTCCTGATCAGTAAGGGGTTTCTCGGGCACAGGGAAGAAGAACTCGGGGGTAGACTCCTCCAAATAGGAACAGCACATGTCAATGAAAATGGCAAACTTTTCTACAGAAAGGGCTGCAGCCACATTTCTTTTGGGGTCGGTTGGATCAACTACTACAAGTGGTTCCTTATGTTCCACAGAACCATGTTCCCGGAGGTCGATAATAATTCCCGGTTTCCAGTTGCATGCATTGGATATGACCTCTCTGAAAGAACCATAACGGATGATCAGCAGTTCCGTGAGGTATCCGGAAAAGCCCTGGGTTCGCAGTTCTGAACCGTAGACGCCGGTACCTTTCATGAACTGCTTAAGCTTGAGAACTTCATCTTCGATTCCTCTGATGTGCTTTTTGATGAACTTATTGTGAAAGGGTGTTCTGTCAACAGCAGATTTTATGTTCGAGGCGCAGTCCACCGCAAAACAGGGAACTACATCAACATCGAATCCTTTGTACTTCATATTAAGATAAGGGTGTTCAGCATAGCGCTCTTCGAATCTGTCCGCATCCTTTGCTATTTCCCTTGCTATCATCAGGCCGTGCTTTTCCAGCTCTTCCCTTGTAGTATGTACCGGGAAAGGAATAAAGATATCCAGATCATGGGTCCCGGAAGTCCATGTTCCTCTGGCGGCGGAACCCACAAGTTTTGCCCGGATGTCTTGAATTCCGAGTGTAGTCGCAGTGGAATCCACTTTCTGAAGAAGTTCTTCTACTACCAGAAGGAGCCTCTTTCTCTCCCCCGGGGAAGGTTTGACTCTGCTGAGAACTTCAATTTCCACATCCATTATCGTATCCATTTGAGAGTTAGTTCTTTTTTTCTGATATCAAGTTTTGCATATCCAGTAGTCAAATTTAGCTGAAATCCGGTAAGTTTCAATTTTCTATCCTTACATTTCGGTTTTTATTAACATTGATGTGTTGTTATTATAATAACAACAAATTCTCTCGTTTTGATAAACTATTTATAGAATTAATCTTATCTATGCCCGATAAGATATATGTTCAAACCTGACGAAAAATCGCGGAGGCATTATATATAAAGAACTTCTTTGAGAGGCTTGGCCAGTTTATTGAAGATAACACCATCCCTATTATTCTCATTGCCCTCTTATGCATCATTATTTCATTCCAGGGTGCCCAGTTCATAGAGATGAGGTCAGGTACAGATACCTTTGTCGAAAAGACCTCCACACTGTATCAGGACTTTGACCACCTCTATCTCAATCTCTTTAGCACAGGGTCGATAGTCATCCTTTTAGAAGGTGATGACGTCACAAATCCTGCTGCTCTCCAGGCAATGGACCGTATACACCAGGTTGCCCGGAATATCCCGGGTGTACTGGAGGTAACGTCCCCATCTCAGGTAATCAAGGAAGCCAATTACCGCAATACAGGCACCAGGATAATCCCTGACGATGCCGAGACTCTCGATTCGCTCATTGCTTCCGATATGCCTTCATATATAATGCCTGACAGGACTCACGCGGTTATCTCTGTTGTGTTCAGCGGGACCACTTCAGACAGCACGCAGGAAGAGATTCTTCGTGAAACAAAAGCTGCTATCAGGTTCGCCGAATTCCCTCCGGGCTATAAGGTAATTGTTACAGGGGATGTGGCTTTCAACAATGCGATGAACAACGAGATGAATTCCAGTATGGGTACACTGCTTGTAATTTCAGTACTTCTGATGGTACTGGTACTGTATGTCGTCTTCAAGCATGTGCGCTGGAGACTTCTCCCTCTTCCGGTGGTCTTGCTGGGTATTATTTTCACTTTTGGGGCAATGGGTTATCTGGATATTCCTATGACGATGGTCTCAATGGCAGCCTTTCCTGTACTCATAGGTCTTGGGATTGACTATGCGATACAGTTCCATAACCGTATCGAAGAGGAATTCGAACGTAACCACTCTGCTGCTAATGCTGTGATCGAGACAGTTAAGCACACGGGACCTGCAGTTTTGATTGCACTTATAATCACTGCACTTGGGTTTGTATCGCTTTTCACTTCTTCCGTTCCTATGGTGCAGGACTTTGGGAAACTGCTGCTTATAGGAATCATTATGTGCTTTATTGCTTCCCTGTTCGTGGGCGTGACAATTCTTTATGGCTTTCATGAAGTTTCACAACATCCTCTTTTCACAAAACTCTCTTTCAGGAAAAAGTCACTCCCGGATGCAAAGAAGAAACGCGGAAATGAGGTGCATAAGCCTGATCTGATAGAAAAGCTGCTGGAAAAGGCGGCCGTTATCTCTATGCGCCATCCTTTAATTGTGATTGGGATTGCAGGTTTCCTTTGTCTTGGCGGTCTGTATTTTGACGCACAGGTTCCGATACAGACTGATGTTCAGACATTCGTTCCTCAGGATATGCCTGCACTTATTGATCTGGTCCACCTGGGTGAGATTCTGGGAGGAGATGAGGAACTCAATCTAATTATAAAAACGGACAATAATGCTGACCCCCGACTGCTGGAGTGGATAGACCATTTTTCATCCCATGAGGTTGATAACCGGGGCCATATATACAGTTCATCCAGTATCGCCGATACTGTCAAGTCCATGAATGAAGGGACAATACCCGATAATTCCCAGGATATCAAAGAATTGTACATGCAGATACCGGAAGTCCAGAGGGAGAGATATCTGCATGGAAATAATATGCTGGTCCTGAACCTGGGCATTGGTAATGCGATGGGAGAACTCGGACTGGAAGGCATCAAAGACCTTACGCATATAGTCGAAGAGGACATCGGATGGATGCCACCTCCACCAGGCACCAGTGTCACAATAACAGGTAGTTCTGTGGTGTTCTTTACGGTCATCTCCGCACTTACTTCCGGGCGTATGATGATGACACTGCTTGGGCTTGTGCTGGTCTTTGCAGGGCTTCTTGTGATATACCGTGACTACCTGAAGGCCTTGACCCCGGTAATCACTATGTTCATGGTCATTGGCTGGTCTGGCGGACTGATGTACTATCTGGGAATAGAATACACTCCTATGACCGCCACACTGGGGGCCCTCATCCTCGGTGTCGGTTCGGAGTATGCGGTGCTCATGATGGAGAGATACTTTGAGGAAAGGGAAAAAGGAGCCTCTCCGGAAGAAGCAATGAAGGAGTCAAGTGTTAAGATAGGAAAAGCTATTGTTACTTCCGGTCTTACAACGGTTTTTGGATTCTCGGCCCTGATAGCTTCACCCTTCAGCATGACAAGTAATTTCGGTTTTATAACTGTCTTAAATGTCATCCTGGCACTGCTTGCTTCTTTCATTGTATTCCCGGCAGTTATAGTGCTGCTTGACAAGCACCGTGAGAACAGGAAACAGGGGAAGGATAAGCATGCTTTGCACATTGTTGGTTCTGATGGAAAAACAGCGCCCATGGAGGCAGCGTTCTGATGAGTATAAATGATAAAATGCTTCTAAGGAGGTTTAGTCTTGTAGCTGCTGGGCTCTGTATCCTTATGGCTGCAGTGATCCCTATGATGTCAGTGTCAGCAGCAAAGGAATTCATACCTCCTGCTTATGAACTTACTACAAACTACTACCGAAGCTACGGTGAACCCGACATATCAGTTTCCGTGTTAGGTGATACCGAGCTTGAAAGGGGAGAAACTGCTAACCTGGAAATTGTCCTTTCTAACAGGGGCATATTCTACGGTGTCAAAAGTATCACCAATGTTGGCACATCCAATTCAGATCATGCACAATCTTTGCAGGAACTGGAATATGAAAAGCTCCGGACGACTGCCTATGGGATAAAGACAGGCCTTGTCTCAGGTACGGAATATATCATGGTAGATTCTGCAACCAGTAGCCAGACGCTGAAAGACCCATTATATCCGGGCACGTTGCCAGAAAATCCACTGGTGTATACAGTTACTGTATCCAATAATGCACCGGCTGGAGTTTACATGTTGGAGATGCCTATAAGCTATGAATATCAGAGTGATGTCAGAATGACAGGTGGCAAGGCAGTAACCTTGGGCCTTCCCGACCTTGATCACGTGAAATACTATACTCCTGTGAATAAGACGCTTTATATTCCGGTAATTGTAAAGCCAGCTGCAAAATTTGAAGTCATGGCTGTTTCCGGTGGGCTTGTAGCTGGCAGAGAAACTACTGTCAATATCACCTATGCTAATGTAGGCGATTTTCCTGCAACAGACGCGGTTGCCAGAGTGATATTGATGAAACCCCTCTCAGTGGACAGCTCCGTTCATTCTCTTGGCACAATAATGCCCGGTGAGAGCAGGACGGTTTCATTTAGCATCTCCTCGGATGGGCAGGCACTTGATAAAACATATGCTCTTGACACAGAAATAAAATATCGTGATACGGATGATAACCTTGCTTATTCCGGAAATATGAAGGCCAATGTCAGGATGCAGTCCCCTGAGAGGCAATTCAATATCACAAGGATGGCTCTGGCAGGCATACTGATCATGTGTGTTGTACTTGTAATCAAATCTCTTAAAAAGAATCGCAAAGGATAAACATGAGTTAGGATCGGAGGAAAATACATGCCCAATCTGGAACACTTGAAAAGAATAACTTCGATAATCATATTGACATTGATATTCATGCAGGCGGCAGTGCCCGTAAATGCACAGATGTCTGTAATGGACATCAGGATGCCTGATTTCTTCAATTTCGACGAGAATTATTATACGGTATACGGCGGACCTGACGTGAGTGCAACATTCATTGGAAGCAATGAGTTCTCCCGCGGAGATGAAGTAACTATTAATCTGGAACTCATGAACAAAGGTGTTGTGACAGGCTTCAAGTCAGAAACAAGATCAAATTCGCTGACAACTCTTGAGCAGAAGATACAGCAGAGTGAAATGGGTTATGAATCACAGAGAACTACTGCTATTGGTATAGTCACTATGCTCAATTCCACCAACTCTTATATCAGAGTTAAGTCCGGTCCTCAGGAAGCCGGAACACTGCCCAGTGGCCAGCAGGCTGAGAATCCGGTAAAGTTCAACATAGAGATTTCAAATAATGCACCTTCTGGCACTTATCCGCTTACACTTGACATGTTCTATGGTTACCAGGAGAATGTGCAGATTAGTGGTGATGATGAGACCGACCTTGGGATAACCAATATGGAAGTTGGTCTGTGGTATGCTGTAGGGCATCAGAACCAGACTGTGAATATTATTGTAAAGGACGAAGCCCGCTTTGAGGTCGTGGAAGTTGAAGGCGACCTATACGCCAATCAGGAGAACCTCCTTTACGTGACGTTCAGGAACAGTGGGGAGGAATCTGTGAAGGATGCGATAGTCCGGATAAGTGCTGATACTCCTTTCAGTACTACTGACGATCAGGCTTTCCTTGGCTCTATTGCACCCGGGGAAACTGCAAATGCGCTATTCAAATTAAAAGTAGATGAATCTGCTGTGCCAAAGGATTATGCCATCAACAGTGAGATCAGGTATGAGGATAGCGATGGACACAGCCGGATATCTGACACGCTCAAGATCCGGACCCATACATTGCCTGCAAGGTCTGTTTTTGACGGACTCTCCGGGAACACATGGATATTTGCGATCATAGCCATCGCACTTGTGGCCGTGGCCGGATATTTCGCTTACGGCAGGTTCTTTAAGAATAAGGGATAAACTCCCTTATTTCCTCCGGGCCTACTATGGAACACAATACTCTAATGCAATTCTTTAATTCGGTTTACTGATATGGTATATCTTATCGATTCTCTGCGCAATCTAGGATTGACTGCTTATGAGGCGAAAGTGTTTGTAGCTCTCACTAAGAAGGGCAGCAGTACTGTTGCTGATGTGCATGAGCTTTCCGGCATTCCCCGGTCCGCTGTCTATGGCGCGCTGAAAAAACTGGACGAAAAGGGCATAATCGAAGTCCGGAATACCAAGCCTATGGAATATAAATGCGTTCCTCCCAAGATTGCTATTGAAAGACTGAAAACGGATTTTGACCTCGAATCCGGCAATGCGCTCCTTCAGCTTGAGGAGATTTATGAGTCTGTTGATTCTAATGGCAATGACGAGTCCATATGGACAATAAACGGCTATCGGCATGTAACAGAAAAGATGATGCAGATAGTAAGTGGTGCAAGAAAAGAACTCTTTTTGACTGCTCCGCATCCTTTCAACAGGGAAGTACCCGGGACGACTCCCAGAATGGCTGAAAAGAACACTTGTGTAATGCTTGATACTTTGCTTGAGAAAATCAATTCCGGGATTATTGTTAGGTTAATATCTTATGATCTTGAAAAGGCCTGTCACATTGCAAAGGCTCTTCCCGGGGCTCATGTAAAGTTATACTCAAGAAAAGGCGAGGAGTTGCCTTCAAAAGGCGGTATCATCGTTGTTGACTCCAGTGAAGTTCTAATCGATATAAAAGAAGTCGCAGGGAGCAAAGAGGATCTGACCGCCTTATGGTCCAACGGGAAAGAGTTTGTGACTATATTCAGGCATCTGCTGGAAGTCGAGTGGGAATCTTCGGAAGATATCACTACTTTTCCGAATGATTGAACAGTCCGATGTTCTCTTTTTTGACAACATTGTTATAGTTCTTATAGCCAAGAATGTCCGCTATCAGGTTGGTATGCTTTCCCTTGATCTTTTCCAGTTCGTCGGATGTATAGTCAGTTATACCTTTTGAGAATACTTCTCCATTGCATTTGATCTCTATGATGTCACCTCTGTCAAAGGTGCCATTGACATTGATGACACCTGATGGAAGCAGGCTCATGCTGCCCATTATGGCATCCCTTGCACCTTCATCGACATCCACCGAGCCTGATGATTTTGAGAGTATTATCCAGCGTATCCTGTTCTTGTGCACTTCCTGGTTTGCAAGGAACAAGGTGCCGATATCTTCCCCTGCAAGCACTCTTCTGACAACATCCTCAGTGCTGCTGTTTGCAATTATCATATTGCAGCCCGCCATATGGCATATCTTGGCTGCCTTTATCTTTGTACGCATCCCGCCGACACCTTTCATGCTGGTAGGGTTGCCCCCATAGCTCTCCACTTCAGGTGTGATTTCCTCAATGACACTTATCATCTGTGCATCATGGTTACGCTTGGGATTCTTATCGTACAGGCCATCGATGTCGGAAAGTATTATCAACAGATCTGCTTCTGTTTTGCTTGCTACCATCGCTGAAAGTTTGTCATTGTCCCCGAAGGTGGCTTCTATCTCATTGACGCATACAGTATCGTTCTCATTGATAATGGGAATAACTCCGTAGCTGAGCAGCGTGGAAATGCTGTTCCTCAGGTTGAGGTAGGTTAGCCGGTTCGAAAATGATTCGTATGTAAGGAGTATCTGGGCCACCTTAAGATTGTGCCTGGCAAAAGAATTACTCCACTCCTGCATAAGTACACTCTGCCCTACTGCTGCACAGGCCTGCCGGATGGGTATTTCCCGGGGGCGACAGTCAAGGCCAAGGATATCGATGCCTATGCCGATGGCGCCTGAACTTACCAGGATGACCTGTTTGCCCTGTGCATGCAATGTAGCAACCTGGGAAGCCATGTCGTCCATTAACCGGTGATTGAGGTTTCCATCCTCGGTGCTGATGGAAGACGTGCCTATCTTCACCACTATCTTGTTAAGAATGCTAAAGAGCTCTTTCCTATTGATCACGATCAATGCCTCTGTAGTAAAGGGATAAGGGGTATGCGCACCTTTTATGAACTCATTCTATATCCATTATTTCCGAGATGTTCTTGTCCAGCTTTTTGTGAGTGAACTCACGGGCATCAGGACCTACATAGTCTGCCACTTTGTCGCCCTTACCAAGGAGTATATATTTGTATATCAGCAGCCCTTCCATTCCTACGGGCCCCCTTGCATGGACCTTGTTCGTACTGATGCCTACTTCTGCGCCTTTTCCGTAACGGAATCCATCGGCAAATCTGGTGGAAGCATTAACCATTATACTTGAAGAATCTACAAGGTCCTTGAATAATCTTCTATTGTAAAGGTTCTCTGTGATGATGGCATCAGTATGATGAGAACCATATGTGTTTATATGATCAATGGCCTCTTCGATGGAACTTACGACCTTAATGGAAATGATGAGATCGTTGTATTCTGTCGACCAGTCCTCTTCCGTAGCCCGGACTATGCTCTTGAGAAACTCGATGTGCTCAAGAATAGCATAGGACTTCCCATCACATCGCATTTCTACTCCTGCACTGTCAAACATCTGTGCCATTGCGGGCAGGAACTTCTCAACCACATTTTCATGGACCAGCAATGTCTCGATGGCGTTACAGACTGCAGGGTACTGCACCTTGGAGTCTAAGCAGACACTGTAGGCTTTACCAAGGTCCGCATTGCTATCAACATACGCGTGGCATATGCCATCTGCATGCCCCAGGACTGGTATCCTTGTGTTATCCTGGATGAATTTCACGAAAGCATTGGAGCCTCTGGGAATCAATAGGTCGATGTATGCATCCATGCTCAAAAGGTCCTTTACTTCCTCCCTTGTTTCTATTAACTGGAAAGCACCCTCTGGCATTCCTTCAATAGACTGTGCTGCCTCCACAAGTATCTCGAATATTACGCGATTGGAATTGGATGCTTCGCTCCCGCCCTTGAAAATGGTGGAGTTCCCGCTTTTGAGGCACAAAGACATAACCTGTGGCACTACGTCAGGACGCGCCTCAAATATCACGCCGATAAGTCCTATGGGACAACTTACCTGGTAGAGCTCAAGTTCCTTGTCAAGCTCAAGGGCGCTGATGGTCTCACCCACAGGGTCATCCAGCTTAATAACATCTCTTATCCCGCTTATCATTCCGGTGATCTTGCTGTCATTGACCTTCAGCCTGTCCACAAGCGCCTGGGGAAGCTCTCCTTTTCTTTTGAGCTTATCTGCAAGTTCAACATCCCTTACGTTCGCTTCCAAGATGGCCTGGCGGTTCTCATCCAGTGCCTTTGCCATAGCTTCAAGGGCAGCGTTCTTTGTCGCCGTGTCAACACTTGCAATTATTATAGATGCCCTTTTTGCCTGCATCACTTTAGCTTCGATATCTGTAACCATGAATAATCATCCGGATAAGTTTGTAAAAGAAGATTGGAATTTGTTTCTCGCAACTACAATATAACCTAATGCAAATAATTCTTTACACATATATTTGTCGATGTACTTTGCTTTCTGCCCGAACCCAGCCACATGATGAGAACTTTCAGGAGCCTTTACATAATCTTTTTACTATCTGCTAACAAATATGTTGTAAATGCCAGACCCGGATATCCTCTTTTTCATTGCTGCATTATTTTCAGAGATAGTCGGGACCATGGCAGGTTTCGGCTCTTCTACGATCTTTCTTCCCATAGCTTTGCTCTTCTTCGACTTCAGGACCGCACTAATATTAGTAGCGATATTCCATATGTCAGGTAACATTGGCAGGATCGCCTTCTTCAGGCATGGTTTTGATAAAGGGATGTTGCTCAGGTTCGGTCTCCCAAGTGTCATATTTACAATCATTGGTGCATTGCTTGTAGATTATGTGCCACAGCACCTTCTGAAACTGATACTTGGTCTTTTCTTCATTATCTATGTCGTGTTTTCAATCTCCCATCCCGGTCTGGCCGTGCAACCAACAGGAAGGAACACCTTGGTTGGCGGCAGCATTTCCGGCTTTTTCGCCGGGCTGATAGGTACGGGCGGTGCGCTTAGAGGCTCTTTCCTGACCTCCTATGGCCTTGAGAAATCGGTCTATATCTCCACAGCTGCTGCAATCTCGCTGGCTGTGGATATGTCCCGGATACCTGTCTATCTCGCAAGCGGGTATCTCTCCCAAGAGTATTATTATTTTATCCCGGTCCTTTTTATAGTGGCGATTGCGGGTTCATTCATCGGGAGAAGAATTATATCAAAGGTGCTACAGGAAAAGTTCAGGATATTCGTGCTGGTTTGCATCGGTATAGTGAGCATGAAGTTTATTTATGATGGGTTGGTATTTGCATTTTGATGCATTTTACTGTTGTTTGAACATTAAGTCATTCACAAAAGCCTTTCCACTACTGCCATGATGACCTCAAGAGATATGAGGGCTATGACTATCCATTCCAGATAATTGGAGTGTTGGGTGCGGACCTCTTCAGAGAGCATGGAATAATTATCCCTGATCACTTCTATCTTATGACTGACACTTTCACTCCACTGATTGCTTCGCAGTTTTCTTAAGACCGATGCATATCCCCTGGCATAGTAGATATCCTCGGTGACCTTGATCAGATTGTTTACCTTTTCGGTAACTTCGGACAGCTCGGCATTATTCTGCATCAATTGCATCATGATGGTTCGGTACTTCTGTCTCCTTCTTAATGGAGGAAGGTTGTCGGCAATCACGATGTCTTCATACATCTTTCCTATCTGGCGGCTCAATTCCCTGTCATAGTAGCGCAGTTCGAAAACCTGTACATTTGCAAACTCGATGAGGTCGAAAAGATCGGTGGGACTCTCCGGATTGCATAGCGGGCCGAGCCCTAGGATAGGATGGCAACATCCTCTTTAGTATAACTTTATGAATCTTTGAAGATCTCTTCTTTCATATGGGGGGGACAATCTCTTTTTTCCACTGCAAGCAAGGGTATCGGGTCTATGGAGCCGTCCATCCAGTCCATCATGTATATGGTGTAATCCTCAAAGAAATCCGGGCTTAACGCAAATCCTCTGCTGTGGGGTTTGAGCATATCCGCAAGTGCATTGAGATGTGACAGGAACAGATCCGAAAGTCCTTCCTGTTCTGCAAAAAGAAGCGCAGTTTCCTCCAGGAGCGCAAAATCATACTCCGGCCTTTCATATATAAAACACAGGCTGATGACCCCTATGTCAAATATGCGGGCAAATACGCTGAAATTAAAAGTCCTGCCGTCTTTTTCCACAATGGACTGCCCCATCCTTATCTGGAGGGGAGGTGCATCCATTATGATAGCTGTGGGCTTGACACGCAGGAAACTTGTCCTTGCAGTGGGGAAACTGTTGGCAAGCTCCTTTTCAAGCCAGTCGAGATATATTTCCAGTCCGATATCATAGATCCTGTAAAACCGAAGTGCTATCGCATCGCATGCTATCCTGCATGGTGGTTATTTTACTCCTCTTGATGCTGTTCATGTAGATACGGGCAGCGGTCGGAATAAATTAGATGATCGTATTGGGCTTTTAGTGAGAAGGACTAGAAAATAGAAAAGTAAGAGGATTAAATCCTCTACTTTAAATCCCGTCTTTTATCTTCATTCCTTTCTGCGCTGGAAGAAGAGTGCAAGACCAATGATTGCAATCATCGGAAGCGCAACAGTTGGGAACTCTGGTATATTTGTAGGGTCTTCGATAATAACCTGTCCTATAGTACCTATAGTGAAGTCATCAAATCCAAAATAGTCAGTTCCTGATGCAGTATTTCCAAATGTCACTTTTACGAAAGGATGATCCACATCAATGAAACCAAAGTAAATTACAGTCCCGCCCATAGTGTTTGTTTTATGAGGAACAGTAAGAGTCTCACTGGTTCCATCTTCGTAAGTAATGGTAAGCTGCCCATTATAGTCTCCGACATCAATCCCATAAAAACCAAATGCAACCTGTGGATCTGTGAACTCTAGATAGAAATCGGAACTCGCTTCCCAGTATTTGCTTCCTGAAATAGGATATCGTCCAACGTTGGTCGCACCTTCATAGACAGAGCCTGTGCCTTGCAATGTCGCCGTTCCTGCCACTCCAAAGTTAACTGATAGTGGTGCAGATGTTCCATGACTAAAGCTCTCTAGGTCTTCTACACCAGGGTTTACAAGATGCGCTAGGAAATTGTCACGAGCCTCATCAGCATTAGGGTGGCTTGTTAGGGGAGTACCTTCTCCTAGCCCAGTGTCTTCACCGAAAAAGGTCATAGGGGCCGCCGCAGAAATCCCAAGGGACAGTGACAATAGAGTTAACGCCACAATTGCTTTTATGAATACATTGGTTTGTATTCTGTCTCTAATATTTTTCATTTAGTATCGTACCTCCACGAAAGTTTGCATATGGTAAATCTAGCCAACTAAGTGTGAGTAACAAAAACAAATAATGAAATGTTATTGTTCTCATTTCCAAGCGACAGAATCTACTTTAATAAGTACTACATTTAAGTAAGATAAATACTTTTTTACTATCTGCTTATTTTCACTAAGTTCTATTAATATGGTTATATATTATTCCATTAAGGCACAAACTTGCTTTCATGCAGAACTCGACTCATTTTGAATAAAGCAGTTTGTAGTAAGCAATTATTAAGGTAAAGAACTATGAGTACGACATTTTTAAGCTTAAATCCACTCACTTAACTGATAGTCTCCACCGCTCCTTCGGATATGTTTATTAATAATCATTAAGTTAGGGCTAGCAGGAGATTCTCATGATAAAACGCGAGTATATGCTGGGAAATGATGCGATAGCGCGCGGTATAGTGGAAAGTGGAGCGCAGGTAATATCCGGTTACCCAGGCACACCCTCCTCCGAGATAATCGGCACCCTTGCTTCAATGAAGGAAAGGAATTTCTATGTCGAATGGTCGGTGAATGAGAAGGTCGCTTTTGAGGTAGCTGCAGGCGCCGCCATGGCGGGTGTGCGTTCTGTCGTCACCATGAAACATGTGGGGCTTAATGTAGCAGCAGACCCGCTGATGACTCTTGCATACACAGGTATCAAGGGTAGTATGATCATCATCGTTGCGGACGACCCTTCATGCCATTCGTCGCAGAACGAGCAGGATACCCGCAGGTACTCGCAATTCGCGCTTATTCCATGTCTGGACCCATCAACACCTCAGGAAGCAAAAGACATGATGTCCTATGCATCCGAATTGTCCGGCAAGATGCAGATGCCCGTTATTTTCAGGCCTACAACACGCATATCACACGGGAAATCCGATGTGGTACTCGGAAATGTAACTCCAGACAAGCCGGTGGCAGATTTCCGGAAAGAACTTGAAAGATGGGTCATGATCCCTAAAAATGCTCGTCTACGCCACATTCATTTGCTTGAGTTGCAAAAGGATATTCTCAGGGAGCTTGAGAACTCTCCCTGGAACGAGCTGGATATCTGTGAGGACGCAAAGTTTGGCGTCATTGCATCAGGAATTGCATCTGTCTATGCAAAAGAAGCACTCCTCAAACTGGGCATAAATGCATCACTCCTAAAGATTGGGATCTATCCTGTTCCTGAGAACCAGATACGGACCATGTTGGAGAATGTGGACCAAGTACTCGTTTTCGAGGAAATGGAGCCTGTTGTCGAGGAGCAGGTGAGGATAATAGCGCAGCAGGCAGGCTTGAGTGTTGAGATCATCGGTAAAATGCAGGGTCCTGTTCCAAGAATATTTGAATTGAACACTGATATATGTGCAGATGTCCTTGCAGAAGTCCTGGGACTTGAAAGAACTGCTGTTCCGATTGATGCCGGTGAGGATTTCGATTATAATATCTGCAGAATTGACCTTCCGATGCGCCCGCCTGTTATGTGTCCGGGATGTTCTCACAGGGCAACTTTCCATGCTATGAAAAAAGTATATGGTAAAGACGCAATCTTCCCAAGCGACATTGGCTGCTATACTCTGGGTATCCAGAGTGGAACTGTTGACACGACCCTCTGCATGGGCGGAAGTATAACAGTTGCAAGCGGGATGTATCAGGCCGGTGAGAAAAAACCTATCTGCTGCTCAATTGGGGACTCCACATTTTTCCACACCGGAATGAACGGTCTCCTCAATGCTATCTATAATAAAGCTGACATCACGGTTACTATCGTGGACAACCGCACCACTGCAATGACCGGCCACCAGCCGAATCCCGGTATGGGTAAAACTGCCACAGGTGAGGATACTGTGGAGGTTTCCCTGGAAGCGCTTTGCAGGGGACTTGGCGCTGAATTTGTCGAAGTTGTTGATGCTTATGACCTTGAACAGACTGAAGAGGTGTTTAAGAGGGCAAAAAGTTACAATGGAACTTCTGTTGTAATCACGAAGCAGCTTTGTGTTATCGATGCAAAACGTTCGGGTATTCGCAGGAAACCATTTATCATCGATGCTGGAAAATGTACCGGGTGCAAGATATGTGTAAGGCTTGGTTGTCCTGCAATTGAATTTGACGTTAAGGCCAAAAAGGCTTCTATCAATAGCATGTGTGCTGGCTGCGGAGTATGTTCCCGCATGTGCAAGTTCGATTCTATCTCGGAGGTGAAGAAATGAGTGCTCCAGGAATATCCCAATTTGACCTTATCATTGCCGGTGTGGGCGGACAGGGTGCCATCCTTGCATCTGATATTATAGGCAAGGCTGCCGTAAAGGAGAACCTGTCTGTACGTGCAGCAGAAACTCATGGAATGGCACAACGTGGCGGTTCTGTGGTTAACCATATAAGACTAGGATGTGAACTTGGTTCAATGATCCCTCTGAAAAGCGCCGATGTGCTGCTTGCTCTTGAACCAAGCGAGGCACTGAGGTATCTGGAATATCTTTCAGAGGATGGAGTGATCATAGTGAACACCGACCCGATACTTCCGGTAACTGTAACTTCAGGACTTTGTACTTACCCTGATGTCGATGATATTGTCTCGATCTTAAGGGAAAATCGGGAAGTAAAAGCCTTCAATGCAAATGAGCTTGCAAAAGAGGCAGGACATCCGCAATCTATGAATGTTGTCATGGTGGGCGCAGTCTCAAATTACCTGCCAATGTCTGTTGATTCAATGCTGGAATGTGTCAGGGAACTTGTCCCACCAAAGACCATTGACATCAATGTCAGGGCATTTGAAGTGGGCAGGTCTCAGGTATAGTGTTGGTAGTGCTTATCTGCCCTCTTCTTTTTTCTGCATTTTAAATGTGTATGCCTGCAAGATGCTCTTTTATCTGCTCTTTCATATCTTCGTTGTTCAGAGCAAAGTCTATAATTGCTTTTACGTATTCGGTCTTGTCTCCGGTATCGTATCTTTTCCCTGTGAACTTGTAGGCATATATCTTCTGTGTATTGTTCAGAAGGCGTATCCCGTCAGTAAGCTGTATCTCATTGCCGACACCTGTTACGGTCTCTTTTATGCAATCAAGTATCTCGGGTGTGAAAACGTATCTGCCAATGGCTCCGATATTTGAGGGTGCATCCTCCGGTCTGGGTTTCTCTACGATGTCTTCAAGGATGTAAAGTGAATCGTCCAGCGGAGTGCCTTTTATTATTCCGTAGTTGCCGGTTTTTTCCAGGGGCACTTCTTCAACTGCCAATGTTGAACGCCCGTATTTGTAGAAATTATCTATCAATTGTTTGGTGCATGGTGTCTTGTTAACTATTATGTCATCGCCCAGCAGTACCGCGAACGGCTCGTCATTTATGTGTTTTCGGGCGGTGAGTATTGCATCACCAAGACCTTTTGGTTCTTTCTGCCGGATATAGTGAAAGTCTACCATGGAAGAAATATCCTGGACGATCTTCAACATATTTTGCTGGTTCTTTTGTTTGAGATGATGCTCAAGTTCAGGTGAATCATCAAAATAGTCTTCAATAGATCTTTTACTTCTGCCTGTTATGAATATGATGTCATCAATTCCCGACGCAATCGCTTCCTCTACTACATAATGTATGACTGGTTTGTCAATTATAGGGAGCATTTCTTTTGGCATGGATTTTGTAACGGGAAGAAATCTTGTTCCAAGTCCCGCTACCGGTATGACGGCTTTTTTAACTTCCATATGTCCACTTTTAATTATTAGTTCATTTTATATGGCTGGACTGTATTACAATATGTCTACTTATAATTATTACATATTACTTTTCTTGATATTTTGTACTATGGAATGAGAAATCTTTTCTGACTTGTCTTGAAAAGTCCATGCTGTGCTATGCAAAGAATTTAAATACTTAATATACGTTTAATGGCCCAACGTTAGATTACAGTGAAGAGTATCTGACAAGATTAAGATTACAGTGCGAAAAAGTCGGATTTAACATGAAGTATCAGGGCCTCTTCAAGAATGCCCGTCGCGCGCAATATAGTGCGCCAAAGTGCAGATGTGTTTAAATCTTTTCGAGATGATCCGGAGTTTGCCCTTTAAGGGTATGCTAAGGTCTTTCAGTAGACAATGGAAGGCAGCAGTCCACTATAAGGATGCGTATCTAAGGTACGTGGAGTTCTTACAGTGGTCAGACTCCCCGTAAGCGGTGGATTCTGGCGAACTTGATGGCTTTTTTGCATTCTGGCTATACAGTAATGTGTTGCCTGATTTAGTATAAAATGTGTAACTAGGAGAATAAGAATGGCAAAAGGACACAGACCAAGACGAGGTTCACTCGCTTACAGTCCTCGCAAAAGAGCAAAAGGCCACATACCGAGGTTCAATTCATGGCCGGAGTCTGCAGGGGAGCCAAAGCTTCAGGACTTCGCAGGCTATAAAGTGGGTATGACCCATGTGATATTGGTGGACGATGTGAAGAACAGCCTCACTGAAGGTATGGAAATCTCCGTGCCTGTCACAGTTGTGGAAACACCTGCAGTTCGTGTTGCTGCAATACGTGCTTACGCCAGTGATAGCTACGGTGGCAAAGCTGTTGCAGAGGCATGGAGTTCAGACCTTGACCCAAGCCTTGGCAAGACTATGCACTTACCGAAGACCTCTAACACTGATGCATCTCTCGAGAAGATTGGCAGCCTGATTGAAAACGGCACTGTTTCTGATATTAAAGTCGTGACTTACACTCTGCCAAAGAGCCTTACCGGTGTTCCGAAGAAGAACTCTGATATCATGGAAACTGCAGTAAGCGGCTCCGATCTCAGGGCAAGGTTCGAATACGCAAAGTCAATACTTGGCAGCGAGATAAAGATAAGTGATGTCTTTAACAACGGCACCTTCATAGATGTGGCAGCTATCACCATCGGTAAAGGTACACAGGGTCCTGTGAAGAGATGGGGTATCGGTATGATGAAAGGCAAGCATTCCCGTCAGGGAAGCCTGAGGCAAATCGGTACTCTTGGTCCCTTCCGTCCGGCTCGCGTTAACTGGAGAGTACCACAGATGGGTCAGATGGGTTATCACCAGAGGACAGATTTTAACAAACGTATCCTTAAAGTCTCAACGAATGGTGAAGAGATCAATCCCGCAGGCGGTTTCATAAACTATGGTCTTGTGAGGGGAGATTATATCCTTATCAAGGGAAGTATTCCCGGACCTTCTAAGAGACTTGTAAGGCTCAGAGATCCTATAAGGGCAAAAGTGTCCGCGATGGGTGAACCACAGCTTCTCCACGTAAGTACACAGTCCCTGCAGGGGTGAAGTGAATGGTTACAGCAAATATTATTGATTTATCTGGTAATATAAAGGGCAATGTGGAACTGCCTGCTATATTCAGTGAAACATACAGGCCCGACCTGATCAAGAGAGCGGTCGTTGCAGCACAGGCAAACAGACTGCAGCCCTATGGTACAAAACTGTACGCAGGTATGCGAACCTCTGCAGTGTCATGGGGTTCAGGCAGGGGTGCTGCACAGATCCCGAGAATAGTCAACGGTAGCCGTGCGGCAAGAGTTCCTCAGGCTGTCGGCGGTAGGAGGGCACACCCACCAAAGACCGAGACCGACAGAACTGAAAAGGTCAACAGGAAAGAAAGGCTTATGGCTATCCGTTCAGCCATTGCATCAACAGCCAATGAGGATCTTGTCAAGGGACGCGGTCACAAGTTCGATGCACAGCTTCCATTGGTCGCTGAAGATGCACTCGAGAACATCGAGAAGACAAAAGAGGTTATCACTTTCCTGCAGGCTGCAGGCATATACACTGATGTTCTCCGTGCAAAGGATGGCAGGAATATCAGGGCAGGCAGAGGAAAGCTTCGTGGCAGAAGATACAAGAACAGGAAGAGTATCCTGATCGTAGCTTCTGGCGATTCAGCGGTTTTCAAGTCTGCAAGGAATCTTGCAGGTGTCGATGTGGTAGCAGTTACCTCTCTGAACGCTGAGACGCTTGCACCCGGAACTCATGCAGGCAGACTTACAGTATGGACTGAGTCTGCAATAGCTGATCTGGAGGGACTATTCCAATGACATCAGTCAAATATCCTTTTATTACAGAAAAGGCAATGATGCTCCTGGAGGACAACAAGCTTCAGTTTATCGTTGATTCCCGTGCAAACAAGAATCAGCTCAAATCCGAGATAATGAAGATGTATGGCTTCCCGGTAGCTTCCGTATGTACTATGAGCACAATGAACGGCCTGAAGAAGGCCATAGTTACTTTCGAAGGCAAAGACGCTGCCCACGAAATAGCTAACCGTATAGGTTTAATGTGAGGTGAACTAGTATGGGTAAGCGACTAATTTCACAGAACAGAGGCCGTGGAGGCCCCACCTACAGGGCTCCATCTCACAGGTATAAAGCTTCAATGAAACACCCCCGTGTAGATGAGAATGATACGGTGTATGGTGTAGTACTTGAGGTAACTCACGATCCAGCCCGCTCTGCACCTGTTGTAAGAGTTTCCTTTGATAACGGTGAAGAGCGTCTGATCATTGCACCAGAGGGTATCGCAGTTGGCGACAAGATCGCGTGCGGTATATCTGCCGAGGTAAAACCAGGCAATATCCTGCCACTGGCAGAGATCCCTGAAGGAATACCTGTATGTAATGTAGAGGGCAAGCCAAATGACGGCGGACAGTTCGCAAGAGCTTCCGGAACTTACGCCACTGTTGTCTCACATGAGCGTGGCAAGACTGTCGTACAGATGCCGTCCGGTGAGATGAAATGGGTGAACCCACGATGCCGTGCAACTATCGGTATCATCGCAGGTGGCGGCAGGGTAGACAGGCCGTTCCTGAAGGCTGGTAAGAAATACCACAAGATGAAATCCAGGGCTGCAAAGTATCCGCGCGTAAGTGGAGTCGCCATGAACGTTATCGATCACCCCTTTGGAGGAGGTAACAGAAAGCATCCGGGAAGACCAACCACGGTCAGCAGGAATGCACCTCCAGGACGTAAGGTCGGGCAGATCGCAGCACGCAGGACAGGAAAGCGTTAACCGGAGGAATAGATCATGGCAAAGAAAACATTATCAAAATTACCAAAACGAAAGGGTGAATATACATACCGTGGCAAGACGGTTGAAGAACTTCGCTCCCTGAGTAGTGAGGAATTCTCTGAATTGCTGCCGGCACGTGAGCGCCGTACGCTTAACAGGGGACTTTCAGAAGGCAAAAAGAACGTTATGCAACAGCTCAAGGACGGTAAGGACAGCTTGCGTACCCACCACAGGGACATCATAATATTCCCTGATATGGTTGGCAAAAATCTCGAAGTGTACAACGGTAAGACTTTTGTGGCATTTGAAGTGCAGCCTGAAATGATCGGACACAGGTTCGGAGAGTTTGCACCAACACGTCCAAAGGTTTCTCACGGAAGTGCAGGTGTCGGGTCAACCCGTTCAAGTAAGTTCGTTCCGTTGAAATAAGGTGATAATGTATGGCAAGAATTGGATATACCGTGGAACTGGAACCGAAAACATCCTCAAGGGCAATGGGTTCGGAGCTTCACATATCACCTAAGAAATCCCGTGAACTCGGGCACGCTATAAAGGGCATGCGCACTGAAGTAGCACAGAGGTATCTCGAAGAAGTAATAGGGCTCAAAAGGGCAGTTCCTTTCAAGAGGCACCACGTGGGTACAGGGCACAGAAAGGGTCCAATGGCAACAGGCAGGTATCCTATAAAGGCTGCAGAAGCTTTTATGAAGATCCTGGAAAATGCCAAGAGCAATGCCGAGTACAAAGGACTGGACTCAAGTAAGATGTATCTCTCACACATTGCCACAAAGCAGGGTCGTGTGATACACGGCATGATGGCCAGGGCCCGTGGACGTGGCAGTCCTAAAAATACGGACACTGTAAATATAGAGATTATTCTGAGTGAGGTGCGGTAATGGCAATAGAGAAGAAGTTTGTCCAGGAAGGCTACGTAAAAGCCTCCATGGATGAATATTTCGCGAAACAGCTCAACAGGGCTGGTTACGGAGGTATGGAGCTCAACCGTACTCCAATGGGTACCCAGATCACCATCTATGCTGAGAAGCCAGGCATGGTCATCGGTAAGGCCGGTAAGGTCATTCGTAAGCTTACCCGTGACATTGACAGAATGTATGACATCGACAATCCTCAGATCGATGCACAGGAAGTCAGAAGACCTGAGCTTAATGCACAGATGATGGCGACACGCCTTGCCTCCTCTATTGAGAGGGGCTGGTACTTCAGGAAAGCCGGTCACAACACGATCAGAGCTATCATGAATGCTGGCGCACTGGGCTGTGAGATCGTTATCTCCGGAAAGCTTACCGGTGCAAGGTCCAGGGTCGAGAAGATCGTTCAGGGTTACATCAAGCACGCCGGGAAACCTGTCGATGATATTGTCGATGAGGGTTTTGCGGTCGCTGTCAAAAAACTCGGTACCCTTGGCTGTAAAGTAAGAATCATCCCACCGGGCGCAGTATTGCCTGACTCTTTCCATCTTAAGGACATCGTAGAAGAGCCCAAAGTTGAAGCAGCAGTTGTCAGCAAAGATACAAAAGCTGGCATTAAGGAGCTTGTTGACGCTGAGGCCAAAGGCGAGGTCGCCGATGAGGAAGAGACCGTTGAGGAAGAAATACCTGCAACTACCGAACCCGTTGCTCCGGCAGAGACCAATGAAGTTTCTGAAAATGAAACTTCTGAGAGCGGTGAAGATGTAGGAAATGCAGCCTCCGATGAAGGGCCAGTGGCACTGGAAGAAGTTGTTAATGAACAACGCAGGCTTACAGATGATGTCTGGCAACACAAGCATGATGGCTATGACTACTGGCACCCCATTGCACGTGTTCATAAGGAGGAGAAGTAATGGCGATTCTTCGATTAAACGAAATAAGGGACATGTCTCCTCAGGAAAGGATGGACGAACTCGATAAGATGAGAGATGAGCTCATTCGTGAACGTGCTCTCTCATCCGCAGGTGGCGCTCCTGATAACCCCGGCAGGATCGGGGAACTCAGGAGGACCATTGCAAGGGTGAAGACTATCCAGAGAGAAATGACGGAGATCTGAAGTGGAAATCACTCCTTCCAAACTAATATTCCATGAATTGATTGGATTATTTGTTGAAGTAGTGGATGCCACAAACCCTTCGCTGATAAGTATCAGCGGTAAAGTGGTTGACGAAACGAAGAATATGATAATTATTCTGACAAAGGCGGACAGCAAGAAACTGGTTCCAAAAGCTGGTACGACCTTTGTGTTTCGGATACCTGCCCGGTTATCGGGCGAACATGCTGTGAAGCATGTAAAAATAGATGGGAACCTTCTGGTCTCACAACCTGAGAACAGGACAAAGAACATAAAAAAAATTCGCATGAGGTAATAATCATGGCAAAAGATATCGGATTGGATGTCCCATCCCCGGAGAAGGAGTGCAATGACGTTAATTGCCCTTTCCATGGACAACTTCCTGTTCGCGGACAGGTCCTCGTAGGGACTGTCGTTAGTAACAAGATGGACAGGACTGTGGTCATCCAGCGCAAGCACGAGATGCTTATCAAGAAATATCAAAGATACGAGAAAAGGCAATCCAAGATCCATGCACACAATCCTGATTGCATTGATGCAAAAGTAGGAGATATTGTGACGATCGCGGAATGCAGGCCGTTAAGTAAGACAAAGTCATATGTTGTCATAAAAGCGGAGGCTCAGGCATGAGGGGTATCAGATCGACTATCCCGCGTGCTTTGAACAAAGGAGCACGTATCGAGTGTGTAGACAATAGCGGCGCACGTGTTGTTGAGATAATAGCTGTTAAAAAATACAGGGGTGTCAAGAACAGATATCCCAAGGCAGGCATTGGCGATATGTGTGTCGTATCCGTAAAGAAGGGTACACCTGAGATGCGTAAGCAGATCCTCCTTGCTGTTATAGTTCGACAGAAGCAGGAATTCCGTCGCCCGGACGGCCTTAGGGTAGCCTTTGAGGACAATGCCGTTGTTATAGTTGATAAGGACGGCGTACCCAAGGGAACCGACTTTAAGGGTCCTGTGGCCAGGGAAGCGGCAGAGAGGTATCCAAAGATCGGAACCACAGCATCCATTGTAGCCTGAGGTGTGAGATATGGTATCAAATCAGCCAAGAAAACAGAGGAAAGCAAGATACAACGCTCCTCAGCATATTAGACAGAAATACATGGGTGCTCTCCTTTCAAAGGAACTGCGTGAGAAATACGGTTGCAGATCAGCAAGCGTTATCGTTGGTGACACCGTAAAGGTCATGCGTGGAGACCACGCCGACACTACGGGAAAGGTAGAAGCAGTCTCCCTGAAGCACGGTACTATCGTGATCGAAGGGGTCAGTGTGTCCAAGGCGGATGGCACTGAAGTTGCAAGACCTGTCTATCCTTCGAATGTAATGATCACATCCCTGGAAATGAAGGATAAACTCAGGGAAGCAGTAATTAGAAAGTAGGTGGTTCTGTGGGCAAACATCAAAAGAGAATATCTGTTCCAAACAGCTGGCAGATATCAAAGAAATCCAATAAGTGGATCACTGCAACAAGGCCTGGTCCACACAACAAGCAGCAAAGTATCCCTCTCGCTGTAGTCCTGAGAGATATGCTGTGTGTAGTTGACAATCGCGCTGAGGCAAAACGTGTGCTCTCAGAAGGCAAAGTACTTGTTGACGGGGTCATCCGCAAGGATCTTAGATTCCCGGTCGGGCTGCTGGATGTAATATCCATGCCTGTTGAAAATGTGGCATACCGCGTACTGCTGGATGGCAAGGGAAGACTTGAACTCCATAAGATCAAGGAATCCACTGACAATAAACTTTGCAGGATCAATGGGAAGACCGTGCTTAAGGGCGGAGTAATCCAGTTGAACCTCAACGATGGTTCAAACATCATCGGATCAAATGACTATAACACTAAGGATTCGATCATCCTCTCACTCCCTGATAAAAAAGTGGTACAACATATCAAGTATCAGGCAGGCAACCTGGCGATGATCGTTGGTGGTAAACACACTGGTTCCATTGGTACTATCAAGGAGATCAATGCAGTCCGCAGTTCCAGGCATAACACTGTATTCATATCAGGTGATTATGACTTTGAGACAATTGAGGACTATGTGGTCGTCATCGGCGAGAAAGAACCTGCTATCAAGCTAGGTGGTGAAGTAGTTGAGTAATGTAATGAGAGCACCCGTAGTTGAGAAGGTCGTTGTTCATATGGGTGTTGGAGAAAGCGGTCAGAACCTTGTGTATGCAGAAGGGATACTTGCAGAGATTACCGGGCAAAAGGTCATCAGGACCTATTCCAAGAGGACCCTGCCAGCTTTCAGTATCAAGAAGAATGAACCAATCGGATGCAAAGTAACTCTCCGTAGTGAAAGAGCTGAAGCGTTCCTCACCACTGCACTTGGGATAATCGAGGGCAAACTCCGTTCAACTCAGTTTGACAAGAACGGGAACGTTGCTTTCGGTATAGAGGAGCACACTGACTTCCCTGGTATGAGGTACGATCCTAATATTGGAATCTTTGGTATGGATATCAATGTGGTCGTCAAGCGTCCGGGTTACAGGATCAGCAAGAGAAAGATTGCAAAAAGCAAGGTTCCAACATCCCACAGAATCACAATGGATGACACGGTCGCCTTCTTTAATGAGAAATATTCCGTGGAGGTCATTTAATGGTTCAGACCACTAAGAAATTCGGACAGGGCGCAAACGAATGCAAGAGATGCGGCAGAAAGCAAGGCTTGGTCAGGAAATATGACATTTTCCTGTGCAGACACTGCTTCCGCGAGATAGCCCACGACATGGGATTCGAGAAATATGCGTGAGGTGAGATAAATGGTATTACTAGATCCACTCGCAGATGCATTATCCACAATAAAGAATGCAGAGGCTATAGGTAAGAACTCCTGTACGATCCAGCCAGCTTCAAAGCTTATTGGAACCGTCCTGAAGGTCATGCAGTCCCGTGGATATGTTGGCGAGTTTGAGTTTATTGAAGATGGTAAGGCAGGAATCTACAAAGTGGAACTTGTTGGCAGAATCAACAAGTGTGGCGCTATCAAGCCACGCTACTCAGTAGGCGCTGCTAATTTTGAAAGATGGGAGAAGCAATATCTTCCTGCAAAGAACTTCGGTGCCTTGATATTGACAACCTCTATAGGTGTAATATCACAGTATGAAGCTCGTGAGAACAATGTAGGCGGACAGCTGCTGGCATATGTGTACTGATGACGGAGGGAAACAATGGCAAAAGAAATTAGAACAGAAATTCCCATTCCTAGTGGTGTGACAGTCACACTCAAGGGAAACGTCCTGTCAGTATCCGGGCCAAAAGGCTCCAATGAGAGATATTTCTGGTATCCGGGCATCAATATCGAGGTTGCTGACTCAATGGTCATAGTTGACACTGACGTGAAAAAGAAGACCCAGAGAGCAATGGTCGGTACTTTTTCCTCACACATCACAAACCTGATCACAGGTGTGACAGAAGGCTTTGAATACCGTATGAAGATCGTCTATGCTCACTTCCCGATGCAGGTGAAGGTAGAAGGCAAGAAGCTCACCATCGGTAATTTCCTCGGTGAGAAAAAAGCCAGGTCTGCTAAGGTTCTTGGTGAGACCAAGATAAAAACAAGTGCTGATGAAGTCATCGTCACAGGTATCAACAAGGAAGACGTTGGCCAGACAGCAGCTAATATCGAACAGGCAACCAAGATCAAGAGATTTGACCCGCGTACATTCCAAGATGGAATATACATAGTGGAGAAGACAGCGTAGGTGATTTGAATGGATGTAAAAACCAAACGCCTTTTTAAGGTAAGAAAGGTTCAGAAGGGTAAGAAACCCGATTTCAAGAGGACCGATTCCCACAAATACAAGCGTCTGGATTCCAACTGGAGACGCCCAAGGGGTCTTCGTGGTAAACAGCGCAGGCACTACAAGGCAAAGGGTGCCCTTGCACAGGTGGGTTATGGAAGCCCTCTAGTAGTCAAGGGACTTCACCCCTCAGGATACGCTGAGGTCCTTGTGAACACAATCACTGACCTGACTACTGTAGACGCATCCTTCCAGGCTGTAAGGATCGCGGCAAAGGTCGGTGGAAGAAAGAAAGCAATCATTCAGGCAAAAGCCCAGGAACTTGGCCTTAAAATCCTGAACCCGACCAGAGGTGAATAAGATGACCGATCTTACAAACCAGAAGAGGATCGCATCACAGGTCCTTGGGTGCGGAGTTCACAGGGTCTGGCTCAATCCGGAAGCAGCAGAAGATATTGCTGTTGCCATTACCAGAGCTGACATACGTGAGCAGATCGGGAACGGCAACATCAAGGCAGAAGCTGTCAAGGGTGTCAGCCGTGGCCGTGCAAGAGCAAGGGATGCCAAACGTAAGTATGGTCACCGCAAAGGGCATGGTAAGAGAAAAGGTAGAAAGGGTGCACGTGCTCCAAGCAAAGAGCAGTGGATGAAGAAGATCCGTGCTCTGAGGCAGAGACTGAAAGATATGCGTGCCGACGGCTCACTGGATAAATCTACTTACTGTAAGGTATACCGCAAGGCAAAAGGTGGAGAATACCGCAGTGTTGCTCACCTGATGGCACACCTGGAGTCCGAGAAGCTAATAAAGCACGGGGAATGATTCATGAGATTAAATACTATATATGTTTCAATTAGGAGAAATTAATCATGGCAACAGGACCCAGATATAAAGTCGCTTTCAGGAGACGAAGGGAAGGACGCACTGATTACCACCTGAGACTCAGGTTACTCCTTTCAAAGGAGAACCGTGTGGTTGTGCGCAAGAGTTCAAAGCACATGCAGGTCCAGCTTGTTGCTCCTACTCCGGAAGGAGATGTAACTCGTTCATCTGCAATCTCAACAGAACTGAAGAAGTATGGATATGACGCATCCACAGGAAACACAACTGCTGCGTACCTTACCGGTCTTCTGTTCGGTTACAGGGCACAGGCCAACGGTTATGAGTATGGTATCCTTGACCTTGGACTGCAGGTGGCATCACCCGGTTCAAGGGTATATGCAACCATGAAGGGCATAGTGGACGCCGGGTTTGAGATTCCTCACGACCCATCCATATTGCCTTCTGATGAGAGGATAAGAGGAGAACACATAGCAGAGTA
This sequence comes from Methanolobus sp., assembly GCF_016278365.1. GTDB lineage: Archaea > Halobacteriota > Methanosarcinia > Methanosarcinales > Methanosarcinaceae > Methanolobus. The sequence goes on along the minus strand of NZ_JADQBZ010000002.1, from coordinate 14,569 downwards.
TATGGAAGGATCAAATCTGCCGGAACTGTTTGACGCAGTTAAGGAAAAGATCTCTGCTGACTTCAATTAGGTGATTATATGGCATATCAATATGAAGAAGAATGGGTTCCGCAAACAAGGCTTGGAATACTCGTTCAAGAAGGGCAGATCACTTCCATGGATGAGGCTATCGACTCCGGCCTCCCCATAAGGGAGCCCAAGATCATAGATCTCCTGTTGCCCGAACTCGAAGACGAGGTGCTCGATATTAACATGGTCCAGAGGATGACTGACTCCGGACGCCGTGTGAAGTTCAGAGCAACTGTAATTGTAGGGAACGGCAACGGTTTTGTAGGCCTTGGACAGGGTAAGGATGTCCAGGTCGGTCCAGCTATCAGAAAGGCGATAGACAACGCCAAGATCAACATCATCAGGGTAAGGCGCGGATGCGGCTCATGGGAATGTACATGCGGCCGTGAACATACCGTACCTTCCGAGGTAAAGGGTAAGGCAGGCAGTGTAATAGTTGCACTCAAGCCGGCACCACGTGGTCTTGGACTTGCTGCCGGAGACACTGCAAGGAAAGTGCTTGAGAAAGCAGGTGTCAAAGATGTATGGACAAGAACCGAAGGTACTACCAGAACAACATTGAACTTTGCAAAGGCAACATTCAATGCATTACAGAACACTGGTATTGTAAAGCAGCCTCTCTGTCTGGAAAAGGAGGCCTGAGATGTACGCTTTGGTAAGAGTACGAGGTAATGTGAACGTAAGGGGATCAATTGAAGATACCCTTAAGATGCTTCGCCTTCACAGGGTGAACCATTGTGTACTCCTCAACGACAGCCCGCAGAACTTGGGCATGATCCAGAAGGTCAAGGACTATGTGGCCTATGGTATCATCGATGCGGACGCGCTGACAGAGATGCTCAATAACCGTGGAATGCTCCAAGGTGGCGAAAAGCTCACCAACGAGTATGTGGCAGCAAATACCAAGTTTGCCAACATCGAAGCTTTTGCGCAGGCCGTATGTGATGGCAGCGCAACTATCAAAGATGTTCCAAAGCTCAAGCCGGTATTCAGGCTGCATCCTCCAAGAAAAGGGCACGCTGGCATAAAGAGGACTGTACAGCAGGGCGGCGTTCTTGGTAACCATGGTGAAGATATCAACCAGTTATTGAAGAAGATGAGGTGATCCGGGATGGTAAAAGGTAACACTAAGAAGTTCAGGGGATCACGCAGCTGCGGTGGAGGCACCGGTAAGAATAGGCGTGGTGCAGGAAACCGTGGTGGAAGAGGCAAATGTGGTGGAAACGCCCATCATCATACCCGTGCAATGCAGCGTGGTTACAACCTTGGTTTGCAAAAGGGGTTTGTCCGTCCTTTCAAGACACTGCATGACACCTCCATTGTCAATGTAGGTGAACTCGATGAACTGGCAGATCAGCTTGTAGAAGATGGTTTTGCTGAACTCAAGGATGGAGTTTACCACATAGATCTTGATGATCTTTACATTGAGAAAGTACTCGGTACTGGCAGGATATCAAAGAAACTGGCCATTACTGCATGTGAATTCTCAGCGACAGCAAAGACCAAGATCGAGAATGCAGGTGGTTCCTGCACAGAACCTGAAGAGTAATGCCTCTCTGGCATTACTTATTTATTCATTGTTCTATATCGCAAAGAAAGCGTATATTTATTAATATTTAAGATTATTTAGCCATACCCGTTTAAACCAATAGTATGGATTTCCCAGTCAAGGGTGGAATTAATGAGTCTTAAGGAAAGTTTAAAACCAATTTTTAATAAACTACCTGCGGTTGCAAGTCCCGAAGGGCACGTGCATTTCAAAAACAAGTTGATGTGGACACTTGGGATACTTGTGCTTTACTTCGTACTTGCTAATGTCCCGCTGTTTGGATTGTCACCGGATTCGATAGACCTTTTCGAATCTTATCGAGCATTCTTTGCAGGAGCTTCCGGATCATTGATGCTCCTTGGTATAGGGCCAATAGTCACCGCATCCATCGTCCTTCAGTTGCTGGTCGGAGCCGACGTAATAAAGCTTGATATGTCCAATCCGGAGGATCAGGCATTCTTCCAGGGTGCACAAAAAGCGCTGGTTTTCGTAATGATAGTCCTTGAGGCTCTTCCACAGATAATTGGTGGATTTGTAATGCCCGATGAGACTATTGCAGCTGCTCTTGGTGTCGGTGTCGGAGCTATTACATTGATCCTGTTCCTTCAGATATGCATAGGCGGTGTGCTGATCCTGTTCATGGATGAGGTCGTTTCCAAATGGGGAATTGGCTCAGGCGTAGGCCTGTTCATCGTGGCTGGCGTTTCGCAGCAGATAGTTACCGGTCTATTCAGTTGGGTAAGTGATTCCACAGGTTTACCTGCAGGTTTCTTCCCTAAATGGATCTACATTATTCAAAATGTAGGCGCTGACTATCTCTTCACAGGTGATGGTATAATGTTCATGTTGATCAGGGGAGGAATACTTGCCCTTCTGAGCACGATCGTTATCTTCCTGCTTGTAGTATATGTTGAAAGTACCCGTATCGAAATTCCTCTGGCTCACAGTGCCGTGAGAGGAGCAAGAGGAAAGTTCCCGGTAAAACTCATCTATGCATCAGTCCTTCCAATGATCCTTGTAAGGGCATTGCAGGCCAATCTCCAATTGATAGGGCTCCTGCTCAGCAGTAGGGGAATCACTATTTTGGGTGAGTTCCAGGGTTCGACACCAATCAACGGATTAATGTATTACCTGGCACCGATCAACAGTCCTTATGACTGGATACCGTCTCTTGTAAGGGAGTCATTTACCAGTTTAGGCGCTGTTGCTCCCGCAACATGGCAGATTGCATTACATGTGCTGGTCGACGCAGTATTCCTGATAGGTGGAGGTATCATATTCGCTCTGTTCTGGATCGAAACAACCGGGATGGGTGCAAAACCTACTGCAAAGAAGATCTTTAACTCGGGTATGCAGATACCTGGTTTCAGAAGGAACATCGGCAGCATCGAAAAAGTAATGATTCGTTACATTCCGAAGGTCACTGTCATCGGTGGTGCTTTCATAGGTCTTCTGACTCTTGTTGCAAGCCTGATGGGTACTCTTGGGGGTGCAGGAGGTACAGGGCTTTTGCTTGCAGTCAGTATCGTCTACCGTCTCTATGAGGATATAGCGTCCGAGCAGATGATGGAAATGCATCCGATGGTGAGGTCCTTCTTCGGACAATAAATCAGGTGTTGAGTATGAACGTAGTATTATTCGGTCCGCCGGGTGCTGGAAAAGGCACCCAGGCCAAAGAACTGATAAAGAAATACAACATTCCCCACATCTCTACGGGAGACATTCTCCGGGCAAATGTCCGCGATGGGACCGAACTTGGTAAGGAAGCAAAGGGGTACATGGACCGGGGCGAGCTTGTCCCGGACAGTGTGCTCATTGGCCTTATCAGGAACAGGCTAAATGAAGACGATTGTGAGGACGGCTATCTTCTTGATGGCTATCCACGAACCATCCCACAGGCAGATGCTCTTGATGGAATACTCCGGGAGATTGGCAAACCTCTGGACGTTGTAATTAATATCGATGTTTCAGATGACAAACTTGTGGAGAGGTTGAGCGGCCGCAGGACCTGTCCTAATTGCGGTGAAAGTTATCACGTTGTATTCAATTCTCCTGAAAAGCAGGGTATATGCAATGTATGCGGTTCTCAGCTTTACCAGAGGGACGATGACCGGGAAGAAGTTATCAGGCAGAGGCTCACTGTCTATAACCAAAAAACGAAGCCACTGATCGATTATTATGACAAGGCAGGTATTCTTGTGAATATCGATGGAAGTAATAATGTCGATAAAGTATTCCAGGCGGTTTCCGGGGTAATGGACAAGTACAAATAACTGATTTAATAGAGATAAGGTGATGATAATCCATGGCAACTGCCAACTATAAGAAACAGTTTGAGCGAGCGCTGCTTGCTCTGGGCATTTCCCTGATGATTGGCATTGTGGTCTTGGGACAGGATTTCAGGGATTCACTGGGAAGGTCAGTTGGATTCTTCATGGATCCCATGGTCACTCTTCTGGGGGACAGCAATTTTCATATTGTACTGTTCATAATGGCAGCCATAACTGCTCTTTACGCAACGCTTATCCAAAAGTACACAATGGACTGGGATCTTATGCGCAATGTCCAGGAGAAAATGCGCGTGTTCCAGAAAGAATTCAGAGAGGCCCAGCTCTCTAACAATACTGCCCTGATGAAGAAGATGGAGACCCAGCGCTCTGAAATGATGACTCAGCAACTGGAAATGTCAAAACAGCAGTTCAAACCGATGGCATATATCAGTATAATCTCTCTGCCGTTGTTCATGTGGGCTTACTTTTACATTAACAGCCATGAAGCTGCAACTATGGTTTTCCCTTTCTGGGGTGAGCATATATTGACAAATGGAGTACTTGGTCCTTTCCAGTACTGGATATTCTGGTACTTCATAGCGTCCCTGGCAGTAAGCCAGTTAATGAGAAAAGCGCTGGATGTCGGTGGAATTTAATTGCTGCTGACAATCAGCGGTCTTCCGGGCAGTGGTACTACCACTGTTTCCCGTATACTTTCCCAGAGACATGGACTTGAGATGATATCTGCAGGTGAGGTTTTCCGTTCTCTTGCGAAGGAGTATGGTATGACTCTTTCCGAGTTTGGAGAACTGGCTGAATCGGATGATTCCATAGATCTCCAGATAGACGAGCGCCAGAAGGAAATTGCCAGTACGAGGGATAATATAATCCTCGAAGGAAGGCTTGCAGGCCATATGGCAACGCACGATCTGAAGGTATGGATAAAAGCCCCTGTAGAAGTAAGGGTCCAGCGTGTAGTGGCGCGAGAATGTGGTTCTTTTGAAGAGAAGCTTGAGGAAACGAGGGAACGTGAAGCCTCAGAAGCTATCCGTTACAAAGGCATATACAGTATTGACATAGGTGATCTCTCAGTCTATGACCTGGTCATCGATTCCACGAAATGGGACCAGTTCCAGGTTGCAGATATTATCTCCTGTGCGATAAAACGCTTTTCTGAACAATAGTTTTCCGGCAGGTTATGATATGAAATCTGATGAAATGATATTTGATGGCGTGAGGTGTGCTGGGATGCTACCCTCAGAGTATCCACGGGAACTGGTTCAAAGGGTACAGGCAACAACCAATCCTTCATATGGATGTACGCCTGCCGAACGTCCTATTCGGGAATATGTGGAAATGGGTGTGGTGAACCTTGATAAGCTGCAAGGTCCTACAAGCCATGAAGTGACTGCATGGGTCAAGGATATACTTGAGCTGCGCCGCGCTGGACATTCGGGTTCCCTGGACCCCGGTGTCACCGGGGTTCAGCCAATAATGCTTGAAAAAGCTACAAAGGTGGTCTCAGCCTTGCGCCTGTCAGGCAAGGAATATATCTGCCACATGCGCCTTCATGAGCAGGCTCCGGAAAAGGATGTGCGCAACGTATGCAGTGAGTTCGTAGGCCCTCTATTCCAGATGCCTCCCGTGATATCTGCCGTGAAGCGTGAACTGAGAATTAGAATGATCTATTATCTCGAAGTACTTGAGGTAAAAGACAAGTCCGTACTTATGAGAGTTGGCTGCGAAGCGGGCACATATATGCGTAAATTGTGCCATGACATCGGTATGGCCCTTGGCACCGGCGCTCACATGCAGCAATTGCGCAGGACCAAAACAGGCCCTTTCAGGGAGGATACCCTTGTGAATCTTCATGAACTGAAGGATGCTTATGTATTCTGGAAAGAGGACGGCGATGAATCATGTCTTCGCAGGGTGGTCAGACCCCTTGAAGAAGGTCTTGCCCACTTGCCAAGGATTATCGTTCGGGATAGCGCCATTGATGCAGTATGTCAGGGCGCCGCACTTGCTGTGCCAGGGATAGTCAGCCTTGAAAAAAGCATCCGGAGAGATGATCAGGTATGCATCTTCAGCCTGAAAGGTGAGGCAGTGTCCCTGTCCAGAGCGCTCATGGACACTGAGGAAATGCTCAGTTCGGAGCATGGTCTTGCTGCATTGACCGAAAGAGTAATAATGGTTGCTGGCACTTATCCGCAAGGCTGGAAGAGCAAACCACGCGAAACATAATGCCGAGGTAGTCTAGTGGTAGGGCGCAAGCCTGGAAAGCTTGTGGGGCATCCGCCCCTCGGGAGTTCGAATCTCCCCCTCGGCGCTTTTTTAAAAAATCAGTTACTGAGCCAGACTCAATCCTGATGTGATCATACAGCGATTACTTTTATCTGTTTTTATTTCTTTGTTAAAGGTATGGTTGCTGAAAATGAATCCTCCGTGGAGTTATCATGCATCACTTTTAGTGATTGCTTGCGGGAAGTGAACTGGGAGGAAGCTTCGACAGTATTTGAGCTTGCTCCTCTCGGAAGGCAGAAACGTGAACCGGAAAAACTGAAGCGCGCTTTTGAGGCAAGTTATGCTGTTATAGTTGTGTATGATTCCGGAAAACTGGTTGATATGGGCCGTGCCCTCTGCGATGGTGAATATCAGGCTGCTATATATGATATGGTGGTGCTCCCGGAGTATCAGGGAAAAGGCATCGGAAAAGAGATGATTTCCAGAATATTTAAAAAACTGCCTGTCGAAAACATAATCCTGTATTCAGTCCCGGGTCGTGAGGGTTTTTACATGAAATGCGGCTTCAGAAAAATGCGTACTGCAATGGCGAAATTGAATCCATTTATGTCTGACCAGGACAGCGGTTATCTGTAATTGCCAGAAGCTGCACTAGAAAAAACAGTGAAGGTTAAACCTTCACTTATCCTTCTTCTCTTTCATGCCCTCTACTTTTTCCTTGACATCCTCCTGTGCCTTTTTTAGATGAGGCTTGGTCTGTTCGTAAGCTACCTTGCTCTGACGGGCAAACTCTTTTGCCCCCTTTGAGGTCAGCTCGGCAGCCTTCCTGCTTCCTTCTTTAATCGCAGGGAGCCCTTTTTCGTTGAACTCTTTAACTCCTCTTCTCGAAATCTCTCCGACTCTTGAATTCTTTTTTCCGAGCACAATGAGCCCCACCCCCAGTATTGGGAACCACAGCCACATTAGGGGGAACTTCCTGTCAGTGTCGTTGTGGTCTGTCCCGTCGGCTATCTTCAGGTCGAATTCCTCTCCAAGGTCGCCCTCATAGGCATAGACAGGGTCCGTATCCTTGTAAGTCTCATAAGGCATATCACCCACAACACCGGTCTTGTTCAGGGAGAACTTGTGGCTGTCAAAATACTTTCCGGGCTGTTCCAGCCGGCTGTTCAGCTCCTGGTTGCTTATAGTATAGTCTTCCTTTGCGGCATATTCAACAGAATAAGGGATGATACTGATATCCGCATACACATTTCCGGGCAGGGGTTGCACGTACAGCAGACCGTCCCTGAGATCCACGACATACTCGTAGTCATCCCCTCTTCCCGGTTTGGTATAGTGTACTTTGACAAGGTACTGTTTTAATTCCTTGTCGCTGACCTTGAGGTAGGCGCCATCCAGCCTCACTGCAGTACTCCTGTTGATCCTATCATAGTTTGCAGCCCGCCCGACAATCATGCCCTTCCTGTACTGTATCTCGTTTGTGGAGTTCAGGCAACCAAGGTCAAAGAAATACTCTCCGGTATTGTATGCATTATTGCTATTGGCATCTATGAAGCCTTCAAACGAATCCCTCTTGCCATTACCTTCAGTGATATCTGCAAAGAAACCATGCTCAATGAAGAGCTTGTCGATGTCGGCAGCCTTGCTGGGATTGGCCTGTTGGAATGCCAGGTAATAATCGTAGAAGTCATTCCTCTGGACCTTGAGCACTGACCAGATGTTCTCCAGGGACATGGTAATGGTATCTCCTTCCTCGTTGTTGCTGTCGTAAAGGTCCCAGAGCAGCGAAGCAACAGCGAATTCTTCCAGATCTCCCTGCCTATCCCAGGGCCGGTAGTTGTTTTCTAGGCTTCCGAAAGATGCATAGGCAGCCGGTTTTGTGACACCGTCCGCAGGGTTGGAATCGCCATACTTGTCAGATATTGCCAGTGCTATGAACTCAGCAAACCCTTCTTCATAAGAGTCTCCTGTATTGGGGTTAAGGAAACCGTTGTGGTTGACAGTGCCGGATACCTTGCTTCCATGTGTCCAGTCTCCATAGGTGGCATACATCAGGTGGTGAGCAAACTCATGGTACTCACGGTTTTTCGGCCTGTTGGAGTTTGAATATCCTGCATCATTCCTGGAAATAAGTATCCGTGCATCGGAGGGTGAGTAGAGTGTCTTATCCGCAGTATTGCCAACAAGCACTTTCACAGGAAGTTTGTAGTCCACGTCTGTTTTTAATTCCACAAGGCAGAAATCCACTGACTCGTGCATATGGGCATATATAACGGAAAGGCTTTTGAGGTCTGAAAGCTGTCCTGTACTACTGCCAGCTTTATTGTCCCATGCCCCGTTAAGCCTTATGTTAGCCTCAATGTCCTGATGGTCCACCAACCTGAACTCTTTATAATAGAACACGTTTTTGTATGTGCTGCCGCTCAAGTCATATACAATGAAATAGTTCTTTCCATCCCTCTCATAAATGAAGTCAACCCATAATTCTACTTTGACATCATCCTCTTTATCTTTTAACTCTATTGTGAGCGGTATCCTGAAGTCTCCATTCTTGTCCGTACTCCCTTTGAATACCTCCTCTTTCACCTTAACTGTCAGTTGAGCATACGGCATAGGATTTCCATCAGCATCTACAACGTAACCGTAAATTGAAACACTCTTCTTTCCGGAGACCGGCAGGTTTGTTTCAAGAATGGATGGATGTGCACCACTTCCCATCGATATGGGCGTATATTTCTGGCTCATAACTATTCTGTGGCACTCTTCCTCAAATTCACTAACAGCGTCCTCTATCTCGGACTCTTTGACTTTCATTCTTTGTATGAAGTTGCCGTGATATAGGAGAAAATCATTGATTAGCACTGCATAGGTGTAGCTTATGGAGATGTCATATACATCGTATAGCTCAAAAGTGGCAGGATCTTTATGTGTGACCTTACTCCTTGGAGACCATGTCAATGAGTAATAGCCTATTGATGCTCCTTCCTGTCCGAAGGTGCCATAACTATAACTGGACACTTTAGTATTTTCCGGGGGGTTGTTCAAATCTTCTGTACTGAAATAGTTGTCAACCAGATACCCATCATACGTAAAGTAGCTCGTCCCCCTGCTAAAATCTCCTCGGTACAAACTGGTCCTTGCATAATAATCACTGTCAACATACCTGAATACAGGGGTGAAAATGACCTTGTCCCAGTAGTCGGTCTCAAACCTGCTGGTCTCTGTATCCGGGAAATCTGGAGTCTCGACAGAGAAGCTCACGGGAGATGCGTACACCTTCTTTGAGACTTTGACCAGGTAGTCAGGATACGAGGGCTGCCAGTCAGGATATTTCTCCTGTATTTCTCCGGTGTTGCCAAAGAATTGGAATGTCAGGGTAGACTCCTCATCTCCTTCCTGGAAACCTGAGAACTTGACAGCATCAAATACTATCCTTTCCTGTCCGGCGTATTCTATCTGTGAGGGATTATTTATGTCCCCCTCCATCTTTAGCTGGATCCTTCCGCCGTTCCTCGTTATATCTATAGTTTGTGTCAGTTCCCTTACCAGCGGGTCATCGATGATAAGGACCACTTTGAACATCTCTCCTGATGCTACATTGTCCGGCATCTCTATCCTGACGCTATCCTGCGCGGATGCAGGTGTCAGAGCCATTGTTACCAACAAGATTGCAAGGAGGGATAAGTGTGATTTACTATATTTCTTGTTTTTATTCATTTTTTCGCCACATGCTATTATTATATGATAATTTGTATTATTATCACTTCCATTATAAATGAAGTTTGGGCTAGCCATTTAGTACTCCTATAAAAGTGTTCTTCAAAAAATGGACTGCGAAACAATTTAAAAACCAAGTCGATGCATATTGATAGCTCTACTTTAATCGCTTGATGCAGCCTAAGAACCAGTCGGTGTCATGATTTTCTTGAGTAGAGGCAAAGACACTCTGTTCAAACATAGATACTATCGTTATTAAGAATGCTTAAAGTAAAAAAAGAAAAGAATAAGTTTATACTTATTCTTCCTTGCGGCGCTGCATGAAGAATGCAAGGCCAAGGATTGCTGCTACCGGGAGCGCAATGGTTGGGAACTCTGGTATCTCGAAGTTCCTTGCTGCTGAGCCTACATCAAGGGTGTTGGTGTCTTCTCCTGCAGTAATAGTCACTCTCCATTTACCAGTTGCAGATGCGTTTTCGTTGAGTGTGAGCTCAATTACACCCACATCGGTATAAGGGTCATTCTCTCCCGGCTCGAAGTTGTCCTTCAGCATATTAACTGTCATGTCGGAAGTGTCTGCTCCCGTTCCTGTAAGCGCCTGGACGTTATACAAATATGACATTACCTGTCCTGGTGAAGCAAAATATGCACCATGATAACTAAGTACCAGTGTTTGCCCCGGCTGGATCACAACAGGGTTTGTCACAGCTGTAGTTCCTGCAGCATTCCATATGGATGCATCGAATGCTGATGCGTTTCCAATTAGCATAGCTAAAGCTAGCAATATAATTATTAATCTCTTCATATGTACCCCCTTTCGCAATTTCCTGCGAAATATGTGTCTTTATTGGGATTTACCCGGATTATTAAAGGTTATTCGCATATTTAAGCTTATTAAAGGCGTTATACAACCATTAAGGGCTAATAATGCCTGTTTACTATCGGTGGATTTTTTAATTAATCATCTAGCCGTAACCACGCCAACTCTCTCGAAATTATGCATAAACAGGTTGAAATAGACAAACATGATTATGGTCCGATTGTACGATGCGAATAAACACGATCCAGCTTTTAACAAACACTTCGCACACGATGTCCAATGTATTTGTTCCTATCTTTGCAGCTTCTCTTGGAGCTTCTTTTTTTGAGATAGGCCTGATAAGTGCCTTGTTTGGTCTGGCCTCTTTTGTGTCTTCATTTATATTCGGGAAGGCTGCGGATATTAATCGTCTGCGCCCTATAGTTCTGATCGGCCTGGTGGTCTCCGGGGTAGCATTCTTCCTGCAAGTGTTCGCATACGATGCCCTTTCTCTGGCGCTTTCCAGGGCGCTTGTGGGTTTTTGCATGAGCATATACCCGGCTGCTCTTACGGTGTACATCTATTATCAGAAAGGAAGTATTGGGAAATTTACTTCCTTTGGTTCACTGGGGTGGATGATAGGCTATCTGCTTGCAGCCGTGATCGAGGATGTCCATTTCCTGTTCATACTCTCATCGGTATTTTATTTCGTAGCTTTCCTGAATGCCTTGAAACTAAAGGATATCGAAAAACCTTCTATGAATATCAGTTATTTTTCAGTTGACACATTCTCCCGCAATATTGGCGTGTACCTTTCTATATTTGTCAGGCATACGGGCGCTGTTGCTGTCTGGACCATGCTACCTCTTTATTTGCTTCATCTGGGTGCCAATAATTTCTGGATCGGTATTATCTACGCTATAAATCCCCTTGTACAGTTCATTGTTATGCGCAGGATGGATGGACTTGACAATGAATGGCTTGTTAAGTGGGGATGCATCACATCCGGGCTGGCTTTTACTTGCTATCTGCTTGCTCCCAGTTTCATCTATGTGGTTCCCGGCATGATCTGCGTGGCATTTGGGTGGTCTTTTCTCTATGTGGGCGGTAATCAGCTACTTGTGAGCCGCAATGCTGAAAAGGCCACAGCCACCGGCATTCTCAATTCAGTGATTGCTGCAGCCAGCATCGTGGGGTCGGTAGCAGGCGGGATAATGCTTCAACAATTCGGGTATAAGGAAACCCTGATTTTCGGGATTGTATGCTCTTTGCTGGGTATGGCTTTTTTCAAGGTCCGGGACAGCTCATCCCTGGCGACCTCTGATAAGCAGCAGGCGGTTAATTCCCTGGCGGACTAAACCATTACTGCACTATTGGCCTGCTACTCTGGGGAAAGTATTTATGTAATAATACTGTAGTGAACTTCGCTTAAACTACTATTTTGTGTTGCATAATGCGTTAAATACAAAAGATAGTATATACGGCCGAGTCATGTTCTATTATTTAGAATAACATTACCCGCATTGCCGGGTGTGCCGGGGTTTCTGTGCTCCGGGGCTACGGGATGCATTGCATCCTTAAGGAGGAAATTAAATGGCAGATGAAGAAATAAGACATTTAGTCCGTATCATGAACACTGACCTTAAAGGAAGTCAGTCCGTAATGTACGCGCTGACTGGTATCCGTGGTATAGGATTAAGGACCGCAAGGATTATCGTAGACGATACCGGTATTGACCCCAAGGGAGTTATTGGTTACCTTCCAGATGAGGATGTTGCAAAGTTAGACGCAGCTGTTGGGGACTTTGAGAAGAATCTACCTACCTGGATGCTTAACAGACGCCAGGATCCCCTGACCGGAGAAGACAAGCACCTGCTCGGGCAGGACATACTCCTTACCTTCAGAGAAGACATAAACAACCTGAAGAAGGTCAGAGCCTATCGTGGTCTCAGGCATGAGAGGGGTCTCAAGGTAAGAGGTCAGAGAACAAAATCCACCGGAAGGCGTGGTTCCACCATTGGTGTGAGCAAGAAGAGATAAGGTGATTTTATGGGATATCCGGGTAAAAAGAGAAAGAGCTACGATACTCCGAAACATCCATGGCAGGCAGCCAGGATGGCAAGCGAACTTGAGCTTGTTAAAAAGTACGGTCTTCGTAATAAGAAAGAACTCTGGAAGGCACACAGTGTCCTCAGAAGATACAGGGCGGACGCCCGCAGGCTTCTGGCAGAAGGTGAACTTTCAGGTCACAACAAGACTGAAGCTGATCAGATCCTGGCAAGGCTAATACGCTTTTCTATGCTGAGCACCGAGTCTAATATTGATGATATTCTTGGCCTGCAGACCAATTCCATCCTTGAGCGCAGGTTGCAGACTCAGGTACACAGGCTTGGTCTTGCACGCAGTCCCAGACAGGCAAGGCAGTTCATCACTCATGGACATATCGCGATCAATGGTAAAAGGGTAACTATCCCTAGTATGCTTATATCCAAAGAGGAAGAGATGCTCATTGACTACTACGGCAGCTCTCCGCTGACCAGTGAAATGCATCCGGAAAGGCCGGCCCAGGTAGCATCTAATGTCGCAGGGGCATGAAAGGAGGAATAAGACATGGCTACAAACGGAATATGGGGCATAGCTCACATAAAATGCTCATTCAATAACACTATTATCACTGTGACTGATATTACAGGCGCTGAAACACTGGCTAAATCCTCCGGTGGCATGGTTGTAAAGGCAGCACGTGATGAGAGTTCACCATACACTGCTATGCAGATGGCAAGCCAGCTGGCGGACCTTCTCAGGGATAAGGGTATCGAGGGTATCCACATCAAGGTACGTGCTCCTGGTGGCAACAAGCAGAGAAGCCCGGGACCCGGAGCGCAGGCTGCTATCAGGTCCTTTGCAAGAGCAGGGATCAAGATTGGCAGAATACAGGATGTAACTCCTGTACCACACGACGGAACCCGTCCAAAGGGTGGAAGAAGGGTATAATTGTATATAATCTAATGGATATGGACTCATGACAATGGAAGTAGACATACTGGAGATGTCAGAGAGGTCTGCAAAGTTCGTATTGTCCGATGTGAGCGCAGCTTTTGCAAACGGTATACGGAGAGCGGCGCTCTCTGACGTACCGACACTTGCAATAACCTATGTGAACATTTACAACAATACATCTGTCCTTTTTGATGAACAGCTTGGATTAAGGCTTGCCCTCATTCCTTTAGCCGCAAACATTGAAGAGTTCGTACCTGTTGAAGAGTGCATATGTGGTGGTTCGGAGTGTCCTGCTTGCAGGGTCTCTCTCACACTTAGTGCCGAAGGCCCGAAAATGGTCCATTCAGGTGACTTCGTTTCATCTGATGAAACTGTACAGCCAGCCGAGACCAACATTCCAATCATTGAACTGAAGGAAGGCCAGAAAGTTGTGCTTGAAGCCATAGCCCACATGGGCTATGGTAACCAGCATGCTCGGTGGCAGGCAGGCGTTGCCTGTGGGTACAAGAACATGCCTCTGGTCACATTCAACAAATGCGATAGTTGCGGTGCCTGTATAGAGGAATGTCCTCAGGGTATCATCAAAATGGGGCCAGAAGGGGCAGGGATCTCCGAGGATGACATTCTCAAATGCATACTCTGCAAACTCTGTCAGGGGATTTGTGAAATTGACGCAATTACTGTTTCTCAGGATGAACGTGCGTTTGTTTTCACTATGGAATCAGATGGTTCCTATACGATCCAACAGTTAATTATAAATGCAGGGAAGAGCATTAAGGACAAAGCCACCCGGATGGGGCAAATTCTAGAGTCCCTGTGATCCGGTCAGGAGATATATCTCCTGGAAATTTATTTCATTTGCACTCGTGCGGGGGTTGCCCAGCCAGGCCAAAGGCGCTAGGTTGAGGGCCTAGTCTCGTA
>NZ_JADQBZ010000015.1 GCF_016278365.1 Methanolobus sp. | reverse complement strand
CACTCATGCCAATATCTAAGTTTGGGAAAACTAAAAAATATTGGCATGTTGAATGAGAGAAAGTTCCGGAAGATTTATGATGACTATCTGGCATCCGGACTAACTGTAAAGGATTTTTGTTTCAATCAGGGTATGCACCCCGGAAAATTCTTCTACTGGCAGAACAAGTTGAAGGATCAACTACCCCCAAAGAGAGGGTTTGTTCCGATTTTATTCAAACCAGAAAGTACTGAAGGTAATTACCCTGGATCGCCCCAAAATCAGTTTCCGCCATCTTTGCAGGCAACAAATGAATCCCCAATTTGTGAGATTAATTTCCCCAACGGAGTGAATCTTAAACTGACAGGGAATACAGATCCTGAGTTTATCCGCTCATTGATACATTTAAATGATCGAGACCATGTTTAGCCTGACAGCCTCGATGAACTATTATCTGTATGCCTACCCGACAGATATGCGACGGAGTTTTTATACACTGAGCGGTATGGTGACCAATCAAATGGGGAGAAATGTACAAGACGGTGACGTGTTTATTTTCATCAACAGAGCCTGTACAAGCATGAAGATCCTGCATATGGAATTTGGTGGGCTGGTCATTTATCACATGAAGCTTGAGTCAGGTAATTTCAGCCTGCCCATTCTTGATGAAAACACCAATACCTTTCAGATTAACTGGCAAGATTTAATGACCATTGTACAGGGAATTTCCACAAGTAAAAAGCCGAATAAAAAAAGATGGAAAAGACCTCTGGGATAGCTGAATTTACTGGCTTGTAGATTTTTAAGATTGGCTAAAAATCAGTATATTTGAGTCATCAAAACAACTGGTAAATGACAGGCGATCAAGAGACATTTTTACAGCATATTCTGGAGGAGCGAGATCGGCTTTTTCGGGAGAATTCAAAGCTCAAGGGGCAGATTGCCGGCTACGAGAGCTTTGAAGCTGAAAAGGTCTCTTTAACGGCTCAAATCAGCGAAAAAGACCAGGTCATTGACAAGTTGAAACAGCAGGTGGCAATGCTCCAGCGAAAAATCTGGGGAAAGTCCAGCGAGCGATTTATCCAGCCGGATCCACTGCAGCGCCGTCTTGATTTTGACGGCCTCGAATTGCTTCCGGAGGAGAAACAACTGGCCGTTACCGCAAAAGAAGAGATCGAACAATTTAAAAAGGTTCGGGTAAAGG
This sequence comes from Methanolobus sp., assembly GCF_016278365.1. Taxonomy (GTDB): domain Archaea; phylum Halobacteriota; class Methanosarcinia; order Methanosarcinales; family Methanosarcinaceae; genus Methanolobus. Next base: position 1,328 of record NZ_JADQBZ010000015.1, on the reverse strand, counting down.
TAAAGACCAAAAAGCAGCCTGTTCGCAAACCCCTGCCAGAAAACCTTCCAAGAGAAGAACATCATATTTATCCTGAAAATATTGACACAGAAAACTGGGTGGAATTGCAACCGGAAATCACAGAAGTTCTGGAGAAAGATCCTGCCAGGTATTATGTCCGCAGAATTATCCGCCATAAATATGCTCTGAAAAACCAGACATCCGAAGATCAGACAACAGTGGTGACAGCAGGTATGCCGACTCTGCCTATTGCCAAAAGCTATGCAGGCGCAACCGTGTTGGCAGACATAACTATTGACAAGTATGTAAACCACCTGCCTTTTTATCGCCAGATCCAGATGTTTAAACAACAAGGCATCTCCATTCCTCCATCGACCATTAATGACTGGAACCAGGAGGTGGCGGATCTGATGCGCCCGGCTTATTACCGGTTGAAGGAGCTGGTTTTGGCTTCGGGATATATCCAAAGCGATGAAACAACCATCCCGATTATCAATAATGAAAAGCATAAAACTGTAAAGGGGTACATTTGGATGCTCAGAGCAGTCATCCCAAAGCTTGTTCTTTTCTATTACGATAAAGGCTCCCGGGCACAAAAAGTCGCATTGCAACTTTTTAAAGATTATCAGGGAGTCATACAATCGGATGGCTATGCCGTTTATGATATTTACGAAAATAAAAAAGGTGTTTTGCCCATTGGGTGCTGGGCCCATGCGCGCCGTAAGTTTGAAGAGGCTTTAAAGGAAGATGAAGCCAGGGCATCTTATGCTCTGGAGCAAATAGGGCTGCTGTATGATGTCGAGAGACAGGCTGATCATGAGAATCTTTCCTATGGACAGCGTGCTGACTTAAGAACACGTCTGGCTTACCCAATTATGGTAGCTTTTGAGAAGTGGCTTGTAAAGGAATATCCGAAAGTGCTTCCCAAAGGGCGTATCGGGAAAGCAATTAAGTACACGTATAGCATCTTCAATAAGCTATCCCGCTACCATCTGGATGGCCGGTACAAGATTGACAATAATCAGGCTGAGAATGCGATCCGCCCCATCGCTCTTGGAAGAAAGAATTGGTTGTTTTGCGGAAATCACGAATCAGCGGAGAATGCTGCCATTATTTACTCCATGCTTGGCTGTTGCAAAAACAACGATGTGAACTTCCGGGATTGGATGATCTTTTTTCTGGAAAACGTCCACAAATACGATACAGACTACAGTAAAGATCTTGCTGAGCTCCTACCTCATAATTTTAAAAAACAAACAGACAAAGTTGTGTAGGATCCGTCTAAGAACTTTCAAATTACTCCGAATGTTTTGGAAGTAATTTGAAAG
>NZ_JADQBZ010000017.1 GCF_016278365.1 Methanolobus sp. | reverse complement strand
CACTTGAGAAGGAAGTAGACACCATTGTCAACGGTGTCATGATGACAGTACGCGGGAAGCCAACAATACCCAAGAGCCCCTACGAGATCCTTGCAGCCAAGACCGAGACAAGGCTTATCAAAACTGCAGCAGCAATGGCTGGCAGACCTGGCATGGGCATATAGGGACCAGAGACTTCCCTGTCCGCTCAGGGAAATATCTCTGCTGACTGTGCCGGTGGCATGATTTGCAGTGACAGCCACGAGGTCTCACAGCTCAATGAGCTCAAGATCGACCTCGATGCAATAAGTGTGATGGCACACTATCAGGGTAACAGTAACATCATCATGGATGAGCAGATGCCCATCTTCGGTGGCTATGCCGGCGGTATAGAAGAGACTGCTATCGTTGATATCGCGACCCACCTCAATGCCTTTGTGATGAGCAATGCAACCTGGCACCTTGACGGTCCGGTGCACATCCGCTGGGGATCGACCAACACCAGGGAAACCCTGATGATCGCAGGCTGGACATGTGCAACCATCTCAGAGTTCACTGACATCCTCTCAGGCAACCAGTACTATCCATGTGCAGGCCCATGTACCGAGATGTGCCTGCTGGAAGCTTCAGCACAGGCCATCACTGACACTGCATCCGGCCGTGAGATCCTCTCAGGTGTCGCAGCAGCCAAGGGTGTTGTCCAGGACAAGACCACAGGTATGGAAGCCAGGATGATGGGACAGGCAGCCAAGGCAACCGCAGGCATGGAAATAGAAGAGGTCAACAGGATAATCGACAATCTCGTCAAGATGTACGAGAAGAACTATGCAACCGCACCTCAGGGTAAGACCTTCCAGGAATGTTATGATGTCAAGACCATAACACCAACTGAAGAATACGTCACGGTCTACGAGGGCGCACGCAAGAAGCTCGAGAACCTTGGACTGGTATTCTAAGACCAGAATTCGCTGTGATAAACAAGTTTATCACTTCCCTAACAGCCAGCGCTTAATCCACGCTGGCTACCCTCATTTTTAAGTGAATATATTCTTCTTTAAAAAGAAATTAGTCCTATAGAGAGTAGCTCTTAAAGGATTGATATTATTTCAAGCCATTCTTTCCGGGAAATGTCCCATTATTTCATAAGATACTTTTCTGTAAATGGATGTGTATTCCTCAGTAGGTTCGAGGTCGTACTCGGATCTTATCCTGTAACATTTGTCAAAGGTTTTCCCGGCAGGTGGGTTGTTCAGTTTATCCTCGTACCGTGAGTATATTTTGGCTACCAGGCGGTTGGCTTCTGAGAGTGACAGATGCGTTGCCATCTGGGCTATCTCGCCCATGAACCTGGATTCCAGGCCCGATGAGTGGTCAGGTACTCCTCCCCGTGCTCCTGTAGGTCCCATGAGAATATCCCTGCCGCAGACGGTATCTCCGATGGCCTGGGCAGCGGTCTCATAGAACATCATCTCGGTGCAGATACCGGCTGCGTTCCAGTAGTATCTTGCAGTATAATAATTCATGTTACGGGATATAGCAAGCGAGGCAAGGTTGGAAGCCCAGAGTATCTCTTTTGCAGAAGATGAGCCTGTCTCTGAATGCACAGCTCCGGAGCCATGAATGCTGGAGTGTGCAAGCACTTTTGACTGCAGGGTTTCGGCTACATCTATTATTGCCAGCCCTTCAGCCGAGCCAATACAGGGTCCTCCAAAGACCGGTACCTGGCCGGAAATATAGTGGTTGCCGTGCTCCTGGTGGAAAATGCATTTTGACAGGGTCTCGTAGTCGGTCTTCAGGTCATCCATATAGACCTCCTGGGGATCGGTACAGGAATAGAGCTCGTCAGAGGATACCAGCAGGTATGATGTCGGTAGTGTGGGTGTGCTGGGTCCCATCAGTGCCAGCCCTTCACGTCCACCAATCTTTGTGGCAAGCCTTTCGTTCCTTGCGGCTTTCAGGACTGCAAGCAGCTCCAGGGGGCTCTTTGGCCTGATATATTCCCCGCAGAACTGTTTCATTGCACCACTATAAATACCCTGGACTACATTTTCAAGTACTGCGCTCAGGTTTATGTAAAGGAAATTCTCTTCGGAGATGCTTCCTCCCATTGGTCCGCCGATAATCACAGGAGGAATGGATGCCATCGGATACCTGTGGGGTACGGTCACTTTTTCTTTCAGTCGGCCAATCTCCAGAGGGTTTGTTACATTAAGGGATTTCAGTATATCCTCTTCATCTATCTGGATTACCTTTCCTGTGCTTTTGCAGTATACTCCTACGGAATGCAAAAGTTCTATACCTGCTTCAAAAGTCGCATCTGCAAGTTCAAGGTCATCAGGTACGAAACTTTTCCCGTCATATTTTATATCATATTTCAAAGCAAGCTCTTCTGATTTTTTGAAAACCAGAAGATCATGCTGTTTTTCTGTCCTGTTAACTCCCTCAATTGCACTTTTGAGGTACTTATACATGTTTTGCATTTTGACACCTGATAATGAAAAAAGCACAGGATCTACTTTATGTAAATCCTTCTTTGTCTTTTCTTTTTCCACCTTTTTTAATTAATGTTTCGAGCGAGGTTATATATAGTTTTCTTCATCCATTCATGATAGTGAGTGTGAGTGTTGAATGAATTTTGTTTGCAGCCATTGTTTTTCTTAAAGATGGGATGTGACGTTTCTGGCCCGATAACAAACTAGATATATGTAAGCAAATGCACGTTTTCCTGTGCACAAATCTCTTGTAAATAACGTCCGATTCTAAAACTATTGTTGGTAATGGTTGAGTACTTATTTGGCAACAGAAATAATCTCTCAAATATTTTTCTACAAGGATATGATGGGTCATCTCTGATATATATAATTTGCTATCATAATAAAATCTATGAACTTATGAATAATTATTGTAAGAATATCCTATTTGTATATGTGCTATACTCTTTTTTATAGGTTGTTTCTTCTTTATTTTTACCGAAATAACGATATCTACTAACTATACTAATCACTATTTTTTCTGTTATTCCGTCAAAGGATACTAATCCTCATATTATGGTATTTATCGCTTGTGGTTTTCACTTGTAAGGAGGTTATATTTAAGCTTTTCCATATGGTTACCATAAAATATATAAGGCAGGAACCTGCATTTCCCCATGTACAATAACGATTTTACTAACAGGAGTCAAAACATGGTTGAATATACCCCCAAAGAACGATTGGCGCGTGCCCTTAAAGGGCAGCCTGTGGACA
>NZ_JADQBZ010000006.1 GCF_016278365.1 Methanolobus sp. | reverse complement strand
CATGATGCGAGGACTTCTTTAAAGGCAGCTTTCGTATTTATACCTTGCGACCACGGGGTCAGAAGGACAAATTTGAAGGCCCTGCGCGAGATATGCGGGCTTTCACCACATTACTACGCGGATTTTAACTATTGTTTTTAATCCCATATTAACATTGTGATGAACACATCACTCAGCAAGTCAGTTTGGAGAATGACCAGACCACCCATTCAAACCACCTATTGGATTACCAGGATTAACAAAACAGGAGCATGTACACAACATTTAACAACGAATGATACATAATAATGCTCAAATCAAGGAATAATCAAACTAATATAAGAGAGGGATACCACTGCATAAAAAAAGTGTCACCGAAGAGAATTCTGACCCTGACGCAGTTACTAGAGTCAGAACTCCGCGTAAAGAGAACAAAGAAGTACTTGCGATCGTCGAGAACATGCTTGGGGCAAACCACGTAAAGCTCAGATGTATGGATGGCGTGGTAAGAATGGGTAGAATACCCGGCTCCATGAAAAAGAAAACATGGATACGCGAAGGAGACATTGTTATAGCAGTACCATGGGACTTCCAGAAAGAGAAAGCAGATGTCATCTGGAAATATACGCGCCCACAGGTAAACTGGCTGGAACGTAAAGGCTACCTTAAAGGCTAACCGACATGAAAAAAGAAGTCACCAGAAAAGTACAGCGTATCGACACTCAGGTCGATGAGATGCGCATGAAGCGCAAAGACTCCAACGCACTAAAAGTTACCGAGAACGTATTTGACGACGCTACCCTCAAAACCCTTTATACGATTTCCAGCAAAGGCATAATAAAAGCACTTGGTGGTTCTATCAGCACAGGAAAAGAGGCCAATGTATTCCTGGCTGAAGGAGAGAACAAAAACCTGGCAATTAAAATATACAGGATTTCTTCAAGCACATTCAATTCCATGGAAGAATACATACTGGGAGATCCCAGATTCCGTAATGTAAGACACTCTAAACGCGACATTATATTTGCCTGGACAAAAAAAGAACACCGGAATCTGGAACGTGCGATAGAGGCAGGAGTAAAGGTGCCTGTGCCCATACTTTCCGAAAGGAATGTGCTTGTCATGGAATTCATGGGTGAGGGCGAAAAATCATATCCGCAATTAAAGGAAGCAGGTCTTGAGAAAGAAGATTCCAGGGTTGCCTTTGACACTATTATTAAATATATAGAACTGCTTTACACAAAAGCTAACCTCGTACATGGCGATCTAAGCGAATACAATATCCTTATTGACCCCCATACACAGGAAATCATATTCATAGACATGGGACAGTCAGTCACTCTTGAGCACCCCAGATCACGGGAATTCCTGCAAAGGGATATAGAGAACATAGTACGCTATTTTAAAAAATATGGGATCAACGAGGATCCCGAGAAACTCTATTCGACCATTCGGGAAATAAAAGATAAAACCCAATAGAGAGTAATAGAGCATTATAAACATACACGGTAGATTTATTATGACACATGTGAAAGTTCCCAAGGACAGAATAGGCGCCATCATTGGCCCAAAAGGCAGTGTAAAACAACTCATTGAAAGCAAATCTGGTGCCGAACTGAATATAGACAGTGAGAACGGAGTAGTGGAGGTGCTCCCGGGAGAGGAACCAGTAGGTGCAATGAGAGCTGTGGAGGTAGTTAATGCTATTGCAAGAGGATTCAACCCTGAAAAGACAATTGCCATGCTTGACGATGACATGCTGATGCTCGAAGTGATGGACCTTTCCAAGATAACCGACAGCCAGAAAGACCTCCTCCGCCTGAAGGGCCGCATCATAGGTAAAAGCGGCAAGACCAGAGAGATAACAGAAAGGCTTATCGGAGTTAAGATATCAGTTTACGGAAAAACAGTAAGCGTTATCGGAGGGCCTGAGCAGAACCAGATAGCAAGGACAGCCATTGAAATGTTGATCAATGGAGCATCGCACGGAAGTGTCTATAGTTTCCTCGAGAAAAAGAGACAGGAACTTCTTCAGTCGAGACTGGACTATTACGGCTGATATAATTACATCGAAAGATAAATATTTAAATCAGTCCGGATGATATAATAACGGTGCTTATATGAGAGGCTATCTTACCAAGTCTGAAATCAAGATGTATGCCATTTTTGTATTGTCATTGCTGCCCATAGCAGTCCTGTGTTACAACAAAAGCCTCTACATCGGAACTATATCACCCTTCTGGCTGATAGTAATGCTAATTCTGATGCTTGCCGGATCATTCATAGAGATACCTGTTACAACAATACGTTCAATAAAGAATGAACAACTTTCCAGGTTCGCACCCATAATAGAGGAGATATATGCAGTCCCCCTCACCAGTGAACTTAACAACGGCAAAGAAAGAGTATTCGACACCAAGATCACATTGAATCTGGGAGGCTTTGTGATTCCGGGGATAGCCATACTCTATCTCCTGCTCACACAACCAAACAATACTGCTCTTGAAATAATGCTTATAATCATAGTTGCCGTAACTTTTCTCTCTGAAATCGTCAACGGTATCGGCACCGTTGTTCCGGAATATATAGGTATTCTTGCAATTCCTTTCGCGCTGCTGATATCGCCTCATGAAACAGCACCAATAACGTTCATTGCAGGAATCGGAGGTATACTGATTGGGATAATAGCCCTGACATTCACCTTCAATAAAGAAAAGTATGGAAGCGCCTACCTCAATATAGGCGGCGCCGGAAGTTTTAAGGCAGTCTATGTGACGGCACTCATCGCAAGCCTATTCTCATATTTCGTCTGATGGCGAAGAGGAACCTGTTCTCTCAGCCCTGCGCCTCTCTATCTTTGCCTGCAGCACGTTTGCCGGCAGGTTCAATGCGCGATATTTAGCTATCCCGGAATTAGTGAACCTGAAAGGTTGAGGCGTATGATCCACACGAGTGGCTCTCATTTTCTGTACAGCCATTACTGGCATAGGTGTGGTGTCGATGTCATTGGTCTGGATAAAGTCCAGGAATATGATGCCGTCTCCCAGGAAGTCAAAATCGTCAAATTCTTTCTTTTCAATCCCATGAGCCTTTTCAGTAATAAGCAAAGAGGTGATCATGTTCTTTTTAAGTAATTTATGGAGCCCGCGCCATGATGTGGAAGTCCTGAAGTCACCCGGAGCGGTGAAAACGTTCAGCGAGTCAAACACAACCCGGTCTGGTTTGTGCGAATCGATTATTTCCATCATTTCTTCAGAAGTAAGCATGGAAATACCGAATATTTCAAGATAGCCATCGTCAATGTACTTCCCGACGTCCCATCCAAATCTGGCAAAATGCTGCACTAATTGCTGGGCTCTTTCCTCAAACGAGAAGAATATACATCTTTCACCATTTTTTACACCTTCCATAAGGTACTGCATCGAAAAAGTCGTTTTCCCCGTACCCGGTGGACCTGTAACAATAACAGCGAATCCTTTGGGGAAACCACCTTCGAGAAAGTCATCAAGCCCGGGGATGCCCGTGCTTATACGCTTAATTATCCGGTCGATGTTCTGGGTATCAAGTTTAGCCTTGAAACGAGTAGCATCAAGATTAAGAAGGGCCTTTTCAAGCACAATATTTTTTGCGCCAAGTTCTTTTTCATACCTATCAAGGACTTTGATAGCATCAGCACTTAATGTAGTATGAATGGGGAATTTTGTTTTCATCACACCACCATGTACATAATAACGCATTATATATTTAAAATGTTATGTATTACATACATAAGTTAATTCTTATGTTCATACATTATCGTCAATGTCCTCATCGATCTCATCTTCATTGATGATCAGGCCTCTTCCCGGGAGGAATTTGCCACGTCCCCTGGATGCAGCAACCTCACCATCCCATACAATTTCACCTCTTGCAATAGTATATTCAGGGAAGATGCCCTCCATCCCCTCATATGGCGTCCATCCAGCCTTACTATGCAGACGGTCTCCTTTTATCTCAGAGGACTGACGTGTGTCCACAATTATCAGGTCCGCATCGTACCCTTCAGCAAACACGCCTTTAGAATAGCGGTCAAGACCAAATACCCGGGCAGGATTCCTGCTTGTAACATCGATCATCTTTTCCAGTGGAAGTAGATTCCTTTTTACAGCAGTTAACATCAGAGGAAGCAAAGTCTCCACACCCGGTACACCAGATGGCGCTTTCTTTATATCAGCTTCCTTCTCAGCTTCCGTATGAGGAGCATGATCAGATGCCACCATGTCTATTGTACCGTCATTGAGAGCATTCATCAGGGCCTTTACATCGTGATGGCCACGAAGAGGTGGATTCATTTTCCCGAACGAACCAAGGCGATCCCAATCTTTTGTTGAGAGGAAGAGGTGGTGCGGGGTGACCTCACATGTCATCCCGGAAGAAGATTTCTGCGCAACATACTTCTCCTTACGCAGCAGGCCAACTGTTTCCAAGGCACTTATATGGCAGAAATGTGCTCGAGATCTGTTCTTTTTTATCAGTGCAATAGCCTTCTCAACAGCAAGTGCTTCACACATAGTGGGTCTTGCTCTTGAATGGGACTGCGGTGAAAAGTCACCCTTTAGATGAGCTTCACATTCCAGCCTTATACCCTCGTCCTCGGCATGGATACATGCCATTGCATTAAGGCCTGTAATGACAGACAATGCTTCATCAAGAGTCTGTTCACTGATGTTCAACTCCCCCGTAGATTGGGCCATGAATATTTCACCAAATGCGAATACTCCAAGTCCCCACAGCTCAGCAAGCTTTTCAATGTTACCTGTCACACCTCCATAAATACCAAAGTCAATGATAGATTTGCGATTTGCAAGTTTGAGCTTTTCCCTGAATGACTTTCTACCAGTTGTCGGAGGAATCGTGTTAGGATGTTCAAGAACCGTGGTAATACCCCCGGCTGCCGCAGAGCAGGAGCCTGTATACCAATCCTCTTTTACCGTTAAACCCGGTTCCCGAAAGTGTACATGCACATCAATACCTGCAGGTAAAGTAAGGGCACCTGCTGCATCTATAACCTGATCCAACCGCTGGACATCTATCTGTTTTCCAATCTTTGATATCTTTCCGTTCTGGACCAGTACCTCAGCGGGCTGAAGATTATTATTGAAGAAAACTCTTGTGTTCTTTATCAGAATATCAGGCATGACACCATTTATATTATTCAGTGTATATGCATGTTATGATAGATAACTGTTTGATGAAGGAATCACATTCAATCTATTATCAGCGTAAATAAGCACAGGAATATAGACACAATAGATGCTATATATATAATATATACCCACGCGCCATGTATCCTGAATATATATAGTATATACAGAAGAGTTATGTATTCTATCCGTGTAGGTTTACTGTCAACTAAGCAAAATATAGGGAAAGTAAACTGAAAGGTGAAGTATTAAATGTCAAAATTAATTTCAATATGTTCTATTGTATTGCTGCTCCTTGTAGCAATATTCACAGGCATCGGCTGCGTGGACAATAATCAGAACGATACAGGAGAAGTTCAGACCGCAGAATCATCCAGCGTCACTATAAAAGGTTCTGATACCGTGTTGCCGCTCTCTCAGGCAGAAGCTGAAGATTTCATGATAGAGAATCCAAACATGAGAGTGACAGTCATTGGTGGAGGTTCCGGGGTAGGGATTGCAGCACTCATTGATGGAGAGATAGAGATTGCAATGGCATCAAGAGAGATGAAGGATTCCGAGATACAGCAGGCCAGACAGAACGGAATTGAACCACTCGAGCACACTATTGCATGGGATGGCATTGCAGTTGTTGTAAATCCTGAAAACCCAGTTTCACAACTCACATATGAGCAGCTGCAGGGAATATACGATGGTAGCATCAGTAACTGGAAGGATGTCGGTGGAGAGGATCGCGAGATAGCAGTCATCACCCGCGACAGCAGTTCCGGCACTTATGAATATTTCAAAGAAGAAATACTTGTGGACAGGGAATACCGCCCTGATGCACTCGCTCAGCCAGCCACCGGAGGAATAGTTCAGGAGATATCCAGAAACAGGGGAGCAATAGGCTACATAGGATTCGCATATCTTGATGAAAGTATAAAAGCAGTCGCACTTGATGGGGGAGAAGGTTACATCGAAGCAACTGAAGAGAACATCCTCAGTGGAACATATCCTTTGTCAAGACCACTCTATTACTACACTGACGGTGAACCCCAGGGTGCTACCAAAGAATTCGTAGATTTCGTCATGAGCCCTGCCGGCCAGGCAACAGTTTCCGAGATAGGATACTTCCCGGTACAGTAAGAGCATCATAGAAGGCAGAAAGGATAATAGATGTTCAAAAGAAATGGAACGGAGAAGGGTATAGAATCACTGCTCTTTGTTTCTGCAGTAGTGGCAGTCCTAACCCTTTTCCTCCTCTGTATTTTTCTATTCAGGGATGGAATCCTGCTTTTTAAAGATTACCCCCTCAGCAGTTTCCTGACAGAGAAGAACTGGTACCCTACGGCCCTAAACCCCAGATTCGGGCTTCTGCCTTTATTGCTTGGATCGATCATCGTAACTTTTGGAGCCATTATATTTGCAGTACCCCTTGGAATTGCGTCAGCAATATACATCTCCGAACTTGCACATCCCAAGGTCGCCAGTGTACTGAAACCCGTCACAGAGATACTTGCAGGCATTCCTTCGGTGGTGTTCGGCTTCTTTGGACTTGTGGTGCTTGTTCCCCTGCTACAGGATGCACTTGACCTTCGCACCGGACAGACCGCACTTACAGGATCCATAATGCTTGGGATAATGGCACTACCTACTATTATCTCCATATCAGAGGATGCCATCAGCTCCGTTCCAAGGGCTATTAAAGAAGGATCTCTGGCCCTTGGGTCCACTAAATGGCAGACTATCCACAAAGTGACGGTACCTGCAGCACTTTCAGGTATATCTGCTGCAGTAATGCTTGGAATAGGACGAGCCATCGGCGAGACCATGACAGTTATGATGGTCACTGGAAACACTGCTATAATACCGGGATTCCCATCAGGGCTTTTCGAGCCAGTAAGGACAATGACAGCCACAATTGCACTGGAGATGGGAGAGGTTCCACAGGGAAGCGATCATTTCCATGCTCTTTTTGCAATCGGCTCAGTGTTGTTCATAACCACGTTCATCATCAACATCGTAGCCAGTCATGTTAAGAACAGGTACAAGTTCAAATTGTGATAACCATGTTTCCAAATGCAAAGATCAATGAGAAGATCGCTTTCACCCTTCTTCGGATGGCCATGGGACTTGTGGTGCTTTTTGTACTTATCATCCTGTATTATATCATCTCCAATGGCTACAGCGTCATCAGCCTGGAATTCCTGACAAGCATGCCAGCAAACAGGATGACTGCAGGCGGCATATACCCTGCACTGGTCGGGACCATCTACCTGATAATAGGTTCCATGGCGTTTGCCCTTCCTCTTGGTATTCTTGCAGCTATCTACCTGAACGAATATGCCAAACCTGGAAAGGCCACATGGACCATTGAGATGGCCATCAGCAACCTTGCAGGAACACCGTCTGTAGTATTTGGCCTGTTTGGAATTGCGATGTTTGTAAAGTACATGGGATTTGGAGCATCGATACTTGCAGCTTCCCTTACATTGGCACTGCTTATCCTGCCGGTGATAATAAGAGCAAGCCAGGAAGCCCTTATCACGGTCCCGAAAGAGTACCGTGAGGCTTCACTTGCCTTGGGCGTTACAAAATGGCAGACCATCCGTAAGGTCGTACTTCCTGCTGCCATACCGGGAATGGTAACGGGGGCTATCTTAAGCGTCGGAAGGGTAGCCGGTGAGACAGCACCAATCTTACTCACAGGTGCGGCTTATTTTCTGCCAAGGCTGCCAGACTCAGTATTCTCACAATTCATGGCGCTGCCTTACCACCTGTTCGTGCTTGCCACGGCAGGTACCAACATAGCACAGACAAGGCCTATCCAATATGGAACGGCACTGGTCCTCCTCCTCATTGTGCTCGGGGTGAATATTTTTGCCATCGGCATACGCAATCATTACAGGAGGAAGATGCACAGATGAGTCTATTGATCCGATATCCAATAAATCTAAAACAAGATATAGAGGTAACATTTAATGCCAGATAATTTTGAGAACGGCACAGAGATAGAAGTCAGGGGCCTTAACCTCTGGTACGGAGAGAATCATGCCCTGCATGATATATCTATCGACATACCGAAAAACAGCGTAACAGCTTTTATTGGCCCTTCAGGTTGTGGGAAGTCCACTTTCCTGAGATGCCTCAACAGAATGAACGACCTTATTCCAAATTGCAGGACAGAAGGTAAAGTAAATATTAGTGGCCAGGAGATATATAATAAGGATGTCGATGTGGTCGATCTGAGAAAAAAAGTGGGAATGGTATTCCAGAAACCAAACCCATTCCCCATGTCAATACACGACAATGTTGCATACGGCCCCCGAATTCACGGTGCAGCTAAGAAAGAAGTAAGCGGCATCGTTGAATATGCACTGAAGTCCGGTGCTTTGTGGGATGAGGTTTCGGGCAGGTTGAATACTTCAGCCCTTGACCTCAGTGGAGGACAGCAGCAGAGACTCTGTATCGCAAGAACCCTTGCAGTAAAACCTGAGGTCATACTCTTTGACGAACCCTGCAGTGCACTTGATCCCATATCCACGTCCAAGATCGAAGATCTGATACTTGAACTGAAAAAGCAATACACCATAGTCATTGTGACCCACAACATGCAACAGGCTGCAAGGATATCTGACCATACGGCATTCTTCCTACTGGGAGACCTGATAGAATTTGGGAAAACCGAGCAAATATTTGAGAGCCCACAAAAGAAGGAAACTGAGGATTATATTACAGGGAGATTTGGGTAAATTATGACACGCACACATTACCAGCACAGCCTGGATGTTCTTAAAACGAAAGTACTTGAGATGGGAGAAAAGTCACATAAGTTGATCGCAGATTCCATACAAGCCCTTGATCTAAAGGATATCGAGCTTGCCGAACAGGTGATCAAGGGAGATAAGGAGATCGACGATTATGACCTGATGATCGAAAGATGTGTTTCCCAGCTGATAGCTCGTGAAAGCCCCACGGCAGGAGATATGAGGTTTGTAACGTCATGTTTCAAAATATCACTGGACCTTGAGAGGATGAGCGATAACGCAGTGGATATTGCCAAAAGCACCAGATGCCTTGAGGAGGGTCATACGAAACCACCGGGCAATATTTTAAAGATGGCAGGGCTGGGGGAAGAAATGCTCAGGCAATCCATGAGAGCTTTTGACACACTAGATGAGGACCTTGCAAGAGCAACAGCCAGAGAAGATGACAAGATAGACAGGCTCTTCTATGAAACCCAGCAGGAACTCATTGAAATGATGAGCGAAGATAGAACCATAATCAACAACGCATCTTACCTCTTGTTTGTGATACGTTACCTTGAACGTATCGGAGACCATGCCTGCAACATTTGTGAGAGCGTTGTCTACATGGCATCGGGCGAAAGAGTGGACCTCAATTAAAGTTTGAGGGGAAATAAAAAGAGCAGGAGCTAGAAGTCGAACAGGGAACTCTGGGACTTGGTTGAGGGAGTGTTCTCCGACGGCTTTTCCTCTCTTTTTTTCCTATTATTTATCGGTGACTCCTTTGGCTTGTCTGAGAAATCGAACAGTCCTTTTTGTTTTGAGTCATAGTCGAGGTTTCCAATATCCACACCAAAGGCATCCAATATGCGCTCTACGGGCGGAAGTACCTGTTTTTTTATGTAATAGTCTACGTCGATAGGTACATTGTGCTCCCGAACATATTCGGGGTCTTCCGCGCGGTTGACGAAAAGATCCCTACCTGCAGTTATGACAAAGGGAATGCGTTCTCCGACAGCCGGAGGTGCGCCAGTTCGTTCTTCTATCTTTTCAACGACTGTAAGATGTGGTTGCTTGTTCTTATAACGAGAAGCGTTCTTTGAGAACATGCGCGTCATGGTAAGGTCATCGATTATATCCTTATCCTTGCGGACATCGATGTTCCTTACACGGTCCACCACTTCCCGGACATGAGCCACCGCTGCTTCCACCTTACCCTCCTTGAGGACAAGTTCAAGGACCCGGTTAAGGGTTTTGGAGGTCAGCTCACACCAGTCCCTCCGAACGGTTTCCATACCTTTGACCTTGATAGAATCGTTCCAGCCGTCGCCCGAGCGTTCGAATATCCATAGGGCATATCTCTTCTTTGCAAGGAGAAGACCTCTCTTTGCTATTGACTCGAACTCAAGCTCCATCGGATCAGGCAGAGATGCTGAGACCGTGCTTGCAATTTTACTGCCCACAAGCCCGGCATCATCAAGCGAGATAGCATCCTTTGAGGTACACTGAACGAACACACTGTCCGTATCCCCATACACTACTGAAAGTGATATCACCCTGTCACCTTCTTTGATGGCATCGACCTCCTCAGTGAAAAGGACCTGGCTATCCCGGAGTATGACCTTATTGATCTTGCCATTGATTATGGAGCGTGTGTTGAGGATATTCTCCCTGCCAAAACTTGTAACTGCATTGGCGAGTGGGAGACTATATAGCCTTGCCCTTGTGTAACCTGAATAACCATAGAAACTGTTCAGTAGTATTTTCAGTGCAAGCTGAGTGGCGTCAAGGACACGGTGCTCTTCTTCGGTAGAAGCACTTTTCATACGCTTTTTCGTTTCGCTCCTCCTGTTCAGAAGATTCTCCAGGATAGCAGGCATCACGCCCTTAAAAACCTCTGCGGGCACAAACTCCCCACCAGAAGGTGGCTTTATAGTCTCGCCTTGCGGACGGTCCTTCTCAACTACAGTTGTATAGCAGAGGTTGTGTGCCATCATTATCGTAGGGTAAAGGGACTTGTAATCCATTATAACGATGTTCTCAAGAAGTCCCTTCTTCGGCTCAAGGACCTCTCCACCCTTGAGTCCTTCACTGCTGAGATTTCTGAAGCCGACCTCATCATCGGAGGGTTTTGGAGGAATGACACGATCCCGTTTACCGTATTCCCTGAGCAGCAGGTTATCCACCATGGAGGTCTGCCCGCCATCTACTACTTCCTGTAATAGGGAGCCGCTCACCTGAGCTACCGCAATGTATTTGTCAAGCAGCCTGAGCTTTAGGAGGAGTTCCAGGGCGAGGTCCGAATCACGCTGGGCATAATCAATAAAGCGCAATATCTTCTCGCCGGAATCATTCCAGTGATCTTCCATCTCAGAGGGAGCGATATCCAGCTTTTCCCTTTCCAGGAGTTCTTTTGCTACGTTACGCAGAGTGTAGCGCTTCAGGCTGTACTGGCTCCTGACCAGAGGAAGTGCATCGACAACAACCCTGCCAGGCATTGATACCATTGTGCGGGTGCCGATCTTCCGGTAACTGAGCAACCTGCCATCTCTACCTGTAACAGGTTTGACAGTGCTTACCGGATCGTTCAGGATGCTTACCCTGTCAACGATATATGGTATGTCAAAGTCCAGGATGTTGTAGCCACCGACTATGTCAGGGTCATACTGCTGAAACACTTCAAAGAAACGATTCAGCATTTCAGCCTCGTTGACGAATGTTTCCACGTTTCCTGAAACACCCTCTACAGCTTTTGAGACAAGAACGATAGCCTCGTGCCCTTCATAAGCAGGACTGAAAGAGACACTGAGCATTATTATGGGAGATGTTTCAGGTGTTGGCATAGAGCCGCCAATTGGCAGGCATTCAATATCGAATGTGAGGTACTTCAGAGGAGCTATAAGGAGTTTTTCGGTTTCCTTTATCGAAGATGCGGTAATCACATCATCACAGGATATCTTCTGATCCGGGGAATGATCGGGTGAGGGTTCCACTGATACCCAATTCATCCCATGCAGTTCACGGTCTATGAGAAAACGGTTCCTGAAGAGGATATCGGTCTCATATATCTCTTTGACTGCAGGGATACTAGCTATTTCATCTCGTATCTCAGGCACGTTACCCGGGTCATAGGTAGTCACCTTCAGCATGGGCCTTGGAGCTGATTGATAGCCTACCGGCTCGAACTTCTTGACTATTTCCACTTTTTTTATCATTGAAGAAAAGCGCTCTTTGAGCAGTTCCCCGGCAGACTCCGGGTCACTTGTTGTATTAACATAGAAATACGGTTCGAAACCAGGCACAAAACAGCAGACGCTCCTGCCATCCTCTCCTCTACCGAAAAGCCGGATGACGGGTCCTTTGTCCTCACGGACATAATCAGCGTCCAGTATCTGGAAATTCATGGTTTCCCTTATGGCTGTACTATTCATATATGTTTTGTTTTAGCTTCCCTCCAGACCAAAGGATAACGAAAATGAATAACATACCCTCCGAGGATATCGAATTAAAGGTTGGAGAAAAATTATTTCTATCAGGCCGGAGAAAGGTTCAATCAATTACATTTGGGGATGTAAGTATTAAAGGGGGAAGTAAGTATGAACAAAGACTACATAGATTACTGGTGGGTGTTCCCTGGATTCAAAATTGAACGCGTGCTGTCAGGACTGAAATTGCCTGTGAACATTTCTTTTGTACCAAATCCAGGAGATAAAAAAAAGGATCCATTGTTTTACTTCACAGAATTATACGGCCAGGTAAAAGCAGTAACTAAAGACTATACAGTGCATACTTATGCTGAGAACCTGCTGGATTATGAGCCTACCAGTGAGTTTCCTGGCAGTGGGGAGTCCGGAGTTATAGGGATCTGTGTCGAACCCATTACAGGTGACCTTTTTATCTCGCTGGTATACAAAGAGAATGACGATACCAAAGCCAAGGTAGTAAGAACGAGCAGCAGGAATGGCCTGAAGATGGATTCATGGGGAAATATCATAGACAACATACCTTCTACACTTCGTTCCCATCAGATACAGGCTGTTACTATCGGTCCGGACAGTAAGCTTTACATTAATAATGGAGACGGCGGTGCGGCCGGAAAAGCCCAGGATGTGAATGATCTGCGGGGTAAAATACTCAGGCTGAACCTGGACGGCTCTATACCGTGGGACAACCCATATCCTGAAAATCCCGTATTTGCCATGGGCCTGAGGAATCCTTTTGGCGGAGTATGGAGGAAAAGCGATAATCACCTATACATTTCAGATAACGGGCCGCATAAAGATGATCGCCTTGCAAAGATAGAGCCTTATGGGAATTACGGATGGCCCGGAGATATGCGCAAAGGATCCATATTCTGGTGGCACCACACCCAATCTCCGACAGCGCTTGATTTTATGCAGGGAGGACAGTTCCCACCCCAGTTAAACGACCACCTGTTCGTGGCACTGTTCGGGAACACCTACAGCGAAGGAAGAGTAGACGGGAAGGGTAAGCGGATAGTTAAGATGGAGTTTAACGCGCAGGCAACTGCAGTCAGATCATATGACGATTTTGTGATATACACCGGAAAAGGGCCGGCAACTCCCTGCGGCCTAGCCTTCGGACCTGATGGGTTGTACTTTTCAGACCTTCATGGAGAAAAGGATAGCGGAGGAAATATCTACAAAATAACCATCGATGCCAGGAAACTGGAAGAACTGATAGAGTACGGAATGGAAGACCAGTATCCGGGATTCTGGACAGAACTACAGAGCTGGGCCAAAGCAAAGGGAATAGCCTGATCGTCCTGAAAATGGAGTGTAAATTAGAGAGGGGATATTAATGGAATACACAAAAATAGCAGGAACTGATGTGGAAGTATCCAGGATAGGCCTGGGAACCCAGCCCATAGGTTATTTCGACAAGGACCTTGGAATGCAGACTATCAGGAAGGCGCTTGATGAAGGCATAACCCTGATGGATACTGCACCTGTATACGGAGATGGCAGAGCGGAGGAGATCCTGGGAGATGTTTTGAAGGATTACGACCGCGAGGAAATGATCATCTCAAGCAAGACCGGAATGGAAAAGGTGAACGGAAAATCTGTACGAAATGCCAGTCCTGAACTAATGGAAAAGACACTTAAGCACTCGCTTCAAAGGCTTGGCACAGACTATATAGATATTTTCCACATACACTGGCCGGACCTGATTCAGCCTGTAGAGGAAACTGCCAGGTTCATGGGCAAACTCAAGGAAGAAGGAACGATCAGGTCTATTGGAGTCAGTAATTTCAGCTCCGAGCAAATTTATGACTTTTGCAGGTATGCCCAGGTGAATGTCTGCCAGCCCCCCTACAATTTGTTCGAGAGAGATATTGAGGTTGGAGTATTACCCTTCTGCCAGAAGAACAACATAATCCTGATGGCCTACAGGTCCCTCTGCCAAGGTCTGCTTACCGGGAAGATGAGCAGGGATGCGGACTTCAGCGACCATCCGGTCAAAAAAGCCGACCCCAAGTTCCAGCTACCCAGATACCTGCAATATCTGGAAGCTGTGGAAAAGATAGACGAGTTCATTAGAGAGAAGCATGACCGGACAGTGTTGGACCTGGCCATCCAGTGGATACTGGGCTACAATAATACTATAGCCCTCTGGGGCGGATGGAAGCCTGAACACATGGAACCTGTCAACGATGTATTTGGCTGGCAGCCTGATCAGGGAACAAGGGACCAGGTGCGGGAGATAGTCAAAAGAACAGTGAAAGATCAGGTTGGACCGGGATTCCTGGCTCCACCCACGAGATAGATGCTACTGCAAATAAAGACTTAATAGAAATCAGATAACTCATAAAGCATTGCTTAATCTTCGAAATACTGCATTGCAAAAATTGTTACATGCCCGGAGCGTGACTCGAACACGCGACCTCCAGATGTCTCAGGAGATTTGGACGCACGGTTAAATATTCCCTATGAGTCTGGCGCCCCAACCGACTAGGCTATCCGGGCAATGCAGCATGTAAAAGGGTAAGGTTATATTAAAGCGTATCGATTGGATATCGAATAGAGGAGAACAAAATTGATTTCTGGTTAAAGGGCCATTTTTCATTTCATATACTGGCTGCTTTTTGAAGTTCCTGTTCAAGACACAGATTTACGCAGATGAACACGGATTACGGAATAGAGGATTTAGAGATTCTCTGCAGGTAAAGTCCTTGCAAATCGATGTTATCCGTGCCGGAGATATAATCACAAAACAGTCCAACGAATTATTCCAGGGCTCTGTCGAAAAAATAGTAAAAAGAAAACGGATCAGTACCCGGTCACTTCTGCAAGGTTACGTATGGCTGCAGGGTCCACGGAGTTGCCGCCGACAACGATGACAAAGTTCTCGTTGTTCCAGATGTACTTGTACCTAGCGGCCTGCGTTCCGTCTGATGTTGTGTAAGTTGTGATCCTGGTTGCTCCATGATCGTTAAAGGCTTCTTCTGCAAAGCGCTCCCCCGAGGAAAGCGGTCTGAAAGTGGCCTTGTATTCTTCCACAAATCCTTCTGCTGCAGAACTGCTCTCCAATTCGACAGCATGAATATAGTAATCTACCGCATTTGTATCCTGATAGAGTCCTTCCGCTGCATCAGAAATATCCGATACTTCCACATACTGCCTGCTAACATCACTTGCAGTCATGGCTCTTGAGCCCAGGTATTCAAAACCGGATGCATTTTCAACAACCACAATATCAGCGGCATCTACTTCGGACATGTCCCCGCCATTACTGTCTATGCAGCCGGACAGTGACAAGGTGAGAATCATGACAGCAAGTGTGCTGTACACTAAAAGATTTCTGTTTAGTTTCATCTGTAAACCTCAAACTGCGAAATAATGCATTCGCCGTTATCAAATCAAAATGCATTAAAAAAAGAATTGTAGAAGGGAAAATCCCTTCTAGCGTTTATTTATTGTTGTTTAGTTCCTTCTGACAAGGTATGCGACTGCAAGGAGACCTGCAATTGCAAAGATTGCTTCAAATCCAGGAACCTCGTCGTCGCCTTCAGTGTCGTTTCCTGGAGTCTCAGGGGTCTCTGGAGTCTCTGGAGTCTCTGGAGTCTCTGGAGTCTCTGGAACATCAGTCTCGTTGCCCGGTGTTACTGGTTCTTCACCCTCATCAGGCTCGTCTGGCTGGCTTACACCGTCGTCTTCGATAGTTAGCTCAGCGAATGGGTAGTACCTGAGTGCGCTGTCGTCAGCTACCTTGAAGCTCATGCCCTGTGCAATTGAGATTGTCTTGTCCTGTGTAAGGGTTATGGAGTTAGTGTTTTCCATATTGAGAGTGCCACTTCCAATTGTCACAACTTCGAGCTTGTCGAATGTGTCATCGGTCTCGATTTCCATTACATTCTCGTAGTCCATGAGCCAGGCACCTTCGACAACTGCAAGGCTGTCAACCTGTCCCTGGAAAACATTGGTTACTGCGACCTTCATCACAATTACATCATCCTCACCGGCGACGTCATCTGCTTCATAGGTCCAGACAACTGTACCGTTGGATACATCGAGAATCTCATCTTCTACGAATTCTCCGTCCTTGGTGAACTCCATCCAGACCTTGTTACCTTCAACATCGATCTGCTTTGCAGTGAGTGCATAGCCTCCTGGGAGCTCAAGAGCTGTACCTGTCCTCAGAGTGTACTTGTCGTCAGAGTCAAGGAGCAGCTTTGAGAGCTTGTCAGGGGTTGTGCTGTCCAACGGAATGTACTTCTCTGCGAAGAGACCCATAACGTTGTACTTAGGATTGCTGGTTGTATTCAGATTGGCGCTTGCATAATCAACAGATGCAATTGAAGTGTTGTATGTAAGGGCACCTGCTGCAATGTTACGAGTGCTGATTGACGAAATATTCATTATTTCAGTTGAAATGTCGTCATCCAGATCATAGTAGAAACCTGCGAAGTTTGTAGCAGTCCACGACTGAGCACCTGTGCCTGATGCAACTTCACCGCGGATCTCATATGTGCCGGGTTCTGTGAATTCTTTCATTACATAGAATCTCGGTGTGCTGTCGTCAGCTACCTTGAAACTCATACCCTGTGCAATTGAGATTGTCTTGTCCTCTGTAAGGGTTATGGAGTTAGTATTTTCCATCTCGAGGGAAGTGGCTCCTACATTCACAAGTTCGAGCTTGTCGAATGTATCATCTGTCTCGAGTTCCATTACATTCTCGTAGTCCATGAGCCAGGCACCTTCGACAACTGCAAGGCTGTCAACCTGTCCCTGGAAAACATTGGTTACTGCGACCTTCATCACAATTACATCATCCTCACCGGCGACGTCATCTGCTTCATAGGTCCAGACAACTGTACCGTTGGATACATCGAGAATCTCATCTTCTACGAATTCTCCGTCCTTGGTGAACTCCATCCAGACCTTGTTACCTTCAACATCGATCTGCTTTGCAGTGAGTGCATAGCCTCCTGGGAGCTCAAGAGCTGTACCTGTCCTCAGAGTGTACTTGTCGTCAGAGTCAAGGAGCAGCTTTGAGAGCTTGTCAGGGGTAGTAGCAGTCAATGGGACGTACTTCTCTGCGAAGAGACCCATAACGTTGTACTTAGGGTTGCTGGTCGTATTCAGATTGGTGCTTGCATAATCAACAGATGTAAGTGTAGTGTTGTATTGAAGGCCACCTGCTGCAATGTTACGACCGCTTACCGTAATATTCATTGTCTCAGTTGATATATTGTCATCCAGGTCATAGAAGAAACCTGCGAAGTTTGTAGCATCGAGTGAGTTAGAACCTGTTAAAACAGAACTCCTTACCTCGACACTGGTAGCTGCACTTGCTGACATTATGGTTAATGCCATGAGCATAAGGGCAACTACTACAGTTGTCGTTAATTTAGTCATTTTTGTTCCTCCGTTTAGTACTAATATTAAAGAGTGAGAATCAGTGAATAAAGCACGAATTGTGCTTTATGGCTTCAGCAGGACCGGACGAATTGTCGGGTTCGTTTATTGCCGAAGGAGACTTCATCACCCTCCTAATCCCGTCATATTGGATTACAAGTGTTCTATTAAACAATTGCCGTATTAAATCTTTTGTGGTCAAATTTCGGGGAATTATCACACTGCACTGGCAAGTATCGATGCATTTGACGGTAAATGTCGAATTAAAAGGCGCCACGTTCGATAAATAACGATCGAAAATGGGAATTTGGGTTCTTTTATATGTGCTCAGATAAAAACCTATCGAACCGGTATATTGATCAGGTAAGCTCGATAGCATATGGTCTTTAGCATCTATTGTACTAAATAAATAATGCATGCAAGTAAGCAGAGACTACCAGAGTCAAGTAAATATAAATCTCATTTATATTCATTTCTCCTCAGGTTAACTGAATTTGTAGGGAACTGAGAGTATTAATTATTAGTTCCAAATTATTTCGGCTTAGAAGAGGTTATCAAATTAGAATTTTGGCTTAAAGACCTATTCTTTTTTCATTAAGGTCGATGCCTTTTCCAGATTGTTTATCAGACACGGGTTTACAGGATTAACACAGATTCAAGGCAATACCTCTACCACTAAAATAACATAAGTGTTCATCGGTGTAGAGTGATGTTAATTAGTGTTTTAAGTGTCATAAATAGGATCACTTAAGTATTTCATCAGGCTGCTACGCCGTCAAATTAAATACGGGTTTCAGGAGCTAATTTGATATCCTCTAGAAGAATAGTCCAGGACATATGTGGACTAACCATCATTATAATAAGCATCACTTCAATATATTTATATATACCATACAATAAAAGACATAGCGTTAAAATCATTCATCCAGTTTGATGCAAAACATTATTTACCTGTTACAGGGAGTTATTGACCTCATAAGGAGTGAAAAAGTAAAATGTTCGATGGAGCAGTTTCTGAAGAAATCTCAATGGAAGATGCGATAAACCGGGTCAGGACAGGCATACCCGGCTTTGATGAATTATGCGGAGGCGGACTCATCAGGGACAGGACCTATCTGATATCCGGTACATCAGGAGCAGGGAAGACAAATTTCTCGATCCAGTTTATCTATAACGGCATTACCAAGTACGGAGAGAACGGAATTATAGTCGCGACAGAAGAGCGGCCCGAGCAAATAAGGGAAAACGTCATGAAGTTCGGCTGGGACCTTGAGGCTCTCGAGGAAGAGAACAAGCTGGTCATAATAGATGCATGCTCCACCAAGATAGGCATTCCCTCACAGGAGAAGTATGTGGATGTACGGCCTTTTGACATCCGCTCCATGATGGATCAGATAATAGCCACACAGGAAGAGATCAACGCCCGCCGTGCGCTCATCGACTCCACCACATCCGTAAGCTTTTACCTGCAGGACCCCGCTAAAATAAGGATTGAGCTCCTCAAGCTCAGTACCACTCTGGAAGTCATCGGCCTCACCTCCATGATGACCTGCGAACTTGTAGAGGAGGATAACCCTTCCAGGTTCGGGGTGGAGAATTTCGTCACTGATGGGACTATAGTCCTGTATTACAAACGGCATGAGAACGTGCGTATGAGGAGCATGGAGATATACAAGATGCGCGGCTCCGACCACAGCAAAAAGATTCACCCATACGATATCACACCCGAAGGGTTCGTCATACATCCGCACGAAGAAGTATATTCGATGTTCTGAGGGAAAGCGAGCTTATTGTGGCAGACACAACACGTAATCCACAGATGGATGTATTCGAGTCCAGGCATTACTCCACGCACAATTTGCCTTCATGACATAGATACTGTACACAGACATCCAAATGAAGAACTTCCATGGCAACAGTAAGCTGTAAATAGAAGCGGTAAAATGGAAAAATTGAAAAACATCCCCTGCGGGATTGAAAGCCTTGACGAACTGTTAGGAGGCTTTAAGTCACCTTCCACACTTCTGATAGCAGGGACAGCAGGCGTAGGAAAGAGCATAATGTCCCTGCAGATGCTTTCTCAGGCAGCCAGGAACGGGGAAAAAACACTTTATATTCCGATAACCACCGAAAAGGCGCACAAGCTGAAGATGTATCATTCAACACTTGACTTCTTCGACGATTCATTCCATGTACATGCCATAAACCGCCAGATATCGGAAAAGGACCCCCTCACAACATTGATAGACATGGGCAATGTGATAGAGTCCGTCAAGCCCGACAGGCTTGTCATAGATCCGATCACACCGCTTGGCTTCGGATTCGTCGAACAGGAGCGCAGGCGCTTTTTTTATACATTGGACTCGATGCTGCAGGAGAGAGACATGCTTACCCTACTCGTAGGAGAGCTAGTAAGGGAAGAATTACACAGGTCAGTCATCAGCCACCTTTCCGACGGCATAATATATCTTTCCAGGGAAGATACCGGCTCAAGAGCAGATCACTGGCTCGAATTCATAAAAATGAGAGGGATCGATCCTGGCAAACGTTCAGAGATCACGTCCTGCAAATACCTATACGATATAACATCAAGTGGCTTTACGATTTACCCCCACCTTAAACCGGAAAAGGATTTCATGCTGGATGAGTCGCGTGTCGGAGCAGGCATTGCTGGCCTTGACAGCATGCTCGGCGGAGGAATGATCAGGTACAGCAGCACTTTGATCGCAGGAAGACCAGGCACCGGAAAAAAGATATTTGGTCTTCAGTTCATCTACCATGGCCTTCAAATCGGCGAACCGGGACTAATCGTAACCTTTGAAGATTCACCCCACCAGTTACTCATGGATGCAAAAAAGATGGGCTGGGACCTGAACCCGTATATAGAAGAAGGATTGCTTCAGTTCATCTGCACTAACCCAGGCAATACATATCCTGCTGAGCATTCTCTCCTGATAAAGAGCAATATAGAAGATGCTAGAATAACAAGAATATTCTTCGATGGCATCAACAATCTGGAGATTTCCATACCCGATCACCTGAAGTTGCGCGGATATTTGCATTCCCTCACAAGCTACCTCAAGAGCAAGAACATTACCTCACTCTTCACAACAGACACAGAATCCTGTGAGTGCCCCGGAGACGAGAAGATAGATTTTGCATATCTGATGGATTCAGTGGTGATCCTCCACAGTTCCAGCTCAAACAGCCGTATGTACATGTGCATAACGAAATCAAGGGGAACGAAACACAAAAATGCCGTGAGAGAATACTCCATCACAGAAGAGGGCATCAAACTACGCACTGATACCCTTATCGGATAGTTTTCTATTCTGGAGGATGTCCGATTAAATTTTTTATTTGAAAGTCCATTTATTTTTTCATTAAGACCATCTGTTTTTCGAACTATTGTTTAAGGCACGGATCTGCAAGATTAACACAGATTTGCAAAAAAGCTAATATTAGAGCCCCGCGAAAAAGAGAACAGTGTTAATCCGTGTCTTGGTATTTCAGGATGAATGCGGATTAGGGAATACTAAGTAACGCAGCCAAATTAGGATAAGAGTTTCAGGAGCTAATTAGATATCCCATTCCGGATGGTTAAAGCCGGGAGATATTTAAAAAAATATAGATATCAGATAGCTCGTATCCGTTTTTCTACAGAATCACCAAGCTCTGTTAAGCCATAAAACCCATTTTCCTGTTTAATGAGGCCCTTTTCCAGCATCTCATCAATTATCTTTTTGACTGAAGGAGTTGCTACATGCATATTTTTTGCCAGCCTGTCCACGTCCAGTTCATGTTTTGAACCAAGAAGAGAAAGCAATTTCTGTCTATTCTTATTACCAGTCACAAATCCGATCATATCTTCCATTTTATCCTCACTGCCAATATTGACGACATAGTATAATTATGTTCTCGCTTCTAAGCTCGTTTCCGTAATAGTGACTGCAAGGATACATTTATAAACTGTCATGTGTATGTAGGTGTGGCGGGCTAGTCCGGGTAGGCCGGCGTTACCTGTAACCCGAAATCGCCGATACGCGGGGGACGAAGCCAAGAGAAGATGCCTGGATCATTTTCAAACCTGTGATCTCAACTGAGAAGCCCCGTCCTGTTTGGATGGTGCTGGTATAAGGGCTTGTTGGAGAACTTGTTCGTATACCTTAACTGCGGGAACCAGTTCAGGACCGGAAGGGAGCAGACCTACCGTGGGCAACTATCGCTTGCAGGGCTGCGGGGTGGAGAAGAGGCCACAGATCATTTGGAGATGTGAAAGACAGCGACTTGCGGCGTGCTCGTCACTCAGATTCCACAAACATTAAATACCTTGCTTACATTTAGGGACGCATTCTGATAGTGTCGAGATAGCCAAGCCCGGTATGGCGCAGGATTGCTAATCCTGTGGTGCTCTGCATCACGGGGGTTCGAATCCCCCTCTCGTCGTCATCTTTTTTACAGGTTTCACAAAGCAGGCCGAAAATGACTAATGATATAACCTCATATTTAATACCATCATGTCAGAGAAAATTCCTCTTCCAGTATTAAACAATCGTCCGGAGAAACGGACTAACCAAAACGTATCCTGTAACTCATGCGGCACAGGAGGTTGCAGGGGCGGCTTTGGAATAAAGCAGGGTTCTGAAAAAGAAGAGGTATTCAGAGTCATCTTCCTGTACGTTGCCATGGGAATAATTATGTTTTTAGCTGCTTATGGAATAATGAAACTGCTAACATTAATCAGTGGATGAGATTTATTCCGCCTCAACTGCGATTTTCATTCGTAGGGGATTCCTTTGATTCAGCCCGGCCACCTTCCAGAAGATAACGCTGCACCCTGTTGCAGTTCATGCAGGTTATCGTCAGGCGCCCGTTTTTAAGGCGGACTCTGCAATTGCTCCCAGGGGAGAGGAAAGAGCCGCACCCTTTGCACATTTTCCGTTTCAACTCTTGAGGAAGGCTCACACGATAACGCATCCCGATCCTTTTTGCAAGAGAAACATACCTGTTACTTCGTTCAGGACTATCAGCATATTCCCTGCCTGCTACATCAAAGAGGTAGGTTATTCGTTCGTATGCTATTTCTTTTGCTACTGCTTTGTTCTTCTGCCTGTGTTTTGCCATAGGTATATTCCTCATAGCGGGTCAAGGATCGTGACATCTATATCTGGTGTTTTTGACCTGACCAGTTCTGCGAACTTTTCCGGATTCGCATCCCCGGAATCAGGGTTGTAATGCATAGGTATGACCATCTTCGGAGAAATCAAAACTGCAGCCTCAGCCGCTTTCTCATCGTCCATAGGAGATGCGCCGCCGATGGGAATAAGGGCAACATCAACTGAAAGACCATTCATCCCTGGTGTGATGCCAGTGTCACCTGTATGATATATCCTTATACCACCCACTTCTATGATGTAACCGACTCCTCCTTCAGCAGACTCGGGAATCTCTTCCCCTACATAAACAGGAACTACCTCTATCCCCACACCTTTTATGGAGAGCTCCCCTACCAGAGAATCTCCTGCAGTGACCCTTCTTGCATCTCCCCTGAATTCCAGGCTGACACTTTCAGGGACAAGGGTGGTAGCATCGGGCTTGCGGACTTTTCGTATAGAATCCGGATGGCAGTGCCCATCATACTCCTGCGTTATCAGGAGTATATCTGCCATATCCTCGAAAGGAATATCGCCGGAAGGGAGATAAGGGTCTATATAGATCACCCGGTCATCCCCTTTAATCATAAAGCCTGCATGACCTAACCACTTAATAATCACATTACCAATTGTTATACTGCTCAAATTATCACTTCATCCGATTTTGTTCCCTTAGACGACATCCGATTACAGGAGGCCATATTACAGGAGATTCTCTTACACGAAGTCTTTTTTATACACGGATAACAGCACAATATGTTTTAAATTTACTGAGTACAATTGATTGTTAATAATAATGCATGTGATAAAAAGAGTATTAAATAAATATTGGAGCAGGCATGAGTGAAAAAAAGACAAACATACTTTGTTCTTTGGCAGATGCAGCAAGCAGGAATATCAAAAGTAAACTGATCTTACTCAGGCAATGGGAAAGTGTGGAAGACCTCCCTGAATCATGGGAAGGCCTCTCCTGTGTTCTTGAAAACGAGACTCACAGGATAATAGAGATTGAGCAGCACCACATTTACCAGGACCGTATTGATGAAAAGATGAAACGACATGGATTTGATACCGACCTTATAATAGTTGCCTCCAAACATAAAAGCGGCGATGGCAGGTCAGTCCTGACATCACACTTCACCGGCAATGTTAAAAGTGCGGCTTTCGGAGGACGGCCTTTTGAGCTGTCGACACCAGCCCCCTTTATCATGTGCTCCATTCTACGGAATATGCAACACCTCGCAGAGGGGACAGGATTTGAGGTAAATATGGAATCAACACACCACGGACCTACAGATATCAGTACTCCTATGGTGTATGCTGAGATCGGGAGTGGTGAAGAACAATGGTCAGACCGGAAAGCCGCAGAAATCGTTGCAAAGGCCATACTTGGGGCATATCCTCAAAAGAAGCCTATAGCTATAGGAATTGGGGGAGGGCACTATGCAAACAGGCAGACAAAGTTGCTGCTTGAAGAAGACATTACCTTCGGACATAACTTCCCGAATCACCAGCTAGGCGACATTGACACAGACCTGATAGAACAAGCTTTTGAAAAATCAGGGGCGAATTTTGTATATTTTGACAGGAAATCCATGCCTTCCAGAGAAAAGGAAAGAATACAGAATATTGTCCGGGACCTTGGGTATATAGCCCTGCGTGAAGGAGACATTAAAGAAATAAAAGGCCTGGATTGGGACCTGTTCCTGCAAGTCCGCAATATGTCTGAAAAGCTGTGCCCGGGAGGGAAGTTCAGGATCAACGAAAGCTTCCGGACCACAGCATCTAAAGCAATTCAGGCAGGACAGAAAGTAAAGCTGTGTGCTGTCAGGATTAACGAACAGTTGTTGCAGGAGGCTTTCTCAGTTGACAGGGAAGCAATGCAGACAGTGTTGGAGAAATTTGCGCCCATATATATTGAGAGAGAGAATGGCACCATATCCGGATATATACTGGGCGTAGGGGAACAGATGGAAATAACGACGCAGGATATCATAAATGAATGCATTAAAATACTAAAAGAGCATTATGAAGTTAAATATATTCCAGAGGAGAATCTAATTTATATAGTGACGGAAAGCTTCAGTCCCGAAATGGCAAAGGGACTTGGCATAAGTCCGGGTCTCCTGTATGGAAAACTGGCTAAGAAGGAAACGATTATAGTTAATGGGAAGACTATCGGACCGGAAATGGTCCATATGCGAAAGATTAAAGAAATCCCATTGACCATTCTCTAACAATCACACCTGTAATTGAATACACGACTTCTGAGGGAAAAAAGATGAAATCCATAGTAGAAGAGGCACTGGCAAGGTCTGAACAGGAAGCACATCTTCGCAGCCCAGCTAAAACCCCTGATCACAGAGATATTAACGCTGAACTTGAAGAGATGTTGCGCGAGTTACAAACCAACATCAAGGTAATAGGTTGCGGCGGCGGCGGTTCGAACAGTACACAACGGATGGCTGACGAAGGAATAAAGGGAGCAGAACTGATAGCACTAAACACAGATGCGCAGCACCTCCTGCATATAAATGCCGACCGGAAGATACTCATTGGCAGGAAGAAGACAAGAGGCCTTGGAGCAGGCAGCCTTCCACAGATAGGAGAGGATGCAGCTATTGAGAGCGTAGATGACATTGCCAGTGTGGTACAGGGCAGTGACATGGTCTTCATCACAGCCGGACTGGGAGGAGGAACCGGAACAGGTTCAGCCCCTGTAGTTGCAGAGGCTGCAAGAGACGCAGGCGCACTGACCATTGCTGTTGTAACACTACCTTTCAGCGTAGAAGGACATGTCAGGCGCACCAATGCAGAAGCAGGTCTTGAAAGATTAAGAGACGTCGCTGATACCGTTATCGTCGTGCCGAACGACAAGCTTCTTGAAGTCGTCCCCAGATTGCCTTTGCAGGCAGCCTTCAAGGTTTCAGATGAAGTGCTGATGAGAGCCGTGAAAGGTATCACTGAACTGATCACAAAACCAGGACTTGTCAACCTCGACTTTGCTGATGTAAGGACTGTGATGCAGAACGGCGGCGTTGCCATGATAGGTCTTGGCGAGGCAGAAGGAGAGGCAAAAGCAGTAGAATCCGTACAGAAAGCACTCCGCAGCCCACTTCTGGACGTGGATATCTCAGGCGCTACATCAGCCCTTGTAAATGTTGTCGGCGGACCGGACATGACCATTGCCGAAGCAGAAAGCGTTGTCCAGGAAGTATATGACAGAATAGACCCCGAAGCAAGGCTTATATGGGGTGCCCAGGTTGACAACTCCCTTGAAAATACTGTACGCACCATGATAGTTGTGACAGGAGTGAAATCTCCGCAGATATACGGCCACGGCGGAGCAAAGAACGTGACCAGAAGATATGGAATAGACTTTGTCAAATGAGAAGTTTATCTGTTAGAAGCACACGATTGGACAGTACATAACTGCATTGTTCAATCGAAAGGTATTTTATTATGTACGCTATGTAGATGGCGCTATAAACATGTATTTGGCAGAGTGAATGGACAATATTATAATATAGTCAATCATCTATCCTTAGTTATCTCATCAAGCATAACCGGTTGTGAAGTATTTGGCAGAAGACTCGTTCGATATAAAAGAAATTAACAGTAATATAAGCCAGGCCCTGAAGTCTTATATCAGGGTACTCAAGCTGACAAAGAAACCTTCCAGGGAAGAGTTCCTAACCATAGCGAAGGTTGCCGGACTGGGAATCCTTGCAATCGGGTTTGTTGGTTTCATAATATATGCGCTACTGGTAGAAGTACCGAGAATGGTGTGAGCATGGCTGAAGATTCTGTGATATTTGTAGTTAAGACCACTGCAAATCAGGAGCGATCAGTTGCAAATATGATTACCCAGGTAGCACGCAAAGACCACTTGGACATAAGGGCGATAATAGCTCCTGACGAACTTAAGGGATACGTACTTATTGAAGCCCCCGAACCCGGTGTTGTGGAACAGGCCATCCAGACCGTCCCTCATGCAAGGACAGTTGTAAAGGGCAGATCAAGCATTGAGGAGATCTCACACTTCCTGACTCCAAAACCCACGGTTACAGGCATAACTGAAGGTGCGATCATTGAGATCACATCAGGACCGTTCAAAGGTGAGAGAGCCCGCGTCAAGAGAGTGGATGAGGGTCATGAGGAGATCACAGTTGAACTCTTCGATGCAGTCGTACCGATACCTATAACTATTCGTGGCGATACTGTAAGAGTCCTCAGGAAAGAAGAAGAAAATAATTCCTGATACAATTTATTTATAATTAAAATTTAATGGTGATGTTCAAATGGCAAATGTCGTTGAAGCACTGGTCCCAGGAGGCAAGGCAAACCCAGGACCACCACTTGGTCCGGCACTTGGTCCTCTCGGGATCAACGTAAAAGCCGTGATCGACAAGATCAATGAGAAGACAAAAGACTACAACGGAATGCAGGTCCCCGTCAAGGTAATAGTTGCCGCGGACAAGAGTTTCGAAATAGAAGTCGGTACACCCCCGACCGCTGCACTGATTCTGAAGGAAGTTGGACTTGAAAAAGGATCAGGCACCTCCGGAACCACAGTAGTGGGCGATCTCACAATACCACAGGCTGCCAAGATAGCACGCATGAAGAAGGATGATATGTTAGCATATACCTTAAAAGCGGCTGTCAAGGAAGTCCTTGGAGCATGTGTACCAATGGGTGTCACCGCAGAAGGGATGCACGCCAAAGACTGTCAGAAAGCCATTACTGAAGGCAAGTATGACGAAGTACTGGCAGGCGAATCCTGGTAACCGGACCTAGACTTCATAGAACCGATAGGTTTAAAACTGTTGTTTAAGTAAAAGGTGCCCGTCAGACAGAGTTTCAGCAATATATCTGAAACTCTAAATAAGCCGTAGTAGACCGCAACGGTCCTGCCTGAACAGTTTGTTCAAACTACGGGAGGTAAAGAATGGCAGAGCAAAGTACAATAGAAATTATTAACAGGTTATTGCAGGAGTCGCCGCAGCGCAAATTTGCTGAGAGCGTAGACCTGGCGATCAACCTGAAAAACCTTGACATGAGTCAGCCTAAAAACCGTGTCGATGAGGAAATAATATTACCGCATGGTTTAGGAAAGGACCTCACAATTGCTGTTTTTGCAAAAGGAGAAGTAGGTCTTCAGGCCAAGGAAGCAGGCGTCAAGTATGTATTCACTGATACAGACATCGCCGAACTTGGAGGAGATAAGTCACGCGCAAGAACAATTGCCAATGAATGTGACTTCTTCATTGCTGAAGTTCAGTACATGGCCCAGATCGGTAAGAACCTGGGTGCAATCCTTGGTCCCAGAGGAAAGATGCCAATACCCTTGCCACCTGGCAAGAATGTTGGGGATGTCGTGAACAACGCAAGGAACTCCATCAGGATCAGGTCCAAAGACAAGCTTACATTCCACGTTTCAATCGGACGGCAGGATATGGATGTCAAGAAACTGGCAGAGAACATAGAAACGGTCATGAGCAGAGTTGAGCAATCTCTTGAAAAAGGGAAGCATAACATAAAGTCAATTTATGTTACAACGACAATGGGCAAATCCGTGAAGGTGGTATAAATGGAAGACATTCACCACGCAGAGCATGTTCCTCAATGGAAGAAACAGGAAGTTGAGGAAATCAAGGAACTTGTCAAGAAGTATCCTCTGTTCGGAGTAGTGGGCGTCGCCGGAATCCCCGCCAAGCAACTTCAAAAGATGAGAAGGAGCCTCCAAGGTACCGCATTTTTGAAGGTTGCAAGGAACACACTTATAAAAAGGGCATTTGACGAGTCTAGCGAAGATATCCAGAAAATGGATGATTATATTGATGAGCAGACTGCCCTGATATTCACCGAACAAAACCCGTTCAGATTATATAAAGTGCTTGAACAGAGCAAAAGTCCCTCACCCATAAAGGGAGGAACTGTTGCACCGAAAGACATAATTGTTCAGGCAGGTCCGACAGGTTTCCCACCCGGCCCCATACTCGGGGAAATGCAGGCGGTAGGAATACCTGCAGCCATAGATGGCGGGAAAGTAGTTGTCAGGGAAACAAAGACGGTTGCAAAGGAAGGAGAGGTCGTCTCACAGAAACTGGCAGCCATGCTTACAAGACTTGAGGTCTACCCCATGATAGTGGGCCTTGATCTGAGAGCAGTCCTTGAAGCAGGTTCTATCTTTACACCGGATGTCCTGGCAATCGATGAGACAAAGTTCTTATCAGACATTATGCTGGCAGCCCGGCAGGCACTCAACTTATCAGTCAGTGCAGCATACCCGACCGCAGACAATATCCGCACTATCATCGCAAAGGCTACAACAGAATCACGCAACCTTGGTATTTACGCAGTTGTGCTTGAGCCGGACATCATGGATGCCCTGCTTGGAAAAGCATACTCACAGATGCTTGCAGTTGCATCTGCAGCCTCCGATGTTAACGAGGAAGCAATTGACGATGAACTGAAAGAGACCCTTGGAGCAAGGGCTTCTTCAGCAGCGGTCGCAACCGAATCAACTGTAACTGAAACAGTTGAAGAGAAGGAAGAAGAGGAAGAGAACAGCGAAGAAGAAGGGATGGCTGGCCTCGGAGCACTCTTTGGATGAACAAGACGGACATAATTACAACATTTACATTAACAAACAAAAGGTGATTTCACATGGAATACATATACGCAGCACTTTTATTGCACAAAGCAGGTAAAGAGATTTCAGAAGCAACAGTTACTGCCGTACTTCAGGCAGCAGGCGTAGAGGTCAACGATGCACGCGCAAAGGCACTCATCGCAGCTCTTGAAGGCGTAGACATAGAGGAAGCAATGGCAACTGCAGCAGTCGCAGCAGCACCAGCAGCAGCCGCAGCACCAGCAGCAGCCGCAGCAGCACCAGCAGCAGAAACCAAGAGCGAAGAAGAAGACAAGGAAGAAGCAGAAGAGAGCGGAATGGCCGGACTCGGTGCACTCTTCGGGTAAACAAATATCAAAAATGCTCGCCTTGTGCGAGCAAATCTCTTTTTTTGGAATATCTGTTGAATATTTTACACTTTACGTTGTATTTTTATGTGTCCTTAATCATAACAAGCCTATACTCTTCACGTTATAGGAATAACTGTAGTCCAGAAGTGTGAAATGACTATTTTTACCTCAGAACACTGAGCTCCCCTGCACTGCGTATATCAGCAGTAATCTTGCAAAAAGCAGTGATTTTGCTGCCATAAAAAAGATAGAACATGTAGTTCATGTTATTCTTCAGCATACCGGCGATGACCAGCCTAAAGCAATCCTGCATTCAACATAAAGAAGTGACATGTCAGCTTTTTGTAATTGATCCACACTCTTTCATTAGGGTCTTTTAAAGAACATTATCCCAAATAATATGATAGCAGTAGTGAACCCGATTGTCCCAAGTACAGGCAGATATCCAGTTCCGCGGACTGCCAGGTAGGCAGAGGACATAAGGATTCCCAACAGGAAGACATACTTAAAGATAGTATCTATCGTCCTGTATCGTTTAATCTCACTGCTTTTTTTCTCCAGCTTCTCGATCCTGTAACCTCTGATGGTCTCGATGACATCGTTAACACCCTGCGGAAGGTTCTTGATTATATCAAGGTATCTGTCCCCTTCCAATTGCAGGTATTCAGCTGCCTCGAAGGGAGAATATCGCTTTACAAAAACCTGCATTATGACAGGCTTGGCATCTTCCAGCAGATTGAACTTCGGGTCAAGTTCCAAGCAATTAGCCTCTATCAGTATCAAAGCCCTTTCAAGAGTCGAGAATTCGCTGGGAAGAGAGAGATTATATTTGAGTCCCAAAGTGGCATAATTATCACTCTGCCTCTCACCTACTGAATAATTCTGCTTGGATATGATATCATCAAGGTCTATCTTGAAGCGGCGGACATCAATGTCTTCTTTATTTATTCCGGATATTTTCAGAAAGGCCTCAAAGACTATGTCCACTTTCTTTTTATATATCCCATAAAAAAGGTTAAGCATATTACGGCGCAGCTCATCATCAATAGCGCCTACTGCTCCAAAATCAATGTAGGCTATTCCATCTTTCTGGATTAGTATGTTAGAACTATGCGGGTCTGCGTGATAGAACCCGTCAATATAAACCTGTTTCAGGTAACTGGTGCTGATGAGCTTTGCATACCATTTCCTTTTCTCTGCCGGAATCTGTGAAAGCTTCCTGATGGGTATGCCTTCCATGTAATCCATGATCAGGATGTTCTCATTGGAGAAGTCATCATAGACTCTCGGTACATGTATCCCCTCTACACCCTCAAAGTTGTCCCTGAAACGCTTAAGGTTCCTTGCTTCGTTCCTCAGGTCCAGTTCCCTGTTAAGGACATCCTTGAACTCGAAAAGGAAGGCAGCCATATCAAAATTACTGCCCAGGCCGAGGGCTCTAACTATGAAGGGCTTCAGGTCGTCCAGTATGGCGAGATCCTGGTTAATAGTATTGATAAGATTTGGCTTTGTTATCTTTACAGCGACCCTCTTGCCATCATATACAGCTTCATATACCTGTGCTATTGAAGCGCAGGCAATGGGGATTGTGTTAAACTCATCGAATATCGCAAGTATATCGAAATCATTTCCACCTGAATCAGCTACATTTGAAGGACTGCAACTGAGTCCGTCAAAAGCGGCTTTCATTAATCCAAAATCAACAGACCTTACATTGTCCTGCAGATGAGATAGTTCCTCCACATATACAGCAGGTACAATATCAGGTCTTTTGCTCAGCATCTGTCCGAGCTTGACAAATGTGGGCCCAAGTTCTTCAAGTGCCATTCTCAGGTTTTCAGCGTTCTTCCTGACCCTGATATCCACGACACACAAGTTGCGCCTGTTAGAAACGTAATAATCGTTAACTTCACTATAGATAATAGTAAAAAGATCATACTTGAAGAATACTCTGAAAATAGTAATGTATCTGCGGAGTTTTTTGAACATCATTTTATTATTTGTTCTGTAACTAGATATATTTTAGTGTTCTCATGCCTGTTTTGGCACACGGCCATATTATGAGGACTTTTCGAAATGATAACACTAAACAACTATTTATAACAGGCTTCTTATGTACAAGTGTACTTCTCAGTCATTCCTATTCACACAATCCAGGCAATCGATCATCATGACAGATGCACCTATTATCGAACTGAAAGATATCGTGTACTTCTATGCAAGCAGCAAAACAAAGGCTCTCGACAACGTTAGTCTCAGCATATATCCCGGGGAGAAGATAGCCATCCTCGGTGCCAACGGGGCCGGGAAATCAACTCTGTTCAGGCATATCAACGGTATACTCAGGCCAAACTCAGGGAAGGTGTTTGTAAAAGGCGAGGAAGTATCCAGAAAAAACATAAGAAAGGTAAGGCAAACTGTAGGCATAGTCTTCCAGAACCCTGACGACCAGATCCTTGCTCCTACAGTAGAGCAGGATGTGGCATTCGGTCCGATAAACATGGGCCTGTCCGAAATGGAGGTCGAGAAGCGTGTTGCAGAGGCTCTCAGACTTGTGCACATGTCAGGCTTTGAGGGCCGTTCTCCCCATCACCTGAGCGGAGGCCAGAAGAAACTGGTTGCAATTGCAGGGATACTTGCCATGAGACCCGAGGTTGTCGTACTCGATGAACCCACCGCCGGACTGGACCCCTTCACCGCCAGCCAGATCATGCGAGTAATTGAGGAAATGAATCTGGAACTTGGTATTACGGTAATACTTTCCACACACGATGTTGACATAGTTCCCCTCTTTGCTGACAGGGTGTATGTCATCCACCATGGGAAAGTCGAAGCCCAAGGCACCGCCAGGGAGATATTCAGACAGCACGAGCTCCTGGAACACGCGCATCTGAGGATGCCCAGAATAGCAGAATTATTTGAACTCCTGCAGGAAAGCGGATTGGAGGTCGATATCAAGATAACACCCGCAGATGCAAGAGATGAGATACTGCGTCTGCTTGGAATGATAATTGACCTGCAGGGGCAAAATAATGCAGATAACGCTTACTGACATCGAGAGGGAATCCTACAAGAACAGCCCGATCCACAGGCTGGACGGGCGTGTCAAGATACTTGCCACCATAGCCATCATTGTTTTTGCTGTAAGCCTCCCGCGTATAGACGAAGGTAATTTCATCCGCCTTGCAATAATTGAAGCGTATCTTTTGCTTCTGGTGCTGCTGGCAAGGCTCAACATCTTATATGTGCTTGTAAGGTTCATTGCAGTACTGCCTTTTGGTCTTTCCATGGTCCTGATACAACCCTTCGTAAGGCAGCCTTTTATTGATACGTTCAGAGTTTACGCTGAACTGCCCCTTGGGATCACGATGACCTACGAAGGCACATACTTTGGTCTGACCCTGCTTGCAAAGTACATAGTCTGTGTGACTTCAATAGTACTTCTCTCCTCCACGATGAAAATGAATGACATGGTTGTGTCTGCAAGGCGCCTGGGAATACCCCGTGAATTCACGCTTTTGCTTACAATGATGGTAAGGTATCTCTTTGTATTCTGGATAATGCTCAAGCGAATCAGGACAGCCCAGCAGACCCGCCTTTTTGATATATGGAATAAAAATGCACCGCGTCGTTGGGTGCTCGAACAGGTAGGATATACCATAAGTTCACTGTTCATCCGCTCTTATGAACAGGGAGAAAGAACCTATATCAGCATGCTATGCAGAGGTTACGGCAACGATACCAACAATATCTACATGCGCAGAAGTAAATTGAGATTGACAGATGCCGTTTTTTTCTTAAGCACAGCTATGATCCTGGTATTGCTTGCTGTTATGTAAAAGAAAAAAAAAGATTTGAGGATATGCCATCCTCCTCCAGTTTAGAAAAGTTTAAGATTATTTCTTCATTACTTTGCCAAGGCCAAAACCAATGGCCAGCACTATTAACGTACCGATGACTATAGCCATGACTTCCCCGGTCTTGCCCATGCCTTCAATGGCATAGTCAGGCATAGGAGACTCGAATACAGGGGCAAGCTCTTCCATGGCAGCCATCTTTGCTTCATCGATCACACCGAATGCTGCACTTTCAAGACCATCCGGGTCGGAAGATGCAAGAAAAGGTGCAAGTACAGATATCATCAATGCAATAGCTATGCCTGCATAAAGGAACTTCATATTCTGCTTTCCAGACATGGTCGCACTCATGCTATTACCCCCATTTGATCAGGATTCAGAAAGGAGTTCTCTAGAAGGTCCGGCCTTGATTTGCCTATAGCTGTTATCACTATGGCAGTGATAAGCCCTTCACCCACAAACCCTATGATGAGATGATACAACCCCATCATCGTCAGGCCGGCGACAAGAGGGAAAGTCCCTGCAATGTACATTTCAACAGCAGTTGCAAGAGCAGATACAAAGAGACCAAGCCATGCGCCGATAAAAGAGGAAACGCTTATACTGAGCTTGTTCTTTCGGAGAGCGACAAATGCATAGTAACCTACAAAACCGGAGATGACACCCATGTTAAGTATGTTTGCACCCATCACAGTGATGCCACCGTCTGCAAACACAAATCCCTGGACAAGCAGGACAAGGGTCAATACCAATACACCCGCCATAGGGCTTCCGAAGATAATGGCTACAAGGGCCGCTCCGACCATGTGGCCGCTGGTACCCATACCTATCGGGATATTAAGTGCCTGTATTGCAAAGATGCCGGCGGCAAGTGCTGCCAGGATCGGTACTTTGGTATCATCAAGTTCTTTACGTGCCCATCTGACGGACAGAAATATGAAAGGAAGGGCAATGACCCAATAAACAAGTGCCTGAGTTAAAGGCATAAATGAATCCGGTATATGCATTCTGGTTCCTCCGAAATTTAACTGAAATGGCTGATATGCAAGAATATGAAGTTTGTACAATATCGTAACACTCGTGCATACGGGTACAATGGTATATATTTCTTTTGGGATACAATTTTATAAATTCGTAATACTAAAAAAAGTTCTGAATCTCGCTTAAGATAGCGAAACCCACCGGCGAACTATTACATTTATCATGTAGGAAGTTATAATTCCGGCCAAACAAAGAGATCCACAATGGCAAACTTTTCACCAATAACTGCCGCAAAAGCCCTCTGGCAGATGCGAATCAAAAAAAGACCTTTTGTACTCTCCCATGCAGTTAATTCTTCATGCAACATGAGATGCAAATTCTGTGAGTACTGGAAAGAGAACGGCTCCCAGATGGAACTGCAGGAGATATTCAGGCTACTGGATGAGGCAAGGGTTTTTGGTATACAGGTGTACAACGCATGGACCGTTGAGCCGCTGCTGAGAAGTGACCTTCCGCAGATATTCGAACACGCCAAGAATCTCGGAATGACGACATCCATGATAACCAACGGCCTTTTGCTGGAAAAGAGAGCAGAGGAACTTGTTCACCTTGACTATCTCTCAGTTTCAGTCGATGGCACATCCAGCTATAGGGAAATAAGAGGGGTTGACTTTGAGAGGATAATGCCCGGCATCATCAGGGCCCGTGAAGTAATGGGCAAACCCTTGCTGTTGAACTGCGTTATCAGCGGAAAGAATCTTGATGATATCGAGGATCTCATTCTCCTTGCAAAGAACCTCGACCTGAAGATATCCTTTGAACCCATGTACGAGTTTGGTAGCATTGCCTCAGATACATGGAGGGAACTTGGCATAAGGAATATGGAAAAATATCGCAATACTGTGAACAGGATCATCGAAATGAAAAAGGAGGGTTATCCTGTTATCAATTCTCTGACATACCTCGGAATGATAAGAGATTTGAGAACTGACTATACATGTCATGCCAATGATCTGATACTATGTGTTGCATCAGACGGGAGCATTGAGAACTGCAGGGTACACAGGGAACCGATAGGCAATATCAGAGATGGCATTGCAAATGTATGGGAGAGAACACGGAAAGAAAGAAAGGACACCGCAGTAAAGTGTGAAAAATGCCTGTTCTTTGGATATGTGGAAAACAGCATGCTCTATGATTTGAATCTTGAGGTCATGAGACACTATGACTGGATGTGAGCAAAAGTCCATATATCTAAGACTAGTTTATATAATTCATAGTATAATATATGAGATATCAAAGACAGGTTGATTTCCATGATATCTCCAGACACCCGCAGAGTCCTTTTTCTAATTATAGTATCCTTTCTGCTGGCATTGCCGGCAGTGGTAGCAAATGCAAGCGCAGAAACTGTTGTGCGTATCTCCCCAGAGGTATCGCGCATCAGTGAGAATGGAAACTTTTCTTTGGCAGTAGTCATCGAACCTGACGTTGCTGTTTCAGGTGCTGAGTTTTTGCTGGCCTATGACCCTTCACTGGTTAAAATAATTCGTGTTTCTGAAGGCACCTTCCTAAAGCAGGAAAATGAGCAGTCCATATTCTCTTCCGGCAGTACTGATAATGTCAATGGTACCGTAAGCGGGATATACGGATTTATCCTGGCAGAGGAGACACTCCTTGATGCAGGCACCTTCGCAAGCATAGAATTCAGCGCTGTGGGAAAGTCAGGAATAACCCGTATAGAGCTCAGGAATGTGACAGTCACCAATTCCAGCGGGGAGAAACTGCCTATAGTAATTAATAACTCAAGGGTACTTGTTGGCAATGTAAAGGATCCTGAAGCAACCCAGCAGGCAGGTCATAGCCAGCTGGCATTCGGAATCTTTGCGCTGGCAGGGATGCTTCTGGTATCAAGCAGGAAAAGGTAAGTACCGGATGGAGAAAAGGAGTGTTTATCGACCACATTCCCCGATTA
The DNA here is from genome assembly GCF_016278365.1 of Methanolobus sp. Classification (GTDB taxonomy): domain Archaea; phylum Halobacteriota; class Methanosarcinia; order Methanosarcinales; family Methanosarcinaceae; genus Methanolobus. Next base: position 141,560 of record NZ_JADQBZ010000006.1, on the reverse strand, counting down.
ATTCAATATTGAGAGAAACTCCGTTTTTCAGGCCAAGTGATTTTGCAGCGCTGCCCTGATTCACTGCTATCTCAAAAAATCCATGACTACCTATAAGACAGATCATACAACCGGCATCAACATGAGCATATATGTCCAGGAACGGGATGTTATGACCATTTATCTTCAGGACTGTACCGGACATGATTTTCCGGTTAACGAGATTATGAGGGATATTAGTTATCACATTCCCAAAGTCGTCAATATAATTAACTTCAGCCATTATACGACTATCCTGTATTAAAGCGTCCGAAATATCAAGACCGATATAATCATCGATTCTTCTGCCGATTTCCCTGACATCCAGACCCTGTGCTATAAAAGCCCCTACGCGTGCGAAGATATCCCTGCCATGAAAAGTTGATGAGACAGTGCTTAGAAGATCCTTATTGGTAACTTCGTAGACCTCAGGATCACCCAGCTTCCCTGCTGCAGGCATCATGAGTCCATTGTCCGGACCTACGAAGTACTGTCCTCCCGAGACTATTATTATCGCTTTTCTGGAAGTGCCGACCCCAGGGTCAACAACAGCTATATGGACTGTCCCTTCCGGAAAATATTCTGCCACACTGTAGATGGCAAAGGCGCCTGCGCGTATATCAGCATGCGGGACTGAGTGTGTGATATCCACAATATCCATACCGGGACAGATACCAAGTATCACAGCTTTGAGAGAAGCAGGATAGAGGGTACCGAAATCAGTTGTAAGGGTCACGATTGCCATAATAGATGGATTTACGCAGCACTATAAAAGTTGCATGATACACAAAGAAATACTCCGGAAAGAGAGATCAATAAAAAAGAAAAAGAGTGAGAAAACAAAGTAATGCCCTCTGGGCATTACTTTAAGAGGTTGTAGCTCTTGTTGACTATCTTGAGTGCGCAGAAGTCACCGCACATTGTGCATGCGTCTTCGTCACCAGGTGCTCTGCTGTCTCTGATGCTTCTTGCGAGTACAGGGTCGAGTGCGAGTTTGTACTGTGCTTCCCAGTCAAGATTTGCGCGTGCTCTGCCCATTGCGAGGTCAACATTGCGGGCTGTTTCCGGATACTTGACCATGTCACCAACGTGAGCAGCGATCTTTGATGTCCTGACACCCTCAACTACATCCTGAAGGTTTGGAAGTGCAAGGTGTTCTGCTGGTGTTACGTAACAGAGGAAGTCACAGCCTGCTGCTGCGGAAGCTGACGCACCGATTGCTGTTACGATGTGGTCGCGGCCTGCACCGATGTCTGATACGAGTGGACCGAGCATGTAGAATGGTTTTCCATCACTCATTGCTTTCATGAGTTTGACGTTCATCTCTACCTGGTCAAGTGGTACGTGACCCGGTCCTTCTACGATTACCTGAAGGTCGTATTTGTCGTGTGCTTTCTGTGCGCATTCGGAGTTGATGATGAGCTCCTGCACCTGTGCTCTGTCGGTTGCATCGGCAACTGCACCTGCACGCATTCCGTTACCTGTTGAAAGGGTGACTTCGTGCTCTTTAAGGATCTCACAGAGATAGTCAAAATGTTCGAAAAGTGGGTTTTCCTTCTCGTTGTGGAGCATCCAGGTGCTCATGAATGCACCTCCACGGGAACAGAGACCACCGAATCTGCCATGTGCCTTCAACCTGTCAAGGACAATGTTGTTGATACCGGTGTGGATTGCCATGAAGTTAGTACCGAGTTTTGCCTGTTCCTCGGTAGCATACCAGAGATCGTCCTCTGTCATGTGGATAATGGAACCGTCCCTCTTTGCTGCGGTAATGAATGCCTGGTAAAGTGGTACTGAACCTACAGAAAGGGAAATTGCGTCACATACTTTCTTCCTGATACCAAGGAAGTCCCCGCCGGTACCGAGTTCCATAAGTGTGTCTGCGCCTGCTTCTTCTGCGGCCTTTGCCTTTGCGATTTCCATTTCTTCATCAACGATGTCTGATGATGCACCTATGGATGCATTGACCTTGGTCCTGAGTCCTTCACCGATACCACAGAGCTTGATGTCCCTGTAGGGAGTCATTGGGATGACGATCCTGCCTGAAGCGATACCGCGCCTTATGAACTCAGGGTCCTTGCCTTCATCCTTGGCTACGATCTTCATCTCTTCTGTAATTTTACCATTCTTTGCATCTGTTACTATTGTCATGATCTGTTCCTCGGTATTTGATGTACCCTACAAGAATCATATCTTATATAATACTTTTTAAAAAATTTACTTTAATGGAAATCAACTTAACTTTATTTAGCGCACCCTGGTAGAAAAGCGTACCAGATGGGACTCCATATTGTACAGAAAAGGCAATCTGGCAAGCTACCCACACAGTGGCAGGTACTTTTACTAAACTGAGGTTGCACTTATCTTAAGTTAAATTGTCTTGACTTGAGGGTAAAAAAACCTTTATACGAGCCTCTGATCAAAACCTGTATGGAACAGCAAAGAAAATAAGATGCACATGAAAAGAAAAAAAGATAAAGGGAAAATGCAGGTTCAGCCTGATATTATTTCTTATCTTCCGGATACCTGAGATCCTCTGACAATCTGCGGATCATACGCAGGTTCTCCCTGTGAAGGGAAACCGTAAGATCACTAAGCATTCCGAAAAAGAACATCTGGAAACCTGCAAGAAGAAGAATGGCGGTAAGAATTGTAAGAGGTATGCGGGTGATACCCTGCACCCATTGAAAGACCACGAACAGACCCGTAATAAAACCAGCCAGCATAAATGCAACTCCTATGATACCGAAGTAGAACATAGGATTATGCAATCTGGCCATCTTGTAGATGGTCTTGGCTATTCGTGCACCATCTTTCACAGGATGGAGCTTAGTATCAGCTTTATAATGCCTTTTAAGGTAGGATATCGGGACGACCTTTATCCTGTGATCTTTCTTGATACTGTCAATGGTCATCTCGGACTCTATTTCAAAGCCCACCTCCCTAAGTTCAAAAGACTTTACAGCTCTATGAGTGTAACCCCGGTAACCGGTCAGAATATCATCAAGCCATTCCCCGTATGCAAAACCGAATAGCTTGTTAAGCATCCGGTTGCCAAAGTGATTCAGCTTTGTAAAAGCTCCTGCTTCATAATCTGCAAACCGGTTGCCCATTACGTGATCAGCAGTGCCTTCCAGAAGGGGTTTTATGATTGCATGAACGTCGCTTGCAAGATATGTGCCGTCGCCGTCTATCATTACAACATATTTGCTATCGATAAGAATAAACGCTTCCTGGATGGCCTGGCCCTTACCTTTACCACTCTGGATGATTACACGGGCACCCTCAGCCTCCGCTATGCTTCGTGTAGCATCAGTGCTGTTGCCATCAATTACAAGGATATTGTCGAAACCCTCGGACCTGAAATCTCTTATCAGCTGTCCGATAGTAGCTTCTTCGTTCAGTGTGGGTATCAGAACACACACTTCTTCATTAGACAATTAACTCACACTTATCCGATTACAGGAGACCCATGCTGTCCAGCTGCTGCCTTACAACTTCAACACCCTGTTCACAGTTCTCAGGGGATTTGCCACCGGTGACAACCAGTTTGCCCGAACTGAAGATGAGCACTACTACCTTAGGGTCTTCAATGCGGTAGACAAGCCCCGGGAACTGCTCTGGCTCATATTCGATGTTCTCAAGACCAAGTCCTATTGCAATCGCATTCAGGTTCAGGACGGCCTGCAGATCTGCGGAAGCAACTATATTCTGCACGGTGATCTCGGGTTTCTCGATTGTCTTGATACCTATTCCGTTGAGCTTCTTGGCCATGTTGCCTATGACCGTGTGGACATCAGCTACATTCTTTGCGCCGGTGCATACCACTTTCCCAGATGTGAACACCAAGAATGCAGCCTTTGGATCAGTAACCCTGTAAACGAGACCGGGAAACTTTTGTTTGTTATACTCTGCACCCTCGAACTCGGCCTCTATTTTAGTGAGATCGAATTCTTCTGCAAGCTTTGTAGACGCTACTACATTCTCAATCTTGATATTATAATCTGACATGGTATATCCTCGTATTTAAAGCGAAGTTATATTCAGCGATTGGATATATAAACTTATACCCTCTTGCTTATATATCTTTTTAAAGAAATGCATTTTGAATTTGTCCAGGCCCACCATGATACAACAAGGCAATATCCTATATAAAGTATTCACCCTTGAATATTTTTAAGCCCTGTAAGGATTGCATCATACTTGCTGCATACCCTTTCTGTAAGAGTGCCATCAAGGCTTCTGTGGGTGGGAACAAGTATGTCGGCCCCTTCACTCACATTCACGCCCCCGGCCGAAAGACCATAGTCAGGGGCTATAACCACGCCTTCTGCAGATACTCCAAGCCGAAGGTCCTTAACGATACGGGCTACCATCTCGGTTGCCGGTTTGACCTTTTTACTGAAAACAAGAGCCTTTGAAACATATCTTTCTTCCAGATCCTCAATAAGCTCGGTGCTCTCTTTCACCTTCTCGGGGTCGGAAATGTTCTCCAGTGCCTTCATAGCTTCGATAAGGTCGCCAAATGTTGTAGATCCGACTTCGATAATCTCACCGTCATAGTACTTGCTGACGCGCTCCCTGTATCCTCTGGAGATTACAAGCTTATAGATATCAGCAAGATCTTCCAGTTCTTCCTCCGTCGGATCATATGCGTTGATGACCCTGTAGTCCCGGATGCCGCACATTCCCATAAGGGATTCATACATCGGTGTCACTCCCACAAATCTGCGTCCAAGCCATTTATTAAGGCCACTCTGCCCGCTCTGCTGCCTGGAAAGTTCGACTATCTTCTGTTTGATAACCTCAGGGTCATTGGACTCCAGCCCAAAATAATCAGCAAAAAGAGGAGTGGTACGGAGAAGCTTGGTCCTGCCATGAGGGACGGCCTCAACAAGCCCCCTTTCCTTAAGCTCACGGATATGATCATAAGCAGAGTTACCCCGCTGGTCGATCAGGTCCGATTGTACCAGCGGTTGATGATATGCGATCATCGAAAGGGTTCGCAACATAGGAGCGCTCAGTTCTTTGGGAGCGAACGGACGTACGATATCTGCATAAGCTGGCTTGACCTGCATCACATACCGTTCTCCCAGATCAAGTATCTCAATGCCGCTCTCACGTCCCGCGTAATCAGCAATAAGGCCCCTGACAACAGTGATAACCTGTTTTTTTGGCTTGTTGAGCAGCCTTGCCAGTGTCAGTGCATCGATTGCTGAACCCGCGGCAAAAAAAGCCGCTTCAATTGCTTCCCTGTCATTCATGTTTTGTCGTGCACCTCTTCAGACCGCCTTAAAGGCACCATCAAACGGATACACATAAAGCTCGCCAAAAAGCTCTTTCTGGGCCAGCCATATCTTCTTTTCAGTTGCCAGGAAAAGCAGGGATACATATGTCATTATATTCTCGGACCTGTCCTCGCCCAGAAGATCTGAGAACTTTATGAATTCCTGCTGCTGGAGATCGTGTCTGAGCTTCTCTCCAAGGCTTTTGACACGCCCCAGAATATCTTCTTCATGGGCAATGCCCAGCACTTCATCAGTAGTGACAGCAGACCTTTCCTCCAGCCTGCGACGGACATTGCGATCCTTCCTGCGTGTTTCTACTTTCTCTGCTTTCTGCAGCTCAAGTATAAGTTCATGCAGGGTGACAGGACGCGTGGCCTGGCGGCGGATGGGGAGCTTTGGCATTGGATACTCCTCTACATCATAGAAGTCCAGGTCATCTTCAAAAGCATCAAAGTCAGCATCTTCCTCTTCTTCCTGGACGATGCCTGTGGATTTCATTCTCAGGAGGATGGAAGCATACAGCAGGGTCCTGCCTGATATGCGCAGGTCCATCATTTGCATGTGCTCTATACGATCAAGGAAGATATCAGTAACACTTACGATATCAATATCCCAGGGATTGATGTCCCCGTCCTTTGCAAGATTGAGCAGTATCTCAACCGGCTCACTGAGTACATCCTCTGAAAACTCTATCCGGGAAATATCAACACCCAGTGCCCTGAGTGTTTCCATGAATTGTGGGTCTATGAATCCATGCAACGGAGACTCTATCGAAGGGATGGCCTCCACCGCCAATCCGATATCCATATCCTCGATGAGCTCGTTCATCGCAACTTCACACCTGTAATGCTTGTAATATTGTTTTCCTGCATGGCTACCCCTATAGTTCTTTCAGCAGCCTCTATCATGGGTTTTCTCAGGGAGACTACGATGAACTGAGCGTCCCTTACAGCTGTTTTCACACGCTGGGCAACCCTTCCTGCATTGGAACCGTCAAGGAACATATCAATCTCGTCAAATGCATAGAAAGGAGCAGGACGGTACTGCTGGATAGCAAATATAAATGCCAGGGCTGTAAGACTTTTTTCCCCTCCGGACATCGCTTCCAGGCGCTGCAGGGTTTTCTCCCTTGGCTGTGCCCTTAGAGTGAGCCCGCCTGAGAATGGATCTTCGAAATTATCAAGGAGCAATTCGCCAGTTCCATCGGAAAGTTCATTGAATATTTCCCGGAAGGCCCCGTTTATTCCATGGAAAGTTGCCATGAATGTCTCTTTTTTAAACTCCTCGTACTGCTGGATCCTTTCAAGTATCTGCTCCCTTTCTCGTGAAAGAGTGTCCCGCCTTGTGATAAGTTCATTGATCCTCAGTTCTACTTCATCGTACTCGTCAATAGCCCGCATGTTGACAGGCTCAAGCCTCTCCATAGCTTTTTCGATTGAGGCGATCCTTGTACGCACGGTCTCATAATTGGGAACTTCGGCACTATCATCGATGCCACGTCTCTGGAGTTCCTCTGTCAGCTCGTCTACCTGCTCTTCCAGAGCCACTTTGGTGGCATCAAGTGCCATCTTGTGCCGCTGGGCTTCTTCATGCTTTGACCGCATTGCATCGAACTGTTTCCTGGCAGCGACATGCTCTTCGTGAAGAGCAGCACGCTGTTGCTGCATTTCTTTCAACTGCCCGGCAAGTTCTTCTTCACGGAGTTTTTTCTCCCTGAGAGATTCTTCAAGCTCTTCGATCTGCTCTTTAAGCTCTTTTACACGCTGCTTGTGAGAGGATTTCTTCTCCTCCATGGTCCTGATGAGCTCTCTGTTCTCCTCCATCTTTGAGCTGGAGTAGTCCCTGTCAAGCTTCAGGGCATTTATATCTGACTCAATGTCACGAACCCTGTTGTCAAGGTGCCTGATCTCCTCATCCAGCTGCTCAGCCTGCCGGTTGAGTTCAGGGATCTGGGAGCCTGCAAGTTTTTCATCAAGCACGGAAATATCCTTTTCAAGGGATTCAACAAACAAGCTTCTTTCTTCCTTGCGGGAAACAACGCTTTCCATCTCATCCCTGAGCTGCCCTCGGGATTCTTCAATCTCTGCAAGTTCGGCATTCTTTGACTCGATAAGCTGGATAAGACGTTCCCCCCTTCCGGCAATCTCCTCAAGGTGCATCTCCTTCTTTGATATTTCCTTGTCATACTCATGGATCTCGCGGTTTACCTGGGCTATATGACCTTCTATCTGGTCGAGCTTCTTGATAGAAGTACTGCGTCTTGAATCAAACTCTGTAATCTTCTCAGCAAGCTTGACCAGTTTATCCTTTTCCGAAGCCGCAAAGGAGAGACCCGAACGCTGCTGCTTTGAGCCTCCCACCATCGCACCGCTCTTCTCAACTACATCACCTTCAAGGGTCACCATCCTCAGGCCACCCATAAGGCGGCGAGCGTTGGTCATAGTGTCAACTATAAGAGTGTCCCTGAAAACATACCAGAAAGCTGATTCGAACCTCGAATCAAAATCAATGAGATCTATAGCATACCCGACAACTCCCTGCCTGTCAGAGAGGTCCTTATAAGGTCTGCGCGGCTCCATTTTGTTCAATGGCAAGAATGTTGCCCTGCCGCCCTGTCGCTGCTTGAGATAATCAATGGCTCTCGCCGCATCCTCGTCATTCTCTACAACTACGGACTGCATCTTCCCGCCTGCCGCTATCTCAAGAGCAGTGGAATATTTATGGTCCACACTCCCAAGTTCTGCAATCGTACCATATATCCCAGGAAGTCCATGGTGCTTCTTCTCATTCATCACCATCTCGACAGCCCGGGAATAATTGCTGTGGTCCTCGGCACCCCTTACACGCACTTCAATTCGGGCATAATCCTTCTCATAATTGCGCAATTCAGTCTCAAGATCCTTTATGACGCTCTGGATCTGGGAGCGGTTACGTTCCAGGTCATCAATATCCTTAGTGAGAGAGTCTATTTTCTCATTCAGTTTCTCAATATCATATTTTACTGAAAGGGTGTCACTCTCAGAGGACTGGGACTTGGACTTAGCATCTGCTATCTCGCTTTCGATGTCTCGCACTTCAGCGGATTTCCTTCGGAGAGAATCAAGGAGGCGATCCTCATTGCGCATCAACTCGTTCTTCTCATTCTTTGCTATTTCCAGCTGAGACCTGAGCCCGGATATCTCATCCCTGGTCTGCGCGAACTTGGCATCCACATCAGCAATCTTGCTCTGCAGTATCATCCGCTGTGTCCTGCGATCCGACATCTCTGCCAGGATACTCTCCTTACGCTCGGATTCTTCGGATACCCTGGAATCAAGCACCTCAAGCTTGCCTTTAATCTCATCGATCTCGACAAAGGTTTTCCTTCGCCGGGCCTCGATATCCTCGACCTCATTATCCGCAAGCTCGATGCTGTCCCTGCAGCGGGACATTTCACCCCTTATTCCTTCAATGTCCTTCTTTATCTGGATCTGCTCATCCTCTCCGGTCTTCTGTATGGAGGATGTCAACTCCTCTAAAGCCCTTTCAAGTTTTTCCACCCTGCTTTGCCTTTCTGCAAGCGAAGTTGCCATCTTTTCAAGCACATCTTTCTTCGCTCCAATATCATCAGCCACTGAACCAAGTTCCGTCTTTGCATCCTTAAGCTTGGCAAGTAACACAAAACCCTCGAACTTCATCTTCTCAGCCTTAAGAGACTGGTACTTAAGAGCCTGATCACGTTCCTCTTTGAGTTTCTCAAGCTGCTGGCCAACTTCTCCTATGATGATGTCAACACGCTCGACCCTTTCGCGCACTATCTCAAGTTCATTCAGTGCCCTATCTTTCTTACTGTCGAATTCTGCAACTCCTGCGATCTCATCGATGATCTTGCGCCTTTCAACAGGGGTCATGTTGATAATACGGGTAACGTCACCCTGCATCACGACATTATAGCCTTCAGGGGTGACTCCCGCTTTTGCCAGATGTGTGTGCACATCAGTGAGACTTACGGCTTTGCCGTTAAAATAGAAATAGCTGTAGTAACCACTATCAGTTTCACGTATTTTCCGTGTGATAGATACTTCATCGCTTGCAACCGGCATCTTGTGGTCCGAGTTATCGAACTTGATAGTAACCTGGGCAAAGTCCGGCCTCTTTGAGCTCTCACCATTATAGATAAGGTCTGTGAGCTTCTCAGCCCTCATTGTCCTTGAGCTTGAGAGGCCCAGCACAAAAAGGATACCATCTATTATGTTAGACTTACCACTACCATTGGGTCCGGATATGGTGGTAAAACCTTCGTAGAAAGGGATTTTGACCTTTTTACCGAAAGACTTGAAGTTTATAAACTCAATTTCCTTAATATGCACGTGATTCCCCTTTCATTACAAAGGATTATTTCCTGCGGGTAACAGTTATCACTGCATCTTCATTATCGCGGGATTCGACCGTTTCGTACTCTGTCTCAGTCTGCTTACGCTTGGCCTTGTTCTCGTCTTCTGCGACAATATAATCACAGGAATTATGCGGCTCCGGGAGAGTTTTACGCATTTTCCTCTCATCATCGGTTTCTGCGACAATATACTCTGAACGGGACGGCGGTCTCTGAGGAGGCTTTGCTTCAATCTGCGGAGCTGCTTCCCTTATATTAAGGCGTACATTGGCAGGCCTGCCTACAGTACTGAAAGAATCATTACGGGACTGTTCTGTGGACCTGACAGAAACATTGGCTCTGTTTGCAGATATCGATGGCTGTGGAGGGACAAACTGCCTGACCGGGGCAGTTATGATAGGAGTAGTCGGGGGAGTGGCTCGTGGAAGTTCAGGTTCATTTTCCGGCTCAGGCCTGTATAACCTGGGTTCTGCTTTCTCGACAGGTTTCTCAACCACTTTATCAAGAGGCGCAGGTGGCTTTATTTCCTCTTTCTTCTGCCGGGGAACAGATATCTCGCTCAGGGACCGGATCATGGATTTCTGGTCGAGCAGTTCATCCATTACGCCATTGAGATTGCTGGCAAGCGACTGGACCTTGTGTTCAAGGCTGACAATTCGATTGTTAATATCAAAATCACTTTTCAGGTCACTGCGTATTTCCCGGAGGATCGAGTCGCGCAGTGTATTTTTAATATCCTCGAGCTCCGCTTCTTTTTCCTTCAACTGGCGTTCAAGTCTCTCAACGATAAAGTCTCTGTTCTCATTCATGCAAAGCCTCGCAAAAACATTCGGTCCCTCATGTGTTTCAAAAATCCTGATATATTATATGGACAATTGTATAATATAACTTATGGTTGCTTTTTTCATATAACCACTAAATAAGCCTTTTCTTCCAGCAAGGATCATTTTGCAATGATCGCCGAACTATTAGTCACAGAGTCTTTCTCCACAGCAAACACATGGTCCGCAGAATCTATCAGCGATTCATCATGCGATACTACAAGGATCTGACCAACACCGATGTCGCGCATCATGTCTATCAGCTTGATTAACTGATTGACATGCCCCTTATCAAGGAAAACTGTAGGTTCGTCCATAATAAGAGGAGGTAGCTCGGCTTTCTTGCCAGCTATACCAAGAGAGAGCAGGCGATATATGGCGCATCTCAGCACCAGATTGAACAAAGCCCTTTCCCCCCCGCTCAGCAGCCGGGGTTCAAGGGAAGTTCCGTCCTTCTCGAACACAGTAAGGTTGTAGTCCGCATCAAGCCTTACATGGGAGTAAGCGTTATTAGTATACATAAAAGTGAATATCTCATTAATGAAGGTGTCCAGGGCCCCGATATTGTTGGAGCGCAACTGTGACCGAATGCGCATATACATCGCTTCGAGCTCTTGCGCATCTGCATAGATAGCATTGAGATAATCCACTTTGTTATTCAGCTGGTCAAGAACAATTCTCAGACTTCCTAAGCGCTTAAGCTCACTTTCAATCATTCCCGCCTGTTTTGTGATTTCCTCCCGCTCCGATTGCAGCCTGACGATCTCCGATCTTATGACACCGAAGGCTTCTTCATAATCCTTGAACAGAGATTCCAGCTTAGTTATATCAAAGCCTCCAACCTTGCTGCTTATCTCACGAAGGGACTCGTTCTTTTCAGCGACCTGACCATCAAAGATAACGATCATCTCTCTGAAATTTGTGATCTTGTCCTCCATCTGCGAAATATCGGTTTTCATCCTGTCTGCCTCAAGGAGATCAGTACGGGCCTTTCGAGCTGCTTCAAGGAGTTTCAGACACTGAGAATGTCCTTTCTCAGCTACTTCCAGTTCCTGCTTCAATAGCCGGACTTTGTCCTGTAATCCCTTTACAGACTCCTCTATAAGGGACCGTCGGGAAGAAAGCTCCTCTTTCCTCTTATCATGATCAAGAAGCAGGGATTGGTATTCCAGGGCCAGCTTTTCAAGACTACGTATGTTCTCTTCAGAGGACTTTATTTCCCTGCCTGTGGACTCAATTTCATTTCTGTGAACCCTGGCTTCCCTGACGCGTCCCAGCTTGGAATCCAGAATCTCCTGTTTTTTCTTCAATGCAGCTAGTTCTGTCTGGAGCTCCTTCGCTTTCTGGGAGTCCGAAACTGTCGCCTCTTCAATGCATGAACCCTTAAGGTCCTGCATGCACGTCGGGCACTTCCCTTCGCTGAGGAGCTGAGCAGATTTTTTTATTCGTTCCTGTATTTCCGTAAACTTTGCAAAAAGCTCTTTTTCCTTGCCATGCATGCTTTTTTGCTGGTCGGTCACAAGATCGAAGATCTCCTCGATATTCTCCAGCTTTTCCAGCGTCAGTCCAAGCGGCTCAAGGTTTGAGATAACAGAAACCCTCTTTTCCTCAAGCTGTGCTATTTTGGTGCGTGATGCCTCAATATCAGACTGTATACCTGTAAGCTTTCCCTTGCTCTGGGAAACAGACTTTTCCAGCTCATGGACCTGTTTTTGGTTTTCTGCCAGCGAGTCAGCAAAGGTCGTTTGCTCTTTTTCAAGTACCGCCTTGTTTTTGCTTATATTGCTTATCCTGTCCCTCAATGAGCGCTCATTCGCATCTATTCCCGATATCACCCGTTCTATATCCGAATCATCAAAGTTGAATTCGGAACAAACATCTCTAATCTTCTTTCGTAGCTCATCCTGCCCGACTCTTGAGGAAGCGATACTCTTCTCCATGGACCCTATCTGGATATACGCCCGGTTCTTCTTTTCATCGAGCTCTTTTACCTGGGACTGGACAGAAACCTTTTTGTCTGCTAACTCCCTGAATTCGGCAATCTTTTTTGAGGTCTCGTCTTTCAATGACAGCGCACGGTCCTTCTTATCATTGAGAGAAGAAATCTCCCTTTCAAGATTCCCTGAGCGTGTGCGCAATTCTGCAAGTTTTTCAACAGGCTTTGAGTCTTCTATATCCCTGGCGGCTGAATCCGTTTCTTTGATACGGCGTTCCGTATCCTTCTGGTGGCGACCAACGCCTATGCGTGCATTTGACGCCCTCTCCCGATATTCTTCCAGTTTCCCAAGCTGCAGGAGATCGTCTATCATCTTCTGCCTGTCCTTTGGCTTGGAGTTTATCAGTATATCGATCTCACCCTGCCTTATGTAGACGCAGTTCCTGTAGGCTTCTTCATCCATGTTAAGCAATGAACGGATAGCATCATATGTACGCGTAGGCTGATCGAAAAGGATCTCAGAGTCTCTTTTGAGAATAGCACCCGTATTGGAAGCACGCCCCTTTTCAGGATCGTTCCGAAAGAACTGCTCCACAGAGTAATCATGTCCATTCTGTTCGAAATCCAGCATTATGGAAGCTTTTGTAGCACCTTTTCGGATGATGTCCGAAATGACAAAATCCTTATCAAGGGTTTTGCTTCCGAAAAGGCATGTAAAGCACGCCTCAAGCAAGCTGGATTTTCCGCTCCCGTTGACTCCGGAGACCACGGTCACTCCATCCTGGAAAGAGATGTCCAGCTGCTTATAACTTCTTATGTTCTCTATCTGCAGTCTTTTTATCCTCATAAGTAGTCACCAAGGTTGTACTGCCGTGGTTTGGAGGCAGTTTTATGGTCCCTATCCGAAGATGCTTCCGGTTCCTTTTCATGATCAGCAGCCTCGTGAGCCTTCTCTGCAGAAAAGGCATCATCGTCAGAGAATATATACTGCCGGATACCTGTATCGTGTTTCTGTTCAGCCTGACCTTTAGATACTTCGGGCACTTGAGTTATTTCAGTTGACTCGAATGCTTCTGTTGATTCAATTGATTCGGACACTTCGGTTAATTCAGTTACTTCATCTACAGCGAAAACATTTTCTTTTGCCGTAACACTCTGGTCAAAGCTCTGATCAAAGTTATCTGCTGCAATAGCCTCAACCTTACCATATTCTGTGACTAATGAAAATTCTTTAGTAACTTCATGGGAGATTACTTCCTGAGATAGTTCGACAGACTCGCCCTCAGGCAATGCTGCAACTACGGGAATCTCTATCTTGTTCGTGAAGTCCATCCTGTCGAGCAATTCACCAAGCTTGTCTTCGACCTCAGTGTCAACCCTGCTCTTTACGAGCACTGGGTCCCTGATTATCTCGTCTATCATGATGCCACCCTGTGTAAGATTCATCTTCCCCAGTTCCTCTTTAACCGCCTCATCAGGATCTGTAAAAGAGAACGACATAAAGACATCCGGCGAAACACAGCCGGTCCTCAGGTCCCTTATAGCAGGAACAAGGGCCTTGCGGGAAAACAGGAATTCCTCTATTTCACTGAACTTGATCTTTATCTCAGGATCTCCCGAGATATTCACAAATACTACCTTATCCTCAACATCACGCTCTTTGATAGCAGAGAATATTTCCTCGTAAGCCTGTGAGCCTTTGCTGAGCTTGACAGGTATAAATACAAAATCCCTTGTAGGTATTACCCTCTTACTAATCTCGACCCCATCATCGCCTGCAGTGACGATATTATAGGAGCGGGGTTCAAGTTCGGATGCGCCGTTGCGTTCGGTGCTGCCACAGTAGGTAACCCAGGTTTCCCCTACCCTGATTATCTCATGTTTATGATTATCGCCGAGAAGTACTGCATGCACATCAAAAGGAATGGAATGCAGGACTTCCTGCACATCCCAGTCACCAAAAGCAAAAGGCTTCATCATTTGATGCATTACAAGCAGATTATATTCTGCATCATCCTCATTATTGAAAACTGAATAATCGAACAGAGGAATCCGGGATTTGGGTACATGGTCAATCCCATATACCGCTACGCTGCCCAGCCTGTAAGGTGTGGCCCCAAGACGTATGACAAGCCCCATATTCTCATAAAGGTCAAGCCACTGTGTGCTTTGCTTGCTCTCATGGTTACCCACAACCGCAAGCAATGGAACCTGAGCATCCCTGAGCCTTGAGAAAAGTTTCATTGTCTCCAGAATATCATCAAGAGTCGGATTCCTTGAATCGAAAAGATCACCTGCATGTACAACAGCATCAGCCTTCATTGAAATGGCATCATCGATCACCTTTGCAAAAGCATCGAGAAAATCCTGTCTGCGTACTTCGCTGTGATACTGCCGGTAACCTAAGTGTGTATCCCCTGTGTGGATTATCTTTGTTCCATCCATCTTGAGATATGATACGCATTACCCGTTTTTAAGATTGCCTATTAAAGGCATTATTGCTGTCATCAAAATGAGATACAGTCGCTCAAGGAGAATATACAAATAAGACTTATAGTATAATATTAATAATTATAATATTAGAGGCATTTATGGACAGTAAGGGACAGATGACTATCGACTATCTGATAAGCATCATAATATTTTTGCTTGCAATGGTCTTTGTGTTCAGTTATACATCCGGGATATTCACACCGTTCCAATCCAACTCAGACGAAGTCACATTGATAGCGGACAGAGTATCCATAGCCATCGTCGAAAAGAGAATGAGCGCCGGGGATGAGGCTGTTCCTAATCTGGTCAACGAAACAAAGATGAAGTATTTCTTCACAGGACTTGATACAAATTATCAATCTACTATTGATTCACTTGGCATGAACGGCAGCTACCTGCGATATGACCTGAACGTCACTGCAGAGAACAGCAGTGGTCTTTTTTATGCTGAAGGGAAACCAATCCCACCTCAGGTGAATGTAGGACAGACTCGGAGAATAGTTCTGTGCAAAGATGAAAATTCAGAGAGCACTGAGATAATTATCCTGTCATTCAGGGTGTGGTAACATGAGAAGAAATGTGCCGCATAAACTTGAAAGAGGCGAAAATGCTCAGATGCACACCCTTGAAGCGATCATTGCATCGCTCATCATGGTCGGTATTATCATATTCACTGTACAGGCAACTTCCCTTACCCCTCTCACATCCTCCACAGCTAATGCCCACATAGAAGCCCAACTCCAGGCAATGGGACAGGACATGCTCAATGCACTTTCATATTCTCCCTACGGGCAGGATTCGGCCCTGAAGAAGGACATCCTGAAGTGGAACGGCGAGCAGTACGTCTGGAACGGCACCGTCTACAAGACAGTCAGGACACCAACTCATGAGCTTCGGTCCAGTTCACTTGCAGAGACACTGGAATTCGTTGCGGTCAAAAGAGGTATCGCTCATAATGTGCATTTCAGCTGGGTGGATGAAGAAGGCGTCACAATATCCCGAAGATACATCTATAACGGGGATCCTTCGAATAACGCTGTAGTGATATCAAAGAGAGTGCATTTATCAAATTTCGACGTCGGTAACACAACTGAATTTGCGACACGCAGCGGAATCCCGGACGCGGATCCGACAGATTTCTACAATATCGTGAATGTAAAGATGACGCTCTGGAGAATGTAGTGATCGCATGAGAAAATTAGACGATTCCGCTCAGTTGTTATTGATAGCAGGTTTTGCCATAGGAGTAGGCATAGTTGTGATTACAGTCATGCTAAGCAATGTTATATATGCCAGCAACATGGCATCGGAATCAAGCATTGATACTTCCCGCTACGATATTGCCAACGCGATCCAGACAACCACTGAAGCATACCAGGACGCTTACAGGTACTCCATACTGAGTGGGGATAACATCACCCGTTATGAAGAATATATTGACTCCTACTCCAGGAAAGCCTCACAGAACTATGCAACAGCAGGTTTTACTTTCCACCTACAGGACCATGGTTTCTCAGAACCTTATTTCACCCACAACGGGCTTGCCGGGGGGAAAGACAACTGGACCCTTGTGAGCAACGTAAACATGACTGAATCGTTCTTTATTACGCTAAACACATCCACCATGGGAAATGAATCCAATCCGCTTGTAATCGAAGCCGTCAATAATAGCGGAAGTAGCCTATGGTCAATCGGAATGTACAATTCAAGCGGGAATATAACTATAACTGTTATTGACAGTTCGCTAGTACCCAGATACAATAACGGTACTTGGACAACTCTAGAAGTCAACATAACAGGTAACCAGATCAACGGGGTTAATGTTATAACTCCATTCAATTTTCCTGCCTCTACAACGGGCCAGGATTATTCAATAAATATCTACAATGGAAGCACTACTATTGGAATTTACACAATATCCGGCAATACTTCATCCGGTCAGCCCTTCATGATTGCAAGATACAAAGTTGCGAACCCAACCCTGAGGATGGCTTCCAGCCAGATGAGCATCAATAGGACAGTGCCGATTCCCCTTCCGGGAGGGATGTCATGAGAGATCTGGCAGGCGATGAGAATGCAGTATCTATCTCAATTGGGTTCATACTTACTTTCTCCATAACAGTTCTTGTGATGGTAATTGCTCTGACATCATTTTATTCACTGATGGGACAGGCCGAGCAGACCGTGATGCGCGACGAGTTCGAAATACATGGAAGCGATATTGCGGTCCGTATAACATCTATGGATACGATGGTTGGTATGGCAAAAGATGCAGGTTCCGGTGTTGAAAGGATCAGTTACAGGCTATTTCTGCCAGACAAGATAGCAGGTAAGGAATATTCCATCGAGTTCTCAAGCAGTACAAATGAAATAATAATCATGTCTGAGGAGAGAGATGAGACAACAGTTAAAGTACCCTATTCCACCGAAGATACCAATGTTACTCCAACCATTCTTTACAGCTCAAAAGGCGAATACCTGATGGTTTACAACCCGATCACCGATACAATTGATATATCCTGAGAGTGAGTGCGCATGGACAGCAGGAAAAAGGCACGAAAAAACATTGTTGCATCCGATGATGCTGTTTCAGAAGTACTTGGTTTCAGTATCACCCTTGGAGTGATGGTTCTGTCGCTTGCAGTAATAGGCGTCGCAGGATATCCCATGCTTGAAAACATGCAGGAGAGAGGACATCTTCTGAACATAGAGCAGAGTTTCTCTGTGCTGCAACCCAACCTTAACAAAGTGGCATTCGGAAAAGCACCCTCTCAGTCCGTAGAGCTTAAAATGTACGGGAGCAGCATCTCAGTTACAGGAACCAGTTACATGAATTTGAGCATGCAGGTATGGAATAGCACCAATTCGAGTTATAATACCCCTTCCCTTGAAAGACAGATGAGGACGATAGAGAATCAATATGGTGAAAATACCGTAGCCTATGAGAACACAGGCACCTGGGTCAGGTACCCGCAAGGAAGTTCCATAGCGATTTCAAAACCGGATTTCGCGTATCATGACAACGTATTACTTATTCCCATGATAACCATTTCAGGCACAAAAAGCATTTCCGGTTCAGGGCTGACCCGTGTTGTTTCCCAGGGAGGGCAAATATCGGTTTCAGTATACGAAAATGTATCCAGGGTTGACATGACCATTAAAAGCGATTATTACGAAGGCTGGGAAAGATACCTGAATGAAACGCTGGGAATGGATATCAAACACAGAGATCCTGCAAACAGTACTATATCTGCAAGCCGGGATTATAATCCCGGCATAGATGTGCTTGTGACAGTATCTCCAATGAGTGTAACTATCGAGTAGTAGGTGCGATTATGGTCAAAAAATTTATTATTTCTGAAAAAGCTGTGTCCGCTGTTGTAGGAGTTATGATAATCCTTGCGCTCACTATTACGTCTACGAGCGTCATCCTTCTGTACTCAACCCCCACCATGAGAAATATGGAGGATATGGCCAACGCCCAGAGAGCTGAACAGGCGTTTACGGTGTTTGACTCCAGGGTAAGCAAGGTGGCACTGGGAGAATCACCCAGCCAGACCACTTCTTTCTCCATAATGGATGGCAGTGTCAATGTCAATGGGGATACTAGTGCCTATCAGAACAGCCAGATGATTGTGGTATGTACCCAGCTCAGTGAGGAAACATGGTATACTACTTTTAACAACAACAGGTTCAAATGGAACAGCTGGGAGCCTCATGTAGCCCAGCCAAACATGACTGTGTTCAATTCTTCCATGGGAAGCATTACCTATACCCAAGGAGACCGCATCATCGGCTATGAAGGGGGCGGTGTCTGGTCAAAATACCCCACCGGCAAGGCCGTTATGATATCCCCGCCGGAATTCCATTATAATGGAGAAACGCTCACACTACCTATAATGAAGATAGAAGGAAACGAGGTTTTCAGTGGAAGGACGGATGTTGCAGTGACTGTGAGCTCCGATAATATGCCTGTGGTGCTGTATCCTGACAATGTAAGCAGAGTGAATCCTCTTAATTCAGATAAAGTGCTCATCTACATAAAGAGCGAATTCTACACAGCCTGGGCCGATTATGCTAATTCCCTCACCTATGCCAGTGCAACGACCGATGACGCAAACCAGACAGCTATTGTAGAACTGGAAGTGCTCCCGGAAATGGGAAAGGATCAACTTAAACAGGCGTTCAAGATTGGTTCACTTAACCAGACGAATACTGCACCTATGTATGATTTTACGCTGAACCTGAAATCTCCTGAGAAGTCTAATGGGCTGCATTCATTAAATTACGAAATAATCGCTTCATCAGGCACAAAGTCCCTAAAATATTCTTTGCAGCGGAAGAGCGAGATATCACTGGTAATTGAGTACATTGATACTGCACTGGGTGGAGGAATCGAGGAGTGGGAAGGTGTAGGTAGCGATGATGTGTTTTCTGTAAGCGGATCAAATAAGGAGGGCGAGTACGCAGACATAGATTTATTGGATACTACTTTTAATTTGAAATACACTTCAAGCAAACCAGATTTCACATGGAAGGATACTAATATCACTACTGGAGACACAACATCTCTATACAATCTGACACAGCACTACATGAAGCTTATAACAGAAGATGGGTCAGTCATGTTCAATATCCAATCACCTGGAAATTCGGATCCTGTGGACTATTCGGAGTCAACGCTGACACTGCTATATGACGGGATGCCGGGAAGTATCACTTACCTTCATGTGAGCAGGAACGACCTTGCAATTACGCTGAGTTAAGCTTTGGATAAGGAAATTCATAGTAGACTTATATAAAGCGCATCCAAAAGTAAGTATATTATAAGGTAGTGTAATGAAGTATGCTCTGGAAAGGCAATAGCGCCGTATCGGATACTATAAAAGTTATACTCACCCTTTTTCTTTATCTGTTGCTGATCATAGCCAGCGTGTTAGCTATAAGTTTTTACCGTTGAAGTTTGGCCCATGACACAGGTTGTTGCATATTCCTGTGTGCCCTAAAGGGCTTCAAACCGGATTAAAAATGGAAGGAATATGAAATGAGCAGGTTTTACTTTCGAGATTTTAATCAGATACATTAAAAGCAAATAATATTTATATTACATTGTACATATATTATCTGCATGATAGATGAGAGAGGGCAAATTGCCGTGGATTTCCTTCTTGGGATTTCGTTGTTCCTTATTGCTCTTATGTTCATAGTACAATTCATTCCAGGTTTATTTCTTCCCAGTTCAGCAAATGAGGGGAGCCTTGACCATACAGCTTATCGTACAGCTACGGTCCTTGCTGAAGATCCCGGGTGGTGGGGGAACACCACTACAAGCAATACGGATTGGGAACACAATACTGCTAACGTTAAAAGAATTGGTCTTGCGGCGGACGATGACAGCAGTTCAAAACTGACAAATAGCCCAAACCTCATCTCAAAAAATAAAACGATTGCGATGATGCATATATATAAGACGAATAAGACAAATTTTGAGCAAAAGATGGGGTTGTATGATAACGTAAACGGCAAGTTCCTATATTATGGCTATAACATATCCCTCGTAGACACTTCATCTAACATACCAATTGTTCTTGACAACACTGCCATAACACTTGGGGGCGAGATCCCGGCAGACAGGGATGTGATTAAAATTGTGCGCATCGTCCTGATAGAAACAGGAAGGGCCGCTTACTTTGATGCAGAGGAACTTACTACACCCTATCCTGCCCTATCTAACGTGACTTCATTGAGCGTCGCCGGACCGAAGAACGAAAATGTCACTGTAGTTTTAAGCAAATTTAACGTAACAGGAACAAATCCTAAACTTGAAAGCATAGAGCTGAATGGAACCGCACTCGTCCCATCTGCTGATTTCAATGCATACAAAAGGATTAACGGCATATACTCACCTATAAACTTAAGTAATTCACTAGAGCACAATGACATGCTGCGTTTGGATCTGAACTCCAGTCTTTTTAGTGCAAATCAGACTTACCTGTTAGAACTGACATTCAATGATATCTGGTTCACAATGCCAGGAGCACCACTGGAGTATACATCAAGAGAGGAGCCTTTCTATGAGCCTGCTTACCTCAATGTGATGGTGTGGAAATGAACGATAAAGCACAACTGCATACTCTGGAAGGTCTTGCTGCTGCACTGCTGATGACATTGACGATACTGACCATTACCCAAAGTGCCATGATAATAACACCACAGAATGAACTAGTGATGGACGTCCAGCTAAAACAAATAGCATCCGATGCATTGACAGTACTGGACAGCGCACCCGAGGCAACGATCAGGAACGATCTGACTGAATGCATTGCGAGCTGGGATGAGAATGAAGCAAGCCTAGATTCAAACAATCTTGAGATGCTTGATTATGAGCTTTCATACCTTCTTCCTGATATACTCTACAATGTCAACATAGCATATGTTAATGCGACCACACAACTGACAGACAAGAAGGTTATCGTTAACGGCGCACCCACAGAAAATGCTGTTGTAGCCAGACGTTTAGTGTCACTCTCCAATTCTACGGTTTCCAGTTCTGGCGGAGAATGGAACATTGCTGATGATGAGTTGTTGATCGTGGAGGTGAGACTAACAGCATGGAGAGTTTAAGAAAGGATAACAAAGGTCAGTGGATAGTACTTTCCGGATTGGTCATATCCCTCATCCTGGTGGCGATAGCAGTGCTTGCGAACCAGGCAGTAATCAATGGTTATTACTCATCGAATGCAGTGCTGGAATTACCAAAAGAGGACATAAGGGAGCTGACATTGCAGACCAGGGAGAATACAAGGATGATCCTGGATATGTCTTATGAACTCAACCAGACAAACAACAAAACTGTGCCGGTGATATTTGAGGATATTTTCATCAACTGCAATGATCAAATGAAGGCACTTTACGCTATACGCGGACAGGCAATCGATACTAGAATAATGATGCCGATGCAGATTGCCAATGAAACAAACATGTCCGGGAAAGACATCATCTGGGTAAATATCGAATATAATGACGGCAGAACCAGATATGTTTCAAGCCCGGAAGTCATAGAGGTGGAGAAATGAGACCGCTATTGAAAAATGAGGAAGGGGTTTCAGTCATCGTAGAATATATCCTGTTGACACTGATATGTATCGGATTCTTCATGGTGATCACTGTAAATTCCTACGATATATTTCTTCAGCGCCCAAATTCTGTCGTTGTCGAAGACCAGTTCAGTGACATCGGAAACATGATGAGCACTGTGATTACGGACATGTACCTGATCCTTCCTGCCAACGGAATGATGGAAATGGAATACAGGATACCGGATAAAGCAGGACAGGAGACGTATTATATTAATGCGGATATCAATTTGGATGATGGTCCGGAAGACCAGATAATAGAAGTGGGTTCCTATTCATCAGGTCAGAAAGTAAGAGTGACTATAGGAGGAATTGCTGCAACAATGCCTATCAACGGCACGGTATCAAGCAGTTCCACACATCGTGTGATCAGCTATGACTCAACTAGATAGGAATAACTCCGCAGTCTCTGAGACTCTGGGATACATCATATTGTTCGGGATTGTGACTTTGTCGATGGGTACCATATATGCCATTGGTTATCCGGTGCTACAGTCAAATATCGATGCAAACGTATTTGAAAGTGCAGAGCAGAGTTTTATTGTTCTCCAGAGCAGCATGAAAAGGGTGTCCTTCGACCAGGCACCTGTGAAGACCCTAAAGATGAAACTCCACGGCTCCGAGATTTCAGTGAACGACCATTCATCTAACATAAGTATCAGTTATGACGGTACTCACCTCGGAACTTACCCCATGGGGGATATACAGTTCTCAAAAGGTAAAAAATCCATAAGCTATGAAATGGGAAGTGTGATAAAGAAATACTCCTCCACTTCCATGATCATGGTATCAAAGCCTCCTGTATACACCAGTACCATAGATAATAAGAGTGTGACAACTATCGGCATAGTCTCGATCAACGGAAATGCATGGCTTTCAGGCAGGGGGATTACAACAGTTATAATGAATCACAATTCCAGTAGAATGGAGATGCCATCAGGACCTACAAACGTAACAGTCCAAATAGACAGCGCACATGCTCCTGCGTGGGAAAATTATCTGGAAGATGCCGGCTTTGATATCTCCCCCGGCAGCACACTTGATATGGTTACAGCCACTAAGAATGATACAAGACTAATTGTCAGCAGACATATCGTCGATGTTAAGATGGAATGATTGCGAACACTTTGATCGCAGTTAAGAAAAAAGAGAAGAGAAAAAGGAGTATTTACTCCTTTTGGACTTATTCGTTCTTGCGCTGCATTATGAATGCAAGACCGAGGATCGCTGCAACCGGCAGGGCGATTGTCGGGAACTCAGGGATCTCCTGTTCGGGCGGGAAGTAAATTCCTGCATCTATGTCATCATAGTACTGCCCTGAGATAAGTGCAAAGCAATCTGTTTTCCCGAATTCGTCTGCATCACTGTCAATTGCTGTGCTGCCCTGCCCCTGTGGAGCAAAAACCGATCCGGTAGGCTTTACAAATTCCATATAGTAGCTGCCTGGTGCAAGTCCAGTGAATATATAGTATCCAATGCTATCTGTTGTTGTGTTTGCAACAAATTCCCCATCACACTTGTAGAGCCTGACTTCAACTTCTTCAATCGCAGGCTCACCAACATCCTGGATACCATTGTTGTTCTTGTCTTCCCATACAAAGTTACCAACACTTGCTGGCTTGTATATACCTGCATCAATGGTGCAGTTATCTTTACTATTCCTGATCTTGATAACAGAAGTCAAGCCATTTGTGCCTGCATCACTGTCTTTCTTGTCATCTGTGCCCTGGTCAATTGGGGAAAATAGATATCCTGAAGGCAGAATGAACTTGACCTTATAGTCTTTATTGTTATTAACGGCGAATTTGTAGTAACCATTAGAGTTGGTCGTAGTTGTCGCGATGGAACTCCCGCCAGTTGACTTGTAAAGTTTTACCTCTACACCCTTAATACCTGGTTCCCCAGCATCCTGGATACCATTCCCATTGAGATCATTCCATACAAGATCGCCAATATAACATGCAGATGCCGGAAGACTCATTGCCACAAATGCCACTATGGCAAGGGCCAGCACTCTGACAGGCACGTGCCTGAACACATCACTTATGATTCTTTTTACCATACTTATACCACCATATTACGTACATAATGTTTGTACTATTATGCCGGAGTTATTTTATGAGAATATAAACTTTACTAAATAGTGCAGTAAGTTGTCATGATAATCATAATGAGAAGACAACTTAATAGTGCCCGCAAAAACAGCAGAATGAGAATACAGAAGATTATCGAAAAAGATGACAGAAGAACAGTTGCGAAAAAGAATAATAATAGGAATGGATTTACAAAGACCATGTCCCACTCATTGTATAAAAAAAGAAATGGACTTTCAATAAGAGATGTTAACTGATAGTTATCATCCCCTTGGGCCTTACTAATATCAATTCGCTCTCGTTGAGCATATCACTTACATTGTTTGTATTATACGCGTAGGCAGTGATATAGGCTTTACCTGCTATCTGACTCGTGAAATTAACATGGTCTGAACCAATGACAGTAGCGTTTATGGGAGTCATACCGTACGAAGTATTATAATTGGTGAAGGATCCAAGACTTGTGTGAAGCACCACATAGGCAAAACTGGCATTCCCGGTAATATCATTTACTGTTAAGGTTATATTTGTGGATTCGCCTATCTGCAGCACGGAATGGTCAGGTACTACTAACAATTCTCCCAGAGAATACGACAAGGGACTTAAACCACCTCCTCCTCCGACAGGCATGCCTCCCGCACTGGGAATATAGATGGTGATGTTCTCACCGCTCAAATCAGTATACGTAATCGTGGATGATGGCAGTATCAGAGGCACATAACCCGCACCTTCCACTTTCATCTGATACCATATACCCCACTTGTCACCAGGACCCAGTGTCGGCAGCTTCCATTCAAAAATGGACATGGTACCGGATGTTGTGATTGCAGGCTCGGCATTGTTCCTTCCGGGAGGTATAGGGATATCGAACTGAGTCAGATTACCTGTTGTGGCATTGCTGCTTCCAGTTACATAGGTGACCTTCGCCACGGCCATTGGAGATACATAATTGTAAGGAACATGTAGGTTCAATTCCGGTCCGCCTGCCGAGAAGTTCGTAATCTGCATTGCTATTCCCGTGAAGATCTCCTTAAGGACACTTGAGTTCGGAGCGAAATAGTATTCACCACCGGTGATACTTGCAATTTCGGCAAGTATAGAGTCAACCTCAGACTCGGTGTTACCGAAACCTACTGTATAGATCGTGGTGTTGTTGGCTTTTGCCCTGTATGCTTCCTCCAGCAGGGAGTGATAACCTGCATTATCAATGCCGTCTGTCATGATGACAATCGTGGAATTGCCATCCACTGAGGAGAGTTCATTATTGGCAACGTACAATCCCTCATCTATAGCTGTCAGTCCGTCGGCAGTGATTGTATCTATCGCATTGCTCAGATGGGAAATGGAGTCATTTTCAAGGGTTGATGTGACGCCGGCAGTCCACCCACTCCAGGAGACAGGAGTACTTTCAACAGACGCTTCCTGTGTAGAGAATACAATGTCGAAACACTCGTAGTTCCATGTGGAAGAAGGTTCAACCTGCGCAGTGGAAATAAAGGAAGAGCCAGACCATTTCTGGATATTCAGATCAGTATTGCCATCAGATGTCATAAGGAATACCTCATTTGAAATCGGATCAGGAGTTAGCTGTACCCACCTGGTATAACCACTGCTGCCCAGATCAAGTGCTGATGACTCGCTGCTCCAAGAACCGGACCAAGTACGATATTTTGGAACGGTACTTCGATCACCCCATACTACTATTCCTTTACCGGTCTGTTGTTCAAATGCTACATCAAATGATCTGACATCAGTGCGGTATGTGTTATCCTCAATCCTTCCTAATTGTGAAGAAGGCCACGAAGAACCATCCCAGACACCAACATAAACATCATAAGCTTCGTCCTGAGAACCTAATATAACTCTTTCTGAATTCGGATCAGCTGCCAGTTTTATCCAGTAGACATCATTGGAGAATGAATAGAGGTCCTGTCCACTTTCCCAGGAAATACCATTCCAGATACGATATCGGACTTTATTTGAATCAGCCCATACCACCATAGCTCTGCCTGTACCTTGTTCGTAAATTACATCAAAGCACTGGTAATTTGCAGTTCTGGCATTGTTAGTTATCTGAGTAACATTGCCCCATGAGTCGCCATCCCATACCTGTGCACGTATATCTCTAGAACTGTCAAGGGTCACAAGAACCATCTCATCTGAATTTGGTTTTGCTTCAAGTCTCATCCATTGGATAGTACCTGCACCTGTGTTTGAAGAATCTACTGCAGCCTCTGAACCCCAAGAAGAGCTATTCCAGACCCTATATAATGGCACATTAGAATACTTGTTTACGTTCATATAGACTACAACAGCATCACCTGACTCTTGCTCATACTTTACGTCAAAACCCCTTCTTACGCTTGAACTCAGCTTAGTGCTAAGCTCCTGTACTGAACTCCAAGAGTTTCCGTCCCATATCTGTGCATTGACATCATTTTGATCATCACCTGTCACCATTATAATCTCATCCCTTACGGGACTTGGCTCAAGAAGCACAAAATACGGTACACCATCTATGAAATTAGAATAACTTTCCATGGACCATTGTGAACCTTCCCATGTCCTGAAACGAGGTGTACCTTTTCCACTCTCATCACTACCATCGTAGTAAGTGGTCATAATGGTATCCAGAGGAGAACTTGAAACATCAACAGTGAAATGAGTATCAGTACCCGAATAAGGACCCTTGGCTATTTCCAGAAGATAGGTTTTTCCAACATACAAAGGAGAGCTTATCTGGCAAACACCTGTGTTAATAGTTGAAGAATTCAGCAAATCTATGCCTTCATAAAGCGAAACATTCATTTCGGAGGTGTCATCCCATGAGATATCAAAAGAATAAATCCCGTTTGTCTGGACAGTGAAGTAACCAGCCCAGCTACCATTGTCAAGCAGATAACTTGCCTGGCTGTCGGTAAGTGAAACATTACCAATACTGTAAAGAGCAAGTCCTGCCTTGTCTCCGCGGCTTTCATCAAAACTGGAAATGAATGCGTGAGATGATAACTTGGCTGCGCTCATCTTATCTATGTATGTAGAAATGGTAAAATCACCTAGATCAGTGCCTTCAACAGTTACCGTCCAGTTGCCTTTTTCCACAGTATCTGCATCATCATCCGGATAAATGTAAGACAATGGCTGTATCCATATATATATGGAAGTATCGCCGTTTGAATAGTATCCGGTTGTATCATTACTTAAACCATAAACTATTCCAGATGGACTTGTTAATTGGAGAGAAAGGTCATTAACGCTGTCTTCCCAATCAAGTTGGACTTTAAGGTCATTAATCGTCTCATTAATAAGGAGTGTTTCTTCAAAGGGCTTAACTAGATTCAGGCTACATTCATAACCAAATCGACTCAGATCAGTATCTGTGGGATGATATGCAATTCTAGTACCATTCCTGAATAGCTCTACATTCCTAATCCGGCTAGTCCAGTCGCCATTACCTAAATATGCATAATAATCATAGAAAGTTACTGTGTTAGAACCTGAAGCTAGGTGAGCAGTAATATTATATTCATAATTCACCCATACATTATTGGCACTTGGAGTGTTTGATGAAGGAATCAATGTAAAGTTTGCCCCATTTATTTGAATGAGGCATTCTCCTGCACTCGAACCACCATACTGGCTCCCAGCATTGAAGACAGTATCCAAATCATACCCTTGGAATTTGAGCACATATTCCTGTATCCCAACGGATTCCTGCGGGTCTATCGAACCCTGAAAGGTATAGTCATATGGAGTAAAACCTTCTGTCCCATATTCCACGAAGCGTACATCGTAATCGCTTATTTCCTGTGCGATTGAATTGTACACCTCGCGTAGTTCTGCACTTGTGGGTGCATTATAATAAATTCCTTCAGTCTCAAAAGCTATGCGCTGAAGAACAGGCTCATCAATATAACTTGTTTCACCCAGACCGATTGTATAAATAGTGATTCCATTTGCCTTTGCGGTTGTAACGGCTGCTTGACCTTCACGATCCGAGCCAGCATTAGAGACACCGTCTGTTAAGACGATCATTACTTTTTTTGACTCCGGGCGTCCATTTATAAGCATGTTATTCGCATCTGCCATTGCATCACCCATAGCAGTTGAACCATCAGCTACTAAGACATCGATGACACCTTTTACTGAGGTCTTGTTGTTATAGGAATGGAGAAGGGTCATTCCTATGTCCATCCTGCTGGAAGTCGAGAATGATACCACTCCTGCCTGTGCATTGGATGCAAGGTTGTCTACGAATTCTCCTGCAGCTATTTTAGCGTCTGTCATTGGTTGTTCAGGGGAAGTGCCCAAGAATTTCATACTTCCCGACCTGTCAATAACAAGCACGACATCCAGAGGAGTTCCCGCATAATAGTCAGGGTCCATACTTCCTGAGCGGTCAAGGACCAGCATTGCACTTGCTGCAGGTCGTATGATCGGGAGTTCTCCTTCTATTGAGATGATCGTTGTTACGTTCACAGTACCACCGGATGTTACATTGGATGGTTTCACATCCAGTGTCACGCTCATGAAAGGCTCGGACTTCACGCTTATATTTATCGAGGTGTTGATGCTGCCACTGGTAGCCAGGATTGTCGCATTTCCGGAAACATTGCCTAAGAAGGAGGCTTTTACCTTCCCATTGGCATCTGTTGTCACATTAATAATATTCGTAGCATTGACACCACTGACTGCCAGGGTACCAACTGTCGTATTGGTATTATTGAGAGCCACAGAAATGCCAGGGAGTGCATGGCCCCATTCGTCCAGTGCGACAAGGGAGACAGTAGCTTCATGATTACCATTCAATCCCTGTGCAAGTATGGCATTTGGAACCGAATACAAGTCCAGCAGATATAAAGAGCCAGCCACAAAATAGAGAGTGGTGCTGTTTGTGAAATTAGTATAACCAGAAGCATCCCTGTAGGTCGCTGTTATTGTGAGAGACTCAACATAAGGAGTAGGACCAACTATAGTATTTGCCTGCCCCTGGTTGTTTAAAGGTATCAGCACAAGATAACCAC
This sequence comes from Methanolobus sp., assembly GCF_016278365.1. Lineage (GTDB taxonomy): Archaea > Halobacteriota > Methanosarcinia > Methanosarcinales > Methanosarcinaceae > Methanolobus. Next base: position 112,379 of record NZ_JADQBZ010000006.1, on the reverse strand, counting down.
TAGCTGTTGTGAACCGGACCAGTTCTTTAATAGGGGTTGTGCGAGGCAATATTGGATTTAAGAACTGATCTATCGGCCGGGCTGAGAGGACATAGGAATCCTTGTTATTGGAAAGAGCAAGTCCGGGATTATGTGAGAGATACAAATTATCGATCTCGTCTGCAATCCCAGTTATAGTAATGTTGCCCTGAAGTGAAGTATTCGCAACAACTATGTTAATTATGTTTGCACCTGCTCTTTTATCGGTCCTGAAAATATTGGCAAATTGCCCGCTGGGATCCGTGGTCCCATTATAATAGGCAAGTCCCGCAGAGTTATATTCCACAGGACTGTTGTAGGCAGTGTTTTCAGGAGATGTCAAACTGAAATTGAGATTGATATTTGGTGTAGGATTGTCATAGATATCATAAAGACGTACATACATACTGGAGGTCGTGTTCACTGTATATTCATCGTTGTATACAGCTCCGATCCGTGAGGGTTCCCCTGGAATGAACACCAATTCCGTAAAGTTGGAAGCTGAACCGGTTGTCGATGTGATGTTAATATTGCCTGCAATGGTAGAGTTCAGGCTCAGAACAGCATTTCCGGTTACAGGATTGGCAAGTATCTCCAGAGCGGTCCAGTTTACACCTGCTGAGCCTTCGGGAATGATTTCAAGGTGTGTTATGTTCCCGGGACTTATTGAAAGTGTTACAATTTCCGAATAGTCGCTTATGTTAATTTCCAGATATATCAGCTCACTTGAATTGGTATTGCCAAAAATATCCACAGGGGTAAAAGTAATATTTGTGATATTGCCCGCAACATTTACGGGATAATCGACATCTACCAGAATTGAACTGGCGGCCAGGGGAAGAAAAGTTATATTTGTTAGATTATACGAAGTGCCTGCGCTTGCATTGACCTGTGCGGCTCCAGACACACTGGAATTTAGCTGTATTGCCGCAATGCCGTATACGTCGGTGTACGCAGATGATGAATTGAGTATACCAAATGTAGTTGTGAAGTTTACGAGGGTGTTATTCATAGGAGTTGAATTATTTGTTACTCTCACAATGACATCCACGGGTTCACCGGAGTTACTCTGCATGTCCGTTGTAAGCATCTCGACATCCAAAGCTAAAGCGGATAGACTGATGGCAAGAAAAATGATAGAGGCATAGATAAATTTATTGGGGCACTTCATATAGACACCTGTGAGTGATTGAGCTACTGGGAATAGATTTTAATCTTTCGATTTTTGATGGTCGACACTATACTATAATATATGCATATTAAATATATAAAAAGAAGGCATATATGAGATTCAAATAAATTTGAACTATCTCTTGCACAATACTTAAATCGGTTACTTCTGTTAATCTAGCCAAAAGGTGAAACTTATGAAGAAAGCGATCATTGAAACTGAGAAAGGCAATATTGTACTGGAATTGTTCGAGAAGGATGCGCCAAAGACCGTAGAGAACTTTGAGAAACTGATAAAGAAAGGATTTTATGATGGGCTCAGTTTCCACAGGGTCCTGCCTAACTTCGTGATTCAGGGTGGATGCCCCAAGGGCGATGGTACCGGTGGACCGGGTTACAGCATCAAGTGCGAAACAAAAGGTAATCCGCGCAAGCACGGCAAGGGTGCGCTCTCAATGGCACACGCCGGCAAGGATACAGGCGGCAGCCAGTTCTTCATCACTCACTCCCCACAGCCACATCTTGACGGCATACACACTGTCTTCGGTCAGGTCATCGAAAGCATGGATGTCGTGAACAAGATTAAGCCAAAAGACGTGATGAAGAAAGTCACTGTTGTTGAAGAATAACTCTTTTTGAAGCAGCTTCGATGCTGCTACTTTTTTCAGATATTATGTTATTATATCCTTAGTATTTAGCAGACTCTCTTTTTTATATTAAAGCATACTCCTTAACTTAACAGTATCATGTTTTAGAAAAATATTTATAATAAAAAGAGGAAGATATGCGTTATGTATGACAGAACATAACGGAGATAGACCGAATCCACCGTTGTTCTGGCCAATAAAAAGAAGGATATCAGCATGGTATTAAACAAAAAACTGATTATGGCAATAGCAGTCATATTGACGATCGTACTTTTTGCAAGCGGATGCACAGATAAAGAGACAGAACAACCACAGGTCACGCTTACAGTATCCGCCGCCGCAAGCCTAACAGAGGCTTTCACTGCTATGGAGGAGGAATTTGAAACAGAGAATCCTGATATTGATGTCGTTTTCAATTTTGCGGCATCAGGTACGCTCCGGTCACAAATAGAGAGCGGAGCACCCATAGATGTGTTTGCCTCAGCCGCTCAGGATCAGATGGACATGCTCGCCTCCAGAGGTTTCATCTATAACGATACAAGAGAGGATTTCGTGGAAAACTCGTTAGTGTTAATCGTTCCAAAGGATAACGAATTTGGGATTACCGGCATGGAAAGCCTGCAAAGGCCAGAAGTGAAGAATATAGCTATCGGAAATCCAGAGACAGTACCCGCCGGCAAATATGCAAAGGAATCAATGACCAATGCAGGAATATGGAACAGCGTCTCAGGCAAGATGCTTATGGGCGAGAATGTTAAGCAGGTACTTGTCTATGTGGAACGTGGAGAAGTTGACGCCGGATTTGTATTCGGAACTGATGCGTCACCTGCTAAATCGGGCACAATTGAAGTGGTAACTTCCGTTCCAGTAAGCACCCCCATCACCTACCCCATAGCTGTAGTCTCATCCACAAGTCACCGTGAAGAATCCCAGCTCTTTATTGATTTCGTCACAGGAGAAAGAGGTAAATCCATACTGGAACAATATGGGTTCAGTATTCCTAATAACGGATAAACTCGAATGCTTGAACAGGTATGGTTTCCCCTTGTAATAACACTTAAGATAGCGGCAATATCCACTCTCATAGTGGCAATACTGGGTACCATCATATCTTATATCCTGGCCAGAAGGGAATTCATGGGAAAGTGGCTGGTCGATGTGCTGGTCACACTACCTATGGTACTCCCTCCAACAGTGACCGGCTATCTTCTCATCATGCTTCTGGGAAAGAACGGGGTCATTGGTAAAGTTCTTTTTGACCTGACAGGTATTAGTTTACTGTTCACCTGGCAAGTGGCAGTCATAGCCGCATTTGTCGTATCCCTGCCCCTCATGGTCAAGACCACCACAGCAGCCATCGAGGCCGTAGACAGGGATTTTGAATATGCCGCATTCACTCTGGGAAGAAAGGAACTTGAGACTGCGCTTTTCATCACGCTCCCTCTTGCTAAAAAGGGAATACTTGCAGGTGTAGTCCTGAGCTTTGCAAGGGCAGTGGGAGAATTCGGTGCGACCCTGATGGTCGCAGGGAACATTCCCGGAAGAACGAACACAATGGCCATCTCCATTTACAGCGCCTTTCAGGGGGGCAACAATGAGCTTGCCAACATGCTGGTGATCATACTCGTGACCGTGTCCCTGCTCTCCATGGCTATAACTGCAAGACTTGTCAACCGCTGGAAGATATGAGGTTACAATGGGAATCAAAGTGGATTTCAGAAAACGTCATTACATGAAAAAAAGTGATAAAAAGAAAGGGATAGACCCTGTTTTCATGCTTGATGCCAAATTTGAGGCAGGAAATGAGCTGGTGGTTCTTTTCGGGCGATCGGGCTCCGGGAAGACCACGGCACTGCAGTGCATCTCAGGACTGCTGGAACCCAATGGCGGCAAGATAATCGTTAACGACAAGGTCTACTTTGACTGCCATAAAAGGATTGACCTGCCGGTGCAGCAGCGAAGCCTCGGATACGTGTTCCAGAACTATGCTCTTTTTCCGCACATGGATGTGAAAAAGAACATTGCCTACGGACTGAAAGGATTCAGTGAAGAGGAAAAAGGGAGAAGGGTCGGAGAAGTGCTACGGTTGCTCCATATCGAAGGCCTTGAGGACAATTATCCTTCCCAGCTCTCAGGGGGACAGAAACAAAGAGTGGCACTGGCCCGCGCACTTGCGCCAAAGCCGGAAATACTGCTGCTTGATGAGCCTTTTTCGGCGCTTGATGCTGTCGTGCGTATGAAATTGAGAGAGATGATAAGGAGAATACAGAAGGAACTTGGCATTCCAATACTGTTCATTACTCACAATCCGGTGGAAGCTTTCACTATGGCTGACAGGATGGTTATCTTCCATAACGGCCGGGTCCAGCAAACAGGAACTCCCGAGGAGGTATTCTATCATCCTCAGAACAGTCATGTGGCTGAACTGGTAGGCATGACCAACATATTTGAAGATGTTATTGTGGGAGAGGAAGATACTGCTACAGGTACTGTCCTGCTCCGCAAGGATGAACTGCAGGTAAGCGTGATACAGCAGAAGTTGAGGGCGGGCAGGAATGTATCATGGGGTATCCGCCCCGAGAATATCTATATCTTATCAGAAGAAGGTGAAACTGATCCACAGGAAGAGAATGTATTCAGCGCATCGGTAAAGAGCATTGTTAATAAGGGTGCAAGTAAACTCATTTACATTGATATCGGGCATCATCAAAATCTTCTCATAGCGGAAACATCCAATCAGACTTTTGAGAAATTGCACCTTGAAGCAGGAGATACCTGCAGAGTGAAACTGGATAAACGAAAGATTGCGGTATTTTAGAGTATAAGAGCCTCCATCTTAGATGTAATCCATGTATAGGACTTAAAGGGTACTTCCATCAGGCTTTTAAGATAGTATTTCGTTTTTCATAATAATGAAATTTCTGGAGAATCTTTTCAGGAAAAAACCAAAGGTTGCCCCACAGGACAACTTCAGGCTGGAATTTGGAAGACTACCGGAATTGGTCAGGGCAGAATCAAAAAAAGAAGTGGACGATATAGGACCAGTTATCAGGGCGAAGTATACTGAGATAGAGACATCATTGGAAGATCTCAGGGATATCAAAAAGAGTCTCTTTCAAGCAAAACCAATAGAAAATGCAAACAAGAGAATGGAAAAGCTTGGCGATTCCAACCGGGATAATGTAGCTCATAACCTTGACCTGATCATTGAAAAGATCACTCTTCCCCGGAGTAATGACCCCCGGGATGCAATCGACCTGTATACGGATTCAAGGTCGGTTATGAAAACAGTCGTTGATAATACCCGCAGGAGCCAGATGTATATCAAATCCCTTTATCCCCAGGAATTCGGAAGGATGAAACAGGGTCTTACAGAACTTGAAAACAGATTTGGTGAGCTTCACAGTATCTTAAGGGCTGAGAAGGAAAAAATGGATGCTTTCGAGAGGCTTCCCGGTGTGATAGAGAACATTCACCTGACAGAAAAGGATATCCTGCAAACCCGGAAAAATATCCAAAGCCTTGAGTCAAAGCATCAAACTGCAAATAAAAAGCTCTCTGCCTCTATTTCGGAACTGGACGCACTTGAAAAAAGTAGCGAGTTCGAGAAGGCAAAAGCGCTTGAGGACGAAATCCATGCGCTAGAAGTAAAGATATCAGCCATCGATTCAGATATAGAACGGCTGTTTGCACCTCTTTCAAAAGCGATCTCCAGAATGGAAAAACAGGATAAGAACGAAATCCATGTATTGTCTGTAGAAAACAGGACTGTTCTTGCAGCCATTAAGGATAAGCCTGATTCGCTCACAAAAAATGAGCTTGATCCTTTCCTTGATGAACTGGCAGCACGGGTAAAAAGCAAAGACCTGGGTCTGAAAGACCAGATGTATGCCAAGATGCTCGCACATGTCAGCAAGCTAAAAGACCCGGCAACGATATCAGACCTTCGTGACAGAAAAGAAGGATATTCATCCAGAATGAATGAACTGACAGCTGAGTTGAAACAAATACAGGTTTACCGCAACAGAGAACGCCTGGTAAATGACAGGATACGGTACACAGACATGGTGAAGTCAATAGAAGAAGAGTTGACCATGGAAATAACGCAACTGGAAAGCCTTACAGAGCAGCATGACAGATCAAAAGCAGAATTGCACCATGAACTAGTGCCTGTTTTTGGGGAAAACATAGAAGTTATCTACGACGACCCACATAAACCTAAGTGATGTGGGGTTAAACAATGGGAAATAACAACTATATCCGATGGTTCAAAGACATAACTATAGAAGATGTTCCTTCAGTCGGAGGTAAAAATGCCTCTATAGGGGAGATGTACAGGGAACTGACAGGTAAAGGCATTAAAGTGCCTAACGGTTTTGCGATCACTGCGGATGCCTACTGGCATGTTCTCAAATCTGCGGGCGCGCTTGAGGAGCTAAAGCAGACCCTTCAAGGACTGGACACCGAAGATGTACGCGACCTTTCCATAAGAGGGAAAAAGGCAAGGAATGTTATTCTCAACGCAGATATGCCTGATGACCTTTGGAATGAGATCAAAGCGGCTTATGATAAACTGAGTGAGCAATACGGCCCTGATGCCGATGTGGCAGTGCGCAGCTCGGCAACCGCGGAGGACCTGCCCAATGCTTCATTTGCGGGCCAGCAGGAAACATATCTGAACATACATGGGTATCATTCCCTGAAAGATGCATGTGTCAGGTGTTTTGCTTCACTTTTCACTGACAGGGCCATTTCCTATCGTGTCAATAATAAATTTGACCATTTCAAGGTTGGGCTGTCTATAGGAGTAATGAAGATGGTGCGTTCGGACCTTGCCTCCAGCGGCGTTATGTTCACCATCGATACTGATAGCGGGTTTGAGGACGTTGTGTTCATAACTGCTGCCTACGGACTTGGAGAGAATATTGTGCAGGGACTTGTCAACCCTGACGAATTTTATGTGTTCAAGCCTACACTGAAAGAGGGTTATAAGTCAATTATCGACAAGAAACTGGGCGAAAAGGAAATAAAGATGATTTACGGGCGTGGTGATTCACGTATACTCACCCGCAATGTGGAAGTTCCGGAAACGGACCGAAAAAGTTTCTGCATCGACAATAAGGAGATACTCCTTCTCGCACAGTATGGAGTTACCATTGAGGAACATTACTCCAATAAAAATGGAAAAAAGATGCCAATGGATATCGAATGGGCGAAGGACGGTGAAACGGGAGAATTATTCATTGTGCAGGCAAGGCCTGAGACTGTGCAGTCCCAGAAAAAAAAGGATGTCCTTGAAACCTACTATCTTGACCAGAGATCTTCGGTTATTGTTACCGGCAGAAGCATCGGCCGCAAGATAGCAGCAGGCAGAGTACATGTGATCCCTGATGTTTCGAAGCTCCCGTCCTTTAAAGCCGGGGAGGTGCTTGTGGCAGATACCACAACACCTGACTGGGAGCCGATAATGAAGAAAGCTGCCGCAATCATTACAAATAAAGGCGGAAGGACCTGCCATGCAGCCATTGTCAGCCGTGAGCTGGGCATACCGGCTGTGGTGGGTGCCGCAGGCGCCACTGAGAAGTTAAAGACAGGTATGGAAGTCACTGTCAGTTGCACTGAAGGAGATGTCGGGAAGATCTATGAGGGCATACTCGATTTCCACACTGAAAGCCTTGACCTGAAGGACCTGGAGAACACCAGGACAGAAGTAATGATGAATCTCGGAAATCCGGAAGAAGCTTTTTCCCTGTCCATGATCCCAAATAGCGGTATTGGTCTTGCAAGGCTTGAGTTCATTATCTCAAGTTACATACAGGTGCATCCTATGGCACTGGTGCATCTGGAAAGAGTTGCTGATTCAAACGATGCTGAGGAAATTGAGAGACTCACAAAAGGTTACAGCAGCAAAGAAGATTATTTTGTCGAAAAGCTCTCCTTTGGGGTTGGCACCATTGCAGCTGCATTCTATCCCAATCCTGTGGTCGTGCGTATGAGCGATTTCAAATCAAACGAGTACGCAAGCCTGCTGGGAGGTAAGTACTTTGAGATAGAGGAAAGCAATCCAATGCTGGGATTCCGTGGTGCTTCACGCTATTACGATGAGCGCTACAGGGAAGGGTTCGCACTTGAGTGCAGGGCGATGAAGAGAGTGCGGGACGAGCTGGGTCTTACAAATCTGATCCTTATGATACCTTTCTGCAGACGTGTTGACGAGGCGGGTAAAGTGCTTGCGGAAATGAAAAAACACGGGCTTGAAAGAGGAAAGAATGACCTGCAGGTGTACGTGATGTGCGAGATACCTAGCAACGTGCTCCTGATAGATGAGTTCAGTAAATATTTTGATGGCTTTTCGATAGGTTCCAATGACCTCACCCAGCTCACCCTTGGAGTGGACAGGGATTCGGACATACTTGCAGAGTCCTTTGACGAAAGGGATGAGGCGGTCAAGAGAATAGTTTCCATGGCCATACAGGGAGCAAAGCGCAACGGCAAGCATAGCGGGCTATGCGGGCAGGCACCCAGCGATTTCCCGGAATTTGCGGAGTTCCTTGTAAGAGAGGGCATTGATTCAATTTCCCTTAATCCCGATTCCGTGATGCAGATAGTGCCCAGGATACTTCAGACAGAAAGAGATATGGAGAAGCAGGGGTGAACTAAGCTCTGCTATTTGTAGCGATAGATTCGCTACATATTGTTTATATTTCCCACGATTCAAAACACTTATATGCGCTCAAATAATAAGTGAATAATAGAATCGTCTCTGAATATATACTGGCGATCAGTAGTGGGGAGATAGACTGCGGTTGAATGGAGCTGAAGCTATATACATGAGCAGGAAGTTCCTTGAAGAACGCAGTTCATTTTCCCGATTAATGGAAATACTGGAGAATTGAACATCGGAAGAGGGAGAAAATGGGGAAGAAACAATATACATTACCGGACCTGCCCTATGGTTACGCAGACCTGGAGCCATTCATGTCTGAAGAACAGCTAAGGACACATCACGATAAGCATCACAGCACTTATGTCAAAAATGCTAACTCGATTATTGAGAGTGTGGAGAAGGCAATTAAAGATGGTACTGATTACAACGTCAAGACCACAGCAAAATCACTGGCATTCAACCTTGGAGGACATGTCCTGCACAGTTATTTCTGGCCGAGCATGGGACCTTCGGATAAAGTTAGCAAGGAGCCTGTGGGTGAGATTGCCGACCAGATAAAAAGTGATTTTGGAAGCTATGACCGTTTCAAGAAGGACTTCACACAGGCAGCATCAACCGTGGAAGGTTCTGGCTGGGCAGTACTGACATACTGCAATGACATTGAAAAGCTTGCAATAATGCAGGTAGAGAAGCATAATGACGTTGTTTTCCCGGAGTATCCTATTCTTATGCCGCTGGATGCATGGGAGCATGCATTCTATATAGACTACAGGAACGAAAAAGCGAAATTCTTCGATGCATTCTGGAATATCGTAAACTGGGATGAAATTGATAATAGATTCAAGGCATTGAAATAATGTCTTTCTTCTTTTTTATAGATAGAAACTGGACTTGGATTAGGTTTTGTATCCTTGCCTGATGGGAATTGCAAAGGTGAAAATGCTTCCTTTTCCCGGGACGCTTTTGACACATACCCTTCCATCATGCATTTCTACGAATTTCTTTACCAGCACCAAGCCAAGGCCGGTTCCCTCATATGCCCGGTTTGTATCAGGATCCAGTTGTTTAAATGGTTTGAACAGTTCCTTTTGCTGCAGGTCAGATATCCCTATACCATCATCCTTGACGCTGACAGACATCTCGTTCACAGTGCAATTCAAAATTACTTCGACACTGCCGCCAGACGGAGTGAATTTTATTGCGTTGCTCAGCAGGTTGTACATTACCTGCTTTATTTTTAATTTGTCAGCATGAATTTCACAACCCGGACCTTGTGCTGTAGTAAAAAGACGGATATCTTTGTGTTTTGCAAGCGGCTCCATGGTTTGCATGAGCTCTAAAAGCAATTCGGATATCCTGAAAGTCTCAGTGTTCATATCCATTTTACCGGCTTCTATCTTCGATATGTCAAGGATGTCATTTATAATATTGAGGAGATGTCTTCCGCTTCGATTGATGTTGGAAGCGTATTGTTTCTGTTTCTGATCCAGCTCTGCGAACAGTTCAGAGGCAAGTATGTCTGAAAAACCGATTATGGAATTTAAAGGCGTGCGAAGTTCATGGCTCATGTTGGCAAGGAACTGGCTCTTTGTCTGGTTAGCTGACTCAGCCATCATTTTTGCTTCCACAAGGGCGCTTTCAGCTTCCTTATTTTCAGTAATGTCGAATATGATCCCCTGCAAAGAGAGAATGTTACCTTTGATGTTACGTTTTATCAGGGTCCTCTCGTCTACCCAGCGAACCTCTCCGGATTTGGTCAATATCCTGTATTCCTGCTGGAAATCACTTTCACTTTCTTCGATTTTGCGCTTAAGTTCATTTTGGACACGTTCACGATCTTCCGGATGGACAATATCCTGGTACCATATATGACCGCTTGTCAGTTCTTTTGGATGATAGCCCAGATTCCTTATACCATTGGAAACAAGCTCTATCGGCAATTCACTGGTAAAACTATACTTGAATACTATCACAGGACTGCTGTTTACCACATTTTCCATCTCTTTCATGGATATGCTGGACTTTTCCAGAGCCTCGAGTATGTCATTCAAGCCCTGGGGAATTTCCTTAAAATCAACATCAACATCTGTATTTGCCCTGATGGTCAGTTTCCCTTGCAAAGCTTCTTTGGAAATATCCTGAAAATCGCTGACAATCCTGCTTATCGGCCTGGTTATGGAATTTGCTATCAAGAAAGCCACTCCTCCCATAAACATTATGGCAATTGCGGAAATTGTCATAAGTTGCCGTTGAAGTTCATCGGCGCCTGCAAACATCTCTTTTTCAGGCACCACAAGTACGAAGGAAGATTCACCTGACCCTACAGGCTCATAGAACATCACAGCATACTCACCTGTGGTTGGGTCGATGGTTCTTACATAGCCACTATCACCGTCCCTGATATCTGCGGCCATTTTCATAAAGCCGGGATTACCGAACTCCTGAAGTGCACTGAAGCCGATCCATTCTTTTTCCAGGGGATGGGACATCAGTATTCCCGTATTGCTGACCATGAAAGCATAGCCGGTATCAAAAATGGTTACGTTGCTGACAATACTGTCGATGTAATCAAGTGAAAGATCCACTCCCCCGATACCTATGAAAGTCCCGTTATCAATTATAGGAGAAACAAAACTTACGATCAGGGCTCCTTCATAGAAATAGGGTTCTGTGATAACATCTATGCCAGAATGCTTAGGTGCCTGATAATAATCGGAGGCCTCATAATACAAAAGAGGATCAAGCCGGACAGACCCGTTAAGCTTGTTCCAGTAAGGGATGAACCTCCCGGTTTGATCATGACCCGGAGTCCCGGCATACTCGCTATCCATACCATCAAATGCATTGGGTTCATAGCAAACATAGGTGCCGAGCAGATCAGGATTATCCATAATTATCTGCCGTAGGATATTATTTACTTCACTCCGGTTCCTTCCATCGTACTGTTTCATTGTACTTGCAATTGTGCGTGACATAGCCATACTTGCCCGCATGTCCGTGTCAAACATGTTAGCATAATTCTCAGCCGTAGTCACTGACTGCTGGTAGGCAAGCTCTGTTTGCTGGTTCCTGACAGTCGAGGTAATAGCCATTGTGGCCCCGATCATAACCACTACAGTTCCAATGGTTATAAGGAACAACAATTTAGTTTCAAGCCCTATACTTTTCCATTTCATGCCTATTTTATATGTAAAATGCTTTTAAGTCGGCTTTCAACAGTTTTTGGAAATAGAAACTGCACATTTACTATAGAAATATCTACGTGTTTATAAATATTCTGATAGACATATAAATCTGTTTCTTCTTACCAGTTCATGCATATTCAAAAAGCAGGATTGCTAGTACAATATTAGTGATGTTATCTGATAATTAGAGAATATTTAACTATTATTGCTCTGTTGCTTGGTTTCCTTGAATTGTATTAAAAATATACTCATTGAGACTTGAAAATATATAAACAAAGAATGAAGTATTAGAAGAAGTTTACAAATAAGAATTTAAAGTCACTGTTAAAAAATAAAAAGCGATCCCGAAGGGATTCGAACCCTTGACCCTCGGGTTAGAAGCCCGATGCTATATCCTGGCTAAGCCACGGGACCACTTTAGATGCTCAGAGGTACGAAATAGGCGTTTATACATAAAAGCCTTTTGTATCAACAGGAGAGGTACTTAAGCCCGGATCAGGGAATAAGACCTGCAAATAGAAATATATAATAGTTTAGCATCAATTCTACCATCAATTTGATGAGGATTTATAATGAGCGAACTACTGATCTATTATAATGGCGAGTATGTCCCAAAATCGAAGGCTACGACATCAGTCTATGACCATGGCTTCCTCTATGGAGATGGTGTCTTTGAGGGTATAAGAGCATACAACGGACGTGTTTTTAAATTACGCGAGCATGTCGACAGGCTCTATGACTCTGCAACGGCCATAGCCCTGAAAATCCCCATGACCAAGGAAGAAATGGAAGAAGCGATCCTTGAAACTCTCAGGAAGAACAATCTCAGGGATGCTTACATCAGGCCTATAGTCTCACGAGGCAACGGCGACCTTGGGCTTGATCCCAGGAAATGTCCAAAGCCCAATGTATTCATCATCAGCCAGGAATGGGGAGCAATGTACGGAGACCTTTATGAAACCGGACTTACAGGAGTCACTGTCGCGGTCAGAAGGAACGCTGCAGATGCGCTTTCACCAAACATCAAATCACTCAATTACCTCAACAACATCCTTGCCAAGATAGAAGCCAATGAAAAAGGCGGCGATGAGGCAATCTTCTTTGACAGCAACGGTTATCTTTCAGAAGGTTCCGGCGACAATATATTCATTATAAAGAACGGAAAGGTCTACACACCACCGACGGTCAACAACCTGAGAGGTATTACAAGGGCAACTGCCATCGAATTATTGGAGGAGATGGGCACTCTGGTCCATGTTGAGAACCTGGGCATGTTCGACCTGTATACGGCAGATGAGATATTCGTCACCGGAACAGCTGCCGAAGCCGCTCCGCTTGTCAAGGTTGACGGGCGTGCGATAGGCACAGGAAAGCCAGGACCTATTACAAAGAAGATGGTAGAGGCTTTCAAACATATAACCCAGAATACAGGCACCCCTATATTCAAGTGAGCTTCTGTTGGAAGGATTCTTCCTTCCACATACTTTTTTTGAATTATGTCAGGCATTAACTAATTATATACTATAACAATTATATACAAATATTATAATAATATCCTGCTGAAAACACACTGGTTTTGCAGCAAGATAGCCCGTTAATATGTATATACATTATAAAACCTGACAGAGGGATAAGAATGGAAATAACAGGAGAGAAAGGCAAAGTAGTATTGGAGAACCTCAAATATCTGAATGATTCGGTAATGGCGATACTACTGCTTATGCCTGTGACCCTTTTGATAGTCTTTGAAGCTCTTGATGACAATCCTACCTTGAAAATGCTCTCTATTCCCACGTGGGCTGTGTACCTTTTGGGGCTCTGGTATGTTACTTCAAGGATATTCAAACTTAACAAAACGCTTATAGCATATCTTGAAGAAAAGTAAGAGCACATGGAACGTAAGGAATTCAGAGAGCTAACCCCTGTGGAAGATGCAAGAAAACTGGTAAGCCGGATAAAAGTACTTCCAGGAACCGAGTATGTACATATCGGCAATGCTACCGGGCGTATCCTGGCGGAGGATGTTCCCTCAGGTGTTGATGTGCCTGCATTTAACCGTTCTGTGAAGGATGGTTACGCCCTGCGCGCCAAGGACACTTACAAGGCAACAGAGCCGGAACCTGTCGCTCTCAGACTGACGGCATCCATACCTGCAGGATGTGCTGACAGGTTCTTTGTTAATGACGGGGAAACCATAGAGATTTCAACAGGTGCACCCATCCCGGAAGGTGCTGATGCGGTCATAATGGTGGAGCAGACGAAACAGACAGAAGATACTGTTTATATTTATCAGCCGGTGCACATTGCCGAGAATATCATGCGTGCAGGCTCGGATATAATGAGAGGGGAGCGTGTGCTCAGGAAGAATACCCGCATCGGTTCAAGGGAGATAGGAGTGCTGGCATCCATTGGCAAAATGGAAGTTCCTGTAAAAAAGCTTCTCGTGGGCATTATTTCAACAGGTGACGAGCTTATAGAACCGGGAAAAGAGTTGAAACCAGGAAAGATATTTGATGCAAATTCCTACGCCATAGCCGCAAATGTAGAAGAGTGCGGTGCAATACCCAGGATGTACGGCATTGTCCCGGATGAAAGTAAATTGATGGAAGAAGCACTTGACAGGGCGATAAATGAGTGTAACATTGTCCTGACCTCTGGCAGTACTTCAGCTGGTATCGGCGATATCATGTACAGGATAATAGAGGATAAAGGAGAAACACTAACTCACGGCATTGCCATCAAACCTGGCAAACCGGTCGTCATCGGAATGATCAATGGGGTTCCCACTATCGGATTGCCAGGAAACCCTACGTCTGCACTCAGCATATTCAATGAGTTCGTGGCGCCCATCATCTATAATTCGCTTGGGGTTGCGCCGTCCTTTAAAGCAAAGGTATCAGCGGTAATGGGAACCGGTATTCGCTCCGGCGGTCGTGAGGAACTGTTCCCTGTTGGATTAGTACGTGGCAGGGTGTATCCTGCGGATAAGACATCAGGAGCTATTACAACCCTGGCGGATGCAGATGGCACTATCGAGATAAAGGCGCAGACCGAGTACATCGAAGCAGGTAGCCCTGTAGAGGTTACCATGTTCGGTAATGCCAGAAGCCCGGATCTTATGTTTGTTGGCGGGCAGTGCCTTGGTGTGGATCTACTCGAGGACATGACCGGAAAAGTGATCAGGACCCTAAACATGGGATCCAGCGCAGGGTTCACCGCAATTGCAGGGGGCACCACTGATATTGCCGGCGTCAACATGCCTGATGCAGAAGGAGTGTATAATCTGCCGGTCATTATGAAAATGAGACTTTCGGGGGTTGTGCTTGTCAAAGGATACAGACGCGAACTCGGGCTCATCTTCCGCCCGGGAATCAAGGTAGCGGGACTTGAAGATCTGCCCGGCCTGCGTATGATAAACAGGAATCGGGGATCAGGGACAAGGGCTATACTGGAAAGGGAGATAGGGAGGCTTGCGGCACAAAAGGGCATTTCCAGAGCTGAACTTACAAAAACCATTGAAGGCTACAACTCCGGATCAAAGACACATCGTTCCGTATGCGATGCAGTAAAGAGCGGAAGAGCTGATGTGGGGTTCGGCCTGAAGGCTGCGGCAGAAGAAGCAGGACTTGCTTTTCTTTCAGTGACAGAGGACGAATTCGATTTTGTGATACGCAAAGATGTGCTGGAAGCCGGGGAAATCAAATCATTCCTATCAGTGTTGAGTTCAAATGAGTTCTCAGAGAAACTTCCTGCAGGGTTACGTACTTATGAGAGAACCGGTGAGATCATATCCTCGTCTGAAATATAACGATTTGAAGGGATAATTGGGATTTATCGGGAAATCTTTTTTAGTTTAGCACGGTATTGTAGGTGCAAATGAGCATAAACGAAGAAATAATATCAGTAGAGGAAGAAATCAGAAAAACGCCATATAACAAGGCTACTTCCTTTCATATCGGAAGGCTTAAGGCCAAACTTGCCCGTCTGCGCGACGAGGTAATCAAGAAGGCGTCCAGCAAATCCGGAGGAGAAGGATACTCTGTCAGGAAGTCAGGCGACGCTACCGTTACCCTTGTAGGTTTCCCCTCGGTTGGTAAATCCACCCTGCTGAACAAGCTCACCGGAGCCAATTCACAGGTGGGCGCCTATGAGTTCACTACACTTGATGTCATCCCGGGTGTGCTTGAATACAAGAACGCAACAATCCAGATACTGGACGTGCCGGGGCTTGTAAAAGGTGCCGCAAGCGGGCGAGGAAGAGGCAAGGAAGTTATTGCGGTGGTAAGGAACTGCGACCTTGTGTTGTTCCTGATGGATGTATTCCATCCCCAACACTATCAGGTGCTCACCCAGGAGCTTTACGATGCCGGCATACGCCTCAACCAGAAACATCCGGACGTAGTCATCAAGAGACAGGACCGTGGAGGTGTGACCATCAGCAGCACCGTTGACCTGGAAATGCCTGATGAGCTCATAAAGACCATCCTTGGTGAATATAAGATACATAATGCCCACGTTCTGGTGAGAGAGAGTATCAACGTAGACCAGCTCATTGATATAATCATGGGTAACAGAGTTTATGTCCCGGCTATAGCTGTGGTCAATAAAGTGGATATGGCGGATGAATACGTACTGAAGAAATGCAAGAGAGAATTTCCTGATGCTACCTACATATCCGCAGATAAGGAAAAGAACCTGCAGGAAGTAAGGGATGTCATCTACGATGCTCTGGATTTCATAAGAATATACCTGAAACCACAGGGAGGGCCTGCAGACCTGGAGGAGCCGCTCATCGTCCGTAGCGGTACAACGATCGGAGACATCTGTGACCGACTACATCGCGATTTCAGAAGAAAGTTCAGGTACGCACTTATATGGGGTAAGTCTGCAAAGCACCCCGGCCAGAGAGCAGGTCTTGACCATGTCCTGCGAGACAAGGATCTTCTTACCCTGATAATCGCAAAGTGAGCATAGTTTTGCATAACAAATAAGTACCATTATGCATTTATTGTGCTAATCAACGTAGTCCTGTAGGGTAGTGGTCAATCCTTTCGGCCTTTGGAGCCGAAGACCGTGGTTCGAATCCGCGCAGGACTACTAATTTTGATTAAACAATGCTGCCTAAAGATTACGCCCCTTACGAATATAAGCAGTGGTTCGGACATATCATCGACCTAGTAAGCAATATCCACACAGGGTGAAGAGAATCGTTCCAAAGAGTTATGCGTAGGAATATTTCTTTCCCCAGTCTGCAAACATAAAGATCAGTGCGCTACGAGCCGTATCTTTTTCTCAATCAAATGAAGCTTGTTCACAAACTCACCTACCCTGGAGACCGAGTACACCAGAAGCATTGAGAAGAATATTACCGGTAATGCTGTTGCAATTGCAAACACTGAGGGGATAATGATCGGATCTCCTGCAGCTGTTGGTGGTTGCCAGTGGGCAGGGGCTGATAGCAGTCATCAGCCACGAAATTCACCTTTGTTATTGGATTACGTTGTTCGGTCTGTTCTCAACTAGTCAATGCATCCCCTACTTTGGCCATGATCTCATTTACACCACTTTCCTGCAGATCCAGACTTCCACCCTTTTTCATGCCAAGTTCGGTTATCACTATGCTCTTATCTACTGTGAAGCCTGCACGTTCCAGTGACTTTTTAGCACAGACCAGAGGACAACCATCGATAGCAACTATCTCATCTGTCCCTTCGGTACTTTTTATAATGCCAGGAACATCGCCTCCGATACCGGCAGTACACATGATCTTGCCTCTTCCCTGTTTAGTAAGCTCAACTGCAACTTTGTTTGCCATCTGTCCTACATTGGAGCCACCTGCACATGCATATAATCCAATGATTGCCGCTTCACATGCACATTTTGCTCCTTGCGTCATTTTTAGTTCTTCTGCCACGATATATCCTCCGTTGTTCTGATACTTATGATAACCATTCCTTTACTTTCTCTATCGTCGGAACCTTCCCTGCGATCTTTACATCACCATCGATCACAACAGCAGGCGTGATCATCACTCCATAATCCAGTGCAGCATTTATGTCCTCAACTTTAACCACTTCAGCATCGACACCAAGTTCAGCTACTGCCTGCTCAACTATTTCCTTTGTCTTCTTGCACTTTGCACAACCTGTTCCAAGAATTTCTATTTTCATCATATCACCTTTGCTTATACAATTATCATATGGGAAGTGAATTTAACTTTATTTCCCTTTTTTTAATATTGAGATCAGTTCGTCCGCATGAAGCATATTCTTCCTGATCTTGTCGAAAACTGCTTCCATATCATATCCAACTCTGATGAACTCGGCCTGTAATGTATCGGTATCAAAAACCGCGCAGCTTGCACGGATATCCCCGTCTCTGGGCTGACCCACAGAACCTGGGTTTATCAAGGTAACATCCCCTACTTTCCGCGTGAAGGGAAGATGGGAATGGCCTATGAATAGGAAATCTGCATCAACTTCTCTTATATACTCCTTTACTGTTTCTTCCGGAGTATCCGGTCTTACGTAATCATAAAAGGACAGGGGGCTGCCATGGGTAAAATATAGTTTTACCCCGTTCTCTATCCTTTCATAATTCATAGGAAGTTTGCGAAGGAAGTCTATATGTTTATCATTTAAAATATCTCTTGTGTATTTTCGCGTTGCGATGGAAAGGTGCTTGTACTCGTGACCACAGCCGCATTCCATTCCAAAAGCTACTGAATTATCATGGTTTCCCCTGATTGTTGGTATATCCTGCTCTCTGAGCAGGTCGATACATTCACCAGGTGACGGCCCATAATCCACAAGGTCACCGAGGCAGATGACATCATCATGGGGCACAGCCATAACAGCGTCAAGAGCTTCTTTGTTTCCGTGGATGTCTGAAACGATCAATAACTTCATCCTTTACACCTTTTTTCACTTACAGCATATAATAGTCGAATACGAATCCTGAGACCATTGCCATGATTACGACCAGCACAATGTATGAAAGTCCCTTTTTAATGCCCATGACCCTGCTGATCACTATCATGCTGGGAAGACTCAGTGCCGGACCGGCGAGGAGCATAGAAAGAGCGGGGCCTTTAGCCATTCCGAGGATAGTAAGAGCACTGATTATAGGAACTTCTGTAAGCGTGGAGAAATACATTAACGCAGCAGCTACAGAGGCGATGAAGTACGACATGAAATTGCCACCACCTACGTATTTTACCACTACTTCGGAAGGAAGGAGCTCTACGATGATACCTGCGAAGAAAACGCCTATGAGCAGCAGAGGAGCTATCATCTTCACAAGGAACCAGGTTTCCTGCATCCAGCTTGCCCTTTCTTCTTTGGTGTACCATTTGAACGACAGATAAACTGTCACGGCTATGAGCGGAATTTCTATAAGGGCCAGGTAGGTCCAGGATTGTATGATCTCAGGGATCACAAGTATTGCCAGTAGCAGCAGGAAAATATAGGCCGTGTGGGAATGCTCCTCTCCATTGAATGTCTTGATCCCTCTATGTTCCTCTTTATTTCTTTCATATAGCAGTGCCATTGTCAGTCCAATCACTACCGATAGCAGAATCGCTGCTATTGCCCTGGCGACTCCAATATCATATCCCAGGATCTTTGCTGTATAGACAATAGCCAGAATATTGATGGCAGGTGCTGAGAACAGGAACGTGGTGGCTGGCCCGATTCCGGCACCTCTTTTGAAGATACCCGCAAACAGAGGAAGCACAGTACAACTGCACACCGCAAGCAGACAGCCGGATACGGCCGCCACCGAGTAAGAAATGTATTTTGGTGCATCAGCACCGAAGTATTTCAGCACAGATTCCTTGGAGAAGAGTGATGCAATGGCTCCGGCAAGGAAGAATGCGGGAATCAGGCATAACAGTACGTGCAAGGCCAGGTACTCCTGGACGGATTGCAAACCGACGTTCATTAGATGTAGGAGATAATCTTGGGTCATGTATTTCAATTATATTTGAAATAAAGTACTTAAATGTTTCTGTTTCAAAATTAGTTGAAATGGAAGCATCGTGGATAACGTACAGCATTATGCTCTTTACTTTAAGTTCGTGCTCGAGGTTGCGCGTACCAAAATGTGCAGACATTGCATAAGCCGATACCCATGGCTTAAATGCCTCTACATACCTTTGCACAGCCTCGGTATCCAAAGGATATTCTTCTTCCCCGTTTGTATCATGACCACCCGAAATAAAAGTTACACGATCAACAGGATAATCTTTGTCTGCCGGGTGTTCCCCCTACTAATATCAATCCTACTGACCTGCCTGTATTCTCAAGGAGGGCGTTTGTTGAGAGGGCAGTGGATACTGAAACCAGATTAACATCTTTCAGATAGTTACTGTCCAGTGAATCTAATATGTTTTTAATTCCTTATTGTATGCCCGGGTAAGTCGGAAATTTTTTAGCATCAACGATAACTTCATCCGGCCCCATTTATAATAAAGGCATCAGTGTAGGTTCCTCCGGCATCAATTCCTAAATCATAATGCATCTTATCACTATTTTAAATCTAATTTAATGGAGCAGAGTCTTTGTTTTCATCTGACAAGATTTCATAACTTAAGGTAACTGATAATTGAGTCTAAATTTCTACTCCAAACTGGAATTTGGCTTTATTTCTCTTCATGATGCTTACCAGATGCAACATCACCGGCACTTCAACCAGCACACCTACCACAGTTGCCAGCGTCGCTCCGGAATCTATACCGAACAGTATAAGAGCCACTGCCACAGCCAGCTCAAAGAAGTTGCTGGCACCGATGAATGTGGAAGGTGCAGCTTCCTGATATGGTATCTTCAATTTCCGGGCTCCGAAGTAGCCTATATAGAATATAAGGTATGTCTGAATTATCAGGGGTATAGCTATGAGCAGGATGTGCAGCGGGTAGTTAATTATCTTATCTCCCTGAAAGATGAAGATCAGGACAAGCGTAATAAGCAGACCTGCAGGTGTTACCCATTCGATCTTCCTGATGAGGTTGCTCTCAAGCCAGGAAACGCCTTTTCTTTTTATGGCCGCATGTCTTGTGATGACCGCGAGGGACAGGGGTATTGCCACATAGAACAGCACCGAAAAGAAGACCGTCATTACAGGCACCGGGAAATCCGTGGTCACTCCTACAAGCAGTGCTCCCAGGGGTGCGAACAGCACCAGGATTATTAGATCGTTCACGGAAACCTGCACCAGCGCATAATTGATATTGCCCCTGGCAAGGTAGGTCCACACAAGCACCATGGCCGTACATGGGGCGAGCCCGAGCAGGATCATGCCTGCAATGTATTCTTCCTGAAGTGAGGGCGATATGAGGTCGGAAAAAATGACTCTCATGAACAGCCAGGCAATGAAAGCCATGGTAAAGGGCTTGATGGCCCAGTTAATAATAACTGTCAGGGTAAGAGGCTTAGAATTCTTCTTTACATTAAGTACCTCTTCAAAGTTGATCTTCAGCATGATCGGGTACATCATCACCAGCAGCACGAGTGCTACCGGGATGGAGACATTAGCCACCTCTATCCTGCTGAGAGACTGAGCGAATCCCGGGAACAGATACCCAATTGCAGTGCCCAGTACTATACAGATAGCGACCCATATGGACAGGTATTTACTAAAAAAGTCAAGCTCTCTTTCTTCCTCCATAATTTCACCTATTTTTTACGGGAACAAGCAACACTGGCTTCCTTGTTTTTCTAAGCAGACTCTCAGCCGTGCCTCCAAGCAGGATATCCTTAAGGGATCCTATTCCACGATTTGTGATTGCTATGAGAGTGATGCCCAACTCTTCTGCAAAACTATCAATCACTTCTGCAGGCTTACCTTCAATCACATAATAACTGACTTCAAGATCACCCTTAAACTTACTTCCAAGTTTGGATAGGGAGTTCAGACTTTGTTCTTTAGTTATCTCAAACTCTTCACTTTTTACATCCTCGAGTACATGAACAACAACAAGTTCATCAATTATATCTACCAGACCACTGACCTCATCCAACAGTGTACGTGAGTTCTCCGACATATCTACAGGAAGCATCACTTTTGAGAATTTAGCAGAACAGGCTTTTACATAAGACTCTTCTTCGCTTTCCCTGAGAGTGTCATATTTCTCAATCAGCACTATCTTCCCCGAGCTACGGGATATGTACTCGGTCGTCCTTCCTATGAGACGGCCCCTTACCAGGCCTGAAGTCGTCGCACCCATTACTATGCAATCCACATTCTCCTCATCTGCGACCCGTACGATCGTCTTTTTAACATCGCCATGGATAACGAGCGTGCTTGCATCCATACTTATCTCATCCAGCAATTGTCTGTATTCGACGATTCTCTTTTTTGCATTCTCCTCGAACATCGGGGCCAGACCCTGAGCCTGATAGATGTCCACAACATGCAGTAATATCACCTTCTTAAGCCCGGCATTTTTTAATTCCCCTACACAGGCAAGCAGTTCCTTGCTCTCTATTGTAAAATCGACCGGCACAAGTACAGTTTCAATCATGGATGCCTCCTTCCAATCTACCAGTACCTCTTTGATATGAACTGGATACTCTCAATTTACAATACGTAGTTTCCAAATATAATATCACAAGTTTGGTATCAAGATATCCTGATATCATAAAATTTATATCATTCTGTCTTCTCATTCAATATCATGAAATGTTGTCCAACGGATTCAAACATAAAAGAAGATTGGGAGCACGATTTAGAAAGCGAGATGAACATCGATGAAAATGAAATTAACAGGTTATGCGAAACATTTAAAGTATTAAGCAATCCGATAAGGCTTAAGATTGCTTATCATCTTCTAAAGCAGGACTATTGTGTCAATGCATTGGTCTATATGTTGCAAGAAAAGCAAAATCTTGTTTCCCATCATTTATCTATTATGAAGGAAAGTGGAGCGGTTGTTTCTTACAGGAGTTCAAGGTTTACCTATTATAGTTTAAACCAGCAAATACGACAACTTCTGAAGACAGAGTAAAGTTTCTACATCTAAATAAAATCAAAAATCATCAAGCTTCTTTTTAATCAACTTTCCTTTGCTATTTGTAGGTTATTATATTTCAACATCGGTTTAAACAAATAGTTAAATATCTGACTACAGGTTTATTTAACTATGACAGAACAAGGGAAAACTACGA
Source organism: Methanolobus sp. (assembly GCF_016278365.1). GTDB lineage: Archaea > Halobacteriota > Methanosarcinia > Methanosarcinales > Methanosarcinaceae > Methanolobus. The sequence continues at coordinate 89,527 of NZ_JADQBZ010000006.1, read as the reverse complement.
GTTTCAGGTTGCCTGATGAAACACTTGTAAAACTCGATAAATTGCAGGCAGATGGCTTTATCAAAGATCGCACAGATGGTATAATTAAAGGAATTGAACACTTTTACAAAGAAAAAGAGATAGTGATCACGACATCCGGATTTTTAAACATGTTAAAAGAATTTGTTAAATATCCCAGCATAATAATAAACTGGGATAAGCTGTCGGAAGATAGTGATATCCATACTGTGAACGAATATGGCGGGTACGATCGAATACACAAGCTGGGGAAAGAACACGCAAAAATATATAGATCAACTAGTGACGAAAATATAGTTGTGACCATAACAGCTGAACATGTAGAAATTAATGAAATGAAAGAAAAATAGATCCAAAGGGCTATCACCTGTAACAAAAAGCACCGCCACTCACCTAAAAACTACACATTCAGACCTCAATTTCAAGCTTCCCGCCACCTTGATCTACCTTTCATTCTCATCTGGCTGTGCCCTGTCATATTCTTGATAATCCTGCAGTCTGGATTCCAATTAAGAAACATTGTTTCAATTGCAATAAATCCCAATAGATAGTTAGTATCATTGTACTTGACTTCAGGTTTGATATTCAGGGGTTGTTGTAAGTGGGAGCTATACAAAGGATAGCGATTGGTTTAGTGATATCTCTTTTTATTATTGGTGGCGCAAATAATGTTTTAGCACAGAGGGCTGAGGGAGTGGAGACACGCGTTTCAAATTCAATTGATTCATACAATCCGGCAATTTATGGAGATTGGATAACGTGGGATAACAGACGCGCTTTTTCCCCTGCTGAGATATACCTATATAATGTATCTTCAGGGGAAGAGCTGATCGTAACACCGGGCCATACCATGACCTCAGAGTATCCGGCAATCTGTGAAGACAGATTAGTGTGGAACGACTGGCGCCAGGACATAACGGGAGAGAAAGTGACTTGTGGCATTTACGCTTATAACATCTCTTCAGAAGAGGACTTGTTATTAATTGAGACATATTCGTTCTCCGCCCCAGTGATCTACGATGACATAATTGTGTGGCAGGACGAACGGAATTGGAACTCGGACATCTACATGTACGACATATCCACTGAGGAGGAGCGGCAGATAACAACTCATCCGTCAAACCAGACAAATCCCTCAATCCATGGCAATACAATAGGGTGGCAGGATGACCGAAATTATAACGGAACTAATACTTCCGGGATGTGGGATATTTACCTGTATGATATATCGGCCGCAGAGGAGCGGCAGATCACCACAGAAGAAGCAGACCAGATGAATCCTGCCATTCATGGAGATAAGATCGTATGGCAGGATTACAGGAACGGTAACTGGGATATCTACATGTATGATATATCTACCGAAGAAGAGACCCAGATCACAACAGATGAGTCTGATCAAAGAGAGCCTGCAATATACGGGAGCAAGATTGTCTGGGTGGATGGATACCGTGAGATCTACATGTACAACATGTCTACCGAAAAAGAATTTCAGATCACTGACTGGGCAGACCATTCCTCAATAACAGAATCAGAATGGAGAGGCCAACCTGCAATTTATGAGAATAGAATTGTATGGTCAGATGGACGCCATGGAATGGATCATTGTGATATCTACATGTTCACTCTTGCCGGGCAAGTACCAGAAGAGGCAATCGAGGGCTCGGTAGAAGATCCACTGGAAGCGATTGGGACTCAACAGGATCTCGTCAATGATTCGGGTGATTCTGACATGGAAAGTTATGGAAGTGTCAATACTGGCACTACTGACAGTAAAAAGATGAACACAATAGAAAACACAGGAGAAACTGAGCAGGTCATACTTAATTCCAGTCTGGAAGAAACTCCAGTTACTACAGATAGCAAAAATCAATCAGAAAATAATAACACAACTGTTACCAGTGCGACTGATGACTTAGAATTGGAAGATGGACGCAGCATTCCTGCGTCTGGCATCGCCATAGTCTTGCTGGCAGTGGTCTGTGCAGCTTTGTGGGTATTCCGGAGGCGAACCTGAAGAGAATATTGGGAGAGCATGCCGGAATCATCCAGCAGGAAAGATAGTATCTGGTTATCCGGTATTCCTACACTTTCCCTTCAAGTTCCTCGCTATCCCTGCACTTGCAAAAGTCACACAAGGCCAGTTCAACACCCGACTGCTTGTTCTTGACAGGACAATAATACTCGTCTCCCTGAGATGTGATCATCAGTCCGCCGGGGAAGATCATCCCTGGAGGATGTATCGTCCGTTTTGCAACAAACGCAAGATAAGGAATGACCACGGCCACAAAACGGAGGAATGCTCTTTGCCGGGGGTTATTTCCGCCTTTCTGCTGGCTTATCCTTGCAAGCAGGTCCCTGTGACCTTCGTCGTCCACAGGCTCGGCCTTATCTGCTGTTTTGCAGGTCCTGAGCTCCTGGAAAGCCTCATACAGGTAGGTAAAATAATCAGAGGAATAGGCTTTCCTGTACTTCCCGGGCAAGTCCTGCACGCTTTCAACAACTGCAGCTCTTGCCAGGCAGATATCCTCGTTCGATATTTTCCGGGCTTCTTTTTGCAGGGCATTCAGTAGGTCTGTGGAATCCATTTCAACGAATGTATTTCCTTAATTATAGATATACCTTAGACAGGAAATGAAAATATATAGTTTACAGATTCGATATTGAGTCATTCTGTTGGAACCCATCATTTATATGCGACAGCTACGGCCTTGCAGTGAGACGCCACAAAGGCAGATACAGGCCCGTACATGTCATGTGTGCAAAAGATGATACTCTTCACACCATATCCACCCCTGAGCACGATAGTATGATGTTTTGGATGGAGCATGACCTTGCGGACATTATTCCACCGGAGAACCTGATCCTGCCTGCCCTCCGCCATCATGCCTGCACCTGCGGCAGTGGGATTGCGGCTCAGTAGTCCCATGACGATCAACAGGACATTAGCCACGTGGTTCCGGGACCTCTGTGCTTTCCGGGTTAATGTCCTGACACCTTTCTCATCTACAGAGTATGATAGCATGTACCTGTTCCCATAGTAGATGAAAATGAAGACTCCTGTCAGCAGGAAAAGCAGAAAGACCATGAAAAGGAAATACCCGAATCCAGAAGTATTGGTGCCATCAGTAAGGATGGAGCCATCCATCAATGAAGGAAGCAAAATTATGGATACGATCATACCCGTGAACAAAAAAGCAATAGCCAGGGCCCTCACAACTTCAAGCATGATGAAACGGTTTGTGAGAATACTGACATCGATATCCCATTCAATGCTGTTTTTCATAATCAGGGTATGTTAAGAAAACATTAAATTGTTTCCTGTTAAATTATGATTGGTAATGAGATATCAATAAATGATGTCAATGAACTATAAGCATAGATGAGATTATAGGCAAAATAGACAGGTGACAATAATGCAGGATGATGTACAGGTAAATGATGTGAAGGGGTTCCAGCCAAGGTCGGTCCGTTATGCAAAACAGATGGATGAGGCTTTTGGTGAAGGACTTGCCGGATTTTATGGTGCGGTGTGGGCAGACAGGGAGAACGGCCTTTCAAAAAAGGATAAGCATCTGCTTGTGTTTGCCATCGCGTGCTCTAACCTCAAAACCGAGAGTGCCGTCAAAATACTCCAGAGGCTCAAGAAGTTCGGGGCGACCGCCGAGGAGATCAAGGACGCGATGATGATAGCGGCATGGACCGGAGGCATCCAGAACTTCACGGATGTATCACCGGACGTACTCAGGGAAATGGAAAAGCTGGGCTTCTGAGCCAGCCGCTTTCTTCAGACATAATCATAGTATCAGGCCGAGGATGAGCCTTCCGAAGAAATATATCTGCAATAACAGTATTAGAGGCATCCCAAACTTAAATGACATGTGACGTGTCTTATGGCGGAAGTGCTGCATTCCGGCAATCGATCCGATGCTTCCGCCAATGATAGCCCATAGGAAGAGAGTCTTCTCCGGTATCCTGCTGCCACGTTTTTTGGCTTTTTTCTTGTCTTTGCCCATCAGGTGAAAGGCAACAATGTTCACAGCCAGAAGGTAAAGAAGAACTAACAATGAGATATCCATGACCTTAGATTTAGAACATTGTTTTTAAGTTTTTCCGGTTACAGTTTTACATATTATTTAAACAACTGTGATAAATAGTCATAACCATTAATATAAAACCCGCACTCAACAGGCAATACTTTTATTAATCAGAGACATCACCATGAAATTGAGATACTATAGTATCATTAGTAAGATAGCAATATTGAAATGATAGGTGGCACTCATGAAAAGTAAATGGTTATTGTTCATTATATTGATCGCACTTGTGATGGGATCCGGGTGCGCGGACGAACAGGCAGAGGCAGATGATATGACAGAAGGACAGACTCAGGCATCTTCAGAGGAACAGGAAGCCGACGAAGTACCGATGTCAGCTGTTGAATCAGCGAAATATATGGCAAGTATGGAGTATTATGGCTTCGTACCCCTCGAACAGGAGATAAACAGGGGAGACACGGTCACTTGGAGAAATAACAACAAGCAGAAAGTATACACCCTTATAAGTGACGACGGGCTCTTCGATGATCAGGAGATGAAATATGGAAACACATTCCACCACGTCTTTGAGAGCGGCGGGACATACACATTCAGCATCGCAGACATTCCTGATATGACCATGACCGTAAATGTAAGATAAAAGTTAATGGCATCTGTTTTAAACACACTTAGAGGCCATTATTAGATGGCCTCGTTAATTACATGATCTAATTTAAATATTCATTCAATTATCTTTGTTGAAGTCAAGGGATATGGAATTCATGCAGAACCGCTCTCCTGTGGGTGCAGGACCGTCGTCGAATACATGGCCCAGATGGCTTCCACACCTGCTGCACAGCACTTCTATCCTTTTCATAAAATAGCTGTTGTCTTCATGCCGGACAATGCGGTCCTCAGAAATAGGTCTTGTGAAACTTGGCCATCCCGTACCGGAGTCATACTTTGATTCCGAACTGAAAAGTTCCTGTTTGCATGCAGCACAGAGATAAGTGCCCTTTTCCTTGGAATTGTAGTACTTGCCCGTAAATGCTGGTTCAGTGCCTTTTTGTCTCAAAACCAGATACTCGTCCTTGGAAAGTATCTGTTTCCACTCATCTTCTGATTTCTTGATTGTTTCTGGCATATTCTAACCCCTTCATTAATTCGAACTACCTGATGGTATCGGGAATATTTCAACCGGACTTCCCGCTCAGACTGAAAAGAAAATTCTCAGCTCATTAAAAGTGGCTGATAGATAGATAAATAAATAACGATAACATTAGTTTAATAATTAGATAATTATAAATATTAGTACAAAGCAATAAATATTGAGAAAACAAAATCTCATTGGGTAGTTTTGAGCTCCAGTCAGGATAGAATGCCAAGGGGGTATTAATACCGAATGGATTGCGTACTATGAACAGAACAGAAAGCAAGCATTGACCCGGATTGAGAATATGCCGCTTTCCACACGATACAGGGAGGAACTCGGCCTGTGGGTTAACAATTATCTTGACCCCTTTTTTCTGAACAGGACAATAGTGGGAAAAAAGAGTTATTCCACAGATCCGTTCGCCCTGGTTCGTACGGAAGCCGAAAAGGATCTTGAGTTCACGGTCCTCAAAGCCACAGGCAGGGACAGGAACAGAGAGGACATACTCTTTCTGGAAAGCAACCTTTTACTGCAGTTTAATTTGCTGCTGTCGCATATCAAATCATCCTGATCGTAACAAGAGAAGATGATTCTTAAATCTTCTCTTTACGATTTATTTATGTCTTATGGTTTGCAGATGAGCGAAACGCAATGCATTCATATTGGTTACATGACTCGTTTTGTTCCACCTTGCAGAAAACAACGCATTTATGAACCTTCAGGACTATTTTACTTACATGTCTCAAGTCAGAAAACCCCTTTTGCTCATGATACTTGACGGATGGGGTTATACACAGGAAACAATAGGAAACGCAGTGCTTGCCGCCAGGACACCGGTACTTGACGGCCTTATAGACAGATATCCTTCATGTCTTCTGGAGGCTGCGGGAGAGTCTGTCGGCCTGCCCATGGGACAGATGGGAAATTCAGAGGTCGGGCATCTGAATATCGGTGCAGGAAGGATTATTTACCAGGATTTTACCAGAATCAACAAGTCCATAGAGGACAGGGATTTTTTCACGAATCCAGTACTTCTTCAGGCTATCGATAATGTTAAAAAGAACAGTTCCTCGCTTCACATAATGGGGTTGTTCTCCTACGGTGGTGTACACAGCCACATGTATCATATGAGAGCCCTGATCGAGCTGGCAAAAAAAGAAGGGCTTGAGAATGTATATATCCACGCTTTCCTTGACGGCAGAGACGTGCCACCCAGAGCTGCCCTGGAAGATATGAAAGGCCACGAGGAGTTCTGCCGCTCCATCGGATTTAGCAAGGTAGCCACGGTAATGGGCAGGTACTATGCAATGGACCGTGATAAACGCTGGCAGCGAACGCAGCTTGCTTACGATGCACTCACAGTGGGAGAAGGTATTATCGCAAGGGACCCCATATCTGCCATAGAACTTGCTTATGAAAGAGGCGAGAATGACGAGTTCGTCAAACCCACGGTAATAACCGATGAGCAGGGTACGCCTGTAGCAACTGTGAAGGATGGGGATTCGCTGGTGTTCTTCAACTTCAGGCCGGACAGGGCACGCCAGCTGACATATGCATTCGTGAATGAGAACTTTGAAGGGTTTGAAAGGAAGGCGCATCCTCATGTGTTCTTTGTATGTATGACCGAGTATGACGAGACACTTGATGCTCCTATTGCCTTCCCGCCGGAGAATATAGAGAACACCCTTGGAGAGGTACTTAGCAGGGCGAACTTAAAACAGCTTAGGATTGCTGAGACTGAGAAATATGCCCATGTGACATTCTTCTTCAACGGTGGCGTGGAAAAACATAACGAAGGAGAGGAGAGATGTCTTATACCTTCTCCCCGGATAGCGACCTACGACCTCAAGCCGGAGATGAGCGCCTATGAAGTTACCGAAGAACTTGTAAAAAGAATCAGATCCGGGAAATATGATGTGATCATCCTCAATTTCGCCAACATGGATATGGTAGGTCACTCAGGTACTTTCGATGTTACGGTAAGGGGAGTAGAGGCTGTAGATGAGTGTGTTGGTAAAGTCATCGACGTGCTGGTAGACATCGGAGGAACCGCCTTTATCACAGCAGACCACGGCAATGCTGAGAAGATGATAGACTATGTTACAGGAGAATCTCACACCGCACATACTTCCAACCCTGTGAGATGCATACTTGTAAACGGTGGTGAAGGTATCACACTCAAACTCGGAAAGCTCGCTGATATAGCACCTTCCATGCTGGAACTCCTTGGCATCAGCAAGCCAGAGGAAATGACAGGTACTTCCCTGCTGGTGAGGAAATCCTGATAGACTCAATAAAGTTCAGAACCAGTTGTCAAGTGTCTTCTGGCCTTTGCCGGAAGACGACTCCAGTTTTTCTAAAGCTTTGCTGACCCTCTCACGGGAAAAGTCATGCTCATCACATAATAATTCCAGTACATATTCTGTTTTTGGTTTTTTCCAGTTAAGCCCGTAATCCTTTGTAACCGGAGGGTTCATAAAAAAATCCTTTATACTATCCAGGTCAGGAATCTCACTTCCCGTTGAAGCAAGGACCTTCTCGATGCTTCCATGCTCCTTAACAAGTTTGAGAGCCTTCTTTGGACCTATGTTCGTAAGCCCCTCATTGTAATCCGTGCCCACACAGAGTGCAATATCTATCAGCTGCTCTCGGGTCACACCAAGCCCGGCAAGAATTCCTTCCAGTTCCATAACCTCTGGATTCACATCAACATAGAGATTCTTTTTTGGCATTTTCCTCTTCCCGGATACTGTCAGGTTCCTGACAACACGAGGTGCACCGAAAAGCAAAGAATCATAGTCTTGCGAACCTGCGTAATGAGCATCTCCTTTGGTTACCATATAGGCTGCCTGGGCTTCACCTTCAGATGGAGCATCCACAAATGGGATACCCATTGCAGTCAGTAATTTCCTGGAATCTTCGACAATTGTCGCATCGATTCTTGAAGAAGCCTGAGCATACTTATACGCCTCTTCAGCAAGTCCGGCCTCCTGTGCCTGCGTCCATTTTACTTTTGCACTCTCACGAGCTTCCACACGCTTCTCGATTGTCCGGGACTTCATCTCCGGAGGCTTACCATCAAACACAAATACAGGTTTTATGCCTGCTTCCATAAGGCTTGACATCCTGTAAAGGAGGCCCGAGAGATGAGAGGTGATATTGCCCTTTGAATCCTTCAAAGGAGTGCCATCCCTCTGGCGTATAATACTGAGGAACTGATAAAGGGTGTTATAGGCGTCTATAGCAATTATTTTTGATGAAAGGTCAGGTATTCCTACCGTCTTCTTCTGCAAGAGGTCCCCTAGATCAACACCCATAAATTACCCACCCAATACATTTGCTCCCAGACCAGAAATTACTCACTCTAGCCTGACATCGATCACGGAATCATCATTAGCGTCTATCTTCCCCACTCTTAGGATGTTTCCCGCCCAATCGATAAGATTTGTTTTTGTAATCTGTACCTGATGAATATCGTTATTAACCTTATTTTTGTGTATTATAAGGAGATTGCGCCCTGTGTCTTCGTTCTTACCCATTTTTGATACGATATTCTTTATCAGTTGCTCAAATTCAGAGTATATCAGAACCTCAGAACATTTCCCAGCTTTCTTTATAATACCTACCGGCTCTAAATTAATGCGCATATACGCACCTCTATGTTAGAATGGAAAACTATCGAATCTTAATACGTCATTCGACGTATATATGGTTTTCGGATTTGTATTTAGGACAGGTAGAAAATAGTTTTAAGTTGGTGTCTATATTTATCTGTAACGGGTCCTGTCCAGAGAATTCATGACATCATCCATCCTGACAAGCACTTCACCAACTCTCTTATCGAGATTGCCTTCAACACTCTGGATATTTATCCTGAGCGAGCGTTCCTTTGCTTCCAGCATGTTATCTATCTTTCTCAGACGCATATCCACAGAAAGGATCATTGCGGCTAAGGCTCCCACCATTACCATGGCAGAAAGCACGATTAAAGCATTTGCAGGGCTGTACTGGAATCTTCCAAGCCATTCATAGGTAAGAACAAATGCAGATACTACCATTACTATAGAGAATATTATATCCCGGCTTTCCATTGCGTTCCCTCTTGCGTTATATGCGCATCCCTTGTATTTATATTATTTGTTTTTAATAAAGAGTGGCATAGCATTAAATAGTGCATATACATCTAACATATTCAATAGAAATATAAACATTTGTATTTATTAATTAATAACGGGAGTTACGACATTGAGTTCAGAAAACAAGAGCATTCAGGAATACGTTCCCATGCTTGCAATGGCAGGTATAATATTGGTGGTACAGATAGTAGCTTTACTGCTTGCAGCACCCATGGCAGCTAATGACATGAGAGCTTTCGAAAATCCGGATTCGACCGCAAACAGCATATTCTATATTATCTTCGTACTTGCCTTCACCTTTGTCCTGCTGATGGCTATCAAAAGGAATATGAAATGGATCATCCAGCTGACAATCCTGCTGGCTGTGGGCTCCACAATGTATTATGTATTCTTTGCCCTGCTCTCAATTACAAATATATCCCCCCTGGCAAACAATGCCATTTCCATTACTGTCGCAGCTGCTCTCACTATCCTGCTCTATAAGTTCCCCGAGTGGTATGTCATTAATATCATCGGGCTCATAATAGGTGCCGGAGCAAGTGCCATATTCGGCATATCCCTTTCGATACTGCCTGTAGTGGTATTGCTGGCACTACTGGCGATATACGATGCAATCGCCGTCTATAAGACAAAACATATGATCGACCTTGCGGAAGGGGTTATGGACCTGAGATTACCCATACTTTTCGTCATACCAAAACATATAAAGTATTCATTCATCGAAGACTCGTTCAAAAAAGATGAAGGTCAGAAAAGAGAGGCTTTCTTTATGGGCTTGGGGGATGCGATCATGCCGACAATACTGGTCGTATCTGCAAACGTATTCCTTGTAGAGAAATATGGAATAGAGCTTATAGCCGGTTTCATCACAATTCCTGCAATTGCAGCAATGGTTGGAACCATAATAGGATTCATAGCCCTGAGTATGCTGGTAATGAAAGGGAAGCCACAGGCAGGGCTTCCGTTCCTCAACGGCGGAGTCATTTTAGGTTATATAGCAGGTGTCCTTATAAGCGGAACACCCCTATATTGAAGCTTCCGGTATCGAAGAGGTTATTCTTCTTCAGGAAGCTGGGAAACGATACTGCAGACAGAACAATTACCATCCCTGTCTGCCATTTCAGTCTTGATGTTGTTAAGCTGGGAATCCAGGGAGCGTGTACCTTCTGCAAGTACAGCCGCGCTGGAAATGGTGGCTGCTATGAGCGTGGCACTGAACATCTCTTCTTTTGAGATTCCCAGACGTTTGGCAACTCTTACATGTGTCCTGAGACAATACTCGCACCGGAGTGCAGAAGCTACTGCTATGCTTATCAGCTCAACTGTTTTGGGATCTATGAAATCCATCTGGCGCATGACACTGTTCTCATAGATCATCCTTGAAATGAATAAGCTTGGCATATCTTTCATGAAGTTGATGATATAGGGAATCTCACCATAGCGCTCTTCCACATCCTCAAGCATTTCCGCAACAGCTTCTTCCGGTTCCTGGTCGAGAATCTTTTTGATCTTTTCAATATCCATGCATATAACCCCGATAAATCAGACCCATGAGGCTTGACCTAGATGGTGAAACCGACCTCGGATTCACGTTTGATCTTGATTAGTATATAATTTTTCATTTTTGATGGAGTTACCCTTGCAAGTTCTATCAGGCGAGTCCCTTCATCAAATTCAAGGTCTTCGACCTTCTTATGGAACTCAGCATAGGGAAGTTTTACGCGCAGACCATCCAGTTGCAGGGTGATTGGTGCAGGTGTGAGCACCTGTTCTATCTGGGGGATCTGTTCATATATCTCTTTCATGACACGAGGGGGAAGCACCGAAAGGGGATCCTTTGACATATCCTCCCTCATGACGCCAACGACCTCGGCAACCTTCTTGTTCATTATATCCAGAGAGCTCAGCTCTTCAGACTTCCGAAGACGGTGAGCCACTCTACCGATGTTCCCTACATAGACATCAGCGTTTGGGACATCTTCTGTCCTGAGGTCCGGACCTCCTGTTGCAATAATAGGTATATCTATACCTTCAAATAACTTGGGTTTTTTATTTTTGATACAATCTGCAAATGTCCCGAAAGAGAAAAGGGCGATATCATGCTCGTTGATAAGCCGTCGTTCATAGTCAGCAGAAAGTGCAACTCTCCTGCCCATCCCCCTGGCCAGGCCTATCATATTGGTGTTTGCCCCGTCCCTGCGCAGATGCTCAGCAACGTCACAGGCCGAGTGAGGGAGATGATGGGCAGCAAGTGTGGGCGAGACTACAGCTATCTCAGTACCTGTAAGAGGCGCACTGGTCAGTTTGCCAAGTAATTTCTTGCCCAGCTCCTCAATAAGAGGAACATCTTTTTTCGGAATCAGCATTATTAACGTGACTTCAGTAGCTGCGGGAATCTTCTGGATGAGGTATCCTCCCAGATCTTCAAGAAGTTCGGTGATAAGAGTATGTTTATGAATACCACCTTCGTAGATGTATGGTTCAAGCACAGCCGCCATTATTGTTCCTCCTGCAGTTCGGCAAGCATCTGGTGAGCCTGCTGTATCCACTCCGGTTTCAGCGTATCTTCGCTTGCTACAAAAATGAAACTGTTCTCTTTCATGGCATGATAACGAACCCTGAAGCCTTCGGGTGTTGACCTGATAGCCATCTCGATAAGTCTGGACTGCAGGCTCTCTTTAGGATCAGCTATAAGCATAGACCCGAGAGATTCGATCTCCTTTTCCGGGTCCTGATCCTGGCGCACTATCAGTGTGTTCCTTTCAGGCTGCAGTACCTGCCCGCGCCCATATCTGGCCCACAGTTTCTCCAGAAGTTTAGGAAGGTACTTCTCTTCCCTTATTGAGATCTTGACCTCTTTACGCTCCATGACCCCATACCCCAGGCCGGCAAAATCTGCAAGTCTGACAGGTGGCTGGCTACCTCTTAAAAGAATAGCCATCTGGAACAGTGAATCTTCCGGCCTGAGAATGATCTTTATCCGCCCTATGGCCCCACCCAGCATAAGTTCGGAGATGACATCAGCTACAATGCTCCTGTAAGCTGCAGCTTCCGCAGGAACAGCTGACTCTACAACGAATGTCTCAAGAGCTTCCATAGGGTCACTCCTCCACGAACCCGGAGGCCAGGAGAGCACTTCCCACAGCACCTATCAGATGGGAGTTCGGGGGAACAAGTACTTCTATCTTAAGAAGCTCGCTGAGCGCCTTGGGCACACCTTCAATGAGAGATGAACCACCCACGAGGATAAGAGGTTCCTTCACATCAACTTCCTGTAATTGCTGCTCGAATATCTGCTCGACCACACTATGACAGGCAGCTGCTGCAACGTCTTCAGGAGTGGCACCTTTTGCAAGGGAATTTACCAGTGACTGGATACCGAAAACGATACAGTAGCTGTTCATGTCCACTTTATTCTGCATACCTTTCACCGCCAGGGCACCAAGCTCGGTGATATCCACACCAAGTCTTTTGGCAGTCATATCCAGGAAACGTCCGGATGCTCCGGCACAAATACCCCCCATTGTGAACATGCCGGGTATGCCGTCATCAACGGATATGGCCTTGTTGTCCATACCCCCGATGTCTATAACAGTGGCAGGACCTTTCTGCTTGTTGGCAAGATAGACAGCACCCTTTGAATTAACTGTGATCTCTTCCTGCACAAGCTGGGCATTGAAATGTTCACCCACAAGAAAACGGCCATACCCTGTGGTTCCTATCGCCTGGATGTCTTCCCGCCTGACACCTGCCTGTTCAAGTGCTTTGTCAAAAGCCTCCGTTGCGCTTTCAATGACCTTGATCGTAGGCACCCATCCGGTACCGAGTATCTTGTCATCTTTCATTATAACAGCCTTGGTGGTGGTGGAACCTGAGTCTATGCCTGCGGTAAGGCCGGTCTGGTGCTCCCTTGCAAGCAGATGCTTCCTTCTTGCGATCGTGGTCAGTGCTTCCATACGGGTCATCAGGGTTGCTGCCGTTGTGCGCTCCGTGAATGAATAACTGATAACAGGAATGTCTGAATGTTTGTGGATATAACGCCTCAGCTCATTCCTTACAATGGCAGCTTCTGCGCATCTGAAACATGAAGTAATGAATACTCCGTCGACGTCTGTTATCCCTTCAACAACGGCTTTTGCCCTTGCCATCATGAGTCTCAGATCCGGGCTGGCTGCCTCTATACCAAAATCCCTGCCGATCGTATCCAGAGAAGAAACATCTATCTCCGGAAATACCAGCTTGGCATCAACGGATTTTGCTACGGATTCAAGTTCTTTATGTACACCAGCATATTCCGAACCGCATGACACCAGGGCTACCTTTACAACGGATTTGTCACTCATGCTTTATCTTCCTCTTCATCCTTGGGCAGGGACTTCAGGAACTCTGCAATCTTATAAACGAATTCCTTCGCTTCCTCGTCATTGCCCTCACGTGGATAGTCCACTTCCAGGATAGGTATCTCACGTTGCCTGATTAGGTATTTTGTCAGTTCGTTCGTCCGCGCACAACCCATGCATCCAAAAGCCATCGGAGATTCGTTGACAATGATGCCTGCCTGGGCCTCTTCTATCATAGGGCCCACTATTGCCATCCTTCCTCTTACACCAGCCGGTACTTCTACAGCTGCATACTTCAAGCCCATCTTCGGCTCTTCAGGGGTTATGTTCAATGGAGGCGAATCCACACTGACCGTTGATATCTTTTCCTTGATCTTCTCCATCATAGCAATGGGTTTATGGCCGAACCTCTCAACCATATCAGAAAGGATCAGGCTGTTTGTAGGGTATATGATGACTTTAACCATGATACTGCCTCATAATTGGGATTTGATCATATCTTCCAGTTTATCCACATCAAGCTTCTTCTTTGGCCCTGTTTCTTTAAGAGGTGCTTTCCGGTCATATGCATCAAGTGCTTTTCCGATAGTGGGCAACATCTGCACCTCATGCCTCAGGTAATGGAACCCGGGCCTTGGGCCTCCTCCACGGGATGAACGACATCTTCTCTCATCTCCCGGCAGGAAACCTCTCTCTTTTACGAAAATATGATTCCTGTCAAGGTCCACTACTTCCCTGACAACCCTGTTCACAGCATCCCTCGGACCTGTGACCATGGTCCCAAAACATGTTTCCTTGATTTCTATATTGGTATCTGACTGATATATCCTCATTGCAGCATCTATAGGCAGGACACTGTCAGAGCTTATAACCACGATTTTGGTGAGAGTATCATCCTTCCCTTCAGACATCATGATTCCTCCATGCTGCTCTCTATAATATACATGATATCGTCATCCTTGAAATTCCTGAGCTTTTCCGTCTCGATCACCCTTCCGATGATATTCGTGCTGGCGAACTTTTCGCCCGTAGGACCGAAAAGGTCATTATCCTCCAGCTTGACACCCACCATACCGGCCCTTTTGGCAGCCTGGTTAGTGACACCAAGCTCTCCTGCCGCCACTTTCACAGAGGGAGTATTCTCAGGCAGGATTTCCTTGTATTTATCAGCCTCTTTCTCTACGGCCTTAAATATATAGGTGTTATCATAGGTCATGAGGACAGCCAGAGCACCTACAGGCTTATACTGCATTCCGGTAGCATGCCTGAAGAAGTCAAGTGTCTTTGGCACAAGGTCATTATACAGTTTTACACGAACAAGATGCTCTGGGTCGACACCCTTTAATGTCACCCTGGCTTCCTTTAAAATGCCTATTGTTGTTGCAGGGTCCTGAGCCACAATGAAACCATCATCTTCCGTATAGCCAGCCCTGACAACTTCCACTCCCAGAAGCTCCATCTCTTTTTCAGCATCTACATAGCTCATTCCAAGCAGCATGATAGGATGAGGAACGCTTTCTACCATGATCTTCTGGCCTTCCTGTGCCATCTTGGCAAGCTCCAGACCCCTGACCACATGACCAACTACCGAGTGCATGATGGTCGATGTCCTGTCGTCAGTGGCAATGAACAGCTTACCTGCCCCGTATCCCACGGTCCTTACAAATACAGAACCTGCGGAACGGGATTCGAAGTTCTCGTAGGTGACAAGCTCACCCTGAAACCTGTGATCCGAGATATAAGATGAAGAAACAGCATCTATGTGAAAAGTACCATCGCGCGTTACGGCAAACAGGTGTTCTGCACCTTCAGGAGCTTCGGCATCGATCTCTATCTCCAGGTACGTGAATATCCTGGAACCGTTTTCCAGCCGTGTGGAAAGGTCTGTAGTGCATATATGTTCCCCGGCCTCTTCTGATTGGGTAACGGGTTCAATATCCAATATCCTGTCGTTCTTAGCCAGACTAAGAAGGACATGTTTTCCACTTATCACTTTTGCAAAAGTCCCTTCCTCAGGAGCTCCATATTCGGCGGAGTGCTTGTCCTTGGTAAGTATCAGATGAGTATTTGCAGGATCCGAACCCCCCGCAAACATCATCTCAAAACCTTTATGTTGGGCATTTCCTCTGACCGGAACGATCGCAGAAGCAAAAGGTCCAAAAGCAACAGCATCCCTGCTTATCCAGCGAACGGGCATGTTCCTGTACTCCGCATGATTAGCAAGCCAGGTTTTTCTTGAAGATGAGGGCATATCCTGAAGTTCTATCCTGAACTCACCTTTTGAGGTTCTGACAGTATACCTGGAGACATCTGCCACTTGTTCTCCAGTCCTTTCTATAAGGATACCTATAGCTGTACCTTTCCTGTAAAGGGCGTTTGACAACCTGATAGCATCCTCAAGGACCGAACCTTCAGGCAATTCGATCTCATTCCCATTGATTTCCACCTTTATTGTACTGCTCGTGCCAAACACCTCTTTTTAATGGCAAAACTGCCAGTTGACCCGGAACATCCGGGATGCAGTTATGAGCCTGCTGCTGCTTCCATGCGTTCTTTATCAGTGAGTTTTGAGAGAACTGCTGCAGGTGCTCCAATATCAACGATCTTCCCGTTCCTCATAAGAGCCACACGGTCACATATCTCCTCAAGGAAATCCATATCATGTGAAACGATAACAAAAGTGTCACCCATTTTTTCACGTGCCTTGAGAATGGATTTTGTGACCTCCTTCTTTGTTATGGGGTCCATCGTACCTGTAGGCTCATCCATTACTATTATCACGGGCTCCTTCATAAGGATCTGGGCAAGCGCAATCCTGTGCCTTTCTCCTTCACTAACCTCATCTGACATCTTTGATAATATAGATTTTGCCTTTTCCTCAGTAAAACCAGTAGATATCAGAGTGTTAATAGCTTTCCTTACTGCAAGCTCATAGGGTAGGTCGATGCCTATGGACTCTGTAAGATTATCGATAATGGTCCTGTGGTTATACAACCCGTACTCCTGATGGAGGATACCCATATATTTCACTGCACGACCCCTGCATTCCGGACCCGGCTTCTTCATATCCACCCATTCATCACCGACCCTTACATGCACTTCACCGCTTGTTGGCTGCACTATTCCCATCAGTATCTCAGATGTCGTGGTCTTGCCTGCTCCGCTGGTCCCTGCGAGACCAAATATCTCACCTTCCTTCACTTCAAAAGAAACACCATTTACAGCGTAGACAACTCCCCTGCTCACAGAGATGTACTTCTTGACCAGATTATCGACCTTGATAAGAGTGTCGCCGATCTCAATATCGGACTTTTTCTCCACTGCACAGACAAGTTTCATGAATTCATTTGCAATAGTTGTAGGAGAGCCCTCACTTACGATTGCCCCGTCCTCGAGCACAATAGCCTTGTCAGCAAGCTCCTCCACTACATCGCACCAGTGGGAAGTTATCACCATGGTCATCTTGTAGTCCTTAACAGCCTTCGCGATGACATCGTGCACTACTTTTGCAGTGCGGGGGTCCAGGGTGCCCGTGGGCTCATCCGCTATGAGCAGCATGGGATCCCTGACAAGCTGGCGTGCAAGGACAACCCTCTGTTTCTCACCGCCACTCAGGTCGCGTGCCACATGCATCATGCGATGGGAAAGTTCCACTTTTTCCAGCAGGTCCACAGCCTTACCCATGGCATCCTCGGTGCTGACACCAATCTCTGTCAGAGAATTTACCACATTGGCAATAACCATATCATCACCATAAAGTGCAAATGTGCGTTGAAGCATGATAGCTATTCTTCTGGTGATATCCCTTCTTCCGGGGTCATGAAGTGGGAGCTTAACAAAGTCAGCCTCAAAGGGCTTTAAGGTATCATCACATTCAGGACACTTCATTCCAGTCTTGCTTGGAGGTTCTATGTGCCCGCACTTCTCACACCGTGCAAGATGATAGATCACCTGTCCGCTTATGCCCTCATACTCTTCCACACCACGCAAAACATGCATCAATACGGTCTTGCCCGAGCCACTCCTTCCAAGGATGCCCAGAACCTCGCCTTCATTGATGGTCAGGTTAATATTCTTTAAAACTTTGACACCGTCAAATTCCAGTGAAAGGTTTTTGACTTCTATAAATACTGCCATACGATTTCCTCCGCCTACTTGATGCATGGGCGTTATTGTCCATTAGTATGTTTCTATGCATACATATGCAAATTACTTAACGGTTTTGCAGATTCTGCACAAAACTAACACCGCTGAATATTGATCAATCCCATACAACCAATCTGACAACATTCTGATGAGTTTTTTACAAATAAATATTATACTTGGATTATCAAACTCAGTACATAAACATGACGCATCGGCTTTGCGCCGTTAACTTTTGAAAAAAAGATACACTAATACTAATGCTTCAAAGATTCCTGCACCTTTGCGACACTATATTCCTTACAATATCCGTTACATCGTAGATATTGTCAATGACCCTGTCTGCAGCATCCCGCAGAACCTGTGGCCTCTCATCACCCTGCTGAGTAGTTATTATCCCGACATCTGCAGCTCTCAATGCAAGTATGTCGTTCATGCCGTCACCCACCATTACAACTGTACCATATTTAATTTTGAGTTCGAGAACGATCTTTTCCTTGTCCCTGGGTGAAGCAACGCCAAACACATCTTTCATAGGGATGCCCACAGATGCTGCAAGCTTCCCCAGATTATGATAGCCATCCCCTGAAGCAATGAATACATCCACGCCCATTCTCTTCAGCTCGGCTATTGTTGCCGGTGTTTTGGAATACATTTTTCCTCCGGTACTAAGCACATATGGAACTGTGCTTTCCTGAGCATCAACGATTATACCTGAAGCAAGATAGAACACATCAGGACAACGGCCCCTTACAACCGAGATAACATCCCTGATATCACCTACGCATACACTGCTTCCCCTTATTATTCCATAGGCTTCGTCCAGCCCGAAGGAACCGCTTGAACAACTGATCTCAATGGAGATATCGTATTTTTCAAGAAATTGGTGGAATGTCATCGGGGGGCAGGATAGGATAGTGCTCTCGAGGTCACCGTTCATGACCACAAGAGCCCTGCGGGGTTTTTGGGCCACCAGCAGAGTGGTTTGTATATTGTCAAGGATGGTGCCTGTGGCTGCCTCCTTCGCCACGCGGTACATTCGCAGCAGGGTACCTGCACTATCAAAAACTACAGCCACACGTTTTTGCATGGAAGATGCTTTGCACTGAATCGTAATTATCTTTACGGCGCGAGAAGAAGTTCCCGGGACCTGAGAGAAGAATGCCTCATCAGATATATTATGTAGGACCAGTAATACATTGTAGATAACAATGCCAGCCAACAAAAGAAAAGCATTCCTGCTTGCCATCCTGGCCCTATTATTCATCGCAGTGCTTTTTTCGCCCCCGGATAAAGTATATCCGGAATTGAACCCTGCACCCTGGGAGAACATGCCCATCAGCGTTTATATTGATGACAAGAATATTCCCCCCCACTACAGTCCCAGTTACAGGGTCCAGGTTGAAAAGGCGCTTGAATACTGGAGCAGCGGCGGGAGCGGTAAACTGGGATATATCCCTGAGTTTGAGATAGTAGAGGAAGATAATGCAGATATCCTCATCATGTGGGTGGAGAACCTGCAAAAAGATGCAGGCGTTCCTGAAGGCGTTGCGGGCTTTGCCAGACCCTACGAGGTCAATGGCAGGTATGAACGAGTTGAGATAGTACTGGAAGTAGGCAATTACCAGGGATACTCATGGAGGCAATATGGAGATGCTAACATGCGGGAAATAGCAAAGCATGAGATAGGCCATGCTCTGGGCCTTGGACACAGTACCGACAGGAATGACATAATGTTCCCGACATACGACCAGAAAGATGATATCAACCCCCTGCTCGTGCAGAAGACCCTGCCCCTGATCATCGCGGGGATATTACTTGGCTTGGCGCTTGTGTTCTATCACGGAGGCGGATGGCTGCATTCCAGGAAGAAAAGAGAAAGGCTTGAAGAAGATATTTTCGGCGAGAAGGATAAATGAAACAGAATACTGTCTTTCAGGATATATTGCGATATTTCAGCGGGGAAAAGGTGGATTTTTCCGGTTATGATCTCGACATCTGCAACCTTACGGAGTTCCAGCAAAAAGTGCTCACTGAAACCAGAAAGATCCCCTACGGGCAAACTATCACATACGCCGAACTTGCCTGCAGGATAGGGAAAGAAGGAGCTTCAAGAGCTGTTGGAAGTGCTCTTGCAAAAAATCCATATCCTATTGTCATACCATGTCACAGAGTTGTTTCAGCATCAGATATAGGTGGTTTTTGTGGAGAGACCTGCGGGGAAAAAGTAGATTTTAAAAGAAAGATGCTGGAAATGGAATCAGAGGCATTGTCAACAGACCCCAAACTCAGGGATTAGGATGCATGAGATTATTATTCATTAAAAAACTTAAGGGATGAACATGTTCGGATGGACCGGAAGGACAGTAATCATAGACCTTGGGAATAACTCGGTCACTGAATCGAGGACAACGAAAAAGTATGCAGAACAGTTCATTGGAGGGCGTGGCCTGGGATGCCGGCTCATGGCGGACCTGGCTGACCCTGGAATAGAACCCCTGAGTCCGGAAAATCCACTTATCTTCAGCACCGGACCTCTCACCGGAACCTCTGCGCCCATGTCAGGACACTTCAGCATAACAACAAAGTCACCCCTGACAGGGACTATCTTCGATTCCAATGCAGGAGGTTGCCTTGGTGCGGAGATGAAGTTTGCAGGTATGGATTCCCTGATAGTGCTGGGAAAAGCTGCGGAACCGTCCTATATTCACATAGAGGATGAGGATGTGGAGATACTCCCTGCAGACCATCTGTGGGGAAAGGACACACATGAAACTGCATTGATCCTTGCGCCAAAAGGCAAGGTGGCATGCATAGGTAAGGCGGGAGAGAGGCTGGTGCCGCTGGCGAGTATGATGAACGACGGATATCTTGCCGGCCGTGGGGGACATGGAGCGGTGGCCGGTTCAAAGAATCTCAAGGCTATTGTGATAAAAGGAAGTAATACTCCTGAGATGGCAGAGCCGGAGGTCTTTGATAGGACTGTGGAAAAAGTAAACAAACTGTTGACAGCAAATCCTCCGATATCCAAAGGCCTTGCAAATTACGGAACATCGGTCTTTTCGGACCTGATGAGCTACATGAAGATCCTGCCTGCGAACAATTTCAGGAATAAGAGCTCATCTGCGCTAAATAGTATATCAGGAGAGTTCATCAGGGAGAACTGCCAAACCGAAAAAAAACCATGCTATGCCTGCCCTGTAGGGTGCAGAAGGGATTTTGATGATGGGACCCTGGTCCCGGATTATGACTTACTCTGGGCATTTGGCCCCAATATTGGCAATGCTGACCTGGATACTATCACTTTGCTCAACAGAATGTGTGTCGACTATGGCATGGATCCCATTTCATGCGGATCTGCTGTTGCAGCATACATGGAGCTGCACTCCTCCACACCTGAGAGAGAGAAACTTGTTGCACTCGTCCGGGATATTGGGGAGGGTAGGAGCGAACTTTCTGCAGGTTCATATTCATATATGTACTCAAAAGGGATGCCGCAGAACAGTATGAGCGTCAAGAAACTTGACCTCCCGGGATATGACCCCCGGGAAATGGCAGGGATGGCTATTGCTTATGCGACATCCAACAGGGGAGGATGTCACCTGAGTGCTTTCATGGCAGCGCCGGAGATGATGGGGAAGCCGATGGCACTTGACAGGCTGAGTTTTGGTGGGAAGGCTGCACTTGTACAATATTTCCAGAACCTTGCTGCAGTAATTGATTCGTTTGTCATCTGCCCTTATGCCACTTTTGCAATGGGAGAAGTGGAACTGGCTTCCCTTCTCAGTGCTGCAACCGGAAAGACCTATACTGCCGAGGAACTGCTGCGCTCAGGAGAACGAATATACAATCTGGAGAGAATGTACAATACCAAAACTGGATTTTCGCATGAAGATGATGCATTGCCTGAAAGATTCTTCGGAGAAGGTGGCATTGACAGGGAAGTCTTCAGGAATGCCCTTACCGACTATTATCATTTCAGGGGTTGGGATGAAAGAGGAGTGCCTTCAAAGGGAAAGTTGCAGGAACTGGGTCTGCAGGAAAGATGGACAAATTGATTTATATAGTTAAATGCGTTAGTAATGCCTGCTATAAAGTATTTCCGGTTCTTGTGGGATATAGAGGTTAAATTCATATATAGAACAGGGAATTATACCCCACGAATTACGATCATAATTTAACGTTCCAATGGAGGATTATAAATGAAAGTACAAGTTGAAGTAAAGGAACTCAAAGAGGGGAAATATGTCATTGTTGATGATGAGCCCTGTGTTATCAAGAGCATAGCCAAGTCGAAACCAGGAAAGCATGGTTCAGCAAAAGCAAGGATTGATGTTATCGGACTCTTTGACAATCAGAAGAGGTCAATGGTAGGCCCTATCTCGGACAAGGCATATGTACCCATCGTAGAGAGAAAGACAGCACAGGTGCTTTCCGTTGGCGGAAACATTGCACAACTTATGGATATGGGAGACTTTTCAACTTTCGAGCTGACCATACCTGAGGAGCACAAGGACAGGGTAAAGGAAGGAGAAGAGATCACCTACCTCACAGCTATGGGCAAGATGAGGATCGACCTTAGATAAGGTTTTTTAACTCTTACTTTTGACATGTTCCATAAACCTGAGATGATGGATGCCCTGTCAGACTATGCTTCTGCCAGGTACGTTATATTCGGTGTGCCTTTTGACGGGACATCATCGTACAGGTCAGGAAGCCGATGGGCTCCGGACGCCATGAGACAGGCATCTGCAAATTTTGAAACGTACAACGCTTACTTTGACGTGGATTACGAGGATCTGCAGATACATGATGCAGGCAACCTTGAACACTACACAACAGTAGAGCAGACACTTGAAGAACTTGCTTTTGCAGTCGAGCCCATCGTTGCAGACGGAAAGATTCCTATTATGCTTGGAGGAGAGCATTCGCTTACTCTTCCCTGCGTGAAAGCATGTGCAAAACAGGCGGGCGATGACTTTGGGGTTGTGGTGCTGGATGCCCACTTCGACCTTCGTCCGGAGTACGGCGGTGTCAAATACAATCATGCATGCGTATCAAGACACATCCTGGACGAGATCACTGATAACTACGTGACGATCGGGGTGCGTAGCGGTCCAAAGGAAGAATGGGTATTTGCAAAGGATAATGATATCAGACACTATACCCCTGACGATGTTCGCGAGAAAGGTATAAAAAAGGTAATTTCAGATGTCATCGACTATCTGGATTGCTCGCAGATATACCTCTCCCTGGATATGGACGCCCTTGACCCCGCGTATGCACCCGGCCTTGGTACTCCTGAGCCTTTTGGCCTCAGCGATATTGAGGTACGTGAAGTGATACACAGGCTTGCACCTATGTCAGTGGGTTTTGATGTCATGGAAATTGCGCCGGAGTATGACAATGGACAGAGCGCACTGCTTGGTACGAAACTGCTGAGAGAGTTTATTGCGGCACATGCTGCAAGTGAGAGATAGGACAGGATAATTGCTTATCAGGATCATGGGTATCCGACCCAGAGCATCCTTTTTTGAGAGACCCCTGGATCGAGGACAGAGTTAATTATTTACGCACTCCATACAATGGATAATTGAGACTATGAGCGAAGAAGTTGAAGTAGAAGTGGTATGCCCTTCATGTTCCCCTAAGATAGAGGTGCCGCACGACTTATTGAAGTCCGGCCAGAACGTGATAGTGCGCTGCCAGGAATGCGGTACCGTACACCCCGCAACCATAGAGAGAGCAAAGGACGTCACTGTAAAGGTAATAGTCAGCAAGGGCCAGGATTCCCTCAGTTGCATTAACAAGATGACGACAGAAGATATCGTAGAAGTGGACGACGAGATAATAGTCGACGATGAGGAAGGCGATGAAGTATATCCGATCATTGTAACAGCCATTGATACGATACAGAAGAGAGTCAATGCTGCAAATGCTGCAGATATAACTACCATATGGGGAAGAGCCATCGATGAGGTTATCGTCAAGATATCCGTACACCAGGGCAAACGCACCGAAGCACTGCAAAAAAGAGTCAACGGCGGGTACCAATTCACGATAGGACAAACCGACACTGTCGGCGGCCTGGACTTTGAGATAACGAAGATCAGGAAAAGGGACGGGACCTTCTTATCCGGCAGAGGCGGAACTGTGGAGGCAAAGTATATCAAAAGGATATTTGCCGACGAGGTCAAGCGAAAAGGATGGGCAGAAGGCAGGACTGCATGGAGTATGCGCGGAAGAGGTCGCAGCTGGTAAGTTCCCTTAGCAAGATGGAAATCAGAGAAGAGATACTTAATGCGATAAACAAAGTAAAGTACCAAGGCATCTTTTCGCACCGGAGGTTCACATTGATAGTGCATATGTGGACACTCCGTTGCCCATTGCCGGCAGTCATGGCTGGACTTGTGGGAAATAAGGAGGTAGTATCTTCCATCGAGCGCATCAAGCCTCTTTTTCAATTTGCACTGAAGAATTTGAAAAGAGAACTCTGATTTAAGGGTTTGCTCTTTTTTCATTCAGGATGATGCTTTTTCGAAGCTTGTTCATCCCCCTTACAAACACTTCTAAATAGAACCTTGTTTTTAATAAGAAATTGTTTCCGGACACATTCAGATTTATTCCGTTATCAGGTATTCCGGGGAGATAGCATGCTAACAGGCAAGGTTTCAGACAAAAACGGTTCATGGGAATTCTGGATCGATCGTGGCGGGACTTTTACTGACATTGTTGCAAAGTCGCCGGAAGGAAAACTACTTACCCAAAAACTGCTCTCCGAAAATCCGGAACACTATGAGGATGCAGCCATACAGGGAATTCGAGAGATACTGGGACTCAGGCCTGAGGATGCCTTATCAGGAGGAAATATCTCGTCCGTAAAAATGGGCACGACCGTGGGGACCAATGCCCTTCTGGAACGTAAAGGTGAACCCACGGCCCTTGTCACGACAGAGGGATTCAGGGACGCATTGCGTATAGCCTACCAGAACCGTCCTGATATCTTTGCACTGGAGATCAAGCGACCGGAATTGCTCTACAGCAACGTCGTCGAAGTTAAGGGACGCTACACTGCCCGGGGAGAGGAACTGGCGCCCCCTGATATCCTTAAAGCACGGGAAGAGCTTGAGAAGCTATATGCCAGCGGCATCAGGTCTCTTGCTATCGTACTGATGCATGCTTACCGTTATCCTGACCACGAATTGCAGCTCCGGAAAATAGCAGAGGAAATAGGGTTCCCTCATATATCGCTTTCCCATGAGGTCAGCCCCCTGATGAAATTTGTCAGCAGCGGGGAAACAACAGTTGTAGACGCCTACCTGTCCCCTGTTTTGAGAAAATATATTGACAGGATGGCTGCAACACTGGAAGATGCAGGCAACAAGACGCGCCTGATGTTCATGCAGTCCGGGGGTGGCCTTACTGATGCCCGGCATTTCAGGGGCAGGGACTGTATCCTTTCCGGCCCTGCAGGCGGTATTGTCGGGGCTGTCCGGACATCGGAAATGGCAGGCTTCAGGAATATAATCACTTTTGATATGGGAGGAACATCCACGGATGTTGCACACTACAGCGGCGAATATGAAAGGAGCTTCGAGACAGAAGTTGCCGGAGTGCACCTGCGCTCCCCCATGCTCCACATCCATACTGTTGCAGCAGGAGGTGGGTCCATACTACACTTCAATTCCGGCAGGTTCCGCGTGGGTCCTGACTCTGCAGGTTCGGATCCCGGACCCGCATGTTACCGAAAAGGTGGACCGCTGACTGTCACAGACTGCAACCTCATGCTTGGCAGGATACAGCCGGAGCACTTCCCTCACGTTTTCGGCCCTGAAGCCAACCTGCCACTTGACAAAGGAATTGTCATCCGGAAGTTCAGGGAACTTGCCGCTGAGGTCGCTTCCTTCACAGGCGAGGACTATCCTGCAGAAAAAATCGCAGAGGGTTTCCTGAAAGTTGCTGTTGAGAACATGGCAAATGCCATCAAAAAAATCTCAATCCAGCGTGGTTACGACATCAAGGATTACACCCTGTGCTGCTTCGGGGGAGCAGGGGCCCAGCATGCTTGCAGGGTAGCCGACTCACTGGGACTTCGAAATGTCTTCATCCATCCCCTTGCAGGAGTACTCTCTGCATACGGCATGGGACTTGCAGACCAGAGAATTCTCAAAGAGCATGCTGTCGAGCAGGTGTTGAATGAAGAACTGCTCTTTAGTTTGAGTACTGAGTTTTTCAGGATGGAGGCAGAAGGGAAGAAAGAGATGCTAAGACAAGGGGCAATTGAGGAGAACATTACAGTACAGCACAAAGTGCATGTGAGGTATATAGGAACGAATACGCCCCTGATAGTCGATTACGCAGATTGGGATAGCATTCGGACCGCGTTTGACCATGAGCACAAAAAACGTTTCGGATTCCTTATGAAAGGCAAGGATATGGTTGTGGAAGCAATCTCGGTCGAGATCATAAGTGGCGGGGAAAAAATGCAGGAAAATGAGATGTCATCTTTTGAGAATGATCAGGATGAGTTAACATCCCGTATTCTTATGTACACATATGATCAATACCATGAAACCCCTGTCGTAAGACGAGAGAATCTTAAACCGGAAACAGAGATCTTTGGTTCTGCCATCATAGCAGAAGAGAACACAACCATTGTCATCGAGCCCGGCTGGAAGGCAAGACTTACACCCACGAACTGCCTGGTACTTACAGAAGTGCAGCAGTTCCCCGGGATGCAGGACATTAGCACCAAAGCAGACCCTGTGATGCTTGAGATATTCAATAATCGTTTCATGTCTATTGCAGAGCAGATGGGCTACACCCTTCAGAATACCGCCTACTCAGTCAACATCAAGGAAAGGCTGGATTTCTCTTGTGCAGTATTTGACGGGAAGGGGAACCTTGTGGCCAACGCACCCCATATCCCCGTGCACTTGGGCTCCATGGGAGAGAGCGTCAGATCAGTGATGGAGCAATCTAAGGACATGCAGGAGGGCGATGTATTCATGGTCAACTCCCCCTACAGGGGTGGAACGCATCTGCCGGACATTACGGTTATAACCCCGGTATTTATCGGGAACAGGATAGCATTTTATGTGGCTTCAAGAGGGCATCATGCTGATATTGGAGGAATAAGTCCTGCTTCCATGCCACCCTGCAGCAGGCATATAGAGGAAGAGGGTGCCATGACCGGCGGAACCCGGATCGTCGAAAAGGGGATATTTATGGAGGAGGATGTGAATCAATGGCTGCTGTGCGGGCGGTATCCTGCACGTACCCCCCATCAGAATATTGCAGACCTGCGTGCACAGGTGGCTGCGAACGAGAAGGGCGTGGCGGAGCTGAGAAAGCTGGTGGAACACTTTTCCCTTGAAACTGTGGAAGCATACATGATCCATGTACAGGACAATGCCGAGGAAGCCGTGAGGAGAGTCATCACATCACTGAAGGATGGAGAGTCGGTGCAGGTCTTTGATGACGGCAGTGAGATCAAGGTGAAGGTGAGCATCGACCGGGAAAGGAGAAGGGCACATGTTGACTTTACCGGAACCTCGCCCCAGCATCCAGGAAACCTCAACGCACCTGTAGCTGTGTGCAAGGCTGCTGTGCTCTATGTATTCAGGACACTTGTGCAGGAAGACATACCTCTGAACGAAGGTTGTCTCAGACCACTGGAAATTACGATACCTGAAGGTTGTATGCTCAATCCTTCATATCCTGCGGCAGTAGTTGCCGGGAATGTGGAAACTTCCCAGGCCATAGTCGATGCGCTCTTCCTGGCATTGGGTGTGATGGCAGGCTCCCAAGGTACTATGAACAACTTCACCTTTGGGAATGCAGAATTCCAGTACTACGAGACCATATGCGGCGGTTCGGGTGCAGGAAATGGTTTTAGCGGGACCGATGCAGTGCATACCCATATGACCAACTCCAGGATAACCGACCCGGAGGTGCTGGAGTGGCGCTTTCCGGTGCTCCTGGAGGAGTTCTCTATAAAGCAGGGGAGCGGCGGGAGAGGTGAATACACCGGAGGATGCGGCGTCACCAGAAAGATACGGTTTTTAGAGCCAATGAAGGCTGCCATACTCTCAGGCCACAGGAGGATACCACCTTCCGGTCTTAATGGTGGGGAGGATGGAAAAGTTGGTCGTAACTATATCGTTAAAAAGGATGGAGTACTTCTTGAACTTGGGGAAAAGGCGGAATGCACGGTAAATGCAGGAGATGTCTTTGTTATTGAGACTCCCGGAGGAGGAGGATTTGGCTATATCAAAAATATCATGAGAGTAAACCATAAAAGAGACTTGAAAGATAATCTTAAGTAATGCTGTTTGTTAATCTACTATGTGAATCGCGAACAAAGCAAAACTCTGTAAATGATATGAGCTCCAATACAAATCTGAAAGAAATCAGCATCAAAGGCGTCTTCATGATAAATATTCTGGGCAGCTCGGTCCCTTCAGTCATGCTGGAGGATAAAGAGGGGCACCTTATGCCGATACATATAGGTAATTCCGAGGCGATTTCCATTAACTCGGCACTTCGGAAGGAAACGATGCCAAGACCCATGACCCATGATCTCATGATTGCTATTCTGGAGAGACTGGACTCAAGGATCGAGAGTGTGCTTATTGATGAGAAGATCGATAATATTTACTATGCACGGCTCAAGATCATCAGGGACGGGGCAGATATGGAGTTCGATGCCCGTCCAAGCGACTGCATCGCGATGGCCCTCAGGCACAACGCACCGATCTTTATCAATGAAGAGCTCTTCATGAGCGATTCCATCAATAAGGAGAGTTTCCTGGATTCCGGGGCTGGCACTGGCATTGATTAAGCCTGTATTCACAGCAGACATGTATTTGTGATAATCATAAATACTATGAATTGTAGAAATATTCATACTATGCCACCGCTTTTTTACAACCCTTTCAAAATTGCTTTCACAATTGTTCTTACGTTGTTTCTTGCAATAGCCGTATCCATACTCTTTTTCGGGCTTGCAAGTACTGCTTTTGCCAGGATAGGCTTCTCCTGGGGGGACGCCTTTATCCTGCTATTCTTTTCCCTTGTTGGAAGCAATATCAATATCCCATTGCGGACCATCGAGTCTGAGGCATCCATTGAGGAACAGCGCCATGCAAGAATGTGCGGTGTCTCCTACAGGGTGCCCTTCAGAGATACATTCAGGACAAAGACGACGCTTGCCGTGAACGTGGGAGGCGCCCTCATCCCCGCCATGGTGTCCATTTACCTGTTGAGCCTGTTCCCCGAAGCGCTCATCTACTGCATCTATGCCACCATCATGGTGGCCGCCGTAACAAAACTGGTCGCGCGTCCCGTCAGGGGCGTGGGGATCGTCTCCCCCGCACTGGTACCTCCCATTGCAGCCGCACTTGTCTCCACCCTTATAGTCTACGTGACCCAGCTAAACCACGACCTGCTTTTCATAACCGCCTACATCAGCGGCACCATGGGCACCCTCATCGGCGCCGACCTGCTGAACCTGAAGGCGATAAGCAAGATCGGGGCGCCGGTCGCCAGTATCGGCGGGGCGGGCACGTTCGACGGGGTGTTCCTTGCGGGAGTTATTGCGGTGCTGTTGGTTTGAAAGGAAAGAGGATTTTTAAGATACTAAAAAGAAGGAATTCCTGCAGACAAGCATTTCAGAGAAATAATCTAAACAACAAGTATTAAATAAAAAATCAATGTGTTCTTATCTAAATATGCCATTTGCCAGGCTGACTGGCAGACACGAATAACACACAGCAGTGGAAGGACAAATCATAATGCTCACTAAAAGGATCATACCATGTCTTGATGTAACGCTTGATGAGGCCGGGGGAACGGTTGTCAAGGGAATAGAGTTTGTAGGCCTGCGCAAAGCAGGCGATCCCGTGGAACTTGCAAAAAGATATAACGAACAAGGCGCGGATGAACTTGTATTCCTGGATATCACGGCTTCCCATGAAGGGCGCTCAACCATGATCAACGTCATCGAGAGAACGGCAAACGAAGTGTTCATTCCCCTGACCGTAGGAGGGGGAATTAACTCTATTGAGGACGTCAGGCAGATCCTGCGTGCGGGTGCCGACAAGGTGTCCATCAACACATCCGCAGTGAAGAATCCGGAGCTTATAAAAGAAGCCTCGGAGATCTTCGGGGCGCAGTGCATCGTCACGGCCATCGACTGCAAGAGAAATACCAACATCGAGGACAATCCCGACAAGACCATACTGGAGCTTGAGGACGGCACCAAAGCATGGTATGAGGTTGTTATCTATGGCGGCCGCAAGCCTACCGGCCTTGATGCAGTGCAGTGGGCCAGGCATGTTGAAGAGCTGGGCGCGGGAGAGATACTCCTCACCAGCATGGACCGGGACGGCACCTATGACGGTTTCGATATACCCATCACAAGGAAACTCTCAGAAGAGCTGGAAATACCCATCATCGCATCCGGCGGCGTAGGAAATCCCGAGCACATGTACAAAGGATTCGTTGACGGGAAGGCAGATGCCGCACTGGCTGCAAGCATATTCCACTTCGGGGAATATACTGTCGGTGATGTCAAGGAATATCTCAAAGAGAAAAGCATACCTGTAAGGATCTGACAGGGAGTGATATTATGGAGATAGCAGAGTTCCAGCAATTGATGTCCGACCTCTACGCGCACAACGACAGGAAGCGTGGGCCTGCAGCAACCATGCTCTGGCTGGTCGAGGAAGTAGGCGAGCTTGCCGAGGCCGTGCGCAGGGATGACAGAGAAAATCTAAGGGAAGAGCTTGCGGACTGCTTTGCCTGGGTGGGAGCCCTGGCAAATCTCTATGGGATCGATCTTGAAGAGGCTTTCCTTGAGAAATATCCTGACAAGTGCCCTACGTGCGGGCAAAAGCCGTGCATCTGCACGGACTAATTTTTTGACACCGCGTTAATCAGATGAGGAAACATGACCAGAGAACTGCCTGAATGGTACTACGACGAATTCATCCAGACCGGCACTGATTACTCCGATAAGGACGAAATTCAGAGATATGACCGGAAGATGCAGAAGATCCGGAACATAAACGATGAAATTCAGACAATGCGCACGCTCATCGGCCTCCAACCAGAGGACAGATTATTGGAAATAGGGTGTGGAACCGGAGAGTTCTCCATTGAACTTTCAAGGCATTGTAAACAGGTTGTTGCCTTGGACGTTTCCGAGGGGATGCTTGAATTTGCCCGGGAAAAGGCAAAGCTGAGAAGCAGGAGTAATATTGAATTCATCAAAGGAGGTTTTCTGACATTCGAGCCTGCTGATGAGCCATTTGATGCAGTTGTGACCCAGCTGGCATTGCATCACCTTCCTGATTTCTGGAAACTCATTGCACTGAAACGTATCAATTCAATGCTTAAAGTAAGTGGCAGGTTCTATCTCAGAGATGTGATTTATTCATCAGAAATTAGTGACTTTGACTCTTTTTTCTCAAAACTACTGCAGAGCATCCCTGAAGAAGTAAAGGACGAAATGGCCAAAGATTATATCCTGCACATTAAAGAGGAATTCTCAACCTTTGACTGGGTGAGTGAAGGACTCATCGAAAAAGCAGGCTTCAGGATAGAAGAGGTTTTTCATGAGAACGGGTTCATAGCAACCTACCTGTGCATAAAAAATGAGATTTAGCTCTGCAATATGAATAAAAGTTTTTAATAATTTAAAATTGAGGGGCCGAACAAGATATACTCTCCTGACCAATTGACAGGTCATCTTTTATAGCACTGCAAGGCATATTTGTAATCATAACTCACGGGGGTTAGTTATGGGTAAATTAAAACCAGGAGAAGTAATCGAAGATTTCACGCTGTATGACCAGAATCTCAACGAAGTACATCTGCACGACCTTAAAGGCAAAAAAATATTACTCGCCTTCCATCCGCTGGCCTGGACCAGGGGGTGCACGAAGCACATGAAACTGCTTGAAGATAACTACGGAAAATTCCAGGCTGCAAATGCAGTAGCTCTTGGGATCAGTATTGATTCTGTGCACTCCAAGAAGGCCTGGGCCAGGGAACTGGAAATTGAGAATACCCTTTTCCTGGCAGACTTCTGGCCGCATGGCAAAGTGGCAAAGATGTATGGGATGTTCAATGAGGACATGGGCGTATCCGAGCGGGCCAGCATTGTTGTTGATGAGGACATGAAGGTAAGGTTCGTGAAGATATATGAGACCCGTTCGCTGCCGGATATTGAAGAGATCTTTGATGCCATGAAATAACAGCACTGAATTTATTAAGAGGCATCTTAAATTAGATGTAAAAGCCGCCTAAATTTTTAATAATGTTTAAATAATATCCCTTCTTTAATACATTGGAGGAACATCCATGAGAAAAAGGGATAGAGAAATACGTTTTGTTCTTATTTTACTTATTATCGCATCTGCTGCTGTTTCCAGCGGATGTCTCAAAGACTTTGAAGAGCAGAGTAACTATGGGATAACAGATATTGAGATATCTGCGGATAGTATCAAAAGCTCCTACGCTGAACTGAATGTGACAGCTTATATACAGAACAGAGGCGGGAACAGCAAAGAGAATACTACCTTGCTATTCAAGGCATTCAGCCAGAAGACAGGACTGCTTGAGCTGAATCAGGAAACAAAAGTCGGTATCATTGGAAAAGACAGTACAAAAGCAGTAAGTGAAACTCTCGTACTTCCTAAAGATGGAAGTTACAGGTTAATACTGGTCCTGTATGAAGGCGAGCAGAAGAAAGCCGATTCAAGGATAACTATCAATAACCTTGAAGATATGCCCACAGACCTCCAGGAAGTAGGGATTCAGATACAGGGCATTGATTTCATGGTAAAGAACGTAACAGCAGGTCGGGTTCTCATCGAGAATGATATATACCTGAAAAATGAAGGATCAAAGCCCACAGAAGATTACAAAGTACTTGTCAAGGCAAGAGAAACGGACGCCGGGCTCCTGGCAGACAAGAAGTGGACAAGCACCAGCACGATAGAACCAGAGGCAACAGCCATACGGACAATCAGCCTGACAGTGCCTGACAGTTATAACTACGTCGTGGAGGTCAGTGTATGGGACGGAGACATCATGGTGAAAACCGGTGAGGACTACGTGCAGCTGAACCCTGAGAAAGTTATCAACAAGGATCAGACTGTTCAGAGTAAGAACATCAAGACCAGTGATTTTGTTATAGAGGATGTCTATGAGGAAGAGATGCCAATGGATGAAATGCCAGTAGAGGAAGAGAGCCCTGGATTCGGATCTGTAATGGCAATCGTGGCCATCTTATCTGCATTGATAATTGTAAGGAGGGGAAAGCATGAGTGAAGAAAACATGACAGATATGAGGAATAACAATACCTTCGGCATACCTGCAGCCCATGAGAAAAAAATGAATAATGGATACACTCCCGGAAGAAAAAGTGAAGAGAATAAAAGGACCACGCCGGAAGAGTACTTCAGGTGGGGAGTTTTTGGCACAACACTATTACTACTATTTATGGCAGCAATCCAGTTATATTTCTCGATTCAGGAAGTCATACACACCTGGTTTGAATGGCAATACGTGCCCCTGTTCAAATCATTGTACAACCTTGTTATAATAGTCCTCTGTGTTTACATAATAAAGCTCTACATTTTCAGGAAGCAGACCTAAAGTCTGTTTCTCCTTTTTGGCATTCTTTTATTTTGCATCTATAGTTATAGCTTCCTCCCATCTTCATTTATATATAGGTTTCATGAGTATACTGCAAAATCCATGATGATACGAAAACCAGAACTTCTTGCCCCTGCCGGGGATATGGAATCATTTATCGCTGCAGTAGAGAATGGTGCAGACGCTGTCTATCTCGGGATAAAGGATTTCAGTGCAAGGGCATATGCCGGTAATTTCACAGTTGATGAGTTCAGGGAAGCACTTGATTACGCTCACCTTCGAGGGGTCAGTGTATACGTTACCCTGAACACACTCATTAAAGATGAGGAGATCGAAAAAGCAGTCAACCTGATCTATACCCTTGATGAACTTGGAACTGATGCGATAATTGTGCAGGACATTGGCCTGTTATCACTCGTGAGGGAGTTTCTCCCTGACCTACCGATCCATGCCAGTACCCAGATGACCATCCACAATACCGAAGGAGTGCGGTTCCTGCAGGACATGGGTATAAGCAGGGTCGTGCTTGCAAGGGAAATGTCGCTTCATGAGATAAAGGCAATCAAACAGGAAACAGGAATGGATATAGAGACTTTTGTTCACGGCGCCCTCTGCATCTGTTATTCCGGCCAGTGCCTGATGAGCAGCATGATAGGAGGCAGGAGCGGTAACCGTGGACACTGCGCTCAGCCATGCAGAAAAAAATACAGCCTCATGGAAGACAAAGAGAAGCTCAGCACCAGGGGTGGCTTTCTCCTGAGCCCAAAAGACCTTAACGCATCCCCGATACTGCCCGAGCTAATAGAAGCAGGTATCAGCTCCTTCAAGATAGAAGGACGTATGAAGCGGCCTGAGTACGTGGCAGGTGTGGTAAGGATATATCGCCGCCTTATTGACAGATATATAGACGATCCGCAGAGCTATTTTGTGTCCGATGAAGAGGCAGCACAGCTTGCTCAGCTCTTCAACAGGGAGTTCACAACAGGATATTTCAAGGGCAACCCTGCAGGAGACCTGATGGCCCGGGATAGGCCATATAACCGGGGAGTGTCCATCGGCAAGGTCACCGGATATAATAGCAGAGGCAGGACACTGAACCTTGAACTGTCAGGTCCCCTGCGGATAGGAGATGGCATAGGCTTTGGAGACGGAGAGGAGTCAGGAATGATCGTGCAGGCCATGTATGCCGGAGGGAAGCCTGTAAAAGAAGCATGTAACAGAGATATTGTTTCAATACCCTTTGATGCGCCGCTCAGGACAGGAACAAGGATTTACAGGACTCTTGACAGTTCACTGATGAAAGAGCTGCAAAGTTCATTCGAGCATCCCGGCAGGTATAGGAAAGTGCCTGTATCCCTTGGAGTGCAAGCATCTGTTGGAGAGCCCTTTGTTGTGACGGTGCGTGATGAGGATGGAAATACTGTCAGCGCCGGCTCAGACTATATCATCGAAGCTGCCCTCCGGAAAGCAACATCCGGGGAAGACGTACACAAGCAGATGAATAAACTGGGGAACACTGCTTTTGAGGTAAAGGAAATTGAGATTAGCATGCTAGATGGTGCCTTCATACCTATCAAAGAGATGAATGATACCAGGAACAAAGCCGTAGCAGAGCTGGAGAGAATAAGGACAGGAAGTTACAGGAGGGAAAGGCATGCGGCATATACTCCTGTGAACGAGACACATTCAACAGAAAATACAAAAAAAACACTTCTTGCAGTCAGTGTCAGCAGCATGGAAAGCCTGCAGGATGCTATAGCATCCGGCGCTGATGCAATATATTACGATATGGAATGCCCCATGGAGAAAAGTACAGACCTGCAGGACATTGCTGTGTATACAAAGGATGCGCGTGTGCTGGCCTATCTGCATACTCCGCTCATTGTCAAAGACGGAGAAATGTCGCATGTTGAACAACAAATGATTACCGCCATGAAAGCAGGATTTGAGGGAGTCATTGCCGCAAACTCCGGAGTGTTCAGAAAGGCGCTTTCGCTTGGATTCAAGACTGTCACAGACAGCTCATTTAATGTATTCAACAGACGGGCAGCGTCAGTTCTCCTAAGGAGAGGAGCAGAGCTGATCGCCCTCTCCCCTGAGATGAATTTCGAACAGGTAAAAGAAGTGAGTGCCGGGATTAAGACAGAATGCATCGTTCACGGCAAGCTGCAGGTCATGGAATCGGAACACAGCCTGGTCGCAGCCCTGGAGAAGTCAGGATCGGCGTCTGGCTACCCCCAGTCTCATGGCGCATTCTGGCTGAGGGATGAGAAAGGCTTTATCTTCCCGGTAATGACCAATGAAAGAGGCAGAACATATATTTTCAATTCAAAGGAGATGTGTTTACTGGAGGACATACCTCGCCTTGTGGATGCGGGTGTCTCAATGCTGAGGATCGATGCAAGGACTGCAGAGCCATCACTTACAGGACAGGTTGTAACTTCATACAGGGAAGCAATTGATTCCTGTTACGATCAACGTAAAGCAGGAGGAAAGAAATGCAGGGACATCTCTGCAGAGTTCACCAGAGGGCATTACCACAGGGGTGTCCTATGAAGATATTCCTTTCAGCATCGATACGCGGCGGCAGGGACATGTTGCATGTATACATAAAAATAGTAGAATTGCTCCGGCATCATGGTCACGAGGTGCTCAGCTGGCACGTTGCCGACCCTGAGCTTGAAGATAAGGAATCATTGATGACCGAGCAGGAGATATATGAGCGTGATATGGAACTTCTCACCCGCAGCGATTGCATGATAGCAGAGGTCAGCACTCCTTCCATAGGCGTAGGTTATGAGATCTGCAGAGCTTTGCAGCTTAACCTGCCTGTACTCTGTCTGTACGCGCCACATTCCTGGGTATCTGCAATGATATTAGGAAACAAGGATGAGAAGCTTATTGCCAGACAATATCATGAAAGCAGGGAGCTGGAGGAGAATATCCTGGGATTCATAGCCGATTACTGTATTCTGCCCCGAATATGAAGCAAGAATAAGATTATTTTAGTACATCACACCAATAAGAGTCCACGTAGCACCTTTAAACTCTTTTTAAAACATAAACAAGAGTTGAATACGTGAAAAACAGTATAAAAGTTAGTTTTATATACATAGTATACATACTATCCCCTAGATTGAACAACTGGCGCTGATTAACAGTTGAATCAATCTACAAAGTCCGATAACAGCTTTATATGGGCAACGCAGTATTGAATACTGTGAAAACCCAGTATTGCATGTTTGAATCCATTAATATAAATGAGGGTATCTCTCCATGGGAGGTGAGATATAATGGCACCAAAGGAACAAAAGAAGGATAATAATAAAGGAGCAAAAGCCGCTCCTGCAAAGGACCAGAAAAAGAAATAATCTTACAGTTCTTGACTTTCGTTCTTTTGAGGAGATAAAACTCCTCTTTTTTTAGCAACATAGTTTTTTAGCAATCATTAAATACTAATCAAGACCATTTAATAGTGGTAAACTATGATGAGTGAGATATTCATATTATTAATAGCAATTGTAGTTGCAGTTATCCTGTACAAGGTATTGAAAACTGCCACAAAGATGGCAGTGAATGCGGTTTTAGGAATTATTGTCCTTATTCTTGCAAACGCTGTGCTTGGACTTGGCATAGCCTACTCATGGATAGTTATGCTGATCTGTGCAGTAGCGGGAGTTGTCGGCGCCCTGTTAATAATATTCTTACATTATTTCTTTGGCCTATTCTAAAGTATAGCTGTTCCTTTTATATGGTGGCGTATGTGGCGCTCACCACTGAATGTTTTTTCGGCAATAATACTTTTAATATCTACCTGCGTAAATCCACGCAGCATTGATACAAGCTCCTGCTCTGTGAAATAGTGATATATGATCCCACCTTTTCTAATGAAAGTATTGTTTTCGACTTCCTGTCCCCCAAACCTCATGTCTTCAGTTCCGAACACCTCGATGAAGAGCACGCCCGAGGGTTTGAGGACTCTTTTGAGCTCTTCAACTGCAAGTACCCTCTCGATTTCAAAAAGGTGCTGCAGGACGCCGTAGCAGAGCACTGCATCAAAGGAATGATCAGAAAATGGAAGGGCAGTGATGGTTGAAGCAGCGCATTCGGCATACTGGCCGCTCCTGCCAAGGTAGGACCTTGCCTCTGACAGCGCGTTCAATGCAACATCAGTACCCACAACATCATATTTTCTGGAGAGGGGAAGCAGGTATCTCCCATTTCCACATCCTGCATCCAATACGCGCGAGCCTGGAGGAATATGCTCCTCCACAGCAGATATCGACCTTGGGCCACCCCATCTCACATGCCGGTATTCCTCATCCCAGGCAAGAAAATGAGCAGATCCGAGTTCCATATCAGGGCTTATATTCTGAGGCTTTCCTGAAGCGCTCCACAAGGAAGTCTTTTTCCAGTGAGGACAGGAACCAACCTGCTTTGGGGCCTGACTGTTGCCCGAGCACAGCGGTATAGACGGCCTTGAACAATTCTTTAGGGTCTGCCTGTACCTGCTCCGGTTTTACATCCAGAAGTTGTGCCATTTCCCTTGTAAGCTCAGAGTCCTGCTCCTTTGCCGAATAGACCAGGTTATGATAATCCTCTCCGCTCAACTCAGCCCTCAGGGAAATGAGCTTTGAGAAAGAAGCGAGGAAAGCCCTCTGAGTTTCAGAAAGGCTGGCAGCTTGGACCGGAAGTTCATTTTTCACGCTGAACTTTGCAAATTCAGGTGCATACATCTCAAGCCAGTTACC
Organism: Methanolobus sp.; assembly: GCF_016278365.1. Taxonomy (GTDB): domain Archaea; phylum Halobacteriota; class Methanosarcinia; order Methanosarcinales; family Methanosarcinaceae; genus Methanolobus. The sequence goes on along the minus strand of NZ_JADQBZ010000006.1, from coordinate 51,285 downwards.
AACATTATCTGCCAGCTCTTTTATGCACCTCTCATTAGCGGTGTCATAGCCTGCTCTTTTAACGATGTGCATTATTTTACCAAAATCCCCGCCTGCAGCCTGGTAAATAGTGATCATGTGCTTGAAGGGAATATCAGTATGACATATGCCTACTGCGTGTGACAGCTCCAGTATTCTCTTTTCATAGGAACCTGGAGCATCAACGGAATGGAGGCGCTCGAACTCGTCCACAAGATTCAGCAGAGGTTGCGCCGGATCGAATTTTATATGCTTTTCGGGTTTTGTACGGATAATAAGATACCTCAGCACTTCAGGAGGTACAACCTTCAGCATATCAGATATGGAAACTACAACACCCGAGGAAGATGACATAGCACCTTCGTTACCCAGCATGATCCATTCATAGACGATTGGAAAAGGAGCATCGTAGTCGAACACTTCCTTTGCTATAAGCATGCCAGTGTCATATGAGCCGCCTTTTGATGCATGGTCCTTGCCGTAGGGCTCGACTGTGACCCCAAGCGCCTTCCATCGTGCAGGCCAGTCCACGCGCCACGTTAGCTTACCTCCGCCTTTCATGGATACAGTACCAGAGTTCCCGCAAGAACAGCTGTAATCAACTGTTTCGGCTTCCTGGTCAAAGCCTGTGACGATTGTCGTGTTTATCTTACCGCATGCGCTACAGATAGGATTGAAGGGACTCCAGGTGTCTGCAGGGGTTTTACCTGAGACACTCTGAAGGATGGCTGCTATCTCATTCCTTTTCGCGAGCGCTTTCTTAATAGCATCCGTATAGACACCCTGCTTGTACAGTTCATCGGCCCTGTACACAGTAGGGTGTATCCCTAGGCGCTCAAGAGCTACAAGGAACGGCTCAAGATAGTGTTCAGAGTAATTCTGATGCTTTCCGCAAGGGCATGGTACATTCGATAGTGGTTTGCCTACATGCTCAGCATAACTTTCGTCGAGGAAAGGATAGACCTTCCTGAGGGGATCATAAGTATCAGCAATATAAACGAACTCAGCCTGCGCACCTTTGTCGAGAAGGGCCCTGTATGCTGCATCCGCTGTTACGACCTCGCGCATATTACCTATATGAATATGACCTGATGGCGTTATTCCCGTTGCAACGAGATGCTTCCTGCCTTTAGCGAGAACCTCATCTGCAACTACATCCGCCCAGTGTGTAATATCTGCCATTCTTTTCACCAATACCAGAAAGTGAGTAATTTTGTAAATATTTAAGCGATTAGATTTTATGAAAGTGGTCTCTGAGAGACTGAGAGATTGTAACCTTAAATTATTGCTACTATTATAACCTTTGCTTAAGAACGCAGGCTGTGATTTCCATCACACGTATAGCCCCAACGGTGCGTCAATATATTTTACAGAGACAGCCATATCCGGAGAGGAGGGATTCTAAAGGAGGTCGGACTGCAAATTATCCATATCAGAGTACACAGATCAGACCATCGGTGAAGTCATAGGTACACTTTTGAAGAATGCTAGCAAGAGTCACTCTTTCTTAAATAATAGAGATTGTTCGTAGATAGGCGAACCGTAAGGTATTAATAACTAACCATTATAGTAAAAGTGATGACCCGCATAACCACCACAAAAGTAGACGTACCTATGTGCACATCTCTGGACATACTCTACATGAGGAACAAGTGTGAACCTATGGAAGAAGAAGCTCTTCCTTTCATCGCAGTTCACGGCAACCACGCGACCATCAATAACGAAGCAATACTGTATGACGAGGAAGAAGTATACCAGGTATACACCAAGAATGTCTTCATACAAACAGAAAAGCCAATCCCCGAAAAAACCATTGAACAGAACACCGAAGTAGAAATAGATCTTGGAATCTACCACTGAACTCCATGGTTTAGTAGTTCATCGATTGTGTCGGACTCCTTTCCAAAGAACCTGTAGTCTTTGATAAGGTGCCCGTCCATCTTTACGCTATCCAGGAAACCGTACCAGTAAACTACCATACCGGTACCGAAGTTTCCTTCATAATCGATGAATTGCTTTTTCATATAATATTGATGTTCCTTCTCATCACCGAAGAGGGCCTTGCTCTCGATCCATGATACTTTCTTACCATTAATTTCTATAGGTTCATCCAGCAGGAAATCTGGCGTCTTTGAAACTCCTGATGCTCTGAGATCATTCTCGGTCCTGAATGCAATTCCTTTGTTCGCAAGCCACTGCTCAAGTATCGACTCGCCCATTTTCCCTTTGACCGTATGGACCTCATGAGCTCTCGGAGAGAAGAAGTGATCGGAACTCATGGCTTCCTTCACTTCTTTTTTAAGCCTCATGTCAGGAAGATCCTCTATGTTCTTCATGAAAGACTTTTTAGGTATACCCATTTCCGACAGGATCATGGCAGCCATGAGAGTTGCAGGGATACGATTCTTCCGGGCTATCTGGACAATTGTGGTGCCCTTCTGCCACATCAAGAGGTGCTTGCCGCTTTGATCCTGCACGCGGGAGAAGTTCTTCTTCACATTCGTCACAGTCTTCTGATTGAGTATAGAGTATATCACACCCACGGGTTGGGAGAACATTTCTGACACTCTGTCAATATCATCAACCCCCTGAAGGGAACTGAATATCTGTTCGTAGGTATTGATGTCCATTTGAATATCTCCTTAATTATAAAGACTGCTTCAGCAAGCATGCATCACATTTTTTCTTCCCGCAGTAACTTTTCGAATATTCCACTATCAATGCGTGATATTCCTGATAGAGGCCAACATCTGCAGGCAAGCTGTTCTCAAAAAGCCCCTGCAGTTGCATGTAATTGCCCTCCACCCCCACGCATTGCATCATACGGGTCGTATATGCATCTATCACGAACCGGGGTTTGTGGGCAGCATAGAGTATTATGCTGTCTGCAGTTTCATTGCCAACACCTTTCAAAGACAGCATCCTTTGCCTTAGAACATCAAGGGGTAATGAGAAAACATCGTCCATCTTATTTTCAGTGAAATAGGAGGCAATATTCTTTAGCCTAAAGGCTTTCTGCCGATAGAAACCACAGCATCGGACCAAATCCTCGAGCAGGAGAAGATCGGATTCTGCAAGAGGTTTAGGTTCAAGAAGTCCATGCTCTTTAAGATTACAGATGGCTTTTTCAACATTGGGCCATTTCGTCTGCTGGATAAGCATTGCGCCCACCACGACCTCAAAAGCCGTTTCAGCAGGCCACCAGTATTGAGGACCTAATTCTTCCCGCAGTATATGATAGACCTTAATAAGGTCTTTGTTTCTAAATCTCATAAGAAAAGAAAGAAAGAGTTATTTCCAGAATTCCTCCTCATAGTTATCAGGAAGATCAAGGTTCATTACATCATCCAGTGACTTCCTCTTTTTCGGAGGCTGCTCTTTTGGCGCCTCCCTGGATTCTATCACTGTGGTATTCTTAGTATTAACAGTTACTTCCTCACGCAGTTCAAAATCGGGTTCTTTGTGGGTATTCACGGAATGATTATCCGGATGCTGCCACGACCTTACTTCACCAGAGGATCTGCTATCCGACCCTTTGCAGGAATCCACAGTATGAGCATCTTGCAAGCACAGGGGTTTTGTTCCTTCACAGGAAACAACTTCCGGTTTTCGGGATGCATATACGTGGCGGACTTCTGTGATCTGCTTTTCTTTCGGGTAAAATCCTAAAGGCTCCTGGCTTCCCTGATCCACCCTCTTCCGGCGAGTGTCCTGTGCATAACTGTCCACAACAGGAGAAGATCTCGATAAGCTTTTGTGAGTCGAACGGTAGCCTATGATACATTGTTCGTCTCCGGAGCGCCAATCCACAACGTACAGGTGGCAGGCATTCTTCTTACAATGAGAGGCCCCGTCCCGGGGGCAGATGTCAGGTAACGTCATGTCAAATATCTCATTTGTATAATTATTAGCACTTATTATATATAATTAGCACTTGTACCCTTGCAATACCATTATGTTATAGCCCTTTTATCGTAGCGGCTATCAGGGGCGCAACACTGATGCAGCTCTGAGTCTTTTCAATTGTATCTGTGGAGATTATATCTTTCACACCTGCATTGTATAATCTCATGACAGCATTCCTTGCAAGTACAGGATGGACGCAGGCAAGATATACATCTTTTGCACCCTGCCCTTTAAGCAGTTTTATCGACTCCACCATCGTTCCACCGGTAGCTATCATATCATCGAGCAGCACGATATCCCTGCCCTGCACATCAATGCTCTTTGTCTTGATAGTCACAGTATCGCCCGAGATGCGGGTCTTCTCAAGGTAATCACAGTCGTACCCTATTTCCTTAGCAGTCCGCTCTACGAACTCCATGGCCCCGGCGTCCGGGGAAACCAGCAGGGCATCCTTGAGACCCATGGACCTTATATGATATCCTATCAGCTGTGAGGCATCCAGGTCAAATGCGTCAGCATTGAAATAATCCAGCACACTCGTCTTGTGCACATTCACAGTAAATACCCTGTCAGCATTGATGGTCCTGGCGATCGCCCTTGCGCTGATGGGTTCGCCTGTTTTGAACTTCCGGTCCTGCCTTGCATATCCCATGTAGGGAATGACAACATTGATGACCGGAGAGTCTTCACATGCATCTATAAGCTGCAATAGTGCTACAAAATCAGAATCCGTGATTATGCTCTGTATAATAGTGACCTCATCCACATCCTCGTCCAGGATGCGAGTATAAAGCTCACCGTCGGGAAACCTGGTGAAATCACAAACAGTCGGTTCCAGATTCAATTCCCTTGCAACTCGTGATGAGAGAGCCTGAGATGCGGGTCCTCCTATGATCTTCAAATGATGTACCTCTTTTAGTTCCATTTTTTATAGCATTTCCTAATGTAACGGTTATCATACATTAGTTTTGGTTCCTTTGACTTTTGAAAGAACCTTGATGTCACGTATAGATGTGAGGGGATAATTACCGGTATCATCCTTTTCGGCAGATTTTACCATGTCCCATATGGTCAGGAGGGCTGTGGAAACACCTGTAAGGGCCTCCATTTCAACGCCAGTCCTTCCGACTGAACGCACTTCCACCACCGCAGAGATATGATCCTTTTCTATGGAGAAGTCCACATCCACCCCGGTTATTGGTATCTGGTGACACATCGGAATGAGTTCGGGAGTTCTTTTTACTGCCAGGATGGCAGCTACCCTTGCAGTGGAAAGCACATTGCCTTTCTCAACTGTCCCGTTCCTGATATCATCAATGGTGCTTCTGCCCAGCACAATCTCTCCGGAAGCTATTGCCTTTCTGGCAATCGTATCTTTGTGGCTTATGTCCACCATGACCGCACGGTCATCTTCTATATGAGTGAATTTGTTTGTCAACGGATCACCGAGGGGTCAGTCTATGCGCAGATTCTGCCTCTGCATGTAATCCTCAATAGTTATATTTAATGTTTCTTTCAGATCCCTTGCCTCATCGAAGGTCAGTTTAAATATCTCCTCATCTTCACCATGACTGACGTTTATACGGATCCGTTTCCGTTCAATATCAACAGTTATTCTCCTGCCTTCCTTTTCCATTCCTACCACTCCTGTTTCATTATGTATGGGATTTTCCGGATAACATCACTCGCAAGCAAGCCATAACCATTCTCCTGAAAGGCGAGGTCCCCTGCGGCACCATTAACAAAGCAACCACAACATGCTGCATCAAACGCACTGTTAGTGGCAAATAGCGCTCCCACAATACCCGCAAGAACATCACCTGTACCTCCCACAGTCATACCTGCATTTCCAGTCCGGTTAAGTCTTGTTTCCCTCCCGTCGGATATCACATCGATATTTCCTTTCAGTACGGTCACAACCTGTCCCTCCTTCGAGAATGTGTGAACAAGGCTCTTTCTCTCTTCCGGGGAAACGGGAATTTCGCTTCCCGGTATGCTCCCCAGAAGGCGGGAGAATTCCCCGGCATGAGGCGTTACAATAAACTCTCCACTTCCCGCAACAGGCAGAGACAGATCATAAAGCGCATCGGCATCAATGACGGCTTTTTTGCACATGAACAGGATCTGTCTGATAGCCTCAAGGGTTGCTGCGCCTCTCCCAAGACCAGGGCCGATGACGACAACGTCACTTGAATCAATAAGAGGTTTCAACAGAGGTATATGATCAGGACATAACCGGTCACCTTGCATGCCTTTTATGATCAGGTCCGGGGAGTAGGCAGCCACTATATGTGAAATGCTCTCCGGCACTGCAACTGTGACAAGATCAGCACCTGCCCTTAGAGCTGCAAGTGATGCAAAAGCCGGTGCTCCGGAGTAAGGTCCGCCACCTATTACCAGTATGCTACCTGCATTACCCTTATGCGAGGAAGCGCTTCTCAATGCCAGACCTTTGAGGTCGCCAGGCCCCACGAATTCCTCGGCATCCCTGCAGACCCCTATCTTTACCACCCGAACCTCACCAGTCAAATCCTTTGAGTTAGGTAGGATAAGACCGGCCTTCATTTTGTGGAAGGTAATGGTCAGATCCGCCTTCACGCTTTTTTCAAATGAACCGGCGTCCGGATCAAAACCGGAAGGAGAATCTATAGAGATAACAAAAGCATCTGCCGCATTGATGAGATCTATTGCTGTAGACTCCGGTTCCCTTAACCGGCCTTTCATCCCTGACCCAAGCACACCGTCAACGATCATATCTGCTTCTTTCCAGTCCGGATAAGAGTGCAGGTCAGCAGAATCGCGTATTTCCCTGATATCATCGATGTCGCTGTATGTGAGCAGATCGAAGTTGGCTCGCGCTTCCATGGTCCTTATCTGTGATGCGCTTCCGAGCAGGAGTACTCGTACCCTAAATCCCGGAAGAAGAGAAAGGTGTCTGGCAGCCACAAAAGCATCGCCTCCGTTGTTACCCCTGCCTGCGATAAAGAGCACTGTTGCTGCCCCGGTCTGCGAACATATCTCCCGTGCAATACCCGCACCTGCATTCTCCATCAATTGCAGAGGGTTCATGCCCAGGTAAAAACAATTATTATCGATAGCCCGCATCCTTGAAGGTGTAATGACTTCCATGTTACCTATTTATCCTTTGTTTGCATTCTATTTAGCAGTTAATGTTTTCTTTTGGGAATTATTTTAATATACCTAACATCCCTATATGAAACGGAGGTATTCATATTAACGCCATTGCTAAGGAGAACACTGCAAGTGACAGGGTCAGGATAAAACCCACTTACCTAATACTTGGAAGCGGGAGTTTTGGCTTTGCATTGGCCAAAGAACTCAGGGAACTTGACAAAGACCTGATTATCGTAGACAAGGATGCGCAGAAAGTAGAGACCCTGCGTGATGAAGCCTATGAAGCCATTGTTGGCGACGTAGGTGACCCCGGACTTCTGGATCGGATCAATACAAAGAATCTTTCAGGCATACTCATCCTCAGTTCCGATACCTTGGCAAATAAAGCTGCTCTTGACAATGTCAGGAGGAAAGTATCAAGGGATGTATATTGTGTCGCAAGGGCTACCGATGTTATCAACATGCAGGAAATGGAAACAATGGGTGCCGACCTTGTTATCATGCCTCCGAGAATGGTTGCCAAATCCCTTTCAAGGTCTCTGGAGCGTGCCGAAGGGCTGCGGCGTGGCAATAAGATGGCACAGTGGTTTGAAAATATCCGGGGCAAAAAGATGGTTATTATGGTGCACAATAACCCGGACCCTGATGCCATTGCAAGTGCGCTTGCATTAAAGACGATTGCAAATTCCCACGACATAAGAGCAGATATTGTGTATCACGGAGAGATAGGACATCAGGAGAATAAGGCCTTTGTGAACCTTCTGGGCATTGATCTTTACAGGTACGAGGACGTTGAGATAGCAGCTTACGACAAGATTGCCATGGTGGACTGCTCAGGCCCGGGAGCCAACAATCCCCTGCCTACGAATACGCACATAGGTATCATCATAGACCATCATCCAATCACGGATTCCGAGATAGATGCCGAATTTATCGATATACGCCCGAATGTGGGTGCTTCCTCCACTATTGTGACAAAGTACCTGCAGGAACTTAATATCGATATTGATGGCAAGCTTGCGACCGCCCTTCTGTACGGGATCAGGACCGACACCTTGGACTTTAAGAGAAACACTGACTCAGCTGACCTTTCGGCTGCTTCATACCTTTATCCATTATCAGATCACGATATACTTGATCAGCTGGAGCGTCCTTCCATGTCCATCGAAACGTTGGACGTGCTGGGCGAAGCTATCAATAATCGTCAGGTGATAGGAAGTTACCTGCTTTCAAATGTTGGAAGTATACGCGACAGGGACACACTGCCCCAGGCTGCTGACTACCTGCTCAACCTGGAGGGCATCTCGACGACCGTTGTTTTCGGTGTGAGCGATGACAAGATATTCATCTCCGGCAGAAGCAATGATATCCGCATCAACCTGGGAGATGTCATGAAACGTGCCTTTGGCGAGGAGTCTGGCGGAGGACATGCCAACGCTGCAGCCGCAACTATAGAACTTGGAGTTTTCAGCGCAGCCAAAGACAGGCAGACCCTTCTGAGACTTGTGAATGAAGCAGTGGTCAAGCGCTTCCTTACAGCCGTTGGTGTGGAAGAAGACGACATATAATATCACACCTTCTTTTTCTTCCTATTCTTTTTTCCGGAGTGACGTAAAAGCAGCGACATCAGTAACTGCGCACCTGCTACATTACACGCCTGCGAATATAAGCAGATGTAGATAATATAATAAATATCAAGTGAAATACATAACAGATTGCATATATTCTGCAGCCAGGAGAGAAATCCAAACATCCCCAACCAGACTTAATATGCCAGAGGTTATCCGAATGTGAAAAATGCTAATCCGGCCGGATTGAGTGTATCAGGAGAATAACGATTGGAGTCAGAAACTGCCCAGATGCGTCCTGTGTATTACATATTCATACATTTCATATTCATACAGTTCATAATCATACAGTTCATACCCGAGCATAAAACTGCATACCAAACACACAATTTTATGAGTCCTTAATAAATCATACATCATCACATATTATCTCATACAGCAGTGCATACCCTTATAATACGCAGAGGTATGAAAAATACACCGGATTAAGGACCGAACCCATTATGACAAGTGAATTCACCGGCCAGTATGACAGGAATACACTCCAATGGAAGATATGATCAGGCAGGTTCTACAAGGATATTATGCGCAGGCGGTTTATCTGTAACTGCTTAAATGACGTGCCCTAAGTGAGAAGTATCTATTTAGGGTATCTGATAGATACAACATCCAATATAAAATCAAGTATATAAGATTAAATCACTTATCTATAGTAGATATTGAGAAATAGATATTTAAAAAAAGTCATGCTGAAGACACCCACATCACACAGATCTAACCGGCCGTGAACGACCATTCTGTAAAACCACGATAATTCCTTATACCAATCTTGTCAAGAACTAAAGGATGAATCACAGATTCAAAGAGTCCCTGATCAAAAGACTGACTACAGAGCTTGAGGATGCAAGGAAAATAAATGCAGAAGGAATTGCGGCAGAGATACGAAATATTGGTTTCTCCTGCCTCATGTGCGGCAGATGCTGCCGGAGAGAGCACGGAGATAACTCAGTTATAATCAGTCCTGCAGAGATACAGGATATATGTCTGCATACTGGCCTGGATCATGATTCGGTTGCGCAGCCCCCCCTGGAGAATTTCGAAGACCTGCCGGACAGGAAGAAGCTGGAAGATCTTTCAGAGCTGATAGACATTCAGGGCAATATCCATACTTTCGGCTGGGAGTTATCCCGCAATAAGAACGGGGACTGCAAGTTTATACAGGACATATCGACCGGGAACAAATGTGTCATATATGCCGCACGGCCTCTGCTTTGCAGCACTTACCCATTCCACATAGAAGAAGGAGAGCTGAAAGTATCGCAGTGCGAGGGACTAGGAAAGGAAATTGGGTCGGCTGAAAGCCTTGAGCTGGCCAGTGATCTCATTGAGAGATATTATGAGGAACTAAAGGAAACGATCCTGCTCTACGAGAACTACGAAAGTTTTAAAAGTGGACCTGAAAATATTAATAAGGCCATGGAGAATATACGGGAAGGTATTATAAACTACGTAGTACATGACAGCACAGGCAGTCACAGGACTACCCGCAATATAAGCTGATAATCATAATATTACAATACAACAGTACAGTATAAAATCACAGACTGATCAATATGTCCACCAATACTGACCAAGCAATGACGATCTCTGAGAAGATCTTTTCAAAGGCTTCCGGGAAAACGGTAAAAGCCGGCGAATTCGTAATGGCCAATATAGACATGGCAATGACCCATGATATCACGGGACCTCTTGCTGTGGAGGGTTTTTACGAGATAATGCGGGACAAAGAGCAGAAAAAGGTATGGGACCCGAGTAAAATTGTAATCCTTTTCGACCACCAGGTACCTGCTGACTCCCTGAATGCTGCTGCAAACCACATCATGCTCAGGAGATTTGCCAAAGAACAGGGAATAATCAATTATGATGTTTATGAGGGTGTTTGCCACCAGGTCATGCCCGAGAAAGGGCATGTAAGGCCCGGAGACCTTGTCGTGGGATCTGACTCACACACCTGCGCCTACGGAGCACTTGGTGCATTCTCAACGGGCATTGGCTCGACTGACATGGCTGCAGTCTTCGCATCCGGCAAGCTCTGGTTCAGGGTTCCTGAAACAGTCAGGTTCGAGGTCAATGGGAAACTGCCAAAGCACGTGTATTCCAAAGACGTTATACTCCACCTGATAGGCGATGTCGGTGCCGAAGGAGCAAGATATAAGGCTGCAGAGTATGCAGGCTCAACTGTCCAGGATATGCCTATGTCCGAGCGCATGACTGTGTCCAACATGGCCATTGAGATGGGCGGCAAGGCAGGCATCATCGAGGCGGACAAGGTAACAGAGAAGTACCTTCAGGAACGCATCCCTGATTTCAAGCTTGACCCTTACTGGAAGTCCGACAAGGATGCAGCCTCCTCCGAAATAAGGGAATATGATGTGAGCAAGCTCGAACCTCAGGTTGCCTGCCCCCACAATGTAGATAATGTCAAACCTGTATCAGAAGTGGAAGGCATAAAAGTTGACCAGGTGTTTGTAGGATCATGCACTAATGGTAGATTCGAGGATATCGAGATAGTGGCAAAGATGATGGGAGACGAGCCGGTGGCAAAGGGAGTGAGGCTTCTGATAATACCAGCTTCAAGGACCGAATATATGAAGGTCCTAAGGGCAGGCTACATAGAGCAGTTCATGGAAGCCGGCGCAATGGTAGAATCACCGTGCTGCGGACCATGCATGGGAGGCTCTTTCGGACTTCTGGGAGACGGAGAGGTAGGCCTTGCAACCTCCAACCGGAATTTCAGGGGAAGAGAAGGAAGTCCACAGTCCTTTGTGTACCTGAGCTCACCTGCAACAGCAGCGGCTTCCGCCCTCACGGGAGAGATAACTGATCCAAGAAAGATATGAGCCTCCTCCGGCTCTATCTCTTTGAGGGACCAAAAAAGATATATCAGAAAATTCCTATGATACTTTCAGACGTTGGGATACCAACACTCCCGTCATATTGTGATGGATTACACCAACGTCGCCATATTATTTTGATGTGACCTATCATGCCAGATACTGACCTTTCTATCCTTAATGAGATCTACGACGTAATACTTGAGCGCAAGAACACGCCATCTGAGAACTCCTATGTATCCTCCCTGCTGACCCACAGGAAAGGTATTGACAAAATACTGGAAAAAGTAGGCGAGGAAGCAGTCGAAACCATACTGGCAGTCAAGGGTGATAAGAAAGAAGAGATAATCTATGAGACGGCCGATCTGCTCTTCCATCTGCTGGTGATGCTTGCGGCAAAAGATATATCACTTGAAGAGATGGCAGAAGAGTTAAAAAAACGTCGGAAATAAAAAAGATACCATTAAGCTGGCATCTCATCAGTAAATTGTCAATTCATGGAATATATCCCTCTTTGAGAGTACTCCTTTGGGGACTCCTTCAAAAGACACAAGCAAGAAGCCTACATTACTTTTGTCAAATATCTTTACTGCGTCATACAAAGAGGTTTCCGAATCCACCGTAATCAGCTCCTTTGTCATGATATCCCGGACCCTTGCAGTCATCTTTCCGCTTGCCACAGCATCCCCGATATCGGTAAAAGTAACAATTCCGACTATTTTCCCATCATCTTTCACGGGTAAGCCATGTATGCCATTGTCAACAAGTTTTCTCGCAGTTTCCTGGATAGTTGCATTGATATCAATAGAAATTATGTTCATACGCGCATAGTTTTTCACAGGCTTTTTGGGAAGCGAGATCATTTCATTTATGCAAAAAACAAGAGTGTTCTGGGTATCATCACGTCCGACTATCTCACCGCTTATCACCAGTTTATTGACCGGGGTAGGACCTATCTGGACCTTATCTCCCTGCTCAAAGCCTTTGATACTGCCAAGTACCCTTATGTTTCCGTGACAGAGATCCGGGTGCCTGACTGTCGTGAAACTTATCTCAGCTACTGTTGCACCATCCACCAGCGTGTCGTTTCTGAAAAGCGGCACAACGGCTTCATGATCCATAGCTGTGATGCTGAGAGCCTCGTAAGCATCACCTGTAGCTTTGTAACCCCCTTTAGGGCCCGGAACACCTTCAACGAGCCCAAGCACCTTCAGGGATTGCATCTGATTTCTAACAGTACCTGGATTTCGATTTATAAGTTCAGCGATCTCCTCGCCTTTCACGGCACGATCTTTCTCTCTCTGAAGATTTATCAACGCTATTAAAATATCTTTTTGGATAGGAGCCAGCTCCATTAAATCACCGTTCCCTGAATAATAATAGATACTCAAAAGGGATATATATATTTGTAGTATATCAGATAGATATTATTGATGAATATATTTTCTCAGGGGAGGAACATCAATTTATACATACAGGTGATTACCCCCCAGCAGGTAAATAAACTATGATATTTGAAAAGATTCACACTGTCCCTACAGCCGATGAACTGGTGGACAAGGCATTCAGAAGGGCGACCCGTGCAATGTCCGGGAAGACCATTTCAGGGAGGGAGACAGCACTCAAGGCAAACGAGTCAATGACTTTGACCGCTGCCAACATACTTACAGACAATCTGTCAAACGCAGTGCGCCGTTTTCCAAGTTTTGATCATGTGCAGCCTTTTTATTACGAATTGGCCGACATACTTGTTGGTGTTGATGAACTTCGAAAGGCTCTGGGCAGAATAGATTGGGCAAGCAGCAAGATACATGAAGTGGCCAGGGAGCATGTCGGAAAGATGCGCCGCGCAAAAGATCCCATAATGATAAGGAAACAGGCTTTTGGCCGCATGGGATCGATAATGAAATCCATAGACAAGGAACTTCTCTTGTTGAATGAAGCACGTAACAAGCTGAGAAAATTGCCTGCGGTACATGATGAACCTACAATTGTCGTTGCAGGATATCCAAACATCGGCAAATCCAGTTTCGTGACAAAGGCTACCGGGGCAACTCCTGAAATAGCACCATATCCCTTCACAACAAAAGGTGTGTCCATCGGGCACTTCATGATAGAGAATGAAAGATACCAGGTAATGGACACTCCGGGACTGCTGGACAGGCCCATGTCAGAAAGGAACGCAATCGAGTTACAGGCGATATCTGCATTGAAGCACCTCAAGGCGGTTGTTCTTTTCATAATAGACCCGACCGAGACATGCGGATACGAGATAAAAGATCAGGAGAACATGCTAGAAGAAGTAAGGCAGCAGTTCCCACTTCCTTTGCTGGTGGTTTCCAATAAATCAGACCTTCCCCAGTTCAGGGATCTGGATTTTGTTGACATGAAGATGTCCACGATGACCGGGGAAGGGATTCAGCAGGTCATGGACAAGCTTGTGACAATGATAGAGGATAAGAAAATAGAAGACAGTAAAGCAGAAGAGAATATAATGGAAGAAGACCAGTAGAGATTAAAACAAATTAATCTCTTTTGCCTTTTCAAAGAACACGTTCAAAGAACATTTTCCATTATCTCAAGAGCTCTTTTTATGTCTGCCTGTGATGTGGCGTAGGATAAGCGTATATGACCTTCCCCGGCGCTCCCAAATGCAGTTCCCGGGACTACTACAACACCATTGGAAATAAGTTTCGTTACAGCTTCCAGGTAATTATCAACTTCAGGGAATGCGTAAAAAGCACCTTTTGGGAAATCGCATCTCATCCCAAGGGAATTCAGACCCCTGACAAGCAGATCCCTACGCTGCCTGAACTCATCACGCATCCGGATGACAGGCTCAATAGGACCGTTCAAAGCGGCAACAGCTGCCTTTTGGGCAATTGAGTTGGCACATGCCTGCACATACTGGTGTACTTTTATCATCTGTTCAGTATACTCTTGCTTTGCAGCAACATAGCCTAGCCTCCATCCGGTCATGGAGTAGGTCTTGGATGTCGCATTCACAGTGATGACATTATCAGAATACTGTGCAGGGCTGACATGCTCACCTTCATAGATGAAATGCTCGTACACCTCATCAGAAATAAGTGTGATAGCATGGTCATCAGCTATCTCCGCAAAGGCCTTCATGTCACTTCTGCTTTGCACGGCACCTGTAGGATTTGCCGGAGAGTTGACTATAAAAGCCTTTGTGCGAGGAGTTATCCTTTCCACTATATCCTCAGGCCTTAAAGAGAGATCATCGCCAAGCGGAACCGGAGCAACCTTGCCACCCATGATCTCCACAAGGGCATTGTAAGAAACAAATCCCGGGTTAGCAATGAGGACATCATCCCCGGGGTTCACCAGGGATGCGATTGCCAGTTCCAGTGCTTCCGATGCACCGGATGTCACAATGACCTCGTCCGGAGTGACACTGAAATTGTTTTCCCTTTTGAACTTGGAACTTAAGGCCTGCCTGAGATCAGGGATGCCTGATCCATAAGTATAACCAGTGAAACCTTCATTGATAGCATCTATGGCAGCCTGCCTTATATGGGAAGGCGTGTCAAAATCAGGCTGCCCGAGCCCAAGATTGATAGCATTGGACCCTGCAGCTTCGAACATTTTCCGGATACCGGAAATATCTATGTTCAGCACCCTTTGCGCAAATCTGGTGGTCATCGGATCCCCTTATTCAATGTTGGTGTGTCTTGATTTAAGATCAGCTTCGGATGCACCTGTTATAAAAATGAGCTCCGCAATGACCGCATCAAGAAAAACGCTGGCTGACGTTTCAAAGGAAGTACCCAGAGGTGTAAGGTAGGTGTATTCTCCACGCATGTGGCGTTCCAGGTAGCCACCTGCATCGTCCTTGGTCCTTCCCGGAAGCACTACTGCAACATCAGCAAGGTTGCCCAGTTTTGAATCCTTATTGGAGGTTATCGCTATAACGGTAGCACCTATATCCTTGGCAACTTTTCCAAGATCCGACACCGAGCGAGTCTGTCCTGAGCCCGAGATAGCAACTATAGCATCCTCGGTGCTGACAGCGGGAGTAGTTGTTTCACCCACCACATGAGAAGAAAGCCCAAGATGCATGAGCCTCATGGCAAAGGCTCTTCCGACCAGGCCGGACCTTCCCGCACCCAATACAAAGATACGTCTTGCCTTCAGAATTGCCGCAAGCATCTGCTTGATGGATTCATCATCGAGTTCTTCAGCAACTCTTTCAAGATGATGGGCCATAAGGAGTATAGAAGATTTAAGATGATAACATTCTGCACATTCGGTAATATTGTCTTCTGCCATAAAGAAACCTCACAACAATCTAATTAATAATCATAATGTTTGTCTTTTACATCTTCCTTATAGTTGATGTTTTTTATCTTCCAGCCTTCAATGCTGCTAAGTTCTTCGTACAGGCGCATGATATCAGAGTCATCGCCGGTCCAATAGCAGTCCACGACGATGTCTTCCTTCTTAAGTCCTCTGCTTATCGAGCTGGCAAGGGCGAACAAAGCCTTCTTACTGAAAAAAGGAATGTTGAATGTGGACCTGTACCCATTTTTTGACCTTGCATAGGAAACCAATACATATCCATTGCTTTCATAGTCCGTGATCTCATCGAAGTCACAGACCACTTCAAGCTCATGCACAGCTGACTGATCGATCCTGGCAATGCCAAGGAGCATCTGGCCGATCACTATGTCAGGCACCTGGCGCCCAAACCATATAGAGATTTTACCGTATGTACATACCACATTCACATCATCTCTTCCCATTTCAAAGGAAGACAGGGAGAGATGAGGAGATATCAGAGTTCCTTTGTCTTCTTTTATCCGCATTAATATTCACGCAATTATCTATGTGTCGAGATGAGAGCACTTATCATGTTGCGATCCTTCCTGAGAGTCTTTAGCTGATCAGCAGGCCCGATCACCGTCAATCGTGACTTGATGGTGTTCTTCTTTAAGAGCCTTCCGAAAATAGATGTGTCCACTTCGGCAGGATAACTTTCCATCTCTATCCCCGAGAAACCATCCGGCTCGATAAGTGTCATAGTCATCTCAATAAGGCTTGCTTCCTCCGTGGGGCTTAAACCCTTCTCAAGGACAAGGATCTTACCCTCCATCACCTCATCGATAATAAACCTGACCTTTTCGACGGGCGCCATTTCCGATAGCCTGTGCTCCGAAATAAGATCCATCTGAAAACCCTGCATCATGCTCACCCAAACCTCTTTGCGATCTCTTCATATAAAGTATCTATGTTCTTCCCTTCAAGGGCAGATATAGACACCATCGGATGCTGCGGGAACGCATCCCTGATAGTCGAAGCGGATGCATCGGGCAGGTCCACCTTATTAGCTGCTATAAGCAGAGGAAGACTACGGGCTTCCATGTTGCCTATAACTGTTACATTGACCTGCGTGAAAGGGTCTTCTGTTGCATCCATGACAAGGATGACCCCATCAAGGTTGTCGAGCCATTTGACAGCTTCTATGACACCTTCGGTTGCTTCTTTTGCGCGCCTCTTTGATTCATTCTCATCCATCCCCTGCTCCATGAACTCATGGAAGTCGATCTTGGTGGCGAGTCCGGGAGTATCTATGATGTCAAGGGTGATAGAACCGCCATTGGTTTTTATAGTCACACCCTCCCTGCGCCTTGCACGCCTTGTTTCATGGGCGACATGTGACACAGAGCCCATGGCATCTCCGGTCCAGTCCCTGAGAATCCGGTTCGCAAGAGTAGTTTTACCTGCGTTAGGAGGACCATAGATCCCAATACGCGCGTTCTGCTTTTTAAATACTTTTTTAAAGAGGTCTGCAAAGTTCCTTCGTATCTTTTTTATAACACCCATTCATTCCCTCCAGAGGTGGATGATTCGAATTTTTCGAATATTTTTCTACTATAAACAATCATTGGGATATAATTGTTATTATATGACTGTAGCAATAATAGTTATAAGAGTTGCTGGCAATCACTTTAGTCTTGCCATTGAAGAATTGATAGCAATTTCCGCCACATTTGCACCGTAATCGGCAGTCCTGTCAATACTGTCCACCACTATGCCCAGAGCAACTATAGTTTCATGTGACTCGATTTTAAGGCTTGCTTCATTGAGCCGGGTCAGCAGCGGTGCCATCTTTGCAACCCTTTCAATGACCTGGTTGGCGAGGTCTACATCGAAACCATATAATGAATCAATAGCATCTTCCACTATTTTTCGTGATAGGTCGCTCGTCTTTTCGATCATATCCATTATATCATCAGGTATAGGATGTTTTAAAGAAAATGTCACTCTGGCAATCTTGCGCGCATGGTCAGCGATGCGCTCTATAGGGCCTGCCGCCATCCTGAGATCGTGGTACTCGTCTATGGACGCTTCCGAAACATCCGGGAGCTTGGCCCCTCGTAGTACTGCACGGTATTGTTTTGCAGTCAGAAGGAACAGACGGTCTACATCATCATCCCTGTGATCAACATCTAGTGCAAGATCAGTATCAAGGGTTTTGATAGCCCTTATAGCATCCATGTGCATGGAATTCGATATAAGGAACATCCTTCGTACGCTTTTCTTAATGGATATCTCATCGGGATTGAGCAGATCCTGAATTACTACTTTCTTTGCTGTTTCCTCTATAATCTCCGGACCTATAAGCTTGTAGCACATCTCCCGGATAATGCTCTTCTGGTCCGAAAGGATGCGGTCAGCTTTAATCTCGATGATATCAGATCCAACAAGATAAGCAGCTATGATGTCCCGTTTGAGGATATCACCCATTCTTCCGGTAACATCTATCTGGCATTTTTTTACAGGAGGGGCATCATGGACCGGGTCGATCACCAGTTTCCCATCAGGTTGGGGATACAGACTAACCCTGCTACCCGTTTTGATTCCTACTTTATCTGCCCAGGGCTTTGGAAGGGAAATAATATATGTGGAACCACCCGTTTGCTGAACTTTTCTCGTTTCTATTATAATCCCTCATAATAACCTTGATTTTGACGAATATATAGAATATCTTGTACTATATATAGGTGCTCTTTTGATGGCGAGAACAATATATAATAAAAGCAATTATTATATTTCATGCCGCAGATAAAAATCAGCCCACACGAACTGCCGTTACTAAGAAAGTTATTGCCACTAATTTGCCTTGCAGTTCCATGGGAACTATATTTCTACACCAGCGCTTACTCAGCTGGATGGGGCATCAAGTTATCAGTCCTGTATGCCAATTTTGACAATCAATATGGTACTCTGTTCGTAGATGTGATCAGGCAGTTATCCATGCTCTCTTATGGAGGACTATTACCGTCTGTAAGGACCCTTGCATGGTTCCTGGCCTCCCTGTTCTGCATTATCCTTGTATGTTACGAGCTCAGCAGAGGTCAGCTGGAACTGGAGATCAGCACAAGAGCCACAGGAATAGTGCTTATTGGCTGCGGTTGCCTCACACTGGCAAGTTCGATGGCAGTGTGGAACGATTCTTTTAAAACCATTCCCTTGGCACCCTTTTTTTTTGGACTCTCCGGGTACATCAGCCTACGTGCGGAAGAATGGAGCAAAAGATAGTTCTACAGCAATGGATAACATAAAAAGCCATAATTGAAGCATCAGCAGAGGATCCTGTAATCAGAAGTTCCTATCGTAACCTCAATTTCACCCATTTCCGAGTTCCTTCCAGCAGCGAGGATTATAAGAGCAACTGATTTCCAGCCGAGGAAAATAGTTATACCCCCACTGCAATCATTTTCAATCTCTAAAACTTCCCTGAGCCTGGACAGAAGTTTTTCTGAGAACCAAGAGGTATTGACTTTTTCATTGAAATAGATCGATTCAAATATAAGATCCATCATTTCGATAAAGTCTGAAGAGAGGGTACCAAGCATATCATTTTTCCCGGAAAGATACAAATTCAGTCCTTTGGAATTAAACCAGTAACATGAATCGCTAGCTTCATTAAAATAAGTTGGATTGCGGTCCAGGTTCAGGAAAGTATCAAGCAAAGGTGAGGCATGCTCCGTTTCTTCCTCACAAGGATATTCCCCGGACGATATACGACCAGAGTCGTTTTTAATATAATTCTTAACCATGACAATCATGTTTTACGTGTTCATAAACTAAGAGGGGCATGATAACATTATGCCATTCGATATTTGTTTTTCGAAGTATATATATTAGCCTTGAACTAAAATTAGTACAATGATATAATATAGACTCAGGGTATAACACAGCATACATGTAAAAAAACATGATTTTTACAGAGACTTTATATATAACAATTAATATTTATTATTCTGTGAAGGCCAATCATTTTTTAATAGAAGATAAACCACCCTCCTGTCTTGTAAATTGAAGACTGTTGGGTATTCAAAGTTTTAAAGGCAAGCAAACTTTAGTTTTGTGATATAAGCTTATAGTGGGAAAATAATATTGAGCACTTTTTGAAAATGTAGTGCTATGAGTTCAAATAGCACATTAGAACTACCAGTTTTCACAATAAGGAATTATGAACAAAACACTGACCTGCTAGGTACAGATTTAATAGCAACTTTCAACCTGTTAAAGAGCTCGATACTTGTTTCAATATCAGGTGCGCTGCGGATATATATTGCCTTCCTCTTAATACAGGCACAATATATTGTTTTACACTGTATTGCAGGAGGATTGATAATATATTCTGTTTACACCCTGGATCGGGCAATGGACTCCGAAGAAGATGCAGTTAACAGAGCTGAATTAAGAGGAGCCTCTAAAAAATTCACGCTTTTTATTTGTCTGCTATGCTTTGTTATCGGTGCATCCATCCTTGCGACTGGTGGCTTACTGTCGATTGCATTCCTTCCTCTTGTGACCGGCTACCTGTATACAAAAGGCCTTAATATTGGCAGCTTAAAAATCAAGCTCAAAGGCGGCATGGGAATAAAGAACACGGTAGTAGGACTTACCTGGGGAGCCTTCATTGCAGGGATTGCAGGCCATAGCGCACAAAGCTCCATAGCAACTCTTATAGTATTTCTTTTCTTTGGGATGAAACTCTTTGTCAATTCTACGATCTATGACTTCAAAGACATAAAAGGAGATTCTCTGGCAGGCATCAAAACACTCCCTGTAAGCCTTGGTGAAAACAAGGCCAAAGCACTTATTTTCTGTATACACACTGCATCGCATCTGATGTTGCTGTTCTTTCTGCTTAAGGGAACAATAGGCTTTGAACCTGTCATCCTGACCTACAGCTTGTTTGCAGGCATAGTGAGCATCCTAAACTTCGCTAACCCGGTGGATATAGAGACCAGTAAAAGGAGAGCAAAGCGCCTCTTTGTAGTGGACGGGGAGTCAGGTTCGATAGTGGGAATCAGAACGATTGGCAACCTGATTATGTGAAATGAAGCACTAAATGGAAATGACCTGGCGGGACATGCCTTTGTAATGTTCAAAAAGATCATTTCCCCATTTAAGTGATGAAGCTTCATAACCTACAAGATCGTTGCGGGGATCATATGAGCCATTTGCATAGAACAGGGACAGTGAGAAGAAATAGTCCGTTACCACAAAAGCAAGCCGCACATCATCAATTACATAAAGTTTCGAGTAAGGGGAATCCAGAAATACTTGCAGTTTGTCCCTGTGTTCAGATATGACCTTGGAGAATACCTTCTCAGTCAATACCAGCTCTGCAGGAGTCTTATTTTTAGCAAGGCTGACAAAGAAATCAGGATAAGTAGGAATAAATATCGTTGAAACTCCTTTTAAGGTACTTGACTTTATAAGGTTCTCCCGGAACACCTTATGGGATTCATATATATTTTCAAGCGGGTCTGCAACAACCTCACATCTATCCAGATCTGCCAGCCTTTCAAGCAGGAACGGCGGAATATCATCTATAAGATGCTCTGACCAGAAAGATCCGTTTTTTTCTATAGTTCCCAGCATATCCAGAAAAGGTTTATAGTGTTTTGCTATTGCCCTTCCGATCGGAGTTATGTGGTAATGCTTATCAATTCTCTTGATTAAGTTGGAAGCCTCCATTTCCTTGATCCGGGGAGAGATCTCCGGGGAAGATACATTGAAGTATTCTCTTATTTCCGAGAGGGTCCTGGGACTGTTTTCAAGTAAGAATAGGATATCCTTCCTTTTTTCAGAAAAGGTCAATATACTAAGCAATCCTTTTGATTTCAATGCGATCACGCCGTACTTTCAAGGAAATTTAATTTAAGGCAGGATAATATAAAAACCTGCATTGAACATCAATGCCTAATTATTTATAAATGTTGTCGGCATAAAGAAAGTTATAAGACTTGCCAACCCTGTTTTTTCGAATACAACCCAGTAGAGAAATTATCCCCGGAATTGGATCATTGAAAGTATGCTGAGTCCCGGATTACCAGGACTCTGTGAACACACCATCAATCACAATTCAATGCAGGAAGTGCCTCATCCCGGTGAACACCAGGGATACGCCAAGCTTGTCAGCAGTTGCGATCACTTCATTATCCCGGATAGATCCGCCAGGTGACAGGATATACATGATGCCGTTCTCAGCAGCATGCACTATGCTGTCGTCAAAGGGGAAGAAGGCATCTGAAGCCATCACACAATTCGAAAGCACCTTCCGGCAGTAATCCTCAAAGGAAGTCCCCGGTTTATCGCGTTCATATATCACTGCAAGATTTTCCCTGGCTTTGGTAGCTGCCAGTTTCCTTATAGAGTCAACCCTGTTGGGCTGTCCGGCTCCCATGGAAAGCATCATGTAACAACCTTCAGCATATTCATAAGCCAGAGTGACTGCGTTGGATTTCACACATTTGCATGCATGCATACTGAATTCCGAGAGGGATCGCAGGCTCTCCGGGAAAGGAGCTTGCGTTACGCAATCCCACTTCTCATATATCCCGATGTCACGTGCTTGCTTCAGCATGCCCCCAACTATGTACTTATAGGTGTGATCAATAGTAAACGCCTCGTTGAACAGGGGAAGTTCAAGCAGCCTAAGATTTGCACTTTTCTTTTTCAGGTGTTCAAGGGCATCATGGTCAAAGCCTGGCGCAAGGATGATCTCGACAAATTTGCCGTTGAGGAATTCAGCAGCTTTAAGGTCAAATATGGTATTGGTACAGATAATACTCCCAAAAGCGGATATCGGGTCGCCATCCCACGCTGCCTGGAGAGCCTGGAGAAGAGTATCACCAGTGGCAAGTCCACAAGGATTGTTGTGCTTGACTATAGCAACAGCAGGCTTGCTGTGACCCAGTTCCTTCACTGTCTGCAGGGCATTGTCAGCATCAATATAATTATTATAGGACAGATCTTTGCCATGTAGCTGCCTTACGTTTGCGAGAGAAGGTCCGGATAATCCCACTTCTTTATAGAATTTAGCATCCTGGTGCCAGTTCTCACCATATCTTAGAGTCACGCCGCCGTTAAAGCTCATGCGCAGGACTTCCTCACCAAGCAGTTCCTTGCTAAGGTAAGTATCTATGGTTGCATCATAATCCGCAGTGTGCCTGAAAGCTTTTACTGCAAGATGTTCACGGGTCTTCGGGGAAACCATCCCACTGGAGCGCAGTTCCTTGAGAACATGACCATAATCTTCCGGATCGCATACAACAGTTACGGAACGATAGTTCTTGGCTGCCGAACGCAGCATTGCAGGCCCTCCGATGTCTATGTTCTCAATAGCTTCATCGAGCAGGACACCTTCCTTTGAAACAGTTACCTCAAATGGGTAAAGATTCACCGCAACCAGGTCAATGAGTTCTACACTCACTTTCTCGGCTTCACTCATGTGATCGTGGTCGTCACGCACACACAGGATACCGCCATGTATCATCGGATGAAGAGTCTTTACCCTGCCTCCCATCATTTCAGGAAAACCGGTCACCTCTGAAACATCAGTAACACTTACACCTGCATCACGAAGCATGCGTGCAGTGCCGCCTGTCGAAATGATCTGTACGTCGAGTTTTTCCAAACCTCGAGCAAAATCCACAATTCCGGTCTTGTCAGAAACGCTGAGCAGTGCCCTTTTTAGCAAAAAATCACCGTATGAGATTGGTGACTATCGTGTATAAATATTATGGTCAGTCCCGGAAGAAAGAAGGAAATTGTCAGGAATTGAACCTGACCACAGGGCATGCTTCGATGCATTTCCCACAGCAAGTGCAGCCTTCTGCTATAATAGCCGCCCCTTTGATGATCCGAATACTTCCACTGGGGCATTTACCCACACAAACACCGCAACCGCTGCACTGCAGTGCCCGACGTACGGATAGCTCAACTTTACGCATTAATGAGCGTGCCTTCTTATCAGTATCACTTCGGGCTGTCACTGTCCCTGAGGCAAATACCTGAGCCCGGTCCTCACCCTGCAGCAGGGAAACTGCACCTTCGATATAAGCCGCCTTACCGACAGTCTCAAGCATGGAAGTCTCTTCCAGCTTATCAAGATCAATAGCAGCGTTAAAACTGCCTTCAGCTGAGATGCCACCCTGCTTACATGGCCTGTATCCTGATGTGACCGTGAATGTCAGCTTCCCTGGGGCATCGCTTCTGGGTATCAGGTTTATCCCTTTCTTAGCTGCCAGTTCCTTCAGCTGAGGAGGCAGCTTCTTCCATCGCCACAACCCGTATTCCACCCATTCTTCCGACAGTCCCATGCGCTTTGCATAGGACAGGAGATGATCATTCAGTTTCTTTTCCAGTTCCGGATGAGTTTCCTTGAGCCGGTAAAGGTCAGCCAGCGAGCAGGAAGGGCATAGCCAGCAGCCTATCCTGTCAAAGCCTTTCTCGTAAAGAGGATTGTAAGGCAAATGGTTCTTGAATATGTACAGCCAGACATGCATTGCCGTCCAGTTCTGTATAGGAGCTGCAGCTACCTGGTTGCTAACCCATGGATTCTTCCATACGCTCTCACTTTTTGCACGTGTATCAGATTCATACTTCCTCTGACCCAGGAAGGTCAGGCATCCGTCATCATAAATGTCATCTATTATCTGAGTTATGGGGCCGAGTTTGCAGACCTTGCAGCACCATCTGGCTTCCACGCTGGGGGGTCCGAAATTAACAATGGAATCCCAGAAAGCATTTCCTGAACTTATAGACCTCAGTGGCTTATCGTATAATTTCGCCACATCAATGGCATTCTGCACAGTTTCGGGAAACTCAATACCCGTATCAGCGAACATGAGCTCATAGTCATCCATGCACTCACTCACCAGATGCAGCACAGCCAGGCTGTCCTTACCCCCGGAATAAGATACGGTTACCTGGCGGTCTATAGAGGATGCAACATTCTGTATGAAATTCCGTGAGCGCTCCGCAAAGTCCTCGATGTATCTTTCATTGGCAGTCACTACATCATCCCAGGTCCGGCCGCCTGCCGGGACTGATACATCTGCCGGGATTTCCTTGGTGCGCACTTTTACTGCGACACCCTTGCCTCTTTCAAGCATTCTGGCACCGGACATACGGGCCCTGCCTGTTGCAAGCAACTTTCCCTCACGGGTCAGTACTACGACCTCATCAGTTTCCATAATTCCGGGATCCGCATTGAACACTCCCGGAGCAAGCACGCTGGCACCTTCCAGGATGAACTTTTCAGCACCCCGGTCTATGACAACCCAATTTTTTAGATTAGAATAGTCCCTGCCGTCGAATATGCGTCTTGCACCCGCAATCCTCAGAAGCAGGGTCCACCGGAGAGATTCCAGCTCGAACCGGATATTCCCCACGACATCGCCGTCGACTATGATCTCTTCCATGCGGTCATCGTAAGGGGATTTGTTCAGCACGACCACACGGTCTTCTGTAAAGAGAGGAGCATTGAACTGCTTTACAGAAACGGAATTGATTAAGCCTATCTCATATCCAAAAGCGGGCCTGATATCCCCTGGAGGTGTGATGGTCACCTGCCCTGCATTACTTCCGCAGGAGCATTTCTTTCCAAGTACAGGCACATTACATGAGGGGCACCAGTGAAGGAGCAGTTCACCAAGATACAAAGGTTTTGACATCGTGCAACCTGATTATTTAAGAATTAAATACTTTTTGGATATATCCTGCATCTCAAAAGAATTTGGAGGCAAGAGAGGACTGCACATTGCACATACTGTAATAAGCGCATTTATCGCACAGTGCGCTTTCTTTTCTGTCAGGCATGGAGCCTTCCTTTATCTTGCGAACCTTTGAGAGCACATTCAACACCTGTCTTCTATCATCGGAGCGGATGTTCATACGCCGGATATGACCTTGTCTTGCATAGGTTGCAATACCAGATCTTATAACAGAAGCTTTGGACTCTTCCAGGAGTAGAGCAAGAGATGTAAGGTGCAGCCTGTCATTGGCCCACAGGCCATTTTCAGGACACTTTCCGGTCTTGATTATCACAGGAGAAAGAATACCATCGACACTTGCAGTGCCGCTTGGTATGCCGCTAAGATCGAGCCTTTCAGATTTAAATAATGAGCCCGGCTGGAAGGAGGATAACTGCCGCATCATCCCTGAGCCGTTTTCATCACGCGCCATGGAAAGAAGGTTATCCCCCAGTTGCCGGAGGTCTGCCAGAACGTTGTTTGCAGCCTCCTCTATTATATGTGCCGGCACATCTTCCAGTTCTGCAGCATATATCAGCAAAATTTCCCCCGATGCCTGGGATAGCAACGATTGAAGAGCCTTGAAAAACTCTTCGTCTTTTGACGAATACGCTTTCAACAGTTCAGGATAGGACATTCCCATTTCTTTGAGGATAAGGTGCTCAGCGTAAGAAACAGTGACTTGGGAGGAGATGTTTTTCTCACGGGAGGCATAATATACTTTCCTAGGACAGGAGAGATACAGGACAAGTTCCGAAACATTTACACCGGTTTTGTGCTTTTTAAGAAACATATTTTTATAGAGGATATAGAGCATGATATATATAATCAGATGATTTGATTCTGTGTAGACAGTTTGTATTCGTCAATTGACGAAAGCCTATTCGTTAAATATATATGTGAATCTATCCTTAGGAAAGTGAAGCATGAAGGAAGAAGAATCGCACGGAATAGTCCGCCAGCGTCTGGCAGAGAAGATGGCAGGCGAGATCACCTTGTCCGAAAAACCTGGTGAGGCGTTAAAAAAATGGCGGTTAAACTTCGAGATTGCCCAAACAGACCTGTCTGGCTATCTGGGAGTGTCACCTTCGGTCATCAGCGATTATGAGAGCGGCAGGAGAAAATCCCCCGGCACTCTTATAGTTAGCAGGATAGTCGAGGCTCTGCTTGAGATAGAAGCCCAGCGGGGAGGACAAAAGATTCATGCTTATGAAGGGATGCTTTTTACCGAGAAGACATCAAAAGCTATCTATGCCACTTACGAGTACACTTTTCCAATTCAGGTGGCAAAGCTTGCAAGCCTAATAGAAGCCGATATAGTACACAAAGGCATTGAGAAACCATTGTATGGATTTACTGTCGTTGACAGCAAAAAAGCCATCCTGGAACTCTCCTCCCATGAATTCCAGAAACTCTATGGATGGAGCACTGAACGTGCAATGGTATTTACCAAAGTGACCACCGGTAAATCGCCGATGGTAGCGATCAGGGTCACCAATCTTAAGCCCGGGGCCGTGGTCATGCACGGCCTGCGCGGGAGCGAGGTACATATGATGGCAAAAAAAATGGCCGAGATAGACAGGATTCCCCTTCTTGCAACGACAATGGATATTGACGAAATGGTAGCTGCACTGAAGAAATACAGTGAGTACCATGTTATGGAATAAAATTAAAATGGTGTAAAAATGAGCGTAGGGATAGTCTCATACGGTGCCTATATACCTAGATATAGGATAAAAATAGACGACATCGCCCGTGTATGGGGAGACGATGCGGAGATACTAAAAGCAGGATTAATGGTATTTGAAAAATCATTTCCCGATGTGGATGAAGATACAGCTACCATGGCAGTAGAAGCTGCAAGGTCGGCTGTAAACAGAGCATGCCTCGATGCACAGAGAATAGGTGCAGTTTATACCGGCTCAGAGAGCCACCCATACGCTGTGAAGCCAACAAGTACAATAGTTGCCGAGGCAGTGGGCGCTACACCTGTACTGACAGCTGCAGATTTTGAGTTTGCCTGTAAAGCAGGTACCGCTGCTATCCAGGCATGTATGGGACTTGTGTCCTCCGGCATGATAGACCTTGGCCTGGCTATCGGTGCGGATGTCGCCCAGGGAGCACCCGGAGATGCATTGGAATATACTGCAGCCGCAGGCGGTGTGGCTTATGTTATAGGCAACAAGGAATCGGAACTTGCAGCAATCATAGAAGATACTTACTCGTTCACAACGGACACTCCTGACTTCTGGAGGCGTGAAGGCATGCCATATCCTGAACATGGAGGACGCTTCACAGGCGAACCCGGTTACTTCAAGCATGTCACCAATGCTGCAAAAGGACTCATGGAAAAGATAGGCACAAAACCTGATGACTATGATTTTGCTGTGTTCCACCAGCCAAACGGGAAGTTCCCTTCACGTGCAGCCTCAATGCTTGGATTCAGCAAGGAACAGATCAAGCCTGGCCTTGTGGTCCCAAGACTCGGGAACACTTATTCAGGCTCCTGCATGATGGGAATAGCAGCAACACTGGACCAGGCAAAACCAGGAGATCGCATATTTGCAACCGCCTTCGGTTCCGGTGCTGGTGGTGATGCGTTCAGTATAACGGTCACTGACAGGATAGAAGAGATCCGCAACAATGCACCCAAGGTAGAAGAACTTCTTGCAAATCCGATATATGCGGATTATGCAAAGTATGCAAGGCATAAAGGGAAAATAAAATTAGCGTGAGGTGTGAAGATGAGAGAAGTAGCGATCATTGGTGTGAAGAACACACTCTTTGGCGAACAGTGGGACCGCTCTTTCAGGGACCTTGTTGTGGAAGCTGGTGTCGGTGCCGTTGAGGATGCAGGCGTTGCAGGTGAGAAGATAGACTCCATGTTCGTCGGGAACATGAGCGGTGGACAGTTCGTCGAGCAGGAACACATCGGAGCACTCATAGCTGACTATTCCGGCCTGGCAAAGAATCTGCATGTACCTTCCACACGTGTGGAAGCTGCATGTGCTTCCGGAGGACTGGCTTTGAGGCAGGCCATCTGTGCCGTAGCATCGGGAATGGATGATATCGTCATTGCCGCAGGCGTGGAAAAAATGACAGACGTACCCGCATCCAAAGCATCATCTGCCCTGGCGGCAGCAGCTGACAGGGAATGGGAAGGCATCATGGGAGCAACTTTCCCGGGCCTGTACGCCATGATAGCAAGGATGCACATGCACAGGTATGGCACTACAAGCGAACAGCTTGCAGAGGTTGCAGTCAAGAACCACTTCAATGGCCAGTTCAACCCCATTGCACAATACAAGAACAAGATCACAGTAGAGACGGTGCTAAACTCGATAATGGTGGCAGACCCGCTGCGCATCTTTGACTGCTCACCCATTACAGATGGTGCATCAGCCGTCATACTGGCACCTGCAGATATTGCACATGAATACACTGACACCCCGATATATGTAAAGGGAACCGGACAGGCAAGCGATACCATTGCACTCCATGACCGCAGAGACATCACTACATTGGAAGCCTCTGTGGTTGCAGGCAGGCGCGCTTATGAGATGGCAGGACTGGGACCAAAGGATATCGATCTTGTAGAGGTCCATGACTGTTTCACCATTGCTGAAATATGCGCCATCGAAGACCTTGGCTTTGCAAAGAAAGGCGAAGGCGGAAAAGTGACACAGCAAGGCGAAACCGCTATTGGGGCCAGGATACCTGTTAATACTTCAGGAGGTCTCAAGGCCTGCGGACACCCTGTGGGTGCAACAGGCATCAAACAAGCTGTTGAAATAGCCCAGCAGCTCCGTGGAGAGGCAGGAAAGCGTCAGGTGGACGGTGCAGAGATTGGAATGACCCACAACGTGGGTGGCTCCGGTGCAACTGCTGTCGTACACATCTTTTCGAGGAACAGGTGATCACGATGTCAGTACCGAGATTTTGGAGAAAACAGATAGCCAGGTACAATCTGGTTGGTACGTACTGCAAGACATGCGAGGAATACTTCTATCCTCCGCGAAATGTTTGCCCATCCTGCAGACGTGAAGGGGAGATAGGTGAATTCAAGTTCAACGGTAACGGGGAACTGGTGACCTATACTGTCATCCACGCAGCAGCAGAAGGCTTCGAGGGACAGACTCCCTACGTACTTGGCATCGTCCAGCTGGAAGAGGGACCAAGGCTCACAAGCCAGATAGTCGGTGACCCCAAAGAGATGCATATCGGCCTGAAGGTCAGACCGGTGTTCAGGAGACTCGGACAGAGCGGTGAGCGCGGTATGATCTATTACGGTACAAAATTCGTTCCCGCATAACATGATAGAGATAGAGGTCAAGGTCCGTGCCGGCCACCGGCAGGTAAAGGACGCACTTAAGAATATGGGTGCACGTTCCATAGGTGTCGAGAAACAATCCGACACCTACTACAATGCCCCTCACAGGGACTTTGCAGAAACTGACGAGGCTTTGAGGATACGCTGTGTGAATGGTACTTCCGTGCTTACCTATAAAGGTAAGAAACTGGATACCCTATCCAAGACCCGCAGGGAATTCGAGACTGCCGTTGAAGGTGATGCAGCCCGTAGCATCCTTCTTTCTCTTGGGTTCACACAATCAGGGCATGTCCGCAAGGCCAGGGAGATCTACAGGTATCAGGATTTCATCATCTGTCTTGACACAGTAGAGACACTTGGAGAATTCGTAGAGGTAGAACTGATGGCTGATGATGATCATAGTTCGAACCTGGAGTTTCACAGTAAGCGCATTTTTGACTTTTTAGAAAAGATAGGTATTCACGAGAGCGAATCCATCAGGACATCATATCTTGAGATGATGCTTGAGAATTAGAATCAAATAAAAATATTGACGGGGAATGCCCGTCAATAACTTCTTTACGCATATCTATCTTATACAGGACCCTGGGCCCATTTCCTTATCCGTTGTCAGCAGAGCAACATTTTCTCCTAGTTCCGCTGCAAGGATCATTCCCTGGGATTCAACACCACATAATTTCACAGGTTTGAGATTGACAAGCACATTAACTATCTTTCCAATCATATCTTCGGGCTTGTAATACTCGGCAAGGCCCGCAACGACCTGTCTTGGAGATTCGTCACCGATGTCGATCATGACACGCAGGAGCTTGTTGGATTTCTTTATCTTTTCCGCAGAGATGATCTTCCCTACCCTGATATCCAGTTTAGCAAAATCATCGTAATCGATGGGTGGTTTATACTCTGCAATGGTTTCGGTTTTGCCTGACTCCTTTGCCATGGCCACCTTTACGCGCTGTGAGAGAATTTTGTCCATCTCTGTTATCCGGTCATCCTCGACCTTGGTGAAAAGGATCTGAGGCATCTTCAGCACAGTGCCGGCTTCCACCGGGACGGTCGCCTCATCATAAGTTGCAGTGTGCACGTCCGTCTCCATGCCTATCTGTGTCCAGGCCTCTTCCATCCTGCTAGGGAGCACTGGTTCAAAGAGCAGTATGAGTGCTTTTGCTATCTGCACGCAGTTCCTGATGACCTTTCCACATGCATCACGGTCCTCTTTAATGAGCTTCCAGGGCTCGTTGGACTGGAAGTAGGAATTACCATATGACGCCAGTGCCATTGCAGTGTCCACGGCCTTCTTGAACTCGTATTCATCCGTTGCCCTGGAAACCTCGTCGATAGTGAGCTTGATCTGCTCCATTGTTTCCTGGTCGATATCTCCCGCAGGGATCTCCCCGAAGTTCTTGTATGCAAAAAGAAGGTTCCTGTAAAGGAAATTGCCGAAAACACCCACAAGTTCGGTGTTTATCTTATCCTGGAAGATCTTCCATGAGAAGTTGACCTCTTTGGTATGGGACGTGTAGCTTGCAAGGTAATATCTAAGAAGATCCGGATGGAAGCCATGATCAAGGTAATCCTCCTCGACCCACACCACATATCCACGGCTCTTTGAGAACTTCCTGTCCTCTATCTTGACCATGCCTGATGCCACAACCGCAGAAGGCTGGCTGTAGTCAGCACCTTTGAGCATAGCAGGCCAGAAGATGCAGTGATGGTAAATGATATCCCCGCCTATGAAATGAACTATGGGACAGTCCCCTTTCCAGAACTTCTCCCAGTCCCCATTGCTTGTCTTTGCCCACTGCTCTGTAAATGCCATGTATCCAATCGGAGCATCAACCCACACATAAACTACCAGGTCATCGTGTCCGGGGAACCTGACACCCCATTCGAGATTCCTGGTGATGCACCAGTCGGTTAACTCCTGCTTTACCCAGCCGATGGCGTAGTTCTTAGCATTTAGCGTCCCTCCCAGTTTATCCAGGTGTTCAAGCAGAAAATCCCTGAAATCTGAAAGCCTGAAAAAGAAGTGCTCCTGCTTCCTGTATTCTGCAGGACCTTTGCAGGTGATACATAAAGGCTCCTTGAGCTCTCCCGGTTCAAGGTGCTTGCCGCATCCCTGATCGCATTCGTCCCCGCGGGCCTCCTTGCCGCAGTTGGGGCATATGCCCTGCACATACCTGTCAGGCAGGAAACGATCACATTTGGGACAGTAGGCTATCTCAATGGTCTTCGGATATACATATCCCTTATCGATCAGCCTGTTCACAATATCCAGTGTCCGGGTGTGATTCTCGGGGTCGTCAGTGGTGCCAAAAGCATCGAACATGACACCCATTTTTTTGAAGATCTCATCAAAATGCGTATGGTATTTCTGCACCAGCTCTTTTGGCTTGATGCCCATCTCTTCGGCATTCACGACAATCGGTGTGCCATGGGTATCGGAGCCACATACGAAGACAGCTTCTCTCCCTCCTTTCTTAAGGGATCTCACGTAGATATCTGCAGGGATGTATGTTCGCAGGTGCCCCACATGGGCTTTTCCATTCGCGTATGGGAGCCCGCATGTGACAAGCACGGCTTTATCAGAAGGATTTGACATGTATTTTCTCCGTTATAGCAATATTAGTGAATATATCTCATGTTCATTGCCTGCCATTATAAAATATATTTCGCTTGCAAACCGCACAAGGTATTTTAATATCAAAGCTCATTTTACATGCAGGATGGAAATTACTGATGAGTGAAAAAGATCCTGATGGCATTAACAGTTCTTCGGATGATGTTGAATATCACACTTATCCTTATTCTTACGAGGATACTAAAGAAGAAGATGGGAAGCAGGAAAGAGCTTCTGAATCAAATGGTGACAGTTCTATAGAAGAGGCTGCTATCGTGGCAGAACCGCAAAACCAGGCAGTGCCTGAGCAAATGGACAATTCTGGAAGATATGAGAAGAAAAAAGCATCTTCCGATGATTCCTACACCAGCCAGACACCACCTGTTAAGAAGAAAAGCCGCAAATGGCAGTATATTGCTATTGTTGGAGTGCTTTTACTTATCATCGGATCAAGCTTTGTCCTGATGCATCAGGCACTCAGCGGCGAACTCTACGCCTCAAACGACAAAGTTGCAGTCATCTATGTACAGGGAACACTGCTTACAAGCAGCATACCCGGCGGGCTTGGATACGCAACCTCAGAGGATATTTCAGCTAATATCAGAAAAGCTACAAATGACAAAGCCGTAAAAGCCATAGTCCTGCGTATCAACAGCCCGGGTGGCTCCTCAACAGCTGGCGAGGAGATATATACTGAGGTAAAAAGAGCCAGTGAAAGCGGAATACCTGTAGTCGTATCAATGGGAGACGTCGCAGCCAGCGCAGCCTACCATCTTTCCGCACCTGCGGACCTGATAATTGCTAACCCTTCGACCATGACAGGAAGTATCGGCACTATATGGACATTCCAGAATACTTCCGGGTATTACGAACAGGAAGGAGTTGAGATATATGTAGCAAAATCCGGCGAGTTCAAGGACATGGGCGGCTCCTGGCGAGGGCTCTCGGACGATGAGAAGGAGTACGCCAACGAAGTAGTTATGGAAGTATACGGACACTTCATACAAGATGTCTCAGATAGCAGAGGTATAAGCCTTGGAGATGTGAAAGACCTCGCAGACG
This sequence comes from Methanolobus sp., assembly GCF_016278365.1. Lineage (GTDB taxonomy): Archaea > Halobacteriota > Methanosarcinia > Methanosarcinales > Methanosarcinaceae > Methanolobus. The sequence continues at coordinate 17,668 of NZ_JADQBZ010000006.1, read as the reverse complement.
GCAGGATATATACAGGACAGAAAGCAAAGGAACTGGGCCTTGTGGATGAGCTGGGCAATCTTTATTACGCTATTAACAGGGCCTCTGAGCTTGGAGGCATACAGGGTGAGCCAATGGTTGTTTACATGAACAAGCCAACCCTTTCAAGCCTGCTCTTTGGCTCCGAGTCGGATACATCGACAGTTGACCAATTCCTGCACTATTATGATGAAAGTCCTTACGGACAGATAACCTGAGAATGCCCCTCACGCCCTTTCATCTGGGACCGGCTTTTTTCTTCGGAGAGTTGTTCGAGAAGAGGGTCAATCTCATTTCTCTTCTTCTGGGGAGCATCATCATTGATGTGAGAGCCGCATACTGCCTGTTCTCAGGATGCAGGCCACTGCATGGACCACTTCACACCTTAATGGGTGCAACTCTGATAGCTCTTCTATTTGCATGGATGGTGTTCTCACAGAGACAGTGGCTGCAGAAGGTTACTGAGAGATCAAGGATCATGCAGGCCTATTCATTTATGTCAATATTGATGGGCGCACTGATAGGGACATGGAGCCATGTATTGCTTGACTCTTTTCTTTATGCGGACATCATTCCATTCTGGCCGCTGACAGGCAATCCTTTGCTTGGGATAGCAGAATCTGGTATCATATATCTGATATGCCTGCTGACCTTCCTTCCTGCTACAGGGATGTACTTCTACAGGTATTCGAAAAGAAGCTGATGCGATGCCTGCAATATACTGAGAACATCATTGCTTTGAATAACTCACTGCAGTTTCCCACATTCCTGGTACCTGAAGCAATCTTTCACGTGGTCGTTGACCATTCCCACAGCCTGCATGAAAGCATAGATTATTGTGGGGCCCACGAAATTGAATCCTCTTTTCTTCATATCCGTGCTTATCTTTTCAGATAAACTGGTCCTTGCAGGGACTTCAACCAACGCTTTCCATGAATTCTGTATGGGCTTCCCATCTTCCAAAAAGCCCCGGAGATAATTGTCGAATGAGCCGAACTCATCCCTTACTTCAATGAACGTCTTTGCATTATTGATAGCAGAAAGCACCTTTTTCCTGTTCCTTATGATACCGCTGTCCTGCAGGAGCTCCTCGATCTTTGCTTCGCCGTAGCCTGCAATCTTGTTGTAATCAAATCCATCAAAGGCATTCCTGTAATTCTCCCTTCTTTTGAGGATAGTATCCCAGCTAAGACCTGCCTGCGCTCCTTCGAGTATCAGGAACTCGAACAATCTTTGGTCTTCATGCTCAGGCACACCCCACTCATTGTCATGATATTCAGTTTCAAGCTCGTTAGTTTCAGCCCATTCGCAACGGATATCCATATCTTCAAAAGAGTGCCAATACCTTTTATATTTCTTCTTTCAAATCTTATCAGGATAAACTACAGGATTACGATGAATTGCTTATGAGCGAGAGCCCCTTTGATATCTATGCAGAGAAATATGACAGATGGTACGAAGAGCACCGTCCGGTCTATGAGTCCGAGCTGGAAGCCATCAGGGAGCTGCTTCCTGCGGTCATCCCCGGAAAAAGCCTGGAGATAGGCGCAGGCACAGGAAGATTCGCCTCTGCCCTTAGTCTAAGTTATGGACTGGACCCCTCACGAAAGATGCTTGAAATGGCAGAAAAGCGTGGCTTAGGCCGGATTCAGGGAGTTGCGGAAGAGCTTCCCCTTAAAAGTTCATCTATGGAACTTATACTGATGGTGACATCACTTTGTTTCATAAATGCTGAAAAGGCACTGCATGATATTTATCGAGTACTTGCACCCGGCGGAGAGCTCTTTGTCGCATTCATCGAGCGCGACAGCCCTCTGGGGGAAGAATATCAGAAGAAGGTATCAAAAAACAGTTTTTACAGAAATGCCACTTTCTATTCAGCCGGTGAACTTATAGATCTCCTCCTTGAGTGCGGTTTTCTTGAACCTGCCATCAGGCAGACACTGTTCAGATCACTGCATGAAATTGAAACCGTGGAAAAGCCGGAGGAAGGTTTTGGAAAAGGCTCTTTTGTGGTCATAAGGACAACAAGTATAAAGAAGAAATGAAGAATTCCCTTTGGGATAAAGGGAATTAAGAAGGGTTATCAGTATGAGCAGAATAGGCAAAGAATTCATGGAGAGAACGAGGTTCCAGTATCTGGGCAGGTCGGACCAGTCACTGGGATATCCGCAACCTTCTCTGCAATCAGGAGGAAAAGGTGACTATCCAATAGTGGATCTGCCGGAGCCTGGGAAGATACCTGTCGATATGACAGACATTAGAAAGGCAATTGAAAGGCGGACAAGCGTTCGCAGTTATTCACAAAAGTCACTTTCCCTGGCTGAACTGTCCTACCTGCTGTGGTGTACGCAGGGTGTGAAAGAGGTTGCAGGCGGTTCTGCCACCTTCAGGACAGTGCCGTCTGCAGGTGCAAGACACGCCCTTGAGACCTACATCCTCGTCAACAACGTTGAAGGGCTGGAGAAAGGGCTTTACCATTTTCTTGCCATAGGCCACAAGCTGGAAAAAGTGAATACTGATGTCCATATAGCCAGCCGGGTGAGAGCTGCCTGCCTGAACCAGAGTTTTGTAGAAACCAGTGCTGTCACCTTCATCTGGTCGGCGGTGGCCTACAGGATGAAGTGGAGATATGGTGAGAGAGGATACAGGTACATGCACCTCGATGCCGGGCACGTATGCCAGAATCTCTACCTGAGTGCCGGGTCCATAGAGTGCGGAGTATGTGCCATCGCAGCCTTTCAGGATGAAGAGATCAACGGCGTGCTGGGAATCGATGGTGAGGAAGAGTTCGTCATATACGTGGCAACGGTGGGCAAAAAGTGAGAGATGAGGGATCAGCAGATTATAAAGCCGTAATAAAGGAGCTCATGCAGATTCCCGGAGTAGGGAAGATGACTGCAGATGATCTCTGGAACCTGGGGGTTCACAGTATCGCAGACCTTAAGGAAAGGGAACCTCAGGAACTCTATGATCAGTTATGCGACTATCAGGGAATCCGCGTTGATAGGTGCGCTCTCTACGTATTTAGATGCGCCGTATATTTCGCATCCCATCAGGAACATGACCTGCAACTGCTGAAATGGTGGAACTTGAAGGATAGTCTGCTTAATGGTGATCCAGTCCTATCCCCAGATAGTCCCTGATGATGGCGAAAGCCATTGCAGGCGGGAATGCTCCCACTTCGGTGATGATGAGGTCTATGTACTCAGCCGGTGTAACATCAAATCCGGGATTTTTCACTTTCACGTTAGGCATCTCTTTCAGGAGCTGAGGATCAATCACCTCATCCGGAGAGCGGTCCTCTATCTCAACCATCTCACCAAGCAGTGTTCTCGGACTGAACTTGTAAGTCTCGGCAGCGACTATTACATTCTTGCGGGCTTCCTGTGCCGCCAGGGCCAGCTGGGAAGTGCCGATCTTGTTTATAAGGGCACCGTTCACAGATATGGAATCCGCACCCACGACCACAAGGTCCACCTCTTTCATTGTCAGCCGGACAGCCGAGTCGACTATCAGTGTGGTCGGGATGCCATGATCGCTCAGTTCCCTGATGGTTATGAAACCCTGCCTCCGTGGCCTGGATTCGGTAGCTATTACCGATATTTTCTTGCCCTGGTCAAAAGCGGTCTTGATTATGGACAGGGCAGCATGGGAGTTGCAGTGTGTCAGGATAACATCTCCATCGCGTATCCTCTCGGCACCGATCCTGCCTATCTTGCCCAGTGCCTCGGTGGCATTTTTAATAAACGTGTCAGAATTGCCAATGATCTCATCAATGGCCTCACCAACATTCAGCGAAGTGTGCTTTTTAGTTAGCATGACGGCATTGGGCAGAGAAACAGCGGTTGGACGCGTATCAACAAGTGTCTTTGCAGCCTCTTCTATTTTTATGCTGAACTCTTCGATGTTCAGTGAACCCAGCGTCCTAGCATAGTCTCTCAATGCTGCAGATGCAGCAACAGCTATCCTCCCTGCACCCCTTATCTCCATTGAGCGTATTTTTTCTGCCGTAGTGAGTAGATTGTCCATGAGTAGATTACTGGAATTTAAATGATTTATATTTAGCCTGTGAGATGCTTTTAATCGATGCAGTCCTACAACTATTAAGGGGATGGAAGTGCCTGAAAGAAGAACATCGGATGACGACGTACTCATGCGCTGGATGAGAACAGAAGTTACCAGGATCAATGAAGGAATAGTTACCGAGCGCAAAATCCTATCCCAGTTGCTTTCGGAAGAGAGACCGGCCTCACGGACAAAAGGAGGCGAAGAGTACCTTTTTGATAAAGGGGTACTTGCAGTCATCAGTGATGAACTGCCAACGAAACTCCGTTACAAGCTGAAGCTGTCAATCCTTTTCTTCTACATTCCTAATGCTCCGGACAGCTGTTGCCTGAACGATCCCTACGCTCTGGAGTTCCTGCAGATTATGGGCGACATGAGCAGGATACGACGCATGCAGAAAAACAAGATATGAGTGGGGAAGGCAATCGTATACTCCATTATGAAGAACTATCTCATTGCTGTGGAGATAGCGATGGAATAAAAATTTGTTCAATGCCCTTTAAAAAAGCCAGTTGTATAGGCACTTTTCATATCACTGATGAAGTGTGAAATAAAAAAAATCAAGGTCGAGCCTTTCAAAAAAATGGCTTTGACTTCTTAAATCTTACAAATTTTCATAGAAAATAATTTATACAATAGACATTATGAAAAATTTATATAGATTGTGTAGTAAATCTGTCAATACCTTGTATCAAAAAACAGGTGGTACGTAAAATGAAACTAAAATGGATGATTTTATTGATGTTTGTCTTGACTGTGTTGTCCACGATACCAGTCAATGCCGATGAGTATTCTAAAGAAGATCTTGCTAACCGATATCAAAACTCTGAAGTGAGTTCAATAGCCCTGATGAGCACCAGCACCAACCCTATCATATCAAATGAATATCTGGAAATAGCTGTTGAATCTTCTACCGGCACTTTCACTTTAGGATGTACAGGTGGAAACCCTTCAAATCCAAATGACGATTATAAAAGACTTTTGTATGGTCACCCTAATCCATGGAGTTCAATATCAAGTGTGAAAATCGATGATAATGCCTATATTTTTGGAAGTGGAGCTGGATCATTCTCAGAGTCAGCAGTTGCATATGAGGACTATATCAGAGCTGTTTGGGAATGTGATAATATTCAGGTAACTCAAATCAACAAACTGATTACAAATCCTGCAACAGGCCGTGCTGACACAATGATGATAAAATATCAGCTCAAGAATCTGGATCAGGACAACAGCCATGATGTTGGACTGAGGATACTTCTGGATACCCAGCTAGGTAGCAATGACGGCGCACCTTTCCAGATTCCTGGAACTGGCGACGTTGTCACGGAAATAGAATTCCTGAAATCCAACGGTGCAATACCTGATTACTGGCAATGCTTTGATAGTTTGTCCAATCCAACAATGATTTCTCAGGGAACCCTGAAAGGTTCAGGGGCAACGGAACCCGACCGTCTCATATTCGCAGCTTGGCCTTATTTCATGGAGACTTTTTGGGACTATCCGGTAACTACAGGTAAATCAATCACTTCTGACAGTGCAGTCGGCCTGTATTGGAATGTGGTCAGTGTAGCACCCAGCGAAACTATAGAATATGTCACATACTATGGATTGAGCGAACTAAGTCAGTCTTTCGGTGAAATCAGCCTTTCAGTTGCCGGTCCGGCTCAGCTTGATGTGATTGACAATCAATATTCACCTAATCCGTTCACTATAGTTGCTTATGTCGAGCATGAAGAAGCAAGTGCTATTGACATAGACCTTACAATTGACCTTCCAGCAGGTCTTGAACTTGTAGGTCCCTCAACGACACAAACAGTTAGTGTTGGTGCAGGTGAAGTGAGATCTGTAAGTTGGACTGTCAGGGCTTTAGACAGAACTGAGACCGTAATGTTGACATATACAGTGGCCTCTTCAGCCACAGCGATAATGGATCAAAGTGTTTCACGCGTAGTAACTGTTCCTGCAATAGTCGTCGATGAGCCCGATGAACCAGTTAATCCCGATGAACCAGTTGATATTCCAGAGTTCCCAACAATTGCTCTTCCAGTAATTGCAATTATAGGATTGGCATTTGTTTTGCAGAAGAGAGAATGAAATTGAACATCGAAAATTAGATGTTCTTTTTTTTTCTTTAAAATTCTGAACTATTTTTTATTTTTTATTTCTTATCTCATTGAAATGACTTTTTGACGATGTAGAGATTATAAAATTAAAATGCAGTTTATTCACGAAGGAACATTGAATAATTTCTACACTTTGTTACATTAAAAAATGTGTTTACCAAAACACAACTTTTATTTGAATGCATTTTAAGATATAATGAAAAGTTAAATGTCAACTTTATAACTGATATCCTCTATTTTCCTTGTAAAAATACCAAATTAAATAAAGGGAACTTATATCATGACATCCATCCAATCCATCAACCCTGCAACAGGCAAAGTCATCAGTGAAGTGGAAATGCATACAGAAGAGCAGGTGAGCCGAATCCTCAAAAAATCTGCTGAGGCTTTCAAGGAGTGGAAAAGAACGGATGTTTCCGAGCGCAACGAGCTTCTTAAAGGCTTCGCGAAGATGCTGCGCAAAAACAAGCAGCAATATGGGGAGCTTATCAGCACTGAAATGGGCAAAGTCATTAAGCAGGCTGTTCCCGAGGTCACCAAATGTGCTGACATGTTCGATTATTTTGCAGATAACGCAGAAAAGATGCTTGAACCTGAGCCTGCAAAAGCAGGTTCATGCGACTCGTTCATTCATTATGAGCCTATGGGCACCGTGCTTGCCATCAAGCCATGGAACTTTCCCTTCTGGCAGGTGCTCAGCGCGGCCTCTCATGTACTGGCAGGCGGGAATGTCATGCTGCTCAAACACTCCGGTTACGTGCCACTGTGCGCACTGGAAATAGAGAACATCTTTGTGGAGGCTGGATTCCCTGAAGGCATCTTCCAGACACTGCTCATAGATGGGAGAACGGCATCTTCACTTATCTCAAGAAACGAGGTCAAAGCAGTGTCTTTCACAGGAGGTTACGATGCCGGGCAGAAGGTCGCCGAACTCGCCGCCCATAACATGAAGAAATTCGTGCTGGAGCTTGGCGGTAGCGACCCTTTCATTATTCTTGACGATGCCAATGCGCAAATGGCAGCAAAGGTCGGTGTCCCGAGCAGGTTCCTTAATACCGGCCAGACATGCATAGCAGCCAAGCGCTTCATTGTCACGGAAGCAGTGACAGAGGAGTTCACGGAAAGGTTCGTGGAACTAACTGGCAAACTCAATATTGGCGACCCCCTGGACCCACAAACAGATATCGGACCGATGGTCCGTGAAGAACAGGTCCGGATAATCGAAGAACAGGTCCGGGATGCTATATCCAGAGGTGCTAAGGTCCTCGTTCCGGGTGGGAGGATGAAAAGTGAGGGTTACATGTATTCCCCGACAGTCCTCGGTGACGTAAGCAGGGACATGCGGGTCATGAGGGAAGAGACATTCGGACCTGTGGCGCCCATAATCACTGTAAAGGATGAAAAGGAAGCAATAGAGACTGCAAACGATTCCGATTTCGGCCTGGGCGCCAGCGTGTGGAGCCAGAACAGGGACCGGGCCATGAGAGTTGCCTCAGAGCTTGAGACCGGAATGGTGGGCATTAACTCGTTCTGCACGCCCCAAGCCTGCCTGCCCTTTGGCGGGGTGAAGAAGAGCGGCATGGGACGGGAACTTTCCAGGCACGGATTCCTTGAGTTTATGAATATCAAGTCGATAAGGATAATATAAATTCAACCTGTAAATATCCGATCATCTTTCTTTTTTCATTGTGTAATTTGTTAAAGTTTGCCCGTTTACGATAACCTGGTTTTCACTCATCAAAATGAAACCCATTCTCTCAAAAAAGGGCCTGGCTACTTTTGATGCCTCTACAATCAGTTTTTTTCTATATCTGTTCTGAGCGAATCTTTCAATGTGATAATAAAGGCCTTTCCCAATCCCTTTACCCTGATGATCAGGATCTACAAAGAAATAATCGATATAACCGGGTGGACCAATGCTCATGAATCCAACGATCTTTCCATTATCACATGCCATATAGGTTTTTACACGTCTTAACCTTTGATCCCATTTCAAGTATTCCAGTGGCTTTGGAGCCCATGCTTCTTTCTGTTTTTCTGAATAGACCGATGAATCTATCGCATGCACAGTCTTGTGGAAGAGATTGGTTATTTCCTCCAGATTTGTTTCCGAATATTCAGCAATGATCATATCCTCTTACAGAGAGGCTCACCACAACTATAACAGTATCCTTTGTGGACACAGATAGTGCCCCCGCATTTTGAGCAGGTCCATCGTATCTTCTCGTTCGCGAAGAACTGTTCAAGACCATAGGTTTTGATACTCTCAAGGTTCTCGACCATGCTCATATTGTATTTGGCCCGATATCTTTTGTCCAGTCGCTTCAGTTTGTCACAGGGGAATTTTTCGCATTCGAAACAGAACCCGGGAGCATCTATCGGGAAGCTTTCGCAGTTCTTGATCCTACAATTAATACAGCTGATCCGCTTATTGATATCAAGTTCCCTGCAACCTGGACATTTCTTCTTTTCCCGCAGATATGCCATACATACACCACAATTCATTCCACATGGCGCAATAAGTGAAATCTCATTCAGGAAATCCATAAATTGTGGCCCTCTACTTTTTATTCTTCAGGGTTGCTCCGATAGTGATACACATTGCAGGAATCACCATATATCTCAATCCGATCTGGGCAAAGTAATTCCCAAGAGACATGCCAGACATAGGAACCAACACCACCAGGTCCAGCAGTATGTTTATGCTAAACCATGCTAACCCGAGAATTATTCCTTCTTTGAGATAGTCTGCACCTATATTCCTGAAATAGGAGATCAAAAGAAATGCAGCAGTGGTAGAACCGACCACGATCATAATCGACTTGAAGAGGAATATGTCAATTGTCAGTTTTCCTTCCCTTGTATAAAACAGGAAGGAAGTTAAAAAAGGTATGAGCCATGACAAAAAGCCGTAACCTAAGTTTTTAAGATACTTGTTTTGCATAGTGTTTATTGGAAAATAGTATCTATTTAAAGATTTGTATTTTGAATCCACTTGAAGAACAGCAGATTGGTAAAGCTTTAGAGGCAATTGCTTCGGCAGACCTTGTTTTCAAAAGTAATTCCAAAGCAACTACGCATATAATATATTTATTCCCCAGCAGGTACTGCATGCAACCACTTTTATATGGAATCAAATCCAACTGAAATTGGGGGAGTAGTTCAAGGTTTTTCCTGAAAGCCTATCTTCCTTCAAAATAATTTACCGGGGGACGTTGATATGGAAAGCATCAAATCTGTTAATCCTGCCACAGGGGAAGTTATCGGGGACTTCGAACTGGATAGTGAATACATTGTGGAAGATAAGATCAGGCTATCCGGGAAAGATTTTAAGGGCTGGAAAAGCACATCACCTTTTGACAGGTCCATGTACCTTGACAATGTAGCGGGGGTCTTGAGGGAGAGGAAAGAAGAGCTTGCCGGGATGATAAGCCGGGAGATGGGTAAGCCTGTTAAAGAATCACTGGGAGAGATCGAGAAATGTGCCTTGCTGGGCGAGTACTTTGCCCGCAATGTCGAGAGGTTCCTTGCTGCGGAGTTCGTGGATACAGATGCCGAAACATCCGGTTTCCTGTATGAGCCCATGGGTACGATCCTGAATATAATGCCCTGGAACTTTCCATTCTGGCAGGCAATGAGAGCAGCCATTCCTGCACTTGCAGGAGGGAACGTTGTGCTACTCAAACATTCCAGCAATGTGTCCATGTGTGCCCTTGAAATTGAAAAGATATTCTGCGCTGCCGGAATGCCTCCGGGAGCATACCAGACACTACTCATCAGGGGAGAGACCGCTTCAGGGCTGATATCCAGGGAAGAGATCAATGCGGTATCCTTTACGGGAAGCGAGCCCGCCGGACAGAAAGTGGCAGTTGAAGCAGGCCGGTACATGAAAAAGTTCGTACTGGAACTGGGGGGCAGCGACTCCTTCATAGTCCTGGAAGATGCAGATTTGAAAAAGGCAGCCGAAGGTGCCGTAAAATCCAGGTTCCGTAATGCAGGGCAAAGTTGCACTGCAGCAAAGCGTTTCATTATTGCGGAATCTATAGCTGAGGAGTTTACGGAAGAATTCGTGAGCAGGACAGAGAAACTTAAAGTAGGTGACCCCATGGACCGGGGAACCCAGATGGGTCCTCTTATAAACATAAAGCAAAGAGAAAAATTGCAGGAACAAGTCAACAAAACACTGTCTATGGGTGCTGATGTCCTTCTTGAGGGCGGACCTGTGAAAGGAGATGGTTCCTTTTATATGCCAACAATACTCAGTCATGTTAATGAAAATGCCCCTGTCCTAAGGGAGGAAACTTTCGGACCCGTGGCTCCAATAATCACATTCGATGACGAGAAGGAATCTGTAAACCTTGCCAACAATACAAGGTTTGGACTCGGAGCCAGCGTATGGACCGAGGACAGGGACAGGGCTGTGGCGCTCGTCAGGGATATCCATGCAGGCGTCATTGCCATCAACCATATAGTAACATCTGATCCGGGGCTTCCCTTTGGCGGTTTCAAGAAGAGCGGCATTGGCAGGGAATTGTACAGGGTAGGCATGCAGGAATTCATGCAGATCAAGTCTTTAAAAGTGTACTAAGGCGTGTGAAGAATGAAAGGTAGCGACCTCTTAATAAAATGTCTTGAGAATGAGGGAGTAGAATACATATTCGGAGTCCCTGGTGAGGAAACCATCGATCTGACGGATTCGCTGTCCAGGTCACATATCAGGTTTATTGTCACCAGACATGAGCAGGGTGCTGCTTTCATGGCGGACATGTACGGAAGGATGACGCATGAGCCTGGAGTATGCCTTGCAACTCTTGGACCGGGTGCCACGAACCTGATAACGGGAGTTGCTGATGCACAACTTGATAAGGCGCCTCTGATAGCTATCACGGGACAGGCAGGGCTCGAGAAGACACACAAGGAATCACACCAGTATATCGACATAGTGGCTATGTTCAGGCATGTCACAAGCTGGAATTCCAAAATTACAAGACCTGATTTCATACCGGAGATAATCCGCAAGGCCTTTGAAATAGCTACTGACAGACCCGGAGCAGTGCATATCGAACTTCCCGAGGACATTGCCGGTGAAGACAGCCAAAAGCAGCCGTTTTCCAAAAGTGGTCGCCCCCACATAACTATGCATGATGAGCAAGACCTCAAAATGGCTGCGGAGATAATCAGGGAGAGTTCAATGCCTGTCGTCCTTGCAGGAAACGGTGTCTTCAGGGAAGATGCAACCATTGAACTGCGGGAATTTATCACTTCCGCCAACCTGCCGGTGGTAACCACATTTATGGGCAAGGGAGCGGTTTCGGCAGATGACGAGCACTACCTTGGCTCAATGGGCATCAAGGACAGGGATCATGTGATGTGCGGCCTTGAAATGGCAGACCTGATTATAACCGTGGGATATGATTATGTGGAGTACAGTCCCAGATCCTGGAATCCTGACGGCTCAAAGAGAATAATACACATCCACTCAGACCATCCTGAAACAGATGAAAGTTACATCCCGGATGTCATGTTACCTGGAAACATCAGGCAGGCACTGTCCAGACTTACCGAACAGTGTGATTTCAAAAAGGGAATGCCTGAAAGGTTTGGGAAAGTGCGCTCAAGGATGAGAGCTGAACTTGAGGATTTCAGGGATGACACATCTTTCCCGATGAAACCGCAGAAGATAATCTGTGATATCAGAGAGTGCCTGTCAAGGGATGATATACTTGTGAGTGACGTAGGTGCCCATAAACTCTGGATAGGGAGACTTTTTCCAGCATACGAGGGAAATACGGTATTCATCTCCAATGGGCTTGCATCGATGGGATTCGCACTGCCTGCGGCCATACTTGCAAGTTTCTTAAAACCTGAACGCAGGGTCGTAGCCGTTGCAGGCGACGGAGGATTCCTGATGAACGTGCAGGAACTGGAAACTGCTGTGAGGCTTGGATGCAGCTTTGTCGTTATCATTTTTAACGACTCAAAATACGGCCTGATAGAATGGCACGAGAGAAAGAAGTTTGACCAGAGCATAGGAACTGATTTCACTAACCCGGACTTCGTAATGCTTGCAGAGAGTTTTGGGGCAAAAGGTGTTAAAGTAGAGAATGCCGAGGATTTCAGGCCCAAACTGCGTGAAGCCCTTATGCAGGGAGGAGTCTGGATATTCGATGTAGAGGTGGATTACTCCGAAAACTTCAAGCTCACTGAGAAACTGAGCAATAATACGTGTCAGATATGAGAGAGCTTCGATTTCAAAGCTATCAGGTCAGGCCTTTAATGAAATCGGCGATAACGAAATAATAGAACTGCAAGTTCGTGGTTGCCAGCACCACGAATGAGTCCTGAAAAACAATACAGGAAAAAGAGCAGGCCTGAATCACATGGATTCAGGAGCGCCTAATCCCAGAGTATCGAGTGTATTTGCAAGCACTATCCTTGCACAGTCCACCAGAGCGATACGGCTGGCCCTTACGTTGTCTTCCTCGGCACTGAGTACAGGCACGAACCTGTAGAACTGGTTGAAGGATTCGGCAAGTTCTCTTGCATATATAGCGATGGCATTAGGTTTGAGTTCTCTGGCAGAGGTCTCAAGAACACTGTCAAAGGAAGCCATCTTTTTGATAAGGCTCACTTCTGTCTCCTCAACCAATACCGAAGGGTCTATTGGAGCTTCGGGATCCCACAAGCCGTCTTCTTCCGCTTTTTTCAGGATATTGCATGCACGCGCATGGGAGTACTGTATGAACGGGCCGCCCTGCTTCTCAAAGTCCAGGGCTTCTTTCCAGTCAAAGACAGTGGATTTCTCAGGAGAGACCTTTATGATATCGTACCTTACGGCACCTATTCCCACGGTCATTGCGACGTCCTTCTTGAAATCTTCCGGCATCTCCGGGCGGCGCTTGTCGACTTCCACGTAGGCCTGTTTCTCTATCTGGTCAAGCAGGTCGTCAGCTGAAATGAATTTGCCCCTGCGTGTGCTCATAGAGCCTTCCGGCAGGGATACGAACTCAAATATGACAATCTCAGGCTCAGGTTTCCCTATCAGCCGTAGTGTTGCCTTGAGCTGCCCCGATATGAGCTTATGGTCGGCTCCCAGCACATCTATCATCCTGTCAGCTCTCTCACTCTTCCATTCGTGGTAGGCGAGGTCACGTGTGGTATAAAGGGATGTGCCATCGGTGCGCTGTATGACAAGGGTCTTCTCAAAACCATAATCTGAAAGGTCAACGACAAGTGCACCCTTATCGACCTCTGTCTTTCCTGTGGCCTTCACCTCTTCTATAATCCTGGAAACGGCACCGGAGCGAATAAAACCTGATTCATGAGGGAAACTGTCGTGCTGTACGTTCATACGCAGCAGGGTTTCCCTGATACCTGCTATAGCCAGGGAGACAGCTTCATCAAACCCTTTTATGGTCTGCTCGTCACCCTTTTCCACCAGTTGCATGAGCCTGTCGATCTCAGATACCTTTGCAGGATCCTCGGTCAGTTCTACATTGGCCTTGATATAAACATCAGCGATCGCATGGTCAGACTTCCTGGATGTATCAAACTCAAAACGTGAGAGCGCCCATGAGACAATAGCTATCTGCCGGCCCATATCATTGACATAGTACTGGGTCTCCACATCATATCCTGCACGCTTGAGCACTCTCTTGAGAGTGTCTCCTATGATGGAATTGCGTATGTGTCCTACATGAAGAGGACCATTCGGATTTGCAGACGTGTGTTCCAGCAGGATGCGACCATTGCAAAAGCCTCCTCCGAAACCCAATGTCTCGGTCCTTATCCTGAAAACGGTCTCATCAACATAATCGCGTGATGCATCTATATTGATGTAAGGACCGACTGCGGTAACCTTCCCGATAAGCGAGCCGTCAGGAAGGAAAACAGCATCAGCTATTTTTCGGGCAAGGTCCTTAGGGCTCTGTTTTGCCTGGGAAGCAAGCCTGAACGCTACCTTTGAAGCTATATCAGCATGCTGGGAAGGTTCCAAGCCAAGGTCTTCTGCCTGCAGACCCATGGATGCAAGGGCATCCGTGAGAACTGAAATGACCTGTTTTTTAAATTCAAGGAACAAAATAACACCTCGATAAGGGTTATACACCCGTGTTAAATCTCAGTATAGCCACTATACCGCCAAAGGCATTGAAAAGTTGGGAACCTTCATCAAAGTCAGTTGAGACAAATTCCACATTGGTGGCCATCTGGTCGGCAAGTTCGGATAATTCATCGACGATATCGGCTCTTTCAACTACCTCAAGATTGGTGCCACATACAGGACATTGCCCTGAAACTTCAGTCTGCTCTCCAGGCTTGAAATCCCTTGTGACCTTGTTCTCATAATCCCCTGTGGGACAGCGCAGGGTAATCCTTTCAGCCCTGAGACCTTCAGATATCAGCAGTACCTCTACAGCCCCCATGCTCAGGTTCTGCCGGACCTGTGCCTCACCGTATGCAGCTTTTCCGGAGTCCGATACAAGCTCTTTCAGGAATCTCTGAACCAGTTTCTTCTCAACCATCAGATCAAGGTCTGAAAGTTTTTCACTTGCAGCGTTAACAAGCTCCGAAAGACCCGATTCATCAGTATAGGCGATATCAAACATCCCGAGAACTTTCTTCTGTATCTCATGGTGGAAGAACTCACCCGCCTCAAATTCCTCTTTTGTTGGGGAAGGGCCGCCGATGAGCACACCTTCGAAGTCTTTCTGGTTCACCGCTATAAATACTTCACTGGCTGCATCACCTATGCGTTTGTAAAACTCATGAATCGCAATCAGACGCAGCTGCTGGAACCTATGGGCACTCTGACCTCCTTTCCTCTGTTTTCCCGGAACTGAAGATGTCATGTGCCTGAAAGCCTCTATGTGCTTACCTACAAGGAGGCCGACTGTGGCTTCCCTTCTGTCAAGCACTAGCAGGCCGTATGTCTTGGCGTCCCTTAACATTTCCTCAAGAGGCTCAAGGTAGAACGAGGAATCACAATGATATCTGTAAGTGATGATCGGCTGGGGTGGCTCAACTATCACAGTTTCCATGTTTGTCTTGTTAGCGCCTATGTCCACGGCACCTGTAAAGAACACAATACCGTTCTCAGGAACTTCCACATACCTCAGCCTTGAAAGCAGGGATTCCACAGCACCCTGGACATTGTCCTTTGTCACCTTGGACTTGATGTTGGCCGCCTGACCGTGCTCTGTCCTGAGCTGGGAGGTGATATCGGATATTTGCTTAGTAGGAGGAATATAGAGAGATATCAGCTCTGTGCCACGACCTTTCTTGGTACGCAGTTCCTCGAGCTTCTTTTTGAATTCATATTTAGAATGAGCAGATTGTTCTGACATATTGGAAATACTCCACAATTAAAGTGCATTTAAGATGCATTCCTATCTTCGATTAGGTTGAGATGCATATGTGTGTCTAACTATAAATATAGATTGTGACAGGGTCACACGATAATCTATCATACCAGAGGTGAAAAGGTACCATCTTTAGAGATCAATACAACCCTGCTTATCTCAACATCGTGAGCGATCCTGTAGCCAAGCAGACTCGCAAGCTTATCCGAGAAATCAAGTACTTCCTCATGTGAAGGCATCGCTTCGCGCGGAAGCCTTTTCCTTGAAAAACCAAGATGCATATATGCCTTGACTTCTATGTAATCAGGCTCTGCTTTCCTTATTAATTCTGCGTAACCTTCATGGTTGAACATGTTAAGATCTTTTATGAGAGTTATACGTATAACGGTCCTGGTTTCCTTTTCCCTGAGTACTTCCAGAGATTTCCCAATCCGATCCCAGAGGTCCACTGATTTGGGATTACAAACCTTTTCATAGGTTTCCCTGTCAGGAGCATCCAGGCTCATGTAAAGCTGGGACGGATTTATACGCTCCATAATTTTAGGGTTAGTCCCGTTACTCACAACAAAAGTGGTGAACCCCTGGCTTTTGAACTCTTCAATGAGTTCCGGAAGATGCGGGAAAAGAGTAGGTTCCCCTGAGAGTGATATTGCCACATGCCTGGGCTCATTCCCTTCCATCCAGCGCTCTTTGGCGACAGACCCGCCAAAGCCTGATATGAGTTTTCTCTGTGACTCAATGCAAGACCCCACTATTTCCACTGGAGAGTCCCATTCCACAGGCATTGACACATCCACTTCAGTAGGTCTCCAGCAGTGCAGGCATTTCTGATTACACATAAGCGTAGGCGTCATTTGCAGGCACCTGTGGGATTCGATCCCATAGAAAACGGCCTTATAACATGCACCTTCATCCTGCATGGACCTGCGAAGCCAAAGGCAGGTCTTGACAGCGGAATGCCTGCCTGCAAGACTGTACCCCTGTTTTCTCAACAGGCTGTTAAAGTCAGTTATATCCTCGGTTTTTTCTTTTCTTCTGGACATTTGAGTTGTAGTTAATTTTCTGGATATATATAATATGTGGGAAAATTGGTGGGAAAACCCGGATGTAAACACTTGGATGAATAGCAGATCACTTTTGCTGGAACAAAAAGTATATCACAGGCCTAAGACTAGTTTTTGTTATGAGCTTCCTGAGAAAAATCTATGATGGTTCCCTTGAGAAAAGAAAGATAAGGGATACAGAAAAAGACGCTGTAAAAGCCTACAGTAAAGGACATGTCTCTCTCAGGTTAGGATACTACCAAGAAGCCATTGATTCTTACAGCAAGGCTGAAGAACTGTGGAATAAACTGGGAGATCTTTTTTCTGCACAGGGAATGAGCGAGGAAGCTTCAAAAGCATACATACGGGCAGTTGAAACATGGTTTGACATAAGTTTCGTACTTTACAGGATGGGGAAATGTGAAGAGGCACTGGAACTCATAGATAAGACCCTTGAAAAACAGTCAAATAACCCTGAGATATTTTGCAGTAAGGCATTGCTGCTTTTTGAAAAGGAGATGTATGAAGATGCTCTTAAGTGCCTTGAGAGCGCTCTGAATCTGAATATTGAAGACCCTGGTGCCTGGTGTTACAAAGGTAATACTTTGTGCAAACTTGGCAGGCACGATGAGGCACTGGAAGCATACGACAGGTCCATAGAATTATCAAATCCACTTGCATTCCAGTTCCCTCGTTTTGCCTGGATATCAAGGAGCCCTTCCTCACAGATCAAATCTGATTCGGCACAGGCATGGTATTGCAAGGGTGCTGCACTCTTTGAGCTTAAAAGATATGATGAGGCTCAGGAAGCACTGGATAACTCGCTCAACATCGAACCCGGGTTTGAGGGTGCAAAGGAGTTAAGAATGCTTTGTTCCAAAAAAGTATAAAACAAAGAAAATAAGAGAGGGCAATAAATGATCAAAGCAATATGTCGCTTTATTGCCCGTTTTTTAGATTTTGTTTTGCGTTTATCAATATTTATGGCTCTTAGCCATCTCGACCATTGCCCTGAGATTCTCAGTAGGTGTCTTGCTGACAATACCACATCCGGGAG
>NZ_JADQBZ010000012.1 GCF_016278365.1 Methanolobus sp. | reverse complement strand
TATGGATAGTATCCTCTGATCGTAAACAACAGCTCCACGTGGTTGGAATTGATGGGGTACTTTTGTGTCAACTTTGTAGCTTTCAGCTACTTTTGCAAGTGCCCTGACATCTAACTGAGAGGATAATGAGAATTTATCTCTGATCTCATAGTAGAGATGTTTCTGCAATTGGTATTTACTGAATATTTGCTTGTGGTATGCGAAATCTGAAATGTAATTGCATGCTTCATTGAAGGATTCCATTGTTCTCAGTAACTGGTCATGTTGTTCCTGAGTGGTTACTAATTTACTTTTTATTGTTAGGAGCATGCTATCACATAAAATATATGGATACATATGACTTTAAAGTACAGTAAGTAGACTGAAAGTATTCTGGTTCAGATCTAAAAGAAAGGCTAGATCGTTGTAGTTAACGGAATTCCTCCTGCAACTGAAGTTACAGGCATCCTTCCTTAATTCATCGTGAAATTAATTTCAAAGCATAGTTACCGCAAACTTTACTTACTAACCACCTTATGAAAATATAGACATGTCCTTAAGTAATATAGTAATAAAAGGTGCAAAGGAACATAACCTTAAGAACCTTGACCTGACCCTGCCCCGGGATAAGCTTATTGTGATAACAGGGCTCAGCGGTTCCGGGAAATCATCCCTTGCTTTTGATACCATCTACGCCGAAGGGCAGAGAAGGTATGTGGAGTCGCTCTCAGCTTATGCTAGGCAGTTCCTGGGGCTTATGGAAAAGCCTGATGTGGAATACATAGAGGGATTGTCCCCGGCCATATCCATCGAGCAGAAGACCACAAGCAAGAACCCCAGATCAACTGTGGGTACGGTGACCGAGATATATGATTATCTCAGGCTGCTCTATGCCAGAATAGGCATCAGGCACTGTCCACAATGTGGAAGGATCATTGAGACCCAGAGTGTGGACCAGATAGTGGACAGCATAATGAAACTCCCGGAGGATTCAAAGATACATGTGCTTGCTCCGGTCGTAAGGGAAAGGAAAGGAGAGTACAGGAAACTGCTCGCTGACCTGCTTGCCGACGGTTTCACAAGGGCACGTATAGATGGCGAGATCCACTCGCTGGAAGATGTGGACAGTATCGATCTTGAACGCTATGTCAAGCACAATATCGAAGTACTTGTGGACAGGCTCGTAATAAAGAAAGGCATCGAGGAAAGATTATCAGAATCGGTGGAAACTGCTCTTGAAAAGGGCGGAGGCACCCTAACAGTGCAGATAGTTGATGGCGAGGAAATGACTTTCAGCGAGAACCTGGCCTGCTCAGAATGTGGCATCGGCTTTGAAGAAATGGAGCCTGCAGCATTCTCTTTTAATAGTCCGCAGGGTGCATGTCCGGAATGCCACGGACTTGGCACTTCTATGGAATTTGACCCGGACCTGATAGTGCCGGACAAGACACTGACCCTGGCTCAGGGTGCCATCGAGCCGTGGGACAGCAAGACCAAGGACGGCTACTACATGCAATCCCTGGAATCGCTTGCCAGGTACAAGAAATTCTCCATGGATACACCGTTTAGCAAACTGGACCCGGAGATACAGCACATCATATTATACGGTAGCGAGGAACCCATACCCTTCTCCCACACCGGCAGGAATGGGGGCACCTGGAGACACACTGGCAGGTTCAAGGGAGTTATTGCAAATCTATCCAAGGTATTTGATAAAACGGAATCCGAGAGCAGCAAGGACAGGATGCAACGATATATCAGTACGAAACCCTGCCCTGTGTGCCAGGGGAAAAGGCTCAAGCCTGCCAGCCTCGCAGTAAAGGTTGACGGCTACAACATCATAGAAGTTACCAGGATGTCGGTCGAACAATGCCTGCACTTCTTCCAGATGCTGGAAACCAAGCTCAACGAACGTGAATATGCCATTGCCCGCCTTATCCTGAAAGAGATAAAAGCCAGGCTTGGATTCCTGGTGGATGTAGGACTGGATTACCTGACATTGAGTAGGTCGGCTGCAACCCTTTCCGGAGGAGAGGCACAGCGTATCCGGCTTGCGACCCAGATCGGCTCAAGCCTGATGGGAGTACTGTACATTCTTGACGAGCCCAGTATCGGCCTGCATCAGAGAGACAACCTGCGGCTCATCAACACCCTGAGGCACCTGAGGGACATCGGCAACACCGTACTTGTGGTGGAACACGATGAGGAAACTATCTGCAGCGCGGACCACGTAGTTGATATGGGTCCTGGAGCCGGTATCCATGGAGGAGAAATAGTTGCAGAAGGCAGCCCTGAAGAGATAATGGATAGCGAAGACTCCAACACTGGAAAATACCTGAGCGGCAAACTGAAGATAGATATCCCGGAGAAGAGGCGTAAGTCGAAGAACCTGCTTATGCTGTATGGAGCCGGCGAGAATAATCTCAAAGATGTGGATGTCTCGTTCCCATTGGGCATACTCGTCTGCGTTACCGGGGTATCCGGTTCTGGCAAGAGCACATTGATCAATGAGACCCTGAACAAGGTGCTTGCGAAAAGACTTAACAAGGCCAGGGAAATACCAGGGAGGTTCAGGGAAATAGAGGGCCTTGAGCACGTGGATAAGGTCATAACCATCGACCAGTCACCTATCGGAAGAACTCCAAGATCAAATCCCGCTACCTATACTAATCTCTTCACTCCTATCAGGGAGCTTTTTGCGCAGACAAAGACCTCACGTGCAAGGGGATACCAGGCAGGCCGTTTCAGTTTCAATGTGCGTGGCGGCAGGTGCGAGGCATGCTCCGGCGATGGAATAATCACTATCGAAATGCATTTCCTGCCGGATGTGTACGTACCCTGTGAAGTGTGCCACGGAAAGCGCTACAACCGTGAGACACTGGAAGTCACGTACAAGGACAAGAACATAGCCGAAGTGCTGGATATGACTGTTGAGGAAGCCCTTGGATTCCTTGAGAACATACCGGCCATCAACCGTAAGCTCCGGACACTTTACGATGTGGGGCTGGGATACATAAAACTAGGCCAGTCGTCCACGACCCTGTCAGGTGGCGAGGCCCAGAGGGTCAAACTGGCGACCGAGCTGAGCAAGCGCTCCACCGGCAAGACCGTCTATATCCTTGACGAGCCTACCACGGGACTGCATTTCGATGACGTGAAGAAGCTCCTTGAAGTTCTCCAGAGACTTGTGGAAGCAGGCAACACAGTAATAGTCATCGAGCATAACCTCGATGTGATAAAGACTGCAGACTGGGTCATTGACATGGGACCCGAGGGCGGTGCCAGAGGCGGGGAGGTTATTGCAGAAGGGACACCCGAGGATATTGCAAAGAACGAGGTATCCCATACGGGACAGTTCCTGAGAAAAGTGCTGGCAAAGTGAGATTTCCCACATTGCAGGCCCGTGAAGCAGGTTACGCCTACAACGAACTCATTTTAAAAAATTAAAGATGCACTGCCACATACTTATATAAGGCAATATGCCTCTATTTTGATAGGGATGATCAAAATCATCTTCATTTGAAGTGGGGTAAGAGTATGGAAAGAAAAGAGTGTAACCTATCGTTAGATGAGCTTCTGAAATTTGAAGGCGTAATGGCAGCCGGCATATTCAATACGGAAGGAAAACTTGTGGATTATAAGGCCAAAATGGAGATGCCAAAAGAAATGGCCCAGACGACCGCCAAGTTCTGCGGAGCGGTGAATATGATGTTCGATGCTCTGGCAAGCGCTTATACAGAACTTTACAAGATGAACTGGGTACCCCAGCATAACTGGATGTACAGCGGCGGGGACTGGACCATCATCATCTCAGGCACAAGGGGTGCTTTCGTCGAGAGCGCCAAGGCGGATCTCAAGCAACTCCTGAGGGCTCTGGAAGTTTGTTAAGGTCCATTTGAATAAAGAAAGCTAGCCATCCCGGTTAGCAATTCCATTTTTAATCATTTCCAGACATGCCGGTATTGTAGTAATGCTCCTTTTTTGTCGCTGATCCTCTGACAGTCTGCTTACTCCCTGTATTCTATGAGCAGGCCACAGTATTCCACAAGCTCTGCCTTACCAGATGCTTTGATAGTTAAATGTCAGTTACTCTGGACGC
Source organism: Methanolobus sp. (assembly GCF_016278365.1). Taxonomy (GTDB): domain Archaea; phylum Halobacteriota; class Methanosarcinia; order Methanosarcinales; family Methanosarcinaceae; genus Methanolobus. The sequence continues at coordinate 31,381 of NZ_JADQBZ010000012.1, read as the reverse complement.
TAAAATAATATATGAGACGATAAATAGGGTAAAAGAACATTAAAGATCAAATGGGGAGATATACATAAGCTCAAAAGATAACCTTAAAGCAGCATTTACAGGCGAGTCGATGGCAAACAGGGCCTACCTGGCTTTTGCAAAGAAAGCAGACCAGGAAGGGTATTCTCAGATAGCTAAACTTTTCAGAGCTGCTGCTGCTGCTGAAACTGTCCACGCTTTCAACCACCTTCAGCGCATGGGTGGTATCGGAACCACAGTGGATAACCTGAAAGAGGCCATAGCCGGAGAGACATACGAATTTGAGGACATGTACCCCAAGTTCATTGAAGAAGCAAAGAACGAAGGGGACAACAGGGCGCTCTGGAGCTTTGAGGTTGCCAACAAAGTGGAAAAGATCCATGCCAGACTGTATGAGAAAGCTCTGGAGGAAATCGGGAATAATACGGAAACAGACTACTACGTATGCAGTGTCTGCGGGCATACCCATGAGGGCGAACCTGAAGGAAACTGTCCGATCTGCGGAGCGCCTCCGTCCAAATATGAGAAGGTAGATTAAGGACCTTATCTTAAAAATAATATTGAGGGTTATCAAAACCCCCTATCAATTTCTCTTCAGTTTTTCAACGACAGCTTCAACCTGTTCCACAGCGGTGCCTATGTACCTGTCCGGGTCCACCAGGTTAATGATATCAGTTTCATTCAGATATTTTGCAATATCCGGGTTAGCCAGCAGGACATCCTTGAAGTGCTTGCCAGATTCGTGAGATTCCATGGCACTGGAGCGCACAAGCTCATGGGCTTCCTGGCGGCCGACGCCTCGCTTTGCAAGTTCTATCATGACAGCCTCTCCCATGTTCAGACCCCTGAGCAGGTCCAGATTGCGACGAATATTTTCAGGATAGAACCTGAGGTTCTCAATAACGCCGATACCGAGCTTAATGATATGATCGGTCAGGATGCAGGCTTCCGGGAAAACCACGCGCTCGCATGAAGAGTTGGTCAGGTCGCGCTCGTCCCAGAGAGTGTTGTTCAGCAGTTCAGGCTCCACCATGGCGCGCACTATCCTTGCAAGTCCGCATATCTGCTCGGATTTGATGGGGTTGCGCTTGTGGGGCATCGTGGACGAACCTACCTGTTTCTTCCTGAAGCTCTCTTCCACCTCGGCGATCTCACTTCTCTGCAGGGAGCGGATCTCAGTACCGATCTTATCCAGTGTGGTCACGGTGGTGGCCATCCACATCACAAACTCTGCATGGCGGTCCCTCTGGATGATCTGATTGGAAACATCCACGGCGCCGATACCAAGGTATCCCATGGAGCGTTTCTGGATCTCGATGCCATCCTTGCCAAAAGCAGCCTGTGTTCCCACCGCGCCAGTCATCTGTCCTACCAGCAGGCGTGGTTTGAGCTGCTCCAGACGCTCGATATGACGTCCGACCTCGGATGCCCAGATGGCAAAGCGCAACCCGTAGGTAGTGGGTACGCCTATCTGCCCATGAGTCCTTCCTGCACACACGAGGTGCTTGTGATCGTTAGCCTGTACCAGAAGCACGTCCAGCAACCTGTGCATCTTCTCTTCCAGAATTGCCACAGCTTCCCTGAACTGAAGAGCTGTTGCTGTGTCCAGCATGTCATTGGAAGTTGCACCGAAGTGTACCCATTTACCGGCATCTCCTGCACATTTCTCAGAGATGGCTATCACGACAGCCATCATATCGTGGTGGATCTCGTCCTCTATCTCGTTTACTCTTTCAAGCTCCACGGCACTGATGCTCTTTTCAATAATTTCTGCAGCTTCCCGGGGAATAAGACCGATATCTGCTTCAGCCCTGGCAAGCGATGCCTCGACCTTCATGACCTTCTCAAGGCGGTTCGCCTCACTCCAGACATGTTTCATCTCGTCTGTACCATAGCGATATTCTATTGGATGGATTGCCATTCTTTATTCTCCGTAAGTATGATCAAAATGAACTGTGTGGAGTGGTATAACTCATATAGAAATAAATAGCCTTTGAACAGGAATCTGAAATACAAAAGCGGAAAAAGGTAGTTATCGAAAAGAAAGAGGAGTTTATAGGCGTATCTAACCGAAGTGATCTTTTAGCAATGCTTTTGGCATTCCGATCGTCAACCTCAATTTCAGTTTTTCGTATCATCCCGGGCATCTATCCATGTGCCATGGATAATGTTTTGAATTCAGAGCAGAACTACTAATGTTCAGAAAATTTTAAATAGTATAAGCTAGGAAGTAGGAACATTATTTCAATTATGCACGGGCAAAAGTATTGGTGAAGCTTATGGAAAAGAACAACCGGGACAGAGATTTCAGAAAAACGGTATTTATGTTAAAAAAGGTGAGCTGAAGTGGCGTTAGATACAGGAGACACAGCGTTTATCATTATATGCACAGCCCTTGTGATGCTGATGACACCGGGCGTCGGGCTTTTCTATGGAGGCATGGTACGCAAGAAGAACCTCATATCGATGATAGCTTTGTCCTTCATCGCCTTTGCGATAGTAAGTATCCAGTGGGTACTTCTTGGCTATTCGCTTTCTTTCGGGACAGACATATGCGGATTCATAGGAGGACTGGACCATATAGGCCTTAGAGGAGTGGGACTTGACGGAGAAGGCATACCGGACTTGCTCTTCATGGCATTCCAGCTTGTTTTTGCTGGTGTGACCCTTGCAATCCTCACATCCGGTATTGCAGAGCGTATCAAGTTCAGTTCTTTTATAGTGCTTGGCCTGCTTTGGACAACCCTGGTGTATGACCCCCTTGCACACTGGTCCTGGGGAGGCGGATGGGCTCATTCACTCGGTGCTCTTGACTTTGCAGGAGGTACTGTGGTCCACATCAGCTCAGGATTCGGCGCCCTTGCACTGGCGCTTGTTATAGGCAACCGTATGGATTATGGGAAATACAGCATGGAAGCAGAGAACATTACCACAACACTGCTTGGAGGAGCGCTTCTGTGGTTTGGATGGTTCGCATTCAATGCCGGAAGTGCACTCTCAGCCAACGGGACCGCAGTCAACGCACTTGTGACCACTAACATCTCGGCTTCAGCCGGTGCCATAACCTGGATGGCCGCATCATGGCTCAAGGGCAAGCCAAGCTCCCTGGGGATGATCAGTGGAGCCATTGCAGGTCTTGTGGCCATAACACCCGGATGCGGATTTGTCAGCCCGATGTCTGCAATTTTCATCGGAGGATTTGCAGGGCTTTTGTGTTATGGTGCACTGCTCTTCCGTGTGCGCAGGGGACTTGACGAAAGCCTTGACGCCTGGGCCATTCATGGAATGGGAGGACTCTGGGGTGCCATCGCAACCGGCATATTCGCAAGTGCAGCGATCGGAGGAGTTGACGGCCTGATATATGGCAATGCCAATCAGTTCTTCATACAGATCCTTGATGCATCCGTTGCTGTGGCTTACGCCTTTGGTATGACATATCTGTTGGCGAAGTTAGTGGATAAGGTAATGGGATTGCGTGTCACAGAAGAAGAAGAGTACGTAGGACTGGATATTTCACAGCATGGAGAATCCACAACAGCCTGAGGTGATGTTAATGAAGAGAGTAGTAGCGATCATAAGGCCAGAAAAGCTCAATGATGTCAAAGCCGCACTGGAAGAGAAAGGATATTTTGCAATGACAGTGCATGAAGTTAAGGGCCGCGGTGCACAGAGAGGTATTTGCCTGCAGTATAGAGGTAAACAGATAAAGGTCGACATGATACCAAAAGTTGAGATCGAAATGGTGATTGGCGACAGTGATGTTCACCCAGTCATAGATACGATCAAACAGAACGCGCGCACAGGCAAATTTGGTGACGGCAAGATATTCGTGTCCCCTGTGGAGATTGTAGTCGGTATAAGAACAGATGATGAGATAATATCATAGGAACAGAGGGGTAACCCTCTATATTCTTTTTTAGACGCACTGCATAATATTTCTATTTAAGATGGTTTATATAGATAAAAACCAATAATTTTCTTTGTAGATTTATCGTACATATGAAGGTGTAAAAATAGATATTATTGTAGACTTGCACTCACATACAACCTTTTCAGACGGTGACCTGGATCCTGCAAAGCTTGTGAAACTGGCACATGAGTCAGGACTGCGGGCTTTGAGTGTCACAGACCATGATACAGTCGAAGGTCTTGACATTGTAGAAAAGGAATGCGCCAGAAGAGATCTTGCCTTTATACCAGGCATAGAATTCACGAGCAAACTCGACCTTCCCGAAATAGAACTCCATATTCTTGGCTATGGTTTTAACAGGGAGGAAGAGACATTCCTTAGAATGACGGATGAAGCAAAGCACAACGCAGACGACTATTGTGAAAAGGTTTGTTCAATGCTTGAATCCCATGAATGGATCATAGATTACCATGCCCTTGAGCAGATCAGCGGAATTCCAACCCGGCATGACATCACGCAGTCTGTGATAAATAAGGGCATGAATAATTATGAGTTCCACAACAAGTGGCTTGCAGAAACCTCGCCGTATTCCATGGATATGAAAAAGTTCCCCGCTGCTGAGATCATAAAGGCCATCCATGAAGCCGGAGGTATTGCAGTCTGTGCGCACCTCCTCAGGACACTGGAAATGTATGATGAGATGAAACTGCTGCCTGTTGTTACCAGATCACTAATAGATTACGGACTGGATGGCTTTGAGGTGTTCTATGGGAACAGTTCAAAAGAGCAAGTGGAAACCATGTTTAATATATCAAGTTCAAACGAGCTTAGAATGACCGGTGGTTCCGATTTCCATGGGCCGGAAAGAACCGGACGCTGTCTTCTTGGGAAGTATAACGTACAGGGATATGGATTTGACCAGAGGGACCTGATAAAGTTCCTTAAAAATAGGTAATACATCCGTAGATCACTTTTAAGGAACAGGGTTTTTAGAACCCGATAAAAGATGTCTAGAAGAAATACCATTCCAGTGAAACTGTAATTTCTTGACCTTTCACCTTTCCGGCAAGTGTAGGGACCTCCGAAACAACATCCTCCAGCAACTCGACACGCAGCCGCATTTTTTATCTTTAAGAATGCACTGGATGACACTGCCATTCAGGTCTACCTGCATCCCGTCCTTTAAGATTGTTTTCCACTTCCCGGACCCCCAGGTCAAGAGCCAGAGCTATATTTTCTTTTGAATAGCCAAGCTCGTGCAGGAACCCTGTGGAGCCTTTTTTCAGATGATCCAGGTCAGAATAGATAACAGGGCGCTTCCGGCATAATTCCATACCCTCTCGAACTGAGAGTATATCTGCACCCATATCCTCTTCATATAACATCACACCAGGCCCCTTTTGACCCTGGCCGCAGTGTTCCTGTGAAGTTCTTCGAATCTGTCAAGAATAGAGAACATTATCCCGGCAGAGCTTTCCACCAGTTCCGGCTGGTTACGGATTCCTGCTTCTCCTTGTACATACGGACCTCCATCCTTCAGATCAGCTTCACAGTTTGTCATCAGATCGGATATACATCGTTCATTCACTTCAGGATGAAACTGTACAGCAAGCACGTTATCCTTGTAGACAAAACCCTGTTCTTTGCAGGCTTCTGATGTGAAGAGCCTCCTTGCACCGGCGGGAAGTCCGTAAGTGTCACCATGCCACTGGAAAGCAATGAAACTGCTGGGCAGGCCCTGCTGGAAAGGTTCGCTCCGGGGAACAGAGGTCAGTTCAACCTTATGCCATCCGATTTCCCTGAGGTCGTTCCTGTGAACACTGCATCCCAGCACCCCGGATATCATCTGAGCGCCAAAACAGATTCCAAGGACAGCCTTGCCAGCCTCTATCGCACCCCTGACGAATCCTTTCTCTTTTTGAAGCCAGGGATATTCATTCTCCTGATATACGCTCATCAGACCACCCATAATTATCAGCAGGTCAAATGAATCGCTATGCGGGAATTCTGCTTCTATGTACGGAAGACTCCTGGAGAGTATATGCCCCTTGCTCTGCACCCAGCCGGGGATATTCCCCAGGGTTTCAAATTCAAGGTGCTGCAAACAGTGAATCCTCATGGCGGTTTCCATGCCATACCCTAAGGCCCATAACAGATTAAATCATTTTCGCAAACTTATTGACAGAAATATTCGCCTTCGAACCTGAACTTGCTATGAATCTCACACCCGATACATAAGCATCCTGCTTTTTGCTGTACGTTGGAACTCCTGCCTTTGGCACAGAACATGAATGTACCTTTTCCGGGATAGGAAGGACACTGGGGGCAATTACACCCTTTGGAGTGATGATAGGATGTGCATACACCAAAGTACTTTCCGCACATTTCAGACATATGATACCTCAATTCCAGAGTTGTCTGCCGGCCTAAAACATTTACGCATAGACTTGACAACAACAGGGTAAGCATATCTATCAGACAACAAGGATTCCTTTTTGCCAGTCATCGATTATCTTCCAGGAAACCCGCATCTCATCTATCTCGCCCTTTTTCTTCAGGAAATTGCTCTTTTGCCCTATAAGTTCGATAACTTCATAGGCGTCCTGCTCTTCGATAGTCACATTGTATAATGATTCAAGGGCAGCTTTGTTTTCAGAACATAATATTTCGACCATCTTGAGGGCCACTCCAAGAGTATCCTTCAGGTGTGTTGCATCCTTTATCCCCAGAAGGCCCTGCATGCATTCATCATGTTCATCAAAAGGTATCACTCCGGGAGTGTCAATGAATTTGATGTTTGAGCCTGCGTTCACAAGCTGGACTCCTTTTGTATGGCCGGATATGGATGATGTGCCGGCCCTATGCCTCCCGGTAACACCATTTATCACAGAGGATTTGCCGACATTGGGGTAGCCAAGACACCCGACCAGGATATCTCCTCCCTTGAGTTTGTTGATGCCGGCGAGTTCCATTATCTTATGCCTCAGGATAGTCGTGCCGGACTTGTCCTTGCCCGATACGAAAACTGTTGGAGCGATTGTTGAGAGAGAGGATTTGGCCTTATCCAGGCTCTTTTTTGATACAAGGTCACATTTGTTAAGGACGATTATGAACGGCTTGCCCATACGGATTAGATCGTCCTCCACGTGACTGTTCCTTGTCTCCTGCGGAAAACGCGCATCCACTATCTCAAGAAGAATGTCTGCTTTATGAATTACATCCTTTACGAGCATTTTGTAACTTGCCATGCTATTGCTACAGCACTTTAGGATATAGACATATTGTGCGAGCTCACCGGGAACAGTGCAAACGTTTATTATCATCTCTTGCTAGTTATTAGCGGAGTTCTACACCATGACAACCATTGCAATTGACCCGGACACCTGTTCGAAATGTGGCACATGCATCGAGATATGCGCTCTTGGCCTGATAATGAAAGGTAAAGGCAATATGCCGTTCATGCCTGATGAGGTCGAAGCCTTCTGTACAAAATGCGGTAATTGCGAAGCCTTCTGTCCCGAAGGAGCAATCCTGCCTGAGTATGATACCCGTTACCCGACACTTTCTGAAGAGGCGAGGCAGGATATCACTGCCGGAAGCCTTGGACTGTACATGCGCCAGCGCAGGTCTGTACGTAACTACCAGGATAAGATAGTAGACAGGGAAACCATAGAGGACATAATTGATATCGTGCGCTATGCGCCTTCCGGGATGAACAACCAGCCCGTACACTGGCTCATTGTCCACGACCCGGCACAGGTACGTAAACTCGCGCACATTACCATTGACTGGATGCGCAGTATCATGGACAGCGGCATAGAGCACCCCCTGAAGCCAATCCTCCCATCACTTATTGCTGCATATGATAACGGAAAGGACCCCATCTGCCGTGGTGCCCCGCATGTTGCCATCGCCTATGCGGCTGCTGCAAACCCCATGGCTTATACTGACAGCCTCATCGCCCTCTCATGGTTTGAGCTTGCAGCCCCCGCATTCGGACTGGGTGCCTGCTGGGCGGGCTTCCTCAAGATAGCCGCATCCTACTGCCAGGAGCTGAAAGACGAGCTTGGCCTGCCGGAAGGGCATGAAGTGCAGTATGCCATGATGTTCGGATATCCGAAGTACAAAGTATATGGCATCCCCGGACGCGAGCCCGCAAGGATCACCTGGAAATGAGCATTTGCTTTCGAAAGGATACTGTATGAAAATAGGAATATGCGGAATCGCTTGCGAGAAATGTCCTAGAATGACAGCCAGACAGTGCCCTAACGGGGACAAAGGTTTGCATACCAAGGCAGAACAGATTCTGCAGGATAACGAGCTGTGCTTGAGAGAAATATAGCACTATGCTTTAAGTGCGGGGAATTCACCTGTGAGCTGACAAAGGAGGACCCATCAGCTACGAGTACTGCCAGTACCTGACAGGAAAAGTATATAATTTCCTCTAATCCTTTATTTTTTATTATGCCTGTGAGAACTCTAAAGCGAGTCTCTTTGAGAGTAGAGACTAAGGGGAATATAACTGAGAAACTTTATCTGTACGTATTGGCTTCTTCACTCGTCCTCTAAAGAATCATGGTTCCGTAGACTCTATCCACTGATCTCCCCTACATGCCGGGAACACATCACCCTCGCTCAGCTTTCTTGTCTCCCCGGTAACATAACATGAATAGTAGTCTGATCTGAGAACCTTTGTATCAGTCCTGTGATGCTCCGGATGTCCTGGAAGGTCATCTGATAAAGTGGTCAGGCCATGAGTCATTTTATCAGGTTCAAACCTGTAAATGCTTAAGCTCCCGTTTCTCTCAATGTACACAGCTTCAAGCTCCCCCAAGTGTCTTACGCTCTTGTTCCTCAGCATAAGGAAAACCTCTTCACGGGTAGTAGAGATTCGGTTCATCATTCCTACATCTATTACTCCGTTACTTATTATTTTCCGGGGTGTTCCCAAGGCAATATCCTGATAAAAAGCACTCCTGTTCAGCAATGTATTCTGAAGTTTGAACATCAGCACCACCGTTATTATCACGAACACACCCCACAGAAGAGCCGTGTCCGGGTAGACCATGGGTTCACCTACGGAAGTACCAAGGGCTATGATTATGAGCTGGTCGAAAAGGGTAAGCTGTCTTACTGTCCTCCTTCCAAGAAGTCTCATAAAAACAAGGGAAATCAGGAACAGTACAGCAGTCCTGAACATTACCTCCAGAAGGAATCCCCATGGTGTGGAGCCTATAAAAATCCTTGCCATATCAAAGGGTACAATATTCTCTGTTGCCATAACAGATATTCTTGCCCGTGAATATAAACATCTACATCTCTGCCTATTCCGGACTGCGGCAGAGATGTTTGTAAGGATTTAAAAATGAAACAAGGAGAGAATCATTTTGCAGGGTCTATTATCACCTTTGTATAACCGTCCTCCCGTCTGGCGAACTTCCTGTAGGCATCCGGCACTTCGTCAAAGGATATCCTGTGGCTTACTATGAAACCGGGCTTCGCCTTTCCTGCAATTATCAGGTCCCTTAGCATGATGATGAAGGTTTTCACAGGCGTCTGGCCTGTACCTACGGTCATGCCCTTTTCCCAGAGTTCACCGAGGGGTAGCAGGAACTCGCCTTTCTTAGCATGGGCATTGGAAGCTCCCGGGTCGTCTGCGGTAAAGACACCGATCAAAGCAAGATGACCGGTGGGGTTGATGAGCCTCACAAGGTCACTTATTACCTGAGTGGGGTTCTCCTTTGAAGGATCAGTTCTGTCCCTGGCCTGGTAGCCCACAGCATCTATGCCGGACATGACGCCTTTCATCTTTTCTTCACCTGGCAGCAGCGACTGCACGATCGCGGGATTCACGGCCCTTAAAGTCTGGATGACCTTTACAGGATCGCTCCGGTCGACATCAAGCTGAATACCTGCACTCTCGGCCAGCTTAGAGATGCCTGACATAAGACTTTCCATCTTATCTTCTCCGGGAAGCACGGTGTCCACGACCGAGAACTCAGCCCTCAGGGCTTCTATCTGGGCGACGGGATCGCTCATGGTGAAGTCGATCGGTATAGCACCTATACTTTTTGCCAGTTTCAGCCTTTCAGGGATGTGGTCCACCACGAACACCTGGCCGGCTCCCTGGAGTACTGCTGCGTAGGCCGCCAGCAGTCCCACAGGACCGGCGCCAAAGACGGCTACCGGGAAACCGGGCATTACCATGGCCAGCTTTGTAGCGAAGAAGCCGGTCGGGAATATATCGGCCAGCATGACAAAGTCATGCTCCCATTTATCATTAGGCTTACCCGGCAATTTGGTGCAGTTGAAGTCGGCAAAGGGCACCCTGAGCTTCTCCGCCTGTGCGCCCGCATATTTACCCATCTTGGCATACCCGAAAGCTCCTCCTGCGGTCTCCGATCTGATGGTGAGGCAGGCGCTGGGGAATCCCATGACACAATTCATGCAATGCCCGCAGGCCACATTGAAGTTAACGACCACCCGGTCCCCTTTCTTGTATGAGTACACGGCACTGCCGACTTCCTCTATCACTCCCAGTGGCTCATGACCCAGTATCTTGCCGGGCGTTTCGTTCGTTCTGCCTTCATACATGTGAAGGTCGCTTCCGCAGATAGCAGTGGAGGTCAGCCTGACGATGGCATCTGCCGGATGCTCGATCTTAGGCTCATCCACTTCCTCTACCGCTACCTTGTTAGGTCCTTTGTAAACAACTGCTCTTATAGTACCACCCCATACCTGATACGAGTTCCGGCGCCTGTTTAAAGCGCCCTCCCCATACAGCATGATCCTTATGACAAGGACGAGCCGGGACTATAAATGAGCTGCAGAATGTAATCTAAGGATTATTATGAATCTTCTTCAGCAGCCACGCCATGTTGGAGGCCAGGTCCCTCATGGTCTGCATCCCTTCAGCGTCATCAATCACATCCCCCGGATTGAGCCCCACCCCCAGGTTCCAGTAAGAAGAGCCCACGGTGAACATATTGGATATCCCAAAGAGATGGTTGATGGAATCATAAGCATGCACCGCCCCTGCCCTGCGCACGGCCACCACAGCAGCCCCCACCTTTCTGGCAAGGAAGCCCCCGTTCGCTATAGACACAAATCCCGCACGGTCAATCAGCGCCTTCACCTCGGTTGACACATCAGCAAAGTAAGTCGGCGACCCGATAACGATCCCGTCCGCCTCCCTCATCTTCGCGATACACCCGTTGATCGGGTCGTCATCGAACACGCATTGCCCGTTCTTCATCTCAAAGCACTTCATGCAGGCAGTGCATCCATGAACCTTCTGCCCGCCTATGTGTATAAGCTCAGTCTCCACGCCCTCGCCCTCAAGCTCCGAAAGAAGCTCTTTCAGGAGAGCGGCTGTGTTGCCCTCTTTTCGTGGGCTGCCGTTTATTGCTATTACTTTCATGATGTTGGTTCCTCTTTTTGTGATTAGGATTATAAATTAAATCGAAGTAGAGTATGAAGATGAGAGTATAAAATAATAGGGAATATATGACTTTGTAGTATATTTAAGGGTTTAATCATTTAAAGTGATTATGAAAATAAAGTAGAAAACAAGGTCTACAGAGCCTGGAAAGCAAATTTCAAGGGACGGATTAACCAGACAAGTTATTTCAAATTGAGCATACTTTTTACCTTATCAATCTTCTCTTGATGTTCAGGACTTCTTGTAATGACGATGTTATCGTTTTTTCTATTTTTAAGAGACGGAGAAGTATTTTCAGTTTGCTTGTTAAACGGTTGGTTTAATGGCACCTCATTTATGCAAGTTTCAGTCGGATTCATGTTTTGAGGTTCCATCGATTGTTTGCTTTTTTCCTTTTGATCAAGTATTAATCTGTCAATCCCCATGCCATTCTCTCCTGAAATCTCATATTTAGCTGCAACTTGAAGAAATTATATTCAACACTGCCGTTATTTCATAATCTCAATAATCTGCGAATCTTGTTTTTTATTTTAGAGTATAAGCTTGAATCCCGTTTTTTCACAGATTGGGCATAACTTCGTTGCGCGAAATCTTCGATATTCGTACCCCTTTTATAGTTAATATTGCCTTTAGAATCCCTTTTTGTATAATCCCTGTCAGCTAGCCCCATTGTTAATCTCCATCAATGTCGTTACCATTTTTTTAATTCTGCTAAAGTTACTTGAATATGTCGGAAAACTACAACTTCCAATATATATCTACTTCTTTGACAACACCCATACTTTCAAAAAAGCCTCTGAGGCGTACATTATCTTTACGTAGTTCGTAAAATTCGTATTCAGGAGTATTTGTGTAATGTATAGAAACAATGCCGTATTCTTTCCCTTTTTCGACGTATGCAATTTTGTCAAAGCTATCCAATTCTTGTAACTTAACATCAGAACCAGTGCAGTCTACATATGTTAACCCTTTATCAGTTGTTTCAAATGCATTCAAAGCATGTCCGTCACTGTCACTATAGAAGTATATTGTAACAAAAGCTGCCCTAATTCCTGCTTGTTCAGCATTGTTATGAAGTCTTTCTGCAAAATCAGAACATACAAAAACGTCATCTTTATACAGAATCCTATCTGTGTCATCTGTTTTCAAAAATGTTATTAGTTCATCCCATGTTGGATTAGTTGCAGATTCGTTGTTAATTAAAACTACAGGTTCGCCAGATGCTTTAAGATTAATTATGCCTAGTGAAGGATTAAACACATTTTCATTAAAATCATCTGATGGAAAAATATCATCACCATAAAACCATATTATCGATAAAACTGAGATTAGTGCAAGAATTGTAAAGATCTTACTATATGGGATATTTGATTTCTTCCGTACTCCTGTGTGCTTTAATATTGGAAAATCAGAGTCTTGTTTCTTATTCCCACAATAAATGCATACACCCTCATATTGACTTCCAGAGAAGTCATTTCCTATCCGTGTTCTTGAATATGTATGTTCTTTGCATTGGGATTCTGAAATTTCATACTTTTTTGGTTTAATTACTGGTTTAATTACTGGTTTTGGTTTTGATTTGATTACTGGTTCAGATGGTGGTTGAATTACTGGTTCAAGTTTGGCTTTAATCTTGACTAAATCTGCTTGTCTGCATTCTACAAAATCATCTCTTTTGGAACAACTTGGTTCTGATTTATTTATTGCAGAATTGTATTCAATTTCATTAACCAGCCCTATAAATTTTTTTGAACATTTTGGACATAAACCATTCAACACTGCATCATAGCTAATATCACGAACTGAATCCATGCACTCGTGACAAAAATACTTTTTACACGTTGTACACTGTTCAGATTCATACTTCACTATTACTTCATTAACAAAATAGCTAGAAACTATGCCATCCTGAATTCTATTTTTTAAGACTTTTTCTCTATTATATGATGTTTTAAGTTCTTTTTTACAATATTCACAGTATTTTGCATTGGATTCTTTATCATTCAACGCAGCTTTATAGGATTCGTTTACAAATTCATCTAAGTCTTTAGAATGTATGTTTTTCGAGTAGTCAATATTTCCATTTTTATCTCTTTTAGTATAATCCCTTCCATCTAAAGCCATTATTTATCTCCGGCAGTAATGTTCATTAGGACAGTTTCTGTTTAAAGTTATAGGTTATAAAAAGATTTCTATTTGTTTATGCTTAGTGTCATACGAAATATTTAAGATTAAGCTCGAAAGTGAAGATAATCCTACAACTGAATACTTTGGCTTACTTGAAGATTAAAGATAGAAATATTAAGAAGAATCAACAGTTTAGTTTTAAAGTTGATTAACAAACTTCATTTAGATTAATTGGGATTTAGAGCTTGTTGGGAAAGACAAAAAGAGGAATGAACACAGCCATAATTATAAGAAGTATATGCAGTAAAAAAAGAAACATTTTGATATAAGATTGTGTTATTTGCAATTCATTTGATGTTAGGATATAGTAAGAAGAGATAAAACCAAACAGCAAAAATAATCCCAGTTTTTCAAAATAAACCCTAATTGGAATTTGTTTGTTCGCAGATTTTAACATTGTATTTCTTTGCTTAAACTTGCGAAGAGCATCATCTTCTGCTGATTGAAGCTGTTGGACTGAATCAGAATAACCAAGAAGATATGCCTTAAAACGTGAATGCTTTTCTCCTTCTTCACAACTTAAGTTACTAATATCATCCGGTTCAATGTCTATAAATCTTTCATCATCGAACATGCTACCCAAGTCCTTATTTTATTATAAATCGTTAATTATAAAGTTTCAGGTGCATCTTCCTTTTTATATAGAGGTTTTTTAGGAAGTAGTCGAAGTGGTACAAATAATCCTAAAATCATGATTACTGCTATAAATGAGACTATTATTGCATAGATTCGTAATTGTGTTTCTTCAATAAGAGGTAATCTGAAAATAGCTGCAAATAGAACAACTGACCCACCTATCGCTGTAGCAGCCACTCTCCAACAATATGCTAAAAATGGTATGTAAGTCGAATCTGCTCTTTCATAAGAGATCTTTTCTTTTTCCTCATGAAAAGAGGTTGCTTGGCTGCTAAATGCCTTAGCCAATGATTGATTATAAGCAATCTGATCTTCTATAAATTTATCAAACAACTTCCTTTCAGCTGGACTTAATTTAATATAGTTTTCAGCTTTATAATTTGTTGGTAATTCTACCGAGAAATCTCTCATAAGACCACCTTAGTTATAGAGAGTGTAAAATTTTTAGGATATATACATTTCTATTTTATTCTACAATTCCACTAATATAAAAAAACATTGCAGTGTATAAAGTTGAAATGAAAGTGTATGTAAAAAGTAGCGTACATAAAATTTGTGTTAACCATATCCCAAAAAATCATGGTGCGGGAGATGCGATTCGAACGCACGAACTCCTACGAGACTAGACTCTGAATCTAGCGCCTTTGACCTGGCTGGGCGACTCCCGCATTGTGAATGATGCTTAGTAGCGCTTTTTCTAGTTAAACTTTGTGTTTGGGTGAGAATATGGGGATGGCCCTCAGGCCATCATTCTCAGCAGGAGGGCTTTCTGTGAGTGCAGACGGTTCTCGGCCTGGTCGAAGACTACGGAGTGAGGGCCGTCCATGACCTCAGCGGAGATCTCCTCTCCGCGGTGTGCGGGGAGGCAGTGCATCACGATGGCATCCTGTCTTGCAAGGTTGACAAGTTCCGTGTTTATCTGGTAGGGGGCGAGGTCCCTGAGGCGCTTCTCGCGCTCGTCCTCATCTCCCATGGACACCCATACGTCGGTATAGAGGACATCGGCATCCTTTGCAGCCTCTGCGGGGTCGTTGGTGACCGTCACTTTGCCGCCAAGCCGCCTGGCCTGTTTCACTATCTCCGGGTCTGGTTCATATCCGGGCGGGCAGGCAACCGCGATTTCTATTCCCACCAGCGTACAGCCAAGGATGGCGGAATTGCACACATTGTTACCGTCGCCGACCCAGGCATATTTCAGTCCCTTGAGCCGGTTCTTGTACTCGCGGATGGTCATCAGGTCTGCGATTATCTGGCAGGGATGCTCCCTGTCCGAGAGTGCGTTAATGACAGGCACATCAGAGTGCGCCGCAAGCTCACTGACAGTATCGTGGCTGTACACCCTTGCGACAATACAGTAGAGGTAGCGCGAGAGCACTTTGGCGGTATCGCCCACAGTCTCTCCGCGGCCAAGCTGCATATCCCTCGGGTTCAGGTACAGCGCATGGCCCCCGAGGTCGTTCATGGCAACCTCGAAAGACACCCTGGTGCGCGTGGATGATTTCTCGAAGATCATCCCGATGCTCTTATTCTTCAGAAGGTCGGTGACCTTGCCCTTCACACGTTTTTCTTTCAGGTCTGTTGCCACATCAAGGAGTTCGATGATCTCTTCCTGCGAGAGGTCAGCCATTGAGATAAGATGTTTCATGCTATCATTCCCTTGGTCAGTTACTGCATATTGCGTATCGTCCTCATGTGATCGATACGTCTCTGTATGAGCCCTGCAGTGCCGATATCCCGCCTGGAATGCAGGTCCCCTTTAAGATTGTCCAGCGCATGCTGTGCGATCTTCTCAGCCTCAGCAATAGTATCCGCAACACCCACCACTGCCACAGCCCTTGAGCCGGTGGTATAGACCTTGCCATCACTTTCATAGACACTTGAATAGAAGAGCAGGGCATCGCCAATATCTCCCACACTGACTTCCCTGTCACTCGTCGGAGCGTCAGGATAGCCTGCAGGAACAGCGTATTTGCACACAGTCGCCTTCCTGCTGAACTTCACGTCAAGCTTATCAAGCGTGCCCATAACAATAGCTGACAGCACATCCGTATAGTCGGTCTCCAGAAGGGACAACACATTCATGGCCTCGGGATCACCAAAGCGCGCATTGAACTCTATCACTTTGGGCCCGGCCCTGGTAATCATGAACTGGCCGTACAGGGCTCCCCTGTAACCGACGCCTGTGACCCTGCGAAGGGCCCTGATGGTATCCAGCATTATCTGCTTTGCCTGGCTTACATCTTCCTCCACAAGGAATGGCAGGATCTCTCCCGCATCATTGTAAGAGCCCATACCCCCGGTGTTAGGTCCAAGGTCGCCCTCAAAGGCACGCTTGTGATCCTGCACCGTCGGCATGAAAGCCAGGTGCTCGCCATCCACGAACGCCTGCAGGGTGAATTCCTCACCCTTAAGGTTCTCCTCCACGACCACGCTTCCGGTTGCAAGCAGGCTTGCTGCATACTCCTTAGCAGCATCCAGGTCAGGCAACTGGTCGCCCATTACCTTTACGCCTTTGCCACCTGTAAGGCCGGCAGGCTTGACAGCAACATCGCCAAGCTCGTCAATGAAAGAGTCCATAGGCCCTCTCTCCGTGAACACTTCAAATCTCGGGCAGCCCGCTATCCCATTATCCTTCATGAAATTGCGAGCCCAGCCCTTATTGAATTCTATTTGTGCCACCGCTTTTTTAGGGGCGGCAACACTGATATCGGCATTTTCCAGGGCATCGGCAAGGCCCACGGAAAGCGGGGCTTCGGGCCCTATGACTGCTATTTCGATATTCTTTCTGACTGCGAACTCGACTACCTTCTCAACGTCTGTTTCCTTGGAAAGAAGGAAATCCTCACATAGTTCTGCGATTCCCGGATTCTTCTTTGACATTACTGCAAATAGAGAAGGTTCTTTCCTGCTCCTCGCCAGTGCTGCCGTGATAGCGTGCTCCCTTCCGCCACCACCTACTACTAAAATGTTCATGACTTAAAACCTCGTTATTGAAACAATTATGACTACGACCTGTTGCTCGATAGGGATTTGTTTGTTAGGACATGATTCGGGTCCGTAATCGGACCGCTAATTCATTAGAAACTGGAATAGCATAAAGTGCTAGTTATTGTAATAAATAATTTACTATCTCATTTTCCCGTGAAAACTACAAGTATCAGACCAGATCGCTCGCCCTCACAAGCGGTATAAGCTTCACACCGATGGAAGCGAGATTCTCCGTAGCTCCCGATTCACGGTCCACGACAGTAACAACATGCTGAACTTCACCACTTTGTGCGCGTATCGCCTCAATGGCATCCTTCACAGAACCACCGCTTGTGGTCACATCTTCCAGAAGCAGCACTTTTGAGCCCTCTCTTAGTTCACCCACAAAACGCCCGCCTGTGCCATAGCTTTTGTCATCTTTGCGTATAAGCAAGAGCGGCAGTCCTGATTCCAGGGACACGGCAGTAGCCAGGGGGACGCTGCCAAGCACCACGCCGCCAACCGCATCTACCGGCATGCCCGCTATAACCTTTGTAGCTTCCTGCGCAATGATCCTGAGGGTCACAGGGTCAGTGCTTGCTTTCTTGATGTCGATGTAGTAAGTGCTCTTCTTTCCGGAGGCAAGTGTGAAATCCCCGAACCTGACAGCACCGCAGGTTTTCAGCGCATCGATAAGTAATAGTTTGCTTTTCTCTGATCCTGGCATATGATCACCTGATTGGAAATGAAAATATATCCCATATATTGTAAAATTATAACAAAAATATATACTGCCCGGGCTTTACCAAGGCTCTTTCTTTACCCCTATAAGGTATCCGACGACGTTTGTAGAAACATGCAACAGGGGGGTGATAAGAATTACCGCAAGTGCTACGTAGAATGTAAAATTGGCTGTGAACCAGGAAGGTGCTACAATATACGTCAGTACCCATGCCCCAAGCACAAAATCAAGCTGGTCAACACCCGGAAGTGGAGCACCTCTTTTAAGTCCCAGCCTGCGTTTAAAGAAACTCATGGAAAGATCCCCAAGCAGTGCCCCAAAAGCCAGCGCGAATATTACAACAAGGGCGCCCGGCATCTCGCCAAAGGATGGAAGTTCTATCCCAAAGATAGTGGTCTGACGTGACATATAATACATTTGCAGCAGGCCAAGCAACATCCCGCACACTGTGCCTGCAATAAGCCCACGGAGTGTCTTGCCGTCACCCAGTATGCGGCGCCCGTCCTTAAGGGTCTTTCCACCATCAAGGGGCCTGCCACCACCAAATACGGCAGCTGTTGAATTTGGGATATATGCAGGAAGCATCAACCAGAGAGCAGTAAGCAGTATCTCTATCATTATGTCCATCCGTTTTAACACGTTTGTATGCACATGATTGCACGGCATCTATTTAAATTATGATGTGCCTGCAAGAGAAAACTCTATTACATACCTATTGTAAGATTAAGGCTGACAACAGATGAAAAATACAAGGCCCCTACTGACACCTAAAAATACAATGCTTGCTGCTGTTGTTGTCTTTTTGCTCCTGGCAACAATAATATTGATGGGTATGCTCACACCGCTTATTGCAAAGCTGACCACCGGGGCGGAGATACGTCTTGAACCCGGTTATTTCAACTACCGGACAGCTTTGCCTACAGCTGGGCTTGTAATACTACTGAGCGTGTGCATGCTCGCAGGCTATCTGGGACAGAAGAACACTGCGGTGATAGTAGCAGGCTATACGGCACTTGCAGCTTTCTTTGCACTTATATCGCCGTTTGGGAACCTGGCCATAGATGTTTCCATTCCCATAATTGCACTTGCCTTATTTGCGACCATATACAAGATCGGAAGAACATTTACAAGGAGTTCCTTCGTCGCAACAGCCAGGGGTGCAAGCGCACACATCATCCACCTGGGAATACTATTCATCCTGCTCGGGATAGTGCTTAGTGCTAATATGAAAATGGAAGGTGCAAATGTGATCAGTTCTGGTAACATAGGGCATTTCCCTGGGCAGGACTATGCAATAAAGGTCAGCAATATGAGTTCATACTACTCAGGCGACCCATACCAGACATATCCCGGATCCGCTTACACAACTGAGGTGGATTTTGACATATACAGGAACGGAGCTTACTTCCGGGAAGGTCAGGTAAAGTACATTACTGATTTCAAGTGGGGCCAGAGTTATACAACCACATATATACACCGCGGGCTCACTGAAGAGCTCTTCATTGCTCCCAGGGCCATCAGCCTGCAAAAAGGAGAGGTTGATCTCTACATGAGAACCGTACCCTACATAAATTTCCTTTGGGGCGGTTTCTATCTTATGGTCATAGGTATCACTGCACTCATCGCAACAGATTACGGAAGCGATAGAAGAGCCCGGGTTCCGAAAAAGGATAAGAACATAAGAGGCAAATCATGAATTTCGGGATGATCCTTATCTGGATAGCCTTCCTCACAGGACTGGGAGCCACAGTATTTTCACTTGCCTATCACTTGAAAGGACGGCACACCCATAGCACCAACTCCAAAAAGATGGAGATGGCGTGTGCGATATCGGCCACACTATCCATAGTGCTCCTCGTTGCACACCTTTTGAGAGTCAATGCATCCTACTATTATGTTTACAGCCACTCCAGCACGGACCTTGTATGGTATTACAGGATCTCGGCTCTCTGGGCAGGCCAGGAGGGCTCGCTACTGCTCTGGGCATGGGCAATACTTGCAATACTACTGCTTGTGCAGTACACCGGACAGACTAAAGAACTTACAGATACCAAACTGATGAACATCACCCGAATGGTATCTCTTGCCATCGCATCGGTCTTCCTGCTGATACTGGTCATCAAGAACCCCTTTGCCACCTACACCATTGCAGGCACAGGCATCGGAATCAATTACTGGGACCCTTTTGCAACCCTGGTAGAAGTACCCTACGGGCAGGGTATGAATCCCCTGCTGCGCAACCCCTGGATGGCCATACACCCACCGGTACTGTTCCTGGGATACGCAGCTTTCACGATACCCTTTGCAGCAGCTGTTGCTAACCTCCTTGCAAAGGATGGCAGATGGACAAACATCGCAAGGGACTGGATGCGTATCGCATGGCTCTTCCTTACCCTTGGCATCGGACTCGGAGGCTTCTGGGCGTATGAAGTGCTTGGATGGGGGGCATGGTACTGGTCATGGGACCCGGTGGAAACATCATCACTCATTCCCTGGATAACAGCCACCGCATTCCTGCATGCCAGGACACGCACCTCCCACGGAGAGTATGGGTTCCTGGCGCCCCTGCTTGCGATGGCATCATTCATACTTGTGGTATTTGCCACCTTTGTGACCCGCAGCGGCATGTGGGCCTCGGTCCACTCATGGCAGGATTTCAATACAGAAGGGATGGTAATAGCAATATTCCTTGCTGCCTTGCTCGGCAGCGGTGGATTTCTGCTTGCCAGAAGATATTTTGAAGACGATGACTGAAAGTCCAGCCTTCTTTTTTAATATGGACTACTTTTTGTCCGGTTTTATTTGTTTCTACTTGATGGCTGACACATTGATTCTTCGGAAAGTTTCAAAATAGGAGTTATCAGGCTGAAAAGCTGCCTTTTTTGTCTTTTCAACGACCATATTCCTAAAAAGAGCGGATTTTTCCTCAGACAGCACCCTAAGGAAGGGTACGAGGCTTGGCTGTTCAATCCAACCTACAAAGGACTGCTCATCCGGAAAATAGCGGTCTGCATTCTCCATCCACACCCTGTAGGCCCGGAATCCTGCTGAGCGGATCAGTTCTTCATAAGTCCCTGCGTCAGGCATATACCAAGGCCAGTCGAAATCACGGAAATCATCTTCAAACCCAGAAAAAGATATGGACTCTTTCAATACTCCTGAAATAGTGGGACAGTTGTCTTCTCCTGCAAACTGCATCCTTACAGTCCCGCCAGCTTTAAGGGAAGCATGTATCTTACGAAGCACAATATCATGCTCTTTGACCCAATGCATGGCTGCGTTGGAGAACACAAGGTCGAACTCTTGAACAAAATCCATATCCCGTATATCCAGCAACTTAAACTCCATATTCCGGAGCTTATGGGATTTTGCCTTGCCAAGCATGGAAGAGGAACTGTCAATTCCAAGGACCTTTCCTTCGGGCACTCTTTCAGCCAGCTCTCTTGTAACAAGGCCGTTGCCGCACCCAAGGTCAAGTATATGTTCCGAGCCTTCCAGTTCAAGTTCTTCGATCAGCTTGTTGCCCCATTCTTTCTGGTGAGAGGAAGAACTCTCATATTTTTCACCGTCAAATCCTTTACTAACAGGAGCACTTGCACACTTATCCGTCCTCATTGAAAGTACTCACCCTGACCTTGCCATTCTCTTCAATGAGCATCTCTATCTTTCTTTCTGCTTTTAACAGTTTCCCGTTGCATGTGCGGGCCAGCTTCATGCCTCTCTCGAACAGCTCCAAGCTCTCATCCAGAAGCAACTGTCCTCGTTCAAGTCTGTCTACCAAGGCTTCGAGCTCGTCCATGGACTCTTCAAAGGTAGTATCATCATCGTCGATTTCCCTATCCCGGGTATCAGTTTGATTCTTATTGTCCATGTTCCCCACATCATCCTTATCTCCCGTACTTTCCTTGTTATTACGGTCCTTGCTAACACCCTTGACCATATACATTCCTCCATCCTTTTTCTAGTCTTCTTTTCGGTCTTATTTCCCTTTTGATACATTATCCACACTGCACAGGATAGTACCATCTTTTACTTTAAGGTTCAGGCATTCTCCTGTACTCACATCGTCCACCCCATGAACGGGCCTGTTCCCGTCAGCTATCATCGCGATGCAGTACCCACGCTCCAGGGTACTCAGAGGACTGACGGCATTCAAACGGCCTGCCAGGCCACTCAAGGAAATGCGCTTGGATTCCATGACCCTTCCCGCATGGCGCTCCAACCTGATATTCAGCTCATCCACCCTCTGGTAATTCTGGCGAAGGAATTCATTGAGCTTTTCAGGACCGATCCTGCCGGAGAGGTAGTCTAGCTGGTCCGAGAGGTCGGAAATCTGGCGTATTGCAGCCTTCCCCATACGTGCCGACAGGGAGCCTATATGCCTTTTCAGGTCCGAACTGTCCGGGACTGCCAGCTCAGCCGCGGCTGATGGCGTGGGAGCCCGCAGGTCTGCCGTAAAATCAGCTATTGTATAATCGGTCTCATGTCCCACAGCCGATATCACAGGAACCCTTGATTCGAATATTGCCCTTGCAACAGTTTCTTCATTGAATGACCAGAGGTCCTCCAGCGAGCCTCCGCCCCTGCCTACGATGATGACATCAACATCCGCCCTGTTGAGGTGCTCAATGGCTTTTACGATGCTTGGAGCGGACATTTCCCCCTGCACGACAGCAGGGGCCAGCAGCACATTCACAGGATACCTGCGCCCGAGCACATGCAGGATATCATGGATAGCTGCACCTGTGGGAGAAGTGGCAACACCTATCCTTTGCGGGAATCTCGGAATCGGCCTCTTGCGTGATCTGTCAAATAGCCCTTCAGCCTCCAGCTTTGCCCGCAGTTGCTCGTAGGCCTTGTACAGTTCACCTATACCGTCCGGCCTCATATCAAGTATATGGAGCTGATACTGTCCGCGAACCGTATAAACGTCCAGCGAGCCAAATATGAGAACCTTCATGGAAGATTCAGGTTCGAACTTGAGCGACCTGTTGGTCGACCTGAAGCTGACACAGCTTATCTGGCTGCCTTTATCCTTCAGGGTGAAATAGTAATGGCCAGAACTATGTTTTGTGAGGTTTGATATCTCCCCGCGCACCCAGACCTGGTTAAGCAAAGGATCCTGGCAAAGTAACTGTTTGATATGATCGTTCAGTTGTGAAACAGTATAGATTCCCATAGTAATCTCCCGGCCTTTATGAGAACGCTTTGCTGGTATTATATCATAAAGGAAGTTGTGTGAAAGTATTATGCCAACTTTTATATTACTATTCCCGGCATGACTACTTTTAAAATAATAATACAATAAGAAAATTTATCTACAGGTTGATTTCGAAATGTTTTAATAGTTAGTCAAATTCCTTTGTAAAATATCTAAAAAGGAGAGACGATTTGACCAAAACGCAATCAAGACCGGATATTTACCTTGTGGAAGAACAAGGACTGCATGAAATCAAAGCAGTCAATGCAAAAGAGTTACAAAAAGAGGAAAATATAGAAAACAGCACCCTTGTGAAAATGCACTCATATGCACCCAAAAGCGAGTTCATCCGCAAGGTAAGGGCTACAAGTGAATGGTGTTCGCTCTTGGTGGACGATATCATATCCGGGATATCCCTCCTGAAGAGGAACAGCGGGAACGAAGAAACGCTCTGTCCCTACAAACTGAGATCCTCGAAAAAACACGGGATAATAACCGTGAACTGCAAAGAGTGCTCTCATGGGTCCACATTCCAGAACCCGGTCTGCAGAAGGAATGTATTTAGCATACTCCTCAGAGAACCCTTAATTGACAGGCTTGTTCTTTCAAACCTATATGAGAGGGACTATGAAGGGAAAAATCTTGCAATCATCTACATGATGGCACATCTCCACGACCGCCTGAGCTCCTATTCCACTGCAAGGTTAACACATGAGGATTACACCTATAAGGAGTGCAGGAAATGTGCATCCATCCGCCAGCAATTGATAGAGGACATTATTAAAACATCCGGGCAGGATCCTTTGAGAGCCTGTTCTATGATTCACCAGTACTGCGACCCTTGCAGTCTTAGAGATATGAGAGCAGAAGAATACGATGAATGCGAAAAGTGTTTTCAGGATTTCACGAGCATCTTTCAGGAGATGTCCACATATTCTCTCGACATAAAAAGATCCTTGCACACTCAATGTGCAGTGCCCTCAGATGACTTTGAAAGTGCAGATTACGAAGTATACCTGAGATCATATGTCAGACCGCCTTTTTCCACTTCACGTATATACATCGAGCCTCCAGACAATACGGTCTTCCTTGAGTGTTATGACATTGATCACATGAACGAAAGGTCACTTCCCGTATCCATCTACCAGCTGACTGACCGGCCAGAGAAGATTTATGTCATAAACCCTGCGGAGTATTGTCTTGAAGCTGACGAGCTGGAGGTTATTGAAACTGTGAGGAAGAAGATGATCAGACATCGTCCGAAAGACCTGCAGTTCGCAAACCCCTCCAGTTCAAGGAACTATTTTAAGCTCCTGGGAAAACGCCTCTTACTGGAGGAGGCTGAACTTCGGAGAATGACACTAGAGCCTTCGAAAGTTAAACTCTACACAGACATCCTTGCCAAGTACACAACTGGCCTTGGCATACTTGAGGACCTGCTCTCTGATGAAAGGATCACAGATGTGTATGTCAATGCACCGGCTGACAGGAACCCTGTGCATGTTGTGCTGGACGGGGAAGAGTGCGTCACCAATATTTTCCTGTCCCAGGATGACATGGACTCGATGGTATCCAGGCTTCGGTCTATAAGCGGTCGCCCCTTTGGGGAAGCAACTCCGGTGCTTGAGATGTTCCTTAAAGAGTATGGGGTGCGCGTGTCGGTCATCGGGGATCCCCTCAGTGCAAAGGGAATAGCCTATGCGTTCAGGAAGCATGCAAAGGACCCCTGGACGCTTCCAAAACTCATCAACACCGGTTCCATATCCCCGCTGGCTGCGGGGCTGCTGAGCTTTATCATGGATGGGCAGGCCTCTATACTTGTTGCGGGTGGCGTGGGAGCTGGCAAGACATCTCTGTTGAGCGCCATGCTGCTGGAGATACCCCAGAAGTACAGAATACTCACCATTGAAGATACACCGGAAATACCAATTGAACAGCTTCAGGGGATGGGATGGAAGGTGCAGGGACTGAACTCACAATCGGCCATCATAAAATATGGCATCGAAATAGAGCCATCAATGGCGCTCAGGGCTTCCCTGAGGCTTGGAAGCTCATCCCTTGTAATGGGAGAGGTCAGGGGTCCCGAGGTTTCGGTCCTTTACGAAGCCATGCAGGTTGGAGCAGCCGGTAATTCGGTCATAGGTACTATCCATGGCTCATCAACGCGTTCGGTCTACGAGCGTATAGTGCACACACTTGGCGTCCCGACTGCATCTTTCAAGTCAACGGACGCAGTAATAGTTTGTAGCAATACCAGAATCGAAGGAAGCATGATTTCAAAACGCAGGGTTATCCAGATAGCCGAGGTCAACGAGAATTGGGACCCCCAGAACACTGACACTGTGTTCTCTGATGTACTGAAATATAATGCATCTCTTGATTCTCTGGTACCGGCTGATATTATGGATAGGGGACAGTCGGTGCTCATAAGCAAGATAGCAGACAAGTGGGGCATGACCATCGACCAGGCTTCCCAGAATATACGCCTGAGAGCAAAGATCAAGGAGAAAATGGCCGCTTACGGTAAAAAGGATGTATTCTTTGTGGAATCGACCACGGTCAGCACAGCAAACAATATGTTCTGGCTTCTAACAGAAGAAGAGAAAAACTCCCAGGGAGGATTTGATCCGGAGAGGATCTACATGAGATGGTCGGAGTGGTTTGAGGATTTCGCATCAAAGAACTCACCCCGGTTTGCGCAGCATATGGATGGATTTCCTGGCACGGACAAAAACGTCCTGATAACAGCAGGTGGTTTCTCTGAGCAATGAAGATAACTGGTATTACCACGGCTGCAAGTTCACGTTCAGGAACTTTAGCTGGCTCCTTTGGAATCCTGCTTCCTTTAGAAAGAAAGCGGATAAGGCTGTGAGCGAAGAATACAGGGATTCACTTGTATATACGGGACTTGATCTGGAACCTTATGAAACTGCATTCTTCGCGTATACGGTATCAGGTTTTATGTTCCTTTGCTTCCTCATTGCAGATTTTATCATATTCAGGCTCACCAGCTTTGAGGCTGCCACGCTCAAGATAACTGTGGCCATAAGTCTTATTCTTCCACTTCTCACATTAATATATCTCAGCGAGTACCTCAAAATATACTCCCGGTGGATGAAGGTCCGTTCCCTTGGAGATATGCCCGAGATCCTGAGTTACATAGTTATGTCAATGAAACTTGTCCCTAACATGGAAGTAGCTATCCGGTTTGCTGGCGAGAGCTCGGACAGGCCTCTGGCAAAGGATCTGAGAAAGATGCTATGGAACCTCCATGTAAGGGAATACAGAGGAATGGATGATGCCACACTGGAATTTGCGAATATATGGGGCAAGAATAGTGAGTATTTCAAACGGGCCCTGCACCTTATCAAGAGCTCGACCAGTGAGCCGGATGAAGCCCAGAGAGTAATAACTCTGAACAGGGCCCTTGACATAGTGCTGGAGAACACAAAGAGACTGATGGAGAACTTTGCATCGAAGCTGAAAAGCCCCACATACATCCTGTACTCCATATTCATCCTTATCCCTCTTGCACTGGTCGCTCTCATGCCTGCGATAACCGTGGTAGGTATCCGCTTTGGCATAGGCACCCTTGTTGCATTGTATAACATAATCCTGCCGCTGGCTACATTTGCCTATGCGGAATATATCCTCATGCAGAGACCTGCCACTTTTGTTCCACAGAATATACCCGACAGTCACCCGCAACTGACGGGCATAAAGAAGAAAAAGGCGGCTGCTGCACTGATATCGGCTGTTCTGGGCATGGGAATAATCTTCCTTGGCTACTTATGGATGGTCCTGGGAAATCCCGGCAACATTATATCAACCGCAACACTTGAGGGTGTCCTGCCCCCCGGACTGCTTATCCTGTGGGGACTGGTCTTTGCAATTGCATTCTACCTGAACATAAGCTATACACCCTACAAGAAGATACGTGACGAGATCAAGAGGATGGAAATCGAATTCTCGGATGCCCTTTTCGTATTGGGCAGGAGAATATCCGAGGGCAGGGCCACCGAGGAGGCGTTCATGCACACGGCATCTACCATGCAGGGATCACAAATAGCCGAAGCATTTGAGAGGATATCCCTGAACCTGCTGAGCATCAGGGCGGATATCATGACAGCCATCTTTGACGATGAGTTTGGAGCATTCAAAGATATCTACTCTGACAGAATAAGGACTACCATGAAGCTCTTTGTGGAGAGCGCACACAAAAGCCATGAGGCGGCAGGTGTAGCCATTGTCAAGCTTGCAGACCACCTCAAGGAACTGCAGGATGTCGAGCAGAACATTAAGAGGTCGCTATATGACATGACATCCACAATGCGCTCAACAGCAGCCATCTTCGCACCTCTGATAGCAGGAGTTACCATGGCCCTGTCGGAAGTCATTGCAAAGATACTTCAGAACATATCCCACAGCATGGCGAACCTTCCGCCAAATATGATACCTGGGCCAGGACAGATATCCCCGGCAGACCTTGAGCAGTCCATCCCTTCTGACCTGTTCATGCTCTCAATAGGCATATACCTTATCCTGATCACGATAATACTCACCCGTTTCTCAGGCACCATTGAATACGGAGGAGACAGGGCTCAGCTGATGTACGACATGGGACAAGTCCTTCGTTATCCATAATCATATTCACTCTTTCAACAGTGGTGTCAAGGGTCATCTTCAGGGGGCTTGTGTAATATGGCAGAAAGTTCCGTAAAGTTCAATATCCATCGGTCAAATATAGCTCAGGGAGTTGATATCGATGAAAATATCCATAGGAGCTAAACCATTTGTTTATCCTGCACCTGCATGGGTGATTGGTACATATGATGCGTTCGGCACCCCGAATGCAGCGACCATTGCATGGGGAGGCATTTCCTGTTCAAGCCCCCCCTGTGTGAGCATATCCCTTCGGAAAGCGACATACAGCTACACTAATATTATGGAAAAAGAGGCGTTCACTGTAAACATACCTTCAGAAGAATATGTGAAACACATGGACTATTGCGGGATGACGAGCGGAAAGGATGAGAATAAGTTTGAGACTACCGGCCTCACCCCCGTGAAAAGTGACCTGGTATATGCACCTTACATCCAGGAATTCCCAATTATACTTGAATGCAAACTGATACACAGTTTTGAGATTGGGCTCCATACTCAGTTCATCGGGGAGATCATGGACATCCGGGCAGAAGAATCCGTGCTGAATGAGAAAGGTGTGCCGGATATCGAAAAAGTGAGACCGGTCATATTCGGACCGGAGATTCGGAATTATTATGGAGTTGGTAAAGTACTGGGTAAGGCTTTCTCCATCGGCAAGGAGATGAAATAGAGAGTACAGCTTTAATCGATATGGATCAGTGCCTTGTTTGGGCATACTTTAATGCATGCCATACAAAGAGTGCATTTACTGTAATCCACCCTTGTAAAGCCCTCGACCCTGTAAAGAGCTCCGTAAGGACAGGTATTGTCGCATCTGGAGCATTTCCTGCAGCCTATGACTGCTATGTGACTCTCCCCTTCCTGCATACGAGAATATATCGAAAGAATGATACATTAAAGTATTGAACCACATCTGTTAACTAAGCTTATATATGACCAGCGTATAGAGTCCGAAATGAGTAACTTGAACCAGACTGAATCAGGATCATTCCATACATATCTGTCCGAGGGTTGCAAGCTGTGCCAGCAGGGAGCCAAGATGGTACTCTTTATTACAGGGATATGCCCCAGAGACTGCTTCTATTGCCCGGTTTCAGTTGAAAGAAGGAAGGATACGACTTATGCGAATGAAAGACCTGTCAGTTGTGATCAGGAGGTATTGGAAGAGGCAAGGCTAATGGATGCCCTGGGAACAGGCATTACCGGTGGAGAGCCCCTGCTAATGCTTGAAAAGGTGCTTCATTACATAAGGATTCTTAAATCCGAATTTGGTAAGGGGCACCATATACACCTGTACACTTCACTTGCACCTGATGAGGACACCGTGTCCAGGCTTGCAGAAGCAGGCCTTGATGAAATAAGATTCCATCCCCCTGCTGATATGTGGAACGCATTGGAGACTAGTCCGTATGCCGAGTCCATAAGGTTTGCCAAAGAGTGCAACATCACAACCGGGATAGAAGTCCCTGTTATTGAGGGAATAGAGAAGGTCGCGGTTTTTGCCAGGGATATAGAGTGCTTTCTCAATATGAACGAACTGGAATTCTCGGACTCAAATGCAAAGGGCTTGAAGCTCAAAGGCTTTGTACTTGAAGGTGATATATCTAACGCTGTTGCAGGTTCAATGGAACTTGCAAGAAGTATGTTCAGTGAGAATAGTGCAGGCAAAGTGCATTTCTGTTCATCGACATATAAAGATGCTGTCCAGCTCAGGGAACGCCTGTTACGCGTTGCCTGCAATACAGCAAGAGCATTTGATGATATAACTGAAGAAGGCACTCTCGTTTATGGAGAGATCGTATGCAAGGACGAGACAGCCGCACAGGGAGTAACAGAATTGCTTATCGGACGAGGAATTTCTCAGGAAATGTTAGAGACAAAAGATCATTCTGTTGAAACAGCCTGGTGGATACTTGAAGATGTTGCAGAGCTGTTAAGAGATAATACAAAGGACTTGTCCATTATAGAGAGATATCCTTTCGAGAATGGATTTGTCGTTGAGAAGATACCTGTCTAGAGCCAACTTATATATCTTAGAATGATATAAGTAGTACGATTTTCATTACGCGCGCAGGTTTTGCGTGCTCACAGGTACAATAGTTTTATAAGATAAAATAACGTATTTAAAAAAGAGGTGTTTGTACTGGAAACGATAGAAGAGCGAGTAAGGGATAGGCTAATAAAATATCTCAGTCGCGATGATACGGGTATACGCAAAGTAGTATTGAAATTATTCCTGAGTGGTGGCAAATTCACTACAGGTGACGTGTACGAACATCTTAACAATGCAGATTTTGATGTGAGCTACAGGGGCGTTTCTGCAATGGTCGGCCTTATGAACACAAGACTTGGCATCCTTAGTATTGATGTTACCGGTGACCATAATATATATCTGCTGAAGGAAGACTACAGGAACATAGTAAAGTCAGTCCTGGAGAATTATTAATTAGTGGTGAATTATTGGAGGTCAGGCTTGCTTCCGTCGTTGTTATGCAACTGCGACAATCTATCTTTATCCCAATTTTACATCTATATATTTTAATTAAAAATGAAAACGGCATACATCGCAGAGTGAGATATTCGATTGAGACTAACTGGTGTACCGTATGTTAAAGCACATACCCCCATGGATCCATAAGGGATACGAACATCTTCTGACACAGGAGGTAAAAAGTGCCCCGATCCCAAGGCATGTTGCCATAATAATGGATGGTAACCGCAGGTATGCACGTAAGCTGGGTCAGATGGCTTCTTTTGGGCATATTAAAGGGGCCGATATAACAGAAAAGGTCATTGAGTGGTCCTGCGAACTGGGCATCGAACACCTGACGATATATGCATTCTCCACAGAGAACTTCAGCCGCCCAAATGCTGAGAAGGATAAACTGTTTGAGCTTATCGGATTGAAGTTCGATGAGATCGGAGAGAATGAAAGGACCCATGAAAGAAGGATGAGAGTTCACGCCATTGGAGATATCGATAAGTTGCCCGACATGCTTCAGGAGTCCATAAAGAACGTGGAGCTTGTGACATCAGGTTATGACCGGTTCAACCTCAATGTTGCAATTGCTTACGGAGGTCGCCAGGAAATTGTCCAGGCAGTGAGAGAAATAGCCATGATGGTGGAAAAAGGGGAAATTGAACTCAATAACATTAATGAGGACACTATCTCAAACCACCTCTACCCGGTCGGTGGATCCGCCCTTCCCGACGTAGACCTTATAATCCGTACCGGAGGCGATGAACGCGTATCCAATTTCCTGCCATGGCAGGCAAATGGCAATGAGTGTGCATCCTATTTTTGTGCGCCGTTCTGGCCTGAGTTTCGCAAGATAGATTTCCTGCGCTCCATAAGAGTATACCAGGCTCGCGTAGAAGAAAGGAAACAGCACGCAACTGTACGTGCTGCTCATTTCCTGAAAGCGCTTGGCAAGGCAGAAATAAGTGAAGTAAAACATGCCCCACTAACAGAGAATGCACATAACAGGATAACTGACTAGTAAGCACAGCAGATAAATCTCAGACTAAAAGCTATTTTTAAGAAACAGAGAAGAATAGTATGCGGGAGGTGTGATTCGAACACACGAACTCCTACGAGACTAGGCCCTCAACCTA
>NZ_JADQBZ010000019.1 GCF_016278365.1 Methanolobus sp. | reverse complement strand
CACTTGAGAAGGAAGTAGACACCATTGTCAACGGTGTCATGATGACAGTACGCGGAAAACCGACAATACCTAAGAGTCCTTATGAGATCCTTGCAGCCAAAACCGAGGCAAGACTTATCAAAACTGCATGCGCTATTGCTGGCAGACCTGGCATGGGCATATAGGGACCTGAGACTTCCCTGTCCGCTCAGGGAAATATCTCTGCTGACTGTGCCGGTGGCATGATTTGCAGTGACAGCCACGAGGTCTCACAGCTCAATGAGCTCAAGATCGACCTCGATGCAATAAGTGTGATGGCACACTATCAGGGTAACAGTAACATCATCATGGATGAGCAGATGCCCATCTTCGGTGGCTATGCCGGCGGTATAGAAGAGACTGCTATCGTTGATATCGCGACCCACCTCAATGCCTTTGTGATGAGCAATGCAACCTGGCACCTTGACGGTCCGGTGCACATCCGCTGGGGATCGACCAACACCAGGGAAACCCTGATGATCGCAGGCTGGACATGTGCAACCATCTCAGAGTTCACTGACATCCTCTCAGGCAACCAGTACTATCCATGTGCAGGCCCATGTACCGAGATGTGCCTGCTGGAAGCTTCAGCACAGGCCATCACTGACACTGCATCCGGCCGTGAGATCCTCTCAGGTGTCGCAGCAGCCAAGGGTGTTGTCCAGGACAAGACCACAGGTATGGAAGCCAGGATGATGGGACAGGCAGCCAAGGCAACCGCAGGCATGGAAATAGAAGAGGTCAACAGGATAATCGACAATCTCGTCAAGATGTACGAGAAGAACTATGCAACCGCACCTCAGGGTAAGACCTTCCAGGAATGTTATGATGTCAAGACCATAACACCCACTGAAGAATACGTCACGGTCTACGAGGGCGCTCGCAAGAAGCTCGAGAACCTTGGACTGGTATTCTAAGATCAACGAAAAAGCTTGCCAGTGAAAAAGTTCACTGGCATTTTTTATCGAAATTAATGTAACTAATAATCATGTGAAAATAATAAGCAGGAGGAGTTATTCCCATGGATGCATATTGGACAATTATCAATGGAATAATATACTTGCTGGCCTTCGGTTTGATCGGATGGGTTCTACTGGATGCCAGCAAAGTTGCTAAAAAAGTGAAGAGGTGATATTTTGACTGAACAAATGACGGAATCAACCGGATTGGTCAAATCCCTCAGACCTTACCACGTTTGGGCTTTGGGTGTAGGGATAGTCCTTGTGGGTGAATATATGGGCTGGAACTTCACTATAGCAAAAGGAGGGGTTCTTGGTTCTCTGTTTGCAATGCTTGTTGCCGGAACGATGTATATTATGATCTCCCTGTGTGCAAGCGAACTAGGATCTTCTACAAAGCTGGCGGGAGGACCCTATGATTGGGCCAGGTTATTTATAGGACCGGGCGCTGCTGCCAGTGTCGGTCTTGCAGTATATATGGAGTACATAGCCCTTCAGGCTGCTGATGCCATTGTTGTTGCTTTTATTGCGCAGGAGATCTGGCCTGACTTACAGGTTTTCCCTATAACATTGCTTGTGATAGCAACGCTGACATTCATTAACTATAGGGGTGTTGTGGCCGCACTGACGCTGAATTTCTTCATGACTGCCATAGCTTTCCTTGCTATTATCGTGTTCTTCTTCTCAGGAACCTTTGGTGTATTTGAGATGAATCCGGAGAGACTATTCCAGGGAGCTCTTCCAAACGGACTTATTGGTTTGTTTGCAGCTTTGCAGTTTGGTCCATGGTTCTTCCTGGGAATCGAAGGAGCAGCAATGTGTGCCGAAGAGTGCAAGCAACCTTCAAGGGCAGTGCCGCTGGGACAGCAGGCAGGAATGATCACTCTGCTGGTAGGCGCGGCGATGACACTCTTTGTATGCACAATGCTTATTGATTCCAGCGTACCGGCCGAAGGTCTTGGAGTCTCGGTCTATCCTCTGTTTGAGGCGGCGCAGGCAAGTGGTATATACCTGTTGATAGCTTTGCTGGCACTTGGGACGCTGCTTACATGTCTTTCAAGTGCTAACGGATGTGTCTGTGATTCTTCAAGATCGTGGTTCGCACTTTCAAGAGATCACTTTGTGTCACCATGGTTCTCTTCAGTGCACCCAAAGTATCAGACCCCTTACAAGGCAGTTATCTTCACGATGCCTATTGCCATAGCTTTCGCATTCAGTGGATATCTGGACCAGGTCATTACCTTCTCAATTGTATCAGGGCTGCTGTGCTATGTTCTGATCCCGTTCTCTCTCATAAGGTTCAGAAAACTATTCCCGATGAACAGTAGTAAAGTGCGCCCATTCATTAGCCCTCTCCAACCCTGGATTGCCTGGTTTGCAATGGCAATTGCAATAGTTATAATGTCCACGCTGTTCTGGGGATACAGGTATAACCTGCTTTTCGCTCTGGCATTCTACCTGATAGCGTACTTCTATTTCCACAACAGACATAAGAAGTATATAAAGCACTTTGACTGGGGTAAAGAAATGGGCTGGCCTAATCCATCACATCATGATACAAAGGAGTGAGATGAATGAATGAAATCAGTCAGGCAACACACACTCAAGTGGTTCATAATATCGACAAGGAAAAGTACGCGCAAGGATTGCAAAAGGACACATATCTGATAATAGGTGCACTGGCATTGCTTGTCATAATAGAAGGTTATGTAGTGTACACAATCCTTTCATATGCAGGACCAGCTGTATCAGCCGGAATCAGAGGGCTGTATATACTGTTCTTTTTACTTGTGATAGGAATTGAAACAATTGGATACTGGGAAGTGCGTAAGTCGCTTAAGCAGCATATGTATGAATTGAAGTATTATGAGTAAGGAGGATGAACATGGACGGGGAATTAAAGAAGAAAAGCACACTGATGGAGGCATTTGATATTATCTTTGTATTTGCACTTGCCTTCATATGCCTTGTAGTGCCTACGCAGATCCAGGGTTCAGTACTGGTGGGATGGACAGAGACAGGAGCAATCATGTTCCTCTGGGATCCTGTTGGATACTTTAGCTTGCTGGCAGGAATTATCCTTTTCTTTGCTGTCATGCTATACCATTCTGTCAGTCACTATAAATATTGAGATAAATGCCGGGAATGGCATTTTATCTTTTTTTAGACATAAAGGGTGGAGACTTTTCTACACAAAGGATGGAAGCTTTTCGATAGGAAAGGTGGAAGCTTTTCGATAGGAAAGGTGGAAGCTTTTCGATAGGAAAGGTGGAAGCTTTTCGATAGGAAAGATCTGTTTAACAAATAGAAGTAGGTGAGGTTATGACACTAAATGCTAATCAACGGATAAAGGACTATGGGAATCTGAACGATTCAGAAAAGACACATGCTCCAGTTATTGTAGCTCCTGATGAGGCGGTAG
This sequence comes from Methanolobus sp., assembly GCF_016278365.1. GTDB lineage: Archaea > Halobacteriota > Methanosarcinia > Methanosarcinales > Methanosarcinaceae > Methanolobus. Next base: position 467 of record NZ_JADQBZ010000019.1, on the reverse strand, counting down.
CCGGAGAGCCTTTTGAGGTGAAGGTAATCATAGGGAATGTCCCTCATGTCATGGATGAAGAACACTACATCAGCCAGATAGAATTATATCTGGACGAAAATTCAGTTGGTAAAGTTGAATTCAAACCGACCGACGGAGTGGCTGAGACAGTCTTTGAAGTGGCAGGGACTGAAGACATGATTGCTGCGCGTGAGATAAGAAATTGTACTGTTCATGGTTTTGGCCTGTGCGGTGCCTGTGGAACACGTTCAGCTATCGTTAAAATCACTGCAGTTGTAACCTGCAATGTGCATGGGACCTGGGAAGATTCCAGGGGAATAGAGATTATCTCAGCACTCGTAAAATCAGGGAAGAAATGCAATTGGGGTCCGCAGTTATAATTCAGGGACCAGAGAAGATGTGTTATATGACAGAATATACCCCCAAAGAACGATTGGCGCGTGCCCTTAAAGGGCAGCCTGTGGACA
>NZ_JADQBZ010000013.1 GCF_016278365.1 Methanolobus sp. | reverse complement strand
ATATAATGCTGCACCTGATTGATGATATGCCGCCAATTGATGCAGTTTTCATTACACATGATCATTATGACCATCTGGATTACCAATCCATTGTAAAAATGAACAGCAAAGTATCGCATTTTTTTGTCCCTCTTGGATGCAGTGCTCATCTGATCCGATGGGGTATCCCGAAGGAAAAGATTACCGAACTCAACTGGTGGGAAGAAACGGAGTATGAAGGTCTGACTGTTGCTTTGACACCTTCCAGGCACGGTTCAGGAAGAGATCCGTTCAATATCGATACCACATTATGGGGAGGATGGGTCATCCTGGGAAACAGTACCCGGATATATGTAAGCGGGGACGGAGGATATGGCCCTCACTTCAAGGAGATCGGAGACAAATACGGACCTTTTGATATCACCCTGATCGAAGGCGCCCAGTATGACCGTAAATGGCCGGATATCCATATGGTACCGGAACAGGCTGTTCAGGCTAATCTGGACGTAAATGGTAAGACAATGATACTGATGCATTGGGGAGCATTTACATTGGCTAATCATGCCTGGAATGAACCAATAGAAAGGGCGCTAAAGGAAGCAAATGAAAGGGAAGTGAACATCATTGCTCCTCTGATCGGTGAAACTGTCCAGTTTGATTCATTGGACTCAGACTTGCAGATGCCTCCAAATTCATGGTGGGATCTCTGACATGAAACAAAACCCTTATCAGTTCTCTGCCACACTCTGCGATATCTGTTCAAGCAGAGTGTACACCTGTTCCATTTCCTGTCCGTATCCCGCCCAATCACCATTACTTAAATGGCCCTGTGCGTTGTTATAATGCTCAAGCGCCCTTTCTGCCAGTTCTCTTGCATCTTCTGACACATATACAGGTTCTCCGTCATAATCGACAGCTTCACCCCGGAGCAGCACCTGCAGGGATGTGACCAGGTCAAGGCCCATATAGACAGTTTCTCCGGAAGATACTATCACTCTTCTGAGCTCGGGTATCTCACCCTCATCTGCACTTATGAACACAGGCTCAATGTAAAGTATTGAGTTGTCAAGAGGAACCACAAGCAGATTCCCCCGGATCACACTGGATCCCTGCTGGCCCCAGAGTGTGAACAATTCCGATATATTCGGGTCCTGGTCTATTCTGGACTCTATCTGGTTTGGTCCGTATATCATCCTGTCCTTTGGGAATTCGTAATGTATCAGCTTCCCGTAATTTGGTCCGTCACATCTTGCAGCTATCCATGAGATCATATTCTGCCTGTTCCTTGGCGTGAACGGCTGCATGAGTATATACTCAACACCTTCTCCTTCAGGAAGCCTTGTCATGATGTAATACGGATCCACGGGTATTGTACTTCCACGGTAGTATTCCCTTGGGATCTGCCATGCATCCTCTTTATTGTAGAAGGTCTCGACATTTGTCATATGATAGTTCCGGTAGATGTCCATCTGGACCCTGAAATATTCCTTCGGGTATCTTATATGCTCTTTAAGGCCATCAGGCATTTCTTCATAAGTTTTGAAAAGATCAGGGAATATCCTGGAGTACGCAGTGACCAGAGGCTCATCCTCAGTTACATAATAATTCACAGTGCCGTCATAGGCATCAATAACCACCTTTACCGAATTGCGGATATAGTTGAGTTCACCGGCTTCAACTCTGTATTTCTCTGAATATGGGAATTTATCGGATACAGTATATGCATCAATGATCCAGAATATCTTGCCATCATATATCACTGGGTAAGGTTCATTTTCATACACCAGGAACGGAACGATCTTAGAAGCTCTTTGATTTATCTGCTGATCATACATAACGCGGCTTTCTTCGGTCATATACTGGCTCAGTATGAAGTTCACATCACCGAAGCGCACCAAATACGCCAGTCTCCTGAATATAGAATCAAGCTGTACGCCACCTTTTCCCTCGTACCTGGCATATACGTTCCCTGCTGCGCTGGGATAGTCGAGCTCTTCTAAGCCACTATTTACGATCTTGTAATCTCTTGTCAGTTCTCCGTAGTAGATCCTGGGATTTGCTAGACCGAAGTCACCCTGCGGCGGTATGTCCCGAAGCACAAGCTCGGGCCTGCCGTCATCTGTTTTTTCGCTGACACTGTTCATCACTGCCCCGAAGCCATGGGTGTAGACTAGACGTTCATTCACCCAGGTTCTGGCCGAGGGATCAAGATGAGTTATGTCCATTTCCCTGGCAGCTATCATGAACTGACTGTATTCTCCGTTAATGTAGTACCTGTCCGTATCCACGTCATTGAACTCATAATATGTCCTTATCTGCTGGGTCTGCCTGTATGTATTCTGAAGAGCCCGCTCATCCCAGATCCTGATATTCGAGATGACATCCTCATTATTTGCAACCGCAGAGCGGGTAAGTTCGGGATTATAATCAAAAGGCCTTACATCAATATCCGAAAGTCCGAAACCTGCCCTGGTATATTCGATATTGTATAAAAGATAAGGCTCCTCCAGCTGGAGTTCGGTAGGCTCTACCTTGATCTGCTGATAGACCGCAGGCGCAAAGGAGGTAAGAAGAATCATGACCACAACTGCACTGATTCCCAGCAATGGGATCCTGATACTTCTCAATCTGGTATTTACTATGATCCCAGCTGCTGCTATAAAGCAAACCAGTGATGTTATGGTGAGCAGAGGTAACCTTACATGGACATCTGTATATCCTGCACCCGTTACGACACCCTGTTGCGAGAACAAGATCTCGAATCTGCTCAGGTAAAAACTGAAAGCTATTATTGTAAGAATGATTCCCAGAAGTGCTGAGATGTGCATGAGCACCCTGGCAGGGATCCTGTCCATAAGACCTGACAGGTCACTGTCATTTGTCACATATTCAGAGGAATCGATAGTGTATTGCGGACTCAGTATGTCCTCCAGCTTGTCCAGATAGATGATCCCGGCAAGTATCAGGGCTAAAGTTGTAAGTGAGAGTGATATGTTTTTAATCAGTTCCATTAAAGGAAGCTGGAATAAATAAAATGAAACATCTCTGAAAAAGATAGGGTCTTCAATACCTGTTGGCGCCATGTTCAAATATAGGAGGATTGTCTCCCATTGATTGCTCAGATACAGGCCGAATATCAGCGACATTATGATTGCTGCTGGCAGAATTAGTCCATCGGTATCAGTATATTGATATTCATTTTCACCCAGGGCATTCTTTGTAAATGTCCTTGCTATATGTACATTCAGATAAATGAATGCGAATACCAGTAAGAAACTCGCCAGAAAGATTAATACTTTCCAGCTCAGGATCGTTATAAAGACAGACAGATATCCAGTCATATCGAACCAAAGATATTCAGTAAAATATCTCAATCCGGGCCCTATGCTAAAGGTGATTGCTGTCAGTACAAGGAGAATATACTTTGTTTTTGAAAGCATCAGTTTACCACACAGATCAATAATTAATCACAAGTCCTGAGGAGGGAATTTTAATCCCTACCCTTTATCAGGGAAGCATTTTACACTAAAGTCTTTCCCTGCAAAAATATTCTTTTCTTTTGTTTGTGATATTGAAAAACTCTCATAGTACAGAGAGAGAAGGAAAGTTTCACTTAACCGGCCAGTTGAAGTTAAAAACTTAACGAAAAAAACATATGCTTCTTGTGCCATAATTATTATTGGGGTATATGTATGAGTACAAAAATAAAAAAGATAGTGGTAGCTACAGATGGTTCTGAAAACGTAAAGAATGCAGTAGAATGGGGTATCGAACTTGCAAAAGCTAACAGTGCTAAAGTAAGTGCTCTTTATGTTATCCCACCTTCAGGCGTTGCTCTTGCTATGCGCGGTGAAATGTGGTCAAAGGCACTGGAAAGTCACCAAAGGGATGTAGGTAAGAAGGCTACCGACCATGTGGTGGAGGTCGGCAGGAAAGAAGGTGTCGTAGTGGAGCCTGTGGTCATTGACGGCAAAACTCCTACAGACGGCATCGTGGATTTTGCCGCAGAGAACGATATAGATCTCATAGTGATGGGGACACTGGGAATAACGGGACTCAGTCATATGCTACTTGGCAGTGTCGCAGAAAATGTGGTGAGGCATGCAAAAAAACCGGTACTTGTCATTCCATAAAGCGTGAAAGACAGAGAACGAGCAGAATGATAACCTTGATTATCTGATTCAGGGGACAAATAGAGTTCAGGCAGGATAACCGCAGGGAATACGGATTCCCCGGAGAGTTCACCTTTATGCATTCCATACATATTCCAGAATAACGCTTATGTCATCGGCTGCCAAAGCTGATAATGAACATCCGTATAGGATTGCCTGAAGAGGCATCCCCTGATAGCGGATATGATTAGGGGGAAAATGATAGTGGGAGAAATGAAAGACCTTCCTCCAGGGTTTGAGAAGGTAAAACAGTTTACACTGGTGGATGCCCTGCTCGGGCGAAGAGCAAGAAGATTTTTCATGGGAGCCTCGATTCCGGATGGCTATTTCAAGTACACTTCAAGCCGCGGACCTGAACCACTCTCGGAACTGGAACAGATGACTATCCTGACCGCCATGGGAGGCAACACAGGCTGGCATAACCTGATAATGAGGGGTGAAAGATATGCTCCTTATCTGTCAAACTATGCATGTAGCGCAGGAGGACGAACGTTTCCATCAGCTGCGGGCTTTCATACAAGCGAACTGTTCTTTACAGACGATAACGGAGTTTACTTTTTAGAGAGCCGTGATGTACCGGCATCTGGCTCAAGAAGCAAAGAAGGGAAGCTTGAGCTGGAAGAAATTCTCCAATCTGCCCGCAGCAGGATACACAAACTGGATGATGTCCGTTTGCAATTGCCTCCGCAAGTGCCCCATATGGAAGCACATAACACCTGGGTAGCCAATCATCCGGGAACAACACTGGTAATCCCGGTAGGTGACCTGGCCCAGCATGTGCTGGCAGGTATATGTTACTATGTCCAGAACGGTGTATGTTTCTATGACGATGTTCACGGGAACGAAATCGAAGGTCTCAGGCAGTATGCAGACCTTGTGGATGCGGAGAATCCCTACCCCCTAACTTTCCTGGAGATGTGGTCCCTTTCAGAGGTGACAGCAGAACTCTCAACTTCCTGCTATGCAGGAATGCTGATGCTGCAGGCCGTGGGGCTTGGAGGATGGATGTTTAACGGCCTGGACCCCTTCTCTTTACTGGGGGCAAGCGGTGACCCTGAAGTGAAGGGACTTGGATTCAGGTATGATACCGATGATCGATGGTCCCTGCCAAACCCGACAGGTCTGCCTGGTGTTTTTGAAGGATACACCCCTCCCCATTATAAAAATATGAGGAAGGCTGTGGATGCACTCGCTGAAAGGAAGTTTGGTCCGGGAGGACCTTTCAATCCGCAGACGCCAGGCTACTACAAGGACACTCCGGGGGTCCGCAGCAGCGCACAACGCTATAGTGAAGAATTCAGGGAATGTGCAGCACTGCAGGCCCAGTACATCTTTGAAACCTTTGGGAAATTCCCGGGTACCGTGCCCAGCATATTCGTCATGCCATACCTTCAGGCACAACATATCGACCTTGAATTCTATGACAGGTTCTACGAGCCGGGCTCATACCTGCAAACGCATGCCGAACATATGAAGATGTGGCATCCCGACAGGTGACAATATTGAAAAACAGTGAGGATGTACAATAGGGTGGCAACTGTGGAAGATGAGACATGCGAAACCGACAGTATAAATGAGGACATTCTAAACGCTCCTCTGATAGAGGCTGAAGAGCCGGGAAAGCTTGAGCTTGACAGTACCGGATATTTCATAATTGTACCGCAGCCTGACAAAAGGACAATCCTTGCAAAACATTATTCATACGACAAGGAACTCCTGAGGATGATCGAAGGCCGGGATGCACGTTCCATCTACCGGACCATAATCAGGTATGGGTGGGTAAGTACACTTAACCATGCAGCCTACCTCGGACAGGAATTGACAAGGGCTGAAATTGCCATGAGGGTAGGTTTTGTATATGTTCAGGAGTGAACTTGTTTGAAGTGAAACCACAAAAGTTTACAGAACAAACAAAAATGGGAAGACCAAAAGAACATAGAAGCGTCCTCTTTGGACTAAGTGTTCTCTGTGGTTAACTTTGTTATTGTTCTTCTTATGAATGTTCCTGCAGGGTGGATATGAACAAAATTTAAATCCATTCATACCAAGTCTCAGTTATGTCACCCGCACATCCATACAACAATGACACCCCCTATCTGCCGGAGGATTTTGATGCAAGGGTGGTCAGCACCATTCCCTACTATCAGGCTTTTCACAGGGAGGTCATCAATCTTGTCAGGGCACTGCCCTTCAAGCCAGATGTATGGCTGGATACCGGCTGCGGGACAGGGGCGCTGGTTCATAAGGCCGCTGAAGAGTTTCCTGACACCAGGTTCCTGCTAATGGACCCTTCAGAGGGCATGCTGGAACAGGCGAAAATAAAATTGTCCTCCCTTCCCCGGGAACAACTAGTTTTTCTTGAGCCCTCCCCGACTCAGGGGTTCTCAGGGATAACGGGAGAGAGACCCGATATCATCACTGCCATCCAGTGCCACCATTACCTGAGCCGCGAAGAGAGGGTAGAGGCTATTGATGTCTGTTACAGGCTTTTAAAGGATGACGGGATTTTTATCACCTTCGAAAACATCAGGCCTTTTACTGATAGCGGCATAGCCATTGGGAAAAATTATGTGAGAAACTTCCAGCTTTCTCTGGGGAAAGAACCTGGTGATATAGAAAAAAACCTTGCCCGTTTTGATGTGGAATATTTCCCTATAACTGTGGAAGAGCATCTTAAACTGCTGAGAGAGGCAGGTTTTAAGGTCGTGGAACTGCTTTGGTATTCCTATATGCAGGCCGGTTTCTACTGCATCAGGTGAAATAGAAGGCCGGAGAGCCCTGCTCAAAGCTCTTAAATGCGATTACCAATAATGTGTATGTGAAGACTGGATAGAAACTGGATAGAAAGAAGATAACTTTTAGGAAGCAGGCCCTGCCAGCGGGGTCACATAGGGCTTTTACGGGTGACGGGAATTGAGGGGCATAATTGCAGGAAAAGACATGTTAAGCGTCAATAGACTGTTAACAGCGTTAACATTATAAGATACTATACCAATATCTATTTGCAAGTAGTTTATGAGGGCAGGAAAGAGCATGGTCAATGAATCACAAACCGAAGAAAGAAGATGCGCCATCCTGAAGTCGCTGGTAGACAACAGGTACCGCTCCCAGATACCCCGTGTAGTTGATTCCGTTGTTAGCAGTTGTTATGACAGTAATTGTTTTGACCATGTGGATGCGGCTGTAATACCTTCCAAGGAAGCACTTATAGAAATAATAGGCTTGGTCAAAGACATCCTCTTTCCCGGTTATTTCGGGGAGCAGACCCTTGACAGGAATAACCTGCGCTACCATCTGGGAAGTGAGATAACAAAACTTTTTGAGCAGCTTTCCGAGCAGATAAGTAACAGTATTATCCACGACTGCAACAGGTACGAAGAGAATTGTTCGGAGTGTATCGATCGCGGACAGGCAGAAACAATAGCCTTCCTGGAGAAAATACCTATGATAAGATCCCTGCTTGCTTCCGATGTCGTGGCAGCCTATGAGGGAGATCCTGCGGCTAAAAGCTACGACGAGATCATCTTCAGCTATCCCGGAATCTTTGCCCTGACGGTCTACAGGGTAGCCCATGAATTGCACAGGCAAGGGATAGCAATACTTCCACGCATAATGACAGAATATGCTCACAGTGCAGTGGGCATCGATATACATCCGGGAGCAAAGATTGGCAGAGGGCTGTTCATCGATCATGGCACCGGAGTGGTTATTGGAGAGACATGCCAGATCGGAGACAATGTCCGCATCTACCAGGGAGTTACCCTGGGCTCGCTCAGTTTCCCAAAAGATGAGAGTGGAGAGCTGATCCGTGGGAAGAAAAGGCACCCGACCATAGAGGATGACGTGATAATATACTCCAATGCCACCATATTGGGAGGGGATACTGTTATTGGTGCTCGTTCTGTCATTGGAGGAAGCGTGTGGATAACCAGATCGGTCCCTCCGGACACAAAGGTTATCATCGAGGAGCCACGGCTCAAATTCAAGGAAAAGCAATGATCTGTTGTCAGGAACTGATAGGATTTAACATAAAGTCCAAATTAATAACAATAAAGTGATTACTTTAAGGGGTTGGTAACATCGGGAAAATATACAGCGATATCACCAAAACAGTAGGTCGTACGCCGCTTGTACGCCTGAACAGGATAACTGAAGGCTGCTATGCAACAGTTGTGGGGAAAGTGGAGGCTTTTAATCCGCTTGGCTCCGTTAAGGACCGTATTGCCCTCAGTATGATAGAAACAGCCGAAAAACAAGGGCTTCTGAGCAAGGATACTGTCGTGATAGAACCCACATCAGGCAATACAGGTATCGGCCTGGCTTTTGTCTGTGCATCCAGGGGATATCGCCTGATACTCACAATGCCTGAAACAATGACAGAGGAAAGAAGGAAGATACTCAGAATGCTGGGTGCCGAAATGGTGCTCACTCCAGGCCCTAAAGGAATGGTAGGTGCAATCGAAAAAGCTGAGGAGCTGGCCAGGGAGACACCGGGTTCATTTGTACCTCACCAGTTCATGAACCCTGCAAATCCTGAGATCCATCGTCGCACGACCGCCGAGGAGATATGGAATGATACGGACGGAGCTGTGGATATCCTGGTTGCGGGTGTCGGTACAGGCGGGACTATCACGGGAATTTCGGAAGTCATCAAATCCCGCAAGCCAGGTTTCAAGGCAGTTGCTGTCGAGCCTAAAGATTCGCCGGTGCTTTCCGGAGGAAAACCAGGACCCCACAAGATTCAGGGGATAGGAGCTGGTTTTGTGCCAAGTGTCCTTAATATGGATATCATCGATGAAATTATCCAGGTCAGCAATGAGGATTCATTCGAAACCGCCAGGCAGCTTGCGAAAATGGAGGGGATACTTTGCGGAATATCATGCGGTGCAGCACTTCACGCAGCCCTGGAAGTAGCCAGAAGGCAGGAGAATAAAGGCAAACTCATTGTAGTCGTGCTGCCTGATACAGGTGAGAGGTATCTGAGCACAGCTCTTGCAGAATAATCTCAGGTAGAATAAGCTCAAGTAAGGTCAAAAGATAGTCAACATGGATCAACATAGTACAGTATTGCAGATGGCTGCAAATGACTTGAAAATAAGTGAGAGTTAACCATAAAAAGTCTGCCGCCCAAATAAGTTCAATGCAACGTGTGATAATCCATGTGGATATGGACTACTTCTATGCAGCCATTGAAGAGCGGGAAGATCCTTCTATAAGGGATAAGGCGGTGGTGGTGTGCATGTACTCCAACCGCGGCGAGGAAGGCGGGGCTGTGAGCACATGTAATTATGCCGCCCGGGGAGCAGGCATACGCGCAGCCATGCCCTGTCGGCAGGCCAGGTCCCTTAAGCCTGATGCGGTCTTCCTCCCGGTTCGCAAGGGATTCTATGAAGAAGTGTCAAAGAACGTAATGGCAATACTGCACTCCTATGCTGACAGCGAGGAGACTTTTGAGAGAACCAGCATAGATGAGGCTTTCCTTGATATAACCCGCTCCTGCAATTCTGACTTTGACATTGCCAGGGAGATAGGCCTGCGTATCAAGGAAGAAGTGAAGGCACAGGAAAAGCTTACCTGTTCTGTGGGTATAGGTCCCAACAAGCTCATAGCCAAGATGGCATCCTCTTTCCGCAAACCTGATGGCATTACCGTTATCAGAGCGGAGGAAGTGCAGGACTTTCTCCGACCCATGCCTGCAGGCAAACTCTGGGGCATAGGCAGAGTAACAGAAAACAAGCTTGAAGAAATGGGAATCATGACAGTCGCCGACCTGGAGGAACATGACATAATGGAGCTTGTCAGGGTATTCGGGAAGAACAAAGGTACATTTCTCAGCCATGCAGCTTCCGGAATCGATGAAACGCCTGTAAGGGAAAGGTCTGCAAGCGACCAGATAGGCAGGATGGCCTCACTCAAACATGACACACACGACGGGCAGATGGTCTTTTCACTTCTTACCGAGCTTGCAGACGATGTAATGAACAGGGTGCAGGCCCGAAAAGTCGGTTTCAGGTCTGTTACAGTCACAGTCATTTTTTCAAATTTTAAAACATCCACAAAGAGCAGGACCCTGAGCCACCCGATATCCGACAGGCAGGCCCTCCATGATAATGCAAAGGAGATGATGCGCCAGTTCCTCGGGGAAACCACAATGAACTTCAGGCGTATTGGAGTGATGGTCGGTAACCTTAGTGAGAAGACCGGACAGAAGAGCCTGTTCGATTTTGCGGAGTGATATCATGCCTCTTCCATATAGTAAGGTTCCGGATAACAGGCCAGCAGGTGATAACTGGAGAACACAACTATATGATATCATATTTGAAGCCGACACTCCTGCCGGAAAGGCCTTTGACATCCTTCTCATAGTAAGCATCCTTCTCAGCGTGCTTATAGTCATGATGGATAGCTCTGCTCCTATCAGAAGCGAGTATGGTATGCAGCTCTACCTGCTTGAGTGGTTCTTCACGATACTCTTCACTCTGGAATATATCCTCCGGCTGATGTGTGTCAGGAGCAAGAGGAAATATGCTACAAGTCTTTTTGGCATCGTGGATCTGGTAGCAATAGTACCCACCTACATGAGCATTCTGATACCAGGTAGCCAGTTCCTTCTTGTTATCAGGATATTAAGAGTTCTGAGAATATTCCGTGTTCTCAAGCTCGTACAGTACATGAGCGAAGCAGACTTGCTTATAAGGGCAATGCGTGCCAGCAGGAGGAAAATAACAGTCTTCCTTTTCACTGTACTTGCGCTTGTAACTGTAATGGGAAGCCTGATGTATCTTATAGAAGGGGAAGAAAGCGGTTTTACAAGCATACCCATGAGTATTTACTGGGCAATCATAACTATGACAACCGTGGGTTATGGGGACATAGTGCCCCTGACTTCCCTTGGAAGGGCACTGGCATCATTTGTGATGATCATGGGATACAGCATCATAGCTGTGCCTACCGGGATTGTAACAGCTGAGATGAGTTTCGCTTCTATGGAAGAAAGGAAAAATCTCAGTCCAACAAAGGAATGCAGCAGATGCAGATATAATGAGCATGATCATGAGGCACTATTCTGTAAGCTCTGTGGTGGTGAGCTTAAAAAGCTTTGAACTGACTTTTGAGTATTTCCTTAAGTTTTTCCGGTAAAACTGGTAATGATGATGATTATCATCTTTTTGTTGCATAGATACTTATAAATAAAAGAATAGAAGAGGGTTTTTCAAATTGACTGTATGACATGTTCAACCCAAAGAGGGATCGATATTCCAGGCTATGAAGTAAAAAACGAAGAGGAAAAAGATTTCCAGCTTGACCTGCTCAGAAAAGTGCTGGGGTCGGTCCAGGATCACATCGTTGTGATCGACAGGAACATGAGGATCGTAATGAGCAACTGGAAACACTGTGATTCTGTTCCCGCCAGGGACAAGCAGGGCCATCCTTACTGCTATAGCTGTCTTATGAAACGCTCCACTCCCTGTGAACCGTGCTACATGCTGGAAGTGCTGACGACCGGAAGGTGCCGTAAATATGAGATCGAAGATCCCCTTGACGGGAAAACAAAGTCTGTCGAGTTATCCCCCATCCTTGATGAAGAACATAATGTTGTCATGGTGGTAAGACATACAAGGGATATCAGCGAGCGGAAGAGCGTTGAAAGAATCCTGAAGATGCGGGAAGGCCAGCACGCTGCGGTTGCAAGACTTGGACAGCAGGGGCTTTCAGATGGTGACCTGGACAGCCTTATGAAAGAGGCAGTCAGGCTTGTCGCACAGACCCTTAATGTGGAATACTGCAGGATAATGAGACAGGAGAAGACCGGGAACACTGTCATGATCGCAGGGGTAGGATGGGAGGATGAGACAAAAGACAGTGATATTGATGCTCATATTGATGATTCCAGCAGCATACTCTGTTATACCCTCTACTCAGGTGAACCGGCAGTTGTCATGGACAGAGAAACAAAAGACAGGTTCAGCGGCTATTCTTTGCTCAGGGATCATGGACTGGTAAGCGGGATGGACGTGCTCATCGGACGTAAGGACAGGCCTTTTGGGACCCTGAGCGTTCATACCGCACAGAACAGAGTGTTCACGGAAGACGATATCCATTTCATGCAGTCTGTCGCCAACGTGCTCGCAGAATCCATCAACCGCAGGGAAAATGAAGAGAACCTGCACAGATACACCCGGGAACTGGAGTCAAGCACTGAACTGAAAGTACTGTTCACGGACATTCTCACCCACGACCTTCTTAATCCTGCAAATATCATCCGCGGTTTCACAGAGGAACTTCTCATAATTGAGGATGATAAGGATAAGATCAGGTTGCTTGATAAAGTTCACAGCAACAACGAAAAACTGATAGAGATGATGGAGTCGGCTACAAAGTTCATCAAGCTGGAATCAGTATCTGATGTAAAGTTTCAGGAGCAGGACATCGTCCCGATAATTGAGAGAGCTATAAGGTCTTTAAGGGATGATATCGACAAAAAGGGTCTTACACTTATTTTCAATCCTGTTCCCGGTTGTGTTGTTAATACCAGTCCGCTAATGGAAGAGGTCTTCATCAACCTTCTTTCCAATGCTATCAAGTACAGCCCTGAAAAAGAGAAGATAATTGTCAGCATCCAGGACCTTGGAAACGAATACAGGATGCAGGTCACTGATTTTGGTCCGGGTATCAGTAATCAGGACAAACCCATGATATTTGATAGATTCAAAAGAGCAGATAAGGGCAGTGTAAAAGGAAGCGGTCTCGGGCTTGCCATTGTAAAGAGAATAATAGATCTCCACAAGGGAAAAGCAGGAGTTGATGATAATCCTCTTGGAAGAGGCAGCATATTCTGGGTCTCGCTGAAAAAAGCCTGATCAGAGAACAGTGTCGAACCGGCACTTATTTGCTTTTAGCCAGTATCCTGGCCCAGGAACGCTTGCTGCAGTTTGGGCATTTCAGATACTTCTTTGTGCCTCCATTGGGACCCAGGAAATCAGCAGCAGGAGATATCTCGAATACTTCACCGCAGTTAGGGCATCGATAGGCAAAGTTTTTTGCATGCCAGGAAATCAGCTGGAATGTGCCCAGGGCAACTATCAATCCCCACAGATACCAGTTCTCCGGTAACAAAACAAAAGAAACTGCTACGATTATAACTGAAAAAGATACAATATACAGGATTGTCCTCCGCCAGTCAGAATCTGTGACTTCCCTGTAATTGCTATCCATGGCACTCTCCGCGACCTTACAAAAATAACCATTCTGAAAAAAAGAGCTTTCAAATAATTTTCTTAGTTTACTGTTGCGTGAATATTGATAAAGGTTTCTGTCTCCGTCTGCGATATAAAGAAATGTTATTTTCGATTTGCCATTTCTAATAGCACATATATATTTGAAGCCAGACAGCCTGCTAAAAAGGGAGTTGATGGATATCTTTTCAGCATATATATATAAATAAAAATGACAGATATAGTCCTATGCAGATCCTGATCACAAATATCATTGACACTGCGCTGGTAATAGGTGTCATAGCTGTTTTTCTTCTAGTTGACATTATTGCAAAGAGTAACCTGAAGATAGGCCTTAAGGATATAGGTGCAGACCTGGCTATCGGCGCACTTGCCATACAGCTTGCATTAGTGATCACTCTTCTTACAAACCGGGAAATGGAGCATTTTTACATTAATGTCGTGCTTGCTGTTTGTTTTGCTGTCATCTGGGCAGTATGCCTCTGGCTCCCAGGCAAGAAAGATGTCCTGGGAAATATGTTCTCCTACACTCTGGGGACTTTTGCACTCTCGCTGTCAATACTGCATGTTCTGGGAGCATCCGGTATCACTGAGATAATACTGGTTATTGCCGCATCCCTGATACTCTCTGTTGCAGGCTTCCTCTTCGCAGATTATCTCAATAATGAAAGGATAAGCCAAAGATTCCTTAGCATTACAAAAGAACTGAACGCCTATGAAATGAGTGAACATTATAGAAAAATGGACAGCGGGAAATCAGTCTTTGATCCTCTTCAACTTGTTGTCGATATAATCAGGGGTGCTTTAAGGAATGACGACGACCTCACAGCAGTAAAAGGAGTACATGCTCTTGGAAAATTCGGTTCCGAAGTCCTGATGAAAGGCGGTAGCAGCTCTCTGATAATCAGTCATCTGAGCGCGCATCTCTACAGACTGGGGGCACTTGCAGAGAGCGAAGAGAAAACGGACACTCTAAACGAGATCATAAAGATGATGGCAGGTATAGGCAGTGACTGCGCTGAAAAGAATATGGATAGTTCCACATTACTGGTAATGGAGCACATGCGCAACCTCTTTACTCTTCACAAAAGTGGAAAATATATTCTTCCGGGAGGCAGGATAGCACAGATCAGAAAAGCAAACACGGTAAAAGACTTTTACAATGTATTGGCTGATAACTATGTTTCCACTCCCACACATAAATTTGCACTAGCTGCTGGCAGGATAGGCCAGACAGCCGCCACGCAGAAAATGATAGAGCCTGTTGAGAAATCTGTTAATTTCCTGAAGATAATAGCTCTGGACGCTGCCTCAAATAAAGATATCCATACACTTGAGCACATACGTAAAGCTATGGTGAACATAGCAGTCACTGTCAGGGAGAACAGGCTTGAATCTATTGAGAAGCAAATAATTATGGCTCTTCGGGATATCTGCATAAAGACCGTCCAGGAATCGCCTGACAGAAAGAAGAAGGATACCCTCCATAAGGTCGTTGCGACATTCAGGGAGATGGGGGATATATTCGGTGAGCGGTCCTACCTTGAGATCACAGGGTCCTTAAAAGATATAGGTGTCACTGCTGCAAGAAAACATTCCGATGAGAAGGTTGTTGACGTTATCTGCCATATTGAATATTTCTGCGTTTGTGCTGCAGAAAAGAATATGGATGAAGAGGCTTCACTTTCAGTAAATGCACTCGCACAGGTATGTGAAGCTTCCATAAAGGAACAGATGGTTGAGTCAACTGCCCTGTCCTCAAAGACCCTTGCAGGCTTGTCGCAGAAAGAAGAACTGACTGTGTTTGTTAACGAGGCTGTTTTTGAAATTGGCAAATACAGGGAAATTGACAGGGAAATGTTTGCTCTCTTTGAGAAGACTTACAATAATTCAGGTGGACGATAGGTCCACTTTTAGTTTCTTTCGGTCAGCTTTTCGAAGGATATATGTACTGCGATTGTATTCTTATATGCTGTAGTGCTTGCGTTCACACGTAATGCAATATGACAAATTCCGTACATTATATAATTAAACCTGAGGATCAGGCTTTAAAAAGGGATCATTATGGAAATCAACGGAGTAGAAATAGAAGATACTTTTGCTGAAGCGTTTTCGATCAAGATCGCAAGAGTGCTTATCACAGCGGCAACAAAGCGCTGGGCAGAAGTTGCAGCACTGGAAGCAACAGGATTTGGTACATCTGTTATCATGTGTCCGGCTGAGGCAGGCATCGAGAGATATGCAAGTCCACAGGAGACACCTGATGGCAGACCGGGATACTATATCCAGATATGCACTTTCGGATACGATGCACTGGAACACCAGCTTCTTGAGCGTCTCGGGCAGTGTGTGCTCACAGCCCCGACCACAGCGGTCTTTAACGGCCTCCCTGCTGCTGAGAAGCAGTTCAATGTCGGTTTCAAGCTGAAGTTCTTCGGTGACGGCATGGAATCCGTAAAAGAGATCGCAGGACGCAAGATGCACAGCATCCCCATCATGGGTGGAGACTTCCTGGTCGAGGAGAACATTGGTGCAATACCCGGTATCGCAGGCGGTAACTTCTTCATCTTCGGTGACAGCCAAATGACTGCACTCACAGCTGCAGAGTTAGCCGTGGACACCATCAAGGAACTCGAAGGCACCATCACTCCCTTCCCCGGAGGCATAGTTGCCAGCGGTTCCAAGGCAGGTTCCCACAAGTACGCCAAGTTCATGAAGGCAACAGCCAACGAGAAGTTCTGCCCCACCATCAGGGACAAGGTCGAAGGAACCGAAATTCCCGCTGACGTGAAAGCAGTATTTGAGCTGGTCATCAACGGTCTTGATGAAGCCTCAATAAAGAAGGCAATGCAGATAGGCATCAAAGCAGCCACCACAGTCCCCGGTGTCAAGAAGATCACCGCAGGAAACTACGGCGGTAAGCTCGGAAAATTCCAGTTCCACCTGAAAGACCTCGTATGAGGTCTTTTTTCTTTTCTGTCTTTATGCTCACATCAATTAGTATTATCTACCAGCGTTTTTTTCTTTAGTATTTGGATGAAAATGACACAGATGCAGGATTATCTAAGGCCAACAACCGTTATTGATTTTGATCACCCGGCCATCATGAAGGAGGCAAAGGAACTTGCAGAAGGTAGCGAAAACCCTGTTGAGATAACAAGACTCTGCTTTGAATTTGTCAGGGATGAGATAAGGCACAGTCATGACCACAGGATGAACCCTGTCACCCTGAAGGCCTCCGAGGTCCTTGAACATAGGACAGGCTATTGCTATGCCAAGAGTCATCTTCTGGCAGCTCTCCTCAGGGCAAATTCCATCCCTGCGGGTCTTTGCTACCAGCGCCTGAGCAGGAATGATGATGGAGCTCCTTTTTGTCTCCACGGTCTCAATGCTGTATATCTCGAAATGATCGGATGGTATCGTATCGATGCAAGAGGGAACAGGGAAGGAGTGAATGCACAGTTCAACCCGCCTCATGAGCAGCTGGCGTATGATATAAGAATTGGCGGAGAGGCCGACCTGCCAGAAATATGGGCGGACCCGCTTCCGGTTGTCGTTGAAACTTTAAGCAAGTACAAAAACTATGAAGAGGTTTACGACAACCTGCCCGATGTTCTGTTGATAGCGGGAAAGAAAAATAGAAGATGAAGGCCAGCTTTTGGTCTTTTTTGTTTGTTCTTGATCAGACCTATCCCATTCCCAGGGCGAGGAAACCTGCACTTATTCCTGCCTGGATCATTTCTTTGGGGTTGATTCCTGTGACCTCAAGCATTACATAAACTCCCAGGAAGGTGCCGGCCATGCTACCGAGGTTTGCCAGGGCTGCCACAAGTATTACCCTGAAGAGATTGTTCTTCATCATATCCCCGGTATTTTCGGCATCGATAAGCTTCTTGAAATCATCGGTTGTCGGGCTGCGGTATTTGGCCTCGGTGAGTCCTGCGAACCAGCCTGCGGCCATCATGGGGTTTAAGGATGTCAGCCAGGCTACAGAGAAGGCCGTGAGCACGGAGTAGGGATGTCCCCTGGCAATTATGGCACCGGCTGCACTGAGCACACCATTGATGATGAACCACCAGGCAAAAGCAACCATCATGGTTTCAAAGGGAACACCGGATAATAAAAGCAATGCAAATGTCGCAATGGCGATCCCTACTATTGCAAAACCAAATAGTTTTACCAGGCTGAAGCGCTTTTTTGGAGTTTCCACGGAGTAATCGACCTTAGGAAAAGAAGCCGGATTCTCAAGATAGCGCTGGATACCGGCCCTGTGGCCTGCACCCACAACGGCTACGATCTTCTTTCCTCCGGTGCCGGCAGCCCTTAACAGGTTCCTGGCCATGTAGGCGTCCCTTTCATCGATAAGGACCTTGACAGCATTAGGAGAACTTACCCTGAACTCCTCCACAAGGACTGAAACAATATCCTGGTTGGTGATGGTGTCCATGTCTATATCCTTGGTGCCGCCAATACCAAGCACTGCAGCCAGGAGGCCTCCCATCATCTTGATCTTTTCAATGAATCCCATCTCATTCCAGAAGCGCTGGAGGGTTACCTGGACATTTCTGTCTATCAGCAGTACCTGCGCACCGCTTGCTTCCGCTGCTTCGATAGCGCTAATCATCTCGGCACCCGGCTGGATACCCATCTGGTCAGCGAACTTCTTCTGTATATGGGCAAGCAGCATGTGCACGATATAGAAATAGATCTTGCCTTCCTTCAGCAGTTCTTTAACAGGCACCTGGGTGTTTTGCACATTGCCCTTGATAGCTTCATACCTGGGACTACATAGCTCCACAGCCACAATATCGGGTTTTTCCCGGCTGATAGCATTATTTACTTCCCGGACACTCTTTTCCGATACATGGGCAGTTCCCACAATAATGATCTCTGTGGGTGGGAGAGCCCCGGCTTCAGCTGTTGACTGCGGGATTATCTCTTTGACAAGCTCGATTCCCGTTTCCCTGTCAGAAGAGATGGTATGACCTGCCTCAATGTTGCCTGGATTAAGGCCACCGCTTGCGGTGGTAGATGTATAGGCATAAGGCGTCTCCTGGGAATCGTCGTAATTGCTGGATTGATTCAATTCTTATCCTCTTGGAATCCTTTTTTGGATCATTCGTTGAGCAACATCATGGCCCGCATGAGATCAGACCTTGAAAGTATACCTACAAGCTCTCCTTTATCCATTACCAGTACACGGCCAATGTTATTCCGGGTCATCACCTTAAAAGCCTCAGACGCGGGATCCTGGGGAGATACCGAGATAACATCGCTGGTCATGATATCAGACACAAGTTTTGCATAGCGCTCATGCGGAAGGATATTGCGTATATCTGTAAACGTCACAATCCCTTTTAAAGAATTACCCTTGACCACCGGATAACCCAGGTGCTTTTTCTCGAACATGAGTTTAGAGAGATCTTCCACGTTAATGTCAGGAGAAACAGAAACAACGTCTGATGACATTATATCTTTTACGCTGTACTTTTCCAGCAGCACTGTGATAGTAGTAGATTTGTCTTCTTCTGAAGCCCCGATATAGACAAAGAAAGCTATCAGGATAAGCCATGGATTGAAGAACAGGCCTATTATTCCCATAAGGAAAGCAAACAATTTACCAAAGGAAGCCGCATAGTGAGTAGCTTTGACATAGCTCATTCTTTTTGCATACCATGCCCTGAGAAGACGGCCACCGTCCATGGGAAAAGCAGGCAGGAGATTAAAGAGACCAAGTACTATATTAATAGAACCCAGGATATTGAGCATTAGGAATATTGAGGTGTCCGAGTAACCTGCCACATAGGAGGAAACCAGTACATTGAGGGCCAGCAATGTAATACCTATCACAAAGCTTACGAAGGGACCGGCAAAAGCCATCTTGAGTTCCTGGGACGGGTCCCTGGGAATCTCCTCCATGGAAGAAACGCCGCCAAAAAGCAGAAGGGTTATGTCTCTGATCTCCACCCCGAAACCCTTGGCAATGTATGAATGTCCGGCCTCATGCAGAAGAACGCAGGTAAAAAGCAGAATAGTTGTTATAAGGGACAGGGCGTAGACCATAACCCCGGATGCCGTGCCTGCAAAACCCAGAGGTGGTTCCGTGGTCGCGAAAACAAAAGCAAAGACAGGTAATATCAGCAAAAAGGTAATGTGCAGTTTTACCGGTATACCTATTATAGTCCCGATCTTCAATGACGTCCTCATAACGTGATGTTAGATTACGTTCTTATTTAGTTTTATCGAAAGTCAAATGCTTTGGAAAACACTTTCACCATGCTTGGCTCATATGTATATATCTGCGATATATATTCATATCTGACGCAGGCTGTATGTGCAGATGCCTTACACGCTTCAAGGCAAGGCACTATCAGCCTCACCCCTCACCTTCACTCGTTTTTCTTGCTTTCACTCACTTTTTGCTTTACTGGTAGAATCTAACACTTTTACAAGATCGGACATGAACATATCTATCATTTCGCAGCTCATATGAGGCATTATGACCAGGCGCAGAGCTTTCGGGTCCCTTGTTATTGAAACATGCCAGTTGTATTCGCTGGAGAGAGTGGCCCTGACCATTGCAGGTTCAGGAACCTGCAGAACTACAACATTCATCACAGGATCAATGACAGGTTCAATGCCTATCTCTGCAGCCTTTTTTACCAGGTGCCGGGTCATCTCCATACATTTGCTGACTATCCCCGTATAGCCTTTTTTCCCAAGGAATTTCATGACAGCAAAAGTAGCCGCAACAGCCGCTCCACTGCGGGTCCCTGTCATGGTGTACTGGCTATCCACCGTAAGATAGGGAGCATGTGCCTTAAGACAATTCAGATGCTTGAATTCCCTGAACAGTAAGATACCCGAAGGAATAGTACTGAGACCCATCTTATGGGGATCTATTGCAATGGAAGTTACTCCCTGCAGGGAAAAATCAAACATATGTTTCTCAGGAAGGAAGGGAAGGACAAAACCACCAAAAGCTGCATCTACATGCAAAGGAAGATCATGTTCAAGTGCAAGCTCGGAAATCTTCCCGATGGGATCAACCTGGCCAAATTCTGTGGAGCCTGCTACTGCAACAAGGCCTACAGTATTCTCATCTATAAGAGATTGCATTGCCTCAACAGAGATTTTGAGATCACTCTCCAGGGGAACTTTCCTGACTTCGATATCAAGGATATCAGATACTTTATCAAAAGAAAAATGCGCTGATCTTGGAACAACAACATTAAGTCTGCAACCCGGGTGTTTCCGTTCATGCAAATTGCGCATGGAACGCAATGCCTGTATGTTGGACTCAGTTCCTCCTGTTGTAAGATAACCTTCTGCTGAAGAACAATGAAGCATGTCACCAGTCATCCTGATAACTTCTTCTTCCATTCCATGGGTGCCTCTGAAAAGACCAAAATCTCCCATATTGGACTCAATGAATTGCATGTGGGCTTTTACAGCAATCCGATGAGGAGTTGTACACATGGAACTAAGGACACGATCATAAGTAAAGTCCTTTATTTTTGCATCATTTAGAAGAGAAAGGATTTCTTCTTCATGCAATCCGATTTCATTCATTCGGACAGATGAATATTAGAGGATGTTTAAAAGAATTGTGTTCTAAGTTTTCAACCAATAGAACTTTCGTGGTTTAGAATAAAAAAATTTTCTTCACATTTCACTTTTTAGCCCAAATTAGCTGTGAGAGCTACCCCATGATTTCTACTGGAGTTGAGTTGAGGATTTTTCCTTCGTATCATTTGTATTAAGCAAAAAGAAAATTATATATAGTAATAAGTCTATACTTACACAGCCAGGTTTTTTTAGAATGTTAAAAAGTTGTTTGCAGCTTTTTTTATGTTTCCATTTGAAATCATGGGGTCTCTCTTCTTTATAAAAGCTCCAGTTGAAATAAAGGGGTTTAATTCCATATGAAACATTGATGTTTATCAACGACTCGCAAATTTTTGATGTCAAAATAATTTTGGTGTCTCTGAGCATGTTTTTTTTAACTTATTTTTTTCTCTCCATTGTTCCAGTTGAAACAGGGGGGTCTTAACCATAACCATTAATAACCTACCCTTCCTATGTATCCTTTGGAACAAAAAAGGAAACGGATGAGAAACATTCTATTATTGTTATGGCCTTGTTCCTAAAAAATAATACTATGTTTGTTATTGATATATTAGGGTGAAGCAAAAATGCAAAATAAGTCATTAGATGGTTTATTCCAGGAGTTATTGGAAAATGAACCTATTTTTAAAAACAAAGAAGTCTTAAGGCATTCTTACACACCTGATTCTCTTGTTCACAGGGACGATCAGATAAACGGTCTTGCTTCTATCCTGGTTTCAGCTTTAAGAGGTGACACACCCTCAAATATACTCATATATGGCAAAACAGGCACTGGAAAAACGGCTGTTACACGTCATGTGGGAATCGAGCTTGAAAGAAAAGGAGAATCTCTGGGGATATCCTGTAAAGTGGTCTACCTGAACTGTGAGGTAATTGATACCCAGTACAGGCTTCTTGCAAACCTGTCAAGGCAGTTTGGTGAAGATGTGCCGATGACCGGTTGGCCTACCGATCAGGTCTTCGCAAAATTCAAGGAAGCTATTGATTCTGAAAAACAGGTTATCATTATAATTCTCGATGAGATTGATAAATTGATAAAAAAAGGTGACGATGTTCTTTATAATCTTTCCAGGATAAACACTGATCTGGAGCAGGCTAAAGTCAGTATGATAGGTGTTTCCAACGACCTGAAGTTCACGGAATTCCTGGATCCCAGGGTAAAGAGTTCCCTTGGGGAAGAAGAGATAATATTCCCTCCATACGATGCTGAACAGATAAGTGACATCCTCCGGGAGAGAGCCCAGATAGCCTACAAGGAGCATGCTCTTGATGATATGGTTATCCCGTTGTGTGCTGCATTTGCAGCCCAGGAACATGGTGATGCAAGGCGTGCACTGGACCTTCTCAGAGTTGCAGGCGAAATTGCGGAACGTGACAACCAATCCCGCGTTGATGAGCATCATGTCAAGACTGCGCAGGAAAAGATTGAGATCGACCGTGTTGTTGAGGTCGTGCGTACGCTTCCCACCCAGTCCAAACTGTCCCTTTACAGTGTCATGCTGCTGAGAAATAACGGCTACAGGAATGTCACCACCGGCGAGGTCTATAATGTGTACCGTCAGTTGTGCATGCACGTGGATATGGATATCCTTACTCAGCGCAGGGTCACTGATCTTATGTCCGAGCTTGATATGCTTGGAATCGTCAATGCGGTTGTTGTAAGCAAGGGCAGGTACGGCAGGACAAAGGAGATTGTCCTGAGTGTTCCTATCACAAGCACAAAAAAAGTGTTATTTGAGGATTACAGGCTCAAACCACTTGACGGTTTCAAGCCTGTGATGACGACCCAACTGCATCTTTAATAGCTGCATCTGTGATCAGAAGTCTGGATCAGAAACTGGGCAGCATGAGTCTGAGATATCCGATGTATGGTATCCTGTACTTTGCAACGCCTATCACCCATTCTTCTTTCACGGGCAACATATAGCTGACCTGTCCCTGCTGGTCATAGTACCTGTTGGTTACCTCGTTGTCTCCCTTGGTAATGTAACCTGCATGAGGCGCCGCTGGTCCGCCTTCCCACATAGGTTCTCCCTCTTCCACATGATACATGGCTCTGTGGATAATAGGAGTGACCCCGTCCCTTCCATAGGGTTTGTACAGGATGACGTTCCCATAGCTGTTAAAGGAAGTATAGCTGTCCATGCCCTCCTCATATGTTATGACCTGGGTCCTGTCAATGCTCTGGATAAAAACTATATCCCCGACGTTCATATGAGGCTCCATGCTTCCGGATTCCACGGCAACCATGGGTGTCCACATCCCGAAAACAAGATAAGAGAAAGATGCAAATATAAGAACGGCTAACAATACCGATGTAAGATCGCGGGTGAGTGAAATAAAGAAATTATCACTTTCTTTGAAATTGTTATAAGCGTCTTTTAAGTTCATTATATATCCTGCCTGTGTTTGAGCACGCAAAAAGATATTTTAGCGATAAGAATATACTGCAGCCAATAAAATCTTAACGTATAGATAATAACTTGCAACTATAATTGCATTACTGACCACATTCATAATTACATTACCTAATACACGCAAAAATTCCCGTTCAACCATACATGACAGCTATGAATGAAGTCGATGTCCTTACAGCCTTTATAGAAGAAGGCTATCAGATAAGTCCTGAGGCAGTGGAACTGATATGTTCCCACTGTTCTCCGAAAGAGCTTATAAACCACGTGCTTGAGACTATTGATATATCGGTGCTGGTTATCGGTATCGAGCATCTCGATCTCGGATCATTTGGTTCGGATGTCTCTAACATTGTCACTTTACAGTCTTCAATGCCTATATCTTCATTTGTTGTCAGTGACCAGGATTCATTATGTGATAACCCTCTCACTATCCTTTCCGATATCTCGGACAATTCCACATGCGTGGGTGAGTATGTGGAATTTGTCCAGTATTTCAGGAACCGCTACAGCAAGTTAAGTGATATCATCCGCTCCCGTGTGAATGCAAGGCCGATAGAGAGCCTGAAAAAGAATCGCTCTGTAAGCAGTTCTGTAGGCAGGCGCGGCACCGGTGAGCAAAGTGAGATATCTATAATCGGTATGATATCCAATATCAAGAGCACAAGCAATGGTCACAAGGTCCTTGAGGTTGAGGACCCCACCGGCACATTCTCGGTGCTTGTGCGTACGGCTGACAAGGAACTATTTGAGCTAGCCACACATCTTGTTCTTGATGAGGTCGTCGGTTTCACAGGCACCCTCACAAATGACGGCAAATTAATGATAGTGCAAAAGATCATTCTCCCGGATCTGCCAAACACTATGTCAAGGAAAGGCGGCACTCACGGGAAGGCAATACTGACATCTGATGTCCACATCGGCAGCTCCACCTTCCTTGAAGAACCCTGGGAGCATTTCATTGAGTTCCTGAAAGGGAATACCGATAATGAAGCGCTTGCGGATATCTCCAGGGAGGTACGCTACCTTCTCATAGCAGGTGACCTTGTTGACGGGATAGGTATCTATCCGGGTCAGGAAAAAGAACTGAATATTCAGGATATATATGACCAGTACAAAAGAGCCGCTGAATATTGTGAAGAGATCCCAAAACATATACGGATCGTTATCTCTCCTGGAAACCATGATGCTGTGCGGCAGGCGGAACCTCAGCCAAAACTGCCTGAACGTATCAGGGCGGATTTCCCGGACAATGTGACCTTTGTGGGCAACCCTGCGATGGTAGATCTGGATGGCGCCAGGGTCCTTCTCTACCATGGACGTTCTATTGACGACCTTGTGGCCGCAGTCCCGGGCGTATCCTACCATGCCCCCACAAAAGGCATGGTAGAGATGATGAAATTCAGGCACCTATCTCCTATTTACGGGAGCCGCGTTTCCATTGCACCGGAAAAGCAGGACCATTTTGTCCTGAACCAGGTGCCGGATATCCTGCACTGCGGTCATGTGCATACCATAGGAGTTGAGTGGTACAAGAATGTCCTGCTGATAAATTCAGGCACCT
This sequence comes from Methanolobus sp., assembly GCF_016278365.1. Lineage (GTDB taxonomy): Archaea > Halobacteriota > Methanosarcinia > Methanosarcinales > Methanosarcinaceae > Methanolobus. The sequence goes on along the minus strand of NZ_JADQBZ010000013.1, from coordinate 12,594 downwards.
GGCAATCTCAGACAGAGTTCCAGAAAAGGATGAACGTCGTCCCCACACCGGCCCAGGTCCCTGTTGTAGACCTTTCCACCTTCAAGACGACGATACTGAGATTTGATGAGTGAACCCTGAAGTTCAACCTTTTACTCTTTTTCCTTGATCTTCAGTAATGCATGGTTGATGGTCTGCTCGGGGCAGATGGTCACGCAGCGCCTGCAGCTTGTGCCAAGGCAGTTCTGGCTGTCGATGTCTACAAATCTTCCTTCTTTCTTCTCGATAATGACCAGTGCATCTTCAGGGCACTCCTCTTCGCACTGATGACAGAGGACGCACTTTTCAACTGGAGCTTCCAGTATTATTCCAATGTCTTTTACAATATCAAGCCCAAGGTATCCCACATCATCGATATCTCTTCTAACTCTTTTCTCGATATCTACAACCTTGCGGTCCTCCGGGAACGGTGGAATGCCGTACATCTGTAGCATCTGGCCGTACATCTCTGAAGGCATCCCCTGCTGCCATGTGGCAAGCTCGCACATATATATCTCTTTGAACGTTTCGCTGGTAGCCATCATCACATGGTCGGCCTGTATCCTTTTTGCTACCGTTATGACCTCATCGAGCTTAGAGCGGTCGATAGCTATTTTCCGGGCAAGTCCTATGGAGGTGTTCCCGAACTGGACTATTCTTTTGGAAAAACCCGGAACTGAGCCTATGTGTCTTGCCTTTTCCGCATCTACATAGGTGCCCGTTGCACCGGACATGTAAGAGTACATTAGGTCCTCGTATTTCAAGCCAGCTTCGACCATGAGTGTCATATGTGCCGCCCGGATAGCTCCTATTGCCTTTCCGACTTCTTCCACATCCCTGTCAGTAATAGAGATCCCGTCGCCAAGCGTTATCTTTCCGTTGGGGAGTCTGGGAAGTTTTCTGATAAGCCCTTCCTTGAGCGCAAGCGCAATAGTGGAAATTACCCCGGTACCTGTGATGCCTTTTGGCACAGCTTCCGAACTCTCGATGGTATCTCCCGTCAGAGGGTCTACAAGGGGTCCTTTTACAGGGTTCAGTACCCCGTCAAGTACAGTGAGTCTCCAGTAGCCATTTTCCTCGTTGACATCGCTTATTGCTCCCGGGCCTGCAAGCATGCCACAGTCTATACCCTGGCCTTCGATAGCCGGGCCTGCAGCTGCACTTGCTGTCATTATCCTGTCGCCTATCTTCAAGGCCATTTCTGCATTTGTACCGTAGTCCGTAACTAAACATGGTTCGTTCTGGTTTATAAAATCAGTCTCCAGCATCATTGCCAGGGCATCGGCGCCTATCTCGTGCTTTATGGCAGGCGGGATAATTATCTCGCAGTTATCCATCTCAAAGATACCTTTAAATATATCATTTGCAGGAAAAACCCTTGCATCCCTTTTGACATCCTGGACACCTAAAGCTTCCTGCTTATTCTTTCCTGCGTATGCAAGGTCCCTGATCTCTATGTTCTGGAACAGGGACAGCTGGATAGGATTCCCGCATACTGCAATGCGCAGGATACTTTCAGGCTCCACAGCAAACTTCTCTAAAATCTTCTTCACGGTTTCCACCATAAGCCGGTGTGCAATTTCAGTTCCCGTCACAATGGCAAAATCCAGATGATCCATCACGTTCCCTCCCGGGAGCGGATGCCCCATAGTAATAACCGTCTTGATGGTTTCCTGTTTTTCAAGATCTATCAGTTGCGATCTGAAACCGCTTGTTCCAAGGTCCAGGGATATCACATACATATTCTAATCTCCTTTTTAAATCATATAACAGAATACAGCATAGATGCGACCCCGATGACCAGGGGTTCCATGACAAGGTCCACACGATATTTTTTACCAATTTCCGGAGGTAAACCACAAGGTATGCCAGGTGTTGAAACAAGGCATCTTTCCTCTATCATACCCTCAGATATAGTATCGGGGTTGGGAGTAGCCTCAAGGACCATGGAAAACCTTTTCCTGTCTTCCCTGCAATAAGGATTTATTCCCAGTTCCTTTACAGCTTTGTCCAGAAATTCCCTGTTAGGGTCGCAGGCATACACATTAAATCCTTTCTTAACAAGATGGGCAGCACCTGCATAACCTACCTTCCCAAGGCCAATCACAAGGATATCTTTTGAGGATGCTTCCCTGAACCTGGATGCTATCTCGGCGTAAATGACTCCGGTGGCAACATGGTTGCTCACTATCTTTCTGTTGCGCAGGTTATGTGCAACGAACATGTGGTCATCTGCCATGAGTATTATATCAGCTCCCTGCGAGACCGCTTCATAATAGCCGGTTATGTCAGGATGTTCAGTAATGGTTCCCTCAAGCCCAAAGTATTGTGCAATGAACAGCAGTGAGGATGCGAAATTACCGATGACGCCTTCACCCGAGGTTATAGGTATGATGCCGATCTTCTGGGCGCCGGGTCTTGTACCATACAGTTCTTCGCAGATTCCCCGAACATCCAGCCCTGTGACCCTTTTTATAGTGGCATCGCTTTCTTCAAGCTGCAGTGACAGGTTCTCAAGGTCCCGGGGTGTCAGAAGCGCCATTTTCAGGCCTCCTGACCAATGGCAAGATATTCTCTAAGCATGTTTAACCCTCTCTGCCTGTTAAGATCTGCCTCTTCTTTTCCGGGAGCCCAGCTTATGAGCGTGAACACTTTCCTTTCTCCGCTGCACTCAAAGATCTCAAGACCTTCAGATGCATGGAACTGGTGATAATCAATGCCCTGTGATAGTACATGTTCACCAACGGGGATAAGCTGACCGTCCATGAAGAGCAGGTGCTCATAGGTACAAAAGTTCTTCTCAGGGATGGCCTCATTTTCCCGGACCCCTGTCACGAATGCCTGCAAAAGTAATTCGATAAGATTCACTCCGGAGGAATGGTAAACTACCGTGGGTGTCTGGCTCGGGAACCTTGCATCGATCTCAAGAACTTTCAGGCCCTTGGCACTGTCTATTGCCTCGACGTCCATGATTCCCTTAAGGTTCAGGTGCTTTGCAAGTTTATAGGCCAGATCCCTGAACTCAGGATAAGTGTTTAGGGGTGTTACCATGTGGCAATCATAGGTCCCGTCTATATGGATCATGGTCTCTCTGACAACTTCAAAGCGCTCACCGTCCCCTACGACTTCAAGGGAGACAACATCTCCTTCAACATATTCCTCGATGAGCATGGACGTATCGAGTCCTTCCAGCCCGCTCTCATCGTAAATGATGGAAGTACCAATACTGCTGCTCTCGCATGGAGGCTTCACAAAATAGGGAGGCGATGTCGGGTTATCCAGAGGCATGGGTATATCGATGGAGCGAAAATACTCTTTTGATCTTTTCTTATCCATGCTGATATGATAGGCCTCGAAATCAAAGAGCATGGGGCAGGCGAGCTTGTCTCTTAATGTCTTCAGAAAATTGATAGTTCCCAGGTTCTCGTTAACGGGGAGCAGTGCCATTGCTGTTTTTGAGAGCTCGATGAGTTTCTCCGGTTCTTTTGTGACATCGAAACAATGGAACTCATCCACTACTTCCGCTATAAAGGGATGTTCCTTCTTATCAACCAGCACTACGCGCATCCCGGCTTTCTTTGCAAGGTAACTTGCTTCAAATCCCTGCAGTTTACCCCCGATCAGAATCAGGTTTCTCATGCTACCATCCCCACTATCCTGTTGAAATCGGCCTGGCTTGCAGGTTCCATCCCCATGGTCTTCAGGCACTCTACGACGCTTTTCGGATCCCTGTGCCTCTCTTCGGCTCCTCTGTCATAGTTAACGACTCCTTCAAGCGCGGAATCCGAAGGTATTATGGATGTCACCACATTTGCTCCGGCGTTGAGCCTGTGCACCATTCCCGGAATTCCTTCGAGATCAAGGGATGCCGGTATGAGCCTGTCAGGGAACATAAGCCTGAGAATAGCTATTATCTTCAGCTCTTCGATGCTTGATATGCGGTCCACATTTTCAAGAGGTGTGCCCTCCTGTGGTACGAATGTCATGACTCTCACCATGTCAGGAGTATTTGTCTCTATGCCTCTGAGTGATCTTATGGTCGATTCGATGTCATTGCCGACACCGGTGAGTATCCCATCCTCAACGCAGTAACCGATGCTCTTGGCAAATTTACGGGCATTTACTCTGTCCTCAAAGGATTGTCCGACCCTCAGTTTCCGGTAGAGATCCCGGTCGTGTGTCTCCTGGTACAAGGCAAGGAAGTTGGCGCCATTGTCATGCAGTTTCTTTAGCACTTCATTTTCCATGACTCCTGGAGATATCATAATGGGAAGGTCGAGCTCTGACCTTACGGCCCTTACAACATCAATGAAATATTCAGGTTTCTCATGGAAGTAAGGATCTTCTCCCATGGTAAGGTCAATCATATGAATACTCTCACCTTTCAGTGCTCGGCATATATTGCGCACTTCCTCGATGCTTAGGCGATATCTGTTTATCTCATGGTTTTCCCTGTAATAACAGAAAGTGCACTTGTTCTTACAGTAGGTGGAAAAATAAACGAAGCTGTAGAGGAAAACCTTGTTTCCGAAGAAATGATCCCTGACCTTCCTTGATAAGTAAAAAAGCTTCTCAAGCTGCTCGTTGCCATTCATCCTGAGCAGTTCCCGGAGTTCTTCGTCAGAGAGTTGTGCCCCTTCCAGTATCTTCCCTGCAAACTTGTCCAGGTCGTTTTGTGTCATGTTATTTAGCAAGCTATCACCTCAGAGGTTAGTGCAGACCCCGTTATAATAGGATTCTGATCTTGCAACGGATTTTATGTTCTTGAAATTGTTTTTTGCTTTAAGCAGTCTTTCAAGCCCGAAGCCGGCTCCTATCCAGGGCTTGTTAACACCCCAGTCCATGTCCATAGGGATTGGTCCGACAACTGCGGATGAGAGTTCCATGTTCTTGTGCATGATATCAATGGTATCTCCATAGACCATGCAACTGTCTGCAACTATATCGTATTCGATGCCCAGAAAATCGAGGAAATCCCCTATGAGAGATTCAAGGGTTTGTCGGGTGCATCTGGATCCCATCTGGCAGAAGTTGAGCATGGTGAACTCTTCGAGATGGCTGTTGCCATCGGATTCTTTCCTGTAGCAGGGTCCTATCTCAAATATCCTGATGGGGTCGGGAAGCACATTATCGAATTTCCGAAGATGGTTGTAGAGCCCGGGAGCAAGCATAGGGCGCAGGCACATGTTGTCACCGACCCTGAATATCTGCCGGGAGAGTTCCTTGTCCTCACCCACACCCATTCTCTCCATATACTCAAAAGGAATAAGTATGGGGGATTTTACTTCGAGGAATCCCATATCAACAAAGAACTCTGTTATAGTGCGCTCAAGTTTACCAAGCATGTTTTCCCTGCTATCTTCATACATCATCCTGAGATCCTTCTTTCTCTGTGTTAGCAGGGTCGATTCGATCTCTGCAAAAGAGCGCTTTTCCTTTGAGAAAGATATCATTTCATCAGGAGCCAGTAACGACAGTATCCTGTTCTTCTGGGTCTGGGTGAACTCAATTTTCTCCGGTTTGGCATGCTTCTGGAAGGGACGGCTTGCAGGTTTTGTTACCTTGGGCTGTTGAGGTCTTGGCTGTGGTTTAACATTTTGTGCATCAGCAGATGCCTTTCGCTCTTCAGGAGAATTATGGATATGAGGTTTTGCAATAGTGTTTGAAGGCTGCAAGGTTTCGGATAACACTGATGTATCCGGTATATCATTTTTAACAGGATTGAATTGTGCGGATTGCACTGTTTTTACCGTGACTCTGACTTCGTCTTTTCTTGCAATCTTGTTAGAGAAATCTTTGATCTTTTCTTCTGCTAGTCTGCATTTCTTGCAGGGCTTGTTATATTTATGGTTTCGAAGAGATCTCGCGGCCCGACTGGACCTGGAGTTCCTTACCTGGATAACATCTCCGCAATCCATTGTTATTCGCAGGTTTTTTTGTGATGTCTCACAACTTCTTATTCCGTGCAGGTGTCCGTTCCTTGACACCCATAAACCGGTTTTGGATATTAATGAGTCTAATGGTTTTCTTTCCATGCTGTCAGCTCCTTTAGTGAAGACCGTTTCCTAAGCATTTCCTAGAATCCGAGGTATTCCAGTGTCCAGTTACTTCCTTTGCTCTTAGTGAATGACATATCTATTTCTCCTGTTAATTCTTGGTTTCTTTTCTTCCAGTAGCCTGCGCCTCTTCTGTTAGAATGTTTGACAGGATATGTTATCATATTTTTATATCCTTAGCATGTAGAATCTTGTTCATCGGCATATATATATATTGCCCACAAACGCAGGTATTTAAAGGTTACTCAAGCAGGTAATAATTTCGCATATATATATTTAACTATACACTCTTCCAACCGACAGTCAGGAAGTGACAGAGGACGCAAAATTTGCGTCCCTGCTATGGATAAGGCCCCGACTAATGGGAGAGTCACATTGATGGAAAAGATTCCCAGTCTATTCCTCAGAAACGCTCCGTTCCCAAAGAATACTACGCAACGCTGGTATATAGCGTAATTCTGTTCCACTCTTCAATGACTATGTGAACTGTCAGGTGCTATGATACTTTACGATAGTTAAGTGAGTTCAAAATGAGATACTTTCCGGCTGTTGAAAACCGAGCAGGCCCTGAAGGAAATTTTGAATATATTTATATTTTTCGCTTAACTATATGATTATTCGCATGTTTCCTTCTGACGCCTGTAAAGGGCCACCTCGATTACAGCCCGAAGATCCTCTTCCTCAAAAGGCTTCAGCACATAACCATAAGGATTGGTCTGTTTTGCTCTCTTTAATGTCTCATCGTCAGAATGAGCGGTAAGATAGATTACCGGGATACCTAGTTGTGTCCATATCTCCTGTGCAGCTTCGATCCCATCCATCTCCCCTTTAAGACGTATATCCATCAATATCAGGTCCGGAAGAAAACCTTTTGCCTTGCTGATAGCTTCTTTCCCAGAGGCTGCAACACTTGGGACTACATATCCAAGTCTTGTCAGTCTTTTCTTTATTTCCAGTGCCACCACATTTTCATCCTCAACAACAAGGATCTTTGCGTTATCCATCTTTACACCTCTATTTCGCTTCTTCAAACCTTATAAGAAACTCAGTTCCTTCGTTTACATTAAGTTCAATAGTACCGTCTATCTGGTCCACAAGAGTAGTCACAAGTTGCAGACCCAATGATTCGGTTTTCCTGAAATCTATTTCAGGAGGAAGACCAATTCCGTCATCCTTTACCTTCAGTATGAGAGTAGTGTTCTGGATGCTGAGATCAACAGTGATCTTTCCGTGTGCACCGTTCTGGAAAGCATGCTTCATGGAATTGGAAACCAGTTCATTGATCACCATTCCAAGCGGCACTGCGGTATCAACTCCCAGATAGATATTTTCAATGTTCGATACAAGCTTAACATCCTTGTTATCTATCCTGTATGACTTAGAGAGATATTCGAGCAGGTTCTCGGTATAATCAGCAAAATCGATACTTGTCATATCCTTTGACTGGTACAGTTCCTCATGTATCAGGGCCATTGATCTGACTCTGTTGCGGCTGTCCATGAAAGCTTCTATTACATTCTGGTCCTTGAAATTCTCAGATGCCAGGTAAAGAAGGCTTGAGATAACCTGCAGGTTGTTCTTAACACGGTGGTGGATTTCCTTTTTTCGTACTTTCTCTGCCTGCAAAAGAGCTTCTTCCGCTTTTTTCCGCTCTGTGATGTCAAGTATGATGCCTTGCAGCGTAATATCGCCTTCGTTATGGCGTCTGACAAAAGTCCTCTCATCCACCCATCTCACATCTCCGGATTTGGTGAATATCCTGTATTCCCAGTTGATATCGCTGGATCTATGCTGGTAATACCTGGGAGAATGAAGATGCGTCCTTTCAGAGTCTTCCGGATGTACGATATCAGCATACTTGATCCGGTTGGATGTAAAATCTTCTACTGTATAGCCAAGCTGGGTGATATTACTGGACACGAACTCTACGGGCCAGTCCTTTTCCGGTCTCCACTTAAATACTATTACAGGGCTGTGATTGATGATGCTTTCCATCTCTTCTTTTAGATCATTGGAACTTTTAAGGTCTTCAGCGTATTTCTTCAGGTCCTCTTCCGTCTTCTTTCGTTTGCTGATATCACGTGCGATGGTGATAATGGCAGTGGTGCCTTCATATTTTATTATCCTGCTGCTCAGTTCTACCGGGAAAGTAAAGCCGTCCTTTCTCATATGCACTGTTTCCAGCAGGTTGCTCTTGGACTTGCAAAGTTCTCTGATGACCTTTATTATCTGTCTGCCAGGATAGTGACTGTCAATATCCATATATGTCATTTTAAGAAAATCTTCATACACATATCCCATTCTTTCACATGCAACCTCATTCACTTCAAGGAACTTGCCGTCCAGATCATGCAGATATATCGCATCATTGGGACTCTCAAACAGTGTCCTGAACTTTTTCTCCGAATCCCTTAGAGCCTTCTCAGCTTTTTTCTGCTCAGTAATAGCCGCATTCAGAGAGTGTCTTGTTTCTTCTATCCCGTCTGTCAGGATCTTGAAGTCCCCTTCCCCGTGTATCCATACACTGCGTGAGAAATTATTATTCTGGATTGAAGTAAGTACGCTGTTTGAGTCTGCAATAATATTGTTGAGTGATTCCGCAAAATTGTCCAGCGTATCTCCCAGTTCCTTGAACTCTCCCTTCAACTCCAGCTCCGTACGTGTCTCAAGTTTCCCCTTGGCAAGAGCATTTGTCACCCTTACAGTCTCACGTATCGGGGCTATAACAGCCTCAAGTATTTCATTAAGTCCTAACGGTATCTCCTTGAAATCCCTCTGTACCTTGGTATCTGCTCTGGTGTCCAGCTTCCCGTTCACGGCATCCCTGGCTATCTGCCTGAAGTTATAAACAATCTCATCGATAGGGGAAGTTATCGACACGGCAATAAGATAGGATACCACAGCCATAAAACAAATCGAGATAGCCGATATGATTATCAGCTTATTTCGGAGGCTTGTGACGCCTGCAAACATTTCCTCTTTTGGGACAACAAGCAAGAAAGAGTAGTTACCGGTTTTGACAGGCTCGTAGAACATGATTATTTCCTTGCCTGTGGAAGGGTCGATAGTTTCCACACTCCCTCCTTTACCATGCCTTATATTATCGGCAGCTTCTGATATCTCAGGTACTCCGAAATCATAAAGTGTCTGTGAGCCAATCCCATCCTTGTATTGAGGATGTGATACAAGGATGCCTGTATTGCCGGTCACAAAAGCATAGCCTGTCTCAAATGCTCTGATGTCACCCACAACATCATCAATATAGTCCAGTGACACATCGACCCCGGCAATACCTATGAATTCCCCGTTCTTGATAATAGGTGAATCAAAGCTCACCATGAAAATGCCTTGATAAAAATAGGGCTCAGTGACTGTAATAACCCCTGTTTTCTTTGGTAACTGGTAGTAATCGAACTCATCATAGAAGACCAGTGGTTCGACACTTACAGAGCCTTGTAGTGTGTTCCAGTAAGGAACGAACCTGCCAGTTGAATCATGGCCTTCGGAATTGACATATTCACTGTCCTTCCCGTCAAAAGCATTTGGTTCATAACCTACATATACTCCTGTAAGGCTAGGGTTCTCAACCATGACATTTTTAAGTATGTTGTTAACTTCTTCCCTATCTGCAGAATTATATTGCTCCATTGTTTTTGCAAGAGTATTTGCAATAGCCTCATTGGCCTTCATATCCCCGTCAAACTGGTTTGCGTAATCCCTCGCCATTTCTACTGATTGCAGATATGCCAGTTCCCGTTGCTGTGTGGTCACTGTTGAGATGCTTACGGCTGTTGATGCGGCAAGTACCAGGAACACACCTATCACTATATATGCAATCAATTTGGTTTTTATTGACAGTTCTTTTGGTTGCATTTGCACATCCTTGCTCTAATAATCCTGTTGAATGAGACGGTAATGATAGCTAGAACAAAAGCTCAGGCAATTCGCGGGAAATACTTCTATAGTGATTGAAAAGGTGCTCACCCCAATCAAGAGAACACTCTGCAAAACTTATTACGTCTCTGTGATCATATCTTCCGCTTTTAGTAAAAAAACTGGCAAGAAGCATATCATCAGTAATTACAAATGATGGTGGAACCTTCTCATTGTTATATAGGAAAAACCTTGTGTTTTGAAGTTGCCGGATATTTTCCGTTTCTTCCTTGCAATCCTCACACATTCTCCGGAGTACGGGTTCTGTAAGGATCAGAGAAATAGGAATTCCTTTTTTTGCAAGCTGGCAATAGAGTGCCGGATATAGCGGATGATAAATAGAAAAAACAGCATTTATGCGCTTGGACATGTGAAGTGACCGAAGGAATTGTTCCGCTGGCTCGAACATGTTGTTCAGGTCAGGTTCAATTATAGTATAATTCTCTATTTCTCCAATACGCTCAAGCAAATGCTGTGGTATCTCTTTAAGATCGCGTTCTGTCCAGTAATCAGTGTTCCCATCAAACAGATTCAATATCCTGTCAATAGGTTTTACGTTCTCTGCCAGCATTTTACCGATGCAGGACAGTTCGTAACTCCCGTTATGATTAATTATAAGCTCATCTTCTTTAAGTTCTTTAAGAGGAAGTATCAATGAGCGCCATGAAACGTCAAAGGCATTCTTTATTTCATCAGGATGTTTTTTGCCTTCCAGCAAGAACAGCAGTAATTTCCTTCTTTTGTCAGAGAACCACACCGTATTCATTAACGAGGATTCCATTTTACGCCTCCTGGGGCTTTATATATGCAAATAGTCCTGTATGATAGTTGCTTATTGCAGCACTTCCTTTGAATAAGTCTTATAGTATTCAAAAAAATCATGGCACCATTTCAGAGCGCTCTCATCAAAACTGATTATGTCCCTGTGATCATATCTTCCTTCTTCGTTGAAAAGACAGATATAGCTGAACCAGTCAGTCACCGTGATCATTGGCAGCTTGATATTATCATAAAAAAGAAATATCCTTGCACTATCGGATCTCATCAGTCTGGTGTAATCCGCAATATGTTCTTTTTTAAGTTTTTCAAAAGCAGGCATGGTCAGGAATAGTGAAATCTCATCCACCGAATCTGCAATCTCTGAGTAGAGAGAAGAAAAAGCCGGATGTAGGTATGAAGCAAATGTCATTATGTTCTTTGATCTGGGAATATTTTCCGTGAATTCCCTCGGAAGTTCGAACAGGTGGTTAATATCCGGTTCTATTAAAAAATAATGACCAAGTTCTCTTAGCCGGCTGAAAAGATGAGAGGGTAATGCATCATAATTACGAGTGGTCCAGAAATCTTTGTTTTCCTCTATGATCCTTGATGTCTCCAAAAGTGGTGACATACTCTTAACGATGATCTCTCCTGTAGTTGTCAGACTAAAACTGTCGCCGGCTTGATCTATAAGATGGTGCTGCTTTAACATCTTGATCTGAGGCATTATCGCCCGGGTTGTAACATTAAGTGATCTCTTAATTTGCTCTATATCGCGTGTTCCCTCAGTGAGCAGTAATAGCAGGTTTTTTCTTTTTTCAGAAAACCATACGGTATTGACAAGTGATGTTTTCATACTGTTATTATCCTGATTAATGTGCTGACATTAGGTTATTAGCACTTTTGACCATTGGTTACATTAAACCATTGGTTGGAATCTCCATCCACTGTTTCCTGTTCGATAAACCAAGTTTGAGCTGGACTTATATTAATTTATTTTACTGGTAGATTCACATGAATACTTACAATTCACAAGACAGGTAACAAATCATCCTGTAGATGTCATGTCACAAGGTCACCTGCAAATAGGCTGAAACATTCCGTTCGCGTTTTTATGTCATTTTCTTCCCAGAATGGATATGTAACTGAGTTGGTGAAGAATCGGGATGAATCAGGCTATATGTCACTAAGGCATTGCAATATTTAACAGCAGCTACCCGCTGAAAAGCCTTGACAGGAATTCGTTTTCAAGGGAAATATCACTGGTTAGTTGTAACTATATTTAAATATACTATATAATAAAAAATATAAGGTGACCAAATGGGAAAGAATGAAATCTTAGACAAACTCAGAGACTCAATAGTCAAGCAGGACATCAACGGTACTGTAGAGGCCACAAAGGCAGCCCTGGCTGAGGGTATATCGGCAGTCGAGGCTATTGATGGCGGCCTTGCAGTAGGAATGAAAATAATCGGTGACAAATTCGAGGCAGCAGAGATCTATCTCCCTCAGATCATGATGTCTGCAAAAGCCATGAATTCTGCAATGGAAATCCTCACTCCGGAGCTGGCAAAAGAAAAAGCCGGCGAAGGTGTTGGAACTGCCATCACTTTTGTTCAGGAAGGGGACATTCACGATATCGGCCACAGGCTTGTGTCAACAATGCTCGGTGCAAACGGCTTCAAGATCATCGATCTGGGTGTGGATGTATCCAATGACACGCTCGTGGAAGAGATCAAGAAGAACAAAGGCTCAAAATTACTTCTCGCAGGATCTGCCCTCATGACAACTTCAATGCTTGGACAGAAGGACACAGTAGAAATCCTCA
>NZ_JADQBZ010000008.1 GCF_016278365.1 Methanolobus sp. | reverse complement strand
ACAGGAATTGCCCCGCCGCTATGGCCGCCAGACTCACTTACAATAACGATGAAAGGATTAAGTCCAGATTTCTATTAGGTCTTGTATAGGACCTTTAATCACCTTGAACGCTTCATTATTAAAACCATTGAATAAATACTTTGTCGTTAATATCTTATTCACATTTTAGGAACAGAATCTCTTTTGTCAGAATCCATAAAGTTGCAGGTACGAATTATTTATTGCTTTTTAGTGATGATATCATCAAATTGATTTTACAATTGCTGTTGCTATAAAAAAGAAAATATATAAGGCAAAGAAAAATGATACTTCGTTATTTACAAAAAAGTAATAGAGAGCTTAAAGCTCTCCTTCTTTGTTCTTCTGTTTAGTTACAACTACAATTCCCATGCCAAGAACAATTACAACACCGACAATCCAATAAAGATGGCCAAAACCACCTTCACTTTCAGCAGGTGCTCCTTCCTCCTGAGTGGCAGGAGAAACAATGTCTGTTCCTTGCGTTTCAGCTATTATGTCCTGTGTTTCTTCTGAATCGGTCCCGAACAGTGCATATAGGGAAAAGTGGCTTATCATAGCTGTTGCCCTGCCGTTCTCCCAGTCAACTGTTGTCTCCAGCGCTATCCATCCCTCTTCGGATGTATAAGTGTAGATTACCGGAGCGCGTCCTTCAAACAGTTCCGGATCGAAATCCATTGTTATCATTACTTCCTGGCTGAATGTGGTTCCGGAAGGACCGAACCTGAAGTAAAGACCGGACTCGATGACCTCTCCCGGAGTGTCCGCGGGCAGGAAGAGAGGAGTAGTAACTATTATCTTATTCACAGGATATCCGGAAGTATCAACAGCCCGTGTTCCCTGATACAAGGTCAGTGTGGTTGTTGCATCTGCGGATTTAACAACCATGTCACTTGTTACTTTTCCATCATTACCTACCTGCAGATCTGTTATGGTCCCTTCTCTTCTCTCCCTTTGAGCTGCAGAACCGCTGTTAGAACGGGTAGTTTCTTCGTCCTTGAAAAGTGCCAATATAACTGTGTATGTTGGACTTTCTCCCATTATTCCGGCAGGAGCAACACCATCATTTTCATTAATGGTTGCAGAAACATAGTTACTGCTGGTGTTGAGTGTAGCATTTGGAACTTCTTCCCACACAGTATCGTTCAATCTGAACAAATCTATTGAAGATTCACCTGCACTGCTCATTCCGGAATCATCATAGAAGAACTGGATATCAATACCTGCATCTATTGGCGTAAGGACGATGCTATCCAGGTAATTGGGTGAGCGAATCATATTTACATAGCCATTGACGTTCGTTTTACCGGGCATAGTTATAGAATCCAGGTTTTCTTCGCTTATTACGAGTTTGGCATCACTGGTCACGAAAGACATCTGTGCCATGTCTGTATTTATCATCAGGTTGTTTACTATAGTATTCACGGAATCAAAGGCATAGAAAGCATGGTCATTACCCGTTGAGTGAGTATTTGAGAATGTATTGCTGGTAGAACCGGAAATGTAAATTCCACGTGCGCCTGAAACACTATTAATGGATATGGAATTCACCATGTTTTCAGATTCTGCGGCTATAAGGCTATTTAATTCATCGAAGAATGCTTGTTCAATTGTTTGGTCATTGGTTAGGGATTCTGACTCCAGATTTACAGAGCTCAAATCACCGGAGCTGGCCTTATTATCATCAAATGTGTTACCAGCCAGATCATTATTATCTGAATCAAAGATTAGGATGCCTGCCATTTGGTTAGAACTGGCAATATTGTTGGTTAATGTGTTAGTGTCAGAAGCAGAGAGGTATATTCCCGCATAGTTAGCATTATTTGCAGCAGTTTCACTCAGGCAGTTATTGTTCGAGTGGATGATACCAATGCCAAGAAAGATATTATCATTAGCATTGAGATTTGCCATAACACTATTATTTGTCTCTTGAAGGTGAATACCCACAAAATTAGAGTTCATGTTACTGTTGGACAATGTAATGTTATTTGATCTTAAATTCATTACGCCAATGAGATTGTCATTAGATCTGATATTATCAAGTGCATTTGAACTGGAGTTAAGTAAGTAAATACCATATCTACATTCTGAGACGGTAACATTCTCTATTGTTGAATTGTCAGTGGATACAAACACAACGCCGTCAAAACTATTCGAGACTTCAATATCATTGACAGTAATGTTGGTAGAGTTTACTGCGTATACCTGTCCGGCATCGGATGGTACCTGCATGTCTGCCTGGTCGAGAAGATAATAGAGCACTTTCCCATCAATCGTGTTACTGGCATCTATATTTTGAACGAAAAACTCAAACGTTGCCCCTCCAACACCGAAATTGTAACCATTTGATTCCATTATGTTATCGATCAGGGTGTTGTTAGTTGAATCTTCCAGGTAAATGCCTTGATAAGTGTTGTTGTTGACACTATTGTTGATTATGTTATTGTCAGCAGACTCATAAAGGTTGATTCCGATTTCAGGATTATTGATAATAGTATTGTTGCTTAAGGTATTGTTCCCGGAATAATCAAGGTAGATACCGTCACAGCCATTGGAACTGATCGTGTTGTTGTT
Source organism: Methanolobus sp. (assembly GCF_016278365.1). Classification (GTDB taxonomy): domain Archaea; phylum Halobacteriota; class Methanosarcinia; order Methanosarcinales; family Methanosarcinaceae; genus Methanolobus. Next base: position 525,456 of record NZ_JADQBZ010000008.1, on the reverse strand, counting down.
GACATTATTGAGTTCACTTGAAGAATACAGGGAAATACCGTCCCACCCGTTAGAGCTGATTATGTTGCTGATCAGATTATTGTTGGTTGAGTTACGGAGGAAAATACCATAATAATTGTTATTGACGTTGATGTTATCAAGAATATTGGAATTGGAGTTGAAAAGTACGATGCCATACTCATTCTCTGATAGAGTAACGTTCTCTATTTTAGAATTATCCGTATATGCAAATACTATGCCTTCAGAACCATTTGATATTGCAATGTCCTTAACAGTGACATTGGTGGAGTTAACGACATAGACCTGTCCCGCATCGGACGGTACTTGCATATCTGCCTGATCGATAAGATAATAGATAGGTTTTCCATCAACCAGGTTGCTGGTGTCGATGTTCTGGAAGAAATTCTCCTGACTTGTTCCATAACCACCAAAATTATACTCATTTGATTCCATTGTGTTATTGATCAAGGTATTGTTGGGTGAATCATACAGGTATATTCCTTGTACGCTGGAAGTGATTGTATTGTTGATTAAGTCACTATTGCTCACATTGAAGCAGAAGATTCCAGCATAACTTTCAGATATTACATTATCAGAAATATTACAGTCAGAGACTGAGAGCATGTAAATGCTACTGTAATTCGTTGGGCCTATTACATTTAATCCCTGGATTGCAACACTGTCGGCTGTAATGTTGAATACATGGATATCTGGAGATGCTGCCTCTATAGTAGTATGCGTTGAACCGTTTTGTGAGCGAATTGTAACATTTTTGCTGACAACTATATTTTCAGTGTAATTTCCGTCACTTACAATAATGATGTCACCGTTACTTGCATTAAAAAGTGCGGCATTGATAGTGGTGTTTCCCAGGCCTGATCCTACTATGATATCTGCTGAAGATACTATTCCAGTTGATAAACATAATATCAATAATAGGAGTGAGTATTTTAATATCGTTGATTTGTTTTTATACATTTGGATCATCTTGTGGTGTTTCAATAATTATTCTTTCGATTATTAACTTTAGTATAATAATTAAGTTATAAAAATCGTTTGCTAATACCATGCAGCCTCTGAGGTTGATATTTTTTCAATACTGAAAAGTATCTGCAAAAATTGCTACAATTAATGCCAGGTAATAAAAGAGAAAATTTTTATTCATTAATAAAATATGTAATGTCAAGAGTTTCTCTGTAGATACGGGAAAGTTGACAACTGGAGTTGTCTCTTATTAGTTATCCGAAAGAGCAATATCCGTGTCCGCATCCCCGCACAAGCAATAGTTGCTATCACTAGTATGAGGAGACAAATCGATTTCACGAATAATATCATTCATCTAGTAGCAATATATTGATGATTATTAATTCCGAATTCTTCTTCGGTAAGAACAAGTCAGTAGCCCAAATCCCAGTATGTTCAGTGAGCTCTCATGTTATCTATTTCCCGGATGAGACAAATATCTCTGGTTATAAGTATTCCTCATGGAACATCCTGGTCGTAAGTAACGCATAGGAAAGCAGAAGTGGTCCCATAATAATGCCCAGCAGTCCGAATAGATTGAGGCCGATTATAATTCCTATAATAGATACCAAGGGATGCAGCTGGCCTACTTTCTTATTTATAGCAGGGCGTATGAGATTATCCACTGAACTGATAATAATACCTCCGACAAGCACTCCTGCCGCACTGATATAATCTTGTTGCACTAATTGGATAATGGCCGCAGGAATCCATACGATAGGCGGTCCAAGTGCCGGAACGAAAGACAGGATGAAAGTCACAAATCCCCAGAGGAAAGCGCCTTCCAGTCCAAATACCATAAATGTAATGGCTAGAAGTCCCCCCTGAATTACTGCAATGACGCCAGAGCTTACAAGGATAGTCTTTACCATGGACCTGAATTCTCTTAAGAGTTCCATGGTGTTCTTTTCATTGAAGGGAATTGCATTTTGCAGACTGCGGGCGAAATCTGATTTCTCGCCAATGAACATGTAGAAAAGCGTAAAATACATTATAATGAATTCTATGAGCCTTCTGCCTACACTCTGGACCGCACTTAGGAGCATCGCACCCAGCGAGCCAGCAGTACTGGCTGCCAACTCTATTGTTCTTTCATGTAGGCTGGTATCCGTGGGCACTACACCTCGGATAAACTGTGTTGCAATAAGGCTGTTAGTTCCTAGCAAGGGCAGGATCCTTGATATGTCTCCGACATCCGCCGTTAAATACTGTATTTCCAGGATTATAATCGTGAAGAGGATGTATAGTGGCACGAGTACTATCATAACAGTAATAATAATTACTAGAACCGCCGCCAGGCTGGATTTTATTTTAAGCCTGGTATTAAGGAAGGTATACATTGGCCTGAAAACAACATACATTATCAATGCCCCGAAGAATGCGTTGATGTAGGGATATAAGGAGTAGGCGAGCACAGCTAACAGTATTACCAGGAACAGGGCTGACAGTATCATCTTATGTGGTTTTTCAGCTTGCATTTTACAGCATCTCGACAGTAGGTGCCGGGAATAATCCTGCTCAGCCATCTTTAAAGGCTTCTGTTTTGACACATTCATAGTATCCATTCTCTTGCCTGGAAAGATATTCCTCGTTGAACATCGCCGCCACTAGCAGTACATATGAGATCAGGAGAGGTCCTATGATGATTCCTAGCAGCCCGAATAATTTCAGACCCGTAATGACTCCTACAAGAGTTATTAATGGATGGATCTCTCCTACTCTTTTTTGAACAAAAGGCCTTAGAACCTCATCTACAAGTGTATGGAGAATTCCTCCGATAAGTACTCCGATTGCAGTGAAAATGTCTCCCTGGATTATTTGTAATGCCAGTGTGGGAACCCATATGACCGGTGGCCCTACAACTGGAAGGAAAGCAAGTAACATTGTCACAAACCCCCATAGGAAAGCGCCTTCAATACCAAGGAGAAGGAATGTTGTCGTAAGTATAACTCCCTGAAGAACTGCAATTAAACCCGTGCTTACAAGAATGGTCCTTACAAGGGAAATGAATTGTTCCAGTAACCTACTTGTGTTCTTTTTGTTAAAAGGTATGGCATTTTGAAGGCCTTGTGCAAATGCAGATTTGTCCCCCACAAGCAAATAGAAAAGCACAAAGTACATGATGATGAACTCGACGAGTCTTTGGCCGATGGTAGATATAGCTCCCAATGCTATAATACTTATCCAATTGGCCAAACTTGCAACAAGTTCCATCAATCTTTCCATCAGGTCTATTTCCACAGGTATCATATTATCGCTGATGTTGTCAATGTAATGTATTGTCGACTCAATGGAGGAGTATATTCCGCTGATGTCTGCAAACAATGTCTGTATCTGCAAAAGAACAATAGCCATAAGAATATACAGGGGTATCAGGATAATCAGGATAGATGTAAAGATAACTGCCAATGCAGATATTGAGGATTTGATATTCAGTCGGGATATTAAAAACCTATGAAACGGCTTGAACACTGCATAAAGTATAAATGCTCCAAAGAAGGCGCTTGCGTATGGGTACAATGCGTAGGCAAGTACTATTGTCAGGATTACAAGTATGGTCAGTGCCTGCCACATTTTACTAGAGCGTTCCATTACATCTCAGATTCTTATTAATGATATATAATATGTTATACCTGTGAGGATATAGTATGGTGTGAACTGTATGAAAAGTATGATTGAAAGGTATTCTGGAATGCTAATTTCCTGTAAGTTGTTCAGATATTGTTTTTCAGGTGCTATGACCTGAAAGTATGCTTTAATCATCATATTTAATATTGTGCTTACTTGAGCTGAATACAAATGCATATGGATAATACGGCTGATTAAAGGACCGGGCTATTCGGGTGGATTGTGTCATTATTTGGTATGGTATGTTACTATGGAAACAAGCTGAAAAATGGTTTGCTCGCAAAAGGAATGCTGATGTCAGCAATCCTCTTTCAAGAATATTCTCCACGTTACGATTCAGCTTTGGGGGACAATGAGTATGGGCAGGAAGCAGGTAAGGGGTTATTTTGAGATATTGTCACTTAATCTGTTTTACTCTACTTCCCATTCTTTTAAATAATACCGTTCACAAAAGCTAATAGGGGTTTATTGCAAATGGACTGCAAGGAATGCGGAACTTATAATCCAGATCTTACAACACATTGTCTCAATTGTGGCGTTTATGTGCCAGCACACCAATATGCAGGCTTCTGGAAAAGACTTCTTGCAGCTATATTCGATACTTTCCTTGTAACGGTGGTAGGCGGCCCCATATCCATTATTCTGGGTGTTATCGTGGGAAGTTCCATCGGAAGTATTGTCGGTCTATTAGGGAAAGATTCTTTCTTTCCGGCGCTGCTCTCTACGGCGTTCTTTTTCATAGGAGGTATCTTCCTTATCCTGAGATGGCTTTATTTTGCTATCATGGAAAGCTCATCTCATCAGGCAACCTTTGGCAAGAAACTTGCAGGTATAAAGGTCACCGATATGGACGGGAGAAAGATATCTTTCTGGAGAGCTACACTCAGGCATTTCGCCAAGATACTCTCTGCAATGGTTTATTATCTGGGTTACCTGATGATAGGTTTTACCGAAAAAAAAGCAGGGGCTGCACGACATGATAGCTGGTTGCCTTGTGATCAATAAGTGATGCTTTGGCGGCATTAATCATATTGCTGATGTCGGGGCATCAGTTGCCTAACAGTTCACGGTCAAAGTTCTCTATAAGGTCGCTCACTTTCTGATACCATTCGTCTATTGTATCCTTGAGCATCTTCTTTACCTGTGTGGGTTCAATGGCGGCATATTCATAATAATATCCTCCAATATCTATAGATCTGGTCTCCCTGTACACAAGACCGGCAGCTGTGAGATTCTGTAACGAGCGATAAGCTGTGCTGCGTTCTCTTCCCAGCAGCTGGCCAAGTTGTTCTGCGGTCATAGGACCTTCTTCAAGTAGTTTTTTGTAAGTACTGATGTCAAGTTCTTTCAGGCCAAGTATGCATTTTGCCATATCTTCGCATTTACATTCTGCTTTCAACATTTCAGGAATCGAACTTGCCATAATATTCCTCTTAAATAAAGGTACATCTGGTGTAAAGTCTTCTAAAGCGCCAGTGTATGTTTTGCACAAAACCGTATAGTGTTTGCGTCACTTATATATATAGTTTCCCTGATATTGCTATTCCTTGACACCAATTATACCTGAGAATGAGCGTTCGGACATACCGCTGGACACAGATGAACTGATCTATCATCCGGACATGATACGTGCCAATGAATGGGTGATCACTGAGTACGAACCCCCTGTAAGGGATATATGCATTTTCGTTCCGTGTTCTAAGAAAAAACCATATCATGAGAGTCCCTCGCACAAGATTTTTGACAGGATTATATTCAGTCTTCTTAAACCTGAAGAAGTTCATGTTGTCGTATTCGGAACATGCGGCATCACTCCTCGGGAAATAGACACCGAATACCCTTTCATGGATTACAGGTTCATAATGGGAAAATGTAATGTTGCAAAAGTGAAACGTGATTTTCTGAAAATGGAAAGTGAGCGTCTTGCAGCATATCTTGAGAAAACACGTGACGTATATAAGCATCGTATTGCTTACTGTATCGGGGATTTCAGGAAAGCGATGGAAATGGCACTTGAAATGACTGGTGTTCCGGTAGTTATTGTTCCCAAGGAAGAGACTATAGCCCAAAACCTGCAGCCCCAGCGTAAATTCATATATGGGAGCCTTAACCAGAAAAAGTATCTCAAAGACTTTTATGATGCAATAGCCTCAGCAACCGGTAAGCCCTCTCTGGATATTGATATTGATGAAGGGGAATGTGCTGAGGATGATGACTGGTTCCGTCTCTGAACAGAACCGGAAAAGAAGTAGAATGTGGCGCCAATGCCACCATTCATTCAAGATATGGGGATTGTGCAAGTACCGACATTCCATTGTCTGATATATTGAGTACACGCACTTCATTAATGGTGCCTGACCCTCTCATTTTCATGACATATATCGATCTTTGGAGGTTGTTCCCTGCAATTATGCGTCCAAGCTTGATGACCGAGTCTGCACCATATTCAACCATGTTATCAAGGTTATACATAGCTCCCACCGTTATAACAGAGGTTACCTGGTGCTTACGGAACACGCTGAAAACATCATCGATGAGTGTTCTTAACTTGTAGTTAGATTCGATAGCAAGGAACAGTGCTTCTATAGAGTCAATGAAAATGCGGGTAGGCTTGATCTCCTCTATCTTGCTCTCAATAAGTTTTTTAAAGCTCTTAATAAGCTCTGACGGTGCAATCTCTACGCTTTTCTGAAGGCGAAGGCTTGGGTCCGTAATGTCTACAAAGGTGAGTTTTCCCTCTCTGACGTACTCTTCGAGATCCCAGTTAAAAGAGGTCTGCATTTCCCTTACAATAGATTTTGACTCCTCGGAGGTGATGATGCACATTACATTCTCGCCTCTCTTTGCTCCTTCAACAATGAATTGTGTTCCAAAGATAGTCTTACCTGTACCGGAATCTCCAGAAACGACATTTGCAGTTCCCACGAAGTATCCTCCACGGAGCATTTCATCCAATCCAGGTATTCCCGTCTCTATTCTCTCTGATAGATATGCCTCTGACACTATACCACCTTATGATATCGAAGTAGTTATGATTTTATTCCCAAACTCAATAAATGTACTGTTTCAATAAAAGGCTACTTATGCCTTATTGATGTCAATACCTTTTACTCATAAAGCCGATGAATTGAGCATTAGTTTATTATGTTATCCTAATATAAAAAAGCGCGTATTTTATTTATAAGCACATACAGTCTGCTTTCCAGCCTGTGAAATGACATATCTTTAAAAGCGTGAACTATTTGTATTATCGTAGGTAATCCTCTGTACTTACAAAAGAACCTGTTGCGGCTATGGAATTTGCCTGCTCTTCCGGAGATGGACATGATATTAAGAGATGATTCAAATGAAAATGAAGGGGAACTTCTTGCAAAGGTTATCAAAGGCGAGATCCCTTATCACAGGATAGATTCACTGACAGACAAAGAGACAGCTGTCAGGATAAGGCGATGTGCGATTGAAAGCTCTTATGGTGTGAAGCTTGAACACCTCAGTATGTGTTCCCTTGATCTTGAAGATGCAACCAAGCGCAACATAGAGAATATGATAGGAGCTATCCAGGTGCCATTAGGTGTTGCTGGTCCGTTGAAAGTAAAAGGTGAGTTTGCAGAAGGTTCCTATCATGTCCCACTGGCTACGACCGAAGGTGCCCTTGTTGCAAGTGTGAACAGGGGTTGTTCTGTTATAACCGGCTCCGATGGTTCAAATGTGCGCATATTCCAGGATGTGATGACAAGGGCTCCTGTATTCAAACTTGACGATGTGGTCCGGGCCAGGGAATTTGCAGACTGGGTGAAAAGGCCGGAGGTATTTTCCAGGCTGAAGGACAAGGCATCACAGACAACCCGTTTTGGAGAACTTGTCGGAGTTGAGCCATATGTTACCGGAAACACGGTCTATCTCCGCTTTTCATATGACACAAAGGATGCCATGGGTATGAATATGGTGACTATAGCCACAGAAGCCCTGGCAGCACTTATCGAGGACGAGTTTGGAGCGATTCCTATATCACTTTCAGGCAATATGTGCACTGATAAGAAGCCTGCTTCAATAAACACTATTATGGGCAGGGGGAAAACCGTTGTAGCGGATGTCGTAATCCCAAAATCCGTGGTAGAGGAGCGCCTTAAGTGCAAGCCTGAAACAATGGCGGATGTAAACTACAGGAAGAACCTGCTTGGTTCTGCGCGCGCTGGCGCGCTTGGATACAACGCACATGCTGCAAATATAATTGCTGCAATGTTCATCGCCTGCGGACAGGATGCAGCTCATGTGGTAGAAGGCAGTACAGCCATTACAACTATGGAACTGACAAAATATGGTGACCTTTATTGTTCGGTGACCATTCCTTCCCTCGCAGTAGGTACTGTCGGAGGTGGGACCGGCCTCGGACCTCAGGGTGACTGCCTGAGATTGCTTGGTGTGAAAGGTTCAGGTAATCCTCCGGGAACTAACTCAAAGAAGCTGGCTGAGATAGTGGCTGCAGCCGTGCTGGCAGGAGAGATATCCCTCATAGGCGCCCAGGCTGCCGGACATCTTGCCAGGGCACATGCGGAACTTGGGAGATGAAAGATCAATGAAAATGGTCCTGCCATTTTCACTTCTTTTGTTAGCAACTTTTAGTAAAAAAAGAACTGTTCTTTTAACATTTATCCCTTGCTTTCTTCAAAAGGTCTGAGCACTCGCTCATTTTCTGTTCTGCCTGCAGGATATCATCGGCCAGCTCCGTATAGCCTGCATCCCGCACTTTTACCGACCATTCCTTGAAACTTTTACTGTGACTTTCATTGTGCTCCACCCAGTGCTCAAGAAGGTGTGCCAGTTTTGATCTGTTGATGTCATTTGTCATTTATTAGCCTCACATATTCTGACTTCAGCGATTATATATGGGAATGCGGCCCTAAATGTCTGCCGGGCTGGTTATCTCTCCGGTGAGCGCTGATGCGGCGGCTGTAGCCGGAGAGGCAAGATAGATAAATCCTCCTGTGCCCATCCTGCCTTTGAAGTTCCGGTTTGCTGTCGATATGCATACCTCTCCTTTGGCAATGACGCCCATGTGGCCACCCAGGCAGGGTCCGCACCCGGGTGTTCCAATTGTCGCCCCGGACTCAAGAAGTATCTCTATGATACCTTTACGGACAGCTTCAAGGAATATCTCTCTTGATGCAGGGATGACAAGTGTTCTGACAACCACCTTTTCTCCCTTGAGGATATTCGCTGCAGCTTCAAGGTCTTCCAGTCTGCCGTTGGTACAGGTTCCGATAAATGCCTGGTCTATTCTGGTAGCGGGAAGCTCTGAGACGTTACATACATTGTCTACATTATGGGGGCATGCGACCTGCGGCTCCAAGCTGCCTGCATCAAAATGGTACTCCTGTGAATAATGTGCATCCTCATCCGCATATATTGGTTCATAGCTTCCCTGAGAGCGCTCTTTAAGGTACTCAAAGGTTGTTCTATCAGGCGGGACTATCCCTGCCTTTGCTCCCATTTCGATTGCCATGTTACAAAGAGTCATCCGGCCTGAGATGGACAGGTTTTCGATCGTGCTTCCATAGAACTCCGCGGCTTTATAGGTAGCTCCTGCTACTCCCAGAGTTCCGATTATCTTGAGTGTGAGATCTTTTGCATGGGTGTGTTTTCTCAGTTTTCCATCTGCAGTTATCCTGATGCTCTCCGGAACCCTGAACCAGAGTTTTCCTGTGGCAAATATCTCTGCCATGTCTGTAGCTCCCACTCCGGTCCCGAATGCCCCGAATGCTCCGTAGGTACATGAATGAGAATCTGCTCCTACTATGAGTTTTCCTGGCAGTGCAAACCCTTTCTCCGGAAGAAGCTGATGGCAGATGCCCTCTCCTGTGTCATAGAAGTTCTTTATTTCCTGGCTCTTTATCCATTCCCGGATGTCCTTCTGCAAGGCTGCGGTTGTGTCGGTGTTTGCGGGAGTGAGGTGATCAAAAGGAATAACAATCCTGTTTGGGTCCCATACTTTTTTAACTTCCATTTCCCTGAAAGATCTTACAGCAAGGATGCTTGTTCCATCATGGGCCATGGCACAGTCCACATCCGCTATGACAAAATCATTCGCTTTGGCCTTTGTCCCTGCCGCGCGACTGAATATCTTTTCGCTAATAGTGCTCAAAAAAATAACTCCATTTCTTGCAGTTCATCTGCTATAGTGTATGAGTATGAGACAGGTTATCCCAATATAAAATCTGCGATTGAATTAACTGTCGGTGAGCAGAATGGGGTATGTTTGAAAGAGTAAAAGTATATCCTGCTGCCTCCTGCAATGCCGATAGCAGGTAAGCAGCCAGCCTGTGATTCATTTATACTTCAGGTGAGACTTTTAAGTTTCTCTATGTTCTCAAGCACTGATCTGCTCTCATATAGCACTCTCTCTTCGATGCTGCCAATTATCTCTTCAAGGGGTGTGATTAGCCTGTATAATTTGACCGGCCTGCCTTTTCCTTCATTTTTCTTTTCTTCCCGAATCTCGACCCAGTTGTTGTCTCTAAGGAATCTCATGGCAATACTTACCTCAGGCTGGCGTAGCTCTGAAGTTGCTTCTATTTCACGGGAAGTTATTTCGTCCCCACTTGCCAAAGTCGCAATCGTCAATGCAACAGGTCTGTTCATATCCAGTTTCCTGAGCAACTCGACCATTTCGTACTCCTTTTCATTCATGTTGTGGGGTTTCTTTTCTCTCATGCAATATCACCAAATAATTTTTAGTTTCGTTTTATCTTAAGATTTAAATGGTCACCAAGGAACTTTCCCCTCACTGTCTGAATTCGACGTTTGCCTGATCAGCAGTTTTCTTATCACCTATACATGATCTTGGTACGGTGCAAGCGCACAACTATTATAAGTATTTATTATATATTAATCCATATTACAACAAAATAGTGAGTCTGCAACGTATATTTCACACAATAGATTATTTGGTGTACTAACAGCCATGAAAAAACAACTATAATACCCAATCAGGCAAAGAATTATACGTGTATGCGTGCCTGATATCTATATTTGAGTTTACATAAATGCCAGGAATTGTGTGCCACTTCGGCATGTAATGTCAGGTACAATAATATTAGAAGTCATAAGAAGTAGAATGGGCCCGCTGAGATTCGAACTCAGGACCTCACGGTTATCAGCCGTGCGCTCCACCGAGCTAAGCTACGGGCCCACTTGCATATTTTATCGTTCTTGAATGATTGTGTTATTCAAGCGACACTCCAAATACGCATACAGGTACTTTAATATTTCGCTCTGGCTAACTTCTTCATTATGTATTACCTTATAATGTGCAACTTCGGAGCCCATTTCTAGCGATAACTTTATTTGATATGATGCCTGTATGAGGTCAATTACTGGGCTGGTAGATCAGGGGAAGATCGCTACCTTGGCATGGTAGAGGCCTCGGGTTCAATTCCCGACCAGTCCACTAAGGTTTTTTACGCATCCATAAGTTGATAATTCTTTATTAACATACCTCTTGAATAAAATATACTGGGAAGCCCATAAATATTAGGGTCTTATAGTTCACCGCGTGACTGTTGTTTCCCTCGCTCTTGGTCAATACTTGGCTTATAAATCTTGAGCTGTCTGACCATAATACTGCCTTCCAGTTCATGCATGATAGTTTCAGTTTCTTCTAATTGCCCGTATTGCCAGCTTTTTCCTTCAGGGATTGGTATCTCTCTATTCCACAGCACCAAGCTTTGCTGAAGCGTTTTCTACGCGTTTTCTTATATTTCAGTTACATATGCAATATCCTATTATTATTTTCTGCTTCCGATTGAATTAATTTATATGGATGTATAGTTTTTACAGGTGTGTTGTGGTAAGTTAATATTGCAACTGGAGAATATAGCACTATTATGGATGTTTCAATATATCTTTAGGTGATTTGATGAAGAAATTCATATTATTGGTCTTAATAGGTCTGGTATTTGCAAGCGGCTGCGTTTCACAGGATACTGTGGAGCAGGGTGACTATGTAACCGTGGATTACATCGGCAGTTTTGAGAACGGAAGCGTCTTTGACACTTCCATTGAACAAGTAGCGCTTGATTCCGGACTGTATGACCCTGAGAGGAATTATGAGCCCTTAGGATTTGTTGCGGGACAAGGCCAGATGATCGCAGGATTTGACGAGGCTGTAATTGGGATGTCTGTGGGTGAGGAGAAAACAGTTACCATCCCACCGGAGAAAGCTTATGGGAACTATTCTGAGGATCGATTGTTCCAGTTCCCTTCGGAGGAATTCACAAGTGCCAATATCACTCCTGAGGTAGGAGTAAAAGTTCCTACGATGCTGGGTACATGCACAATAGTGGAGGTCACCGAAGAGAATGTCACTCTTGACTGTAATCATCAGCTTGCAGGGGAAACACTCATCTTTACGATACAAGTTGTTTCCATAGGTGAGTGATTTTCAGGCAGGGATCGTAATGGAAAAGGAAGAGAAAGTCGTAGTTATCCTGCTTGCAATGGTATTCCTTTCCCTTTCAATAGTGTATGTAACATTCTTCACAGGTGACGAGCCGGATGTGGCTGAATTTTCAGCCATGTCCGGGGAAGGTGAAAGGGTTTTACTGGAAGGTAGCATTATTACTAAACGCTTTACTTATACTGGTAATCATCTTCTGATGACAGTTGATTCAGGTTCAGGGCCTGTTAAGGTTTTCATTCCGTCCGGAAATGGTGCAAAGGATATCGGTGCAATGCTGGATACGGATGATGTTGTGCGTATTTTCGGGACTGTTGAAGAATACGAAGGTGAGGTTGAGATAGTCGTCCAGCACAAAAATGATGTTGTTCTTGTCAAAAGCGCCTGACTGCTTTAAACAAAATGAATTAATCGCTAAAGATTTAAACGAACACTGCGTCATAAACAAGCATGAAGGCCTGTATAATGTGTGGAGGCGAGGGGACCAGGCTGCGCCCTTTGACATTTGAGAGACCAAAGCCGAGTATACCAATACTCAACAAACCCTCTGTTGTGCATCTAATTGAGCACCTGTCCAAAGAGGGTTTCAATACAATTGTCATTACTCTCGGGTATATGGCGGAAAACATAGAGGAGCAGTTAGGCGACGGACGTATCTTCGGAGTACATATCGATTATGTATATGAGAAAGATAAACTGGGTACCGCAGGCGGGGTAAAGAATGCTGAGAAGTATCTCAAAGATGAGCCTTTCCTGGTGCTTGGCGGAGATCATGTATTGAACCTGAATCTCAGGGAGATGTATCGCTTTCATGAAACAAATGATTCTCTTGTGACCATTGGGCTCCTTTCCATAGACGATCCCCGGGAATTCGGTATCGCAGACATGGATGTTAATAACCGGATACGAAGATTCCTGGAGAAACCCGGACCCGGGGAGATATTCAGTAACCTCGCAAGTACTGGTATATATATGTGTGATCCGGAAATATTTGACTGGATACCCGAAAACACAAAATATGATTTTGCCAAGGATCTTTTCCCCGCAATGCTTACAAAGAACTACAAAATTAATGGTATACTCGCGCGGGGTAAATGGACTGACGTGGGAAATGCCTCTGCTTACAGGCAGGCCCAGAGATGGATGCTGGAAGCTTTGCCAGGTACTACTATTGTCGGGCATTTCAGTAGCAAGGATGCCCGTCTAACAGGTCCGCTTCAGTTAGGGAATAATGTATCTGTTGGTTCCAACTCTGCCATTGTAGGCCCGGTGGTAATAGGTGAGAATACAAGGATTGGCGATAATGTGCTCATCGGGCCCTATACCACCATAGGGTCCAATTGCGTTATCAATGATGGATCAAGGATACTGTCCTCATATATCTTCAACAATATTACTATTGGCAGTAATTGCAACGTATCGGGCTCTATTATCGATAATGGGGCACAAGTGTCTGAGAATTCCTGTCTTGAGAATGGTACCGTCATCGGGCCGAATGTTGTCATAGGGAATAATACAACGGTGCATTCCAACACAAAGATATGGCCTGACATAGTAATACCCGGTGGCACAAGTGTAAAAAATGATATGGTCAATGAATCCTACATTTAATCACACTTTGTTTCCCTCTTTTTCATTTCAGGTCTGATTGCATGAACAAGCTGAAGAAATGGCTTATAGTCTCATTACTCATAAGCCTGGTATCGGGAATTGTTGTCTTGATTTTTACATTTGACACCGGCACTATTCATGGCTTATTGAGCATAAGGCCAGAATATATCGTTGCAGCAGCGTGCATTCATGGTTTATCATATCTGGTATGGGGTGTGCGTCTTCGCGGCATGTGCAAAACCCTTGGTTACAAAATAAGTGTCTCAAGGTCTTTTCAGATAGTTACTTCCAGCGCTTTTGCCGCATCGGTCACTCCTTCCTCTATGGGTGGGGAGCCTGTCAGGGTACATCTTCTTCATCTGGATAAAATATCCCTCGGGAAAGCATCTGCAATAGTGCTTGGTGAAAGACTGCTCGACGGTATCGTCATACTGTCCTTTGCTCCTCTTTCGCTCTATGTGTTCAAAGTGATAATGGAAGATCCGGGTATTGATATACTGCTCATTGCAGCAGCATTATTTTTACTGGGGGTTCTCCTGTTGGTGCTATATGCAGTATGGAAACCAGTTGCTACAAGGAAACTTGCAATGTTCTTTGTAAAATGGATAGCTCCTTTTGTTGGTGCCAGGACTGATGCACGGCTTGAACAGATTATCTCAAAAGTGGACTGCGAGCTTGAAAATTTTCATGGTAGCATATTCATGTTTCTGAAAAAGGAAAATCGTAAGGGTCTTTTTTTCGGAGTGCTGAATACTTTCCTTTTCTGGGGTGTAGAATTTTCCATGCTGTATGTCATACTTATCGGACTGAATCAGTATCCAAATCCTCTGGTTGTGATTTCCGCCCAGGTGCTTATGGCGTTACTTATGGCAATACCCGCAACTCCGGGAGCAAGTGGCATTGCAGAGTTTGGTGCAATCACGATATTTTCAATGTTTGTGAGTTCCTCTCTCTTGGGTATAACTGTTGTTGTCTGGAGGGCACTGACTTTTTACATGAATCTCTTAGTTGGCGGTTTTGTCAGTTTCCGGATACTCAAGGATACAGAAATGATGAAGAAGCTCCTGCGATGAGACCTTACATCTGGCTGAATGTAAGATAGTCCTTTAAAGCATCTGCATTATTCAATCTCATTTGGTCTGTCCTTTTCAGGAAATCCTTTATGTCTGAGAAAGGAGTCATGCTTTTTATTGCCACGGCCTGATTCTTTCCAAGCCCCGGTAATTCCCTGATCAGTGAGGCAGGTGCTGTATTGATATCAAGGGGGAACGGCACTCCTGTTATCGAACGGTGTCCATGTCCGGTTACAATGACATCAATGAACTCTCCCAGTGGCATCTGTGCAGGGATGCCTACAAGCAATGGATATGATCCCATCTGTCTTGCAAAGCAGATGTTACCGTCATTCACCTCGCACTGGACTTCTTTCAGGATTGTACCTATGGGAACAAGTCTCCTTAGCATGGGCAGGTCGATGTCCTTTCTTATATTCTCCTTGTAATTCAGGAACATTCTCTTGTTCTTTGCGACAAGTTCATCATTGCCGTACATTCCGGTTCCCGGGAATGCCATTACCTGCCTGATATTTATCCTTCTTACAAGCAGGTCTGCATCCAGCACTTTTCGGAGAAAATCCTGGTTTAACCGGAATGTCTTCTTTGTTTCACCTTTAAGGCCATGCACGAAATTGAGTCCCGGAAGCAACTCTGCCATCCCGTTGACTCCTCGTGCTCTTCCAACTTCATTGATCATGCGGATGGCTTCGAATACTTCTTCCGGCATGGCCTTGAGTTCATTGGCCCGGATAACTTCCGGGTCGGCACTTTCCATCCCCAGCGCGGCAACATCTCCTGGTGTATGGTATTGTACAATTGTTTTCAATATCTCTTTACACTCTTGCGGATATGCGGCTATGGTGGCAGGATTGGCGTTGTCCATGTGCAGAACCCTTAGTTCGGGAGCTACTGTGCGGATGCCTCTGTAAAGCGATAACAGCACTTCAGGGTCCGGTTGCAGGATATCACCGCCTGTATCCTTTGCATGATAGGTGAGTATGTCCGGCTGGCGTCCTATTCTGAAAAACCTGGCCCCCTGGTCATATAGTCCCGCAACTTCCTGAATAACCTCCTCCACGGGCCTGTAGTCTGAGGGCCCGTAGAATGGTTCCGTGCAGAAAGAACAATGTACTTTGCGCCCGCATCCTCTGTATGTCTCCAGCTCGCAAACTATGTTAGGGTAGTCAGGGTGCCTTTTTATTATGAAGGTCCCTTTTGTGCTCCATCTCCCTATCTCTTCGACACTCCTGAAACGATGGGTGCAGTTTTCCACATCTCTCATAGTGCTGTTGTTCTCAAGAATATCAAAGACAAATGCTTCTATATCTGCCCGTGAGACATGGACATCTTCTGCGTGTATGCCTAATGAGCGGGCAGTTTTCCCTCCTTCGTAACTGAATCCAAGTCTTATGGGACCTCCCAGGACCTTTAACCCGGAGGCTGCACTGAAAATGCTTTCAATCTCTCCCGGACTGATAGGTGTTGATCTGAGATATTTCCCAGGGACTGTCATCCCGGCTACGACGATGACAATATTCGCTTTTTTGATCAATTCTTCTGCATTACGGGGGCTTGTCCTGATAGAGTCGATAGTAAAGTAATGAATCGCTTCCTCTTCAAACCTTCTTTCCCTTAATGCTCCTGCTATGTATCTGATATATGGGGATACGTAAGGAGGAACTCCGAAGCATGCTGGTTCGTCCACATACCCATCAATGATCACTGCGTTGTTAATTATCATAATTCCCTGCGGATAATTGGATCTGCTTAAAGAGTACTGTTAATTATCTATATTATCAAATCTATTTTTTACAATGGCACCTGGTAAAGGCTTTTACTCATGGTGTCTGGCTCCTGTTCTTATTTCTTTTTTGCGCCTGGACAGCAGGTCATAGTTCGTTTCTTACATCTTGTGCCATGTATGCTTTTATCATACGTGGTATGGCAACTTCATACGACTCTGTTCTGTGATTAAATGTATGTATCTTTCTTAACAATATTGAATTAAGGACATTATGATTCGTATGATTTTTTTGATGGAATATGTATGAACTATTATGGCCCGCAAGTGCACACACTTGTTATATATCTCCTTTTCTATTACTATAGTAGTTTACATAGCATGCAAACAGAGGTTTTCCAATGAGAAGTGACAAGACCAAAAAAGGATTCGAGCGTGCGCCAAACCGCTCACTTTTGAAAGCTACCGGGCTGACTGATTCTGAAATAGAAAAACCGTTCATAGCGGTGGTCAACTCCTTGAATGAACTGATCCCCGGTCACATTCATCTTGACAAGATCGCTGAGGCCGTTAAGGCTGGCATAAGGACCGCCGGGGGTGTTCCATTCGAATTTCACACTATAGGCATATGCGACGGGATAGCCATGGGTCATGAAGGAATGAAGTATTCACTTCCAAGCCGTGAAGCTATCGAAGATTCCATTGAGCTTGTCCTTCAGGGACACCAGCTTGATGGCATGGTTATGATAACATCATGTGATAAGATAACTCCCGGCCATCTGATGGCGTCGGGAAATCTGGATATCCCTACCATAGTTGTGACCGGGGGACCCATGATGCCGGGCTATGTAGATGATGACTTTAGGGATCTTATTTCAGTTTTTGAAGGAGTGGGTGAATGCCAGGCATCTAAGGTCTCCGAAGAGAAACTGAAACTTCTGGAAGATTGCTCCTGTTCAGGTGCCGGTTCCTGCGCGGGAATGTATACAGCCAACACAATGGCCTGCATGGCCGAGGCTCTTGGGCTGAGTCTGCCGGGATGTGCCACTGCTCATGCTGTTGATTCCAAGAAAATACGCATTGCTAAGGAGTCTGGGGAGCGCATTGTTTCAATGGTCCGCGAAAACCTCTCCTCTAGAAAGATGATTACGCTCAAATCCTTTGAGAATGCCATCATGGTAGACCTGGCAATAGGTGGCAGCACAAATACGACCCTTCACCTGCCTGCTATTGCACACGCTTTTGGCTTGACCCTGACGCTCGACACTTTTGACAAATTGAGTCGGAGCACGCCACACATAATATCCCTCAAGCCGGGTGGAGTGCATTATATGATCGACTTTGAGCGCGCAGGGGGTATACAGGCTATCATGCAGCGCCTGAAGCCAAAACTGCATCTTGATCAGATGACGGTCAACGGCAAAACCATCGGCGAGAATATGGATGAGTTCCAGATAATAAATCCCAAGCTCAATGCACAGGTTATAAGCACTCTTGAAGCCCCCATCCATAAGGAAGGTGGTATTGCAGTGCTAAAAGGCAGTCTTGCTCCGGATGGTTCGGTTGTCAAGCAGGCAGCAGTGAGTCCAAAAATGCTCCGTCACCGCGGCCCTGCGCGCGTCTTCAACAGTGAGGAGGATGCAATGCAGGCTATCCTTAAAGGTAAGATCGTATCAGGAGATGTTGTTGTCATAAAGTATGAAGGACCCAAGGGAGGTCCGGGAATGCGAGAGATGCTTTCTCCTACATCGGCCATAGCAGGCATGGGCCTTATCGAGTCTGTTGCCCTGATAACTGATGGCAGGTTCTCTGGAGGTACAAGGGGGCCGTGTATAGGACATGTTTCCCCTGAAGCACAGGAAGGAGGACCTATAGGTCTTGTAGAGGAAGGGGACATCATCGAGATCGACATTCTGGAAAGAAAACTGGACCTTAAGGTGACCTCGGAAGAGCTTGCCAGGCGCAAAGCCTCATTCGTCCCTCTTGAAAAGCCTGCGACAGGCTATCTTGCAAGGTACCGGAAGTTTGTAAGTTCTGCAAGTAAAGGTGCTATAATAGAATGAGCACAAAGGGTCTCTGGCCCTTTTGCTCCTCTTTTTGATCTATTATTAAAACATTGAGAAACTGTTACTTATTTCTTGATATATGTGCAACAACTATTTTAAAGCATATTTACAAAATGAGTTTTATGGAACGGACAGGTCTATGCTCTATTTGTGGCAGGCCGTCTGGGATGCATACGTGCATGCTATGTGGACGACTTGTTTGCGCTAAATGTTATGATGGCTCCAGATGTGTCTGTATAAGGTGCCGGGTGATGCCCACATCTTCTCAGGACTTCACGGAGCAGATTCACTTCTGATCTCATGGGCGTATGAGGTATTGGTCCTCGCTATCTGTATTGATTCTCAATACTCCGGCTGAAACCAGTTCACTGATTTTCGCCTCAATTTCTCCTTCAGAGAATTGTTTTGATATCAGGCTTTTTATAATCTCTTTTTTCACCTTTGCTCCGCGTGGCATGTACATTAGTATATTACCTTCAAGTTTTCCCGGTTTCGAATTGCTTTGTGCAGATTGCCTGGGTTGCAGTTGTGGCATTGGAGCAGATTGAGGCTCTACGAAAGGTGGGAGGTGTGCAGTTTCATGTGTGTCCGGTATGGAGGGTGCAATGAATGGTGGCATCTTATCTGTTTTAAGAGGTTCCGGTATCGCATGTAACTTGAAAATGGGCTGTTTTAAATCTGCAGCATTTTCCGTCTGGTTTTGGTCGCCAAAGACTGGCATGGCCGTTGTCATCTGCCCTGTATCGCCTGACATTTTGAACTCCGGCATCATCATCTTAGTTTCCTGCTCCACTATCACCTGAGATTTAAATTCCTGCATACTAAACGATGGTTCGCTTATTGGCTCTGCCTGTTTCTCGAAAAATGGCATTAGCGGGGCTGGTTCACTTACCGGGGTAGCATTCCGGTCGAAAATTGGCATTGTTAGTTTCGGCTCACTTACTGGAGTGACCTGCTGGTTGAAAGCAGGAATTGCCGAAGCCTGCTCACTTGCCGGAGTAGTATCCTGATCGAAAGCTGGCATTGTTATTTCTTGCTCACTTATCGGGATTACAGTTTGATTGAAAGCTGGCATTATTGGAGCCGGCCCTTTTTCCTGGATTACCTGTTGATTGAACTCCGGCATGACTGTAATTGGCTCGCTCGCAGGAGTAACCTGTTGCGTAAGTTCCCGTATAGTTAGGAATGGATCATCTGCCTGGGTTGCCTCTGATTTGATGTCTGGCATAATGGAGGCTTCACTTGCAGGCATAGCCGCTTGCCTGAGTTCCGGGATTATCAAGGGCACTTCAGGTGCCGGTGCAGCTGAATGGGCGTGTTTGTCTACTTCCTGCTGTTGGATCTTTAATACTGATCCTGTCAATTCTTCATGCTCTACTTCTTCGATTTGAGGATATGCGAAGGTATTCCCACACTGGCTATGATCTTCTTGAATTGCCGGCTGCCCGAATGCAAACTCAACTGGTGGTTTTTGTCCGATATCGTGAATTCCTGCTTCAATAGATGTCTGTTCTGCTATTATTCCAGAACTCTGGAATTGAATTTCTTTTTCCTGAAATCCGGCTACATCTGTGGAGGTGGCCTGAACGGTAATGCCTGGTACAACACTATTATTTTCGTCCAGGGGAATTATTATTGGCTCTTCAGCGTCTGCAGTGATATGTGCAAGAGTCCTGTCCTTGTATGATATCAATGAACCTGATACCAGAATATCGGAAGCTGACTCGGAGTCCGGATCAATTGGTATCTTTCCGGCCAGGTTCTTTTCGATTATATTAAGTTTTAAGGACAGGTCTTCTATAGTATCCTTGAGTATTGTGAAGTCCTGCACCCATGGCTTGTTACTGGTGCCAGGTCTATCTTCAAGGATTTCCAGCTCTCTTTCCACCAGTTTTCTGATGAACAGGCTTTTGTTCTCTATCCTGTCCAGCTTTTCAAAAAGCTCATCAGACATACTAATAGTCAGGCGTTTCATTGCAATCTCTCAGGGATGTTACATGTATGTAGGATCATATTTGTGTATGAAACATCATACATATATACTTAACGAAAATATATTTTAAAAAACGTGCTTAATTCGTTTTTATTTTATGCATAAAAAAAGGGTACAGTAAAGAATATTCATTTTGATGTGTGTGTTCGGGCATATATTTTAAAGTGGTAGCTGCGCACTCACATCTTCTTCTTACATTCCGGGCAGGCTTTTCCTCTGGTCGTCTGGATGAAGGAATGTTTAGGTGCAATACACTTGCATAGGGGGCAAAGTTCATTGGTCTTAAATATCTTCTCTACGGCCTGCAGGTCCGCTTCATAGATGTGTGTGTCCCAGCCGGTAGCTATAAGTGATACTATTTCATACGGAAGGCTTTGCTCTTTGAATACTTTTTTAAACCCTTCCACGATTGCAGGGATATTGGCGGGGAACCCTCCAAAAGCATCCCATGAACGATAAAGTATGTAAAGCCTCGCCTGCTTTTCATCAAGAAGCTCTATCTTGTAGGCTATCCAGCAGGGCTGATCCTCGAATTTGGGGATATGGACCTCGTTTTCCCAAAGCACCCCTACATGTCTTCTGGAACCCGGTCGCAGATTCTCAACGTTGGCACTCAGCGTGTTATAGGCTGTTTCCCCATACCTGAACAGTTGTTTTGCATAACAGTAATCAAATTTCCTTTTGTCGTCTTCGGGAAGTGAAATATACCATTCTGCATACTCTTCCGTTAATTCTTCCTTATACTTATTAATAAGGTTCTCGCCGAAAGGAACTGCCTGATTGACCTGATTATTGTTCACGTCTTCAATATATATGGTTGCATGAACTCTTCTTGTCTTTGTTTTGTAATCCGGCTTGTGTTCCTCTCCTTTCCTGTATATCTCATCTATGAGTTGCGACCATGCAGAAGAAATGCTTTTTGCCTTTATCAGTACAGCTTCCATTTTCATCATTCCCTGTAGGCGGGCTTGCCACGCGATGCGGAACCGGAGATATTTTTAAAAGGTGGTTCTCAAATTTAAAAGGTATTCTGGGTTAATATAATTATCACTATCTGCCTGTGTTCATAAATATATCAAATAAACCAGTTAATGTATCACAATGGGGCCTCATATGTTTCCTTTTCACTCAGGTGTGTTTCATTCTTGCCCACAAGAGCGCTGGCAAGCATAATCGCTTTTGTGTAGTGTCCTCCAACTCTGGAAGTATCCACAAACACGTATCTGTCCATAAGCACTGGTGCTCCCATTCCATCTCCGCCTCCAAGAAAAACAAGTGTACGGAAGATAAGATTCCCGGAAATGCCGTCAGGTGCAAGTATGAAATTAGCTTCCTTTATAGCATCCTCGATAAGGATCGTATAATGTTTTGCATTTATCCCTGCTTCCCTTATCCTGTTCACGATGAAGTCTCCTTCTACAAGGGTCTGGTCAACACGTGGGTCTCTTCCCAGGTCTCCCATTCTCCCACCTGAAAGCACGCCAACTATGGGTTCAATTCCAAACCTGCGTATGTGCTCAACTCCAAGGTGTATGAATGCGATCTTATCGGCCAGCTCATTCCCTTCATCAATCCCTACCGGTGCTATAAAGAATGGCTTCCCTTCACTGGTCTTTAGAAGTGCTATACGGTGCAGTTTATCCTGATTCAACACCTTTTTAAGATGAGCAAGGGTCCCTGAGGCTTTTGCAGTACCCCTTACCGCCGCATCGACATATCCTGATCTTAAAAGATCGCCCAGTACTTTCTCCGGTTCGTTCGTTCCTATTATCTCAAGATCCGTACCAATCGATTCTATCTCTTTCTTGTCCCCTGCAAGTACCACATGGGCATATCCTGCATCATGGGCATCCTTTGCACTCTTTAACATCTTAGGGGTCGGGTCTCTGACCCCAATGGCGACCCGTGCTTTATTCTGCAATGCTCTTTGCTCTATGATCCCAAGCAGGTCTTCAGTGTTTTTTGGTCCCATGTATAGATACCTACCATTAGTGATATCAATCAGAACAGACAAAGATGTGCAAACCTTAATTACTTTTCCTGGATATCGGGTAATGATCATTTATGACTATGCAGATGGAATGGGCAGAAAAATATCGGCCACGGACACTTGCTGACGTCGTGGGCCATAAAAAATCGATAGAGGAACTGCGCAAATGGGGTGACAGCTGGGCGCATGGTACGCCTGAAGTAAAAGCTGTGATCCTTCATGGCCAGGCAGGCATCGGCAAAACCTCTTCAGCCCATGCTATGGCAGCAGACTATGATTGGGAGGTCATCGAGCTCAACGCGAGTGACCAGAGGACTGCAGGTGTGATAGAGAAGGTCGCAGGCTCGGCATCCCAGATGCGCACTCTCACCGGCATGTCAGGAAAGAGACTCATTATCCTTGATGAGGCTGATAACCTTCATGGTACCAGTGACCGGGGAGGTGCACGTGCTATAATCAATGTGATTAAGAATACCAGCCAGCCAATAATCCTGATAGCCAATGACATTTATGGGATATCTTCTTCTCTTCGTGCACTTTGCATGGAGATTAAATTCCCTGCACTACAGGCACGTTCCATTATTCCTGCTCTTAAGGAAATTGCCAGGAATGAAGGACTCATGTGTGGTATCGGAGCTTTAGAAAAGATTGCAGAGGATGCAGATGGGGATTTCAGGAGTGCTGTTAATGACCTGCAGGCTGCAGCCATAGGCCGCACAGAGGTTCATCTTGAAGATATATCTACTGCTGAGCGAGATAATAAGGAGTCTATCTTCAAAGTGGTAGGGAAGATATTTAAAGGCAAAAGTGTCAAAGCTGCTCTGGAGGCCAGCTACAGTCTGGATGAGACTCCTGAAGATCTTATTCAGTGGATAGATGAGAATCTGCCTATCCAGTATACGGGAAAGGATGAGCAAAAACTGACTCCTGATATTGTGCAGGCCTATGCTTATCTCTCGCGGGCTGACCGGTTCCTTGGGCGCGTGCGTAAAAGGCAGAACTACCGGATGTGGCGGTATGCCAGTGTACTTATGACTGGTGGCACCGTTGTATCAAAATCACGCATGAGGGGTGGCTTTGAAAGGTACCAGTCTCCTTCCCTGTGGAGGAGGATGGGGCAGATCCGCTCCCGACGAAACATGAGGGATAACATTGCTTCTAAAATAGGGGCGCATAGCCATGAGTCCATGCGTTATTCCCGCGCCGAGCTTTCACATATCTACTCCCGTCTGCTGGAGGACAATGATTATGCACCGGATGTAGTTGCAAAGCTTGACCTTGATCAGGATGAACTGGTATATCTCACAGGTAGTAAGAAACTCACAAAGAGGTTGCAGGATATTTACGACCGTTCCCGGGAAATGCGTCTGGAGGTGGATTCTACTCCTGCCTTTTTCACTCCCCCGGCTGGGAGGGTAAAAGCTCTCAAAAAGGGACCGGATCAAATCAGCCTGGACTCTCTGGTCATTGCAAAGCCCGCTATTCAGAATACTAATTCTGGAAACGAGGGTAATTCAAGCAAGAAGTCTGTTCAACGAAAACCCCAAAAGACTCTTTTTGATTTCTAGTCCTTCTTTTTTTATTTTGCCTGATACTTATTGTGTGCCTACTGCACTAACGATTGCGGTTTATGGGGTTTCTACAATGTATGGTCCGTTGCATATATATTCAGATATATGTGGTTTTGTGAATACTATCTGCTATCTATATTCCTTTGTGTGCTATCTGCAGGATTTTTTACCATTTGCGTCGAAAGCACTTGTGCAGACAAGAATTATGTATACTTTAAAATTGGTAGTAAGAAGTTTGTCAGCGCACAGTAATTTAAAGTGGAGTATGAGCGGGTCGGGGAGTGGGGGTTATTGTCAAAAATAAGATAACCCGCTCATCTAATTCCTTTATATGTTATTGTATGTATTTATATGTGGTGGTACTCATCATAATAATCATGATAATCATATCTACTATAGTACTAATCACAAATGTGTAGACATTTAATGCTATCGATCTGTTCTTCTCTGTAAGCCCATATTCAACAGTTATCCATAGTACTTTTAATAGCAAAGAAAACTTCTAATATTATGCATCCTACTCCTATGTGGTGATCTAATGGTAATCGGAGTTACAATGGTAAACGTGCTGCCTGGGAAGGAGCGAATCGCCTTTAATGAGCTTAACCGGATTGAGGGTATCAAGGATATATATCACGTCTTTGGGGAATATGACTTTGTGGTCATAATTGAAGTTGAGGACCTTGGGCATCTTAATCATATAGTGGACCTGATACGTGAAGCAGGGGATGTCACGGCGACCCAGACTATCGTTGGTGCTGAGCTCAAGTGATCACTTGGGCTTTTAACTCTTTTAACTTAAGTATGTGAAACATTTTAAAAATATTCTGTATCATTTATATTTTCGACGTTATTTATTTATCATATTACTCGGATGTTCTTACCAACATCGGAAAGGAAGATACTTTTATGGCAACCCTTATTGCAGAAGAACTTGCGAAGAACCAGAAATCCATTAGTGTTGCAGAATTCTTTGAGAAGAACCGGCAGATACTTGGTTTCGATTCCGCACCCCGAAGCCTGATAACAACTGTCAAGGAGGCAGTAGACAATTCGCTGGATGCCTGTGAGGAATCCCAGATACTGCCCGATATCCTGCTGCATATAGAACGTTCCGGAAAGGATAATGTTGTTATCATTGTCGAGGACAACGGGCCCGGAATAGTGAAGGAGCAGATTCCCAAGGTCTTTGCAAAACTCCTTTATGGTTCAAGGTTTCATGCGCTCAAGCAGAGCCGAGGACAACAGGGTATAGGCATATCTGCGTCTGTCCTTTATGCACAGCTCACATCCGGTCATCCTGCAAAGATCATCTCCAAGATAGGGGCTGGCAAACCTGCCCATTATTACGAGCTGATGATAAACACCAGCACCAATGAGCCTGAGATCCTCAAGGATGAAGTCACAGACTGGGATCGTCCTCACGGCACCCGCGTTGAGCTGGAAATGGAAGCTGCTTATGTTAAAGGCAGGAGACAGTCTATCTATGAGTATCTCAAGTCCACTGCAATTGTGAATCCTCATGCAAGGCTTACTCTTTTTGAGCCTGATGGCAATGAAGTGGTTTTTGAGAGAGCCACTGATAAGATGCCCGTAGTTGCAAACGAGATCCTTCCACATCCTCATGGTATCGAGCTCGGGACGCTTATGAAGATGCTGCGCTATACCGAACGACAGAAACTATCTCCTTTTTTACGCTATTCATTCTCAAAGATAGGTCACTTAACGGCAGAAGAGATCTGCAAGGCCTCGGGGCTGGACCCGGAGACCGATCCTCATGAGATGAGTCGTGATCAGGCAAAGAAACTGCTTGACGCATTCGCAAAGGTGAAGATAATGGCGCCTCCTACGGACTGTCTTTCTCCTATAGGTGAGGATCTAATCTATAAAGGGCTTGAGAAGGAGTTCAGTGTGGATTTCATTGCCACGACCACCCGCGCACCGGCTGTCTTTTCCGGCAATCCCTTTGTTGTCGAAGTAGGCATAGCATATGGCGGTGCTCTCCATAAGGATGACCGCATCGAGATAATGCGTTTTGCCAACAGGGTCCCGTTGTTGTACCAGCAGGGTGGCTGTGTCGCCACGCATGCAATCGAATCTATCAAATGGAAACAGTATGGCCTGAACCAGCCAGGCGGGGCTCTCCCAAGCGGCCCTGTAGTACTCCTTATCCATGTAGCATCCACAAACGTTCCTTTCACTTCCGAATCAAAGGATGCCATAGCCGATATTCCGGAGATCAAGACTGAGATCGAGCTCGCGGTAAAAGAAGTGTCAAGAAAACTCAGCAGGTATCTGAGCAAGCAGGATACCCTGAAAAAGCGTCGTGAAAAGGAAATTATAATCACCAAAGTGCTCCCGAAAATGGCACAGAAGCTTGCACAGACCCTTAAAAGAGAAACTCCTGACATAGGCCCGGTTGTAGCAAAGGTAATGGGTAACCTTCTTGTTCACCGGGTGGTGAAAAGCGATGGGAATGGCGGTATAAATGTTGCTATAAAGGTGAAGAACTTCTCCGCAAGAAAATATGATTTTAAGGTGCATGATATGCTGCCGTTCAATATAGAAGGTCCCGTACCTCAACCTAAAGTGATAACAATGGGCAATGATTACGATTACATATGGGATGTGAACATCTCTCCCGGAGCATCCAAGGTCATCACATATTCCGTGGCAACACTCAGTGAGAGTGAAATATCCGGGCTTCCGATGCTGATAGTTGAAGGACTTGACGAGGAACTTGTGACAGGTTCCAAAGCCATAAAAGGGGTGAACTGAATGGCTGAAGAAATATCCCTGCAGAGAAAAGAGCATGATGCTGTAGCAAGTAACCGCCTTCTTGGACTTGCCGAGGAACTGTATAATCAATTCCTGAGTGAGACTATTCCCAATGTCAATCTCCCGACACGTACGAAGAAGAACATCGAGTACAGTGAAGAGAGTGATGTGTGGGTGTATGGGGACCGTGAAACCGAAAGAAGTGCCAAGACCGTAAAAGGAGCTTTCCAGCTTCTTAAGACCACTCATGTAGTGGATTTCCTTGTGAACAATCACCTGAACCAGAACCGTGGCTCAACATTAAGAGAATTGTATTATATTTCTGAAAACTGGGATATTGCCAAGTTCCGTGAGCAGCCCGAAAGTGACAGGCTTATCGAGGACCTTGAGATAATATCCGGCCTGCAGAGGGAATACTTTCACATGCGTCCGGAAGAGGATGGTGCGACTATGTTCGGTCCGGTGCGCATACGTGAAGAAACAAAGCGTGGCAACAGGATTATTCACTGCCAGGAGGACATTGGGGAGAGTGGTTACCAGATACCTTTCAATGTCGAGAACATCGAGTTCCTTGATCATGATGCTAAATTCATCATAGCCATTGAGACTGGTGGTATGTATGCAAGACTCATTGAGAATGGTTTTGATGAAAAGTACGATGCTGTGCTTGTCCACCTGAAGGGGCAGCCGGCCCGGTCCACAAGGCGTATCATCAAAAGGATGAATGATGAACTCGGGCTGCCTGTAGTAGTATTCACTGATGGCGATCCCTGGTCGTACCGTATCTTTGCGTCAGTTGCCTATGGTGCTATCAAGAGCGCCCACCTGTCTGAGCACATGGCCACTCCGGGCGCGCAATTCATAGGAGTCCAGCCATCAGATATCGTGGAATATGAGCTTTCAACTGACAAACTTACTGACAAGGATGTTGCTGCACTTCGAAGCGAGCTTACGGACCCCCGCTTTGAGACCGACTACTGGAAAGAACAGATTAATCTGCAGCTTGAGATCAACAAAAAGGCTGAGCAGCAGGCTTTTGCAGGTAAGGGTCTGGATTTCGTGACAGATACCTACTTGCCGAACAGGCTCACCGAGCTTGGAATCATCTGAGGGGTATTCTCCTCATAAGCTTTCTTTTGGCCTGAAGCGCCTGCAAATAGCAGTTGCTGAAACGGCCATTCCTTTTAATTCACTGTGCCTGCAAACATTCTTGTGCTGGAACGTGCAGACTGCACAAGAGTACACATGCCGGGTCAGTTTATCTTGTATCGCCTTCTCTTTTATGAGGTCCTCGCCAAACCCTTTGTAGTATTTGATGTCGCTCTGGCTGCAATTCATTGCATGGGCCAGGAGGGTCATGACTCCCGGAGGCTGCCAGTCATTATATATAACGTTGACCGGAATCTTCTCCGGTTCGGTAAATACTCTTTTTACTGTCGGATTCCTGGTTTCCTCAGTCAGCCGCAGAAGTTGCTTTTCCAGCTTTTTTAGTTTCTCATTATCCGGGTCATGCCTGACTGCCTTCTTAATAAAATTCAGGGCCGCCTCGTTCTTTCCCAGACATTTCAGCGCAAGGCTCTTATTGTATAACACAGCTGCTGTGCCTGGTTTTGCTACGTCTGAGTTTCCTGTGGAAGTGTCTGCAGTATTCAACAACCTGTCATAGCAGCCGATGGCCTTTTCAAACTCTCTTTTTCTGTGGTAAAGCATGCCCTTCTGGTTCAGCGCTACAGCATCGTATGGGTTAAGTTCCAGTGCCAGGGTGAAGTAATGCATTTTCCTGTCAGGGTCTGTTTCACGGATTCCCTGGGCAGTCCATCTTTTTGAGACCGACTTTTCTTCCTTGCTCATTGCTGGATGTATTACTGAAATATTATTTCATCCTTTGCAAGGGTCAAATAAAAAGTTTATATCTTTTCGATTTTCTTTCCCGATGGGTTATTATCTAGAAATTGTCTGTTTGAGAAATTGTTTATATATAAAGCCCATATCCTATATCTGGGTAGGGTGGATATTAGGGAATAACAGAGGTTATCGTTGATATGAATGTACCTGATTATTACTCTGTTCTTGGAATGCCTCCCGGAGCTTCACAGGACGAGCTCAAGAAGAGATATCGTACTCTCATCGCAAAATACCATCCCGACAGGAACTCCGATGCGGGCGCTGAAGAGCAGTCAAAGATGATAAATGAAGCTTATAGCATTCTTGCGGACCCGGATAAACGATCCCGTTATGATCGCAGTCTTCAATATCCTGTGTATGCAAATGCCTATGAGGGATATGGTCATAGGGCGTACGGCAACTCCGGTAATAAGGACAATAGTGACAGACGCAGCAATTTCAGGTCTTACTCCGGTGAGAATTACACTTACAGGTCCTATACATCTCGGACTCATTATTCGCAGGAATCCACAGAAAATATGGGTATCTCCAGAATATTACTTCGCTCTATCCTGAAAACAATATCCTTATTAGTAGTCCTTTGGTTGGTGTTGCACTTCTTTGTCTTCTTCGTATTCCTTATATTCATGATGATGTTGTTGTATCTGATATGGGTGGTAATGGGCCAGATAGTGGGTTTCTTTTTCTACCGGAGGTAATTAGCTAGTGGAATCATTTATCCACTTGAGGTAGTTCCTGTCTCCTTTGATCTCCTGCATAGTGATGGCCGGAAGGTCATAACTGTGTAATGTTCGGATAGTTCTACTTATATCTTCAAATTTTTCGGTAATACTCTTTATGGAAAGTGCTATCTCTCCCTCTTCCTCTATCTTTCCTTCCCATCTGTAAACAGAAGTCACAGGGTACATATTGACACATGCAGCAAGCTTTCTTTCAACAAGCGTGTCAGCTATTTTCCTTGCTTCTTCCATGTCTTTTACTGTTGTGTGAATCTCAATGTACATGTTATCAATAACTCATATCTGGTTTCACTTATAAAATCATCATTCGGGCTTTTTAATGAAATTTATGAAAGAACGGAAGGACTATATATTGCAACCTCTATGGCAATTATCATGAGTTCAAGCGACAATATTCTTTTCAGGGAAGAACAGAAATTCAATCAGCTATGGCTCTGGGTGCTTGTTCTATTACCTGCATCAATATCCTGGTATGCTGCCATAGAACAATTGATTTTCAAAAGGACTTTTGGTACCAACCCGGCATCCGATAGCGGGATAGTATTGATATGGGTTATTTTTGGTATACTGTTCCCAATTTTTATGGCTTCCCTGCGTCTGGTGACCGAAGTTCGCAGAGATGGCTTATTTGTGCGCTTCTATCCACTGCACAGGTCATACCGCAGTTTTCCATTTGACAGCATACGGTCCTGCCATGTGCAAAAATACAGGCCTATAAGAGATTATGGTGGTTGGGGCATCCGCTATGGCTTGAAAGGGACGGCTTACAATGTTAGCGGTGACCGGGGTGTGATGCTGGAATTCAAGGATGGCAGTAAACTGATGATTGGCTCACAGCAGCCAGAAGGACTTGCAGCAGCGATGTCGTGTGATACCAGAGTCCTATAAAGCAGCAATTGTGACATTTAATGGTTTGATATTTTCTATCTCTGCAAACATGTCTAATAATTAATCTATTATATACTATATATATTGTTTTATGTATTTTCTTGGTGTACTTGTGCCCTCTATTAATTTACTTTCTTAGTTGCTTGGTTTCGACTTCAAGAGGCTGGTATAATATTTACGATTGTTGATTTAATACGCATCTTACGTGTATGATTAACAGGTGAATACATGTATGCTTCTTCTTACAAGTGCATAATAGTATGCGAATATATGCTGATGTTTTGTATTGATTAGACTTTTATATTTGAAAGCTCTATATTCTCTCGGTCAAGGCATGAATACTCTATATAGTTTAAGGGAATGGATCCATGAATGTGAAAGGTTTCTGTTCCTTGCCGAAGTGCATTACCACAAAGAGGATGTGGTCCCTTCACGTCACCAGTTCATATGTGAGATGAACGCCGGAATGCTTGAGGGCATGATTTTCCGGGCAAGGGATGTTTATAAAGACAGTCCTTACTGTGTAAGCTTTGATGCCTGCCTTTCTCCTGACGAGTTCTGCCTGCTAAAAAGTACTCTTGAAGATGTTTGCTGCGAGAGCTGGGAACAAATGGGACTCAAAAAAGTCCTTGAAGCTCAAAAGGTACTCCATAAACTAGGAAAAGCGGTGGACATGGATATTATGCAAACTTATGAGTCAAGAGGTTATCCTTCTTTTTACAAGGTCTGTGGCGTCAGATATGTTTGAAAAGATCACTTGGCACATGTTTTCCTAAGCCGTGTTGATGATGTGCCGTCGTCCATATATGTGTCATGCGGCATGATCTTGCATATCTCCAGAATATCTTTGTCTATCTCAAGTTCTCCGAGTTCCACATCCTGCCTGTGGAATACGAGGAAACTTATATTATACCTTTTGAAATGTTCTATCAGAGTTAATCTGTTTTCTCCTTCACGGTAATACTTTTCATTGAAAATGCGGTTCATAGTGTCATAACCGACCAGAAACCGGGAGTCTGGGAACAACAGGGCTTTGTCTGCAAAGAGTGGGGCATTTGTCAGGCAGATATTTCCGAAGAATTCTTCATTTGCATATGTCTTCAAGGAGTTGATCCTGCTTTCCAGTGAGATGAAGTCAGTTGGAGGCTTGTCCACGTTCGCAAGTGCTATCTCAAAAGTCACCGGTGATCCATATCTTTCATAAGCTATCTTTGCCATAGCTGCATGGTTTTTATGGCAGGGATTAAATGAGCCTGAAAAGATTATTCTGGAGGCAGCAGGTACAGTCTTTTTACTGTGAATAATTGGTATGCACTTTTTGCCGTAGCTGTCCTTTCTCAGAAGGATGCTTAAAAGTAGTTCTCCAATATCATGGCTGACAGTGGCCTCCTTCTTCTGCAGAACCTGCTGTTCGGTCATTGAAATGTATTCATCCACACAGATCTGTCCTGCCCCGCAAAGCCGTGCTATGGTATGTATCAGAAGAGTGGAGGCAAGTTCTTCTTCCTCTTCCCGGCTTCTGTCCTGTAATAGGGTCAGGCTTGTTGTATTTGTTCCTGATATGGATTGTGAAGCAATATGGATCGTATGTTCCCTTGCCTCACGTTCATCCTCTTTAGTCAGTTTACAGGTAACTCCGATACCGACAAGGTAGTCGGGTCTGAATCCATTTTCGGGATTCGCTATTTCCAGTGCTCTTTTAAAAGAAGCCATCGCCATCTCGCGTGCAGTTTCCTCTGAGCAGCATCTCTCAGGCTCCCTCCCGGTAAAGTCCCG
The DNA here is from genome assembly GCF_016278365.1 of Methanolobus sp. Taxonomy (GTDB): domain Archaea; phylum Halobacteriota; class Methanosarcinia; order Methanosarcinales; family Methanosarcinaceae; genus Methanolobus. Next base: position 493,236 of record NZ_JADQBZ010000008.1, on the reverse strand, counting down.
AAGAGCATTCTCATGATAGGGTACGATGGCTTCTATCAAAGTAGCTGAACCGTTACCATGCCTGAGCATCTCCCCAATAGCCCCGGTCCCACCTCCTGTAATGGAAAGCACTATCATATAAGGGGATGCATGTATTTGCTTTACGATACACGATATATCTTTTTCCATGATGCTGTTATTATTTTCCATGGGGTACCTGCGATCTTTCTAATAATTCTATGATGCCGTTATTCTAAATAAGCATATTATTTGTAGAAAAAGCAATAGATAAGTATATATTATTATATTATCTAACTTATTCATCACGATATTTCATTTATGGCTTATTCACCTGCCTGTAGGCAAAGATGATGAGGGAAAAAATGGCGCAGATACTAGTAGTTGAAGATAATCCCGTAAATATGGAGTTAACAGTTGACTTGCTGGTAGCTTGCGGACACAGCGTGACACAGGCTGAAGATGGGTTTGTCGCACTCGAGAAGATCAAATATGAAAAATTCAGCCTTATCCTGCTTGATATGCAGTTGCCCAAAATGGATGGACTTGAGCTTCTTTCTCTTCTTAGAATAGACGAGGGTACAAAAGATGTTCCGATAATAGCTTTAACAGCCCACTCCATGCGTGGTGATCATGAGCGATTTATAGAAGCCGGATGTACTGATTACATCTCCAAGCCAATCGATATTAAGAGCTTCTGGGGCAAAATCGAATACTATGTCAACAAGCAGGCATTATGATGAAAATATGCTGAAACCGGGCTGATGTCGAAGAATGTCTAAGACATGGGCTGCTTATTCCGGCAGCACATTATCAGTTGTCAGTTCAAAAGTCTCCTCAATTCCGTTCACATTTACAGTGTAGGTGCCCCTCTCAAGCCCGTACACATCCAGGGGGATGTTCTGCTCAAACAGTACAAGTGCCTCTGTACACACTGCCTCTCTCGGTCTTACTGTTTCCAGATATACATTAAAAGTATTTCCTTCTCTTTGTACAGTGGTGGCGTTTGAATTTATAACGGTGCAACCATCAGGAAGGTATCCCCTGGCAGTTGCATGCACCTGGACCGGGAATGATTCAAGTGTCCTGACTTCAACTTCCTCAACTACAGCAGTTCTATACAAGTACTCCGTATCATCACCTATGCCGTCGCCAGTGCCATTCACGTCTCCGGTGATGTTCTCATTTTCCGCACATCCCAAGGAAAGTGTGGTGACAGCAACTATCACTATCACTATCAAGACCATGAGTCCCATCATAATGTTTCCATTATCCTTCATATAACTCCCTCTTATCTTCTGTAATAATACTACTGACCCAGCGTATAAATCACTTGCTTAAACTGCGAATAAAGTGGAAGTATTATGTGACTTAGGATGCCGCTCTTATGAACATGCTCCCTGTCGGCTCAGTCTCTGGCAGGCGGCAATACTGATCTGAGCCTGTCTAGGTATGAACGTATTTCAGCATTCCCTCTTTCTTCTGACATCTTCCCCGCGCCAAAAACTACGTGAGATGGCAATACTTCAAGGCCCGTGTATTCAAGTGTACAGTGGGTTATGTACCTGAGAAGTTCATGTATATCTCCATGCATGCCTCCTTTTGAATACAGTGATTCTTCGGCACCTGCTGTCATGACAAGCATGGCTCTCTTTCCTTTGAGCAGGCCAGTTTCGTATGCACTCTGGGTTGCCGGGTTAAAAGCAAAACCTGCGGCGAATACTCTGTCTATCCATCCTTTCATCATTGCTGGCATATTTGTGAAATATATGGGGAAGTGAAATACCAGCATGTCAGCCCATCTGACCTTTTCCATCTCGTCCATGATGTCCCGGGAAAATGTGCCATTCTTACTTGCATTCATCTGTTCCAGAAACGGATTGAAGACATCTGTCATTTTAGGCTGCAGGAAATCATGCTTGTCCAACACAGACTTGAATCCCATGGCGAACAGGTCTGAGAGCTTTACCTTGTGTCCCTGCTCATTAAGTGTTTTCAAGGCTGCTTCTTTCATGGCCGAGTTAAAAGATTTCGGTTCCGGATGTGCGAATACATACAGTATATTCATGTTAACCCCATACATAATATATATTTTTACTATTTATCTGTTCGGATGAGTATCAGAGTCGCTGCTGTAAAGCTGTCTTTCCTGGTGTCTTTTCGGCCTTGCTGATGTATGTCAGCAGGCACAATTATCTTATAAGTTAGCGTTCAAGCTCCTGCAATACGTTTAAAGGAGTGTGTGCATGGATCTATTATGGCTTAACCAGTCTGATGTTAAAGGCGTGCTTGATATGGCATCAGCAATGCTTGCTGTAGAATCCGGATTCAGGGAGCATGGTCTCAGGAAGGTGCAGATGCCTCCAAAATCCTATCTTTATTTCAAAAGACACAATGGCGACCTGCGCACTATGCCATCTTTCATGGAGGAACAGGACATCGCTGGTGTCAAGGTTGTGAACGTGCATCCTGATAACAGAGAGAAAGGTCTTCCCAGTGTAATGGCGATCGTTGTGCTCAATTCCACAGAAACCGGCGCACCTCTTGCTATCATGGATGGTACTTACCTGACCGATATGCGTACAGGTGCCGCCGGAGGTATTGCTGCAAAATATCTTGCGCGACCCGATTCGAATATAGTGGGTATGGTGGGTACCGGGGACCAGGCACGTACCCAATTGCTTGCGCTCTCGCAGTCCATGGATATAGAGCAGGTCAGGATTACCTGCAGGAACCCCGACAATTGTGCCTCTTTCGAGAAGGAGATGGCTCCGGTTGTGAATTGTGATTTTGTCCGTACTGGAAGCATAAAGGAAGTTTGCAAATGCGATATCCTTGTAACGACAACTCCTGTCAGGAGTCCCCTTGTGAAGTCCGAATGGATCCGCGAAGGTACGCACATTAATGCTATTGGTGCCGATGCCGCTGGAAAACAGGAGCTTGAATCCTCCTTGCTTAAAAAGGCAAAGGTGGTCGTTGACGATATAGTTCAGGCGTCCCACTCAGGTGAGGTCAATGTGTCCATCTCTTCGGGCGTTTTCTCGGAAGCTGATATCTATGCTGAGCTGGGGGAGGTCATTGCAGGTGTCAGGCCTGGGAGGGAAAATGACGAAGAGATCACCATATTCGATTCCACAGGTCTTGCAGTACAGGATCTTGTGACAGCAAACATGGTCTATCACAAGGCGCTGGAAAAAGGTATAGGGGGGAGAGTGGAACTATTCTGATGACACTTTTTTGTGTTACATCAAAACAAGTAATACTTTTCATTATTTTTAGTAAATAATAAAACCAGGGAATCTGCTCAGAAATGCGCTCTTTCTCATCGATGCGTCTTTTTTTATGGAGGGGGTTATATAAACCTTTAATAAGCATGAACGCCTATAAGATAGCATAACATTTTTCAAAGAAAAAGACGAGCTAGCGAATTGAAACAACTCTTTCTTTAACTGAGTTTGAGGGATTGAACGAATGCACATTTTGAACGTGAATAGCATATTTCATGTTAAATTATTCTTAATGGAGACGTATTTAGTATGACAGAAAAACAGGGTTATGATGCAAGCAACATTCAGGTTCTTGAAGGGCTTGAAGCTGTCCGCAAGAGACCCAGTATGTACATAGGCAGTATCGATGGCAGGGGACTGCATCACCTGGTATATGAAGTGGTGGACAATAGTATTGATGAGGCACTTGCCGGGTTCTGTACTGAGATAGATGTAACCATCAATGAAGAGGGAACTGTCACTGTCCAGGACAATGGCAGGGGTATCCCTGTTGGCAACCTTCCCAAATACAACAAATCCGCACTTGAGGTAGTAATGACTATCCTCCACGCCGGAGGAAAATTTGACAAAAGTACCTACAAGGTCTCAGGTGGCCTTCATGGTGTGGGCGTCTCTGTGGTCAATGCACTTTCCGAGTGGCTGGAAGCAGAGGTCAAACGCGATGGCAAACTCTACTATCAGCGCTACGAGCGTGGGAAGCCACATGATGAAATAATGGAGATCGGTGAAAGTGAAGGTACGGGCACAAAGATCACTTTCAAGCCTGATCCTCTCATTTTCGAGACAACGAAGTTCACTTACGAAGCACTTGCTACCAGGCTTCGTGAGCTTGCTTTCCTTAACAAGGGACTAAAGATAACCATCTCCGATCAGAGGTCTGAGCAGCAACAGCACGAAGTGTTCCAGTACGAAGGCGGCATAGTCTCTTTTGTACAGTATCTGAACCACAGTCGCAATGCGCTCCATGATTCGCCTATCTACTTCGAACGTGAGAAGGAAAGTACTGTTGTAGAGATATCTATGCAGTACACCGACAGTTATGCAGAGTACGTATATTCCTTTGCTAATAACATCAATACACACGAAGGAGGAACTCACCTTGTAGGTTTCAAGGCAGCCCTGACCAGGGTAGCTAACGACTATATTAAAAAGAACAAGCTGGCAAAAGGTGATGATAAGTTATCGGGTGAGGATATACGTGAAGGTCTCACAGCTATAATCAGTGTCAAGATCACTGAGCCCCAGTTTGAGGGGCAGACTAAGACGAAACTAGGTAACAGCGATGTGAAGGGTATCGTTGAATCCATGGTCTCGGAAGGGCTGTCCGAATACCTGGAAGAGAATCCTAGGGTTGCCACTGCCATCCTGCAGAAAGCACTTGATGCACAGCGTGCCAGGGAAGCTGCAAAGAAAGCCCGTGAGCTCACAAGAAGGAAGAATGCCCTGGATATTAGCACACTTCCCGGCAAACTGGCCGATTGTTCTGAAAAGGATCCTTCGCTTTCTGAGATATATCTCGTAGAGGGGGATTCTGCAGGCGGCTCTGCAAAACAAGGGCGCAATAGGAGGTTCCAGGCCATACTGCCATTCAGGGGTAAAATCCTCAATGTCGAAAAAGCACGTCTTGCAAAGGTACTGAAGAACAATGAAGTCCTTTCCCTGATAACTGCAATGGGAACAGGCATTGGTGACGACTATAATCTTGATAAGGCTCGCTACCATAAAGTCATCATCATGACCGATGCTGATGTTGACGGTGCGCACATCCGCACGCTCATACTGACCCTGTTCTTCAGGCACATGAAGCCGCTGATAGATGCAGGTTACATCTACATTGCCCAGCCACCTCTCTATCGTGTGGCTAAAGGGAAGGCTGAATATTACGTGTATTCGGACAGGGAATTACAAGCCAAACTGCAGGAGTTAGGCGACAAGAATGTTGGCATACAGCGTTACAAGGGTCTTGGAGAAATGAATCCTGAGCAGCTCTGGGAAACCACAATGAACCCGGAAACAAGGACCTTGCTGAAGGTGACAATGGACGACGCTATAGCAGCTGATGAGATGTTCTCTATTCTCATGGGAGACGAGGTTGAGCCTCGCAGGAACTTCATCACGATGCATGCCAAGGATGTTGTCAACCTGGATTTGTGAGGTGAGATAGATGGCAGATAATACAGATAACGATAATAACCAGAAAGATGAGACTTCCGCTCCGGTTCCCGCGGACGGGATGTCTCTTGAGATCCAGCCTACAGATGCCGGCGAAAAGATCGTTCCTATCCTTATTGAAGATGAGATGAGGAATTCATACATAGACTATGCAATGAGTGTCATAGTAGGACGTGCGCTGCCCGATGCAAGGGATGGTCTCAAACCTGTACACCGCAGAATCCTGTATGCAATGAAGGAAGCCGGTATAACTTCTGATAAACCCTATAAGAAATGTGCCCGTGTAGTGGGAGACGTGCTCGGTAAGTACCATCCTCATGGAGATGTCGCAGTTTACGATTCCCTTGTAAGGATGGTACAGGAGTTCTCCCTCCGTTACCCCCTGATTGACGGACAGGGTAACTTCGGTTCCATTGACGGCGATTCTGCAGCAGCCATGCGTTACACTGAGGCACGCATGGACAAGATCGCGGATGAGATGCTTATAGATATCGATAAAGACACAGTATCCACCCGTCCCAATTATGACGGTTCACTTCAGGAGCCGACTGTACTTCCGGCAAAACTGCCGAACCTGCTTGTCAATGGTTCCACAGGTATTGCAGTAGGTATGGCCACCAACATGGCTCCTCATAACCTGACTGAGGTCATTGATGCTACACTGATGCAGATGGATAACCCGGATGTAAGTGTCAATGAACTGATGAAGGTTATCAAGGGCCCGGATTTCCCGACGGGTGCCGTCATTCTCGGTTCTCAGGGAATAAGGGATTCCTATGAGACAGGGCGCGGTAAGGTGCAGCTTAGGGCTGTTGCTGAAATAGAGGAAATCAGGAAGGATAAGAACGCTATAATCGTGACCGAGCTTCCTTATCAGGTAAACAAGGCCAAGCTTATTGAAAACATCGCCGAGCTTGTCAGGGATAAGAGAATAATCGGCATTTCCGACCTGCGTGACGAGTCTGACCGTGATGGTATAAGGGTTGTTATCGAATTAACACGCACTACTAATCCCAATGTAGTCTTAAACCAGCTCTACAAACACACCCAGATGCAGACTACTTTCGGTATCATAAACCTGGCTCTGGTAGACAATGTCCCCAAGGAATTGAGCCTTAAGGATATGCTGCGCATTTACCTCGAACACCGCATAGAGATTATCCAGAATCGGACGCTTTTCCAGCTTCGTAAGGCAGAGGAGAGAGCACACATACTGAGGGGCCTGAAGATAGCTCTGGATCATCTGGATGCGGTCATAACCCTTATCAGATCATCAAAAGATGTGGAAACAGCGCGTGAAGGTCTTATTAGCAATTTCGGCCTGGATGAGATACAGGCAAAGGCTATCCTTGATATGCGTTTGCAGAAGCTGACAGGGCTTGAAAGGCAGAAAGTAGAGGATGAGTATAATGAGTTACTCCGGCTTATAGCAGAACTGGAAGAAATCATCCGGAGCGATGAGAGGAAATATAGTATAATCCGGTCCGAACTTGCCGATCTGAAGGAACGCTTCGGTGATGAAAGGAGGACCAAGATCAAAGGTTCTGTCATGGAACTGGAAGATGAGGACCTGATACCCGATGAAGAAGTTGTTGTCACTATCACTAACAGCGGCTACATCAAGCGTCTTCTGGTAGACACATATTCCCAGCAGCACAGAGGCGGCAAGGGTATTATAGGCATGGATACTAAAGACGAGGACTTCGTCACCGATATATTTGTGGCATCGACACATAATTATCTCCTTTTCTTCACCACCAGGGGAAGGGTCTACTGGCAGAAGGTGTACGAGATGCCTGAAGGTAGCAGGCAGTCCAGAGGCAAAGCTATAGTGAACCTTCTGGAACTGGCGGAAGGTGAGTCTGTTACTGCAATGATACCAGTGAGCAAATTCTCAGAAGACAGCTATCTGTTCATGGCTACCCGCATGGGAACCGTAAAAAAGAGCTCTCTTTCCGACTTCAGCAATCCGCGCAGGGCAGGCATTATCGCGCTGAATCTCGATGAAGGTGACGAACTGGTGAATGTGGCGTTGACAGATGGTTCAAAAGAAATGGTCATGGTCTCAAGACATGGTAAGGCCATCAGATTCTCTGAAAACGATGTGCGTCCGATGGGTAGAAGTGCAAGGGGTGTCCGCGGGATGAGGCTGGAGCCTGGCGACCATGTGGTCAGTCTGGATATTGTTGATGAAAGCGCGTCCCTTCTTACAGTGACTGAGAACGGCTTTGGCAAGCGTACCAAGTTCAATGAGTACCGTACACTGCATAGGGGCGGGCAGGGTGTCATCACTATTGTCACCAGCCTCAGGAACGGCCCTGTCATAAATGTTAAAGCCGTAAAGGATAGTGATGAGATAATGCTCACAAGTTCCGAAGGTATTATTATCCGGATACCTGTAAAGGATGTACGCGTCCAGGGCAGGAACACCCAGGGTGTTAAGATCATGGATGTGCGCCAGAAGGATAAAGTGGTCGGTGTAGCGAGGATAAGGGCAGACGGTGAGTAATGTAAATGCTTTTAAGTATTGACCATGTTTAATGGTCTATACACGCATAGCTATTGAAATAAAATTATATGGATTATTCAGAAGGATGATATTATGGAACTTGAGAAATTAAGACACGGTACGGAACTTATCAAGCGCGGCTTTGCAAAGATGCAAAAAGGCGGTGTTATCATGGATGTTACAACTCCCGAACAGGCCCGCATTGCAGAGGAAGCAGGGGCAGTTGCAGTAATGGCTCTGCAGGCAGTGCCCGCAGACATTAGAAAGGCAGGTGGCGTTGCGAGGATGGCAGATCCGCAGATAATTGCAGATATCATAGACACCGTAACAATCCCGGTAATGGCAAAAGCGCGTATCGGCCACTTCGTAGAGGCTGAGATACTGCAGGCTCTTGGCGTTGACATGGTTGATGAGTCCGAAGTGCTTACTCCGGCTGACCACAAATATCACATCGAAAAGACCGATTTTACCGTTCCTTTCGTATGTGGCGCCAGGAATCTTGGTGAGGCTCTCCGCCGTATGAATGAAGGCGCAGCCATGATACGCACCAAAGGTGAAGCCGGAACCGGTGATGTCAGCGAGGCTGTCAAACACATGAAACAGATACAGGGTGAAATCCGTGCACTGAAAGGTATGACCAGAGAAGAGATGGTCCGGATTGCCCGTGAGATTGAAGCTCCCTTCGAACTTGTGCTCGAGACTGCACAGATGCAACGTCTCCCGGTAGTTAACTTCGCAGCGGGCGGAGTTGCAACACCTGCAGATGCAGCTCTCATGATGCGTCTGGGTGCTGACGGTGTTTTTGTGGGTTCTGGCATATTCAAGGCTGAGATCCCTGAGAAAATGGCAATAGCCATAGTCGAGGCAGTGAACAATTATGACAATCCTGAAGTGCTTGCTAAGATATCAAAGGGCATCGGCGCCGGCATGAAGGGTATTAGTGTCGACACTATACCCCAGGACCAGGTCCTTCAGACACGCGGATGGTAATACCCATCCTCTATCTTTTTTAATAACGGAGCCATTATGCTCATAGGTGTAATTGCTATTCAGGGTGATGTTTCCGAACATGTGGACGCGCTTATCAGGGCTTTGGAGGAGCGTGGTCAGTCTGCCGATATTGTGACTATCAAGCACAAGGGCATTGTTCCAGGGTGTGATGCACTCATCCTTCCCGGGGGAGAGAGTACGACTTTGGGCCGGCTGCTTATACGCGAGGGAATCGCAGATGAGATAAGGCAACTGCATCTCTCTGGAAAACCTATTATGGGAACATGCGCCGGCCTGATACTGCTTGCAAAGGAAGGTGACGAGCAGGTGAAAAAGACCCATCAGCATCTCCTGGGAATAATGGATACGACAGTTAACAGGAACGCTTTTGGAAGGCAGCGTGAATCTTTTGAGACCGAGCTTGAGCTTCCTTTCCTTAATTCCCCATACACTGCTGTTTTCATAAGGGCTCCCGGAATTGTTGGATGCGGGAAAGATGTAACCGTCCTGGCAAAAATGGATGGCAAGGTGATTGCTGCAGAACAGGGAAATATCCTGGCACTGGCTTTCCATCCTGAACTTACGTTTGATACAAGGGTTCATCAGTATTTCCTTAATAAATTATTCTGACGGGCTTTCACTTCCTTTTATTTTTCCCCATATCTTCTATCATTCTCTATTTTCTTATATGAACATCACTGATGAAAAAGTTTAAACTTCATTGATGTGTAGATTACCTGAGTCTTATATTTTGATATGCAGAGGTGACATCAATGGTAAAGTTAACAGATGAGATAAAAGAAGAATTCGCAAAGATGAAGATATTCCCATTCGCAACAGCCTCCAAAGACGGCGTACCAAATGTTATCCCTATAGGGATGTGTATGCTTCAGGAAGATGCTGAGACAATATGGATTGTTGACAACTACTTCCTCAAAACCATGGAGAACCTCAGGGCAAACCCAAAAGGCGCAATCTATGTATGGGGGCCTGAGATCAACGGATGCTTCCAGATAAAAGGCGATGTAAAGATCATAGACCGTGGTGAGGAATATGATGAGATGCGTAAGATAGTAAAAGCAAAGAGTGACCGCTTCCCTGCAAAATATCTCATAAAAATGAAGATAACAGATGTATTTGAATGTAAAAGCGGACCTGAAGCCGGAAAGAAGCTAATCTGAGCTTTTCTTCCTCTATTTCCCTTTTTTTTGTATTTTTTTTGTTTTTATCTCTTGCTTTTATCTCTTGTTTTTATTGGAATCTCTTTTTCTCCGGTATTTCTGCTCTCCTTATCTTATGCCTGATAGGCTAAATTATATACAAAGTAATATATTTATATGAATAAACCTAATTCCGACTACTCATTTCAAGCAGTGATTAAATGAAACTGTCCAGAATCTCCGGTGATTTTATCTGCTCCCTCTCTTATGCCCTTCTGAATAAATCAAGAGGGAAGAGTGGATATCTCTTTCAGATGTACTCTCTTGTGTGGATAATGTGGCTGGCTTTCTTTGCAGTTGGGATGTTACATCCTATGTCTTCCGGGATTGGCCTGCATACTCTTGCTTATTCTCTGATGCCTCTTAGCATTTCATCCCTGCTGTCGGGAGTTATACCGTTATCAGTGCCAGTGTTTGTGCTTGCTTTATTTGTGTTTGTCGTACTTCCTTACACACCAATTCATTTTTTCTGGATATATGAAAATATATGGGGAATAAGCAAGAGACGGCTCCTGGGGATGCAGGTACGTGATGCTGTGGTCGTGGGATATAATTATCCTGCAAGCGCAGAAACCGGATTTCCGTATGCAGTTACTTTACATGTTAACAATCCCACTGACACCGATATCGGCAATGTATGGCTTAGGTGGGTGTTCCCGGACTCTTTCAAGTGCGCTGGTTCTCAACTTTCTCTTGGCACTGTTGCAGGAGGATCTTCAGGATCAGCATCCATACCTTTCATTTCTCTGCATACCGGAAAGAATTCCATGGGCACAGCGGACCTATATTTTGAGATACGCGGGCAAAAGTACACAAAGAACAACCTTCCAATCGGCTTGTGCAATGTCATATGCTCCTGCTTGTTTGTGAATACCAGTATTCCGGATGCCCTACACTTCGGGGAAGAGGCTCCTCTGGGGATATATCTCATGAACAGGCTTTCTTTTTCATTGGATGATGTGCAGGTAAGCTGTTCTTTTAGTGAAGGTATAGACGCGGATGTGACATCATTTAATATTGGCAACATGCAGGCAGGTTCCGGGCAGGCGCTGGCAATCAACATAATTCCGAAGGTCATCGGGGAGATAAGCGTAGGTCATTTTAGTGTTGAATTCAGGATGAACGGTAATGTCTGCAATGCGGGTCCACTTGGATTCAATATTCGCCGGATATTTGCTCCGGAGCTGAATGTCAGGATGAATACGCCGGAGACCCTTTACAAAAGCATCCCTGCTTCCTTAGGTTTTATTGTGGAAAACCGCTCGGATGAATCCCTGACCAATATAAGCCTCTCTAGCTGCTTCTCTTCACAGATCGAGTGTGAGGTCCCGACAGTTTATATTGAGGGCTTACTGCCATCATCTTCACGTTATGTTTCCATTGCCATCAGGCCGATGACAAGTGGAAAGGCAGACCTTGGAAACTTGAATGTATCCTTTGAGGTGAATGGTTTCCTCTGCAGGAAAGAGCCACTTGTGCTTGGTGTCCACAAGATTAATTGAAAGTATATACTAAATAAGCAAAAAAGATTATAAAATTATTGTAAAGAGTGAGTTGCTCACTCTTTTGCTGCTACTTCTTCGCCACCGACGATGGCTTCGATTGTCTTGTCGCCGTATTCGACAACAACGGTGTTGACCTGTATTATGTCAGGTGCAATTTCCCTTCCGCGCATCATCTTTCTGCGGCGGACGCCACTTGCGACAGGGGAGTAACCTACACCCTCTGCAATAAGTACTTTCTGTCTCCTTGGTCCTGGGATCTCAGGTCTCATGACCATACCGCTCTTGTCACTTCCGCCTGTAATCTTCAGTCCATAGCCCGGGAGTCCGACAATTGCGCCGTCCACGGTCTGGCCTATGGATTTTCCTACGAGCTTGTTAGCTTCCGGTCCTGTCAGGTTGAACTGATATGATTTTGTCTTTGGGTCTGATACTACTATTTTGAAATCTGCCATATTTATTCCTCCAATATAATATATATATTCTTGTTTTCCTGTGATATCAATGAATATGCGTTGCCATGAATAATTATTTTGCCCAGAAGGGATTGCCCCTTCTTTTGAATTCAAGGAACGCGTCCAGTGTCTCTAATTCATCTGCCGTCAATGAGTCATTAATCTCATTTTCCATCTTCTTAGCATGCCGTTCCGGGACATTGATGAAAAGCGTATCTCCTTCCTTGATCTGCCTTCCAACAGTCGGACCTTCTATAGCCATAGCAACTTCCATGCCGACCTTTGCCTGTGAGATATTTTCTCCACTGGATTGAAGGCCTTTTATCTTGCCGACGATGGCGCCATCAAGTGCAATAATGTCAAGTTTTGTCCTGACGACTCCCCCGATTATCTTCACACCCACAACAGCCGGTTTACTCTGCCTGAATGTACAGTTTGGCAATATCTGGAACCTTCCTGGTTTAATAATGGTGTCAGCCATCTCCTTTTCGGCAAGCTCCTTCTGTTCCTGCGCCCAGTCCTTGTAGTCATCTATCAGACGATATATGACATCGTTCTGGAAGAGGCGGATATTTGTTTCCTGAACCTTTTCCCTGGCATCAGGAAGCACTTTTACATTGAATCCGACAATTACTGCATAGAGGGAATCCTCGATAGCTGTAACTTCCACAACATCTCGCTGCGATACATCTCCTACAGTCGCTTTCCTGATGGGTATGTTCTCTTTTTTCAGCTCATTGACAAGAGCTTCAAGAGAACCTATCGTATCCGCTTTTATTGTAACGCCGTTAGAGTCGGTGTCGATCTGGACATCTTCTATCTCACTCTGTACTTCATCTGTGATATCATCGATAGTCTCAGGAGTTGTGACCCTCACGGGAGAACCTGCAAGCGCGGTCTCAAGTCCGGGTGCAGATATCTTGACACCTATGGCTGCTGTGACTGATGAAACCTGCTCGAACTTCTCTTCGGATTTTATTTCAGTAAGCGGACGGGGTTTTAATAGTGCACGGACTTTGGTCTGGATAGGTTTTCCAAGGCTTCCGACAACTATAATGTCTCCCTTCTTCAAGGTCCCGTCATAAAGAATAACATCTATGGTTGCCCCAAGCCCTTTCTCTTCCTTTACTTCAAGAACAGTGCCAACTCCGGGGATGTTCGCATCATAATGCAAATTTCCCTCAAGGAATCTCTGGGCAAGTCCCAGAAGCACCATCAAAACGTCAGGGATACCTTCTCCTGTCATGGCGCTGATCGGAATTATCCCGATATTACGCTGGAAATCATTTATCCTGTCATGCCTTTCGGAATTAAATCCCAACTTATATAATTCCCCTACGATCTCATAGAACTTCTTGTCCAGATCGGTCCTTACACGTTCTATCTGCTTGTTATATGATTGCACGAAGGTGGAGTTCTTTTGTGGGTTCCAGCCATGTATCCTGTCGATCTTGTTCGCAACGACCACAAAAGGTGTCTTGAATCTTTTGAGGATCTGAAGGCTTTCTATGGTTTGTGGTTTGAAACCTTCGTTTATGTCCACAATAACTATAGCAAGATCCGCAAGAGCTCCACCGCGGCTTCTAAGTGATGTGAATGCATGGTGTCCCGGTGTGTCAATGAACAGAAGGCCGGGCACAATGAACTTATCCCGGAGTGATGGGTTACCACACTTATTTACGATAACATCGATGGGAACTTCGGTTGCACCTATGTGCTGGGTAATGGCGCCTGCCTCTCCGTCAGCAACAGTACTGCCTCTGATCTTGTCAAGTAATGTAGTCTTTCCATGATCTACATGTCCCATTACAGAGACAATTGGTGTGCGTAAGTTTCCCTTGACTGCCATGTGCATCCCTTCAAATATGATTGACTGCCTGTGATAAACGATTAAACTATCCCGGGCATGAATATAATAAGAAGGTGCCCGGAATTGTCTTAAAGTTTACTCGTAGAGGCAAACCTCATCTATCTTTGAGTAACTGAAGATCTCTGTACTCTTAAAGTGAATCGAGATCTCACGTTTGGACGATTCGGTAGAATCGGATGCATGGACAACATTCCTTCCGGTCTCGATGGCAAAGTCTCCCCTTATAGTACCCGGAAGTGCGTTTACCGGGTTAGTTGCCCCGTTGACCGCACGCATGATAGCGATGGAGTTCTTTCCTTCAACCACCATTGAGACTGAAGGACCTGATGTGACGTACTCTATGAGGGATGCAAAGAATGGTTTCTCTGCATGTTCCTTGTAGTGCTCTTTCGCACTCTCTGCACTCATCACATTCAGGCGCATGGCTGCAACCTTCAGGCCGCGTTTCTCGATCCTCGAGATTATCTCTCCGACGAGCCCGCGCTGTACGCCATCGGGCTTGATCATAATATATGTCTGTTCCATGCCTGACACCGGGTTATGCCTTCTTCAAATGTATTCTGCCCTGCTCGGTCCATTCTGTACGCCTTGGCAGCCTTCCAAGGTCAAAGTTGCTCTCGCATTTTGAAGAACAGAACAAATAAGTTGATCCGTCCCTCTTTACAAAGAGCTTGCCTGTCCCCGGCTCAAGGAATGCGCCGCAAAAAGAACATTTTCTTTGTTCCACTATAATCACCTGGTAGTCAGCTTCTTGGCTTCTCTGGATGTTTCGATCAGCATCAATATATCTCCTACTCTGATCGGACCTACACAGTTGCGGGTGATTATACGGCCTTTGTCGCGCCCTTCAAGCACACGGCACTGTATCTGGCTAGCTTCGCCATGCATACCGGTATTGCCGATAACATCAATGACTTCAGCTGCATAGCCTGTATCTTCATCTGCCATAATGATACCTCATGTATCAGATTATTTCAATGCACTTATTTTCTGTGCTATGTCTTCAACAAGTTCGCTGCCCTTGCCGGTATCTATGATAGCAACCGCTGCACAGGCGACTCCGATGCCGCAAGCTGCACCAAGTTCTTTCTGCTGCTTGACGAATATGTATGGAGTGTTCTTCTCTTCACAGAGTGGTGCAAGGTGGGCTATGACTTCAGCAGGGCTTACATCTTCAGCTATAACTGCGAGTTTTGTAATACCTCTCTCAATTGCTTTTGTCACTTCGTTTGTACCCTTTTTCAATTTTCCTGTGTCCCTTGCGAGCTCTACGCTCTCAAGTGCTTTGTTTGCTAATTCTTCTGGAACGTCAAATTTTGCTGCCATATTATTAATCTCCTTCGAAACCGCGAGAAATGCGGTTTTTCATTATTCATTGCAGATCAGGACAGTAGCCTGAAACTAATTTGGCCAATTTTATGATTGCTACAAATTAATATCACTAACTGACACTGTTATTATGCCAAAGTAATGGCTATCAACCGTTGCATTCAGATATATATCTTTCGGCAAATAGCGGTTTGATTCCAAAACAATCTATTCATGTATAAATCTTGTGGCAAAAGGCTGGAATCGTGCGAAAAAAAAGATTGTGAGAATAACTCTCACCTTAATTCCAGACAATTCTCCAGTTCTGAGTATTACCAGAACTGTTCAAGTGCCAGACTGTAAAAGTTCGAGGCATTGGTCGTTACAATGACCTTTGTTACATTTGCATCTTCATGCGTGGTTATATTGTACGTGAGTCCACGCTCGGAACTATTTGCGCTAAGAGTGGTTATCGTATCGATAAGGCTTTGCTGAGGTTCAACGAATACCTCTGTCCTACTATAATTGCCGTCTGCAGTATACATGAACTCCACGTAGTGCTGTTCGGCAAGACTGTCAGCGGAAGTGAGCATCTGGTATTCGGCACCAGCTTCGATATAAGGCATTATCCTCTCAAAATCCTCGGAGCTTTCAAGGGTGCCTGATGTAACGTCAATTACCTGCTTAAGTGATTCTTCCGGGCCAAGCAGCATAGGGTTACCTACAATATTGTACACCTGTCCATTGCGGGATAGCATATAATATCCATTATATGGCTGTTCTGCAAGCATATAATCAAAGTTTATAACTTCCGGGTTTATCACATGAGCTTCGAATGCAAAATCTTCAGCAGCATTATATGCGGAATACCTCTTAAGGATCATCGAGTTGTAAACTGAATATACATCGGTGATATTGGGTGCCAGTATCTGGAGTGGTGTCCCATACACTCTTGAGTAATCGACATAACTAACGATTGTCGCACCCTCTGGTGTAATGCTCAGCCCGTCCTGAAGTGAGTTCAATTCATGGCTCATCTTTGTACCGGGTATCGTCTCAAATCCGGGTGCCTGTGAGGCATCATTCCCATTGTTGCTCTGGTTGGACAGAGGGCCGGCAAAGAAAAATGTCCCGATTGACATTAGCATAATGGCAGCCAGAAAGATGCCTATTAATTTTTGGTTCATTAATATCCTCTTGTTAAGATTAATCTATTAAAGTTTATTCCATTTATATGTGGTTCAGATCGCGTTCTCTCCGATCTTTGCAATGGTTTCGTCAATATCTGCTCTAAGTTCATCGGGTATGCCCTGGATGCCAACATCAAGGAATCCCCGGACGATCATGCCAATTGCATCTTCTTCTGTAAGGCCGCGGGCCATCAGGTATTCTATCTGTTCCCTGGCAATGCGGCCAACGGCAGCTTCATGAGAAAGCTCTATATTCTGGACATTTGCCTCAAGGATGGGGATGGCCCTCTGTGTACCCTTGTCACTCAGTACAAGTCCGTGACACTCCAGATGCCCTTTGGCGCCATTGGCATTACCTATCATTTCTCCTCTTGCAATAGATATGCCACCGGTAGTAATGGTTCTTGAGATCATCTCTGCCGATGTGTCCTCTGCATTGAAGATGACCCGGCTTCCAAGGTCAAGCTCCGAACCAGGATGGGCCACAGCTATTGTGTTAAGTCTTGTGAATGCACCTTTTCCATCGAGAATAACCGTCGGATATGATTGGATTGATCTGACCGGTTTCAGGGTTACATAATTGCTTATGTATTTGGCTCCTTCCTCAAGATGTACGACGGTTCTTGGCCTGACACCTATCTGGTCAGCCCAGTTGTGGATCATTGTAAAATTGAGTGTTGCTCCTTTCTTCACATACATTTCTGAAATTCCGAGGTGTAGTCCCTTTTCCACTCCGTGCTTTGTGGAGCAACCTGTTATTACTTCAAGTTCAGCACCTTCTTCAACGATAATAATGTTGTGAACTGTCTGTGAAACCTGCTTTGAGCCTATCAGGAGACAGGTCTGCACAGGCATCTTTGATTTTTTGCCTGCAGGAGCCCGGATGAAATAACCATTTGCATCCTGCAGATAGCTCATCGCCGTATATTTGTCTGCATCCGGCTTTACGAGCTTCCATATATAATCCTTGACCCAGCTGTGAACTTTTATTGCATCCCTGAGGGACATCAGCTCAACAGCATCATTATCATGCAGCGATGTGTGGGTTATAGTGTTATCCACCATTATGAGGCTACCTGACCTATTTTCTTCTCCGGGAGTGAAGCCTACATTAAGCAGCGTCTTCTTATCTTCTTCCGTGAGGTCTGTCAGTTTTTGCTCGTATCGGACATCGGTGGTGCCTGCACCATATTCATCAAGATTGAAATCCTCTCCGTAATCAGCGCGTTTCCCGAGGGCATTTTCTGCCTTCTTCCTCATATCTGCATCAGCTTGCATTTGATACACTCCTCATATCCCTGTTCTTTGATCTCGCTGAGCATTTCGCGCGGATTGCCCGAGCACATCACAGTCCCGTTGCAAAGAATATATGCTCTGTCGGTTTCAATATAGTCCAACACCTGTCCGGTATGAGTTATCACAAGTGCTGATTTACCATGCCTGCATCTGTCTCCCGGGCACTTACAATCCCTGTTCAGGAGGGTATTGATCGTGTTTCCCAGAAGCTCGATGCTTGCAAGGTCGACTCCTGACTCAGGTTCATCAAGCAGGAGGAAATCGGGATTTTGTGCTGATAGCTGGAGAAGTTCTGATCTCTTGATCTCGCCGCCTGAAAATCCGACATTGACATCTCTTTCAAAGAACCTTGCCATATCAATGGACTCTGCAAGTTCTTCCGTTTCCTTCGGGTCTTTTGATATTACTTTCAGGAGGTCATGCAGCCTGACGCCACTCAGGTTAGGGGGCCTCTGGGTCATTATGCCCATGCCCATCTGCGCTCTCTGGGAAACAGATAGGCGGGTGATATCCTCACCCTTGAAAATAATCTCTCCGCTAATAACATTATAACCGCTGAATCCCATCAGGGTCATAAGGAGTACGGACTTGCCCGCGCCGTTTGGCCCGAACAGTACATTAGTGTAGCCAGCATCGACTTTCAGGTCTACACCTTTAAGCACCCTGCGACCGCCGACCTCGACTGTCAGATTGTTGATCTCCAGCATAAGTATGTTCCTTCCTTTTACTTTTATCAATGCAAGAACATGGATTAATATAGTATTGACATAGGATAATACTGGTTATGAGTTAAAAAGGTATTGAGATTCTTATAACCTCGGGTTATCCCTGGCCAGGTAATGCAGCGCCTGACAATAATGGAAGTCTTAGAATAGATCTACAGCCATCGCCGGTAGAATGATCTCATCAGATGGTACTGATGAATATCTCTTCTTATAATCCAAGTTCCTGTGCAATTTCCTGGAATTCCTTTCCTTTCTCGGTTGTCACATAGAGGCTGTCTTTTTTCTCTATCAGCCCTTTTTCTTCTAACATAGTAAGGTATCTGTTAACAACCTCAAAGTTAAGGTTTGCACGGTAAACTATATGGGTTTTTTTTGCTCCCTCCATGGCAGCCCTTAATATTTCCACGCTGATGGCAGTTCTACTTCTTCTGATATGAATCACATCTCCTCTCGGATCAACAATCTGGACTAAGGATGAGACTAAATGATGTATTGCTGATTATTTGCGTTGTATGCCATATTTTCTTCTGAGATTCCTCTTACATGGTGCATCGGACCTGTTTGTAATATGGTATACACTTGTAAAGTGATGACCTTATTTCCCATAGTGCATACCGGAAGTTACAATCGATCATGGCTATGCAACAAATGCTAACAAGGCCATCACTTTATGACGCCTTCCCCACTTATCCCGGCCAATACCCTTCTTCTAATCCCGGTAGAGTATATGGAATTTAATCTAATAAATAAGTAAGAATCAAAGTTAAGTATAATACATAAGAAACAAAGGTTCTGTTTGTCATTTTTAGGATGTTCCATACTCTTTCCGGAGGTTCTGTTCAGGTAGCAGATATGGTATTCCTTTATGGGTAGCAAGTTGATTGCATACTTAATCTCTTAAAAACATGAAGCTGCTCATTTTTTATGGGAGGTTGTAAATTATAATAATCCTGCTTTTTTAGTAAATATCTTACCTGTCGGTCCGGTCTTTGAGTAAAGTATATGCCAGCTGGAATACATCAGGGCTTTTCTCCGGGTTCAACGGGGTAGGTATATAAAGCTAAAGAGAACATGTAGTATTGCCGTTGAGGGTGCCATTAAAGATGATACTTGTCAAGTAACGCAGTTTTACAGACCTTGCCGCTGCAATTGTCCTATTATAGAAAAGTTACCCGCAAAAAAGGAAACAGGCATCTTCCCACGCCTGTTTCCTAACTCCATGTTTCGCAGTAAGGTGGTACCTGGTGGCAACTATATCTATTTCCTGAGATGTCTCAGGACAACACTGACCACCAGATTTTATTTGTCTCATGTGGCAATAAATGAATAAGAAACATTATTGCTGAAAACAGTTACATCCTTTTAAATGCCACCCTGCCAAAATCCACAGTTCATATTAACAGTACCAATTGCAATGTTTTCTTGCAGTATTGAATCAGGTGAGTCAAAGTTTTTTCAATGCTGATCTTGCAATGTAATTAGTAACCATGGTATATACGAAAATGATGATCCCAAGCCAGAGCAAAGGCTCACCGATCTCATATTCAAGATAGGAAAGTGCAAGTCCAAAACTTAATATCAGCAGATTGATCCTTATCAGTTTCCTATTCCTGTAAAGAATTGCGATATTCTTCTGTTTCTCCTGGCTGACCTGTTTCTTTTCTGTTTTCATCTTTCCTTCCTCAAGATTGTTCTATTTTTAAACTTTTATGATCGAGCTGGCTGCTTTACGTATCCTGTTGCTGACGGCTGCACCGATGCCATGGTGGCTGAATGACCCGTCAACAAGTATAATGTCTACGTCTCTTGCATCCAGGGAACGCAGCCCTGAGAATAGGTTAAAGGCCAGTTCTGCAGGTTTGTCCTTACTACCCAGTGAGAGTTGTTCATCGTGATAGATGTCCATATTGCTCTCATCCGTTAAAAGCAGTCCTACTTTTACTTCCTCCAAGCCATATGTCTTAAGCATCTCCTGTATCCTGTGGACTACGCTGGTACTCGCTCCTTCGATTAGTATCACTGTTGCATCGGGCGCATAGTGTGTGTACTTCATTCCCGGAGAACGGACAGCCGCTGATTCAGGCTGGTTCCCGTCCAGATACCCTGTCGTTATGCTCCCAATTTCCTTCTCTATATCTTCCAGACTTATCCTGCCAGGCCTGAGTATGGCAGGAACCGGCAGTGTCATGTCTATAACTGTTGATTCAAGGCCGATCTCTACGGTTCCGCCATCAATAACAGCATCTATTCTTCCCCAGAGATCTGAGATGACGTGCTGTGCGGTTGTTGGGCTTGGCTTTCCTGAAAGATTAGCACTGGGTGCAGCAAGGGGTTGTCCTGATACTCTGATGAGCCCCAATGCTATCTCATTGTCAGGCATTCTCAGGGCTACAGTATCCAGCCCACCGGTTGTCACATCGGGTACAATTTCCTGTCTTTCCAAAATAAGTGTGAGAGGGCCAGGCCAGAATTTATCCATAAGCTTAAAGGCTTTCTCTGGGATATTCCGGGCGAGCTTGCAACATTGCTGCTTTGAGGAAATATGTACTATAAGAGGATTGTCGGCAGGTCTGCCCTTTGCTTCAAAGATGGCCCGCACAGCTTTTGCATCAAGTGCATTTGCCCCCAGGCCGTAAACCGTTTCAGTTGGGAAAGCTACCAATCCTCTATCATTAATGATGGCTGCAGCTTCCTTTAAAGTATCACGAAGGTTATTTTCATTCAATGGGAATAGTCGGGTTCTTCCGGTCATGGGTGCGTCTTTCAAAAATGGTAGTTCTGCCGGGCCCATTATGCATTACCAGGCAGATAAGTTTTGTGTTTACTTGTAATCTTTCTTTTCGTAGCCCCGGGAGTCTTCTGTATGTGTGTCATAAATCATTCTGAACTATCCGCAGTAGTGGCTCTTCCTTCATATTTTTCGATAAAATAAAATAGCAATGCTTATATAAGATGATAACTTCTATGCTCTCTGTGAGCGGGTCTATTTTTAACCCCACTCCCACACTAACCCCCCACTCCCCAACCCGCTCACAATAATACTCGGGGTAAAGTAACGGAGATGAAGTATCTAAAAATTAAGTTCACTAAAAGAGATAGTTTAGATTCATCCTTTCTGACAAAGAATGTATCTCCTGGACTGAAACCGTCAGTAACTAGGATTTAAAATGAAAATCTGTTTTGAGTGCCGTTCTGGAGGTTAGATTTGGCTCTCTTTCTCTCTCTTATTGTCCTCAGCATATTCATCGATTACGGAGCCTGTCCACATCTTGGTTCCACTCCTGTGGGCAGCTCTTGCTACCATGTGTGCTACTACAGGAGCTGTCAGTAGCAGGAATATGCCGACAGTTATGGCTTTTAGGCCCATTGTCGAAAAGCCAGCCTTTATTGCGATTGAGAGCATGACACCAAAGGTACCAAGTGTCGCTATCTTCGTGGTTGCATGGAGACGGTTATACACGTCAGGTAGTCGCAGCAGACCCACCATTCCCACGAACACGAACAATATGCCTGCTAAAAAGAACACATTGCCGATAATGTCGGTTGCAGTTGTCAATATGCTCAGAATATCGCCCCCTCATCAATGTACCTGGCTATAGCAATAGTCCCTATAAAACTTATGATGGATAGTACAAGGGCAGCATCCAGGAAAAACGGAGATTCCTGCATATATGAATATACTCCCAGAGCTACCACCATTACAAGGGTCAGCGCATCAAGCCCGACGACCCTGTCAGGAAGTGTCGGTCCGACTATGATCCTGTACAGGCAGGGAATTAGTGAAATGCTCATTATAACAAGGGCCACGTCAAGTAAATTCATTCAAAGGCCTCCAGTACATATTTTTCGAGTTTGTCGCGGATAGATACCTTAAGTGCCTCGGGATCCGAAGCATCTATTGAATGGACATATATCTTTGCCAGATCATCCGATACATCTATCGTGAGCGTCCCGGGGGTAAGGCTAATCGTATTTGCAATAGCTGTAATGGACACGTCCTTTGTTGCACGTAGGGGAATCGCCACTATTCCGGGTTTGATCTCCAGCTTTGGCCACAGGACTATCTTTGCGACCAGGATACTTGCTTTTGTGATTTCTATCATGAGGATAGCAAAGAAGGTTGCAAGCTTTGGAATGCGTGCGATGATGTTCTTGTATGGCACGTTTTCATCAGGCTGGTATAGCTTCTTCAAAGACCAGATGATCAGAATACCCAGCACAGAGCCAACCATAAAATTCAATATACTGGCCTCTCCGCTGACAAAACACCAGACGATTCCCAAGGCCAGTGCATAAACAATATATTGTCTCATCGTACACTCCTCTCAAGTACGGCTGCTATATATGGCTGCGGGTCAAGCAATTGTTCTGCTATTGTGCTTGAAAGTACTATCAGAGGTTCGGGATAAATTCCCAGGAATATGACCACACAGGCCAGCAGGGCCAGGGATATTTTGATAGCAATGGTCGGATTGCGGGTCTTAAAAGCATCTTCTTTGTCATGCTCCTTTACCTCTCCCCAGAAGATGGACAGCCATGTCCTGAACAGATAGAAAAGTGTGAAAATTGCAAATACAAGTGCTATCCCGATGGGGATATAATACTCTGCGCCAAGACCTGCATCAAAGAGCACAAGCTTGGCAAAAAACCCTCCTGTGGGTGGAAGTCCTGCAATTGACATGGCACCGATCAGGAATATGATACTGAGGAACGGGGCTGACTGGACTAACCCTCCCATCTTTCTTATGTCCTTTGTGCCTGCATGGTAAAGCGTTTCTCCTGTGGCCAGGAAAAGCATGGATTTGGCAATAGCATGGTTGACAAGATAAACCATAGCTGCAGTCAGTGCATAAGCAGTTCCCATGCCTACTCCAAGCAGCACATAACCTATCTGGCTTACACTTGAATATGCAAGCAGCCTTTTAAGATCATACTGACCCACTGCTGAAGTAGCTCCCACTGTTATTGTCACAAGCGATAGCAGAATGAGCACTGGTTGAAGCATGAACATGGACTCATGGAATATCAGGTAGTGGACCCTGAGGATACCATATACTCCTACCTTGATAACCATTCCACTAAGCATTGCATGAATAGGTGCAGGTGCTGACGGATGCACATCTGCAAGCCAGAAGTGCAGGGGAAACAAGGCGGCTTTGTACCCGAAGACCACTATAAGCATCATTGCAATGACGTGGATGTGCCAGGGAAGCGTTCCTGTCTCAGCCAGATATGCTATCTTGACCGCAATATCTGCCATGTTGAGCGTACCCACGGTTGCATAGAGGGAAGCGATGGCTACCAGCATAAGGATAATGCTCACCATGTTAAGTATCAGGTACTTGAATATGGCCTCCAGTTTGTCTGCCATTTTTGTGTGATCACCCCTGCCTGTCAGGACTATAAGCCCACAGGAAGAGAGTACCAGCACTTCAAAGAAAACGAACATGTTGAATATATCCCCGGTGAGGAATATGCCGTTAAGGCCCGCAGCCATCAGATTGAAAAGTGGGAAGAACGTAGCATCCAGAGCTTTTCGGTCCATGTAGTCTGTGGCATAGATCATGGCCATCAGGGATATCAGGGAGCTGAGGACCACCATACCTGCACCAAGAAGGTCTGCAACGAGCAGTATACCGTATTTTCCCCATTCACCCACTTCATACACGATGATGCCATTGTTCCATACATCTAATAAAAGGCTGAAGCTCATGACGAATAGACCGGCAAATACTCCTATATTAAGCGCTTTCTGCAAGCCTGACTTTGACCTGAAAAGCACCGTTATAGCCGCGAATACCATGGGCAGGGCGACCAGAATGATGGGAACATGTTGCATTGAATCCATTATCCTTTCAGCCTCCTGATCTCACTCACATCAGTTGTGCCATGTTCCTGGTAAACACGGTAGCATAGTATGAGCAGGAAAGCAGTCGTAGCAAGACTGATCACGATTGCGGTAAGCGTAAGAGCCTGTACAAGAGGATCGACAAACACTACTTCGGTCCCTTCAGGGATAATAGGAGCAAGAATGCCGTTGGCAAGGTCATCTGTGAATATGATACCTGATGAATTACCGGTGCCTTCGTTGATGATTATGGGCGTTCTCCATCCAAGAAAAGCCCCTGCTGATACAATAAGCAGGTTTGTTGCATGGGAAAGGATCGTGAGCCCTATAACTACTTTAATCATGTCTTTTCTGAGAATCATGAATGTCCCGATCGCAAAAAGCAGTGCTATGGAAACAGAGAGCAGTGTATGATTCATTCATCTTCCCCCGTACCTTTGAATACGTAAAGCAAACTGCCAATGACCACAAGATATACCCCTATATCAAAAAGGGTTGTTGATAGCAGCTTGATATCACCTGCCAATGGCAGGCTGGCCAACAGATATGAGCTTCTGAGGAAATTATATCCGAAGAGCATGGCTCCAAATCCTGTAAGGGAGGCAAGCAATAGGCCGGAGGCAAACCATTTGTCCCACTGGTAACTGTAAATGGAATCAATATATTTCAATCCGAACACCACATACAATAAGGAGATGGCAGAAGCAAACATTACTCCGCCTATGAATCCGCCTCCCGGATAATCATGCCCCGCAAACAGCAGGGAGATTGAGAATAATATAATTATAGGAACACATGCCTTTGACACGGTCTTGGTTATCAGGGTTGTCACTTGCTATCACTCCTGCTTTTTATAAGGTTATAAACACCCAGTCCTGCCAGGCAGAGTACTACTATTTCTCCGAGGGTATCGTACCCTCTGAAATCGACCAGTATCACATTTACCATGTTGTGTCCTCTTGCAAGTGGAACACTATTCTCGATAAAATAATATGCTATTGATTCAAAAGGAGCGGCTATCCCCTGGGTTGAGTTAAGCAGCAGTACCAGTACTGTGATACCCACTGCAGAAGAGATCAGCAAATCTCTCGCCAGGACTGATCTTGTGAGATTCTCCCTGAATGTCTGGGGTATCTTTAGTATAACCAGCAGGAAGATTATTGTGAAAAGAGTTTCTACAAGGATCTGTGTCATTGCGAGATCAGGTGCCTGCAGGTATATGAAAACAAGACTTACGAGGTATCCAACTGCCGAAACTGCAATTATGGCATGCAAGTACTTTCTGAGGATTGCCGCGCCAAGGGAGGCTATCACTATAAGCCCGAGAAGGATTCCCTCGTAAAGGGGTATGTCGAAGTTAAGGTCAGCTGGGATAATTGTGGTTGCAACCAGCATGGCAGGTATGGCTCCGAGAACCAGGAGCAGTAGCAAAAGCGCAACAAGGTATGGTTTTATCGGTCCTGGCTGCATAACGGCTGCAAAAGCCGCACTTTTCCCCTGCGCTCCGTTCACTATCCTGTCATAGGCATAGTTGATACTGAACCAGGGGTATCGAACATTTATCCGATCCTGCCAGGCTGCTATGGCATCATACTTTGTATATAATGCAATACCTGCGATGAAGGTTATTATCGTCATCATAAGTGCTGCTGTGAAACCATGCCAGAGTGACACATGAAGGTGAACTTCCTGAAGCAATATCCCTGATACTGCCGGCTCGATGATATAATGGACTGCAACAGAGGGGAAAATGCCTATAAGAATGACAAGAATTGCCAGGAATGCGGGTGGAGCAAGCATGATGAGTGATGGTTCATGCATGTGTTTCGGAAGATGTTCACTGCGCCTTTTTCCAAGGAATATGCCATCTATGAACCTGATCGAATAGGCAAATGTAAAGACACCTCCAAGAACTGCGGCTGCAGGTATCAGGTATTCTAGCGGTCCTCCCAGCAGATGTCCCATCTCCAGTGAGCTTTCATAGAACATTTCCTTGCTTAGGAAACCATTAAGAGGCGGTACGCCTGCCATGGCAAGGGCAGCTATTGAGCCGATGATAAATGTTACGGGCATATCCTTGCGAAGCCCGCCCATTTTTGTTATATCTCTTGTGGCCGTCTCATGGGCCACGATACCAGCAATCAGGAAAAGACATGCCTTGAAAGTTGCATGGTTGAGCAGATGGAATGTTGCGGCGGCCACTCCTATGCCAGGATATTGATAGGTGGTGTAGCCATACATGGCCATCATATATGCCAGCTGGCTGATGGTCGAATAGGCAAGTATTCCCTTGATATCCTTCTGGCGGAAAGCAAGGAACCCTGCTGCCAGCATGGTAATGATCCCCAGTCCGCTGACCAGGATGAACCATGCATCCGTTCCGGAAAATATGGGATGTATCCTGGCAACAAGGTAGATGCCTGCCTTAACCATGGTGGCTGAGTGAAGGAATGCGCTTACAGGAGTTGGTGCCTCCATTGCGTTGGGGAGCCATATATAGAACGGTCCCTGCGCAGATTTTGCGGCCGCTCCTATCAGGATAAGGACAAGTGCAAAGAGAAAGAACTCATGTCCTTTTATAGTCTCTATCATGGATTCGTTTTGCAGGATAGCAGCAATGTCAAAGGTGCCTGTGATGATATTTAGTACCAGGAAACCTGCAAGCATGAAAATCCCACCGCTGGCTGTTATCAGCAGGGATTTCGTAGCTCCGTAGACAGACACCGGTCGATTGCGCCAGTAGCCGATAAGCATGAAAGATGTGATGCTTGTAAGCTCCCAGAATATAAAAAGCTGTATAATGTTGGACGAAAAGACCATTCCAAGCATAGATCCCATGAACATGAGCAACTGCCTGTAGTAACGGGAAAGGTCTTCCCTTTTTGACATGTATTCATTGGAGTATGCCATTATAAGTATGCCAACTCCGGAAACTATCAGACCGAACATTATGCTGAGTCCGTCTCCGTAGAAAGATAGTTCAATTCCCAATGAAGGAAGCCATGGGATAGAGCCCTGGATGTTCTCTCCATTCGCTACAGACGGGACGGCCCGTGCCACCAGCAGCAAAGACAGGAAAGCTGTTGCTGTTGCATACCATCCAATCCTGTTCTTCAGGACCTTTTCTGCAGCAGGCAATATACCGGCCATGATAAATGGCAAAAAAACCGCCAGTGTAATTGCTGTAAACAAATCCATGCCATGTAAGATTTCATTACCCGTATATAATTGTTGTTAACCCCAATTATTATTCGTGATGAATTATGGTCCTATGTCTGATATATTCCTTTTTTCTGCAGTTCGTTTCAATGCATAATCTCCCGCCGCATATTTTACTGGTAAACTTATTCTAAGATAGGCTGCAATACCATTCAATATGCTGAAAGGAATTATCTTCGATTCTGATGGGGTACTTGTGGATTCCATGCCTTACCATGCACAGGCCTGGGTGCAGGTTTTCAGAGAGGAAGGCATAGATGTGCGTAAAGAGGAAATATATGAGGTGGAAGGAGCAAATCATGTTGGCGTGATCAATACTATGTTCAGGAAGACTGATAAGAAGCCCGGTAAAGATAGTTACGATTCCCTTCTCACTAAAAAAAGGGAGTATTTCATGAAGAATAGCAAGGCTGAGCCTTTTGAAGGAATGCTTGAGTGTCTGCAGTCATTGAAAGGCAGGTATAAGCTTGCAGTTGCTTCAGGTGCGGACAAGACCATCGTGAACGACCTTATGGACAGGTTCTATCCTGGTATTTTTGATGTGCGCATCACGGGGGAGGATGTAGAGAACGGGAAACCTGACCCGGAACCTTATGTCAAGGCAGCCGGCAAGCTTGGTATTGACGCAGTGGAGTGCATGGTTGTTGAGAACGCTCCTCTTGGGGTGCAGTCTGCTAAAAAGGCCGGTATGTACTGTGTAGCAGTTTCAACGTATATACCGCCTGAAAAAGTCGCCGGTGCTGACAGGGTTTTCAAAGACCATTCCAGGCTTATTGATTATCTCAAAGGGCTGGCTATGTCGAAAGATCCTGATCCGTGAACTAATTAAAAATACGAAAATAT
Organism: Methanolobus sp.; assembly: GCF_016278365.1. Taxonomy (GTDB): domain Archaea; phylum Halobacteriota; class Methanosarcinia; order Methanosarcinales; family Methanosarcinaceae; genus Methanolobus. The sequence goes on along the minus strand of NZ_JADQBZ010000008.1, from coordinate 464,805 downwards.
GGTATAAGAAAAGAGGAATGCGGTACGGTTATACCAGCCGTACTGTTTCAAGGTTTGTCAGTGCCCTTGTCTCAAGCTTGTTCTTTTTGTGTATCGAACTTGCAAGGTCAAGGCAGGAGCGCTCGTCACCATGCTCCGTGAACACTCTTTCAGGGCGTGGCTTCATTTTCTTGATGTAATCCATCAGTTGTCTCCGGTCGGAGTGTCCTGAGAATCCATCAACAACCTCTACCTGCATGTTCATGGATATAACATGCGTCCCATTGCTGGTCGAGAGGGGGATTTCCTTCCATCCTTTCTGTATCCTGCGACCAAGGGTTCCGTCAGCCTGATACCCTACGAATACAAGTGTGTTTTTCTCATCTTCTGCGAACTTCTTGAAGTACTCTACCACAGGACCTGCATTCATCATACCTGAGGTGGCGAGAATCACGCAAGGCTCCGGCTCTTGAAGGATTTTCTGCCTCAGTTCGTTGGAGTCCACAGGCTTGAAGCATTCTGCCAGGAACGGATTCTCTCCTTTCTGGAAGATAAGTTTGCGCAAATCGTTGTTCAGATATTCTGGATAGGTTGCGTGAATTGCCGTTGCTTCCCATATCATGCCGTCGAGATAGACCGGGACATTGGGTATTTCACCTTTGCGTATTGCATCCTCAAGAACTATCATTGCCTCCTGACTCCTTCCCACTGCAAATGCAGGGATCAGGACAACACCGTTCCTGCTGAGGGTTGTATTGATTATGTTCTTAAGGTTTGTCTCAGCTTCCTGAAGGGATGGCTGAAGGGCATTTGCACTTCCATAAGTCGATTCCATCACTACGCTTTCCACACGAGGGAACTTGTTCACTGCTGCATCGAACAACCTTGTCTTTTCATATTTGAAGTCCCCGGTAAAGACAACATTATGTAGTCCGTCACCTATGTGGAAATGGCACACTGCCGACCCGAGAATATGCCCGGCATTATGGAATGTAAGCTTAACATCCGGTGCTATATCTGTCACTTCTTCATAATCCAGTACTATAGTGTGCTTCAGGACCTCCCTGACATCTGCCGACGAGTATGGTGGACGCTTGCCTTCTTTTGCAGCTACGTCTATATAGTCAAGCTGCAACAGTGCCATAAGGTCGCGTGTAGGGGGAGTGCAATATACCGGACCTTCAAAACCATATTTGTACAGTAAAGGCACAAGACCCTGATGGTCCAGGTGAGCGTGTGTCAGCACAACCGCATCAATCTGGTTTATAGGAAAAGCTTCTGGAACATAGAGGTAAGGCGTCATGTTGTCGTCAGAGGCAACGTTCACACCACAATCTACCATAATCCTGGATTCCGGGGTCGAGATGATGAAACAGCTTCTTCCGACTTCCTTTGCTCCTCCGAGGGATGTTATCCTTACCCAGTGATCTTTGGAGGTGCATCCTCTGTGGATCTTCCTTCCTACTGCCTTAAGGATGTCTTTCCTTTCCTTATGGTTAGTACGCATGAACTCACGGATGTTCTTTACGGTCCGTGACTTAATTGGTGGTGCTCTGACAACCTTTGGTGTCCAGCCTATCTTCTTGGTAATCTCCCTGAGGGTCTCACCGTGTTTTCCTATGACAAGGCCTGGCTTTTCAGCTTCGATAATTACTTCACCGACATCCGGATCAAAATGGTAGTTTGATACCATCGCTTCTTCGGGTACGGTCTCCGAGATTCTTTGTATGGATTCCTCCGGAGGTGTAAGTACTTTAGGGTCAGGGCGTACTACAATACGCGTCCTGAGTACTTTTGCCAGATTCCTGACAATGTTTCCGTTGTCTGCAAACTTTTTTGGTTCTTCTGTGTAAACAACAAGCTGCGGGCCTTCAAATTCAACACTAGAAATAGTTGTGCCGCTTGGCAACTTATCTTCGATTTTCTTCTTCAGATCAGATAGTACTTCTTCTACCGCCATTAAAATAGCCTTCCTGTAAAAAAGTAAAGAATTGAATTGTAAAAAGTGTAATTTTTTAAAATTACATAATTTAACATTATTTGAACATTTTGTATATGTCGTGAAGATCAGCCAGTGTCAATTAAGTAATTCCCTGACCTTCTTCACATCCTCGAGTTCGAGTCTTGTGAACTGATTCTTAGTTATGATGACGACATCGATCCCATCGCCTGATGCGGAGTCTCTTTTCATGGCATTATGAAGTGCCCTGACAGCCAGTTCCACGCCTTCCTGAGTGGTCATGTTTTCCTTATACCTGTCTTCAAGTACACCGTATGCTATAGGTGAGCCGGAACCAGTTGCAACAACTCTCTTTTCATCGATGTTTCCGCCGAGAGCATCAATTGAATATAGCTCAGGGCCATGTTTGTCATAGCCTCCGACCAGTAGCTGCACCATCAATGGATAGTAGCGCTGCCCGCTCAGGAGATTTGATAACATTGTTGTTAACCCTTTGATCGTCATTGATTCTTTGCGTCTCATCTTATACAGCTTTGATTCAACGCTTATGATACGCACGATCTGCTGAGCATCTCCCACAGAACCAGCAGTTGTCATTGCTGCGAAGTCGTCTATCTGATATATCTTCTTTGCAGTCTTGCTTGCGATAAGGTGCCCCATTGTTGCACGCTGTTCGGTCGCCATAACAACGCCGTCACTGCATACTATCCCAACTGTGGTTGTACCTTTCAAATACTTATCATCGGTCATTAGTTATACCTCTAGCTAAAAATGAGAAAATAATATGATTAAAAACGTGTTATGCTTTTTATTGCACAGCTACCCATTAGTGATTTTTATATAAATAATTATCCCTTGTGTCTTACTGAATCCCAATTTCATCAGCAAGCGCTTTGACTCTGTTGATGCTCTCAATATCGATACCTTTTTCTGTCATCATTGCAATGCGTTCATCCAGAGTTATCCTTCTTGTCCCGACTGTCAGGTTATCCGCATGAGCAACTATCTTTTCCTCGATCGTCCGGGGCATGTAGTCATCTTCCGGCAGGCCTAACCGGACAGCCTCTTCAGTGCTGATACCTGCACCTATATGCCTTTTGATAATCTCTGTGAGATGCTTGTCAAGGCCAAGTTCCCGGGCAATCGCCACGCCCTCTATGGCGTGGGCGATGCCATGTGTTCTGGCACGCCCCAAGTCATGTAACAGTCCTCCCAGCTCTATCAGTTTCATGTCCGGATGCTCTTCCCTTAAGGAGAACTTTCCGGCAATATCGACTGCAAGCTCGGAAACTGCAATGCAATGAGCTATGACATCATTGTTACATCCTGAATCTTTCAGGATTTTCAAAGCCATCTCACGTGAGATCATATCAGTCTTTTTCAAACATTTCAAGCCTTTTGTGGATCCTGCCTGTGAATGGCTGGTTATCCTCAAACATCATGTCCTCTCCACAGAGGGGACAGAGGAATTCACATTCTGTTGCTTCGTTGAAGTTCATACGAGTGCATCCTTCCGGGCAGGTGTAAAAAACATTCTCCTCTTCGAAGGATAGACGTGACCTGAGATTCTTGACAAGCCTTTTTTTCTCTTTCACAAGCTGGGGCTCAATATCCGACATGTCTAACGTCCAGAGATATGTCAGCCACCCGCTGCTGGAATCACGCTCCCTCCTGCAAACTGCCAGCTTGTTCTCGTTGAGAATGAATAGTGTCCGGCGCACGATATTGAGTAATATTCCTGTCGCCTGTGCAATCTGTTCATCCGTAACCTCGCCTTCGGGCATATTCCGGATCATTTCCACCCCTTCTTCGCCCACCAGCCGGATAAGATATCCCCTGATAACTGGATTATTCAGATCTATCAAAAAACATTCACCTCGTGAAATGTATGCTTATGCAATGTATTACAATATTAAGTTTTGGTAAAAGCCTCTGCAATTAAATCACACACAAGCATTTTACCTTCCCGGAACATGTTCACAGGACTAGTCTACATTTAAGCGTTGACGTATAAACATGACGCTTTGTTCTATCTCACTCATTACCTTTTTTCTGGTGTCATCCGTGGATATTACTGATGTTACCGGCTCATTCTCTCCTATAACATCGCCTCTGTGGGGGATATCCGCGGTCTGCTTTGCAATAATCCCCTCCATTGCATGTCCTGTAACAACTCTTCTCTGATCTGCGTACATCACTGCCCGGGCGGCATATTGTCTATAGAAGGGCTTTCCGGTTCTTTCCTGTTTAATGTTGCCTTCAAAGGCTTCCATATGTTCCCCAAATAGATTTGTTCCGGTTGCAAGTTCAACTGTATCCATGCTTCCCTGGAACCTGGCGTTAACTTCTATTACCACTGGACCACTATCCGTAATGAGGAAATCCACTCCCGTGGACCCTATCAGTCCAAGTTGATATATTAGCTCTTCAGCTATATTTTTCATTTGGTTGGCATATGGGGTGATAATCGGTGTCACATTACCGCAATACGCAAATGGAAGTTTTGTAAGCCAGGGTACTCCGATAAGCTGTTCATTCACCGCTACAGTACAGGCTTTATCATGTGTCGACATTACCGAAACACTCGCAGGGGTGCCTGTGAGGTAATCCTGGAATACCATGCCCTCTTTTTCCAGAGGGATTTGTGCATTTTCAAAAAAAATCATGTAGTTGTCCAGCTCTTCCAGACTGTATAGCACGCGATTGAAAATCCCTCCGCCCGCACATGCAGGTTTGACCATCAAAGGAAACGGGGCATCCTGAAGCTCTGGGAGGGAGTAAGTCCTCGGATGTGGTATCCCTGTCGATTCAAGGAGTTCTGCGAATCTGGATTTGTCCGAAACCTTTCTCATTGCTGAAGGGTTGTTGTGCAGTACGGGAAATCTGCTTTCCGGCAGTTCCAGTGTCTCAAACCCGGATGCGGGTATGATCGCATCGAAATCCACACCAAAGCTGTTGATCATTTCAGACAGCAAGGCAGGCTCAATACCCTTGCTGTTAAAACGTCCGTGTGTTTCAAGTTTCTTCGCTGCGTTTGCACATTTCAGCATATCCTGATCACAGAAAGCGTCAATTGCGAACATATTGTAGCCTGCACGGCTTCCCGAGCAGACCGCGTTGCGGGTACTGAATCCTATTACAAGTACGTTTTTCATGTCTGAGGATATTCAAAGATCGCTTTTTCTTGATGTTTCATCAGGCAGCGCCACAAGGCCGATGCTGGATTTTATTACAGGAACTTCATCTCCTTCTGAAGCACTGAAAGGAACAGGTATCTTAACCGTAACCGTCTCAAAATTATCCGGGTCAAGCAGCATCATTTCGTCTTTTTCCATGGAAACGACTACTGCCTTTTTAGCAGTGCTCCTCTTCGCGATGAGCGCGAAACCTTTCATGTCATCTGGTGATGAAATGAACCTGCCACTTTTGATAAGATCCGTCCCGGTTACGCTTTTTGAGAACTTCTTTATTTCGACAACCTTATCCTTGAACTCGATTATGTCCCCGGGCATAAATTCAGGAAGCCTGAGAGAGAATGTCATTCTGTAAACATCTTTTCCATCCTTTCTCCCAAAAAGGGACGAAGATTCAGCAAAGCCTCCTCCAAGCTCAGAAACGATCTCTTTACAAATAATTCTGGTCGCGTTAGCTGATCCCATGTACAGGTCGATACCATCCCTTTCCTCCGCTGAGCTAGTAATAAAGGCTGTCCTGTCACCTTTCTTTTGCATTTTTTCCAGCGTATTGTTTATTATCTGCATACATTTTGTCTTCTCTTCTACAGTAGGATGGCGGCTGGCTGCCCTTATCTGAAGTATCGCCTCAAAGTAATTGCCTGACATTCTGCTGCACATATCGCAGGCTATACGGGTTATGCGCACTTCTGTTTCGATACTCTGTTGCACCGGTTCTTCAAGTATAGTGGCAGAGGCTTCGACCTTTACACGATACAAGTGCGGGCTCATCTGTTTTGGTTCAACGCATATCTCGATATCGTCCGCCTTCTCATGTATGAGCAGTGCATCTTCTGTTGTCCTTGTCACAATCTCTGCGATGGTGTATTCATTGTTCCATTTGCCTTTGGTGAGCTGTGCTCCGCAGGTAGAGCATACTTTAGCGTACAACACCAGAGGTGCTTCTATGAGATGGGATGTCTTAAAAAAGCAATCTTTGCAGAAACCGTCAATAAGTCCCTGTGTAAGTCCCCCGCATTTGGGACAGGTGATATCATTCATTGTCTTTCAATCCTTGAGCCGATTTATAATATTTTCGCTCGTTATTATTCTGACTGTTCAGAGCAGGGAATATTGCAGGCTGCCCGCTCCTATCTTTGCAGCATATTCAAGATGTATGGCAGGGTCTACGTTCCACACACCTGTGAGATGTCCTCTGTGGTCATGCTTCATTCGCTGGTTAATAAGGTCGATGCTTGCCACATCTATTGCAACAGGGTCATTTGATGCAAGTATTCCTATATCGCCAGCGAACGTGGGTGCGGAGAAGTTAAAACAGTCACACCCCGGGGTCAGGTTGAACATCCAGTTAATGTATCCTATCTTTCCCCCAAGGGCCTTTACAGGTCCCAGGGCCGCCTCTCCAAGCCGGGCCTGCATCTCATCGGTGAATCCTTCAGGTGGCACAATTGCCCCGTACCTGCAGCTATTTGCACATGAGAGGTCGCCTTTGCACAACTTCGTGTTCACCTTGGCTGTGTCGCCTTCCATGTACAGTGCACCCCACAGGCACTCTGATATGCACTTGCTACAACCTGTACATTTTTCGGGGTCGATGTCAGGCACGCCTGGCTTGTGGACAAGGGTCTTGCCTGCTTTATCCAGGCACCCCATGCCCAAGTTCTTTATGGTCCCACCAAAGCCGGAAGCAGGATGGCCTTTGCAATGAGACAGCATTATCATTGAATCTGCTTTGGCGATAGCTGAGGCAACCGTTATCTCATCGACCTTTCTTCCGTTGATCCTGACAACCACGCTGTCATCACCGTGCAACCCGTCGGCACAAATAAAAGGTGCTCCCATGCCTGCATGTGAAAATCCGTTCGATGCGGCAGTACAGATGAGGTCCGCAGCATTGAACCTCCTGCCTTTATATAATACCGTGGTATCGGTGACAAAAGGTATGCCACCAGCTTCCTTTACAAGGTCTACTACTGTTTTGACGAGTATCGGGTGTATATGTGTGGTGTTCCCATACTCTCCCGGGTGTATCTTCACAGCAACGATATCTCCTTCGTGAACAGGTGATATCCTGGGAAACAGGTCAGTAACCTGGTCTATCTGGGTCTCGTCAGCACCTATACTTTCCGCACGTTTGAAAAAAACATCGCTCATATGGATTCCTCTGTCTTTAGTATGTCTTCTGGCTATATGTATATGCATCCTGATCTTACTTTTCATGCACTCGGGGTTTTTCTATAGTGCCTATATATTCAATATTGATATATACAGATTATTTACATCAAATATATGTATCCAAAAGCAATTCTATACTCTGTAAGAGAGAAAAGGAGTAATGAATTATGCGAAACGTTCAAAAGTGTGTAAAAACATATAAGTGTCAGAAGATGGATACTGAATATAGGTCCATTGTAAATGGTCAATACGAAAAGTGTGTGGATGCTGATGAGCTGGATTTGATCCGGTTCATGATAGGCGGTATTGACTCAAAGTAAAGCTGGGGAAAACCGGACAATGAAGGGGGTTTCATATGACCAGAAGGGACAGTACGTCGTGTGAGTACTGTGGCACCGGGCTTAAGAGACAGTTTGTAGGGTCGAATGTGTTCTACTACTGCAAAAGGTGCGGCAGGATCACTTCATGAAAGGATTGCCTTAGTAGAAGCAAATTATAGTATGGTGGGAGCATGTGTGTAATAGAAACGATGGGGTACTCGAAAGAGAACAAGTTGATGTACTGTACCAGTTGCATCATTTATAGGAAAACGGGTAAGTGCGAATATCTCAGGTATCTTGAGTCAAAGGTCACAGTTGACCTTGCAAAAGGTTCGGTGCAGGAGATGTCTGCCAGCGATTGCGGTCTCTGATAAAGATCGCTCCCGAAACATGTATTGGTCATTCGATGAACCAGTCTACATAAGCCATGATATCTCTTTTGTGCCAGTCGTGCAGCTTAGGGGGGCTATCCTTGTGGGAGGCATCAAAAAGAGCTTCAAGCTGCTCTCTGTCAAGTACATGAACTTTGTACTTCCCACCGGTACTATTGCGGATGAAGTATCCGGGCTCCATGGAATCTGATTTCTTCCACATACTTATCTTATCATAATTCCACAATGTGTTAGCCCATTCTGCAAGCTTGCGTATGTGCTCATCAGTGACGCCTGCAATATCTCCTACTATTGTACAATGCTTACCGTTCTTTGTAAGTTCAAGGCTATTCTCACTTCGTATAATAAGTTCCATGGTTTCACATATTAGAATTTAATAAGTCCTATAATAGTATTGTGATTCCTTTTTGGCGTATAAGGATAAAAGAGTAAGACCTCCGTGTGGTTAAGGCACGGAGATCAACATTGAATTTATTTACTTCTTCGGTGGCCAGTTCTTTTCCAGCCAGCCTGGTATACGGCCTGAGTCAGCCGGGCCTATAAGTACCCTGGATCCGGTCTCATCTTCAACATCTCCCTGCAGGCGTGCTGAAAGTCCCGGCAGGATGATGGTGTTATGGGATGTGTCATCTTTCATATTGAATCCGGAGTCTTCGATTCCCTTCTTTATTTTGGCAGCCGTAAGCTGGCCGCCTGCCACAGCAGCCTCGACACCAATTCCGTCAGTGTCGATAGCCCATAGGAAACAGTCTATCTTATTGGAAGATATGTCGCTCTCCACAGTATAGTATGTAAGGGCGAAGTTTGTCGTCACGAACACAGGTGAATCCTTAGTAGGGGAGCCGATCTTGTACATTCCGGGGTCAACGGTCACAGGCTTTCTCGGATCTGTGTATATCGTATCACGGATGTGCAGCTCCGGCAGCATCGCATAAGGTTCGATACTGTGTAGGATCATTATGTCTCCGTATTTGATGGTAAACACTGAAGCGATAACAGTCTCCCAATATGATGCGCTTACAGGATCGTCGTGGACCATCCAGGCTGTCAGTGGAACTGCCATGAGCGGATACGCAATCTCGCGGTCGCCGTCAATACCTGCCCTGCGTACCTTGATGAAATTACTGAAAGTTTCCTTAAGCTGCTTTCCTGAGGGGAATGTTCCCGGGTCGAGCACAAGTTTCTCGGTTCCCATCTCGGCAAAGGTCTTTGCGAGTGATTTCAGCAGATCGAGGTCATTGGGTGCGAAAAGAGTTACAGGCACATCGTATTCGAGAGCCAGGGCAGCCACCTGTTGCCAGTTGTCCTTATTTGCGGCATAAAGCAGCGGGTTCCTGTCTTTTGCAACTTCAAGTCCGGCCTTCAGCACGTCCGGGTTGAATGAACAGAGCACCAAAGGCATGTCTGTCGTCTCAACGACCTTCTTCACTGCAGATGCGAACTTTTTGGGATCGTTGGACGTGCTGCGCACAGCTACCATGTCAACTGTCAGGAAGTTGCCTACATAGAATTTCTTAAAATCCTGTATCTTATTCACTCTTTCCACAAGATTCTTCTCGTCCATGGTGTCCCATACATCATAGGCCAGTGCGGTCTGGTTGAAGAATGTCAGCTTGTGGCGGTAGAGCACATCATCGCCGCCGATCTTCACAATCTTCTCACCGACACCGATCTCGACCTGTCTGATCTCGGGCGCAAGCAGTCCCTGAAGCTGATCGAGTTTTTTCCTGAACTTGTCCTCGAGCATCGGGGTACATTCACTTAGTTTCTTGGATCTGTCTATCAGGTGTGAGGCAAATGCCATACATGTCTGTTCCCCGCATATTGCGCAGTTTGTACCGGGCAGGTACTTGTAAGCCTCAAGAGGGCTGTTGATCTTCATGTTTTACACCTCCGCTCCGATCCAGTTACTGATGTCCAGCTCTTCAGCCTCTATAGAGCCATAGAGTGTCTGGGTTATTTCCTTGAGCACCTGAACAGATGTCGGGTGCATCATCATGAACATGTCGTTACCTGCAAGCGAGAGAGCAAGGCCTGTGACAATCTCCCAAATAGGGCCACGATATTCCCTTGGGCCCCAGTCCGAGTCCTGTTTGAGTGGAGAAGCTACCATCCATGACTCACGGGCGCCCCATGCGTTGGTGGTACCGGAGGACATCGGGAATGTCAGCTCGTCGTCACCCATAAGACCTGCTAACCTTATGCGCTCCATGTTGGTGTATGCATAGTCAAGTCCGTATCCCAGCGCAGCGGTTGTCGGGTCCATGACAATGCTGTCCCTTGGGACCTTGCACTGTTTCATGAGCTTCCTGTTAAGCTCTTTCTGAGCGTTGATCTCAAGCTGTGTCCAGGAGAGCACAACATGGCCGTGTTCCACAGCAGCCCTTGCAATCCTCTCATAGTCCAGATTAAGGCTTGCGGAAGCTAGCAGCACACGCTCGCCGGCTGCAACCTCTGCGGCCTTTTCCAGCACTTCGGGATCCTTCTCAGGGTTTCCTGAGCCACCGATGACGATGGGTACGTCCACTGCCTGCAATACATCCTCTACGACCTTTGCAGCATCCCGTGCAGAAGTATCCTTGATGAGCGGATCAGTGGATATGAGGTGAATGGTCACCATGTCCGCATTGAAGTCACGAACAACTTTCTTGGCCCATTCCGCAGGGTCATTGATAACATCATCATAATTGGATTTGACCGCCTTTGCCATTCCAATGGGCATGTCGAACACGTCCATTGTCACATAGTTCCTGTGAGGCATTGAAGCGTCAAAATAATAAGGAAGAGCATTCTCTCCGCCGATAGTCACTGTATTCTTCCTGGAACCTCCGTCTGCGGATGTGGCACCAAGTGTCACTTCCTGGATGGGGTTGTTCCAGTTGCTCATCCTTGCGACCTCAAACTTTGAGGCAAGAAGCTCCTGCATCCTCGGAGTAGTCCCAAGTGAAGGTGCCTGGGTCTCAGGCACGCCACTCATGCCAAAAGCAGATGCGAATAACTGTTCCGCAGGGAACCCGAGCATCCTTCCTATATTGGCCATGTGCAGGGATATCTGTGATATCTCGCTTCCAAGCGCATAGGCCAGCGCAGGGTTAAGTCCTCCGCCGCCAGTGATATTCAATTCGATGTCGCCTTCAATGGTCACTCCTTCGAGAGACTCTATATTGAGTTCCTGCAACATCTCCGTAAGTTGCGTCAACTTCATTTTCTGTGTCATGTGCATTCACCATATAATGATACTCTTGAGTTAGAAACCTGATTACAAACCTAGCTTTGCGGTTATTTTCTCAACTTCCCTGACCGCAGCCGAATTGTCCGGGAGCTCGAACAACGGCTCCCCTGCAAGATCCTTACTGATGAGCATCTCGTCAACAGGGATCATTCCTATAAGTTCCAGCCCAAGTTCCTTTGCAGTACTTGAGATAATCTCATGGTTTGTTTCTGTGACCTTGTTTGCAATAACATAAATATTTGATACATCTGTCTCCATCTCGTCCACAAGTTCCCGGATGCGCTCAGCAGTACGCAGCCCACGACGGGACCCGTCTGTCACCACTATCAGGTCGTCCACTTTGCGGAAGATCCTGCGGCTGAAGTGCTCCAGCCCGGCCTCAGCGTCAATGATGAGGATGTCATAGTTGTCCACGAGCTTGTCCATGATGCCGCGCAGAAGATTATTGACATAGCAATAACAACCTGCACCCTCGGGTCTGCCCATGACCAGCAGGTCATACTTTGGCATTTCCTCGATGATCTCGTATAGCTTTGACTTGAGCACTGACTCCTTATTGGAGTCGGGGGGCAGGTTATCGCGCTCGCTGTGCATGAATTCCTTTATGTCGCCGATGGTCTTGCTAACCTCGCAGCCGAGAGTTTCGGGAAGGTTGGTATCGGGATCGGCATCTACTGCAAGGACGACCTTGTCTCCTTTTGCAAGATGGCGGATGAGAAGAGCCGACGTTGCGGTCTTCCCTGTTCCGCCTTTACCTGTTACTGCAATGATCCTGGCCACAAAATACCTCTTTACTCCTCTTTCAGGATGGTGATCTTGTCAACAGTCACCTTTGCATTTTTTAGGATGATTCGAACGCCGCCGGAACCGCTGCCCATCATTGGCATGGACGGCATGAAGTTTGCTGGCATCTGCATCATCTGTGGTGTGGCAGATCCTGCCTGAGAAGCGGCCTGTGTCTTCGCAGGTGCTTCTTCTACCTCTTCCTCTACTTCTTCTTCCACCCATCTTTCCAGTATTGGATGATTCTTCTCTTTCAAAAAGTTCCTGAGGGAATCAATATCCTTTGCATCATCTTCGGTAGCAATCTTCTCGCGTATGTCTTCGGGCATATCCTGGAATACTTTATCCTTAAGCATCTTTGGCATCCATACCACTCTGTTCCAGCCACCGTCGGCCTGGATAAATTTGGGTGAGCGGAAGTAGTTGACGCCGACTCCGAGGAAACCTACGACCTGTTTTCCTCCGCCGGTCTGTCCTGCCATTGTGGAGAATTGCAGCCCGTTGGGTGCCGTACCTGCGAAATCCCTGTCTACCCAGCCAATTCCATCAACTTCTGGAATATAGAATCCTACAACTTCAAAGCAGCCGCAGGAAGTGTGTGGGTATTCCATGAAGGAGTGCAGCTTGATACGGTCGTATTCACCGCTTGAAAGTTTCTTTGCGAACTCGTTTACGCCTGAATACTCTCCGGATTCGGCATCCAGCAGCTCTCCCTTGGGGATAGCGAACTGTGGTCCCTCGGGGTCCACCTTTGCGGCTGCTCTTCCGTCAAACCAGTTAATGGCACCACAGAGGGATATCCTGTCAGGGGTGACAACACATACGTTAGTGGGTGCAAATGAGGCACAGAGTGTACAACCATAAAAGGTGTCAACATCCTCATCATGCAGTCCGCGGGTCCTCTCGTCCCTTGCCTTGTAGACTTCCCTGGTGTTCTCGATCTCTTTCTCGATCTCATCCATATCGGTGATATAGATAGCCTCCACCTTCTCTATGAATGGGAGTTCGTTCTTGAAGAGCATCATCACTGCTTTTGCGATGTGCTCAAAGGAATTCAGTCCTTTACTGACCGCTTCCTTACCTACCCTGATCCACACATCGTCCCTCTGGTTGAGGTGCATCATGCCCTGGATGTAGTTCTGGAATTCATGGTTCCTTCTTTCTACAATGGATTCAAGGTCTGTTTCCACAAGTTCACCTGCGATCTTGTAGATCATCGCGAACGGGTATCGTGACCCCTCTTCCATATCCTGGAGGTCGGGTCCGATGAGTGTGAACCTGCCATCCTCAACATCATTCATATCTGCAGCCCTTACAAGCTCGAAACCCTTGGATTTAGGCCCTGCAAGCTCGACATGCATACCTTCTTTTCTTATTCTCTCTCCCTCGAACATAGGAGATATCTCAAAAGGAAATTCATCTGCCATGATTAGTTCTCCGCGTTTAGTATCCAATGATCATAGATTCTCGATAAATTCGTCAAGCGCCTCAACGTGCACTTCCGGCCTGAGGTTGCCAAAGGACAAAGTTGCATTCTGCATGAAATGTCTTTCGATTGCAATGGTCTTTAAGTCAGTGAAATTCTTAAAGCCGGAGAGTACCTGATCAAGATAGTATTTCTTGTGTCCAAGGAAGACTATCATGTCATATGAACCCTTTCCGTCAAGCCCTTTCCAGTTCTCATCCCCAAGGTAATGGGCCAGCGCGTGAACGTTTATGTATTTTGCATTTACTGCCTTTCCATTGAAGGCAGTAATGGAGTGGCCAGTCGCTGCAATCGGGACTCCCTTTATTCCAATACCAATAGCCTTTTCCGTCAGTTGCTCATTGCCCACAATTTCAGACCCTACTATCAGAAGAGGTCTTTTGGCTTTTGAAACCAGCTTAGCTGCGACATTGGGGTTGACCGGCTTTGCGGTCTTCCTTCCCCAGGTGGTATAGATAAGTGTGTTCTTGGTCGTATCTACCATTTCAGCACTCTCCCTTGCATAGTCTCTTGAGGTTTGTAGGCTGGGCTGAGACATCTGACTTCATCCTCGGACCTGACATGATCTTCTTTTTCTTCCAGTCTATTTCCCATCCATGGTCTTTTTCAAGCATCTTCAGGAGCTCTTCACGCTTTGCAAGCGGAAGATCTGTTTCTGTCCTGACGAACCTGTGCCAGTCTTCTGGCATCTGCCCAAGGTACTTCTGGCTGAGTTCGATATAGTGGGTCAGCTTGATCATTCTTCCCATGTTGTTGTCCGATGGGCGTATGCAGTTCTTTGCAAGTATGGGCATAAGTTCCTCAACTGATTCAACAGTTGTAAGGAGGAACTCGGGTGATGCAGGTATTGGCAGATCTTCACCGTTTCTTGCATCATAAAGCTTCCAGTGCTCTTCCTCATAAGGCTTGCCGATAAGTGCTCTTCTGTATTTTGAGCCATGAGGCCCGACAACTACAGGAATACCCATCCGGTTGCAACCTGTTGCAATAGAGGCTGCCTTCTGTGAATATGCACCCCATGCGACACCGACCGCACCTATACGGTTCATGATATAATCGGCAATCTCCTCGTAGTTACCCGTGATATTGCGCTGGGCAAAGATAGCTGCTACTTTGATTGCTGTCCCGGTTATATGTGAGTTGGAAACACAGGAACCTACGTTAATCAGGTTACCTCCAAGGAATTTTGCAGGATATCTCTCGTAAAGGGTCTTGCCGTCTTCATCCTTATACATCCCCAGGTCCATTGCAGAGCATCCTGATGTGACCATGATGTAGTTCCTCTTGAGCATTTCCTCTGCAAGTTTGTACAGGTCCTTGGTGCCCTCCGGATAGTTGGAGCAGCCTACCAGAGCGATGATGCCTGGTGTTGTTCCCATGACAAGGTTGACACCTTCCTGACGGATCTCCGGGTCGCTTATCTGGCCTCTGCCAGCACGCATCATTCCTTTTTCTTGGCTGATTACCTTCTGGGAGGCCTTTTCAATGACATCCAGGACAGGTATGCCCTTAGGACAATCCTGGTCGCATCTTCCGCAGGCAACACAGTGATCGTGCAGAATCTCAAACTTTGTCAGATCACCTTCGACGCAAGCTTTCATTGCATCCATTATTTCAAGGTTATTTGGACAGACCATTTCGCATGCACCGCAGTATACGCACTTTGCAGCCAGTGTGCCCAGTTCTTCATCCGTGGGAAGTGCCTTGACGCCCTTCTCCTTGCGCAGGGGGGCTACTTTCATTACAAGTCTTGGTGCAACTTCTCCAAGGAGGTCCAGGTCAAGTATGAGTGCGCCTGCTTCCTTTCCACTGGCAAGGTCCTCTATGATATCATCAGCTTTGTCTTTAGACCGGTTGCGCAATCCATACATTATCTTTTCATTTGTGGTGATGACAGGTATGGATAACCTTTTTGCCTCATTGAGCACGTCCGCTCTTACACACTGCTCGTCAACTACGATGACGTCAGGGATGCCCGAGCGGATCATCTTTAGCTCCTTTGCCAGAGTCCCGACGACCTTTGCATGGGGCGTTCCTCCTTTATCCATCTGATAACGGGTCATGTCTATGGCAGTACAGCACAGGCCACCTAGCTCTATCTTGTCGGAGAGATTGTTCTCATGCATGTAGTCTATCATGTTGGCAACACCGGCAACGTTGTGTCCGATGGCCAGCAACATGGGTTTGGTTGCATCTATACATCCCATGCCAATCTCTGCCAGTGGTGCCTCCGGATCGGATTTCGGCATTCCCAGGCAGGATATCTGGGCCAGATCGGATATCTCCATACCCACATGGTCAAGCATTCCTCCATGCATCGCTTTGGATTCGAAATCAATGGCTGCGCCTTCCTGCCCCATATGGATGGTGGCAAGCAGTTGTGTGAGTTGCTCTTCCACATACTCTATTGCTGCTTCCAGGTCTCCAAGGGTCTTTGGCTTGATGCCCGTAACCATCTGGACATTGGGTGCAAGCAGGTTTGATGGGCCTACATCAAGTGGATGGTCGCGCCCGTGACGTTCTATCAGATAATGCAGGAGGTGTCTGCCATGTCCCGAGTGGGCAGCTGCGCCGGTGATGACCCTGAGCAGGAACTCGCGGGACTGGTGGGCAGCCAGGTTTATGCCACAGGCACCTTCCTTATTCCCGCCCAGATCGCACTTCCCGAAAGTACAGTAACAACATTGGTCACACTGCGGGGTGTATACTGGCTGGTAGCGGGTGAGCAACTGGTGATCCCAGTCCCTGAGTGCGGAGACACTAGGTTTAGCAGTTGGCCCCATATCACTTTCTTCTGCCACCTTTTCTTCTATAGCGCCGACTATCTTCCCGATTGTGATCTGAACATTTTCCAGGTCTTCAATGGAAAAATGTCCGGTTGATATCTTGCTCATTGTATCTTATTCTCCTGTAGGTGTGTTATTAATTACTGTAATCGTATGAGATACTCTTAATATATACACAATATGTAATAAATTTGAAACCGTTTTATTGAGGGTTCTAACAATACCATCCTATAAATAGATTTCCAGAATCTATCATGATTATTTATGACAATGGTGTCTAGTTCCACATACTTAGAGAAATAATCAATAATAATTGTTTTGGCCCAAGGTTGATAAGCAACTTTCACATATAAGTATTACGATATCTATCATGATTATTCTTGATAATACTTGACACGCTTTGCTATCTATCCCTGGAAATAGTTTTATTTGATGCGAACCTTGTAGCCCACTATATTTGTTATGGTGAAAAATTTGGAGAAAAAATGCTGGATATGCGGCAGGGAAGATCACTTACCTTTCAAATGCCGTTTTTGTGGGAAGATATTCTGTTCACAGCACAGGCTTCCCGAGCAACATGCATGCGTGGGCCTTGATCAATTGAAACAACACGGTGCAGACGGCTCAAACCGCGCGAGCAGGCAGTCCGGAACAGATGATATCATGAAGGATATGCTAAAAAGTACTGCCAAGTATGCAGCAAAGAGCGCAGTCCGGGGAATTCGGAGCAATATCAGTTATTCCATGAAAAGCAGCCCTTCCATGGCAATAATATATCTTTGCCTGTTCTCCTTCCTTTTACAAATGGTACTGGGAATTAATTACTTTGCAGTTTTGATGCTGGTCCCTGGTGACCTTTTTACACACCCATGGACTTTGATAACTCACATGTTCCTTCACAATGGTTTCTTTCACCTGTTCTTCAACATGATGGTGCTGTTCTTCTTTGGTCCTGAACTTGAGCGCAGGGCAGGTAAGGCTACCTTCCTGAGGGTATATTTCATTGCTGGTATCGTGGCAGCATTAGGTTATTCTCTGACCAGCTCACAGCCGGTGGTCGGAGCAAGTGGAGCCATAATGGGTGTGTTTGCAGCTCTCGCGGTCATTGCACCGGAAATTCGCGTTTATGTTTATTTCATCCCTATGAGGATAGTGCATGCTTTGATCCTGTTCGCCCTGGTGGACTTTTTACTCATTGGATCAAACGACATGGTGGCTCACACTGCCCACCTGACAGGCATACTGATAGGTCTTCTCATGGGAGTGAAGATTAAAATGAATCAACAGAGATCTGGTTGGCATGACGCTTACCGGTACTGAAGAAGGTGGTCTGCTGGATAAGGGTATGACCCGTATGAAGTGCCTGTTCCCAAGGCCCGAAGAAAACGAAGAGATTCCTATCCAGCTTATTGACATGCAACAGAAACTGGCGGGCTGGTCTCCGCGGCTTAAACGTTCAGTTTACGTGGATGATTTTAAGGATACCGAGGATTTGAAAAGGGTGAGGGATGTGACTCTACTCCGAGTTTATAATTGGTTTCTTGACGGTGAGAGCCTTATTGAACTGTCAGAAATGGAAAAGTCCCAGTTTGAGCATATAATGGATATGTTTATAAGACATGGTGGCGAAATTCGGTATACGAGGAAAAAGGCTGGGGGACGGCTCATTAATTATTTCCGTTTAGAAAAAAGCCGCGTATCACTAAAGAAAGTAGAGGGGAGGTTGCTCTCTGACATTCTTTGATTCCGGGGAAAAGCTTAAGCAACTTGCATAATATTTATGGCATTCAGTAACAATTATATGTTATCAGGATTAAGATTTAGCTGTAATTATATTGTCTGTGGCAGTTGTCTATCTGGGATATCCCAACACCGGAAACAGTTGATGAGGAATTATTATATTTATTAGCAACCTATAATTATTATCTAGTGAGGAATCATGGCCAATGTGAAAACCGGACTGAATTCTATCGTTAAGTATCTTAGTACAAAGAAAGAAACTGGCCGACGCAGTATCGGTCTTCTTGTCGATGGTCCCAATGTGCTCAGGAAAGAGTTCAATGTCAACCTTGAAGAAATAAGGGATGTCTTAAAGGAATACGGCAATGTCAAGATCGGACGTGTCTTCCTCAACCAGTATGCATCCGATAAGCTTGTAGAAGCCATTGAGAATAATGGCTTTGAGCCGATAATCTGTTCAAGCGATGTGGATGTCAGGCTTGCGGTAGAGGGAATGGAGCTTGTATACAACCCAACCATAGATACGATTGCATTGGTCACAAGAGACGCTGATTTCAAGCCTCTCCTGAACAAAGCTAATGAACATGGGAAAGAAACCATTATTTTTGGAGTCGAGCCCGGTTTTTCAACTGCTCTTCGCAATTCTGCTGATTATGTTATCATTCTTGAGAATGACCGCATGAATTACCATGAAGATTATACTTCCGAAAACATGGGAGGCGATCAGGCGCCTGGTGCTTCAGAAAATGATACAATATCTGGTCCCCGCAGGAAAAAAGGTACAGTTGTGGAGTATTAAGCTCCGCTGACATCATTGATCATTTCTTTCAGTCTTTTCGGGGATATTCCTTTTTTTGCTTCCGTGCAGTTCTTAATTTTCTCGAGCAAAGTGCAGAGTTGCTCTTTCTCAAGCTCATATCCCATACTTTTCATAATGCCCTTCAGTGCTTTCATGCCAGTGTGTTTACCAACTATCAGGTGGCGGACTCCGCCAACCATTTCGGGACTGAATAGTTCATAGGTCCTTGGTTCCTCAAGGATGGCGCAGACATGTATCCCTGACTCATGTGAAAACGCATGTTCTCCTACTATGGCCTTGGTGATGGCTGGTTTAATGCCTGAGAAATCATTAACCATTCCTGAAAGACTCATCAGTTTTGTGGTATCGTACCTTTCAATCCCATATTGAACTCTCAGGGAGACAAGTACCTCTTCCAGGGAAGCATTACCAGCTCTTTCTCCGATAGCATTTACAGTCGTATGGAGCTGCTTTGCTCCGGCTTCGGCTGCAGCCAGTGTGTTTGCAGTTGCCATTCCCAGGTCATTATGACAGTGAATACAAATGGGTGTATGTACTACTTTCTTTATCTCGCTGACAAGGTAATGAGTGGTGCTTGGAGATAGTATTCCAATGGTATCAGCAATGCTGACATAGTCCACTTTATATTCCTCTGCAACCATGAATGCTTTTTTCAGTACTTCGATATCGGTTCTTGAGCCGTCTTCAGCTGCAAACCTCACACCGACTCCATGGTCTTTAGCGTACTGAACAGCCTCCATTGCGTTGGCGAACATCTCATCGTAGGTCTTGTGGTACTTGTACCTGAGATGAAGGTCTGACATAGCTATGAATACGCTGATAAAATCGACATCACATTCAACAGCAGCCTCTACATCACTGATGACTGAACGCGAAAGGCAGCAGGTCTTGGCATTCAAGCCCATATTTGCTATTTCTTTCACAATTGACTTTTCAGCAGAGGAAACTACGGGGAAACCTGCTTCAATGATTTCGACCCCAATGGAATCAAGCTTATTTGCAAGTGCAATTTTCTCTTCTCTTGTGAAAACAACCCCTGGTGTCTGCTCACCATCACGTAGTGTGACGTCGCAGATCTCAACATCAAGAGGCTTCAGATTAAGGTAATCGACAAGTTTATTCCGTGAATACGCTTCGATTTGTGACATGCTCTTTTTTCCTGTGAATGAGGAACAGCCCTGTTACATATTTAAATTTTAGGATTCTAAGCCCATTTTGCGATGTTATGGTACTGCAGTATCTATTCACAAACGGCAATCTTTATCTGGTGAGAGGAAGGTAAGTGCCTGCATCTTTGTCAATCCTGTTCAGGGATTGTCTCTCTTTTGAAGTTGCGCGCATGTGTGTAGTTATACTTCGCACTTAAAATGCCTATGTAAGTTTGCTCTGGACTTTTTCATAAAACCCGTTAACAGAACTGCTGACAAACCTTGCAGGATTCTTTGCTCTTGTAAGGGTGACAACATCGTTAGCTTTTATGCTGTAAGAGTGCTGTCCGTCAATGACTACCACTGCTTCTTTTTCAGGGATTATCATCTCTACTTTGATGGTACTGGTAGCCGGGACCACCCAAGGTCTGGCAGAAAGTTTGAAAGGTGCCAGGGGTACTATCAGGGTGGCGTTAACTCTTGGGTCAACTATGGGGCCGCCTGCGCTCATCGCATAAGCTGTCGACCCGGTGGGGGTCGCAATGACTACTCCGTCAGCCCGGATCACCTCCATCAGCGACTCATCCAGTGATACTCGGAAAGTGAGTATCTTTGCAGGCCTTGCAGTGATAAGCACAACTTCATTGGTTGCAGGAGGTAGTGTTTCCGAATTGAATGACACATCCAGTCGGCTGCGTTCTGTGTATGTGAATCCTCTCAGTACATCCTCGATTGCGGCGATGGCTTCTCCGGGCTGCACATCAACAAGAAATCCCAATGTGCCCATATTTATTCCCAGGACAGGTAGTGGATCTTCCATCTTCGAAATATTGCGCAGTACGGTTCCATCTCCACCGATGGAGATGATTAACTCTGCTCCGACACTTCTCATATTCTCAACAGGGACAGCCAGGTTACTTTTTCCCAGGTGTTCCGCGGTTTTGGTAGACAGCACAATTTCGACTCTTTTCTCAAAGTTCTTCAAAATTGTCCCTGCCATCTCCAAAGCTTCCAGGTTATCATAGCGTGATACAATACCAATCTTTTTAACCGTCATGCGAACTCCCTGTTAAAAGCTTCAATATCTCTTCATGTGCATACCCATTGGATGCAACCATGTGCACTCTATTTATGATGCTGTCTTCAAGATGCAGAGGAGCACCGGAACCATCAGTGACAACCCCTCCTGCCTCTTCTATTATCAATTTGCCGGCTGCAACGTCAGTCAGGCGCAGTGACCCTCTTACGTCGATGAATGCATCGAACTTCCCTGCAGCTGTGTAGCACAATTCAAGAGCCACGCTCCCAAGTATTCGAATTCTTCTGACCTTTCTGCAAAGCATGGTGGTTTCTTTGACGTGGGGCCTGTAACCATAGATACTTACACAGAATTTACTTATGTCCGGCTTATTAGATATTCCTATTCTTCTTGAATTAAGGAACGCACCTTCTCCCATAGATGCATGAAATATATCGCCTGTTGCGAGGTTCTTTACATATCCGAAACATACATCTTCATCTGACGCGCACTTAAATGCGAGTGATATGCTGTAGAATGGAATCCCGAAGCATGCATTGTAGGTCCCGTCAATGGGGTCCACTATAATAGTATACTGGGGAGAACTGCCTATTATCTTTTCACCGCACTCCTCACTGAGAACCCTTATAGGTTGCCTTTCTTCTGAAAGTATTTCCAGGACTACTCTTTCAGCGATGTCATCAATAACTTTTGTGGGGGTGCCGTCAGCACCCATGTATAAAGTATCGCTGGCGTGGAGTGTTCCCACAATATCCTTAATACTGTTCTGGACAGCATCAGCTATCCTGTTGCTCAGTCCCAGAAAATGATTCGTATTCCCCATAAAGATAATGGGTATCAGAAACCCATTGCCTTGTTGGTCTTAGCTACAGATCTTGCGCCGTCCTTCTCAAGTTCTGTCATGGCACGGATCGCATCTATGTTCTCCGGGATCACAATAGATTCCTGATGGATAGCCTGGAAGAAATAGAGTTCTCCTTCGTGCATTGTGATGGAGTCATCCCACACACAGTTCTCCCACATATCGTTCCTCGGGCGTCCAAGATCCCTGCCAAGCTCTATTATCTCGGCAGTGGAGTTAATACCTTGCCCTATAAGCCTTATGCGGGACTGCCTCTCAAAGATGCTCCTGACATCAGCCGCAGAGCATTCTTTTCCGAGCTCGATGTTGAGTGTGTGCACATGCATGAGCGTCGTAGGGAGTTTTACTGCCGTCGAAACTATATTGATGTGAGGCATGATTGTCTTGACATCCGGGCCATGGTGTGACGGGAGTTTTATGGGGTTTGGAACAATCGCATTAATAGGTCCCTTCTTTATATCTCCCGGATCAGCTGCTCTTCTCATCAACGTGACCCTTACCTTGTTGACACCGAATTGCTGGTCAAGGGGATGGAGTACCCTGCAAAGGCCTGTTGTGTTGCACGAGACCACCCTTACAAAGTCCTTTCCGAAAGCCTCTTCATAATTAGATGATGCATTAAAAGAGACTCCTGCTAATTCATGTTCTTCCCCGCCCTGCCATATGGCCTTGACGCCAGCCTTCTCATATAGGCTTTTGTTTTCCTCACCTACGCCACCCGGGGTACAGTCAACCACAATGTCTGCATTTGTAACCATATCTTCGATGCTGCCAGCCACAGGTATTCCGGCTTTTTTCATTGCATCCATCTTGTCTGCAAGAGTATAAACAGGATAACCCTTCTGGTGTGCAAGCTGGGTCTCAAAGTTAGGTCTGGTCTTGGAAATACCTATGACTTCCATATCGTCCTGCAGGCTCACAGCGTCTGCAACTCTTTTACCTATGGTACCGTAACCATTTATAGCCACTTTTACTTTCGACATCTCTTGTCCCTTCCGTTTAGTATTTGACATATTGATGTTTTGTAATCAGAAATCAAAACCCGTTTCTGTATTTTAAGTCTTCCAGAATACAAATTTTTTGAATGGGTATATCATTTTCCAAGTATTATAGTTTCCCCTTTTGAAAAGTCGACCTCTTTTATAGAACCTGTTACGGTTTCCTTCTCACCAAGGATGCTATAAAGCTCGATAGAATCACCCACAACAACCATCTTTGTAACGGACTCCATAATTGTCTTACGCTCGCCTTCTTTCAGGAGTACCACTTTCAGTTCACACATTTCCTTACCTCCTTATTCGAATACCCTGGCAACTGAGCATCCCAGCGGAGCACCGATGTCCTCGCCCACAGGATCGCATTTAACCTTTAGTAAGTATGCTATAGGCCTATAACTCTCTTCTGACATGGTCTCGTAGTTGGCCATACCCTTACTAATGATAAGAGATGCATTTGCAAGTGCCTCTTTAAGTTCTGCCGGTGCCTCCTCCATGCAGACACCGATGGCATTTGAGCCGGTGGTAAGCACATGATCTACTTTTTGCGCGAGTTCGAAACGCTCAACGTCTTCCATGGTGGCATCATTCAGGATGGGGGCACCGCGTACGACCAGCGTGATCTTCCCGCCCATCTTCCTGATAATTTCAAACACCAGCGTATCGATAAGTATCTCTCCACAGTTGTCCGCAAGGTAAACCACATTGTCCAGTCTGCAAAGCATTTTCTCTGTATCGTCGACGTCCAGCCCGCGCTTGAAATGTTCAGTAAATGTCTTTTCGAAGATGTCTATAGGCACATCCAGTCCCATAACTCCATAATCAAAATAATTTCCGATGACTGCTGCAAGTACAGCACGTTTGAAAGTGGCTGCATCATCGCAGTCCCCGTTGAACACGTGAGACCTTATAACGGGAAGGAAGCGTTCTGCAGTCCTGCTGCTCAGTTCTTTTTTTTCCCTGTAAGGATCATTGTCATTGAGTATCTCGTAGGCTTTCCGGTGCATGACTGTGGAAAGGGCTGCAGCAGGCATGCCGGGTGTATAGATGCTGTTAAGGACTTCTATTCCACCCTGAATCGCCTTGTGGGTCAGTTCTTTATCGTTTGTGGATAGTTCCGCTTCCAGGTGTATCCTTGAGAGCAGACAGTATGTGCATCGCGGGTGGACTTTCATTGGATCATCTCTGTTGTCACTAACTTAAATTGCGTATTCTAAGTGAATTTAGTACAACCCTGCTAATATCAGGAATGATAAAAAAGCTTTGTGTGTTTCTTAGAGGGCAAGCTTACATCATTGTAACAGGATGCTCAACATGGGGCATGTTTAAATTGACATAGTATCTATTACCTGTCTCATGGTGCTGGAAACTGTCGTATTGCTCATCTTAAGTCTGTTGATGATAACCAAAGGAGCGGATTGGTTCGTGGAATCCGCAGTCTCGATCTCTGAAAAGAGCGGCATTCCCAAGATTATTGTAGGAGCTACGATCGTAAGTCTTGCCACAACATCTCCTGAGTTTGCTGTATCTGCAACAGCTGCTTACATGGGGCATGTTGACCTTTCAGTAGGCAATGCAGTTGGCTCTGCTATATGTAACATTGGCCTGATACTGGGTCTGATAGTTGCTATCAGAGCTATACCCATTGACAAGCATAGCTTTATTCGCAAGGGCGCTTTTATGGTGATATCAGCGGTCATGCTCATCCTGACAACCCTTGATGGGAAACTTTCAGCAATCGACGGCCTGCTACTTCTTATTGTTTTCATGGGCTTTATGTATTACAATTATAAGTTACAGCGAGCGATATTTGATGGAAATGAGAATAAACGTGAGCGTACACCACTGCATGAAATGAAGCGAGATGTCCTTTTTTTTGCTACAGGTGCCCTCATGGTCGTTATAGGCAGTAATATCCTTGTTGACGCAGGCATTGCTATAGCTGAGTGGCTGGGAGTGCCACAGATGCTTATCGGTCTGACACTGGTAGCTCTTGGAACCTCTCTGCCTGAGTTGATAACTGCGGTCTCATCTCTCCTGAAAGGTCATCAGGATATTTCCATAGGTAATATTCTGGGTGCGAACATAATGGATATTACTCTTGTCCTTGGTGTATCATCTCAAATAAGGGCGCTGGAAATCCTGCCGCAATCCTTGATGTATGATTTCCCCATAATGCTACTGATAATGGTGCTTCTGGTCATCTTTGGTATTACCAAAAGGAAGCTGGAGAGATGGGAAGGTGGCCTGCTCATGGGGGTGTACTTCGCATATATTGCCGGCCTTTTCTTATATTTCAGGTGACTCTGTGAATAAATCGATACCTTTAAATCCATCCAGTTCAGAGCATTAACCGTGGTTATTATGCAAACAAAATGGTTATTTGTTCTGACAATAGTTGTCCTTGCAATGGCGACATCCGGTTGTACGGATAGCGATGATGAAACGGTGACGTATGAGGAAGATGGTGTAACGGTCGAATACACTGCATCCGCAGATAGTGAGGACGATTGGTGTCCCGTGGGAAGCTCCTGGGCATCATCGAACCCCGGCACGGGTGAAGATGTCTCTATGATGATTACCGGGACTGAGGAGATTGACGGAGTGCAGATGTGCAAGGCCGAATTCAACTCCAACAATCCTGATGATGAATATGCCAGGATATACTACATGTGGTCTGAGGACAGTGAGAGATTCAGCTGGAAATACTACAATGCAGATGGCGATCTGGTCAGCGAGATGACCATGAAGGAAGGACAGATGAGACTTGTTGACGAGGATGGTACTGTCACAGAGATCAATACGAATTCCTAAAACTGCCGTTCATTTCCGGCATATTTTTTCAATTATACACAACTTTAATCTCTTTTTTTATCTTTTATTCAAAAAGTAATGGCTTAAATATTATAATAACTATCAGTAATAATTATGCAACTTCCTACACCTGATGAGATAAAACAAAAAAGGGTAGAACTGAGCCTGACCCAGAGTGACCTCGCAAAACGCGCGGGAGTCAGCCAGCCTTTGATAGCACGCATAGAGTCAGGGGATGTAGATCCGCGATTATCTACTCTCCGGAAGATAATTGAGGTGTTCGAAGACGCAGAAAAAGAGGATGTCCTGGTGGTAAACATCATGAACACCGATGTGATCTCAGTTTCTCCGGAAGAACATGTAGATGCTGCTGTACAGATAATGGGCAAGTATCATATTTCCCAGATACCGGTCATATCCAATGGGGTTCCGGTGGGTAGCATCTCTGAGGAGATGGTCGTGAGGTCCCTGGCTGATAAAAAGAAAGCTATGGTCTCGCAGATGATGATCAAGGAAATGATGGGTGATTCATTTCCGACTGTTTCCCCCAATGCTGATATTAAGGTAATATCCCATATCCTTGAAAAGAACCCTGCGGTCCTGGTACTTGAAAAAGGCCAGGTAGTAGGGGTTGTTACCAAGCATGATGTGATGCAGATGCTCAACGGATGATCCTTTGGAAAGTATGCATCGGATATCCGGGAACAATATATTAAAACAAGGCCGGTCAGGATTATATAATAGTCTTACATAATCAGGCAGATATTGCACTGCCCTTTAAGGGTCAGGATACTATCTATAATCTATCTACGCCTTACCCGGTTTAATTACAGGATATATATTTATTACGCTTTCACAAAAAATCAGGAGATTTGCATGGAACTAGAAGATACATTACTTATGATGCCCGGACCTGTTCCTGTGGCACCGCGTGTTCTGCGGGCGATGTCAAAGCCCATGATCAACCATAGAAGTCCGGAATTTGCAGCCATGTACGATGACTGCCGTGATATAATGGCGGATGTCTTCAAAACCAAGAGCGATATCTTTGTCATAAGCGGCTCTGGCTCGGCAGGCATGGAAGCTGCTGTCGGATGCACTGTGGGTAGCCAGGATACGGTGGTCACTCTGGAGAACGGTAAGTTTGGTGAGAGATTCAAAAGCATTGCGTCAAGATATGGAAAGGTCAATGCTGTCAAGGCCGAATGGGGTCACTCGTTCGATCTGGACGAAGTCGAGAAGAAGCTTGAGGAAGGCGCAAAAGCTCTCACCCTTGTACACAATGAGACCTCTGCAGGTATCCTTAACCCTGCAAAGGAAATAGGCAAACTCACAAAGAAGCACGATGCCCTCTTTATCATGGATGGTATAACCTCCATTGGCGGTGATGATGTAAGGATCGATGAGTGGGGCGTTGACATTGCTGTGACCGGCTCCCAGAAATGCATAGCTGCTCCGCCAGGGCTCGCTATGGTGTCTGTGAACGAACGCGCTTTTGAGGCAATGAAGGGCATGGAACGGATGCCATACTACCTTGACCTTAAGGCATACAAGAAGAGTGCTGATAAGGATAGCACCCAGACCCCATATACTCCTGCAGTCTCTCTGTTCTTTGCGCTCCAGGAATCCCTCCACATTGTTAAGGAAGAGGGTATGGAAGCAAGGATCAATCGTCACGTCACCGAAGGAAATGCAGTGCGTGCAGCCATGAAGGCTCTGGATATCGATATGTTCCCTGATCTTAAAGGGGAAACCCGGTACTCCAATACGGTCTCTGCAATGAAGGCGCCACAGGGTGTCAGTGGCGACGATATCAAGAAAGACATGAAAGCCAGGGGAATTATAATCGCCGGTGGCCAGGACCAGCTCAGTGGTAAGATATTCAGGATTGGTAACATGGGCAACGTCATGCCCAAGGATGTTATGCTGACTATCCAGCAGCTTGAGGTAGTGCTCAGGAAGAGGGGCGTTATCCCTGAACTTGGAGCAGGACTGGAAGCTGCAAGCGAGGTGCTTGACACCCTGCTTTAGATTCAAGGTGAACATGCCGATAATCGGAGTTGTCGATACAACATTTGCGCGCTTCAATATGGGCAAGGCTGCGGTGGATGAGATCCAGAAGACTGTTTCTGTGAAGATCATTCGCCGCACGGTTCCGGGCGTTAAGGACCTGCCTGTGGCAGCCAAGAAACTCATAGAAGAAGAAGGCTGTGACATTATCATGGCTCTTGGCATGCCCGGCTCAAAGCCGACTGACAAGGTCTGTGCACATGAAGCATCCACCGGGATAATCCAGGCGCAGCTCATGACAAACACTCATATCATAGAGGTCTTTGTGCATGAAGATGAAGCAAAGGATGCAAAAGAACTTGCTTTTCTGATGGAGCAGCGTTCTCGGGAGCATGCTCTCAATGTTGTCAAGATGCTGTTCAAACCTGAACAGATGATCAAGGAAGCAGGAACGGGGCAGCGCCAGGGATTTGAGGATGTCGGGCCTGCTAGAGTTTAAATTGGGATACAGCAGTGATTGATATGACCATTAAATTGGGATTTGTAATAGCCGAATTCAACAGGGACCTTACCTACCAGATGGAATTGCTTGGTGAGGAACATGCAAAGTTCCTCGGAGCCGAGGTAGTGGCAAAGATACTGGTGCCAGGCGTATATGATATGCCTCTCGCGATCAAGAAATTGTGCGAAAGGAAAGATATCGATGCAGTGGTTACCATGGGAATAGTAATTGAGGGTGCCACGCAGCACGATGAGATAGTTGTCCAGCAAGCAGCGAGGAAGATAACTGACCTGTCCCTGGAATATAACAAACCGGTGACCCTGGGAATCGCGGGACCCGGTATGACAAGAATGGAAGCTCACGAACGTGTTGATTATGGAAAACGCGCAGTTGAAGCTGCTGTCAAACTTATCCAGCGCCTTTGATCAAAAGATAGGTTTAAATATTATGTAATAGGGTAATGATTTCCATGGGATCATCAAGGCTAAAAAGGGTGGAAGAATCTGCAACTATAAAAGTTGCAAATATGGCTACAAAATTAAGACAACAGGGCGTGGATGTCGTCAGTTTCAGTCTGGGTGAGCCTGATTTTGATACTCCTGAACACATCTGTGAAGCTGCATGCCAGGCGATGTACCGGGGTGAGACCCATTACACACCTCCTGCCGGTATTCCTGAACTCCGGGAGGCTATCGCCGAAAAGCTCCGGACTGAAAACAAGCTTGACGTAAAAGGGTCAGATGTGCTTGTAACTCCGGGAGCGAAGCAGGCTATCTTTGAAGTAATGCTGACAGTCCTCGATGATGGAGATGAGGCAATTCTTTTTGATCCCGCCTGGGTTTCCTATGATTCTGCCGTTAAGTTCGCAGGTGCGAATCCTGTATGGGTGCCCACTGATGCCAATGACCGTTTTAAGCCTCAGGACCTTGAAGAATATATTACTGACAAGACCCGCTTAATAGTTGTCAATAGCCCCGGTAATCCTACAGGTGCCGTATATGACAGGCAGACTCTGAAGAATATTGCGGACCTGGCCATTGATCATGATCTTCTCGTACTTTCGGATGAGATATACGAGAAAATCATCTATGATAAGGAACATCTGAGCATCGGCTCAATGGAGGGCATGCATGACCGGACCATTACAGTCAATGGTTTCTCCAAAGCCTATGCAATGACTGGCTGGAGATTGGGTTATGTATGCGCCAGGCCTGATATATTCGAAGGCATGCTCAAGATCCAGTCACACTCTG
Organism: Methanolobus sp.; assembly: GCF_016278365.1. Taxonomy (GTDB): domain Archaea; phylum Halobacteriota; class Methanosarcinia; order Methanosarcinales; family Methanosarcinaceae; genus Methanolobus. The sequence continues at coordinate 435,315 of NZ_JADQBZ010000008.1, read as the reverse complement.
TCAGTAATACGACCACTTTTGTGCAGCACGGGGGAGTAGCTGCCCTAAAAGGCCCACAGGAGCCACTGGCAGAAATGGTTAATAAGTTCAAAGCCAGGCGCAATCTCCTGATAGAAGAGCTTTATGGTATGGGGATCAAATGTCAGATGCCTGACGGAGCATTCTATGCATTTGCTGATGTAAGTGAGTTCGGAGACGGTGATAAGGTAGCTGAGAAACTTCTTATGGACGCACATGTTGCAGTAACTGCAGGTTCAGCTTTCGGGGAAAGCGGCAGGAATTTCATAAGAATGTCCTATGCGACATCACAGGATCGCATAAAAGAAGGAATTGCAAGAATTGAAGATGCGCTGATCTGATCCTCTGTTCCTTTTTTTTTAAATCATGTGTCCTATTAGATAACTGTAATGCCATCAGGACATTTTCCCATAGCGTTCCAGTATCTTTTTAATTATTTTCCCTGTACTGCATAATGGGCAGGTCTTTGAATCACTGATACGCACGACCTTGGCATTGATCTTTAGTTCACGTAATTCAGTTTCCAGTTTCAGGATATCGAATGTCTGATCATATCCGAGTGCGATGATATCGGGTCTTATCTCCATGACCGGCTCGAACATGTTCTTTTCGCTCCCCAGCACAGCGTTGTCAACGACCTTGAGTGCATTTACCATCTTCAGTCTTTGCTCCTCCGGAATGATCGGTTTTGGCTTGTGCCTGACCATGGATTCCCTTGCAACTATTACAAATAGTTCGTCTCCCAGCTCACGTGCTTTGCTAAGGAAAAGGATGTGTCCCGGATGAAGTATATCAAAAGTTCCTGTTGCAAGTACTTTTACCAAAAGTATCACCTCTCAAATGCACTCTATGAAGCCGGTCACTTATAAAAAACACTCGCTGATACTGTAGTACCAGAGCAGTTCGCAAGGAAAGCATCTCCAGGATGTCAGTTCCAAGGTTGTAGCTCTGTGCTAAAGCCACATTGCACTAAAAAAGAATTGATTCAAAAAATTATTTCTTAATGACTCCTACAATCTTGAAATTTTCAAGTGAATCGGATTCGTGTGGAGCTTCCATATCAAGGTCTTCCGTCAGATCCAAACCTGCTTCGTGAAGTCCCATATGTTCACCACTATCCCAGAAATCACTCTCTGTGACATCATACACTTTACCTGAGTAGATAATGTAAGCTTTCTGGCCATTTTTTCCGTTATATTTTGCAACTTCTTCAAGTGTAAATTCTTCCATATCCTCACCACCTACACATTTTCTTTTTAGCTTATAGGCTTTTGGGTACCCTTAAATTATATAGGGCATCCGCCAGACCCTCCGGACTTCTCTATGTATTGCTGGTGATATTCCTCAGCACGATAAAACCTGCCTGCAGGAACTATTTCGGTAACAATGCCTTTCTTATACTGGCCTGATTTCTGAAGGTTGATCTTAGATGCAATAGCTGCATTCTCCTGTTCATCGGTATGATAGAATATTGCCGATCTGTATTGGCTTCCGACGTCAGGTCCCTGTCTGTTGGGTGTTGTAGGATCATGCAGTGCCCAGAAAAGGTCTAACAGTTTGTCATAGGAAACCACGGTAGGATCGAAGATGACCTCAACAGCCTCGGCATGGCCTGTTTGACCGCTGCACACATCTTTGTATGTAGGATCAGCAAAGTCCCCGCCGGTATAGCCGACTTGCGTATACTTCACACCTTTTACTTTCCTGAAAGTCTCTTCAACTCCCCAGAAACATCCTGCCGCAAAAGTTGCGACCTCGTTTCCTTCTTCGAGTAGTTCTTCCCTTGATTTCATATTATCTCCTATTGAACTGGTAGGCACTATCTTAGGCGGGTCGCATGACATGCCTGCATATGCAAACGCAGCTACCAATAAAATGATCAATACCTTGCCTGTTGTTTTTGCCACTTTCCCCATCTTGGTTCCGACTTCTGGCTAGAAATAAATCTATTCGTTATCGCCTATATATTTTTCCCACATGTTCTATCGGGAATTCCCATTATCTCTTTCATGGATGCATAGCAGGCTCTGAATATTTCCTGATTGCCCTTAATTTCGAGAACCTCAAAGTCAAATATCCGTGCAAATTCCTCTACTTTCTCGTGGAATCTCTTAGTATATTTCAGTCCTGTATCTATTTTTGCAACCCGTTTATAGCCTGTGATCTCGTTCACTTTCCTGAGCATCTTAATTGTCTTCTCAGGATTCTTTGAATCCACTCTCATAATCTCTCTCCAGGAATGAGCATACATTGGAGTAAAGAGAAAGGTTCCCTGGTCTGCGAGCATTTTAAGAGTTTTCAGGTATTCCTCCCCGCCGCCGAGAGTGGCACCTATACAGTCATCAACTATCCTTTTTCCGTCCCTTAGTATACGGATCGGGCATGTTGGTTCCTGATAACTGAAGTCTGTCTCGACTTTGTCCAGCACGTTGCCGCAAAGTCCATAGAACAGGAGGATGCCATCAGAATAACCTGTCATCTGGCTGATTTTTTCATATACCTCAACTTTAAGACTCTTCGGGAACTCATGAAGTGCAAGTTCCACCAGACAGACAACGATCGTGAACTTTCCCGGATTCTCTCTTTGGGAAACAGGAGGAAGCTGCTCTAATGGCAAAAGTGCATATTGGAGGCCGGATGCGTCCATTTTTTCAATTAGGTCTTGCTCTCCTTTGTCCTTCACAATAATTATTTCATCGACTGAATGATCATTTTCAAGCAGATGGACGATCTCATCCTGCAGTATCTTGCATGAAAGTATTGTCATTACAGGCATACCTTATACACTTGCCCTGGATTCATTTCCTGTTACTTCCTTTTCTTATACTTTATTATGTGCACTCATTTATCTCTTTTGAGACTCATACATGCAAAAACCGCAGGAACAGCTACAATACCTACAGGTATTCCTACAAAAGCAGAAAAGAACATCCTGTCTTCTAAGGCTGCTGTTACAAATATTGTCATTGGGGCGGATACAATGGTGCTCAGGAATATCTTTCTTACTAGATCCATGTCTTTAGTTGAGGACAATCAACTGTATCATGTTGTAAGATTCATGCCTGCATACATCAGGACCACCAGATATACGAGAGCCATGCCGAGAACCAGCCATTTACCTCTCATAGATACTCTGTTCATACCATATCACCATTTTCTCCATGTGGGCATTTCCTATATAAATATTATTACACTGCAGGATATGATAGTAATGATAATGATGATTTATTCTTTTAGACCCAAAGTCCCTGATGCAGCAAAAAATTCAACATCAATGTCTGCATGAAATATGGGCATCCACTTTTTAGATTCTATTCGTGGGTGTCAGTATGAGTGAGATAGAAGAAAACAGGCAATTGATAGTCAGACCGGCCAATGAAGATGATGTGACAATGCTGATGCAATTTGTGCAGGCGATCGCAGATTTTGAGAACCTTGGCAACCATGTTGTTTCAACTGAAGCTTCCCTTCGAGAAAACCTCTTCGGGAAAAAGCCTTATGCTGAAGCTGTTATCGCTGAATTGGGAAATGAGCCTGTTGGGTTTGCACTATTCTTCCATAATTTTTCGTCTTTCTTAGGGAGACCGGGTCTTTACATCGAAGATCTCTATGTTTGCCCTCAGTACAGGAACAGCGGAGTTGGCAAGGCACTCATGAAACACTGTGCTCAGGTTGCTATAGAAAGAGACTGTGTAAGGATGGACTGGAATGCGCTGGACTGGAATCCAGCAAGGAAGTTCTATGAGCGTCTGGGAGCACAGGCTCACACAGAGTGGATAATGTATCGCCTGGAAGGCATGGATTTGTTTGAGCTTGCAGATGAATGAGACTAATAGCACCCACAGACTAAGAGTACCGATTACGGATTGTCGGTACAATCCTGTGGAAGCAGGCTATGCCTGACTAAATTCAATTGCTATGTAAAAGGGTGATTCGGAAAAATAGGTAGAAAAGGAGTGAGTATCACTCCCATTTTAACCGAATTTGGAATGCTTCATCCAGATGTGCAGTTGGAACGACAGATAATCAATGTTAATTCACGATTATAACATTATCGTCATCTGGTGTTATCGTATCGTTCATGTCCTCTGTTTCGGTCTCATTTGTTCCTTCAAGCATTGAAGGTGGTAGCATCACCGAGTCAATTACATGTATGATGCCGTTGCTGGCTTCAATATCTGCTGTTGTTACATTAGCATCATTCACCATGACATTCTCGTTTTCGACTGTAACATTGATATCTTCGCCCTGTACCGTTGGCAAGGATTCCATGTCCGCTATGTCACTGGCGTTGTACTCTCCTGAAACTACATGGTATGTCAGGACAGCAGTCAGAGCATCTTCATCCTGTAGTAGTTCATCCAGTGTACCTTCGGGAAGTGCTTCAAAAGCCTCATCTGTTGGAGCAAATACGGTGAAAGGTCCCTCTCCACTCAGCGTTTCGGTAAGGTTTGCCTCATCCAGAGCCATTCCCAGAGTTGAAAATGAACCTGCCTCAGTTGCCGTTTCGACAATATTCATTTGCTCTGTGGCTTCAGATGCTTCACAGAATCCAAGGGTTATCCATGCATTATCGTCGCCCATCTCCCCGATGTTCTGGACGTCTGCTGCAATAACATAACCCTCCTCATTTGGTGAAAGTGCTCCATTCCATTCCTCTGTGAAGGCAATAGTGATTGGACCGGTCATATTCTCAGTTTCAGATACTGTGATCTCTGTTGTGAACTCTCCAAAATCATGCTCCATTTCATCACTCATCATTACAGTGATCATTGTAATGAAGTTCCCGAATGGATTATCATCGGTTTCTTCCCCGGTCTCTGTGAACTCAAGCTCGTTTCCTTCAGCATCAGTTACATTCTCGATCTGGTCCGCAGGTACATTGAGCAAGAGCTTGCCAATCTGAGCGTCCTGGAAATCTTCAAGGGTTTCATTTGCCAGCTCTATTTCAGCAGTGTTCTCTGTCTCATTATCGATGACCAAGGTTGCATTGAGCTGTCCTTCATATGCGCTCTTGTCTTCCTGAACAACGTTCAGATAACAGACAGTTTCCGCCGCTGGCTGCTCTTCTACCGGTGGTTCTTCAACAGGAGTTTCTTCCACAGGTGGTTCTTCCACAGGTGGCTCTTCCACAGGTGGTTCTTCTACAGGTGGTTCTTCCACAGGTTCTTCCTCATCCACTATAGGTGCCGGTGCTTCGCAGAACCCAAGGGTCACCCAGGCACTGTCACCTGCATTTTCTCCAATGTTGCTAATATCAGTTGCTATGAGATATCCTGCATCATTCCTTGGGAATGACTGGTCCCAGGAATCGACCAGATTTATAGTGACTGTAGTCGTGGAGTTAATTTCTGAATCATCAGCTGGCTCAATACTGATATTAAAAGCGCCAAATCCATTTGCTTCTTCACTGACCTCATTTATTTCCCACTCGTTCCCCTCTGCATCAGTTACGCTTTCTATCTGATCAGCGGGAATATTGAGCAATATGGTCTCGATAGTTGCATCAGGGAAAAAACCCAGTGTTTCATCTGTCAGCATCATCTCAGCTGTATATGGGGCTGATGTTGATACGTCCAAACTCACATTCAGATATCCCTCATACTCAATGCTGTCCTCCTGGACATCATTCAGATAACAGGCTGCACTGGCAGATCCAACTGACAGGAGTACCATGACAGCAGCAATCAATGCTATTCTTAACAGACTATTCTTCATATTGTACCACCTACTTTTACTTCTAGTCAGTAGGTTTGTTGCTGGCACGTTATTCTCTTTGCGAAATATTGCTCCAGACATTAAATCCATTAATGGTGATCATAAACGGGAATCCGGATTAATTAAATGCTGCCACTTTAAAATTAATAGGTGACTTTAGAATTAATAAGTAATATTTAAAAAACAAAAAATGTTTGACTTTAAAGTCAAACTGCCTCAAAAGATATAATTGGGAATATATGATATTATTCTACAACAGAATCTTCTTCAGGTACTGTTGCATTCCCGTCTTCAACAGGATTCTCATTTTCATCTTCAGAAGCAACTTCTTCTTCAGAATCAACGACATCGTCCTCTGAAGTCTCATTGACGTCAGCGACCGTCTCATTCATTGCGTCTTCTGATGCATCTTCATCATCAGTTGTCTCGTCAACAACAGTTTCATCGTCAACAATTGTCTCGTCATCAGTTCCTTCGTCAGCTGTGTCCGTACAACCGGAAACTGCCACCAGTCCGATCATAACGAAAACCAAAAGTATACTTAATATTTTCTTCATAACAATTCACCTGTATTCAATATGTTGATACGACAATCAACATAAGGTATATTTTATTTAAGTTTTTCTATTTGATGTTACAACTGCACTCACTAACTCTTGCAATTAGATTAAATGCTGAGCAATTTTTCACGTACGGATCGATTATGTTCTACTAGATTTTATTTTGGAAGAAAAAAGAGTTATTACAGCAGTATAAGATTAATCCAAGTAGTTATTTAATTATTTACAACTAATAAAAGTAACAAGAAAAAGGAACTATATCGAAAAATAGCGTATAAGGGTATAACCCTTATGCACCTATCCACTCATTTACCTTGTCGGGGTTATTGTCAACCCACTTCTGGGCTGCTTCTTCTTCACTCATGCCGCTTTCAAGGTCAACCATTACAGATTGGATATCTTCCTGTGTCCAGTAGAACCTTGATATGATACCATATAGTTCGGGATCGTCTTCCTGAAGTCCTGCACGTGCAAGGGTTGCGACATATTCTTCGCCACCATAGACCATTTCCGGATCTTCAAGGTATTTCAGGTCCCATCGCTCAAATTTCCAGTGAGGACTCCATCCGGTAACCGCAATCCACTCATCATTGGCTATTGCAGTTCTAAGCTCTGTCGCCATGCCTGCGCTGCTGCTGGATACAAGTTCGTATTCAAGATCGTATACCTCAATTGCGTTTTCGGTAGCAGTCATTATACCTGCACCAGGCTCAATACCTGTGATCCTGCCATTGAATTCATCTCTCACATCATTCATTTCTTCAATTGAATCGATGGTTACGTATTCAGGTACAACCAGTCCGATCTTGCAGCCTTCAAGATTAGTTGATACTTCTACAAAATCATCGCCATACTGTTCCATGTAATGTCCATGTGTATGTGGCAACCATGCAGATGTAGTAAAGTCAAACTGTCCATTTGCGAGTCCCTGGTAGAGAGGACCTGCATCTACGGATATGATCTCTACCTCATAGCCTGCCTGTTCAAGTACCTGTTTCATAACATTGGTACTTGCAATCTCGCCGTCCCAAAGCACATAGCCTATTGTAGCTTGCTTTGTATTCTCCAGCGGTTCTTCGTTTCCAACGCATCCTGCAGCCATTAAGATCATAGCCGTCAGAATAACAATAGAAACTATCTTTGTCTTATTATTCATTTTTATCACAACACTATTTATTTAGGGGATAAAAGGGCAAAATACCCTTTGAATGTCATTTTCTGGGAGTAAGGCTCTGTGTGAGCCTGTCAAGGACAATTGCTATGATAACAATCGCCAGTCCTGCCTCAAAACCCTGGCCAATATCGACTCGCTGAATACCTACAAGCACCTGGTATCCTAACCCTCTGGCACCAATCATGGCTGCGATAACAACCATTGACAAGGAAAGCATTATGCACTGGTTGACTCCGGCCATAATGGTCGGGAGGGCGACAGGCAATTCAACTTTAAAGAGTTTCTGTATAGGTGTTGACCCAAAAGCGTCGGCAACTTCTATCAGTTCGATAGGGACCTGTCGGATACCAAGGGTTGTGAGGCGTATAGTGGGGGGCATTGCAAACACTACCGTTGCAACAAGTCCGGGTACATTACCCAGGCCAAAGAATATCACTGCAGGTATCAGATATACAAAGGAAGGCATCGTCTGCATAAAATCCAATGCTGGTTTTATTACATTGAACAATGATCTGTTCTTTGCGGCTATGATACCAAGAGGTATCCCTATAAGGAGGGCCATGAATGCAGAAGACAATACCAGTGCCAGGGTTTCGATAGAAAGCCCCCAGAGGCCCATAATCTCAATAAGCAGGAATCCGGCTGCAGTTCCAATAGTGAGCTTATGGTCGCGCCTTGACACTATATACACAAACATCGAGACAAGAACGATAAATGCTAATGGGGGAAGGAACATCAGCATGTCTCTGAATCCTGTAATAAGTGTACTCACAAAACTACTGAACAAATCTAGAAGGAATCCAAAGTTATCGTCAAACCAATAAACACCTAACTCAACATAATCTCCAATGGGTAAACTTGGTACGACCATTAACTTTCCTCCTCTTTGGTGATAGCAAGTGCCCCGAGTACGCTTCCTCGTACAATGACTCCTTTAAGCTTACCAATATCATCAATAACGGCAAGTGGATATCTGCTCTCAGCTATTACCGGGATTATGTCCTTTACGGGAGTATGGAGTTCAACCTTCTGGAAATCAATAATAAATGCCTCTTCCAGTTTTTTCTTCTCTTTGGAGGCATTCACAGCATGTTCTATCGGTAAGATTCCTTGTAGTATTTTGTTGGAGTCTACCACAAATATGGATGAGATACCATGCTTTTTCATCAACTGCATTGCAACGGTCAGTCCGGAGTTGATAGAAATGAAAGGCTCAGCTCGTTTCATAACATTCTCAGCGGTCAGTATCTTTGTTCTGTCCACACCAGCTACGAATTCTGAAACATAATCGTCTGCCGGGGATGTAAGTATCTCTTCCGGAGTTCCTATCTGAGCGATGTAACCATCCTTCATGATAGCTATCCTGTCTCCCAGTTTAAGCGCTTCGTCAAGATCATGGGACACAAAGACGATAGTCTTTTTCAACTTACTCTGAAGAGCGATGAGCTCATCCTGCATCTCGGACCTTATAAGTGGATCAAGGGCACTGAAAGCCTCATCCATCAGAAGCACGTCGGGGTCGGTTGCAAGAGCCCTTGCAAGCCCGACTCTTTGCTGCATACCTCCGCTAAGTTGGGACGTATTGCTTTGCTCATGTCCCTTCAGGCCTACCTTGTAAATGGCCTCCTCAGCTTTTTCGTAGCGTTCATTTTTTGGGATTCCTTGTATCTCCAGCCCGAACGCCACATTATCGATTACCGTTCTATGGGGCAGCAAAGCAAAACCCTGGAACACCATCGTCATTTTATTCCTGCGAACTTCTCTTAGTTCCTCAGTATCCATGCCTGCTATGTCATCTCCATCAATGAGAATGCTACCGCTTGTGGGAGAAATCAACCTGTTCAGGCAACGCAGCAATGTAGACTTCCCTGATCCAGAGAGTCCCATAAGTACGAAAGTTTCTCCTGCGTAAACATCAAAATTCAAATTGTACAAACCAACGGTCTGCCTGGTCTTTTCAAATATCTCTTGTTTTGTTAATCCGCTCTTGACCAATGAAAGAGCTTTTTGAGGATTCTTTCCAAAAACTTTAACAAGATTCCTTACTTCGATTTTTGTTTCCTGAATGCCAATACCTCAGTACTAATATCCTGTTATGAGATAGTAAACTCATAACAAATGTTGTAATTATGTTCTATATAAATCTTCTGTTATTGTCTGATAAAAAAACACCAATAATCGTCTTTCTTGACAAAAGGAGTTCTATAATCGTTATTTAACAAACCTTCATTAAAAGGGATATCTTATATATACTTTTTCATATTTTAGCGCATACATTAAATATGTTAATAAGTTACTACTGTATAAAGCTCTGCTAGGAGCATGGATAATTCCTAAAAAGAGGTTACAGCCTTCCCAGCAAATCTCAATTTTTAAAAATAAATTAAGGGTAGTATGTTGCACTTTAAGACTGCAACACGCTATTTCCTATCACTAAAAGCTTAATCTTAAAATCATTCGATAAACACCATGGCAGCTACCACAGTGGTCCACTTGCCTTCAGCATCGCCATGGGCTGTCTGGCAGTAGTGCGTTGTATCGATGATATGTCCGCTTGCTTTGTATACCTGTTCTCTCTCATGCCAGGCTGAATCAGCATCGAACTCAACACCAAGAGTTGTTGCCAGCATTGTTGCTGCCAGATCTTCTGCATATTCTCCGGCTTTTGTCTCATCTTCGCCGTATGAGTGGTGCTCGGATATGTAGCCATAGTTCTGCTCATTCACTGGGACTGCAGTTCCTACTGCAGCTGATACCAGCCTGTGTGGCTCATTCGTGTCGTTACGCGCCAAGACACAGTGTACAATCTCGCCGGCCGCTATCTCGCTGAGACCTTCCTCTTTTGGCACTATCTTGCAATTGGGTGGAAGTATACTGGATACAGTTACAAGATTGAATTTCTCGATATGTGCAGCTCTTAAAGCCAGCTCGAAAGATGCCAGCCTGTCCTTGTGAACTCCGAAACCTTTAGTCAAAAACGCTCTTTTAGGTACCATGTCAATCACTCTGTATATATATAATGTTTTCTCGTAATATGAAGTGTAGTTTGATTCTTTTCTATATATGCCTATTTTATCAACCTAGTGGTTGAAAAGAGGGCTTATAGGTCAGATCAAAGTTCCTCTGCAGAATTTGTATTCAAAATAATAGATATCCTACAAACATTCGAGTGTCGGAGTAGTATATGCCCCTGCTATAAATACTTTAAGCTGCTCATACCTGCTATTTCATGTGGTTATCTTCTTATACAGCAACGGAAGGCTTTCCGGTAGTACCCGTGCATCATCGATTATCGTATATCCAACATCAGAGAATATATTGTCCAGATACTCTCCTGGGTTATTATCGACTGTAATGCAGAAGAAATGCATTTCATGGGACCTTGCTTCCTGGATAGCGATCCTTGTGTCCTCTTCTGCAAGTTGGCCCTGATAGGCTCCTTCCCCCGTACATGTGTCATAAGGCTCCCCGTCAGAGAGCAGCATCATTATTTTTGTCTGTGCGTTAACCTGGTCCAGTTTCTTGATAGAATGCCTGATGGCTGGTCCCAGCCTGGTATTGGCTACAGGTTCCAGGAGACTGATCCTGCGTGCCACATCTCCCGAAAGTTCCTCTTCGAATTCTTTTATGACAAAATATTCTACATCTTCTCTTGTATTACCTGAGAAAGCATATATTGCATATTTGTCTCCTATACTCTCAAGTGCCTGTATCATCACAATGAGTGCGTCCTTTTCCACATCCACGATGCTTCTGCCATCCATACCCAGCACCTTGCGAGTGGAAGCACTGACATCCACCAGGAAAAGAGTAGCTACATCCCGTTCGTGCTTGTCCCACCTGATATACAGCCTGTCTTCCGGGTTAATACCGCCCTTTTTGTCGATCAGTGCTTCTAGAAATGCATCAATATCGATTTCCGTACCGTCTATCTGTTTGCGCATCCTGTGAAATGACTCTGGCTTCATCCTGCTGAACACGCGCTTTATAAGGGCTATCTCGTTCCTGTAACGCTCCGAAGCATCCCTGTAATAATCCGCAGATACACCAACAGGCTCAATCTCATTCACAGTACACCAGTCTGATTTGTAGTCACTGATAGCAGTATCCCATTCATCGTACCTGTAGCTTCCAAGTATCTTCCATCCTTTGTCTTTAGCATAGCTGGATTTGCTCTTGACCTTTTCTTCTTTTGGTCGTTCCTTCTCTGCAGTCAGGTCTGTCTCACTTTCAGGGATAAACCTCTTGATCACATTCTCATATGCCCTGCTGGCAAGCGGTTCTTTATTACCATAGGCTCCGAGGCCCATACCCCGGTACTCTATATTCTTCAGGATCTCATACTCTCTTGCTTCAAGAGGTCCAAACTGGCTGTCAAGAATCTTATATATGTCAAAGGTGACTTCCAGACAGTCAAGTATCGATGAATCTTGCCTTAAGATATTTTTATTCAGGGAATTGCGCACATTTTCCGTCAACTCTGTCGTAATTCCTGTAAGAGCAAAAGCAGGTTCATGACCGGTTGAGAACCAGAGCAGTGCTTCCATGAACTTCTCAAGGCCATCCTCAGGTACCGGTCTTTCCATAAGCATCTGATGCCTGATGCTTTCAAGATCTGAGCGGACACCTCTGTAGGAATTCATGATCATGTACTCGACCCTTGCATCCTCCAGCACTCCGAGTATGCTTGCCGCCAGAGGTTCATTGGGAAAAAGGGCAATGATGTCCGATATGTCTACAGTGTCCGCGGCATCCCGGACTTTCTCCAGGTGTACCTGGTCCATATAGGCACCATCTTTCCCACGGGCATATTTTTCAATGATAGCTCCAGTAAGTTCCGATGATTCCCGGGAAGGGATCTCCATGTAGCTGAACTGCACATGTCCCACTTCATGCATAACGCTTAGCTTGTATATCCTGAAGTTGTCATCAAAGCCACGATATTTCTTAATCCGCGGAGCGAGGTAGATAGTCCGGCCAGCTACAACCGGGTTGATCGTATCCGCATCATCTTCAAGTTGCAGGACCTTACGTGAAAGGATGCTGAAGTTGACGCCCGAGAGCCCGAGTGCATAGTATCGTAGAATGGCGGCTACTTTTTTAAGAGCTACGGAACCTGTTAGTTCTTCTATGAAATCTCTTGAGCTTTTGGACCTCAGGGAAAAATACGGCCTTCCAAGAAGTGGATTATCTTCCATTATCTTGATTCCGTTCAGGGCCCATTCTTCCAGTTCACAGACCCCGAGATCCTTCATGAGCATGGGGGAATGGGTAAAGTAGTCCACTGCCAGTTTATGAGCATGCTCGTATATTTTGATCCCGGTACCTGCCCATCTTCGTATGTCATCGGGACCTATTTTTTCAACTACCTGGGGAAGGTTATCGAAAAATGCTCCTGCCAGCAGCCAGTCCTTTTCGAGCAGATTGCGTGAAGTCCTGAAAATATCCCTGTGGGATGCCGGGGCTATTTTCCTCAGGGATGAAATCGAATTTTTGAAATAACTGGATCCATAGGTTGAACTCTGCTCTGAGATTGCAATCCCTGTGTTCACCCATTCGCTGAAGTTTTCCGTTTCAAGCAGTTTAATGGCTGCAGGGGCATTTTCAAAGTATCGTTCCAGACACTCCGGATTTACGAGTGCAAGTTTGATTCCTGTATCCAGCAGAAAGGATCTTGCATCCCTGCTTATATGGTCCGGATTCCTCCCCATCCCCTTAAAACTACCATAAACATACGCACGGAAAGCATGCTTGTCAGAGAGTGTATCTATTCCTTTATTCACCCAATCCTCTATCTCGTCCATTTCCAGGCAACTGAGTATCTCCGGGCTCCAGTTCATAAAAGATACAGAAGCTTCTGTATCTTTTTTTGAAATCTCGGAGGCTATGGTTGCCCATCTGTGCAGATTCCGGTCATCCAGTTTCCCGACAGCATAAGGAGCGTTCCTGAACAATGAAAGTGCAGTCTTTCCTCCATGCATAATGAATGCATCCAGTTCCTCCAGCACTATTCTTCTTCTATGGGCCGGTACATCCGAAAGCACTCCCGGTGTCGCATTAATGATGTCGACTGCAGCCAGCCAGTATATTTTGAGCATGCGTTCTATGATCCCGCACCACAGAATGAAGTCTTCAGCGGATAATAGGGACTGCAAAAGAGGCAGGTTTTTGAAATACTCCTCTGCAACGTTCACATTAGAGTCTGCAAAATCCCTGCCTATCGTAACTAACTGCGTGAAATTCCCAAAATCCATTGAACCGACGATGACACCTGTATATTTGAAATAAGCGATTGCCAGCCACTTACTTTTTTCTGCATAAGATATTCCACGATCGGTCCATCTTTCAAGCAGTGGCAGGCCCCCTTTACTGATGATGCCTGCTGAGGAATCAAAGAACCCTTCACAACAGGATACACTAAGGACAGACACTTTCTGGGCAATAAGGAGCCACTTGCTGAAATCTTCCTCTTTAAGAAGCCTGTATACTCCAGGCGATGCCTTCAGGTAAGCCATGAGGACCCTTAGGCCCCTCTTCAACACTCTGGTCCCGGGAATAAGGATGGCCTCAAGCTCCTGCTTCTCAAAGCCCTCAAATCCTCCTGTCAGCCTTAAAATATCGGTATTGTCCAGTTTAGGGAAGCGAGAGCTTATCATAGCTGAAATCTCTTCTTCCGTAAGATAATTCCAAGTGCCTGTATCCTTCTCCAACGCCGCCTCTCACTCCATTATGGCTGATATTATCTCGTCGATACTCTTTTGAAGATCTGGATTATCTGTTATTGGCCTTGCCATCGCTGTCCTGCAGGCTTCTCGCTGATCGATTCCTTCATGTATCAGCTTGCCTGCGTAAATGAGAAGACGTGTACTAACTCCCTCTTCCAGGCCATGGTGCTTGAAATTGCGTATTCTGTGTCCTATTTCTACCAGAAACCCTGCCGTTCTTTCGTCTACTCCGCTTTCATGGATAACTATCTGCTTTTCAAGGTCTGCCGGGGGATAATCGAATTCTATCGACACGAACCGCTGTCTGGTGCTCTGTTTAAGGTCTTTTACAGCACTCTGGTATCCCGGATTATAGGATATGGCAAGCATGAATTCGGGTGATGCTTTCATAATGACACCCAACTTGTCGATAGGAATAATGCGCCTGTTATCTGTGAGTGGATGTATGACCACTATGGTGTCCTTCCTGGCTTCTACCACTTCATCAAGATAACATATAGCTCCACTCTTTACAGCTTTTGTCAGGGGGCCGTCGTTCCATTCCACAGAATCTCCTTTTATAAGGAATCTGCCTACAAGATCGGTCGCAGTCAGATCCTCATGGCAGGCAACAGTTATCAAGGGACGTTTTAATTTGTAGGCCATATATTCCATGAAACGTGTCTTCCCACATCCTGTAGGTCCCTTGAGATTAACAGGCAGCAGGTTCTTGTAAGCTGCCATGAATATTTCCACTTCATTACCAACAGGAATGTAGTATGGTTCCTGATCTATAACATACTCTTCCACAGGCAGCTCTTTGGATAGTGAATCTTTTATTGTCATAGGACCATTTCCCTTTCAGCCATATAATCTATTTTTCTATTACTCGGCTTTATCCATTATGCTATTTCTTTATATTTACTCTGGGGATTGATAAAGCCTGAGTATCATTCAAAAATACATATCAATTTTTATGGGTAAGTATGTTCCAGCAAGTTTAGTTAAGAAACATTATTTCCAAAGCAACAAAAGCCTATAGGCACAATATCTAAATTACCAATTCGGGTCCCCTGAGAAGACCTGAATTCTCCGGGAGTGTAAATAAGTGAAAATGAGAAAAAGTATAGTAATTTATTCCCTGATCGCTCTGTCTCTTCTATCCATGAGCACTTCAGTGGCTACTATGGCTGAAGGCACTGAAATGCAGATAGGGCCTAACGGGACAGGGCAATGGTATCCTGCTATTCATGAGGACAGGATAGTATGGACCGATACTCGTAATGAGACTTTTGACATATATATGTACAATATCTCATCAGAAGAGGAAGTCCAGATAACATCAACTCCGTTTATCCAGATGACTCCTGATATATACCGGGATATTATCGTATGGGAGGATAATCGTAATGGTGACTGGGATATCTACATGTATGACCTTTCTTCCGGTGAGGAGAAGCAGGTAACGGTCCATCCTGCTGACCAGCGTGTTCCGGCAATAAACGAAGACCGGGTAGTCTGGAGTGACATGCGCAACGGCAACATGGATATCTACATGTACAATATCACTTCAGGAGAAGAAACACAGATCACAATCAATGAAGCGGATCAGTGGTATCCTGGTATCTCCGGGGACATAATTGTATGGGAGGATGCCCGCAATGGAAGTTCCAGTGTTTATATGTACAATATATCGTCCGGTGATGAATCAAAACTGACGCAAAACGAGTCTGAGCAATATCTTCCTACAATAGATGATGACAGGGTGGTATGGACTGATTACCGCAATTTCAACCAGGACATATACATGTATAACCTCTCAACTGGTGAGGAAATACAGGTGACAACAAATGAATCATGGCAGGTGGGCCCGGCTATCAGCGGCAACCGTATTGTCTGGATGGATGACCGCAACCAGGATGGGGACATGCCCGGAAATTGGGACATTTATATGCAGGACCTCTCGACAGGTGAGGAACTGCAGGTAAGTTCCAACGTGTCAAACCAGGTATATCCTGCCGTATATGGTGACAGGATAGTCTGGACGGATATGCGTAATGAGGAAGCAGCTATATATATGTTCGAGCTGGTCACACAAGATATGACCGAAAAATAAAAACTGTCATTTTTTTATTTTTAGCTTTCTATATTTTATTGCTTATACTGTCAGGCATAGTAGTATTGCCAGGTCCTCGTCTGCTTTCAGTGAGTGAGGCGCATTTGCCGGCATGAAGATGAACAGGCCTGGTTTCATTTCAATATCCCTATCAAAAAGTCTGAACATTCCTTTCCCTTTAAGTACCTGAACGACTCCGTTCTTTGATGATGTATGGGTGTCAATGTCAGTGCCTTTGGCAAGACACATAAGTGTATAATTGTATGTCTTTGATTTTGCAAGTACGGTGCTGAATACACCTTCAGGAGTAAACTGCATAATCTCAAACAGATCTTTCGTAAAACCTTTATCCTCTGCACCACTACCCATGATCTCAATTGTCGCCAATATTTACACACCCCGAATCTTACCGATTTATGATTTAACTATAATTGTACCTTTTTCTTATATTACTTTAAGCCATTCTTTTTCCGGCATTGCTGCTGGCTGGCTCCTGTAATGGTATATCCTTATATTGGCCATATTCAAAAATACTCTGGACTTTAAAAAGCGCCAATTATGTAGCAGGCCCTGATAATAATTTAACAATTCCAAAAAACATAGATTTTTAATATTAATTGATAATTGAGGTGTGTGTTGGGAGTGGGGGGTGTTGGGGAAAAGAGGCACACACCTCTGTAATCATATAACACTCAATTAACACGGTTACCTTATATAAGACTTATCACTATGAATATTTTGTAGATTATAATCCGATAAACTGATTTCTTAATTAGCTATTGTTTTATAATATTCCCTCTACTAAAGGTAAATAGAAACGACCTCAAAAAACTTATTCATACTATATGGTTTTGTGAGGGAGTGTGCACATTTTCCTGCAAGAAAATGTTCTTCATCTTTTTTCAGAGCACATGCTGTAACGGTCATAACAGGTGTATTTGAATTCGGGGTATTTATCAGTCTTTTGAGAACTTCAAAACCGTCAATTTTAGGAAGCTGTATATCTAATATAATTAGATCGAAAATGCATTTGTTGGCAAGCTCCAATGCTTTTTCTCCATCCATAGCCACCTCGAATTCGTAACCTTTCATTTCAAGGAGACAAATGATCAGTTCCATATTCTCGACATTATCTTCGACCACAAGGACACTTGTCATTACGCACTTCCTCATAGTTATAATTAAATGAATAATTCTCTGAATGAACTTTTTTTAAGAAACATGTTTACTGTAAATATGGTAAAGCTGGAAATTTTATATATGTAATCTTTTAGTGCTAAAAAGAAGTTTCTTTATTTATAGTTTACCAAGCTAATATTAGTTTAATAGTATAATCGTAAACCCTGGTTTTGGATTATTTATTTGTGAAAAGTCAATGTACTTAGTATACGGAAATGAAATTATTCCACCAGACAATTTTAAAATATTAGTATATTAATGTAATTATAATAGACAGCATAAATAGTAACAGTGATTAGTTTACTTTAAATAGCACAACCTCATACCTTATTTTAGTGCATTGAAGGCGGGGTTGTGCTATAATGAAGAAGCCTTTACTCGATGTTATATTTGCATCCGACAAACGGAAAAATTCTCTTCTCTTATTGCAGGATGGATCTAAAGAGATGGTCACCATTCTCAATTCATTAAAAACAACAAGACAGGCTTTACTTCCACAGATGAAGGTTTTAGAGGATTATCATCTCATTTCTCACAGTGGAGATGCTTATGAACTGACAAGGATCGGAAAACTGATTGTTGATGATATGGTTCCTCTTTTAAGCACTCTTGATGTTCTGGACAATGATATTGACTATTGGGGAACTCATAAGCTTGATTTTATCCCTCCTCATTTACTTGCCCGGTTGCATGAGTTCTGTTCCTGTAAAGTGATAACTCCTTCTATTATGGAGATATATGATGTCAACAAAGAATTCTTTGAGAACTCAAATAAATCAAAATCTTTAACACTTGTCCTTACATTCCTCTACCCTAACTTTCCGGAGATTTACGGTGAGTGGATAAACAATGTAGAACACATAACTTTTATCGTGAGCAAAGAGCTCTTTGAAAGAATAAAGCTTAATTTCAGTTGTGAATTTAAAAAATACCTCGATACAGGGAAGTTTGATTTTTTTGTTTATAATAATAAGATGGATTTTGTGTCTTTCGGCCATAATGACTATTGCACATTTTTCCGGCTACTGTTGAGAACAGGTGAATATGATAATAAACAACTCATGTGCTGTAAACCCAGTGCAATTAAATGGAACATTGAATTACGTGATTATTACTTGAAAAACTCAACAAAAGTAACTGAACTTTAACCAAAATATTCCTCGCGTGAAAACATTTTCGATAACGAGAACACTATATATGATAAAGTCCTTTTTCCCTCGTTAAGATGTAGGACGAGGTGCCTGGAAACCACCACGCTTTGAAGCACCTCTCTCCTTACGAATCCGAGATATTCCCCAATATCTCTCGACTAATCCACTCTCAAATAGCGGCTCATTTTCCCCCACGACCCGCAACATGTAGTAAGTCTTGTTATTACTTAACCTAAACTCTCTTTAATAACATCCCCGTTGATAACTGCATTAGGAAGTTGTTTTTCAATCATGGTTCTAATTATTGGTACTAACTGATATTCTCTTAGTACCAAATAATTAAATGCCTTTGTAATTTCAACACCTTTTACAATCATCAGGACGCAAAATCGATTTTGGCGCTTAATTGCATAGTTTCAATGATCTCATGTGGTTATATTCGTTTTAACATTTTAGATAGCTTGATGCAACAAAACGTTAATTTATACTAATATCAATATACCTCCGATGGATCCTATCATATCAGCCAGAAGCGTATGGAAGAGTTTTGGAAACCGGGTGGCACTAAAGGATATTGATCTTCTGGTTGAGAAGGGTCAGTTCATAGTTATTTTCGGCCCCAACGGAGCCGGTAAAACAACTCTTCTGAAAGCGCTGGCAACTGTCATCACGCCGACAAGGGGATCTCTGACAATGAACGGTATTGATACCAAAAAGGACCCTGCGGCTGCAAGACAGATAATAGGGGTTGTTTCTCATGAAACTTACCTATACGACGAACTCACTGCAAGGGAAAACCTCCGTTTCTTTGGAAAAATGTATGGCATTGGAAAAGTCGCTCTTGAGGAGCGCATTGAAGAACTGCTGACCCAGGTCAACCTGCTGAAACGTGGAAATGACAGGGTGGGCTCTTTTTCCAGGGGAATGAAACAACGTTTATCTATAGCAAGGGCGCTTGTACATAAACCTTCCATATTACTGATGGATGAACCGTATACCGGACTTGACCCCCAGGCTGCGGAGACATTCGAGAATGTACTAAAGAATTTGAATACAAATATGGTAACAAAAATTATGGTGTCCCATGATATCGAAAGAGCTCTGCAGTTATGTGACCGGGTTATTATTATGGACAGCGGAAAAATAGTGCACGATTCCCTGAGGACAGAAATCGCTGATGTTGAAGATTTTAAAATTATCTACCGTTCACTCGTGTGCGGAGATAGGGAATTGAAAGAGGTTTCTGACTTTCAGTGACTGGAGGCAGCAGAACATGATCAGAAGTTTCCATATAGCAATAAAGGATCTGAGGTCAGAGTTCAGGACCAAGCAGATGATAAACTCCATGTTCATCTTTTCCCTTCTTGTGATTATCATATTCAGTATAGCATTTGGAGAGATGCTGGGCCAGCCCGATGTCATTGAGAAACTAGCTCCTGGAGTGCTCTGGATATCTTTCATATTCGCGGGAACGTTGGGACTCTCACGTGCCTTCGGTTCTGAAATGGACAATGGGTGCCTTGAAGGATTGAAACTCTGTCCTGTCGACCGCGGAGCTATCTATACAGGCAAAATAATCTCAAGCGCCATTATCATGTTCCTTGTCGAGGCACTGACCATCCCGGTTTTTGTAGTGCTGTTCAATTATGAGATCAGCGGTCTTGCAGGCCTGTCACTGGTGATAATCCTTGGCACTCTTGGTTTTGTCGTTGTCGGGACATTGTTATCGGCTCTCACTGTCAATACACGAGCAAGGGAGATAATGCTCCCTATACTGCTACTGCCTCTTATTATCCCTGTCCTCATTCCGGCTGTGATGGCAACAGGCAAGGTGCTGGCTACCGGCGACATCAGCGGCATATATACAGAAATGCGACTCCTGCTTGTATACGACCTGATATTCTTTGCTGTAGGGCATCTTGTCTTCGAATTCATCATCCAGGACTGAGTGGCCTGAGCATATCAAAAGCCTTTATATAAAAAGTAAAGCATCGGTAATGTCACAGGAGACAGCATGTCCTTAAAATGGAATCCAGAGAAAGCACTTGCAATCGCTACTATCGCTCTTATGTCACTTGCCATATGGATAGTGTTCTTCTACCTTCCGGAGATGAGAAGCGGCACAGGGCAGATACTGGACAATAGTTTCAAGATATTCTATTTCCATCTTCCGATTGCATTTACGGCTTATTTCTCATTCATTGTCGTGCTTATTGCAAGTGTACAGCATCTCAGGCTCAATAGCAGCAAATGGGACACTGTTGCGCTCTCGGCTGCCGAGGTTGGTGTTGTATTCTCCTTCCTTGTTCTTGTCACCGGCTCAATATGGGCAAAAGCTACCTGGGGATGGTACTGGGTATGGGAACCCAGGCTTACCACGTCATTGGTGCTTATGCTCGTCTATCTTGCATACCTGATGTTGCGCCAGGCTATCGAAGAACCCGAAAAGAGAGCCCGGCTCGCTGCTGTTTTTGGCATAGTAGGCTTTGTTTCTGTGCCCCTGAGCTTCCTGTCTATCAGGCTCTGGCGTTCTGCACATCCGCTTATGTTCGGTTCTTCTGCCTACGGAGGGTCTGGCGGCGGGCTTGAAGGCACTACTCTTCAATTGACACTGCTCATCAATATGGCCGCATTCTTCCTGCTCTTTGTCACACTGCTGCTCTACAGGGTCCGCAATGAGGAACTGAGAGATAAGATCCGTTCAGCATATCATTGATGTGCAAGCTCATTTCGTATCCAAAAGGCGGTCTAAGAAAAGCATTATAAGCCACTGGCATCAATAACTCCTCATGTTGTTCGAACCGATGACCTTGTGCGGATTTGATGTCCGCAATCGCTTTGTGCGCTCTGCGACCCACGAATGGATGGCGCAAGCCGACGGTACGCCCACCTCAAGGATTGGAGACATGTATGAGGAACTTGCCATGAACGAGGTCGGGCTCATTATCACGGGCTATGCATATGTCAACCCGAAAGGAAAGAGCGACCACCTGCAGCAGGGAATATATGACGACAGGTTCATCGAAGCTTACAGGGAAATCGTTTCCAGAGTTCATGCACAAGGAGGGAGAATAGTGCTCCAGGTGGTGCACGGCGGCAGGCAAACTATGATCAGCACCGATAATCCATATGCACTTGCTCCTTCTTCTATCACTCTAAAGGGTACAGGAACAACCCCCGAAGAAATGAGCGAGCAGGAAATCCTGGAAACCATAGAGGACTTTGCACAGGCTGTCAGGAGATGCAAAGAAGCAGGTTTTGATGCAGTGCAGTTGCATTGCGCCCACGGTTTCCTGCTAAGCAACTTCATCTCGCCCTATACCAACCGCAGGAAGGACATGTGGGGAGGCAGCATAATAGAACGCACGCAGGTAATTCTTGACATAATTAAAAGATCCCGGGAGATGGTCGGTGATTATCCAATAATGGTCAAGCTGAACGTTACGGATGGTTTCCCTAAAGGTTCCAAAAAGAATTCCCTTGATGCTCCGGAATCAATAGAGATAGCAAAGATACTGGCAGATAACGGGGTCTGTGCAATCGAAGTCAGCGGAGGGATCGCTGATGCAGGAGATGAGATGTTCAGGACAAAAATAAGCTCGCCGGAAGAGGAAGCTTACTACAGGGAATATTCCAGGATGATGAAAGAAGCTATCGATATCCCTGTAATACTCGTCGGCGGCATCAGGTCAAAGGGAGTTATGGAGATGCTGCTTGAGGATGGATACACTGACATGATATCCCTGAGCAGGCCGTTCATTGCCGAGCCGGACCTGGTGGCTAAACTCAGGACGGGGCAGGCTGATGCAGTCAAATGCATTTCCTGCAACCAGTGCTCGGACAGCAGCGGCATTAAATGCAATTATTTCAAAGACTGAGCCTTTAAAAACTAAAGGCAGGTGTTGCTTGTGGGCTCAAGATCAAGGAGGTAGTTTACCAGTTCCTTGTGGTCAGGAATAAGAAGGTTAGCACTGCTTAGTTTCTCAGGTGCAAGGTAAGTTGGCACTGCAATACAGCAGAGTCCGGCACTGAGAGCTGAATCCACACCCATGGGAGCGTTCTCCACAACGAAGCACTCCTTTTTACCTATTTTTAACATGGAGACAGCTTTCAGGTATGGCTCGGGGGCAGGCTTACCGCGCTTTACATCATCTCCTGTAACGATGACGTCAAAAATTCCTGGGAACTTCTTCTCCATTATGTCGTAAACTATGGGTTTGTCGGAACCGGATACCACCGCAAGCAGGAACTTCGTTTTAAGCGCCTGCAAACACTCCTTCATCCCTTCGAACACCCTTATATCTGCAATAACTCTGAACTCTGCGATGTAATCTTCAACAATGGAGCTCCGGTCATATTCTGAAGTGTCACCTGTCCCCTTCTTCAGCAGGAAGTCAACGACATCCACGGTCTTTTCCCCTTCTCTCTCATAGATGTCCTGTATGTCGATGGTGATCCCCCGCCTGTTGAACACCTTCTTCATGGCCTGTGCGTGGTAAGGCATTGAATCTGTCAGCACGCCGTCCATGTCAAATATCACTGCTTTTAACACTTATTTCCATCCTTTATCCATGTTTCAGGGAAATCTGGGTGTTATGGTATAAATACTGACCACTCCCATAATATCATGGCCTTACTTTCAATACTCATCTAATATTTTATGAAGTAAAAACTTTAATAATGGAGACTCATTTTATTTTAGTGCATTTATTGTAACCTTTAAAGAGCTAAGCAGGTAACTCATGGAACCGGTCGATGTGTTTTCCCCTGGCAGTTATAATCTGATCCTGTTTTACCTGGGGATTGCTGTTTTGATCGCAGTGGTATCCCCACGATTCCTGTCACGTCATATGATAACCGCGCCCATTGCGTATCTGTTGATATCTTCCGTTGTGTTCTTCTTTTTTCCGGAAAGCCCTCTACCCCATATCGGAGAAGAACCTTATCTGGGCGAAAGGCTTACAGAGATAGGTGTTATCATTTCACTTACTGCTGCAGGACTTAAACTCAAGCGGCCTTTTGCCTGGGAAACCTGGCGTTATGCTGTACGACCGCTGGCTATCACCATGCCGCTGACAATTGCCTTAATAGCACTTTACGGATGGAAGTTCCTGGGATTTGCACCTGCCACAGCAATGCTGCTGGGAGCCGTGCTAGCTCCTACGGACCCCGTACTGGCTTCAGATATACAAACAACACCTCCCCATGAGGAAGATACATCAAGTGCCCGGCTGGCGCTGACCGCCGAGGCTGGGTTGAATGACGGACTGGCCTTCCCTTTTACCAATATGGCCATTGCCATGGCCCTGGCGGGTATTCATCCTTCACTATGGTTTGCCGACTGGCTTGTAATCGATGTTCTCTATAAGATCATTGTGGGTACGCTTCTGGGGATAGGAACCGGCTGGCTGCTGGCAAAAATAATTTTCAGCTGTCCCCGACCTCAGTGTAACAGTTCAGTCCTATCCGTGGGATTGCTGGCACTTAGCCTCACACTCTTTCCTTATGGGCTGGCCCAGATGGCCAATTCATATGGCTTCATTACAGTCTTTGTAGCAGCATGCACCTTCAAACAGCAGGAGATCATGCATGAGTATCTGGATCTCCTGCATGACTTTTCCGAAGAGATAGAAAGGACTCTTGTAGTGATCTTATTCACCATGCTGGGAGTTTACATCAGCCACGGGTTTATGGAGGACTTTCAATGGTATATGATCCCGGCAGCTGCTTTCATAGTGCTGATTGTCAGGCCTTTGACCGGACTTCTCGCTCTGTCCGGAACACGTTTGCGAAAATCTAAAAAGTACATCATTTCATTTTATGGTATCCGCGGGATAGGATCAATATATTATCTACTCTATGCTTATTCTCATGCAGGTTTTGAGGGAAGCAAGGAAGCCCTTGCCCTGGTTACCACGGTGATCATCCTTTCCATATTCATACACGGCCTGTCGGCAAGGCCTGTGATGGAAAGATGGGTGCCGGAATAATAATATCCAGTGATGGATTCTACATGCAGCCGTTCATGGTAAA
Source organism: Methanolobus sp. (assembly GCF_016278365.1). Lineage (GTDB taxonomy): Archaea > Halobacteriota > Methanosarcinia > Methanosarcinales > Methanosarcinaceae > Methanolobus. The sequence goes on along the minus strand of NZ_JADQBZ010000008.1, from coordinate 410,662 downwards.
GTCTAAAATAGTAAAGCCTATATTAGCCTTCTTATGAGACTGGACGCATATCTTGTGGAGACCGGCCACTTCAAGTCCCGGGCGCGGGCAAAGACCGCGATACTTGAAGGGAATGTCAGCGTAGGCGGGATTATTGTGAGAAAACCTTCAAAGGATATTATGGCCGGGGAAGAGGTCCGGGTGGAGGAAGGCCTGGATATGCCAAAGGGGTACTTTAAACTTAAAAAGATACAGGAAGCCACCGGCATGATCACTGAGAATGACAGTGTGCTTGACCTGGGGTCGAGTGCCGGAGGGTTCGTGCTCTATGTATCGGAAATAGCCGCTAAGGTCCGGGGAGTTGAGTTCAGCAGGGATTTCAGAGCCGAGCTTAAGAAGATAGAACACGAGAAAGACAATGTATCTATTGTGTTTGCAGATGTATTCCACGCTCCCCTTCGGGAACTCTCACCAGAGCAGGTGGACGTGCTGCTTATTGACATGACACTTGAACCCCTTGATTCAATACAGGCCCTGGAGAGAGTCTCCCCTCTGCTAAAGACCGGTGGGAAGCTCCTGCTGGTCATCAAGATATCAAATATAGAAGACAGCCATCCATTCATTGAAATGGTAGAGGACGGCGGGTTCAGGATACTGAATGTGATAGATCCGGAACAGATGGAGATCTACGTCATAGCCGAGAAAGAGAGCAGCTGATTATTCAAATGTCATACAAGATACTCGGACAAGGTCTCCCTGTCAGGCTTTTTGTTGCCGGCCTGCACGGGAACGAATGGAAGGATACTTCAGACATACTTGAAAATGTACAGGCCCCGGAGAAAGGCACTCTGGCAGTTATTCCTGTAGTTAGCACAGGCAATTATGTGTCAACGCTGGATGACAGTTATTTTACAACCATAGGCCAGTCCATCACTGAGGCAGTGGAGGAGTTGCACCCTGATATTTACATCGAGCTGCACTCCTACTCTGCAAAAAATCTCTCCGCCCTTACCGAGCCGGACAGGCTTCAGCGTGTAGGTGTACCTGCGTTCAGCAGGCTGAACTACGGCGTGTTGCTGGGTTCGGTTGGACCGTTCATCCGGAGGAAATATTTTCCGGCGCAGGCTCTGTGCCTGACATTCGAGATACAGAAAGATAACGTAATGTCAAAAAAATACGCTACGGAGCTTATAGGCATTGTAAAGGAATGTACGTCCAAAGAGGAATTTGTCAGGTTTATGTTCAGGCGTTATCCAAAGCAAGCAGAGAATGTTATCCGGGATTACAGGAACTTCTACGGATTGCAGGATGGCCTGGAAATGTTCATGAAAAAAGAAATTGAAAAGGACAGGTGACTGCCCTTTCCTTAAAGTCTGGACCTTCTGCTTGCCAAGAATGCAACCGCTACAAAGAGCAGTCCCATCAATCCGGTGAATCCAGGAGTGTTTTTGTCCTCTGTTTCTATGGGAACTTCTGTTGCTTCTTCAAAGAGGGCTGTATCGGCAGTTTTCTCTCCCTCGGTTGTTCCTAACTCGTCGCCGACAACACTGAAGATGGAGAATCCCGGAGTTTCTGCAACGAAGTGAATAAATTGGCCGTCATCACTTACCTTGCCTGTAGGCAATTTCTGCCACTCTCCATCATAATATCTTGTCAGGCGGATAGTGGAGGGGTCGATGTTGTTCTCTCTTATCCAGTCCCAGCTTACTTTGAAGTTGATCTTGATGTTATCGGCATTGTGGCTTGAGATAGTTCCCTGGCTTCCAACGTCGATACTCATAAGCTGGTATGAGTTTCCTGGCGGGTTGGGAATGCCTTCCGGCCTGTCCGAGAGAACCTGCACTTTTGCGACCACAAGCCCCTCGTTGTCCTTTGCATCAAAGCTGATTCCAAGCACTGGACTACCGGTACTTGAAAGGTCGTACTCCACGCTGGTGCCTCCCATGACATGTTTTACAGAAGTGTAGGTAGATGTGACACTTTCAGGTGGCTGGCCGGGACTTAAGGATGCACGGCGGCCGGAGTCAGAATTTGCGGAGCTTACGGTGATGTAGCTCATCTGGGTGCTTACATTACTACCACCCACATTGGATGCATTGAGACTGACTGCATAGGTGCCTGCACTTGTATAGGTGTATGTTGCATTCTGGTCAGTCGAAGTTGCTCCGTCACCGAAATCCCATGCCCATGCAGTCGGGCTGTTGGTAGACAAATCGGTGAAAGTGACAGCAAAAGGCGCTGTTCCTGAGGTTGCAGAAGCTGTGAAGTTGGCAATAGGAGCAATGGCAACGGTGATGTGACCGGTCCGTGTAAGGGTATCATTGCCACTTATTGAATTTATTGCAGTCAGGTTGACATTATAAGTACCTACATCCATGTATGTGTGGGTTGGGTTCTGGAGAGCAGATGCATTTCCATCGCCAAACTCCCAATACCATGCAGTAGCGTTGACGGATTGATCGGTGAAGTTCACAGCTAAAGGAATAGCTCCTGAGGTGACATCTGCACTGAAGTTAGAAACAGGAACAGAATCAGTGATAATAGTCTGTGTATTGATGTTACTGCCACCTGCATTTGTTGCTGTCAGGTTAACAATAAAAGTGCCTGCACTTGTGTAGGTATGTGTAACATTCCTGTCAGTCGAATTTGTCCCGTCACCGAAGTCCCAGAACCAGGAAGTAGGACTGTTTCCAGACAGATCGGTGAAATTCACTGAAAGCGGAATTGCACCGAAGGTGACGTTAGCAGTGAAACTGGTAACAGGAGTCACTGCTGCTGTTATATAATCATTCTGTGTGCTGGTATTGCTGCCAGCCACGTTAGTTGAGTTGAGACTGACCGTGTAAGTTCCCGCAGAAGCATAGGTGTGGGTGGGGTTCTGTTCTGTCGAGTTAGTTCCATCGCCAAAGTCCCATGACCAGGAAATTGGGGCATTGGCAGACCCATCGGTGAAGTTCACTGATAGTGGAACAGCACCGGAGGTGACGTTGGCAGTGAAGCTGGCAACAGGAGCAATAGCAACTGTGATATAATCGGTCCGTGTAAGGGTATCATTGCCACTTATTGAATTTATTGCAGTCAGGTTGACATTATAAGTACCTACATCCATGTATGTGTGGGTAGGGTTCTGGAGAGCGGATGTATTCCCATCACCAAAATCCCAGTACCATGCAGTTGCATTAGTGGACTGATCTGTGAAACTCACTGAAAGCGGAACTGCACCGGAAGTAACGTTGGAAGTGAAACCGGCAACCGGGGTATAGGCAGCTGTGATGAAGGACAACTGAGTGCTGACGTTACTGCCGCCTACGTTGGTCGCATTCAGGCTGACGTTATAGATGCCTGCAGCGACGTAAATATGTGCCGGGTTCTGAACTGTAGAGGTGTTACCGTCACCGAAATCCCACAACCATGACGTCGGACTGTTGGTGGAAGTATCAGTGAAGTTCACAGACAATGGAACAGCGCCTTCAGTCACATTGGCACTGAAATTAGAAACTGGAGCAAACGCAGCAGTGATGTACTCGGTCTGAGTGCTGATATTACTGCCACCTGCATTTGTTGCATTCAGGTTGATGCTATAGGTTCCTACAGCAGTATATGTGTATGTCGGATTCTGGTCTGTTGAAGTATTGCCGTCACCAAAGTCCCATAACCAAGAGGTTGGAGTATTGGTGGAAGTATCGGTGAAGTTCACTGATAGTGGAACAGCACCAGAAGTGACGTTGGCAGTGAAGCTGGCAACAGGAGCAATAGCAACAGTGATGTAATTGGTTTGTGTGGTGACATTGCTGCCACCTACGTTGGTCGCATTCATAGTGACGTTATAGGTGCCTGCAGCGACGTAAGTATGTGCCGGGTTCTGGTCAGTTGAAGTGTTACCGTCACCGAAATCCCACAACCAGGAGATTGGACTGTTGGCTGACTCATCGGTAAAGTTAACTGACAGTGGAACAGCTCCTGACGTAACATTTGAACTGAAGCTGGCAACTGGTTCAATAGCAACAGTGATATAATCGGTCTGTGTGCTAACGTTGCTGCCGCCGGCATTTGTTGCATTCAGGCTGACGGTATAGATACCCACGGATGCATAGATATGAGCAGCATTCTGGTCAGTTGAATTATTACCATCACCGAAGTCCCAGAACCAGGAAGTTGGAGTATTGCTGGACAGGTCAGTGAAGCTTACTGAAAGCGGAAGAGCACCGGAAGTAACGTTAGCAGTGAAGTTGGCGACTGGTAACGCTGATGTTACAAATGTCTGGTTTTCACAGTAAGTACCTTCATCATCGTAGTTATCCCATGTCTTCACTCTCCAATGGTATGTTGTATTCCAGCCCAGAGCGGAACCTGCATAAGATATGTCCGTTGAGGAAGAACTTGTAACTTTACCACTCTCCCACATGTCGCTGTCACCTGCACTCGTACCTACGAGAATTTGATAAGCACCTTGCGTGTCATTAACGTCAGGATCGGAGAAAGTCCAGCTAAATTCCGGAGTCAGGTCAGATACGTTTGTAGGATTTGTTTCGCCTTCACAAAGAGGGGCTACTGGTGCATTAGGAAGAGTATTAGACACGAAGGAACCGCCCTCTATGAAAACCGCTGAATCCCAAATGCCATCTCTAGCATCGGCAATTGCAAATTTCATGTGGTTCAAAGTGTTTGGCATCACTTCAGCGCTAGCTGTTAGTATTATACTTGATCCGTTAAAACAAGTGTTGAGAGGACTTGCCTCATAATATGGACCATGCCCAATATTAGTAACACTTACATTATATCCGTTTGGTAACAGAGCAACATTCGCACCATTTACAAAGAGGCCGAAAGCATCGTCATAAACATCTAAGAAATCCTCCTCTGAACTTAAACGGTAGTTGAATGAAATGCTACCTTTTTCAGGAATGAAATCAAATTCCAGAACAACTGCATCATATGTAATGTTGTTAACAAGTACATCTAAATCACTGTCCCCAGGTAGGGTATTGTTCGTGTCAGCGAAGAAAGACATATCGTAAGAAACGTGTGAAAGATTACCGGTAGTCATCACGACACCCGTATCAAATCCAAGAGTGCCACCATTCGTGAATTTCCCAATTGCCAGATTAGTGCCTGTAACAGTGATGTTAGAAACAACGACGGAACTATTTTCTCCAAGCAGTATATTTACTAGATTTCCAGCATTTAGACTGTCCGTAAGATTCTCTACTTCAATCGTGTTCGCCTGTCCTATTCCTGAAAACAATGCTAAAAATAGCATAAACGCAAGAATCACATGCTTCAAATTGAACCCTCCTGGGGATTTACCAGATTTACTGGTGGTGCAGTCAACTTCGATACTCCTGTGCATGACATGGCACCGGAAAGAAAAAAGATTGCAAACATATAGTGCAATGAGTGAATATTTGATGTCTCATTCAAAATGATCGTCCCTCTCAGACTTTATTTAAAACCAGTGGCTTTTATAAAAAACTAAATATATGAAGGTTGCGTCTGAGGTGATTGATAACAACATCGCAAAAGGTGCAAGTCTGTATCATTCTATGTACTAATGATAATATAGAAATGCACTAAGAATTGCAGCAGCAAGTAGAAAGGCAACCACAGAGAACACAGATGACCAATTAAGTGTGCTTTTCTGCAAAAAATTTTCAAATAGAAGAAAGATCGAAAATACAGGAAATGATAAGAGGCCACGCCTCTTACATTCCCATTCCGCTCATATCATAATTGTGGATGTTGTGCTCGGGAGCTACATCCATCATGTCCTTTTCTCTGGCGCGGAGCATGTCGTCAACACGCAGCACCATACTGGCAACTTCTGCGGCTGACTTGATGGCCTGGGTCTTTACCCTGAGGGGGTCGATGATACCCATATCATACATATTTGAGACGCCGCCGGTCTTTATGTCGATACCTGCATATTTCATGGTGCCGTGGCTGGCACGCAGATTCAGAAGCATGTCGATAGCGTCAAAACCACAGTTCTCTGCGATGGCTTTTGGGATTTCCTCGATGGCTGATGCGAATGCTTCAATGGCCATCTGTTCGCGTCCCTGCACACTGGCAGCGTATGCACGTAGTTTTTGTGCGACTTCTATCTCGGATGCTCCTCCGCCCGGAACTATTGTTCCATCCTCGAACACGCACTTTACGACGCGCAGTGCGTCGTCAAAGACACGCTCGATATTGTCAGTGACATGCTCGGTACCGCCTTTTACCAGAATGGTCATGGTCTTGGCATCCCTGAATCCCTTGATAAAGGTCTTCTCCTCATGGATGTCTTCCTGCTCCACAAGTTCCGCATATCCCAGATCGTTGGCTGTCATTTCCGGAATGTTCCTCACCAGAGATGCACCGGTAGAACGGGTCAGCATCATCATATCCTCTTCCCTGACACGCCTGGTGGCATATACACCTGCTTCCTTGAAGAAATGCAATGCATAGTCATCCATGGCCTTGGAACAGATAACGACATTAGCACCGGTATCAATGATCTTCTGGATGGTGATCCTGAAATTAGCTCTCTCCTTTTCCTTGAATTCCTGGAGCTGTTCAGCCCTGTCTACATGGAGCTTGGATTTGGTCGCAGTCTTGCCGAATGTAAGTTCGGTGTCTATGAGCGCGATCTTTGCGTTCTCTATGCGGTGTGGCATCTCAGGGTGAAGCGCCTCCTGCCTGATGGAAATTCCGTTTATGAGTTCAGTGTCATCAATAGAACCACCGACCTCCTTTGCGATCACGATATCGTCATCAACATTGACCTTGCCATCCTGCTGTATGGCAAGTATGGCATCCACGCAGATTCCTGCAAGGTGCTCGTTTGCCATTTCAGAAGCCTTCCCGGTTATAGAGGTCATGGCTATCTGCTTAAGTGCTTCCCGATCATTCCTGTCGACCTTGATGGCGTAATCATTAAGGACCTGCAGGGCTTTTTCGGTTGCCATGCTGAAACCTTTGACGATGACTGTCGGGTGTACTCCCAGCAGGAACAGTTCCTGAGCCTTCTCAAGCATCGCACCTGCCATAACTACTGCACTGGTCGTACCATCGCCAGCTGCCTTTTCCTGGGTGCTGGCAATCTCTACGATCATCTTTGCGGTAGGGTGCTCGATGTCCATTTCCTGGAGGATCGTCGCTCCGTCATTCGTGAGAGTGATGTCACCTATCACGTTAACAAGCATCTTATCCATGCCTTTCGGGCCCAGGGTAGACTTAACTATATTGGCAACTGCCTTTGCAGAAGCAATGTTGACTGATAATGCATCTCTTCCGGTTGTGTGCTCTTTACTTGGATCTATAATGATTATGGGCTGACCGCCATATTGTCCTGCCATGATTCCAAACCTCCAATCAATGAAATTGAATGATCATAATTCCGTTATGTATGAATGAAACTAACTGTATGTGGTTCTATAAAAATGTTGCGACTGCAAATGTGAGCATGGGGAATTCAAAACCTTTAACATATAAATGGTCATTATCCTGACATATGTATATAAGCAATTGTCTGACTTTTAAATACATAAAATAAATAATATATTTATAGTCATATACAAAGGTGATGTGATGAATAAGAGAGACTTGCTTAACAACGACATTATGAAAGACTGGTACGACGTATTAGAACCATCTGATTCTTATTGGAATAAATGTGTTACAGCAATGCATTATTACACATGTTATACGGGGAAAACTCCTGAAGAATTGATAAAAAATGCAAAACAGGATATTAAAGCAGGTCTATTTGATGATGAAAAAGAATTGTATTTCTTATTACCTCGCTTTAAAAGATTTTTAGATGAAGGGCAACATCTACATATTAAAGAAACTGATGAATGCGGCAACGTGACAACCTACGAAACGGATAATGATGATAATCTATACAGAGTTATAAGGGATGCAGATGGTAAAATAATTTCGAAAACTCGAAACAACAGGAAAAAACTATCAGAAAATGCTATTGCTATGTATATGACATGCACTGCTTCATTCTATCGATTTAGAAGTATCCCAATACCACGTTCCCCAAAAAAGAATAAGAAGCCCAAAACGCTCAAAGATAATGAAAAAATGCCAACAAAAGATGAGTTGAGAATATTTTTAAAATTTGCGGAAGTAAAAGATAGAGCATTACTAATGTGTGGTTTTGCAGGAGGAATGGGTGCCTCCGAATTATCGTCATTGACAGTTCAAGACTTCATTGGTGGTTACAACCCTGAAAAAATGGAAGATGTTACAAAAAGATTTACAGTCCTGCATATAAGGCGATTAAAAACCGATGTAGAGTATACCACATTCCTTACACCTGAAGCAAGTCAATCTGTAATCGAATATTTAAAATTACGTGATGCAATTCCTGATAGGATTGATATCAATTTTTATAAAAAAAAATATATAAAAACAAAAACAACACCTACATCACCTTTATTCATTTCTGACAGGATTAGTGATGCATATCTTGCTGATATGAATGAATCAAGACGTATCATGACACCATATGCTATTGCTGACAGATACAGGAAAATATCACAAGCATCTGGATTAAGTAATGGAAAATTCGTATACAATCCTGTAAGAGCACATAACATGCGTGATTTGTTTAAGACATCGCTAGTCAATGCAAATTGTAATAATATGCTCATTGAATATTGGTTAGGACATGATTTAGGTGTCGAGAAATCGTATTATATTCCCAATGATACAGAAATGCTACAGATATACAAAAAATATGAAGTGTATTTAACCATCGATAAGAATGTTGCAATTGCGGATAATCCACAATTTATTGAAAAAGTGGGAGAAGTCGAACAGTTGAAAGCAGAAAATGCCACCTATAAAGTAGAAAGATACGAGCACATGAAGCAAAACGAAAGGATTGCTCAACTTGAAAAACATATTGCAAATGATGTAGAAATTGATAGTAAGCTGAGTGAAGACACTCAGAAGTTGATTCAGAAGGTAATTGATGGTGACACAAACGCAATCAGGATGTTACAGAAACTCCAAAAGGTCAAAAAGCCACGTGAATATGAACCTTACATCGACCCTGAATTGATTGAGGGCGAGTCTAAGGAATGACACAGAAGCCCTTGGTTGAACGATTGACAGGCAGGCAAGGGGTAACCTTCCAAATAGTCCTGAAGCATTTGGAAGGGTGTCCTTATAGATGCCCTCTTTCTATCAGGAAGGGATGTTGATGACGCGTTTTTGAAGGCCAATGAGTTACCATTATCATGGAAGTGTTTCACTCATGACACAGGCATCAATCTCAACCGCGATACCTGCAGTGAATAATCTGGATACGTCGTAGACTTAAAAGAATGATGATGAAGCAGCGTACTTAATCTATTTTGTTCTGCAGTCTCATTGTAAGCATGGTTTAAACTTCGCAAGAAATTTAGAGCCCCTCTCGATGCTGGTTGCTATGCAGCTTAATATATTATGCAGTTTTTTGAGATGATGTCAAAGCATATCGTTTTAAAGGTGTAACGAGTGGGTAATGTTTATATACACGTTCGCATTAGTTGTACTTAGCGTACCATGGAACTTACCAGCGAAGTAAGTACCCAAAGTACGTGGTGATAAGATGACAGTAAGAAAAACAGGTATCAGTTTGGATGAAAACTTGATGAATCGAATAGATAGCGAAAGAGGTCCGGTTAATCGGTCGGCTTATATAGCATATCTACTTCATCAGCACTATATAACAGTTGACCAGAGAGCACTTTCTGTTTGACACTCATTTAAATAAAAATATTGATTGGTGAAAATGATGAAGACGATAAAAATCAATGAGAATGCCATCGGTTCTACCTTGGTCGGGAATGCCAATGACGCTCTCAGATACCTCGACTCACACAGAGGTGAGTATATGAGATAATATCTTTTTTTGATATATAAGCATTGCTTATCATAAGACAAAATAGCTGTGGCTATTGATGTCTTTTCCGGCTAATCACTTTGAGTGATTCAACCACTATACAGAAATGAAGTATTATGATTAACTTTGAAAATTTAAGTCGATGAGGCGTATAAAATGACTAGAAAAAACGAGTACTATATAACAATCCCAAAAGAGATAGCAGACAGAATGCAGGCCGAGAGAGGCACCACAAGCAAGAGTGAATACATTACATGGATTATGCAATATTTCTATGATATGAGAGACGCAGGTATGTATATCCAACGAGATGTGATAGCAAAGAAAATCATATTCGATTGCATAACCACGCACAATATGTATATCAGCAATCCCGAAATTTTGAGTCCAATGTTACAAGCTAGAGTATGCGGTCATTGTGAATGGAAAATCTCTGAATGTCTGCGGGGAAATATGCAAGGTTGGTCTCGGGAGAAAAACATAATGTATGGACCATATGACACAATCCTCTGGATTGAGAATGAGGATGAATAAAAAAGGTCAAGTTGGAAAATCGACCTGAAATAAATAAACAATCGAAGTGAATTGCTGCCAGGCAATGCACTTCTCTTTTATTAAAACGGTGATTATAATGCAAGATGACATTAAAGTATTTAAAGATAGTTCCGATGATGGGGAAAACGTACTGATTCAAGACGTTTCCAGCGAAGATGAAATCCAAACCTTATATCAGGAAATTGAAAACTGTCTTATCAATGACAGGATTATACCAATTCCTGAGAATGATATTGTATTTACTGTGAATGATGCTATTGATATTATAGCATATAAATATGTTATCGAAGTTCGAGTTTCTCATAAAGAAGTCGAAAACAATTATGACCCTGTTGTCTTTTCATATGACGATATTTTTAGGACCCCTACAGGTAAAGCAACAATAGCATGTAGAAGAGAACTCGCATCAATGATTAAGATAATCTCTGAAGAATATACCACAAGCCAGATATCAAAATTTTTAGACTATTTACTAAAAGAATTGAATGGTATTGAAGATATAAAGGATAATTACACTAAATCAATGGAACTGTTCACGGAGCTAAAGGGCATCAGCTCTGGAAACCATGGGAACAACAATTATCAATATGCGTGGAAAGAATACGTCTTGCCTAATGGCTATGCGATAAAAGATAATTCCAATGGTGGGAAGACCTTATACCAAATTGAAGGAATAGATGGATTTCTGTTTTTCACTCCCATCTGTGATTTTTGTATATTGGTCGGTATGGGGAAATCCAAGGATGGTGGTGACCAATATGGTTTGATTAAATGGTTATCTAACGACGGTGAGGAGTATCAAGACATCTTCATTACGAGACAAATACTGTCAAAGAAAGGCATCATAGAAACATTGTCAGCGAAAGTCAATATTACTGAAAATAAGTCTGGTATGCTTCAAGAATATTTTAGGAAAACTATGGAATCAGTTCATCTACATAACTTTATAGTTACCGATAGGAACGGATGGCATGAAGAAGCTTTCCAAGTTGGTGATAGGACGTTTTCTCCAAAAGGTAACATAACCATAGTCAATATTGAAAAGACAATATCTCCAAAACTAAGTAAGGCAGGTACTCTTGAAGGATGGATTGATGGAATAAAGGATATCATATGTGACCCAGTATTGAGAGCTCATTGTTATGCTGCAATGGCAGCACCACTGCTTAAACCACTGGGGATTGCAACCTTTGTAATAAACTCTAATTTTGACACGTCTAAAGGTAAATCATTAAAAGATAAAGGAGCAATCGGTCTCTACGGTAATCCTGCCGAATTGATTATTCCCGCAGATTCAACAGCAGCATCAAATCCGCAGTTGCTTTACATTCTTAATAACCATCTTGTATGTTTTGATGAATCGACACTAGCAGGTGAAAGTGACCATTTTGGCAAGCTCATCTATCGTTTTGCACAAGGACATGACAGGTTCAAGATGAAACAACAGGATGGCGGGCATATAATTAACAAGCCTGTTGAATGGAGCAATATCATATCAATCAATGGTGAGAACCCCATACTTGATGACAATGCCAACAGTGGTCAAAAGGTCAGGGTGCTTGAAGTCAGGAAAATGATGAAGGTGAATGTAGAGGGTGTGAAGCACTTTGAAGACACAGTAATACCGACACAGATACGCTCCGGAAACTATGGCCACATCATAGAACTATACCTACAAAAAGTTTTCAGTATGTTGGATGGTTTGCAGGCTGAATATGAGAAATGCCTTGCACTGTATCAGAACAAAGATAGTATGATGAAAAACCGTATGGGTGCTAGTCTTGCAGTTCTCACACTTGCCGGAGTCATACTTGAAGAAGTATTCAAGGACATTGGTATCCCTGCAATGAATCCAATAGATGTCGTCAAAGAAGTATATGGGGAATATGTTGAGAAACTGGACGACTGTCCTACGTGGCATAAAGCGCTTAATGATATCTTCCAATATGCACAGGCAGAGAAAATGTACTTTAATGATGCAGAACCCCAAGGAATCACGGATTATAATCCTCATGGCAATATATCCAATAAAAGAATGCCTGGACATTGGGACAATACATACATTTGTTTGTTTTCAAAGCAGATGAAGGACGCACTTGGAGTCAGTGACCCAAAAAATAAGAAACCACATGGATACTACACTAAAATGATGGAAGACTTTAAAGCGAACGGTATATTGGTTATTCAAGGCAAAAGGTCAGGATATACTTCAACCAATCGGATTAACGATAAACTGGTGACTGGTATAACTCTGGACATCAAGAAAATCAAGGAAGCTATCGGTATGGACTTTGCATTTGATGCAGCTGCTAAGGATGCAGAAACACATACCAAAACTACCAGTACTAACACAATCGCAGGCTTTGATACTTCTAAGAGTGGAGCCCTTAAGAAATACTCAGTCACCAATGCGGGCGGATTGTACATACAAAATGGTGGTGCTGGATTCAATGGAGTAATAGGCAAAACGGCTGTTAGTCCATTATCGAAATCACCTGCTCAAAAAGAATCTGCATCGAGCATCAATGAAAAGCTTCAATTCTATGATTGAGTTGTATCAATTTCCTATTCTTGCTAGCAAAAAATGATACAAGAGAAATTCTGGTATGTATATGGCATTTTTATCAATTGAGATAAATCTTGTATCATTTTTGTATCATTTTTTTCGATAGCAGTTGTCACTTGTTATCATTTTAAGGCTATTTTTAGAAAAAATGACCTATAGAATTTAGGAAAACTTTCTTCTTTAAAATCGTTATAACTACCATTGAGAAATAATGTAAGAGAAGTAGTTTTATATTATACTCTTTTTCTAAAATATATCTTATTTTGATAACAAGTGCCGATGCATGCTGAAAAAAATGATACAAAAATGATACAGAAATGATTACAAACTTAGTATAATGATTACAAACTGTCTTATCATATCGATTACACCCTACTGCAGAAATGATTACAAATATGGAATAGTTTAATAACCAGCAACAGCATGCTCTATAATCTATTATTCTATATTTTATCCTTTGCAATCACTGCTACCTTATTACCGGTTATACATACACATGTCAAAGCACCTGTAATAAAATACGAACAGCTTGAACCCCTGGTATCCTGTCACCCTCGCCATGTGTCATTCGTTCAATCACCTTGACGTGTGTCAGTTTTTGTTACCGTCTTACCATACACATATAATCATAGCTGAATATCCCTTCATTAGTAACAGAAACCAAACGACATTTTCACCTTGAAGTTCATTGTTTCACCAACGTGATAAATATAAGATTAATTGCACACTATGTAGCGTGGTAATATGCCAGTCAAAACCGGAAGAAATGACTCATGTCCATGTGGCAGTGGCAAAAAGTACAAAAAATGCTGCATGGATAAGGACAACCAAGAAAAGAAAGCCTTTATGCAAAACATGAAAACAGTCAGTGTATCTGCCGGTCTTTCCGGTCAAGACAATTACATATTCGATTCCAAGGAACAAATTCTCGAATCCATACGTGCGGAAGGTTTTGAACCTGTCGTCGCAGAAAACTCTTATCAGAATCTGGATGGTGATGACATTCCCTACATAACAGTAGACCTTGTCTGCAAACATGGTCACTCCGAAACCAGTCGAGAATACACACAATTGAAAGATGGTAAGTGGGAATTTATCGAAGAAGGATATGGACTGCCCTGCCCTGAGTGTGAGAAAGAAGAGTGAATGAATATCCTATTGATAATTAGTTAACGATATTACATGCGATGTATTGTGTACGCATTAACTACCCTTATACACCCGTTAACATACAGGATAAATAATTATAACTGATGAACTCATGTATAGATTGTAATGAAGTCACACTGCATCATAGTTGGTCAAAAATGTTTTCAAAAATCCTGAACAATGCCAACATTAAATTGGAAAAATATACTTTTTCGTATGGAACTCTATTTGACATATATCTATTTTGCATCCTAATTCCTTTATTCCTCACGACAGTTTTCATTACTCCACTAAACAAGAGTTTTGCCTTATATACTGCGAATCCGACTATTTATACAATATATTTCTCAAACTTTGCCCATGCTGGAGTGTCTCACTTTACCAACAACCTGACATTTTATTTATTCCTCATTTCTCTCATCTTGGTATTGCATAAAATATTAAAAATTCGCACACGGAAAGAGTTTTATTACGACACAGTCCTTATCTACTTGATAGTGCCTTTTGTTGTTTCTGCTTATAACATAATGAAGTACCCAGGCAACGACACTAACGCTTTTTTAGGATTTTCCGGAATTGTTTCAGCTTTAAGTGGTTATTTAGTGGCATTGATTTTCGTATATATCTATACAAAAGCTGGTTTGAAACTAACTAAGCTCAATTACATTTTATGTTCAGTGATATTTTTCAACCTACTTGTTTTGGTAAATTTCAAGTACGTAGGTGTTGACGGATATACTGCACCACTTATTTTCCTGATTCTTCTTTGTGTGTTATCTGCTAGAGAAGATGTAACACATATCTTCTCATTTATATCGTCCTACATTAATAATACCCATTCCAAAAATATATACGTAGAGTATGTGCTCTTCACTCTAGTGATTTTATTGATTAGTTTAGGCACACTTTTGATGGTTAAATTATGGCTTGTTATGTTTCCAGATAACATACGAACCGAAACAGGAAATACAGTAAACATTGTGGGACACTACTTGGGATATTGTATTGGGATACTCACTCCCTGGTTTATTCATCTCATCCAAATTTCATATCCTCACAAATCGTCGCCAACTACAAAGGTGACTTAAAACGTAACTCTTGGAAAGCTACATGATAAACATCTGCGTAATTGGGTTAATTGAAGATAAAGTGCCTTTATCCTCAATATAAAGGATTCAATTACTCTCAAAAACATGTCACTCTGCTTCCCTATAACTCTTAAATTTATTTAAGAAATATGTAACCTGTCCTGATGAATGCTCACAATAAATAATGAATCAACGATATCAAATAGGATGTATTCTGTCCGCATTCATCCCGCATCTGTTCTCGGGTGCCTTTAACACCTGAGACATAATCATTATACTTCCCCGCAACGCACTTGAACTCCTTGAAACTGATATGTCTATCAACGTTAATTTCGGATGAGTTTGAGTGCACTTTGGCGATATCTATGACTATTTGTTCCCCTGCAGTTCTTGCATTGAAGTATTTGGCATCTGCCCGGGGTCTTATGCCAAACATCTTGAAGTCATTGCCTTGCGGACCGAGTTGTTTCAAGAGTGTTGCCCACGACATTTCAACATTAGTGAAGTTTTTAGTTTCGTTCATACTCTCATCTTCAACGTTTTAATATTCAAACCGGTTTTACTTCATTTCCTTTCAGAGACTCCCATCTATTCATCACAAAAATGTTCCCGTACCTTCATTAACTCCTTCTTAAATGCTTCAACACGCTCTTTATCGGTAGGGTCATCCATTTTCAACCACTTTTTGAAGAATGGCTTACTGGGAATGAAATCACTGCCGTTTACGACGAGTACAGATAGCAATATGGGGAAAGTATCCTCATTGATTTTATCCAGTATGGGGTACAACTCCTGCTGGTGCTCAATCTTATTAGGTATCATCTCAAACTTCTTGAGCACATCCCCATAGGTAACAATTATTTTTTGCTGATTAAGTTGCCGTCTATATGCCTTGTCACCAATATTCACAAGTGATGCTGAACAACCATTCGATGCGATTTCTAACAGATAGTCGTATACCTTATCATACTGCAATTTGGGACTGTTATTCGAGGTCATGCTTTCACCATTATTAAGAAATTGTCTACAGATAAAAACCTTTCATTATGTATCTGCAATTAATATCGTTCATTTCTTGATTCGTGCCACATCTACAAGTTTATACATATCGACCTGTCACTTTGCCCTCCACTCCCACATAACTATATTATTTGATCAATAGATAAAGTATTTAATTAAGTAAACGATAATAATGTTTACTCATGAAAAAATATGAATTTAAATCAAAGGTTTTACGGACACTTTTGCAGGGGAACAAATCATCAAGAGAAATTTATGAGCAGGTAGGACACCCGAACTATGGTGCATATAGGTCAGCTCTCTTTCAACTTAAAAGGAGGGGTTACATTTCCATCGACAAGGATGTTAATCCACGCATTTACAGCCTGACAAAGTTAGGCAAAGAGCATGCTGAAAATCCGCTCAAATACAAAGAAATCAAGTATGCCAACCTGCAAAGAAGAGTATCTCAAATCCTCAACGACAATGAAATGTTCCAGGAAGCTGTCGCAAATGAAGTCAAAAACCGCTTCCCTAGCATAACCTCACCATTTGGGAATTCCCCTTCATCTCAAAATGTAAACCCGCATGTAGAGACTGCACACTTGATGGCCGAACTAAAATCGAAAGAGAGCGAGATTATGCGCTTGAATCGCATTCTGGAATTAATGCAAAAACAAACTGCAACAGGTAAACCACGCCTACCTCCAACCAAAAGCCCACAAGAAGAAAAACAGGAGCAAGAGCGCGTGTTGCGTAGACAGAAACTCGCCCGGGCATACGCTTCCCGTCGCCACATGTTAGATTTTCGATTCTTCAAGTCTTGGGGAGATATGTGGCCATACAAAATGAAGCATCTCCAACTTTATAAAAATGGAAGTGTGGAAATTTTAGGTATGTCAAATCCGGAACATGGTCGAGGTCACACACGGGGGATGCTTGATGAGGGTGGGATTATTGGTGCAGTTTTCTTCATTAAGCAAATGCGAAAGGATGGAATTGTCGTAAGTGGTAAGGGCATGGCTGAAGACAAGTTGTTGAGATGGTGATGGTGAAACAATCAAAATGTATATCTACTTTTCAAAATAAATGAACTATATGAAAAATTCTGTTTTAACTAAATTATTCGGTAAATTTGTTAATGACAGACAATTGGTATTAAAGAAGCTTCGTAGAGTCTTGATAGCGATAATCACAATATCATTAGTCGTTTATGTTGCCTATTTAGGAAACCTTTATGTGGACTATCATTTTGTTCAAAAAGACCAAATTAATATCTATTTGGATGGAATAGGCAAAGAATTAATTGAACAATCTTCAAACAATACTGAATTGATATCCAATATTATTTTATGGCAAAGGGATTACTTCATATCTCCTAAGACCAATAGTTTTGATACATTTGATTCTGCATTTGAAAACCGTTACCTTAGACCAAATACACCGGACCCTTTATGGAGTATTTATCTCAAAAAGGCGTCATGTGGGGAACTAGCATGTGTTTTTGGAGACCTGGTAACCCGAACTGGGCTTACTTACCGACCTGTCTATACTACTGGATTTATAGACCCATACAGAATGACTGTAAATAACCACGCATGGTCTGAAGTTCAATTAGAAAGTGGAGAATGGGTAATTGCTGATGTAGGGTTCAATGCCTTTCCTCCTATTAATCAGTCAATATTTTATTCACAATATCACTTTTTAATGGGACCAATATTTTATGTTGAAAATGAAACGCACTTTAACAATATGGAATCATATATTCCAAATACACAAAAAGTTATAATTCATGCATTAAGAAATGGAAAGGACATTACAGGTGGACTTATTTATGTCAACCTTCATTACAATGGCTCATCATTATTGATGGGAATGCCCTATAAAACAAACGAATCTGGAATGGCTGAAGTAACTCTTGGAGTGTACGATGGAGTTACATATACAATAGGAGTGATTGAGCCCGAAACCAAGGATTACACATTTAGAAGTAACATTTTATTAGGTGCAGACACAGGTATCACAGAAATAACCTTAGATGAATGGAATACATCGAATAAACTCATTGGTGGTTACATTTTATTTATATTGATTATTGTGTTTATCGGTGAAGTCTTGATAGTGATTGATATTAACTTCTTCAAATTAATTCAAAATATTAGTAGATGAGCAGTGTAAACGCTTATTTATCCAACTAATTTCACTTACAAACCACAATAAAAGAGGTAGTTGCAGAACAGAATACATCAGTCATTGTTCTTGCTATGATTCTTTTTCAACTTAGAGTTTATTCCTTTCAGAGTTGAAATTAATAAAGTGACTCCGCCAATGAAAATTCCAAGATGAAGCATTTCTTCCGACAATCCTAAAATGACTTTGCCATTTAAGGCATATAATATCAAAGACAGTGACAGTAAAATGCTTGTAGATAATCCAAAAGAATACAAAAAAACTTCAACATGGCATTCTGATAAATTGTATTTTTTTAATTTTGAATCCCGTATAAATAACAGATATAATAAAAGTGTGAGAAGAACGGGAACGTAAATATTTACCATCTTCTTCCCTCAAAAATAACAAAACCAAGAGCAGAACCTATTACAAATCCCACTATTATCATTTCAAAACTATGGCCAATGTAATATCCACCAATACCACCAACTATACCCATCAACAATGTAGGATTCATTAGTATAGTTCCAACTACAACGTGAATCCAATAAAAAATGGAAGATATAATATCTGTTGGTGGTCTTCCTCGAGGCCTTCTTAGTTTTATGAAATCACCGTTCAAACATAAAGTATTTATTATATATGTTACTTTCGATTTCAATAACATACGAACTCTCAAAATAAACATTCTGCAATATGAAACAGAAAGTGCAGTTTTATTTCCACTCAATGTAAATTATTTATGCTCTAAAAAGGCGAATAATTAGGTAAGGTGCGTGCACAATCTGGAGAATGCACCCTGGATGGTAAGTCCAGGATGTAAGTGATTGTGCCAAAAGCATGTGTTACAGCACATACTACCGCACCTCCCTCAGTTCTTAATCAGTATTCTATTTAACCTTTCTCTTGCTATCATATTTCCAAAAAACAGAAAATTTAAATAGTATTTAGATTATACAGTTTTTAGTCACGTTACAGCGTGACTCTAATTTAATGGAGAATGTATTATGGTAAAAGGTACAGGTAAACAGATAGCTCTTGCTATCTCCAAAAAGGATATTTCTTCCGTCAAGGTGGCGAGTCCTGACTATGAGAAAATATCGAAGGTACATAACGAGTTGCAATCTCTTTTTATGCAGAAATGCAACTTGCTTGGGATACCTGTGAAACGTGGCAGGTCTCACAACCTGCCAACCGTTACTCATGCGGTGAATTTCCTTTTATGTCACTCCAGATTCGAGATGCATGACCTAGAAGTCTACATTGATGCCCTAGTAAAGGAAGCTTCAGGATGTTGAAATTGACATCTACACACCTCATAGATGAAATATCTCATGCTTCTTTCATTCGAAATTAATTGGGGGATAAACAAAATTGGATTGTAATAAAGTATTTTATAATATTCGGAGAGATTTATATGAAATTAAAATATGCCATTATCTGTTTAATTATTTTGCTTGCTTGCTCAAATACCGCTTCTGCCGAAATAATTTCCCACTCTATTAAAGGTACAATTCTTGACACTGACACTGCTACGATTGAGTTCACTATTAAAAATAATGGTGGTGAAGGCCCGGTAAATCTTCAACTTCTTTCACAAATTTCTGGTGAATCACAATACTTTAGTCTTTCACCATCTACAAAAGCAATCTATATGCAAGCTGGTGAAACACAAACCGTGTCCTTTACAATCATCCCCACGGACGTAAAAGGTGATTATGAAGGTAGAGCTACACTTCAAGCAATGGGTGGTACAGGACTTGAAGATAGATACACATTCTCTTACACAATCAAAGATGCAGGACTCATGAATGAAACCCCTGAAACCACAACAACGGATTCAAATTCGTTGCAGACATTCATTTTCGTTCTGATTGTTTTTGCCTTATTATTGATTGTAGGTAGTAAAATGGGTAAAAAGTGAATAATTACAGGTTTAGGTGTTTATGATTAACCCTGCAAAAATGAAATTATGAAAGGTATTTAAAAACTGAAAGAATACCAATCATTTCTTATTTTTCAACAGGAATCTGATTAGGTCTGTCCCCATATGTAAATCCCTACTCATCTTGCCCTCAATCTCTTCATCCGATAGACCATCTATCCTGTATTCGTCTATACGGTCATAAACACCCTGCGAAATCTCGGAATACTCGTTGATATCCTTCCTGTGACCCCATACATCGCCTTCCAGGAGAGCGATACCTTTCATCTCAAGGAACATGCGAATTGATTTGGAAACAGTTTTGATGTATGATTGCGGGATGTGTAGGGCTTTAACATCTGGACACTTGGTTATAAGCGTAAAGATATCCGTATTTGATGGTCGGAATGCAAAGTGTATCATTTGTTCGTTTGGACCAAGGGAATTAATTTCATCTTTTGAACTTACTACTCGGATTTTCATTTTATCTTCACCATGTGCATAAATTGATTTTCACGGCGTTACGCTTACAAGTTATTTAAAAACGACTGTATATACAGTAGTCTGTCAAAGTCATTTTTTCACACAAATGATTTATTGATATTAAAGATAGTTGCAATGTAAGTTTCAACGTTGAAACTTCAAAATCATCATACGCAGTTTTTCGGATATAAGAGTAATATAGACCTGTTTTTAGCCGATTTTGGCAATGGTTCTATTCGGTCTTCTACTGTAACAACATCTGAATGTCTCATGACTTCAGGTGATGTTGCAAGAGGCAATGGCTCAAATCGTTCTTTTACCATGATGTCCAGCTGTTTTACGACATCGTGTAGTGTTTCAAAATCAATAATGTCTTTAACATTGTATAGATGTAAAATTCCGTACCTAGAAAAGTAGAATCCTATCTTACCAACTGTAGAACCATCTGTCTTTTTTCCCCAATTTCACCTATTCGACCCAGTAAGTAATGTCCCACCACTTAATTAAATATGTCTCTGGTGACTGATAAATCCTGAGTGGTTTTTATGTAATGATTTTTGTTTCGTGATACTTTAAATCTTATTTTCTTCAATTAATAAATGAGAGTACTTTTATGTTAGGTGAAATGATAGGTGAGTCCGATAGTAAAAAGGTCGCTAGCAGGGTGCTTCCATCGAGGAGCTACGGACCCATAATTGAAACTATTGGACAGGGACATGGTAAACTGCTGGGATTTGAGGTTTCCGATATATTTACATACTCAACTGTTACCACGGAAGAGGGCATACTTTACGGTAAAGGTCGAGGAATCAACATGACTGAAGAAGGAGACGCTCTTAAATACATAACTTCTAGAATGGGAAAGCTCAAAGATAATGGTCCTGCAGACCGTTTTCAAGGAGTTGTATATTACTTTGCATTGTCTCCAAAGTTCTCTCGCCTTGACGGTACTGCCTGTATTTTTGAATCTGAAACTGATGAAAATGGAAACTCACATACAAATATATGGAAACGGAAGTAGTAAATCTGAAGATTTTCTGGCTCCCGAATAAAGTATTCAGTATCAAAAAAGTATGACAAATTCCACAGAGTATAAGGACATTATGATTTCATATAATGCCTAACGTATTTTATTTAAAACAGGAGCATTTCAATTCCTCTTTCGAATTCAGAGAATGCTGCAGACATTCAATTATTCAATGCGTATATTTATAGTGATTTATACGAAACGAGTGTGATTTACCTTTTGACATTGTACTCATCCTATCTGATAGTCTTGAGCTACACGGACAACATAGAAAAATGATTATGGTCTTAGAAAACCAAGTGAGTTAGATACTACTCGCCGTTTTTGAGGAAAAATTGAATAATGTCAGCACTCACATACATTTCTTCAATGAGCCTTGCTTCTATTTCCACATCTGAAAATCCATTCGCCCTATAATGGTTGATACGGTGATACATACCCTTTGAAACATCCACATATTGATTGATGTCTTTCCTGTGCCCCCATATATTACCCACAATGAGGATAATATCTTGCATCTCTAGTAACATCTCTGTGGATTTTGAGATAGTTTTCTTGTGAGACTGTGATATGTGGATTGCTTTCACGTCTGGACACTGTGTCACCAGTGATAATATATCCTCGTTTGAAGGTCTGAAGGTAAAATGAACTATCTGCTCATTATATTCAAGAGTATTTATCTCATCCTTTGAGCTTACAACTCTGATTCTCATCTTACTGTCCTATAAATCATTAAATGGATTTTTATTGAGATGATGTCTGCACAAGCGTTCAATATGCATGCACTTGTTATAAATAAACATGATAATCTGAGTTCTCTAAATAATGTTTTTTCA
Organism: Methanolobus sp.; assembly: GCF_016278365.1. Classification (GTDB taxonomy): domain Archaea; phylum Halobacteriota; class Methanosarcinia; order Methanosarcinales; family Methanosarcinaceae; genus Methanolobus. Next base: position 388,001 of record NZ_JADQBZ010000008.1, on the reverse strand, counting down.
ACACATCATTTTGTATCAATTGGAACGTCTACTCTGCATCACTGTTTTACTGTAATCCGAAACTTGCATGTGGCTCTGCCATATGAAAAGTGATTAAACCCACCACACAACGTTTATATTCTCTCTGATGTATTTTATTATTGTGCATGAAATATTGAAAAAGTTTCAGTCAGTGACATTCAACGCGAAATGCAAAAATACAGGACCTGATTGCAAATATCATCTAATTACATTCTGAGGAATATATATGACGGAAAAAAACGTACCAGAAGAATTGAAAATCGATATGGCAAGTGATGAGCTAAAAAATTTAATTCACTATTGGGACTCGCTGAGTTGCTGGGAGCGGGACCAATCCATTGATACGGTTGAGGAGTTACTTGGAGAAACAGATGCATCTTCTGTTATCGCCAGTACACACATTGGAAAAATGCGTGAACAGGTCACAGCTCTGAAATCATCTAACCATATTGACAAACAATCGAAATTCAAGTTCGCATTGACGGAGAAACAACGTATTAACGAAAGGAAGAAGTCAAACTATCAGCAGTCAATGGAAATTATCCGGTCTCTTTCACGGACTGAGTTGATGGAACTTGGTGAGTATATGGGCTTGAACCCGGCAAAACTGAGTCTCATGAAGATTGCAGACCTACATAAAATGTATGATGAAATTCTCACATGTAAGAGTATTGCTGTATTCTTCGCCTGTAGGAATTATATCGGAAAAACATACATGTGACCTCCGATGTGGTCAAACGAGTGAGCGCATATTTGTCCGGCTTTTGGGCATATATTACGAACACCATTTGTGGCCGGATGTGGGCATATATGAAGGGGGGTCACACCCTTCGATTCATGCCCACTCACGTTATTCGTTTCGTCCGGTGACTTGGCACAAGTGCCAAAGTTCACCGAACTAGCATCACATATAGGAGTCCAAAAAATATGCAGCGGCATGATTTGAAAATGTTGAATACATAGTGAAGTGTTTTCTGCTTAAGCCAACCTATGAATACAAATCAAAACATTTTTATTTTGTAAGCACTTCACATAGTAAACATAAAATTGCTGAAGGGGTTTTTATTAATTTGGTACATGTTAAAAACAAAATTGAGCTCAATATTTATTGTGATGAAATATATGAGGTTGAAGACCCCTCTGATGGGTCGAAATGGATGTATATTGGCGCTCTTTTTGTTCCACTCCAATACAAGGAAGAACTCCTGACTATCCTGAACAACTGTAGATGCATACAACACAATAACTGGCATCATTCTGAATCTGAATGTTCTCAACAGTGTAGGTTCCATACAAAAAATAATACCGAAATCCATTATAATGAATTAGGAACAGATGCGAAATTCAGGGTTGCAGAAAAATGGATTAACTTCATTCAGAAAAAAGCTTGCATCAATCACCGTAAGATTTTGTACTTCAATATTCTGGGATTAAATCTCACAAAGATGGACCTTCGACAATTTGGTACTGGCTCAGATGTGGATTATAATCTCTACAATCGCTTTTATCGTACAGTCTTGAAAGGAGGACTGAACTACTTTTTCAAGGATTTTGAAGTCGTCATTAATACTATATATCACGATGCAGGGAACCAACAATCACATGACTTATTTCCTTGGCATGCAATAAGTAAAGTTTGCGATGAAATCGAAAGAGTTAACATAATCAATGATGAGATTCAATTTATTGATTCTGACCATCGAAAAAGTAACTCCGAAGAATCTCATTTAATTCAACTTATGGATATCATACTGGGAGCCACATATGTTTGCCTTCATGGGAATACCAATTCAAATAAAAAAGCGATTGGATTCAAATTTAAACCTGTAATGGAAGTCTTGGTTGATAGAAAAAGAAATCCAGATGGTCCTGGTTGGATTGGAAGTTATTATCGTGAGTTTAACCATTTTAAGAGAGCTTATCAAGTCTCATTCTTTCCAAAAAGAGAAATTCCGAGAGGCGATATAATGTCATGTCTAACAATTTATGGTGATAAAGCTGATTTTAATCATGATAACCCTTTTTATTTCAACCGTCCTATTATTATTACAGACCCAAGTGTAGCAACTCTTGATAGATGGTTTTGAATGTTAATTTTGAAGGGACATTTCATTATTAAAATTAAAAATCAAAGGTGCCAAATGGTAGGACCTTTTTTATACAACATGCAGTAGAATATTTTTTAAATCATCATGTCGTAGAATTGGTTATTATTTAAAAAACATTCACTATAAGAATAAATACTGCCGTCTGAGTGCCTTGAACTGACATGGATTAATTTGACATTCTCTTTTCTTGATTTATCGCCAATGTTTATTTCAAGGATATCTATGGAATCGCCACATTTTGGACAGGTATGTTCTTGCATGAAATTTTGAATTTCTTTGAGATTTAGGTTCTTAAAAATCTTGAAATCGGGGTTCAAAAGCTTGCATTCTTTATGACGTTCACTATCAGAAACGCAGATACGATATGTACCGTAGACAGGCTTCAATTTACATATTCTTGGGGCAAGGTGCTTCATGAAAATGGGTTCACATGGCATGTAATCGTTTCGACAGAACCATACGTGGTCTATAGGCTTCCCGCACTTGGGACAACCTGCATTCTTTATTAGCTCTTGAATTCTTACAATACTTACCATTGAAATTCTCCAAGTTTTTAGCACATAGTGTAAAAGTTAAGAGTATAATTAACAAATTAATATATAGATTTTTTGTATATAAAAATATGAAAAACAATAATCTACATGTTTAACAAAATAGTCTTTTACAAAATTAGATAAAATGTAAACATTAGGGTTCGATTACATCTGTTTTCTTGCATAAATTATCCAACTAAAGTATACAAAATGTTTATATTCTCCTACATTTCCTTTTATTGTAAACAAAAAGGAGTGCAGGAAAAATGACAGGAATAATTCCATTTCAAACAAGAGACTTAGTATTGCAGGAAGCAACAGATTACCTGACTATTAATGAATATCATTCATTGCTCGAAGCTGTTGAAATCAAATATAATAACCTCAAACGTAAATCTATACGCAATCTGCAGATAAAGGAACGAAACAAACTCCTCCTTCAGATGATGTGGATAACTGCCGGAAGGATTAGTGATGTGTTGAGCATCAGGACCGAAAACATTGACTTCCGTGGCCTGACAATCAAATTTTACGTGAAAAAAAGAAGTGTATGGCACACCCTGAGCATAGACTCTGACATTGCACTGCTTATTTCAAATTACATTCGAACATGGAAGGTCGAAGGTCCGTTGTTCATAGGGTTCGGAAAGGACGAGAGTATTATCACCCGACAGTACGTCAACCAGATGCTCGAGGAGTACAGTGAGATTGCAGGGATAAGGAAAACCCATCCTCATCTCTTCAGACACGGATTGGCGACCTATCTGCTCTCACAGGGAGTTCCTTTAGAGGTTATATCGTACAGGCTGAATCATAGCAGTACGTTGACCACAGCGAAGTTCTATGCCAGGATAACGCCGGATATTGAGAGGAATATAATTAAGCAGCATGTTGTGAGTTTGATGTAATAATAAGTTTTTTAACTCATGAATCAATATTTCATTATATATTTTTATCTGCAGTAAGTGTGGTTGTATGAAAATGAAATCAATTGCCGCCTTCTATGTGTTGCTCTTTGTTTTAGTAAGTACCTTGGGTTGTTTGGAGTCTAACCACCTATCCTCGGATTTTACTCCAACTGGAGCAAATACATTTTCTGTTATTAATGATTCAAACATAGTAGTTTTCCATACATGTGAAAAGGAAAAGGTCAACCTTAATTTGAGAGACAAATACATCGTCAAAGGGAACATTACGAATATAGGTGACAAGACTATATTCCTTTCTGAAGTCAATGTATCCTTCTACAATCGAAATAAAAATTTACCTTTTTCTCATAAGGATACTACTAAATCAGTCACATTTATCCAACTAAAGCCTCAGCAAACATTTAATTTTACTCTTGATGATACGTATGTGCTTACAGAGGATATTAGGTATTACAAGATTAATGCCGGATATCAGTTATTATAACATTTACTGTATATGAAATACACATCGGAAAGGTATGGTCAGGCATAAACGCTCTGACCTAAACCCTGGTATGAATCATAAATGTGTCCAAACACGGCTTGGTGTTTGGTATGCATATCTTATTTTTCTCCCACCAGCTGCCTCAACTCTGAAATATTTTCCAGTATCTGCCTTTCCAAATCTTCAATCTTATCAATAATGACCTCAGGCTTCTCATACTTTACATCTTCATATTCGATTTCTTTATATCGGGATATGGAAAGGTCATAATTGTTATCCTTTATCTCTTTCACAGGTACAAAAAAGCACTTGCCCTTTCGGTCTGTGGGGTTTTCAGTTTTCCGGTTCCTGAATCTTGCAATGATATCAGGAATATCTCCCTTCCTGTCAATCGGATTTCTCTTATCATCCAGTGAATAACCGTCTGCATCCATATCATAGAACCAGACCTTCTCTGTACTATCACCTTTGGTGAATATCAATACAGCTGTGGAAACCCCGGCATAAGGTTTGAATACGCCCGATGGCATGGAAACAATACCTTCAAGCTGGCATGTATCAAGGAGCATCTTCCGAAGGCTTCTATGAGCACCTGAACTGCCAAATAGCACCCCATCGGGAACAATAACACCACATTTGCCGCCGACCTCAAGCAGGCGTATCATCTGCTCTACAAACAACAACTCGGTCTTTGTTGTTCCAAGAGTGAGCTTGTCATTGATATCAGTTTTATCGATACTACCCTTGAACGGTGGATTTGCAAGGATGACTGTATATTTTTCCGCTTCTTCATACTGATTTGACAGGGTATCAACAAGTTCGAGATGAGCGGATTTGATACCATGAAGAACCATGTTCATAAGTCCGATGCGTACCATCGTTGAATCGAAGTCAAACCCATAAAAAGTGTCATTGTACAGTTTGTCCCAATGACTTTGCTCGGTTATATGGTCACCGATGAGATTATGGTAATCTCCTTCTTCATCAATTTCAACCATGTCAGGACTTGTATACTTCTTCAAAATATACCTGAAGGCACTGAAGATAAAACCACCCGTACCACAAGCAGGGTCACAAACTCTGTCATTGACATCCGGGTCAACAAGTTCCACAATCATCCGGATTATGTGTCTTGGTGTCCTGAATTGACCATTCTTTCCGGCAGTGGATAATTGACTGAGTAGGTACTCATAGAGGTCTCCCTGTACATCGGATGATTGTGCGGAGATATCCAGTTCATCAATTATCCCAACAGCTTCTTTTAGCAGCGCAGGCTTCGGAATAATGAACACTGCATCTTTCATATGTTTGGAGAATAATGTTTTCTCCCCATCGTGAATGCTTTTGATGAAGGGGAAAACCACATCTCTTACATGGGGAAGCATCTCCACAGCTGACATGTGTTTCCAGTGTGACCACCTGCAACTTTCATTTCCCACGAAGATGGATTTATACTCCTTTCCCATTGCAGTGGCTCGCCGTTGTTCCAATATGTCCATATCTTCAAGCCTTTTCATGAAGATAAGGTATGACATCTGTTCAATGGATGATAGAGGATTGGATAGACCACCACTCCAAAATTTATCCCAGAGGGAGTCTATCTGTGATTTCTTGTCAGGTGAAAGTCTCATGATACCAGTTCTCCGGTGAAGGCTTTTTGCATAAGTACATTGAAAAGCATATCAATTTCTTGATGACATTGTTGCTGAGTCTGTTTACTTTTTTCTATATTTTCAACAAAGTCTGCAAATTTGTTTTGCATCGACAACGGAGGGACAGGAATTTCAAAGTTCTTCATTATTGTTGTATTCAAGTTAGGTTGAGTTCCATCAGGAGCAGTTAATCTAAAATAGTTACTGATGCTGTTTATCAACTTTAAAAGGTAAATTATATTTAATTCGATACTAATATCTTCCAATGAAAGCCAGCCGTCGTGAATACAACCATCAATATTGAGTATTCGTGCAAAACCTAAACTAACTCCACAATTTGCAAATATTAAAGAGCCTTTTTTCAATAAAACACTTTTTTTGACACCTTCTTCTATTATTTTTTCAGCTGTATTTTCGATATATATGTCGTTCCCCTTGGTTCCATCTCCTATTTTGACCCAAGGAACTGTACCACCTACATAGTTTTCAATGGGTCGTGGAGAAGCACCTCTTCTTATTCTGCACAACTCCCCTAGTTTCCTTTTATTCCATCTTTTTGGGTTCGCAATTGGGTCCCCAAACATCTCCACAAACACACTCTTCAGGAACTGCTGTGTCAGTTCATCAGCCTGTGCCCGCAGTTTTTTAGTTTCTTCGGCTTTTTCAAGTATAGCGACAATTTTATGTTGGGTTTCGAGAGGTGGGAGTGGAATATCTTTCGAATAAACATCGTTTCTATTGAGTCCTGGAATTGCAGTAGATTTGTTTAGTGATTTGAGATTTAATGTTGATAAGAAATAGTATAGGTACTTGAGAGCAGCATTTGCCGGTGGATTTATGTAATAAGTAGTATCAATTGGCCAACAGTATGTATTAGACAAGTGTACAGAACCTATTGACCCCTTTCTTCCAAGAATCAAGCATGGATTTGGAACCATTGATTCATCGTGGTATCCAACAATCCCATTAGAACCATATACAGGAATACTCCCTTTCGGGTTTCTATTTTCTCCCTTTAGCCCTTTTCCATACTTTAATTCAATAATGTCTCCAAGCTTCTTCCATTCCCATCCATCCGGTAACTCATTTTCCATCCGTTATGCCTCTGCTGTAAACAAATCCCTCTCGATTCCATTACAAATACCGACAAAGGCATTTAACTCTTCCTGACTGAACATTGGCATAGGTGCGTTTGTACCGAAATTGGTGAAAGGTGCATTCCACAGATTCGAGAATTCAATATGTTTCTTTCTCAGGAACATTGTCTGCAGTGTCCTGATGAAATTCAGCTGGTCTGCATTGTATTGTTTATTGTTTTCAATGATATAGGTGTTAAAAGCATCCTTTATCTTTTCATCAGGGGAGGGATAGTCATACAAACCCAATATATGCCGTATAAACTCTACCAAAGTGGTATTCTGGATGTGATACATCTCATTGAATTTGGATTCGCTCACAGCAAACTGAGAGTTATGCAATGTGTTTTCCAATGACTGCAGGTCAGCTTCAGTCAAAACCTCATCATTTTTTATTTTCCTGATAACTGGATGAGTTTCTGCAAGCTCCCGTATCCAATCCTCAATCTTTTTCCTGTATTGAACGGCATATTCTGGTTCATTATCGTCACTGAGAATCCACTGCTTCCGTTCCTGTATCGTATCACTCATATTGATGACAATGGTATCTCTCGGCTCCTTCATCATATTGGGCATCAGGGCAGACAGTTCATCCATAATCATCTTTGCGTCATCAAAACCAATATCATTCCAGAAAGAGCTTGATAACACTCTGTCAATGAACTCTTCTTTATCTTTGACCTTATCCAGAGTCCTTGGTAAACAGTCCACCATCTCGGCAATGGATTTTTTCTGACGTTCAATTTCCAAGGTATCATTCATCAGAATGGCGTATGCCAGTTTTTCACATCGAAGAATAAATGTTGACTCTTTCAAGTTGACATTCGGTTTGTACTTCATCAGAGGCATTATTTTCTTCTGAAGGAACTCTACTGGGTTTATCGCAATATTGTCCCATAGTTTCGGAGACAGGGCTTTCTCCACGTCCTGCAGTTGTTCCCTCACACTGACTGAATCCTTTGGTAATGATTCAATGTCTGCAAGTACCTCCGCTTTCACCTTCTCTGCATGGGCAGAGTCACCCCTTGACATCAACTCTCCTAACTGCTTGAGCCTTAACAGGAAAATACGATTTGTAATGGATTCGGGTGATTCGTTTTTAACACCTTCCGGGTTCATGTTCCAGTAATCGAAATTGTTCCAAAAATCGAATACTTTGAAATACTCTTTTTTACCGTTAGGTAACCATTCTCGATATTCACAGGCACCATCTGCACGGGTTCCCCTACCGAGCATCTGCCAAAACTTTATTTTTGAAAATACCGGTTTTGCGAACACAAGATTGCATATTTCGGGGACATCAATTCCAGTATCCATCATATCAACCGAGATTGCAACTCTTGGATATGCCTTAGTTGCAAAGTCATTGATAAGGTGTTGTGCCCGCGGGTCTTCTGAAATGATTCTTTTGGCGAGTTGACCTTTATATTCTGGATAAAGGCGATTAAATGCTTCTTCCAGTCTCGAAGCATGTGTTTTTGAGATTGCGAAAAAGATTGTTTTTGCAGGAAGACTGCCCGATTCATCAGTAATGCAGTTTTCCATAAACTCCCTGACAATGGCTTCCGATGTTCCCTTTAGTGCAACTTTCTTCTCAATATCGGTACCTTCAAAGTTTATGGAATCAGGGTCTATGCCTTTACTCAGTAGTTCTTCACGTTCACTATCAGTTAAATCAGTTGGTTTCAGTCCTTCCATCTGGAAGTACGTCCGTGCACCCGATACATTCTTTCGGAAATCGCACAGAACTCCATCTTTTACAGCCTCTTCATAAGAGTATAAAGCAGTTGGAGCATTATCATCACATTCAAAGAATCGGAAAGTATCTCTGTCCATGAGGTCTGCAGGGGTGGCTGTAAGTCCAATCTGGATAGTATCCAGATATGTGAAAATGTCTTTCCATTTTACATAGATGGACCTGTGGGCTTCATCTGAGAATATCAGGTCAAATTCACCGGGAGATATTTTGTATCTGCCCTTACTGTCTTTCTGTGTATATATTTCCTGAAACGTTTGTATTGTGGAAACATACAGGCTTTTGGTAGAATCGTAGTTACCGGAAAGAATTATTTCTTTTGGTTCATCTTGGAAAAAACGCATGAAACCTTTATCGTATGCCTGTTTCCTCAGTGCCTGTCGGTCAGTCAGGAATAATACTTTTTGAACACGCATCTCCCTCATGAGTTGGTCAATGATTGCCATTGCAACCCTCGTCTTACCTGTCCCTGTTGCCATGACAATAAGCCCTTTTCTATGACCGTTGTGGATGTGTTCAATTACTCGATGTACTACCTCCACATTCTTGTCCCGGTCAATAATCGAAGGGTTGACAGATGTAGCATGATTGATTTTACTATTCTTTATTTGGAAGTCCAGTCGTTCCAGGTCTTTTTGAGCGTAAAAACCTTTTACGGGTCTTCGAGGATATCGCTCTCTGTCCCAAAACCATATTTCATATCCATTTGACAGAAATATAAACACATCTTTCCCGGTTTGAGCTTTGATATCATCAGCATACTCTTCAGCCTGTTTCTGACCCAGGAGCGGGTCTTTTGTTGTTCTCTTTGCTTCGATGATGGCAACAGGGTCGCCTATTCTGTCGAGCAAGAGATAATCAACATATTTACTCTCAGCGTCATTCCTGAAAGTTTCATGTATTTGTTTATAGATATGCTTCGTGAAATCCGATTGTTTGGTGTCAACTTCAACAATTACCTGTGACCTGTTACGAACATCCCACCCTTGCTCTTTCAGCAGGATATCTATTTTTTGGAGACGTGTTTGATGCTCGGAAAGGTTAATCACTGGAAAACCTCTTTAAAAAGTGAATATCCAAAGTTTATTGTATATTTACTGTTGTCCTATAAATAAGTTGATAAGTGAAACATATTCTGTATGAGTGTTGAACCTTATGTGCCTGTATAATAAAAGATAATCAGTTTGTGCAGTTTTCCTATTGTTCAAGTCAAACTGTCCAATGTCTTTGATTCAAAAGAGATTGAAAATGACGGACGACATTTGGAGATAATGCCCCAACCCATACCAAGACCAGTCCAACACATTTGGTGAGTCTACGTTGAAATATGAGTTCATCAAAAAATTCAAAGTAAAGTATGCAACTGCATCAGTCATGGATACTGAAATGTTGTGGATACTGAGGACTAGGGTTGACCTTGAGGATAACATCTATATGGTCCGCATGTGCTGATGGTGCGGACGTTGTTCAATGAATGTGCTGGCAAAGTAATGTTGCAGCAAAATGAGTATCTAACATATGTTTTTACATCAATATCTATTGAATAGTTTCACCATGCCATACTAAGTTATTTATGCAAGTTTCACATATTTTGTAATACCCCCTAAATGCAATGAAACAGATACTCTTGGTGAAAACATGCCCCTTGCTGATGATGACCCGAAAAAATGGATTTACAAAGAACATACCGAAGTCAAACATGAAATTCTAAGAAAGTACTTGGAAGCGTGGATAAAAATCCTTGGTAGATATCATAACACTGTTTGCTTTTTTGATTGTTTTGCAGGCAGGGGTCTTTATACGAATGGAGAACTAGGCTCTCCTTTGATTATTATGCGTGCAGTAAAGGATGTCATACGAAAATTTGATTTCCTTAAACACGTAGAGCTAACCTTTATTGAAAAAAACAAAAATAACCATGAGAATTTAGTAAAGGTAATACAAGATGAACTAAATCAAGACTCATCCGGTTATTCAGGCATAACCATTAAAAATATAATAAATGATGAATTTGCTGACATCGCTGATACAATTGTCCAAGACTGTAGTCACCCATCATTTTATTTCATCGACCCCTTTGGCTTTAGTGGGATTCCATTTGATAGTATCAAGAAAATATTAGCTCTTCCAAGAACAGAAGTCTTCATAAATTTCATGATTGAATACGTCTATCGATTTTTACCTAGTGAGGGGCATGCACGGAGCATAGAAGAACTGTATGGTATTCCCAACGTAAAGGCATTAACCGAAGAGGAGTACGAATATTTGGATTTAGAAGCAGCTCTTTTAAAGATATATAGAGACCAGTTGCACCAAGGTGCAAATGTAAAATTCACATTTCCATTCAAAGTGAATTCAGATGGAAAACTGAGGACTACATATTACCTTATTCACGCCACTAATAATTTTAAGGGTTGCGAAGTAATGAAAAACGTGATGTACAACGCTGGAACAAAAAAGCAATTTGGTTATCTTGGTCCGGCAGAAGGACAAATGGCGATAGGTAATTTCGATAATTTGGAATCCCTACAGGAATATCTTGCTGACATTTTCAATGGACAGTCTTTGACATACGAAGCCGTAAGAATGCAAACTGCTAATGATTTGCCATATGTGACCGGCGACTACAAAACTGCATTGCTTCAATTAGAAAGTAAATCAAAAATTTCGATTGAAGGAAAGGGTAAAAGGGGTGGAATGTCCGACTCATGTATGGTACATTTCACTCCTGTAACGATTGAAGACGCTGCAGAGGAAGTCAAACCTCTGGAAGTTGAAGACATGGAGGAACACAGTCAATCTTCATTATTTGATTTCTAGTGAAGGGGCACACTTCATCAAATCTCTTTTTATATAAAAATCACTACCATACATTTTGAGTTTATCAATAACATCATGCCTAAATTGGCACCAATCAACTTCCTTTTGTTGCTTATTATAGTTCAATTTACCGACTTTGAATAAATCCACAAAGTCGTGCGTTAAATCTATTAATTCCAAAGATTGTTCAGCAGTCCAGACTGGCTCAAGTGAAACAAACGTAGGAATACCCATTTTATGTGCTTTTTTAAGGGATTTTATGCGCTCTTTAGTTGGAGCGGCAAAGGGTTCTATTTCACGTCTTTGTTTTTCATCTGTGAAAACCAATGTAACACCGTATCGACTCAACTCTGGTCGTGATGCTAACAAATCAAAGTCCCTTTCGGACCTCTTTCCACCCTTTGTTAAAATTTCAATTTTTAGATTATTGCCATGTAATATTTTAATTGCTTCTCTTGTCAACCCTTCCTTAACATCTAAAGGTATGTAAGGGTCTGTGGTGAAAGATAGCAATATAGCTCTTGTTTCTTCCTCACTGGCAAGTTTCACTGCATCTCTTTTTAATTGCTCTAATGCATCTTTTCGGACAGTAGGAATAGAAAAATCCTCTTTTTTCCGGAATGTTGCTGAAGGGGCATAACAATAAGTGCATCCATGACTACAACCTCTGTAAAGGTTTGCGGCAAGCTCGCAATATTCTCTTGCTCTACCTCTCGGCTCATAAATAATGGATGTCATATTGTTGGTTTCCTTGAGATTAATGGGGTAATTATAAAAAGGTTTTTTAATGATACTGAATGTTCATATATAGTTTTATCTTTCATTTTAACATTCAATTTCCTCAATTGATGTCTATTTACAATGTTATATCTCGTTATATATATGGATTAATCAAGCACTATGAAAGTATTCTATGCTGGAGAATATGATTTAAAATATTAAAGATAAAATACATTTAATCGGCATCAAAGTCAATCACAAACTCCGCAAACACCGGATAGTGGTCTGATACGGCAACCGTCTGTTCTTGTGTCAGATTGTATACAAGGTCGTACCTGTGTACACCATATTCACGATGTAAATCAGATGTGTCAGTGAGTATAATGCGGTCATATGTGTAATCGGTTGACTTTGTAGTTGTATCCTGACTATCATCAATCACCCAGTAGTATGCATCAAGGTCAGATGTTCCATCTTCATCAAAGTAACTTCCATCTGCATTCAGGTCACCCATGATGATGAAATCCCCTTCATCAGGGTTCTGTGACTGAGCGTATGCAAGTACATCACCGAGTGCATTAATCTCCTCTGTGGCTTCATCTGGGTCAGTATGGATTACCATCAGGACCGCATCGTAATTGCCCTGTAGGGCTTCTATAGAGGCAATATAGGGTTGCCTGTGGAATGGGTCTGTCCCATCGGGCTCAGGGTAAGTGTGGGCATTGCTGATTGAAACTGTGTGGGTATTGTAAATGTATGCGTACTGTTCTTTGCTGCTCGTGCGCCCGAGCCTTTCACTGACCACATAGTCATATTGTGAACCATCTGAGTTAACGAGATTCACGAGTGCAGGAAGGGCAGTCTGAGAGGAGTCACGAATTTCCTGTATGGCAATGACATCGTATGTGCGGATGATGTCTGCAAGGACGGTCATGACATCGGGTTTTGAGGCTTTGGTGACTCCGAATACCTGTACGTTAAAGGCACCGACTCTTATAGTTTCAAGAGCAGTCTCAACTTGTGCATCTGTAGTTTCATTAGTGATTGGTGCTTCGATAAACTGTGTCACATTGGTTGTGGATACTTCAGTACTGGGTGTTGATTCATTGATGAATTCGCTGCTGTCTGAAATGCAACCAAATGTGAGTGATATAAGGATGAGAATCGTAATCGTTTTTAGTTTCATGTATGCCCCTCTATGCAGGCAATAGGTCCATTAAAATATTTATGGCTTCTTAATATCTGGATGACATACTCTTAATTATCCAGATTCATTTCAAATAATTTATACAGGTTGTAAATATGATTGTACTTATGGCATGGATACAAATTAAAATCCAACCAACCGACCATCATCCATGCCATATTCAATTATCAGAACTTGAAGAGCCTTTGATACTTTTCATAGTGTACGCATGCTATTTCGTATGTATTCCATGAACATGCATTACCTACGATAATGTGCCTGAACACCTTCTCTGTGTCGAGGTCACGATATGTATCAATGATTCTTGGAATGTCGAAAGTCGTCAATGCGGATGTACGGATTTGTTGGCGGTAGGTATTAACCCTGTTGTATATTTCTGGTTCAATGGGTGGGTTCATGGTTAGATGTTTGATACGGCAACTATATTCGCATATGCCGAGTGGGGAGAAAGTGAGAATACAAGTAAATTGCAATAATATTTATATATATTCAAAATAATTTATTCATTGAACAAAGAGAATCAGAAGCCAGCATGTAAGCCGGTCTGTTCGTCACCACGCAGACCGACTTGACCTCAACATTTTACACGCATATTTTCCAAAGAGTTTATCGAAACACTCGCAACGTATTAAATTTCCAGTTTCCTTCTCAGATTAAAGATTGGACTTCGTGGGGTTTCCCGAATGACCATTATAACAGAAACTCTATTCTTTTTGAATGAAAGTAGGTATTATCTTTAAAGTTAAGAAGGGATAAGATAAATGTATAACTGATGTGTTAACAGTATGATATCAAAAGCGTAAATTACTTTATTTGGATATTAATCAAAAAATTGAATTAGTATTTATGCAATTAATTAGTGGTCTTATGCGACAATTGTTTATTTACGTCTGTCATTATCCAGACCATGCTTACTTTCATAGGACTGGGTCTTTTCGATGAAAAAGATATCTCTCTAAAAGGGCTTGAAGCCATACAGCAGGCAGACATGGTCTTTGCGGAGTTCTATACTTCGGTGCTCATGGGCACGACCATTGAAAAGCTGGAGGAACTATATGGAAAGAAGGTTCATATCCTTTCCAGGGAAGATGTGGAGCAGAACCCCTGCTGGCTGGACCAGGCAACAGACAAGGACCTTGTTTTTCTGACAGGCGGGGACACCATGGTTTCCACTACCCATGTCGACCTTCGCCTGCGGGCACAGGATGCGGGCATCACGACCCGGCTCATTCACGGTGCTTCCATTGCATCAGCCATCTGCGGACTTTCCGGCCTGCAGAATTACCGTTTTGGGAAGGCCACCACCATACCTCATCCATACACCAGCAGCAGAGGCGTCACTGTCGTTTCCGAAACTCCCTATGACACAATAAAGCTCAACAGGCAGCACAACATGCACACATTGATGTTCCTGGACATAGACCGGGAGAAAGGGTACATGACAGTGAACCATGCGCTTGCTCTTCTAATGGAAGTGGAAAAAAAAAGAGGCGAAGGAATCATGGATAATACGCTTGCTGTCGGCATTTCCAGGGCCGGCTCACCGACGCCCATAGTAAAGGCAGGCTACGCGCACCTTCTCAAGGACAGCGATTTTGGCGCCCCACTGCACATCCTGGTCATCCCTGCATCATTGCACTTTGTCGAAGCCGAAGCCCTCGTAAAGCTTGCCGGGGGACCTTCTTCCATCATTGAAGATATTGAAGATTGAAGGAAATTGTATTGGAACATTCTAAAAAGGAACTTGCCAGCCGGGGAAAATATAATAATACGTGGCAAACATATAATAAAGACCAAGAATAGAGGGATGAAAAATGGTTCGAGGTTCAGTAGGCGTTATCTTTGGAGAGACAGGAACTCTGGAATTCAAGTTACTTGTCTCAGACAGTACAGCAGTCCATAGAGGCGCATATATAAAAGCCTGGCATGAGACCGACGGCTGGGTACTCGCACAGGTATTATCTATTACACGCTCAAGCGATTCCTTCACACTGGAGGAAGCAAAGAGCGGACAGCGAAAGGACAAAAGTGATGACAGGATTGTGGCCGAGGCCATAGTGATCGGCACCCGCGATGGTGATGGGATGCTCAGGTCCCCTGTTATTCCTTTCAGTCCCGGGGACCTTATATATGTGGCTGACGAGGGACTAATACGTTCCGTACTGGGGCTTTCCGGTGAGGACATGAACATTGGCCTGCTGGAGGGTACCGGCATCAAGGTTCAGCTAAGTATCAACAGTCTTGTGCAGAAGCACTGCAGCATCCTTGCCAAGACCGGGAGCGGAAAGTCTTATACCGCCGCAGTGCTGCTGGAGGAGCTTCTTGACCGTGATATTCCACTTCTGATTATAGATCCGCATAGCGAATATGCATCGCTTAAGAATGAGGCGCCCGAAGACCCGGAAGCCTTCAAGAAGTTTGGCGTCTCGCCGAAATCCTATGCAGACAGGGTTACTGTGTACACTCCTGCGACCAAAGCAATAAATCCTGCTGCAGATGAACTGTTCAGGCTCAACGGTATAAATCTCACTGTAAAAGACCTGGTTTCCATTTTCCCGGAGAATTTCAATACCACTCATACAGGAATACTCTATGAGGCGATACAAAAGATAAGGGCGGAAATGGAAACATACACACTGGAAGACATCATTTTCGCAGTCAGTAATGACAAGAGCAAGGCCCGGTGGAACGTCATCAGTATGCTTGAAGGCATAAACGAGACCGGCATCCTTTCACCAAATCCCACTCCTATAGGGGCACTTGTCCGCAAGGGAAGGGCTGCCATACTTGACTTCAAAGGTGTCCCGCCTGACATGCAAAGCATGATTGTCTCACAGATCTGCTCGGCGATGTTTGAGGCACGGAAGATGGACCACATACCTCCGGGAATGCTTGTTGTCGAGGAAGCTCACAACTACGCACCAGAAAAAGGCTTCAGCAAGACTGTCAGCACTGACATTCTCAGAACGATTGCATCCGAGGGCAGGAAGTTTGGCCTTGGAATGATGGTTATATCCCAGCGTCCGGCAAGGGTGGACAAGAACGTGCTTTCCCAGTGCGGCACCCAGATAATCATGAAGGTCACAAACCCTAACGATCTAAGAGCTATCAGTAAAGGTCTTGAGGGCGTGAGTTCCTATGTAGAGGACGAACTTATGAGACTTCCGGCCGGTGTTGCCATGCTTGTAAGCAATGACATCGAAAGGCCTATACTCGTAGACATACGCATCAGAAAGTCAAAGCATGGGGGAGAGTCCGTGAACGTTCTCAAGGCGGCAAAGGCAAAAGGCCCGATCCCTGAGCCGGAGGTTGCCACCAGAGTACCTGTTGTCAAGGCACAGCAAACCCACGTGCCGTTAACACCTGTGTCAGCGCCTCCAGTCGTGGAAAGCCCTGCAGTGCAAGAGCAGAAAGAGCAAACGAACGCACCTCCGCCAAAGAGGCAGCCTTCCCGGCCTCCCAGAAGTGAGGGAGGCAAACTGTTCACACGGATATTCGGGGGCAGCAAATAATCTTATAAGATGAGTGATATGGCATGGCTGCGGAACTGAATGAAAAGGTTAAGAGATATAAGGTGCTATTGGGGGCTGCGCTTGAGAAAGCCAGGGTCGCTCCCATAGACAGGTCCCACATGTACACTGTAGCCATAGACTATCGCACGATGGCCACATCATACTACAATGACGGACTGCACTTTATGGAAAATGATGATCCCGTGAACGCACTTGTGTGTTTCAGTTACGGACATGCCTGGCTGGACGCAGGCGCAAGGCTTGGCCTGTTCGATGTTGATGACGATGTTCTATTTACCATTTGAGTAATTAATAAGTGAAGAAGAAAGAGATGTGAATCGGAGAGAAAATATGACGAATTATCATGTTACACTTGAAGCTGCCTGGTTGGTTAGAGATGTAAAGTCCGGCGATGATGCAATTGGTGTTGCTATTTCTGAAGCCGGGAAACGCCTTAACCCCAAACTCGATTATGTGGAAGTTGATGTCGGGACCACATTCTGTCCGTCCTGTAATGAACCATTCAGCAGCGTATTCGTTGCAGCCAACACCGCCATAGTGGGTCTTGTCCTGGAGATGAAAGTGTTTGATGCTGAAAGCGACGAGCATGCTGCCAGAATCGCAAAGTCCGTTATAGGGAGAGCGCTCAGGGACGTCCCCCTGGATGTAGTGGAAGTCGAAGAGTTCGAATGAACTGTAGCAGGTGAGAGCATGGAAAAGGTCATCACCATTGTCGGCCACGCGGCCATAGACCTTCTTTTCGATGTTGAGAACATAGCTATGCACGACGAGTCCCAGCCCATTATAGAATATCATGAATATTTTGGCGGGGGCGCCGCTAATATTGCCGTCGGGATTGCAAGACTTGGAGGAAGCTGCCAGCTAATCTCAGCTGTCGGCGGTGATTTTGGTTCAAGTGGCTATGAAGCAAAACTGCAGGACCATAAGGTTGACCTCTCGCTCCTGTACAGATATGCAAATGAAAAGTGCACAAGGGCCTTTGTATTCACTGACAGGGAACACCGCCAGAGCACCTATTTCGACTGGGGTGCATCTGTCCACCTTAAAGAACTGGAGCCACCGGTAATCGATTTCGTACATCTGGCAACCTCTGACTCAACATTCAATGCAAGGATTGCAAAAAAAGCTCGTTTCGTTTCCTTCGATCCCGGACAGGACCTTGTAACCTATCCCAGGGAAAACCTCGAGAGCATCATTGAGAACACGAATATACTTTTCACTAACAGGCATGAGATCCAACGTGTATGCGAGATGACAGAAAGGTCATTTGAGCAGCTTCTGGAAACGATAGAAACCATTGTTGTCACATACGACGCCAAAGGAAGTATCATTCATAATGCAGAGGAAATGATCAACATCCCCATAGTCCCGGTGAAGGCTGTTGATCCCACGGGTGCAGGCGATGCCTACAGAGCTGGCTTCTTACTGGCATATACTCGTAACTATCCTCTTGAGACATGTGGCAGGATAGGTGCCACAGTTGCTTCATTTGCAGTGCAGAACATCGGTTGTCAGACTGACCTGCCTTCCTGGGAAGAGATGCAGGAAAGGTACGAGAAACATTTCGGAAAACTAGATGCTTTAACCTGATATCCTTTAATATTTTTTTTCTTTGTCCTTTTACGCTTTATTCACGATTCGATTTACTGTATGTGAACTATAATTAAAGCATCATTCGGCTTATCAGAATAACACAATCTCTTAATTTTACAAGATGCGGATTTACGCAGATTGGTACAGACTTTAATAAATATCACTAAATTTGAATTGGGATTCTCAAAATTGCTTTTCTATTTCTATTTCTATCTTGATTTATGTTCTCTGCTTATTACATTTATTAAAACAAAGGCTTTTATATATAAATGACATCATATATTTAATGGCCCCGGATCTGGAGTACACTGAATCTAGCACAATAGTTCCGCTTTTGCAGGACAAAGATCTTACGGAAGCATCAGCTCCGGAGAAGAACACATCCCTCTATGCCAGTCTCAAAGAAAGGCTGTCAAGTGTGGTAAAGTCAAAAAAAGTTCTCCCTGCCTATGATCCTCAAATGCACGGTCCTCTTGTAGAAATGGAGATACCTGCGGGATACACAGAGGTAGAAAGATACTGGGTCAATGAGCCTTTCTCTTTTATATGTATTCTCGAAAAAGGTAACATCTTTAATTATCATGTCGCTGAGCCTGAGCTTACCCTTTACGAAAGGGATGTGCTTGAAAGAGTCTATGATGATCTTCGTGACATCCTGAGTCTTGGAGGCATTGGGCCCAGAAAAGATAAGGATATTATCCTTACAGAGCATGCCCTTTCTCTCTTCAGCAGGTATCATGCAGACCTTGGAACTGCATCCATGCACAGGGTCCTCTATTATCTCAAACGCAATTTTCTTGGTAATGACAGGATCAACACACTCATGCTTGATCCCTATATAGAGGATATATCATGTGATGGGGTGGAAGTCCCTGTTTTTATGTACCATAACAAGTACCGCAACATTAAAACAAACATCTCTTTCGCGGAGGAGGAGCTTAATTCCCTGGTGATCAAACTGTGTCAGAAAAGTGGGAAGCATATCTCCATAAGTGAACCAATGGTGGACGCAACGCTTCCTGATGGCTCCAGGCTGCAGGCAACTCTGGGAAAAGAGATAACCACAAGAGGCAGTTCCTTTACCATCAGGAAGTTCAGGGGAGACCCTATTACAGCCATTGACCTCATAAATTATAATACATGTAGCATTGAGATGATGGCATATTTCTGGCTGGCTATCGAAAATGGCAATTGTGCCATTTTTGCAGGAGGTACTGCATCAGGCAAGACCTCTATACTCAATGCAGTATCCCTTTTTATCCCTCCTCTTTCAAAGATCGTTTCCATTGAGGATACGCGTGAGCTGACCCTGCACCATGACAACTGGATTGCAGGAGTTACCAGGAAATCGCTGAGCGCAGGTAGCTCAGGAGAAGTTACAATGTACGATCTGTTACGATCTGCACTGCGCCAGCGTCCGGAGTACATTCTTGTAGGAGAGATACGCGGCGAGGAAGCTCTGACCCTCTTCCAGGCAATATCCACAGGCCATGCCACTTATTCGACCATGCACGCGGGAGACGTGCAGACTGTTGTTAACAGACTGGACAGCCCTCCGCTTAACGTACCCCATGTGATGTTGCAGTCCCTGGACATACTGAGCATACAGGTTCAGACCTTTGTCAAGGACAAGCGCGTACGCAGGACACACAGTATTGTGGAGCTCACAGGTATTGATACCAAGACCGGCTATATCCGCATCAATGAGCTTTATCGTTGGAATCCTATTACAGATACTTTCAAGCGCAGCGGTGATTCATATGCTCTTGCGAAGGTAATGCAGTCCCGTGGGTGGGATAAAGAGAAACTTGCTTCCGAGATAAAAGTGAGACAGCGCATCCTCGAATATATGCGCGATAAAGGCATACGGGATTATGTCATGACTTCTCTTGTTGTGCAGGCCTACTCCGCAGACCCCGAAATGGTGATTCGGTCAATAGAGGACGGTACTCTTGAGAATATACTCGCAAACAGTGAGTGAAGGTGTACAGGTGAACTTTATAATTAATGCAATAGACTTTACTGCACATCTGCTGTTTGGAAAATATATCCGCAGGAACATAGATCGCTTTATGGATACACGCAACATGTTGCGTAAAGCGGGCATGGGCATGCTGGTGGAGCAGTACGTATCGCAGGCATGTCTTGTGTCTCTGCTTATTGGAATGCTCGCTGCAATTGCCGGAATGACCCTTGGACTACATTCTTTTAAGGGTATGGCACTGTCTCAGGTGGGTCCGTGGTCAGTACCCGCCACTATAAGTGCAAATTTTCCATTTATATTTTCTCTGCTACTATGTATTACATTCTTTGTTGTTGCCTTTTCCCTGACATATTACGTTTACATGTCCATTCCCGAGGTACAGGCAAATATAAGAAGTTCACTTATTAACCAGTCTCTGCCGCACACAACCGCTTACCTGTACGCCATGAGCAGAGGTGGGGGCCTGAACCTGCTGGATATTATGAGGTCCATCACTGACAACTATCATATCTATGGCGCTTCTGCTGAAGAGATAGGCTATATTGTCAAGGACATGGAGTGTTATGGTACAGACCTTTTGACAGCCCTCGAAAAAGCATGTCTGAGAACACCATCCCAAAAGTTTAAAGACTTTATAGAGGGGCTTACATCCATCGTCGCCAGTGGAGGGGATGTGACCTCCTACCTCCGGGCTAAGAATGACCAGTACCGTCTGACAGCATCTAAGGAGCAGAAATTGTTCTTTGAGACACTTGGAGTGATGGCCGAGATATACATATCTGCTTTTGTGGCTGGTCCACTTTTCCTTATTACTATACTTGTGGTGCTGGGGCTCATAAATACGGGTTCCATGTTGATCCTGAATTATATGATATATCTGCTAATTCCTCTGAGCACGATAATATTTGTACTTCTGTTAAGTTCAATAACCGGGGAAGGTTCCAACCTGCATAATGTATATTTAAAGGAAAAAAAGCTGGACGTATTTTCCCACGTCAGGATAAGGCCGGGTCCGGAGAACGAGAATGAACTTCGAAAGAAGATACTGTTCCGGGAAAAGATCCTTAGGGTACTTCATACGCTCACTCATCCATTCAATTTTTTAAAGAGCGCACCTGGATATGTATTTGTTCTCAGTGTCCCGACTGCAGCGATATACTTGTTGTGGAATATCAGGGGATACACTGGTTCTTTGAATATTGGACTTTTCAGGAACATTAATTCTGCTACTGTGGCAATAATCGATGATTATATTTTTATTTCGTTGCTGATAATGTTTGTTCCTTTCGTAATATTCAATGAACTGAGGAATCATCGTGTAAGACAAATTGAATCGCATATCCCTGAGTTCCTGAACAATCTTGCTAGCATCAATGAGGCCGGAATAGTGTTGGTCGATGCCATTGAGATGAGCATGAAGATGAAGATTGGCTTGCTACACGCTGAGGTAGGGAGGCTTATCAACGACCTGTCATGGGGAGCAAAGCTTGACGATGCCTTGAGAAGTTCGAATACCGTATCAGGACAGATATGACACAGCGTATAATCACGCTTATCATAAAGGCTAATGAAACCACCAGTGACATTAAAAGTGTGCTGACAATAGCCGCTCATGATGCTGATGTCCAGAAACATCTCAAAAAGGAACGTAACGCAGAGATGTTCGTGTATGTTTTCATAATCTACATTGCTTTTATGGTATTCCTTTTCATAGTTTATATACTTGCAGCCTACTTCCTGCCTGCGATACCTTCTGCCAGCGGCACTGCCCAGACGGGTATGCCATTGATAACCGATTTCGATTTAGATGCCTATACAATGATATTCTTCCATGCGGCAATGATACAGGGTTTCTGTTCAGGTATAGTTGCCGGGAAGATGGGAGCCGGTAACATCCGTTCGGGAATCAAGCATTCCCTGACAATGATGTTCATAGCCTATCTGGTATTTGCCTTCTTGATATGAGCTGGTCCGCATGAGTAATCACAAAAACACATTCCGGGATGATACCAATGCAGTTTCCGAGGTTATCGGTGAAGTATTGATGACAGCAATTGCAGTACTTGCATTTTCTGTGATAGCTGTGTTCGTGTTCTCTTATGTGGGCGCAGATGAAAGGGTCCATGTAAATATTGGCGGATGGGTGGATGTGGATTCTGACACTATCTACATTAGACACACAGGCGGCGAACAGGTGGACCTAAACAAAGTTCAAGTCATCCTTAACCTGAACGGGACTCGCCAGGACATTTCTCCATCACAGCTTGTACAGCTTTTTGGAGACGATAGCTGGTATCTGGGTGAGACTATTATGATTGAGACTGATGCCCTCTGGAACACCAGTATCAATGAGGATGATTATGTAGGCATTATATTACTGCAAACAGGTTCAAATATCGTAATAAAGAGCGGTTCACTCCTTGGTGATGAAATAGCACTGGGTGCAGGCTCAGAATCTAATGGGAGTGGAAATGGAGGACCGCAGGCACCATCTGCAAATTTCACATATTTACCCCCGGATCCAGTTATATATGAAACGGTTGTCTTTACGGATCAATCTTCAGACGCGGATGGCACCATTATTGCATGGTCTTGGAATTTTGGTGACGGAAATACTTCAACTGCCCAGAATCCTTCTCACCAGTACTCTTCTGCAGGGAATTATACTGTATCTCTGACAGTCACAGATGATGATGGGAACACAGACAGTAGTTCCCGGTCTGTAACTGTTATTGGTACTCAGGGCACCTATGCAGACAGAATACTCCTTAATAAACCTGCAAAGGGAGGTATCATAAAAGATGGTGGTTATGTCAGTTTTACAAACGATGGGAATTACAGGTATGTAGACATAGATGGGGTAAGATACGATCTGGATCAAAGTGATTCCATAACGCTTGAAATCGTTAATGATCAAACTGCAGGGGCAATTTCCATGGATATCGGTAGCTCCCAGATATCAACCTTTGATCTGAATGTCAATCTATACATAAACGGCAATCTGGAAGACACCGGACAGGTCACCAGTATCTATATTCAGCCTATATCGAATTATTATTCGACTTTAAGATACGAGCTTCCATCGGATAACAGCCAGACATATCTTGAAGCAGATGGTGATATCATAATCAACTGGGAAACCAATGATTCTGCAATCAACATCTCCAACATCGGATTTTACAGTCCGGGAAACACTCAGATTAATTTCGGTCCTACAGGCACATATTTAAAATGTAGCGGTTACTACCAGCTCTCATCTGAAGGGCAATCGGGCAATCCTGAAACACCACTACCAATTCCTGTCTCTTTGTGGAGTTTTGATGTACGCACTGATAATATTGTTGTCGATTCCGAGGGCGGGAATGATGGGATAATTTCAGGAGCAGACAGAGTACCTTCTGGTGTAAACAACAGTGCGATCGAGTTTGAACAGGGTTCAGGTCAAGGATCCGGTAATAAAGAATACATAACAGTGCCACATAGCTCTGATCTTGATCTCATAACAGAAGGCTCTGTTGAAGCGTGGGTATATATCCAGAATTACAGGAACGATGCCGGAATTGTGCATAAAGGCGAGCAAAACGACCGCTCAGATGAAAGTTATAGTCTCCGATTCGGCGGCCTTGGCAATAATAAAAGAATACTTCTTTCCTTGAATGATGGGGAATTTTCAGTTATTTCAAACACCGAATTGACTTCACAATCCTGGTATCATGTTGTCGCTACATGGAATTCGACATCATTGATAATGTATATAAATGGAAATATTGACAATATTGAATCAGGTTCAGGTATAGCTTCAAATCCTTCATCCGGTTCTTTGCAAATCGGATCACAACTACCAGGAAGTGTTTACGGACTGCAGGGCCGGCTTGATGAAGTTGTCATCTATAGCTATGCACTGGATGCAAGCGAAGTACAGCAAAGATACGATCTCTATGTGTGATACAAGGAAAAAGGGAAAGGAAATGAAGATAAGATCTATGATGTCCTGTGAAAATGCCGTATCTACCGTAGTAGCGGCTGTGCTTCTCCTTGGGATCATCATGTCTGTCATAACTGTTGTGAACGTGCAGTATATCCCCGAATGGAAAACGGCTGCTGAACAATCCCATATGGATGATGTCTTCTATGACATGGCAGGGATGAAGAACGATGTTGACATGCTTTCTGCCTATGTCATGGCAGAGCCTTCAACAGGTCTTTCATTGAGCGTTCCTTTCAGGATGGGGGGAGGGAGCCTGCCCATGTTCGGCGCCGGTAAATCCGGTGGGAGGCTGGCGATAAATGATGAAGCATTCAGCATGCATATTGTAGCAACAACTCCCTATATTACTTACAGCAGTGATGTGTTTTTTGTGGATATGGGCACTGT
This sequence comes from Methanolobus sp., assembly GCF_016278365.1. Classification (GTDB taxonomy): domain Archaea; phylum Halobacteriota; class Methanosarcinia; order Methanosarcinales; family Methanosarcinaceae; genus Methanolobus. Next base: position 363,150 of record NZ_JADQBZ010000008.1, on the reverse strand, counting down.
CAGCTATGTGTCTTCCAATAATTATTTTGTTGATCAGAAATACGTGTATGAGAACGGTGCCCTGATACTTTCGCAGGATGAGTATTCATTGATGCGCCTTTCTCCTAATATGAATCTGAGAAGTACCGATAACGTCACCAATATAACTTTTCAGATAAATGCCATTGATATGAAAGGTCCTCAAAGAAGTATCAGCAGCAATTCTGTAGAGGAACTGCACCTGCAAACCAATGGGTCGGAGCCACTGCACTGGGATGGTGTACTCTTCACGGATGTGACCATGACAGTTGAAAGCTCTTATCCTTCCTCGTGGGAATCTTTCTTTGAAAGGATGGCATTGGATGCCGGTATTAAGGAAACGGATTATTCAATAAATTCAAATTCAACTGCCGTTGTGTTCTTCCTGGCAGATACTGACGGCGGGGGTATAAAATTGAATGTTACAAAGACTTCTTTTGATGCAAGACTGAACCTGGTGTCTTGAAAAGGATTATCTGATTTAATATTCCAAGTTAACCATAACTCCTGTTTTTTGCAGCAGTTGCAACGCTGAAGTTATCAATGATTAAGTTACATTTTTAAACGGGGTTTTCATGATCAAAGAAGCAATGTTTTACGAGAGGCTTGATGACAAGAAGGTGCACTGCAAACTGTGTGCCCAGAGCTGCAAGATCTCGCCTGGGAAACGGGGGTTTTGCAGGGTGAGGGAGAACAGGGACGGAACACTGTACACCCTGAACTATAATGTGGTTTCCAGCGAAGCCCTTGACCCGATAGAAAAAAAACCGCTCTACCATTTCTATCCGGGTTCTGCAGTCTATTCTCTGGGGAGCATAGGCTGTAATTTCAGATGCAAACACTGCCAGAACTGGGCTATTTCCCAAGTGGAGGTAGACACATCCCAGTCTAGAGAAATAAACCCTGAGACTGCTGTTTCACGGGCGCTTCAGTTTGGCGCAAGCTCCATCGCCTGGACCTATAATGAGCCGACCATATGGTACGAGTACACTTACGACTGCGCCAGGCTTGCAAAGGAAGCTGGGCTTGCCACTATTTATGTCACTAACGGTTACATCACTCCCGAAGCGCTGAAGAAGATATCGCCTTACCTGGATGCCTTCAGGGTGGATTTCAAGGCTTTTAATAATGAGTTCTACAGGAAGATGGCAAGCGCGAGACTTGAACCGGTGCTGGAGGCCACAAAGCTGGCGCACGAACTGGGAATGCATATAGAAGTGGTCAATCTGGTGATACCAACTCATAATGATGATCCAGAGGAACTTCGGTCCATGTCAAGATGGATCTATGAGAATCTGGGGGCTGACACTCCAGTACATTTCACCCGGTTCCACCCATATTACCAGCTCACAGATGTGCCACCAACTCCACTGGAAACTCTTGAGATGGCGTATGATCTCGCAAAGGAAGAAGGGCTGCACTATATCTATATCGGTAACGTGCCTGGTAGTGGAAAGGAGAACACCTTCTGTCATGAATGTAATGAGCTGCTGATAAAGCGGGGTATGTTCGATACCGAGGAATACAATATCACTGAAGACATGGCTTGTCCGCACTGCGGGAAACAGATATGTATCTTCAACGAGGATAGCGGCGATACTAAAAAATGCTGATGATTTCAAGAACATACTGAGGTACGAAAGTTACATATTAAAAAATATTTTTTAATTGCACCCCCTCGTTTCCGATGGAACATATATCATTAAAGATATATGATTATCATTATTATTATGAGGTAACTACGGGAAAATTGTCTTGGAAATGATAAGAATGGTACCGAAAACCAGGAAAAATGAGCCGTCAATCAAAAGGTTTAAAAGCAATAAGTGCATTAAGAGGATTCGCGCGTTGGCGCCACCAAAAAGCCGCAATAACTCAGTTGGTAGAGTGTCTGGCTGTTAACCAGAATGTCACAGGTTCGAGCCCTGTTTGCGGCGCTCTAAATCTTTTTTCAGAACGGGCCTGTAGCTTAGCCAGGTTAGAGCGCTCGGCTCATAACCGAGCGGTCACCGGTTCGAATCCGGTTAGGCCCACTTTAAAACTTTAGGCAGCCCTCTTATGAAAGCGATTTTTTAGCGCTATTCAGTCAAAAGAATGAATTCATTTTGTTATTCTTGCGGGCGACTCAAATAGATTAAATTGGAGTGCATATTTTTCAATTGAGCCTAATAAGATACAAGTTGGTAATTTCCAAGAAAACAGACTGAAAGCTGATTAGGCACTACCAATACTTTCAATGTTTTGAAAGAGGTGTTTCGAGTTAAAGTCATCCTATTTGTATAGTAGCCTTTTTTAGTTGAGTTTCATCTTTGAATTCGTGCCGGTTTAGTAAAACTATTTCTCTATTTGCATGCAGACACTGTTTTCTACAACATGTATTCAAAACTTCCATAGGGTAAGTTGACTTTCCATGGCTTCTGCGTTTCATCTTTTGCAGATATTTATCAAAATCAGTATTTATTTATAATTTAACAGTATATGCTCATTCATGTTGCATTATCGACGTTATGTCTGTCATTCTCTTATCGTGGCACTGCTCGGAGCACTGGTCCTGACATCCGGATGTATCTCGGGGCCTGAAGACGTCCCCATGTCATCCGCCGGTCTTGTCTACTACACTGAACAACTACCTCCTTATAACTATGAGGAGAACGGGACCCTTCAGGGAATCTCTATTGATATGCTCGAAGCGGTAACTGAAAGGATGGGTGCAAAAGTATCTCGGGAGGAAGTGCATCTTGTCCCCTGGACCGAAGGGTATCAGGCAGTTCTCACGCAAAACAACACAGTGCTCTTCAGTATGGCAAGGACTCCCGAAAGGGAGGATATGTTCAAATGGGCCGGGCCAATCTATACTAACAGGAAGGTCCTCTTTGCCAGACCGGACAGCGGGATTAGTGTTGACGGCCCTGAAGACCTAGGAGAATACTGTATCGGAGTGATTACTGACGATATCGCTATTCAGTACCTGCTCGATATAGGTGTGGACCAGAGCCGGATAGTAACCAAAAGCAATATGTCCGCTCTGATTGCCGCGCTTGACAATGGTGATATCGATATGTGGGCATGCCCTGAAGCCTCAGGCAGGTACTTCACTGAACAGGCGACCGGGAACTACTACAGCTACAGAATCGTCTATCAGTTACATGTCCAGGAAACTTATTATGCTTTCAGTAATGACATCCCCGATTCGGTCGTCGACTCTTTCCAGCAGGCACTCGATGACCTCAAACAGGAGAAAGATGTCACGGGTATCAGCGTATATGAGCGGGTCCTTGGGAGGCACTATCCATCCGTCGGCCTCGATCAACTCGATTACCTGACAGAGGAGATGGCTCCGTTCAACTATCAGGAAGATGGGAATGTTACCGGTATCTCCGTGGATATCCTTGAAGCGGTCTTCCTGAACATTGGAGTGAACCGCACACATGAGGACGTACGCATTGTTCCATGGACCGAAGGTTATGAGGCAGCCCGGAGCAATACCGGCACAGTGCTCTTCTCGATGGTAAAAACCCCTGAGCGGGAGCAGTCCTTCAAATGGGCCGGCCCCTTCACTAAAATGGACTTTGTTGTCTTTGCTCCGATGAGAAGTAATATTATCGTTTCCTCCCCGGAGGAGCTTAACAACTAACGGATCGGTGTGGTCGAAGACTCCGTCGAGAACGATCTCCTTTTCGATCGTGGTGTAAACGCTTCCGGTCTGGTCCTGGGGCAGGCTCCCGGGGAACTTTTCCAGATGCTGGAAGACGGGCAGATCGATCTCTGGGCAACGGGGGCTCTCGCCGGGCGATATCAGATGATGCAGGACGGAGACCTCAATGCCTATGAGGACATATATACCCTGGGCGAGAAAGACCTCTACTATGGTTTCAGCAGTGATGTCCCGGATAGCTCAGTGAGCGCTTTCCAGCAGGCTCTGGCTACTGTACGAAGCCAGAAGGATGAGCAGGGAGTCAGCGAGTATGAGCGTATAATCTACCGCAATCTCGGGGTAGGCTGCGCCCGGCAGACATTCACCGACGGGGATGTGATCTCGCTTGTGGACACTACAGCTGCAGCCATCGGAAAGAATGCTACGGATACCCTCCGGCGCATCAGTGCAGGCGAAGCCCTTTGTAGCTACTCATAAAATCGTTAAAAAGCCCCTCCGGCGCATCAGTGCAGGCGAAGCACCATACAGGAACCTGGAAGATCCCGGTCTTTACGTCTTCGTATACGATATAGATCTGACCATGGTCGCCCATGCTGACAACATCCTGCTGGTCGGTAACAACTTTAAGGGCAAGACCGATGTTACCGGCAAGCTGTTCCGTGATGAGATCAAGGCAGGGGCATTGACTAACGGAACTGGCTGGATGGATTATGTCTATGTGCACCCGGTCCGGCCAAACCTGTATTACAAGGCCACTTACTACCGGTTGACAACTGGGAGTGATGGCAGATCATACATTGTCTGCAGTGGCAATTTCAAGAGTTGCGGTGTATAAGGCCACAACAGGCTTTTATTTTCCCGCGATCAGTTACTTCCACAGACAAGCTTACCATTCTGGGGCTCATCTATGGTAATAAGAAAAAGACTAACAAGGGGGCTTTAATCCCTTTCTTTTTTCTTGTGAACTTTCATGATACAATCTACAATACTTTCACCATACTTACAATATCAATATATATTTGCAAAACAATGATTAACTGTGCACAGGTGTGATTCGGGCGCCCTACGCGCTTCTGGGCGTTCCTGAATTATGCCATCCCCTCAATTTTTCTATTCCATCAGGAGTTCCTCTTTGCCATGACTTAGCAAACGATGTCGCAGCAATATTAATTATTCTCATCTAAACACCTATAACTCCATGTTGCTTTGTTTGTGAGGGACAGAAATATATTAAAAATAAACATTGTAATTATAATAATTGAAATCACGTTGATCTAAGTAATTGAATGCACAAAAATCCCTCCAAATAAGGTGAGGCAGAAATTGTAAGGGATCTTTTGGCTGGAATGGCCGATAGATATTTTCAGTTTACGTTTAATGATATTATTGTTTTAAAGCGTATAAAATTGTGATATGGGGAAACTAAATGAACACCAAAATATATGTCGCAGGTCCTTTGTTTTCAATTGCTGAACACGAGTTCAATGAAAAAATAGATGATAACCTGAGAAAAATGGGATTTAGTACTTTTTTACCACAAAGGGACGGACATTTACTTTCCAGTTTACTTTCAGAAGGTTATAGTAAAGAAGAAGCGACAAAAATTATATTCGAAATGGATATACATCATATCAAAAATAGTGATATTGTTTTGTTTCTATTAGATGGTCGTGTTCCGGATGAAGGGGCATGTGTTGAAATCGGTCTTGCTTACGCTTATGGTAAAGAATGCATTGGATACAAAACAGATTCCAGATCAATTATGGGAGATTCAGACAATCCTTTAATTGTAGGAGCACTGAAAAATAGAATAGCAAAGTCGTATCATGAATTAGAGTTTATGTTAAAACAATTTATTCTGTAATACTTTGCACGGAGTACCTATTTAGCGCGACCTAGGGCAATGAAGCATCTATAAATGTATTTTGTGCTTATGCAGGCGAACTATCTTCTATTCTGTTTGAGAAAATATATCAATACTACCGCGTTAAGTGAATATCTTATCTTAAATGTTCATTGGGAACTTGGCACTCATTTTATAATATTTACTAAGTCATTACTCCAATTCACGGACCATTACTTTGCAGATCTTGCAGAACTGCTCACTGGCAGTTGTAAGATATTTCTGACGGTTTCTGCTGGGAATCTACGGACATCTTGGGGACATGGAGAATCCTCACATGCTTTCCCTTTTTATGGCCGAGCTCTTGGGACTTGCGGTAATAATAGTCTTTGGGGTAGGTTACTTAAGGAAAAAATTAAAATGGGAACTAATGAAAAATAAAAAGATATCAATTATTATACGCATCAAATATCTGCCACAACCAGAGGAGTGGAGTCGTAATCAAACCTATCACAAATGTAACAAGCATTCCGCTAATGAACAGTGCCACCCATATACCAATCGCTTTGAAGATATGACCCTTTATGAGCTGGCCCAGCCCTGGGATGAAAAAAGACAATAATGCCGGTACTCCGTGTGTTTTTTTATCACTCATATAAATCACCAATATTATGAAATACAGTTGTATATATCTTTTATTATATTATAATTGTTTTGCCCAATTTGTTCATTTTTTAAAAAGATGTGGCAGATACAAACAAAGATATGCAATAACGAATATGTTACTTTTAGTTATCAAATGGTATCAATAGAATACTTTTTGATATCTATGGGAGGGTAGTGATATGAAGAAAGCAGAATCAATAAAAAGACCAGAACGTTCACCTACGTTGAACACAATAAAGATGGTAGAAAACACCCTTCAAGAGATGGATGAAAGCGTTATGTCTGTAGCTGGGTTAAAGCGTCATTTACCCAGGCAGGTTAATCATACTACTCTTAAGACTATTCTGGAGTACCTTGAAGAAAGCAACAAGATTGCAGTAAGCATCAAAGGCATTACCTGGATACATAATAACAATCGGAACTTAAACAAAGCGGTGTCCAGAGGCATTGGAATGTGAAGGAGGTTCGGGTAGTCCTTATCGATGAGGCAATTCTCAAGTATCAATCCTTGAAGGAAAGGGCTTCCGACTCCAAAAAGGAAATGACAATTCGTGAATCTATAAAGAACAAGAACGACGCTACTAAATATGATGGTTAGTCCACATAAACATCCTCAAATATCCCGAAATCGAGTTATCTTTTGCCATAAACAAACTCCAAGAGCTCTGTCACTATCTCAGAGCCCGCTTCATCGCCCTTCATATGCTTTTTCCAGTCCCGCTATATCAAACTTTTTCATTTTAAGAAATGCTTCAGTTACACGTGCCAGTTTCTTTTCATCCTTTGTCTGCATCATCTCGTCCATAACAGTGGGAACGATCTGCCATGAGACACTGAAGCGGTCCTTGAGCCAGCCACACTGCTCTGCTTCGGGAACTGCCGACAGCTTCTCCCAGTAGTAGTCAATTTCTTCCTGGGTATCGCAGTATACCATGAATGAAATAGCTTCGTTGAAAGTGAAATTATGCTCACGAGCGCTGTCCATAGCCGCAAATTCATATCCTTCAAGCATGAAAGCAGCGTGCTTTATAGTTCCTTCCTTATCGGGTTCCTCACCTGCTCCGTAGCGAAGGATATGGTCAATTTTTGCATTATGGAACACCGATGCGTAAAAATTGATCGCCTCTTCTGCTTTCCCGTACTGGTCACCGACGAACATAAGCGTCGGGGTGATCTTCTGTGTCATCCCATTGTCGCCTGTGAACATTACCTGCCACGAAAGACCATATCTGTCTTCCACCCATCCGTATCTTTCGCTGAACGGATATGCATCTAAAGGCATAAGCGCCGTGCCACCTTCGGATAGTTTCCTCCATAGTGCATCCACCTCTTCCTTTGTGCTACAGGCAATAAGGAATGATATAGCCGGAGTGAATTTGAAAAGAGGACCTGCTGACAGCAGCATGAACTCCTGGCCTGAGAGCTCAATGGCAACTGTTTCTGATGTTCCCGACGGAGTATCATAAAGCGTTGTTATGTTCTTAATTTTCGAATCCTTGAAAAGAGAAGTATAGAACTCCGCTGCCTCACGGGCCTCTTTGTCAAACCAGAAATGTGGAACTATCTTCTGCATATTAATCCCTTCTATATAGCAAAATTTGTAACCATAATATAAAGGGGTGAAGGAAACATTGATGTAGGAGCTTACTTAATCGATTTATCTTTTCTATATTATGTTTTTTATTACGTTTTTTGCAAAACTTGTAGCTCCTGCTCTTTCATGCATGTCGCTGAATAAGACTAATATTTTTTAGTCGTGTATGTATTCAAACCTGATCGACTAGTGGAACTGCTTAAGGGCCAGTAAGTGAGAAAAGGATGCATACAGCCGGAAAGTAAGCTTTCGATCTTCCTAAAACTTTCATCCTTCTGAAATCATCTCTCATAAGGAATACATGAAATAATATTTCACTTAAAATTTTACTTTTCATGGCACCTTTCTCAATTCGTACCATAATTAAGACTCTCTAGAAATCAATCAATCTCGACACTATCAGAAACAGTTTCATACAAAGCGGTTCCTATTTTATGAATGGCAAACGCTGTAATTAAGAGTAGTCAGGATTTCAATCCATAGAATTAGCAAAATCCAATTTCACAAAATAGTAGTAAAAACGCTGAGGAGGAGGTTCGAACTCCCGCAGCGCGTGAGCACTACCGGTTTTCAAGACCGGCGCCGTGGACCACTTGGCTACCTCAGCATGTTGAATGGTTCCTAAATAACAGATTCAGATATAAGGCTTTTGATACAAAACGTTGTGGGTTGGTTATTGGGTAAAGAATGAAGGGAGAGGGAGGGTTATTCCTCGCTCTCGGTAGGTTCTGCTTCTGAGCTTTCCTCGGCAGGCACTTCTACTATGTCCTCTGCTTCCATTTCTGGTGGCACATAGGGGTGCTTCTCTACATACTCGAGATTGGGTATGCCGAGCCTGTCGATAAGTTCGTTGGCTATGTTGACCTTGGTTACGAGCCATCTCTGGTTGAAGCTGAGCTCGATAGGGGTGACGATACGAATAAGGTCATCGGTAATCTCAGCCTCGATATCAGTAAAGCCGGTGTAGAGGGCGATAAGGCCTTTTACTTTTGTAAGAGGGTCCTCGATCTTCTCTTCGATGGTGTAGTCGTACTCGACTTCCTTGCCTGCAAGAGCGTGATTGAAGTCTACACGGACCCTGCGGCCAATGATCTGCGCAATGACACCACGTTTACCGTTGACTTCAACGGGCATGCCTGGGTATGGGTTCTTGTCCTTGAACTGATCCTGCAGCTTGGTCACAGACAGGGTTTCCACAAGAGCCGGGTTGTGCTTGCCAAAAGCCTTCTCTGGTGGCACAGTCAGTGTACCGGTGTATCCGGATTCCTTGCCGACGAAGTCCTCGTCAAGTCCCCTGATGGTCTGGCCTGAGCCGACAACGATAATGTCCCCGCCGTAAACACCGCGAGGGTTGAAGATACCGTTATCCTTTGCAAGCTGCTCATCGGTTGTGTCAAAAACCATGCCGTCGCTGAACTTTCCTGTATACTTAAGTTTTATGAAATCGCCTTTCTCGATTGCCAAATTGATCAACTCAGTTAATTGGTTACTGCTTATGAATAGAATTACTTGCACGCTATACTCATATTTCTTTAAGAACCTTTTGGCAGTCAAGGCACTCAAAAAGAGAACATTCGATTATCCCTTAAAAATCAATGACTTATAACTCCGGGTAGTTTCAAAAATACTTTTATACACAGTGGAAGGAATACATTTTGGACTGGGGTGTAATCTATCCGATTCTGCGCCTAGTCAATTGCAGGTATATTGCAGGGTTATATATTGTTTTGAAAACGGTCAGTAACTGATAATTCGATAACTGTCGAACTATATTATAACATTGGGTTTTTATTCGAGGAGGAATATATAGGAAATAGTCTGTACTCAATGTATCAGGCATATTAAAAAACGGAGAATTAGAATGAACAGTTTTTCAGTTGATAAAAACGGCATAGTTCTTATAGACACTAGCGGTGACGCAATATTTGTTCCAAACAACTACATTTCTATCCTCAAGATGGAACTCGAAGGAATAGGTTCTGACGATACACTTGGTACGATGTCGACATTTGGATTCATCAACATGAGTTTCAATGATAATGGAGTACATGTTAGTGATAATAAGGAAGGGGTCTTCGTATCAAAACAGGAAGCTGATACACTCCTTGAAGTGCTTAAGGATTGAATCAAGTAACGATATATTTAAAAAGGTTCGTAGAATTCCATATTGGGATAAGGATTTGTCATTTTCGTTATACAGCTGATATCGCATTGGTATCATCACCTATTTTTTTGTATCCGGGTGGAATTCCCCTTTCATTTAAATACTCTTTACGAACAAAAGATGATCTGGCTTGAAGTAATGAACCGAGCTTAAAAGCGAGTTTAGACTGAATGAAAACGAGATCTAGTATATTTTCGGGCATTGAAGTACTTGTAAATATGGAAATGAATTAATTGGGCGATACTAGAAACATCTCGGTATCTTTAAGAAATAGATATCTTAAAATGAGGTGGTACCCAGATGCCTCATTCTATTTCTTTCAGATAGAGAGTTAAAATATATTTTGTCATAGAAAGTGTTCATACTGCAGATTAGTCAGATCTCTGTTATTAATTCCGAATCTTTTAAATAATATTCAAAGAGCTCTTTTCCCCACTTGAGTGTAACATCACCTGAACAAGCTATTCTCTTATTATCATACTCGCCTTTTTCTGTCAACAATTTCAACAACATGCTGTAATTATTGATCGAAATAGATAAGAAGCCAAAACTACCCGGATACATGTACAGACTAATGTTAGGACTTTTTGCCAATGCCTGAGTATTCTCTGGATTTTCGTGGATGAGTTTTTCATAGAGCTCTTTTGAAATAATTATATATGTGGATACGTTATTTGCTATTAGCTCGGAAAGTGTCTTTTCAAAATTCGGGAATACGTAGGAGCTTATAGTGAATACGGATTTTGACTTTTTAGATTCTTCAGTAAACTGTTTGTCTTCCTCAAATATCTCATGCAAAGAAGTCTCGATTCGAATACATGAGTCTAGCTCACCTATTCTTTTCAAGAGATAAGATGGGATGAAATCAAGGCTATGAGTTCCCCAGTAATCAATATCAGTATCCAGAGTTTCAACAGTATCTAAAAAAGGGACCATCTTATCAACTATCAGTTCTCCGATAGTTGTCAGTTCATATGTATCATCGAAGTGGTGTACAAGTTGATGCTCTTCCAGAATCCTCATTTGTGGAAGTAATGCCTGCCTTGTTGTTTTTAATGAATTGAGAATAGTGACCATCTTTATTGGTTCGTCCTTTAATAAAAGCAGTGAATTTTTCCGTTTATCGGATGCAAATATCACATCAAGTAAAGGTTTCTTCATAATTGGCACTATCCCTAAAGCAAACCATCCCGTGTCCATAATTATGCATCTAGGAAATATTTAAAGTAAACTACCTCTCTTTAAAGCCACAACTTTTTTTATTTTAAGCCCACGATTGAAATTATGGTGTTATTAAAATATCCTCTGCAACCTAAAAATAATATTGTTCGTAATATTAAGAACAGTTTGGGTTATATGTGAAAATCGCTTACTAAGTCTTGCGAGCGCGGGGTGCTCGTGAATACAGGAGTGGATTATTAAGAGGTGCTGGAAGCATCTCGGATTCACAAGGAGGGAGATACCTGAATCCTACTGGTTTGAGGTGTCTTATTTCTCCTTAATGATTAGTAAATTTGGGTTAAATGTAAAAAAGAGGATGGGAGAAAATATGAAATCATTAAATACGTGGGCAGAAAGAAATGATGTCAATTACGATAGTCCTGCTGTAGTTGCAGCTGATGAGGATGCTGCCTATAAACCAATCCTTCAGGGAGTGATAAATACTCGCTGCACTTATGATGGTTCCAAGATCGAAGGAAGTCTGGAAGAGTGAGAAATCTGGAGAAATCTGAGTATTAGCAGGCCATCAACAGGCAATCATCCAAATACAATTTTTCAAAGAAATCAAATTATTACAGTGCATAAATTCCAGATGAATCTTAAAAAATTGCCTCCGGTAAATATAAAAAGAGCCGGTAGAAAATTTGTGTTTTAATTTGAGCTGCACAAGTTCACATAGAACGCAGAGAATTAAATCTCGGGAAACCAGAGAAACATTTCTCTGTAGGATCTGTATTCTCTGTGGTCGTCGTTATTGATACTTGTGCACCTCTGTGAGTTTTTACATCGCCAAAAAAGTTAAAGCATGGAAATTGCTTTTTCAAATAATGCTATGTTCTCTGGTGAGTCTTCCTGAGATGATGCTTTTGCTGCGCTCATCTTTGTTATTGCAGCAAGCTTTATCTGAGCACCAAGACCGCCTTTTGTTTTTGCAATCTCAAAATATGACTGTAATTTCTGACCCATTTACTGGTCACCTTCCTTCGAGTTTTCATTAACTTCATCTGTAAGGAATTCAACCACAGCAAGCACACTCTTCATCCCTTCGTTCAATTCATAGATCTCGGACTTGGATTTTATTGTTGGGAGGTCTACATTCAATTCTCCGTTTGAGATACTTCTTGCAACCTTCGTGATACTATTCAGGTCCTTAATGATCGTCCTTGAGAAATACATAATTACCGAGCTGGCAGCAAGTATTGATCCAATCAGTATGTAATATACCAGGGAACTCAGGAAATCCTGCTTCTCTTTAACAGTAGCAATATCGAAATCAACCCCAAGGACACCTACAATATTGCCATTGGAATCATATATGGGAGAATAGCCAGTCATGAATGTGCCCCATTCATCTGTGTAAGGTTCTTCTGAAACAGAGGGCTCTAACATACCCATGTTTATATCTTCAATCGGGGCATCCTCATAAAGCTGGTCAGCATAAACATCTATGATTCCATCTTCAAGGTAATCAACATCCACAATGAATCTGGCATTCCCTTCCCCATCCAATCTCATTATATATACATATGTAATTATGTCAGTATTATCTCCTCTTAATTCGTCAAGTTTCTGATATACCTGCATAAACGCTTCGTTCTCAGTATCTTCTTTTACATTGATCTGGCTCAGAAGATCCCCGTCGATCTGGCTTGACATTATTTTCGCAGTGAGGATCAGTTCTTCTTTCATCTGGTCCGTTATGGCTGTTTTTGCTTCGTGAACTGTAAATGCGAAGGTGCTCATTGATACTAGTAAAATCAGTACCAAAAAGCTTACAGTTAACTTTGTTTCTAGGCTGTTATACCATTTTACCATTTTTACCTCTCTATTATAACTACATAATTGTAAATCACAATTAATTATATTAATAATTATATATATTTTTCGATTTCTGTTATTCTTATGCATATAAGATGTACGCACTTTGTGTTTTTAAGTCCCTAAACCATCAACTTTGCATCAAATCATGAACATGGGATTTTTATATTTCGACATAACAATTCTGTATTGCATACAATAATCAATGTTAAAACCTCTATAATCCATATGCTAATTCAGGATTCATCACAGATAGGGTCTTTAAGGCGCAGGTGTCAAAAAAGGTGTCAAAATGAGTGAAGAACTGTACTACATGAACCAGCTCCAGGCTTTGGAGGATACCAAAAACACCTATTTCCGTCAACTCGATGAGATCGAGAAGAAGCGGGCTGAGATCGCCATGATGAAACAGGAGATCAAATCCGATGAATCTCTTATCGTTGAAGAATATGGGAAGATAAGGGAAGCTAAGAAGCTTATCTCAATGGAGTACGAGGAACTTCTGATCAAGAATGAGGAACTCCGGCTTTCAAAAAAGGAATTCGAAAAGAGGAGAGAAGAATTCTCCAGAAAAGAAAAGGACCTCAAATCCCGTGTTGATAGATATGATCTTGATCTTGATTCTCTTGAGAAACGTAAAAGTGAACATTACAGAATACTGAGGTCACAGTTCGAGAAAGAGCTTGCTATCCATAAAAGGCAGGACCAGCTTGAAAAAACGCAGAAAAGGCTTGACCGCAGGGAACAGAAGATTGTCGCCAGAAAGGCAGAACTTGCATCCATGGACATTGGTATCGATGTGGATAGTGAGAAGGTAGAACGCAAGCGCAATTATGTGGATTACCTATCAGAAGTACTCAATGTCCGTGAACAGGAGGTGGAGTCCCGCAAATGCGAATTGGTCCAGCTCAGACAGAGGACTGAGGAAGAGATTGGCAAGCATGTGACCATGCACCGTCAACACCTGGACATCCGTAAGCTCGATGCACGCACTGACCAGCAGTCCGAGTATATCAGGACCCTCGAAGAAGAAGTCATGGAGCTTAATCAAAAACTTGACAAGGCAATGGCTGACATCAGAGAGATGGCCATATGTTCAAAGCTCCTTGAGAGTAACCTCTTTTTACAGCAGATGTCCATCAAGCCTTTTGTATGATGGAATGGCAATCTGTCTGTCAATGGCCGGTTAACTACTTGTGGCCTTAAAACAATTAGTATCTGATCTTCAGATGAGTTTCAGGTGATCATATTGGTACGTGAACTATCCACGAGGGACATCAAATTGCTGAAAAAGCTTGCGCCGGAATGTGCGGATCTTATGTGTTCAGGCTCAAGGGCACCTTATAGGTCGATATTACCGCCTATTTCTAATCATTATTCCAAGAACGAAGAGGATTTTAAGTGGCGCATCTCGCTTCTTGATGAAGGGGAGCTTGGTTATCTGGTAACCCTTATCAAAAGCGGCGAGGAGAGTCTTGGTTGTGTTCCTCCTCAGTATATCCGGGTATTTCTAGAACTGGTGGAAGAACAACTGGGGACGGAGGCAGCAGAAGAGCTTCTGGGAATATATGTGGCAGGAAATGAGTGCCCTCCCGGAAACATAATTTACCTGAAATAAGACATTTGAATTTCTACTTTTCTTCATTCCCGGAGGTTTTTGTATAGCTCGGCAAGTGTCTGAAGGATTGTGTAACCCTTTTGAGTGAGGAAGTAGTCACCACGTTCATTCATCTGACCGATGATTCTGCTATCGGTAAGTTTCTGGAGATGGAAGAGCAGGTTACCTCCCCGAAGCCCTGTTGTCCTGGAAAGTTCAGAGAAGCTCTTTGACCCTGTACTAAGTGCCCGGAGCATCAAAAGACGCTGCTTGTTCGCGAGAGGTTCGCATATGCAACTGACCAAATCATCAGGGAGCTCGCTTATACTAGGGCTCACCATGACACTCTTTTTTTTGCCGGAGACATTCAATGACCGGATAAGGTCCAGCTGTTTTGTGAACACTTCTGAAGCATGGGATGTGCATGCACCACAACTCTCGGTAGTAGCGAATTCCCTGAGCTCATCAAACCGCTTCTCGTATTGTTCAAGTACCTCCTCACCCACCTCTTTATCCATAAGCAGTAACGCGGTTTCCTGAAGCAGGTTCTCAAAAGCTGTCCTGCATATTTCTTTCCTGTCACAGTCCGCGCTCATCTTACTGCTGAGGGCACTTTTGCTATCCTGGATCATGTAGCTTATGAGCGGCTTTGAAATATCGTTCTTCAGCTCCGAAAACATCATGTTCAGCTGTTGGTTATTAGCCTGTTCGATCACCCGGGCAACAACCTGACTCAGAGATGATATATCCGCTTTTATCCCCGCAAGTTCTTCATAATAATGATTTTGTATATCTGCTTTAGCTTCGTTACTTTTCATATATGCACCCGTGAGTCATTTTGTACAGTTTAATGACACTTATCTATATTAATGTGTATCGGATTGCTTTCATGACGGATACTTTAGAAGTAGCCCGATATTCCACACAAATAGGTATATACAAAGGAAGTAATACGGAACGTAGTATTGATGCAGGCATCCATAAAATACGGGAAAGATCTGATGATTTACTCTATTCTTGATAATGACCTTTACAAATTTACAATGCAAATGGCGGTCCTGGAACTTTTTCCGGATGCTGTTGCTGAGTACAGGTTCATCAACAGGGGAACTCAGCGTTTTACAGAAGGCTTTGTCCGGGAGCTAAGAAGGGTGATAGATGAGGATATCCCTTCACTGGCCCTTACCGATAATGAATACCAGTGGCTGAAGGCAGAATGTCCTTATTTTAAGTCCATGTATCTGGAATACCTGAAGAACTACCGCTTTGATCCTTCTGACATCAGCGTGTGCCTCACCCGGGACAAAGACCTTGATCTGAGGATAAGTGGTTCATGGCATAAATCCATTCTCTGGGAAATCGTGCTTATGGCTGTCATATCGGAGCTCTATTTTAGTGTTGTAGAAACGCAGTGGAAGGATTATGGATATACTCAGCAGGGAGATTCTGTCGCAGACAGATACAGTTCTTATGTAATGGATATAGGCAGGGAACTTGAGGCTAACAACTGCACATTTTCGGAGTTTGGGACCAGGCGGCGCAGAAGCTTTGAACTCCATGACCGGGTAATAAAGACTCTGACTGGATTGAAAACATTCTCTGGCACAAGCAACGTCTTCTTTGCAATGAAATATGGCATCCATCCAGTGGGTACTGTCGGCCACGAATGGATCATGGGAAATTCCGCTCTTGTAGGCCTAAGGAATGCAAACCTTTTTGCTCTTGAGAACTGGGCCGGGATTTACAAAGGTGAGCTGGGAATCGCATTATCAGATACCTTTGGCTCGGATGCTTTCTTTGCGAATTTCAACATGAAACTATCAAAACTGTATGATGGCGTGAGACATGACAGTGGGGATCCGATCACATTTGCCGACAAGGTTATAGAACATTACAGGACAATGGGTATCGACCCACTAAAAAAGACTATTGTGTTCAGTGATTCCCTGCATGCAAAGGATGCTTTGAAAATAAAAGATCATTGTAGGGGAAAGATAAACTGCACTTTTGGTATAGGTACAAGCCTCACGAATAATCCGGATTTCTTCCGGACAAGTCCACCCCTTAATATGGTCATTAAACTGCACACGGTTAATGGCATCCCCGTGGTCAAGTTGAGTGATGATGAAGGAAAGGAGACCGGTGACATTGATGCTCTCAGGGTTGCAAATTATATTTTTGGCAGGAAAGGTCTTGATGAATAATAGCCGCCCTGAATTATAAATAATAGTGGATGAATGGCACAAGGCTTATATATCACTATTACGTAGTAGGTGTGCTTTAAGATTAACTGTTTTGTTAAACGTATGGCATTAGAAGGTATTTGGTTAAATAGTACGTCTTTTCCGTTATGTTTTCAAGTGTAGTTATGTCTTTTTAAGCTTATACCCAAAATGGAAGTGAAATTATATGTTCAACAGAACCGAAGAAACCACAGCACCGGTAACAGCCGGCGAGAATTACGAAGTAACAATTGAAGACATTGCAAGAGAAGGCGACGGAATCGCAAGAGTAAGCGGCTTTGTTATCTTTGTCCCAGGCACCAAGGTTGGCGACGAAGTCACTATCACAGTTACAAAAGTGATGCGCAAGTTCGCTTTTGGCCAAGTTGCAGAATAACTGCACCAAATGATCTAATATGAAGGAACGTGTTCCTTCAAAATCTCTTTTTTTAAGTTAATGATCACTTTTTAAAAAAACCTTAACCTCATTGTAGGTTTTTTAAAATCGGTAGGTAGGGAATGAAAGTGAAGCTATCAGAACTTAAAAAAGATCCCATCATAAAAAACTATTCGTTCAGTCAATCCGGCGCCCAATACTTGGGAAGGATATCTGTCTGTTTTGAAGCATTACTACAATTATATGGGATTGACTCCCAGTCAGATGATAGAACAAGCTAACCAAGACATTAAAGATGGCAAATTAATGACAGAGCGTGCTATATTCTCACAGATTTTTGGGTTTAGGAACTCTGCAAAAAAAAGACAACTCTTGTGATGAAATGGGTGGTACTGCCGAGATGGCCTGAGAGATACCACTTCATGTCTCTGGCTGTCTGCTTGGCTATGCGTTCGTCATCATGGAAGAAGCAGCTGGTGGCATTACCGTTTTCCACTTCATAGAATTTGTTGACGTAGTAAGTGAATTCGCCAACGGCATTCTGTTTCTTGACTCTCTTGTCGTCCGCATTGTACGTTGTAGGTGAAGCGTGGTTATGCCTAGATTATCTCTCATTATCCATTAAATAACTTTCAGGGCGCAATTCCTTCTCCTTCCTACGAATAAATTCTTCAAAATCCCTTCTGTATTTCTGCGTATCCGGATGTGAATCGAGTTTATTGGCTTTGTATTTAAATAAATAATAGTACAGTGGCCAAACCAATGCGATTAAAAATATGGGAAAAGAAAAAATAAAACAATATCGGTGCCATGGAGAATCAGAGGGACATATAATCCATGCAAAATATGTTGTAGCAAAAAAAGCTATAAAAAGATAGACCAGATGCCATTCTCTAAATCCAAGATCTACATCCCATATTATTTTCCTTTCAAACCTCTCTTCTGTAAAATTTATATTTATAGAGTCGAAAAATACATGCTTATTTTGCTTTTTCTTGTATGTTTGTACACTTATTTCTGAAATATCACTTGTATTTCCAATCCTTCTTACCGGATCATAATTTTCATAATTGATATCATCATCGAATCCTCTACCAAGTTTTATTGTCTTATGACCCATTGTCCAGTAAAAATCACAAATAGTGTACACTAGTTTTTCTTTTGAGATTTTAGTCCTAAGTTCTAAAACTGGTTCACTCATAAGATACTTCCTAAGTGTATACACCATGCTGTTTGTTAGTAGTTATAAGCTTGTAATACATTACCTCCTAAATAAGCTTTTTATTTTATTTGATATTGTTGTTTTGACACTACTCACATAATTCGAAACTTTAGATGTAGTATTACTCACAGTACTCGAAACTTTAGATGTAGTACTACTCACATAGTTGGAAACTTTAGATGCAGTACTAGTTACAGTACTCGAAACTTTGGATGTAGTACTAGTTACAGTCAATGAAACTTCAGATTTAGTGCTACTTCCCTGCTTTAGTACATCCCCAAGTCTTGTTCCTTCAACAGTATTTTCTACAATCGTAGCATCTACGCCCGAATCTATATGATTAACTGCATATGACCCTGCTCCAAGCACCCCGTCTGTAGCAATATAAAGGGCAATATCGTCAGCCTTGACAGATATGCCTTCTACAAATGGACTGAGACCTCCTTTTATTCCACCACTTTTAAATCCTTTATTTGCAGTTTGGATAACTTTCTTGGATTTACCAAGTTTCATAGATAGTTTAATTGCTCCCCCTCCAGTAATTGGCAGAGTAAGAACTGCGTTAGCCATCAATTTATTGGTACTCAGCTCGCGCTTATTCCAAGCTATTGTAGCCTGTACAAAGTCATAATAAGACCATATAGTCACAACAGCCAAACCTGCACCAACTAACGCAGGAACCACAGCAACATGCCCGCTTGGATCGGTATACATCACCGGATTGTTCAGCACATAAGCATATCTATTAAGGTACTGAGGATTGTACGGATCAGGTATCATTGAATCGGGCTGCACGAATATCCTGTACTCAGGCGAATAGTACCGCGCACCATAGTACATCAACCCGGTATCAGCATCGTTTTCCTGGCCTGTGAAACCGTACTTCTCCAGACCGCCGGACTGTACCTGACCGTACGGATAGTACTCGGTACGCTCAATCTCAAGCCCGCTCTCATTGATAAGCACTGTAGTACTGCCGAGATGATCCGACAGATACCACTCCATGCCTCCGGCTGTCTGCTTGGCTATGCGTTCGTCATCACGGAAGAAGTAGTTGGTGGGTGTACCGTTTTCCACTTCATAGAATTTGTTGACGTAGTAAGTGAATTCGCCATCAGCATTCTGCTTTTTGACTCTCTGCTCACCCGCATTGTACCAGTACTTCTCCACAAGAGAATTGTTACCTGAGTAACGCACCTCGCTCAACTGGTTTGCATCATTGTACACGTAGATAAAATCTTCGTCCTCAATGAGGTTTCCATTTGAGTCATAGTCAAGATTGTTTCCATTATAGCTTGAAGGAGCATGGAAAGGCACCAGCGAGTATCCGTAAGAGGATATCATGACATTGTTCTCATCCACCTGCTGGATACAGCCATACTGGTCATAGGTGAAATCCCTCTGGTAAGTCGGCACGCTGTTGACCGACATGTCCGCGCGGGTTAACCTGTCCAGGTCGTCATACCCGTAGATTTTAACGGAATTCATGACATTGTCCTGTATCTGAAGGATATTGCCTACATTATCGAACTCGTAATTCAGGTCTTGGAGACTCTCTGTGTATATCCTGTCCAGCAGCAACTTATCTGTGTCATAGGTATAGGTCGTGACCACGCCGTTGGAAAGCTCCTTGGTGGTTATCTGGTTCCTTGCGTTGTAGTCAAGGTTATCAATAACCCCTTCAACACTTTCCAGAAGAGTTTGTTCGTTGTAGGTAAGATCAACACTTGAAGCATCAGGATAAGTTATTCTCGTAACCCTGTCCATGCTGTCATACTCATAGGACGTGGTATAGGGTGCACTGTCAAGTGTTATAGTCTCATCCACAATCCTATAACGCTGATCATAGTCATAACTTGACACTATATCACCTTTCGTCACCTGCGAAAGTGTGCCATTTAAATCAAGGTCATATGTGAAACTGACGTCAGCATCGTTAAGATAATCGATTGCAGTGGCCCTATCAAGGCTATCGTATGTAAGATGTATTGAAACTCCCCTGGCATCAGTCTGGTTTATCAGGTTATCGTTGAGATCATACTCATACGTCCAGTCACCCATATCTGGATCACTCATTGCCACTTTTCTTCCAAGGGAATCATAAGTGAAATACACATGTGGAGTAAGTGATGTTGAAGATGCAAGTTTCAGTTTAGGATAGCCCTGCATAGTCCAGGTATTAGTGAAATCCCAACCTACAAAGGTTGACTGTGTCTGCATCTCAGCGGTTGTCTTGGGTGTACCTTTGCCTGTATCCGAACAACCAGTGGTCTGTGAGTCATAATAACTGCCTGTTACAGTATTCGAATTAATTCCAGTGATACCACCTTTGGTGTTACTACAAGCAACAAATCCTGTTGCATAAGATCTTGCAATATTACCGTTGTTGAATCCTGACAGACCACCTGCCGGGGTGCCTGCACATGTAACAGCACACATTGAGTAGCTGTCCGAAATACTACCAGTGGAATGGATGCCTGCAACAAGTCCTCCCACGTTGTTATGTCTACCTGTTACACTTCCGGTTGAGAAACAATCAGAAATTGTACCGTGGTTGAACACAGCAAGAGAACCTACATACTGATATCCAAGAACAGATACATCAGTCAATCCCAGATTCCGAATCTCTCCACCATCACCTAAATAGGCTACGAATCCCTGAGCATTAGTCCATTCTCTGTTGATGGTCAGTCCATCTATTTCATATCCGTTTCCGTCGATGCTTCCGGTAAACATCTCAGTGGATGTGCCAATCGGAACAAAACCTGCTCCGCTGTTCCACGTGGAAGTTGCACTTGCATCAATATTATTCATCAGGATATAGTGCGCTGACAAATTGTTATTGATAACCTGCAGATCGGAAACAGTGTAGACCGGGAATGGACTTGCTTCAGTACCACTACCAATTGACTGCATCGGGTTATCATCTATGGAAGACGAGTTTGGAATAATCTCTATAAGATTATCCAGAGCGTCGTAAACGTAACCTGTGATATAGGTTTCACCTTCGTTAAACTCATAGACATTTATGATATTTCCGAAAATATCACTTTTCAGAGTTTTGTTGATACCGTTCTGATTTGTGATTGTGATGTTCTCAAGCTCGTAGTAGTAGCTCAGGGTGGTGTTATCTGTGTTTGTGATAACCTTGGGTCGGCCGATTGGGTCATATTCGTAGGTAACGGATGGAGCTGATTGGTATATATAATGGGGAACCTCAATACTTGATACCAGGCCAAGTTCGTTATATTCTGTATTTTGAGTAATCCATCCATTTTCACCCTCATACGTTTTCTGAATTGTTTGGCCAAAACCATCATATGAGTCTATAGACTCAAAGGTGGAATCATGACGTCTCAGTTCAGGATAGTCTTTCATCACCCATGTATCGTAGAAGTCCCAACCCACGAAAGTTGACTGTGTTTGCATTTGGGAGGTTGTCTTAGGAGTTCCCTTTCCTGTATCTGAACATCCCGCTTTTTGGGAATCATAATAAGAAGATGTAACTGTTGTATCACCAATAGTCCCTATTAGTCCTCCTTTAGTATAATAACTGCCGCACACAACGTGACCTACAGAGTAACAGTTTTGTATTGTACTATGACCACTTGACCCAAGTAGTCCTCCAACATCGTATGTGCCTTTTACATTTCCCATTGACTTTGAGTTTGCTATCGTGGAAAATAATGCATAACCCGACAAACCACCGATCATACTATCCCCATTTACATTTACATTTGTACTTACATTTTTTACAATTCCATCACTCATAGCTCCACTCAAACCTCCACCTGCCTCGGTTATGCATGTAACATTTCCGGTTATGATTATATTGCTGAATGTACCACCAGCTTCTCCTGCAAGTCCTCCTACATGATAATTGCCAGTAACATTGACATTTATCATATTAAGATTGTATATGTCTCCACCGGACTCGAATAAGCCGACGAACCTTTCGGAAGGACGGTATATGTATAAATTTGTAATATTATGTCCGTTGCCGTTTAGAAAGCAGCAAGCCTGAATAGGATCAAAGCCTGCTCCGTCGTTCCACATCCTTGTTTCAGTCGCATCAATGTCATTCATCAGAATATAGTACTCAAGAAAACTACCATTCATGGCTTGCAAATCATAGACATCATAAATATGATATGGGTTCGATGCTGTACCATCCCCAGGCTGTGTGCCACTGCTCGCGAACTGTAAGTAAGGATAACCATCGTTTACTTGTGTTGATATCGACCAGACACCAATGAAGTCCCAACCTACAAAGGTTGATTGAGTCCACATTTCAGTCGTTGTCTTGGGAGTGCCTTTGCCTGTATCCGAACAACCTGTGGTCTGGAAGTCATAATAACTGCCTGTTACAGTATTCGAATTAGTTCCAGTGATACCACCCTTGGTGCTACTACAATCGACAAATCCTGTTGCATAAGATCTTGCAATATTTCCACTGTTGAATCCTGACAGACCACCTGCCTGAGTACCTGCACATGTAACAGCACACATTGAGTAGCTGTCCGAAATACTACCAGTGGAATGGATGCCTGCAACAAGTCCTCCCACGTTGTTATGTCTACCTGTTACACTTCCGGTTGAGAAACAATTGGAAATTGTACCGTGGTTGAAGACAGCAAGAGATCCCACATATTGATATCCAAGAACAGAAATATTGGTCAGCCCAAGATTTTTGATTTCTCCGCCATCACCTAAATAGGCTACGAATCCCTGAGCATTAGTCCATTCTCTGTTAATGGTCAGTCCATCGACTTTGTATCCTTTTCCATCTATACTTCCGGTAAACATCTCTGCGGAGGTACCTATTGGAACAAAACCTGCTCCGCTGTTCCACGTGCTTGTTTCACTTGCATCAATGTCATTCATTAGGATATAGTGAGCTGACAGGTCATTATTGATGGCCTGCAGGTCAGAAATAGTATAAATCGGGTATGGATTAGATTCCTTGCTGGTACCATTGTACTCTAGAAAATGAGTATGTATGTTCTCTGGAGCCAGACCATCTTGGTCATAAGTGTATTCGATAGATGGTAAACTTGGGTTATCATAGGGTTTTATTATCTTCTTTATCCTATGCAAATCATCATAAACATACTCAGTAGATATTCCATTACTATCTATAATCTTTGTAATTCTGCCAAGATCGTTATATTCATAGAACTCTTTTTGCCCCAGAGGATTCTCAATGGAGATAGGATATATCCTATTTTCATCATAATCTATGTTTTCTGAAAAACCTCTTGGGTCTGTGATTTGAATGATATTTCCATAGTTATCATAGTTATATAGGACAATTGGGTTATTTCCTATATTGTTCCATGATACTATCTTCGTCAATTCCCCCTTGCTAATGTTACTGTTATCACTTGAATCGTCGTAATAATACCATGATTCACTTTTCTTTATCTGGCTTGAATCTTCCAGCCATTCATGAGTTTTCTTCCCGATAATCCACGGATTCTCTTCATTGACATATTCAAAATGGAGATGCCTTTCATCACCGGCAATATCAACATCTCCATAATCTGTTATGGAAAGTGGGTTCCCGTAATCGTCATATTCTTCATATTCGGTGAAAGAGGACCATCCGATAGAAGAATTTGAACTCTGCACAAGCCCGTCAAACTGTTTTATGGATTCCGAACTCAACAAAATGAGGTTGACATCAGGATATGTTTGATTGAAGGTATATTCCCTCTCTGATGCACTGTAGATATTTCCATTCTTATCCCACACTTCGGTGTAGTTCTCGATTCCTTTCATGACTTCGTCCTGGTGAAAAAGATGTTTGGTAATGGAATAGTCATTTTCAACAGTAACTTCACCAAATCCTCTGAATTCTATCTCTTCTGGTGAATTGAAATATTGCATCCCATTTTTGTAGGAGTAATTTGTAGTTTTAACTACATTTCCAGCACCTGAAATTCCATTGTCTCTTATTAGTTGGCTTGTAACCCAAATGCTCAAAGGCAAATCTGCAATATTGTCATTACCCGTATTGTCGAACTTTGTTGAAGGCACATAACTAACAGTTGTGTTTGAACCGGATGAATGATGAATTTCCTTCATTAGATACGGTGCCTTGTAATTAACCGACTGAATATCTGCATCTTTATTCGTGTTTATCCATGTTTCATAGGTAGATCCTGAAAGTGCTTTTACCACATCTACCAGTCCGTCTCCATTCACATCCTCCATTCTGACTCCCGAATCACTGGTACCAGATGAGAGTTCAGCTGGCATGATCCAGTTAGTAGTGCTTGTCCAGCCACTTCCTGTATTTATCCATGTTTCAAAAGTTGACCCTGAAAGTGCTTTTACCACATCTACCAGTCCATCACCATTCACATCCTCCATTCTGACTCCCGTATCACCTGAAGTGGATGCGAGTTCAGCTGGCATGACCCAGTTAGTAGTACTTTCCCAACTACTTCCTGTATTTATCCATGTTTCATAGGTAGATCCTGAAAGTGCTTTTACCACATCCACCAGTCCATCCCCATTCACATCTGCCATCCTGACTCCCGAATCACCAGAACTGGATGCGAGTTCAACTGGCATGATCCAGTTAGTAGTGCTTGTCCAGCCACTTCCAGTATTAATCCATGTCTCAAAAGTTGATCCTGAAAGTGCTTTTACTACATCTACCAATCCGTCTCCATTCACATCTACCATTCTGACACCCGAATCACCAGAACTGGATGCGAGTTCAACTGGCATGATCCAGTTAGTAGTGCTTGTCCAGCCACTTCCAGTATTAATCCATGTTTCAAAAGTTGATCCTGAAAGTGCTTTTACCACATCTACCAATCCATCCCCATTCACATCTGCCATCCTGACTCCCGAATCACCGGTACCAGATGAGAGTTCAACTGGCATTATCCAGTTGGTAGTACTTGTCCAGCCACTTCCAGTATTTATCCATGTTTCAAAAGTTGATCCTGAAAGTGCTTTTACCACATCTACCAGTCCATCCCCATTCACATCTACCATTCTGACTCCCGAATCACCGGTACCAGATGAGAGTTCAGTTGGCATGATCCAGTTAGTAGTGCTTGCCCAGTCATCTGGAGTATAGTAAGCAAATTCAACGCTAGGAAACGCTTGGCCATTGAGTCCGATTTTTGAAATACTTGTCAAGAAATCTCTTGCGTCTCTTTCTTCGTAGTTTAACTCGTATTTCCACAAGATAGATCCATTATTTTTGATTGTGATGCTTGATAACAAGTTTTTCTCAATAATCTTGTTACCATATTCATACAGAGTAAACACATGCGGTTTGTTTTCAAAATCAAAATCAATAACAGAGAGATCGTCATTATACGTTATATTGTCAAGATAAACGCTACCAATTTCTCCATCCCTTGGATTTTCTACATAATTATATTTAATTTGATTGCCATTTACATCTTCTATCAGATCCAACCACCATTTACTAACATATTCTCTTGAACTGATAGAATTTCTTTGCTCTGAATCATTGTTATACCCAAAACGATATATAGTTCCATCAGTAGTTTTTACAATCCAGCATTCTCCAAATGAATTAGAGTTTGTTGTAGTTTTGGTGATATTCATGAAACTTTCAGTTTCGGTATGATATGAACCCTCTTCTTCTACGTAGATTAATTCCTGGTTTGAACCATCAAGTACGAGAATAAATTTGTCATCATTAGTATTTTCAACAGTGTAATTTGTATCCCTTACGATGCAATTATCATTTAGTGACCAACCCACCCCCAATGATCCATAGGTTCCTTTTGAACCTAAACTACTGGAATATGTAAGAGAAACTGTTGGCTCTAGATTAGCTCTTCCTTTTACGGTTTCAATTAAATACATATAAACAAAAGAACCAGTAAAAAGACTAGTATCAAAATAATCATTTTCATTTTCGAGAGTAGGATCTAAATATGCTTTTCCCTCTATCATTAGAGGTGTTTCTTCAGATGTGGATAAAGGTTCAACACTATCTCCTGAAATATCAGTTTCATCAACACTCTCCATATCTTGGTCTGATGTTTCTGTGTCTACTTTCTCTTCATCTATTGAAGATGAATCCTCTTCGGAGTTTATATTTGCTTCAGTATTTGATTCTTCAGCAGTTTCGCTATTGCTAGATTCAGTATTTTCAAGACAATATACATTTGGCGTAATCAGAATCAAGACCATAAATATTGCAATTAACTTTTTCAGTAAGTCAGTATTTTTTTGTGCCATGTTACTACCCACATCTTTTAGTTTAAACAGATCTTGATTATCTGTTTAATACTAAATATTATTATTAAAAAATACGAACAAATTGTATTTAAATTTTTCGATTTGATCTTGAAATTTTTTAGACAAAAATCGATTTCCTGCAACGGCTCGATTACTATAAACAAATGCAGTCTCGTTATTCAAATCTCAGCTAACTATACTTCCCCATAACGTTTCCCATAGATGTTTTATGATTTGATACATTGTGCTGTATACTATCTCCAACTTTCAGGAACAAAATGACATCATTTTCAAACACTTTCAGGTTCAAAATCTCACTACTATGAGGTCATTCAAAAGCACTTGAAGAAATATATGCTAAGTATGTCCATTTTGTGACCATATCTACAGATATTGATGTGGCAAGTAGTCCCGTGTATCAGCAATTGAAGGAAAAATGCGAGACTGAGAGGGCTGCAAAGGAGTACCTCATGAGAGAAATATCTGAATTCGAGATTATTAAGGAAGAGATTAAAGAATCCAAGGAAAGCTTAGAAAAATTCTAGAAGCAAGTTGAGTCTATAATTCAAATAGACAAACTCCCTTAAAAAGATAAACAATATAAATCAAAACATCAACTATAAGATATATTCCTAAAACAACAGGGTACATTTCATTTGGATTATCTTTGGGACACGGATTTCACATGGGGGATTTCTAAACCAAGTCTTTCCGGAATCCGTGCTCATCTATATAAATGAATGTCTTAATGAAGTATTTTGAAAGAATGTCTAAAAAGTATCAGTCTAAATGAAAAAAGAGCAGGCTTTTAAATCAGAAATCCAGCATGACGTTCTAGCAAAAGTCACGAAAGAAATTAAGAAATGAAGGCTCATCTCTTTATTTAAGATATCCCTTATTCTCAAGCCAGTTGACCTGCGGCCTGGTGTATTTCCATACGACGTCAGCCTTTTCATCCTGGAATGACCATGGGGTCACTATTACAATGTCTCCCTCATGAACCCACATTCTCTTCTTCTTTGAACCGGGGATCCTGCCCATGCGAACCGTACCATCCATGCACTGCAATCTCACCCTGCTTGCTCCCAGCATACTGGAAACGGTAGCCAGAACTTCATTCCTGTCTTTACGCGGTGTCCTGACACGAACAACTTCAGGAGCATCCCCGGGTCTTCCACTGCTTACATTACTTTGTCTTTTCCTACTGTTATAATTAGCCAGATTAATTCCTCTTTATTGTTTGCTTAGTGCGTGTTTTGCTCGTTCTTTATTAAAAAAGGAATGTTCAATGAAATGCCATTACACAAAAGGTGCAAAACACTTGAAATCCTATTCAAATAAAATCGGTTTCGGGTCTCTGTTAAATTGTGGCCATACATGGCCGTATTTAAGGCCTGTAAGCTCTCAAGTTTAAACAAACTATGTTGTTCACTATATATAACTTGAACCGTATGACCAAATTAACGCCGGTATGAAACCGGCATATTCCAATGATTACTTATTATCTTCGGCAAGCCTCATTTTCACAAGTGCTGCGGCAACATCCACAGATGTATACTCTCCTTCCGTTATACTCTCGACCCAGTTTATATATTTGCCAATATGACCCGAATCGATCGTATCTTTGACCTTCTGTGCCAGCATATTAGCCTTTATATCCTCGGCATCACTTCTTGTAGGCACTTTTTGGCTGAGTATTTTCACATTGGTATACTTCTGGATGCTTTTCAGCTTGTATATTTCCCTGCCGGTAACAAATGTGAAAGCTCTTCCCTGCCTTCCTGCTCTTCCGGTTCTTCCTATACGGTGGACATATGATTCTTCATCCTGGGGCAGATCATAGTTAAAAACAACTTCTATATTCTCCACATCTATTCCACGGGCAGCCACATCAGTAGCAACCAGGGTCTCGATGTCCCCTTTCCTGAAACTGGCCATGACTCGTTCTCTCTGCTGCTGCTTCATATCACCATGAAGGCCATCTGCCAGGTATCCTCTTGTCTTGAGAGTATCGACCAGTTCGTCAACCGCTCTTTTTGTGTTACAGAAAACCAGGGATGATTTAACATCATAGATATCGATGAGCCTGCAGAGTACCTCTGGTTTTGCATGGAACTTCACTTCGAAATAAGACTGTTCCA
Organism: Methanolobus sp.; assembly: GCF_016278365.1. GTDB lineage: Archaea > Halobacteriota > Methanosarcinia > Methanosarcinales > Methanosarcinaceae > Methanolobus. The sequence continues at coordinate 334,354 of NZ_JADQBZ010000008.1, read as the reverse complement.
CGTTGGGAACTGTAACTTTCTTGTGAATGGTCTTGACAAGCTGAGGGTCCCTCTGGAACTTTTTTGTCAGTTTCATTATCAGTGAAGGCATGGTTGCCGAGAACATGATAGTCTGCCTGTCAGCAGGCACCTTGGTCAGGATCAGCTCGATATCCTCTCTGAAACCCATGTCAAGCATCTCATCTGCCTCATCGAGAACTACCATTGCCACGTTCTCAAGATTGAGTGTCCTGCGCTCGATGTGATCCATAACCCTTCCGGGTGTCCCTATGACGATATGGACTCCCCTGCGCAGGGCCTTGATCTGCCTTTCAAGACTCTGTCCGCCATATATAGGCAGTATTCTAAGTTTCTGATATGCAGAGAGTTTGGTCAGCTCATCTGAAACCTGATTTGCCAGTTCCCGTGTCGGGCAGAGTACGAGGACTTGCACATCACTGAATTCCGGATCCACCAGCTCAAGGGCAGGGATACCAAAGGCTGCTGTCTTCCCAGTCCCTGTCTGTGCCTGTCCGACCACATCCTTACCTTCCATTATTAATGGGATTGCCTGCGCCTGGATAGGGGTCGGTTCTTCATAACCGATATCCTTAATGGCATTTAAAATACTTTGTGAAAGATTAAGTTGACTGAATGTTATAGATTCCATTTCATAAATTCCTTTAGTGGTTAAGTGCTAATCCTTAAAGTGCAGCGTCCAGGCGATGACCTCAAGGATCGTTCACCTGCCAGCATATCATTTTTAAAGTCAATGTTCCAAGTTGCTTTGTTGAACCAAAACAATAAAGAGCAATATCCCCTATAACAGCAACAAAGGAATTAAGTCTGTCGGTGGAATAAAGATAAATTCCGCTTTGCAGTACCCACTGAGCGCGGGGCAGGAGTGCATTCTATTTTGCGTTATTTTTGCATGATAAAGAACACATACCCGTACTCATCAGAATGTTCCCTGAAAACCTCTATCTCTTTTCTGGAGAACTCTATTACAGATTCGGCATCGGCATTGCCTTTGAATTTTCCTTCTATCGAATCAAGCCTTCTCTCAAAGTGGTCATAATAATCATCCCACCAAGCAGATGCAGGTAACCTGAAAGTATCAATCACGGTATAACCTGCTGCCACGATTTCTTTTTCAGTTTCAGGAATGCTCTTTATGTCGGGATAGGCTTCCTGCCAGAATTGCAGCGCCTCTTCTGATGGGTTTTCGGTAAACCAGGCAGCCTCTGTCAGTGCCATGAAACCGCCTTCTCTGAGGAAGCTTTTCCAGTAGTCAAGACCTTTTTCAAAACCTATGACAAAGATCGCTCCTTCGCACCAGATTGCATCGAACTCCTCATCCTTGAAAGGTAAATCGTTCATTGAAGCACATACTGTAGAGATCCTGCCGGATAATCCCTCTTCTGCCGCTTTTTCCAACAGCTTGTCCAGATATGGTTGGTAAACGTCAGCTGCAGTGATGTGACAGTCTTCACATATGCTCGCAAGATGAAGGGTCTGCATGCCCACACCGCATCCTATGTCCAGTATTCTGGCACCTGAAGGAAGAGGTCGAAGCAAGTCGAAGGCTTTTTCGGTACATTTGTTGCTGCCGGGACCTTGGCGTGGCAACTCCTCAAATATCTCAAAAATTACTGATTCGTCCATAGAACGCCATAAATTTTATCTGTTAAACATTTTGTGGTCCCGGATATTCGTTGAATTGTGGTTTTAATGTGTCTATCACAAAATATTTCTAACTGGACGGATAAGGGTTACTCATGAACTGGCAGACTTTACCTGAAATTCCCGGTCATGCTGACAAAATTGCAATCCCAGGATGGGATGAAGAACTAGGGTCCGCTTTTTCCGTATATAATGGCTCATACATACCCGGCAGGGTTGTATCAAGACATAAGACGGTGTGGGAGATTCTCATCTCAGGCACTACCATAAAAGCCGGGATATCAGGTGCGCTTCTGAAGTCCGGTAAGCAGCCAGCTGTGGGAGATTTTGTTGTTTTGCTGGACCAGGCCGGGCTGAATTCGTATATAATAGTCAACATATTGCCCCAAAAAACGTGCCTTTCAAGAAGTGATGCAGGAGACAGCAGTGAAGAACAGGTAATTGCTGCAAATATCGATACTATCTTTATCGTTACATCAGCAGGAAAAGATCTAAACCTGCGAAGGCTTGAACGCTATCTGACAGTTGTGTATTCCTCGGGAGCAAAACCTGTAATTATAATGAACAAGGCAGATCTTACGGATAAACCGGCTGAATCTGTTGACAGAATAAGGAATATCGCAGGTGACGTTCCTGTTGTTGCCATCAGTGCCCTTTCAAAAGAAGGGCTGGACAAACTTGAGGCTTATATTGCGCCAGGTCAAACTGTGGCACTCATTGGGTCATCCGGAGTTGGGAAGTCTACATTGATCAATGCTTTTTTTGATGAAGCTGTCCAGAAGACCAAAGATGTCAGGGAAGATGATGAAAGAGGCAGACATACTACCACAGTAAGGCAGTTATTCCTGCTTCCAAACGGCGGAGCAATTATTGATAATCCCGGTATCCGGGAGCTACAGCTAGGTGACAGTTATGAAGGTTTTGGGAAAGCCTTTTCCGATATTGCCGGAATAGCTGAGAACTGCCGTTTTAAGGACTGTACCCACAATCAGGAACCGGGGTGTGCAGTTCAAAAAGCAGTCATGGAAGGGAACATTGCAAAGGAAAGACTGGACAGTTACCGGAAATTGAATGCAGAACTTGCTTTCCAGTCTGAAAAATCAGAGATCGGTCTTAAAAGACTTGAAAAGAAAAAGCACAAAGGAATGCAGGTAAGTGCCAGAGAATACCGGGAATACAAGGAAAGACGATAGTTCCTGAGTACTATATCTGATATCAGGCATATATCCCCGCTATTCTGGAGGCCTTCAGACCGGATCACATTGAATTCACATCTTCAAACGCTGATTACTGCGTTTATCAGTATAAAGAATATGCAGAGAAACCGTAAATAGGAAAACGTACATACATACTTACAATGGGCAATAGGGGTATTGTGCTTTTACTTCTTGTTTCCCTGGCTTTCAATATGTATTTTCTCGGACCGGATACGATAACCGAGAGATTTGAAATGCAGGGGGATGAGTCATCTCAGCAAACAAATAGTGAACTGAGGGAACAGCTTGAGGAATGTAACCAGTCTTTACAGGCATGTGACTTGCAGCTTGAGTTTTACAGGGACAGGCTGATGGAGATAGAAGCAGGGGACGAGGAATGTCTCCTGACATTCCTGGGCAATGCTACTATGCAGGCACCTGCCGTCGTCCAGAGGATAGAGCTTATCGAAAGAGGGCCTTTTGTAAGGCAAACAGTCACAGAGGAAGGAGCCATGCTTGACGTATCCGTGGAGATGGTCCCTGGGAAAGGAAGGGTGCTGGTACAGACAGTGCCACTTATGGGTGTGGTATTCCAGGACACAGCAAATATAGCTGTCTCCCTTGCACAGGAGCGTACAGGTGCCAACCTGACACAAAGTGATGTCATCTTCAGTATAATGGCAACAGAAGAGATACCCGGAGTCGATGGACCAAGTGCCGGTGCTTTAATGACAGTTCTAATGATATCTTCCATCAACTCCGAGCAGCTGAATCCACTGGTGACGATCACCGGTACAATTGATGAACGTGGGAATGTGGGTGCCGTAGGCGGGATTATTGAGAAGGCACAAATCTCAAAGGAGACCGGGAAGGAGCTTTTCCTTGTTCCGGAAGAGAACCGGTTGCTTGAGATCTCCAGCGTTAGCGAGCGCAGAGTAGGAAGCATTGTCATCTCGGAAGGCGAAAGTGAAATGGTCGATGCCGAGTCATATATTGAAGAAGAGATTGGTATTGAAGTGCAGTATGTCAGTGATCTCGATGACATAATGGAATATGTTTTCGTAGATTAAAACATGGATATTTTCTATTGTGTAAAGTCAAAGGCCCTACAGGAAATCTTAGTACTTGCACAAGGCCATAATAATAATAATAATTGTGGAGTTGGAGGTAGAATTGATGGCGATGTGACCCTTTTCCTGCAAGGCCGATGAGTGTGATATCGTAATAGGTAATAGTGTTGTGAAATTTGACCTGAAATATAAAGGAAGAAGTTTTCCGAAGAAAACTTCTGTCCTTACTACATTTAGAGAGCGTAGTTCTCTGGCTTGAATACCTTTACTTCTGCCTTGTACTTCTCCATGCAGTCGCTCATGAACTTCTCTGAGTCTGAGGTCAGAGCTGCAAGTTCTGCGGCTGCCTTGTTGAGTGCATTGGTCTCGAACTTTGTCATCTCAAGACCCTCTGCGCCTGTCAGCAGGTTGCAGCATTCTGTTGCAGCGTTCTTTGCACGGAGGTAGATGTCGTTTCCGTCCTTTACGATTGCCTGTCCTACCTTGAATGCGTTGTCGTATGCAAGGATGTAGGACTGTGGGTCTCTGAACCTGTCGGATGCCATGAGGAGGTCCCTGAGGATCTTCTCATTACCGGACTTGAGTGCAGTGTTCATGAGTGCACAGTCGTAGCTGAGGGACTCGGACCAGCACTGTACGGTTGTACCACCGAACTCTGCGTGGTATTCAACGGACTCGTTGGACCATAGGTCACAGCACTGCATGATGAGGTTACCCATAACGTCAGAGTGTGCACAGGTTGAAGTCTTACCTTCGAATGCCATTGGCATACCGGTGATTCCCTTGATTATGATGTTCTCATAACCACAGTCTTTTCCTGGACCAGTTGCGCCTGCTTCGTATCCGGAGAGTGTCCTTGCACCTGCGAGTGACCTTGCGATGATCGCGAGGGTGTGTGCGAGGTTCTTGTCAAGGAGGCCACCTGCAATGAACATTGCAGTGTTTGCCTGTGCACAGTCTGTGTCACCTGCTGGAGTCACATTCTTCTGCTGTGCGACCTTTGCAATGCCCTGCCAGAGGTACTCCATATCCATGCTGCCGAGAACACCGATTGCGTAGAGCATGCCTGGGATATCGTTCCTGAGAACTGCGTAGTCGAAGATTTCCTTACCACCCATTGATTCAATGGAGAGAAGGTCTGCGCCTGCATCTGCTACTGCTTCGAATGATTCCATGACGACGTTGTACTTGTCGCCTCTGAGCTGGAGGAAGTCCTTGTCTTCTCTGATGTCACCAGGGGTGTGCCTGAGTGCGCACTTGATGCCATACTCTTCATGGTATTCTTCCATGATGGTCTTCTGTGCGTGTGCGACCTCTGCTCCCCATGTTGGGTTGTTGGTCATCTGCTGGACGTGCTCTGTCTCAAGTACTACTGATGGGAAACCGACCTGGACCATCCTTGCCATGATGTCCCTTGTGATTCTCTGGTACTCGTTAACGAGTTTCTCTTTTGTCTCTCCGGCTTCCGGTCTTGGAGCGTAGTTAACCTCGGCGGTTGTGTAACCTGCACCGATTTCCAGATCCAGACCTGCCTTTACAGGGCTCTTTGCACGACCGAATACCATCTCATCAGCATTGTTGTATGCCATTGTTGTGAATTTCTTGACTGCCATTTAGCTCACCTCTTAGTGTTTGTGGAATGTTGCTTTTAATTCTGCCAGGCTTTTTCCTGCCAGTATTGCATCTGCCATCTTTGGTGCGTCTGCTGCTTCTTCACCATATACTCCAAGCTCGTAGGTTGAAACGAAATCCTGGTTGACTGCTCCGCCACCACACTGGAATGGCATCCTGATGCCTGCTTCGAGGAGTCTGTCGTTAACTTCCTTGAATGCGAACATAGTGGTTGTCATCAATGCTGTACCTGTGAGCATCATTGGGCTTTCTTTCTTTACACATGCAATGACCTCGTCTACCGGGACGTCACGTCCAAGGTCGACAACTTCATAGCCGTTTGCCCTGAGAAGTGCTGCTACGATTGACTTTCCTATATCGTGAACGTCACCCTCGGCAACGTGGACAACTACCTTTCCTTTTGGCTTTGGTGATGATCCTGCTTCTGCTTTACAGAACTCGATACCTTCGAGCATTGCATCTGCGGACATCATGACGTTTGGAAGGAAGATTACACCCTGGTCGTACAGTTCGGTAACGACTTTCATACCGACCATCAGTGAGTCATCAATAAGGGATATCGGATCTTTCCCGGCTGCAATTGCTGCCTTGAGACCATCGATTACATCATCCTCTTCACCCTCGAATATTGCCTCTGCAATTGCACGGTTGAGCTCATCCTTTGGATAGAGTTCCGCTGCTGCATCTTCAGGGGTCATTGATTTTTCCATTTTAACGTTGTATCTTATGAGGATACCTTCTTTGTCTACTATTAACAATTCTATACCTCCTTCAATTTATTGATCTATTAGCTGAGCTTGAAACAAGCTCAATCCAATCTACACAATGGGTCCGTCTAGAACCTCCTTACTCAAAATCTTTTTTTAGTATATAAAGGTAGCGGAAGACCTATACTAATATAAAAAGATAATGCATCATACAAAATATCAATATTCTGATTGCTTTGTAATATATAATGCTTATTGTATGCTTTTTTTAGTTGTCATCTCTCTGTATACATAATAATTCACTTTTATTATATGGGAATGCTTTTATAGGTGCATAAAACCCGCATTATTATGTATGCATATTTAAACTAATACATTGCTTAATGTATACAATTTACTGTTTCTAGTAGTCAACCAGTCTATTGATGCGGTTTTGATGAAAACTGTAATTGCTATATGTAATATCAGACCAACTTTAAGAGAAACATTTATATTATATAATTCAAAGAGTCATTTCCAGCTCAAAAAAGAATTTACCCATATCAGGAAATCAGTAATATCGATTCTAAGAAAAAATATTTACTCTTGCAAAAAGTCAGAGCTGACTTAAAGTGAGCAAAAAAGACAGGAGATCTGCTATTCTAGATCTCTATCCTTGAAAGGCAAATTACGATGTTCTTATCATCCGACTGTCCCACAGTGCACCGTGTTTCGGCAGGGACGAGTTTTTTATATCTTGTCTCAAAAGGAATGTTATGCACAGACACCTTGCCTGCAATGAGATCAGCAATAACAGGGGCAGCTTCAAGCAGCTTGTTCTGCGGATGTAATTTAAGAATATTCATACCTTTAAGCTCTTCCTCTGTATAATCAAAGCACTTGCATGCAAACGGATTAGCATAAAGGATACAGCCATCATTATCAATCACAAATATAATTTCTTCTATCGTTTCAAAAATGACCTTTAGATTCTTCATATCCTTATGGGTGTCCACTTGTTCCCTCATACGCCCGATCATAGGACCGACTTGTGCAGCTATTATTTCAAGAGTGCTGCGGGCATTGAACGGGATCTCAAAAGAACTGTGGGATGCAAGCATCAATATGGCTACCAGCCTTTCATTGTGTTTTACGGGGATGATTGCCGTGGCTTCCAGTCTCTCGTTAATAGGCTTATTACCGGGTATCATGGAATTGAGTTCATAGTACCTGGTATAGAGAGGATACTCTGTCATCATTACTCGTTTATGTATGGAACCAGCCGGATGATGTCTTATGCTTTTTATAAAATCCGGCGAGAAACCTTTATGGGCAACAAGGTTAAGATCACCAGTGGTTTCATCGATGAGATACAAAGCTCCTGAATCCATATTCTCTACCTGGGTAGCTAGCTCAAGCAACTGGTTGAACATATCCCCCGGATCTCCTCCCGGGGTGAAGATCTCTCCGGGATCTGATACTATATGCATGAAGTTCTTCACGTTCTTGCGCTCGGTTATATCGACCACGATACCTTGCACATACTGCACGTTACCATCCGGATCACGCTTGACAACAGATCTTTCATCAACCCATCGCACTTCGCCCGATCTTGTAAGTATGCGGTATTCATAGGAGAGATTCTCCACGTCCCGGGACCATTGTTCAGTCTCGGTGGAAAGCCTGCTTATGTCCGACGGATGAACCACATCACCATACTGCAGTTTACCTGATATGAAGTCCTCGGCATTGTATCCAAACTGTGATATATTCTCTGATACAAATTCCACTGGCCAGTCGTCCTCAGGCTTCCAGAAGAAGATGACGGCAGGACTGCTCTTTATTACCGACTCCATTATTTTCTGTACTTCTATAAGTTCAAGCAACCTTTTTTCCTTATTCTTAAGGTGCGTAATATCTCTGATGATAGCCATGACAGCCGGTTTACCATCATTTTCTATTACTGAAGAGTTGATTTCAGCAGGAGTATTGGTCCCTTCCTTTGAAAGCAATTCTACTTCATATTTCATAGGAGTATCACGGTTCTTTTCCAGGCTCCTTCTGAACCTTTTCATCACCACACGCTTATAGTCAGCCTGGAGGAAATCCTCAAAGGGTCTCCTAAGCAGTTCTTCCTTTGAAAAACCGCTTATCTCGCAGAACTTCGTATTTGAGAATACCAGTACTTCGTCCTGCACAATTATAATGCCGTCATTACCTTTCTCAACAAGAGTGGAATACTTCTTCTCAGAATCTCTCAGCTCCGCTTCTGCACGTTTCCTATAGGAGATATCCCTGACATTTATCATCACTGAAGGCTGTCCTTCGTGGCTGATGAAAGAGAGCCCCATCTCAGCGGGCAGAAGGGCTCCGTTTTTTGTGACAAACTCTACCTCATTGTTATGGCGAAGGCTGCGCATGTCCTTAAGGACTTTCCGGAGTCTGCCTGAGAGCATCCGACGGTATATATCAGGGACATATTCTGTCAGCTGCTGGTTGTTAAGTTCCTCCCTGGAATAACCTGTAAGTTCAGAGAACTTACGGTTTGCGAATTTCAGTGTGCCTTCCTGAATAATGATAATGCCGTCATTGCTTTCTTCAACGAGTGTAGAGTACTTTTCCCTGGAAGCCTTAAGTTCAGCCTCAGATGCCTTACGCTCTCTTATATCTCTAATATTGAGCATTACCAAAGGCTTTTCTTCACATTTGATATATGAGAAACTGATCTCTGCAGGAAATGAATCGCCTGCTTTTGTGAGCATTTCCACTTCATTGTTGCGGCCGGGGTTTTTCATGTCCCTGAGGACCTTCTGAAGCCTCTTTGAAATCATTCGCTTATATGTCTCAGGTAAATGTTCCAGGAAATTTCTACCTGTATTTTCTTCTCCGGGGTAACCTGTCATTTCAGAGAATCTGGAATTTGCAAATACACAAACCCCCTCCCGAAGAATCACAATGCCATCATTGCCTTGCTCCACCAGATCAAAATAGTTCATATCACATAGACCTGGCTCACGCCGGTCATTCTGTACTGCGGCCTCTTCCACCTTAAGAATAATTCGCTGGACGGCTTTCCCATTGGCTGGAAGACTCCGGGCATGAAGTGAAAATGCTTTGCCCCCGGCAGAGGAATTGCAGGCTACCCTGAAGTCACCACAGGTAACGCCATTGAATGTGTCTTCAAGCAGTGGTCTTAGTTCCTGTATGTTCCATTGGGCTCTTCTTACAAAGGATAAGTCTTTTCCTAATAGTTCCTCTGGCCTTGCCTTAAAAAATGTATAAAAAGACTTGTTAGCATAGACAATGAGCAAGGTACTATCCAGTACGACAAGTGGTTCCTGTACCGTGTCAAGGATATCCCTGAAAAAGCTGTTTTCTCCGCTAACAAGATTATGTTCCTGCCGGACGGGTTCTGGCATATCCGGAACAATGTCCCTATTGAATGCATCTGTTGTTCTATATGCACTATTTTTGGAACTGATAGAGACATCTCCTTTTTTTGCTGCTTTTCCTTGGTTGTTTCTTTTGGCAGTATCAAAAATATTTAGCCAAAAAGAGAGATTAAATACTAGGTAAACAAATGTTAATTGCTCACATCTAATATAGGACGCTTCCTTCAATCCAATCTACACACACAAGGATCTGTCTTTGGATGTGAGCAACATTAAGTCCCGGTAACCTTTGATGATCAGTTCCTGTGGAACTGTTCCTTGAGATCCTCGATAGTTGCATTATTCAACACCTGATCGGCTATTTTTGGCACAATTGCCGCGTCATCGCAATAAACCCCGATATCATAACGGGTCACAAAATCCTGGGTCACGGCACCGCCACCGCAGATAAAAGGAATGTCAATGCCATTCTCATGAAGGCGGTCCTTGATCTCCCTGAAAGAATACATTGTAGTTGTCATAAGGGCTGTGCCTGTAAGCATGATGGGCCTGTGCTCCATCACCGCACTGATGACCTCATCTACCGGCACATCACTTCCAAGGTCTATGACCTCATAACCGTTGGACTTCAGGAATACTGTCAGTATCTTCTTGCCTATATCATGAACATCTCCTTCAACTACAAAGGATACGACCTTCGCCTTGAATTCATGGCTGCGGTCGGAGGCACGCTTGCAATACTCTATTCCATCGGTCATTGCCTGCGCTGATATCATGACATCCGGCAGGTAAAGCAATCCGTCGTCATATAACTTTGAAACGATACCCATCCCTGCCATAAGGGCATCATCTATCAGTTGAAGTGCATCTTTTCCCTGGTCCATGGCTTCCTGAAGGGCAACAAGCACTTCGTCCTCATCTCCCTCAAAAACAGCTTCAACAATATCACGGATCAGTTCATCTTCCGGGAAAAGTTCTCTTGCCACGTCGTCAGGAGACATCTCTTTTTCAAGTTTGACATTATATCTGATCAGAATGGAAGTGGGATTTATTTCAAGCATAAAGGCACCGTTTTTAACTTCTGTTCAATGTGTTTACTGGCGCACACTCAGCGGTAGGTAAATCAAATCTTCTAGTATATACAGTTATCTTCGATACTCTTACCATCGATTACTTTGCACCCACATATACGTGGCCTCTGTATCTGCATAAATGGAATAGGTAATAGTTATTCTTCTACCAGGCTCACGACAGTTCCTTTCCCGACAAGCAAATTGTACGAATCATTGGCTTCATTATATTTGACAAGCACGTTCTCGATAGCAAGGACAGACCCGTACTTTGTTTCCCTGAGCAGCTTGTTTTCCAGGGTCAGACTGCTTAACGGGATGACTGCATATACTGGTTTTACTGAAGTCCCGTCGCATATCTTGTACAGGCTGTACTTTCCGTCTCCAAGGTCCCCTGACATCAGGGAGCAGATAACATTGATACGTTTACCTTTATGAATTTCAAGCTTGGACAGTCTTGCGAATTTCGCTTTAGGGGGCACCCTGAATTTGATCTTTGTAAGCTTATCCTTGCGTAGGATGGCATATGTATATTTTATGTCTGTATTGATGTAGCGATAAGGTTCGTCACATTCAGCCAGTTTCTTCATGAGTCTGGTAGGCATGATGTCACCCTGCTGCTCAAAGCTCCAGCATTCGGTCGGATTGCACCCGCTACCCCAGATAAAAGAGCAGGGGCTATAGATGCTAAGACCCACACCTTTGAGGGCAAGGATCAATTTCCTTGCCTGTGTGGAGTTTACTTTGTCAGCAGGCTCAATGATAATTATGTTTCCATCAGGGGCAAGCTTCTCGGATAACTTCTTAACAACATCCGCTTTTTGCTCAACGTCCATTCCCTTTATCTCATTAAGGACGTTGGAGAACACTATCAGATCAAGTTTGTCAGGTATCAGGTTAATATCCAGTTTCTTGATATCAGCTTTTATAGGCTCTTCAACTGATATCCTTGATTTTATTGCAGCATACTGGGGCACAATAAACCTGTAGGCTTCCAGATTCTCATCGAACATTTCCACTGAATAGATGCTTGCCATGTGGTTGTCCAGCCTGTTATAGAGGTCTGTCACAGCAAGCGGCACTGTTCCCGGCCCGCTTCCGACATCCAGTATCTTCATGCGTGTCTTCAGCAGACCTTCTTTCGCCATCCTGTACAGGATGTGCTGAAACTGCACAAAATACACAGGGAACTGGTATGCCAGATATCCCACAACATCGTAACCTTTATCGTACGTTATTTTCCGGGATTTGCCTTCCTTCCAGTAGTCTGCTTTCTGGGAGAGCACTGCTCTTCTTATCCTTTCCATGAGGATAGGGTCGTCCCAGCTTTTCCCGGTCTTCTTCTCTAAGTACTGTTCCACTAACCTTTCAAGTTTCCTGGAAACCCCTGGAGACTGGAAGAACATTTCATTCTTTTCTTTCTCCGGACCGGTCAATTCTATATTACCTTTGGGCGCCCGGACTACCCTGAAATCCCCTTCCGCCGGGATGGCGTCCAGCCCCAGGTCCATGAATGAGGCATGTACTGCCCTGTAAATGTCCTGCACAGACATCTCGCTCTTGATGTAATTTCGCATCTCGGACAGCATGAACTCAGTTTTCATGCGCGAAACATACTTCAGTGCGGATATTACTTCCTTCTCAGTCATTGATGGATTGATTGACACAACTCCTGATAAAGTTAGTGATATATTGTGGGCATTGTGGCCAGAGAACATTAAAATAAACGAAGGACAGATTATCCAGAGTTTATTATTATGTGGGGTTGTTATGAACAGAAGAACACTTGTATTAATTTTATTACTGACACTTCTCAGTGCAGGTTGTGCTGAGAGGAATAACGATTTGCAGACTATATCCGACGATGCTGTTATCGTGCACCTGACATACGGTGCCTTCACCCTCCCGGAAATGGCTATCCAGGAGCTTATTGTGAATGAGACTGCTGTCAATCTCAGCATCTATGGTGGTGATCGCGAACTTACCAGCAGGTATGTCCGGACCATAAATGAAAGCGTGCGCAACGATCTTCTAAGGCTTTTCAGGGACAACCAGTTCCTGGAAATGGAGGAAACCTACGAGCCTCGGGAGGGCCAGCCGATCGTTGCTGATGTAGGTGTGGTGGAAATAAGCCTGATACAGGATAATTTCAGCAAGACTGTCAAAGTAGATCCTTACTACGAGGATTACATGCCACAGGACCTTCGCGAGATAGACCGGGAGTTGGTCCGGCTCAGGATGCATGCTATGTCCACCCCTCCCGAAGAAGCGCGTGACATAGCCGAAGAATGGATAACCAATGCGCCAACCTATGCCTATGACGGCTCTAACTTGACTCTTACTGATCATGTGATCCTGGATTCTTTCCCGGAGCAACATGAAATAACTTATGAGTTCATGAGCAGTCAGGCAGGTTACGGCAATAGGTCCGGTGAGGCAACAGCTCAGGTAGTAACACTGCATACAATCGTCGTAATGGTGGCCGGGGGAAAGGTCACATCTGCTATTATAGACGGCGTATGGGATGAAATGTACCAGAGAATGTTATCGGATCTGGTTGTAATGGAATCTTCGATGCCTTGCCATGAGGCTCCGTGGGTACAATGGTATGAAGAGGGTAATATTCAGTTCCCCGCAGAACCACACGAGGAAGAAATAGCCATTGCATATTTTGGCGAGATATACTCCATCGAGATATCAAATTTTGAAAGCGAGCGCTTGGACAGTGAAACATGCAATTATACTCTGCAAGTAAGGCAAAGGGATGTAAGGATGATGGAGGACCTTGGCTGGGTGGAAGCCCGGCCATCTACATTCTACCTGTTGACATGACCTTGCAGTTTATTTGGAGCCTGTCCTGGACAAACATATTTATCTAAATCCGCCCTTCTGCGCCACATGAGCATGGCACCCAAAAAAGCCTATATGGAGCTGATAGCAGGCTCGGTGATATTCGGCATGTTGGGGCTATTTGTAGACAGGCTTGAGGCCGTTCCTACTCTTTCGCTCATCTTCTACAAACAGTTCTTCGGGGTACTTTCCTTATTGGTATTCATTGTAATTGCGGGCAAGATATCTATTATAATGCCGCGCAGGAAAAAGAAATACCTGCTATTGCTTGGAATTATTAACACAGCTACCCTGCTAACATATTTTGTCTGCATCAGGTACACCAGTTTCTCTGTTGCCATACTACTGCTCTATACGGCTCCCATGTATGTGACATTGCTCTCTCCTGTTACCCTGAAAGAGCCCATAACCCGCAAAGGCATGGTGGCATTGGCATTGTCTCTTACGGGACTGCTTTTCATTGTAGACCTGCAGGCAGCAATCAATGGTTTCAGCAACGGTGGTACGTATGTAATAGGAATAACAGCGGGCATCCTATCAGGCTTTATTTTCGGCAGTGAAATAATGGTCATACGCTACCTGAAAGACGATTACAGCAGCGTGGCGCAGTTATTCTGGTACACACTCATCGGCGTGGTATTGCTCTTTCCCTTTGGTGCAAAACTCTCGCAGCCAGTTCTGCTTGACAATCTTGGCATGCTTGTGTTCTTTGGCGTTATCAACACAGCACTTGCTGCACTGCTATATGTCAGCGGCATATCCCAGATCAAAGCCCAGACCGGCAGTATTCTGGCATTGATCGAGCCTGTCAGTGGTATCTTCTTCGACTATACTATCCTGCATACACCATTGTATCTGAGCACGATAATTGGGTGTATCTTCATTCTGCTTGGTGCGTCTGTTGCAGTCCTTGAAAAAAGCCATAGGAAATTTGGGAAACTTTTCAGGGTGCAGGTCTAGACGATATTTGAGTCTGGCAATAACAGGGAATCAGGCTTAAATATAAAGTGCTTCAACATATTTTGAAGTGCCACTATTTGCTGTGATATTGAAATGGCACTGTAATGTTAACGGTGTTAAAAAATATGGCGGAGTCATCATAAATGAGAATGCTTGAAGAGTTCTTCCCGGAATTTACAGAAAAGCTTGACGAGATCGACAAGATCTATGAAGAGAAAAGACCTGTTGATGAGAAGACGTACCAATTCCTCTGTTTTGCACTTTCCATTAAGGCAAGGTCAAAGCCATGCGTCCTGAAGCACTTCAAAGGCGCACTGGAAGCCGGTGCAACGGTCAAGGAGCTTACCTACATCCTCGCGCTGACCATGAGGGAAGCGGCAGGAGCCGATGACTGCTGGACCCATGATGTCATAGGGGAATGGAAAGAGATACTAAAGGGCAATGTTTCCTGCTGCTGTGCGGGTGACGAAGGAAAATAAAGTCTGTGAGCCAGGTGCGCACTACGGAGCACTTTTGGTGAATGCATATACAGGGCAATTGAGTGTCTACTCAATTGTCCTCACACAATTGTTATATAATGACGGCACTCTTTTAACTAATATAATATCTGTCTCATCTGTTATCACTTATGATACCAATCAGGGACAGGACAAAAGCATTACAGGAGATATTATATGTCAACAACAGTCACTGTAAACTCATCCATTTGCGGTTTTACCCACAAGATAACCGGGAAGCTCGAAGGCAAGAATATAGTTGTCGATATTGAATCCCCATGTGGCAAGATTAAGAGCATGTCCCACATGGAGATACCCATGATGGAAACAATGGACATCAAGGACAACTACGTGATGGACAGGGCACAGAAAGCACAGTGCACACCCATTTGCCTTGTGCCCGCCGGCGTACTGCATGTGTGCAGGATGGAAACCGGAATGCTGTCAAAATCCCTCTCCAAAAAGAATGAAAGAGTAAGCATAGAGTTCAATGAGGTATGAAGCCTGAGCAGAGCGTCGGACTGGCAGGGCATTCTTATACCTGCTACCACGCCCTCATCATACTCTCCCGTACTCATCCTCAAGCCTTTCAATATCTTCCTCTTCTATTTGGTCCCCCTTTGCTATTTCAACGAAAGTAAGATTCTCGTCTCCCGTATTCATGATGCGATGTACTGCACTTGTGGGTATGTCTACAGAATCCCCATCCTCGACCTTGAAGCGCTGTTCATCTTCATCAACCACGCCTTTACCTTCCACCACAAACCAATGTTCACTCCTGTGGAAATGTCTCTGGAGGGATATTTTTTCTCCCGGCATCACGGTAATGGTCTTGACCTTGAAGCCCGGGTCGTCAGATAGCACTTTATAATATCCCCAGGGCCGTTTTTCCTCTGTTTTGCGTTTTTCCAGTATAGTTTCATAGACCTTGATGTACTCTTCTGCCATCCTGTCCGCTGAATAATTCTTCATCGCAATCTCCCTGCATCTTTTACGGGAAACAGAGCTGATATTTCTCAGTGCATCCACAGCCTCGTCAATATCATTAACCACAAATCCGTTCTCTCCGTTATGTATAAGTTCAGGCATTGATCCGCGGTTGTAGGCTATAACAGGCGTACCACAGGCAAACGCCTCAACTATCCCCAGCCCGAAAGGCTCATCAAAATGGACCGGATGAATCAAAGCATAGGCATTTGAAAGCAGTTCCCTTTTAAGTTCAGGGTCGACGTGACCTTCATAGATTATCTGCTCATTGTCAATCAGATGTTTGACCTCTTTCTCGAAATATTGCGTATCAGGAATAAAGCCCGCTATCCTGAGTTTCATTCCGGATTTCTTTGCTATCTCTATAGCATCCTTTATACCCTTGAATTTGTCAAGCCGTGATAAAAACAGGATGTAATCCTGTGGTTTTTCATTGAACGGGAAGCTTTCCACTTCGATACCATGAAGTACCGTGCCCACATAATCCAGCTCAGGACATCTGTGTGAGTCACTGATGGACACGTAAAATGTATTCTGGTTGTATTTCTTGTACACCGGCAGGATAGACCTTGAAGAAAAACCATGTATTGTCGTGACCACTGGTGTGTCCACAAGCCCACTGTACGTAAGCGGCAGGAAATCAAAATGGTTGTGAATTATATCGAACTCATCCGCCCTTTCGAAAACCTCAGATATATGGAGACTCTCATAAACCTTCACATTCATCTCTTTGTCTTCCTCGTAAGGTCTTGGGTAGACAGAATGCAACTTTCCTGCCGTAGTTGAGTCTCCGGTTGCGAACAGGGTAACATCGATACCTTTCTTTATCAGATTCTCCGTCAGCAAGGACACAATATATTCCCACGGACCATATTTTTTAGGCGGTGTGCTCCATGCGATTGGAGATAACATAGCTACTCTCATTATAATTTCCCCCTCCCCACGATAAAAAGTGATTGATTTAATAAGCGTTAATATTTTGGACTTGTGTGCATGTAGTTCAGTAGATCGGATAACTGGGCAGTCGCCACGGATACATACGTATCAGCGCTTCCGTAATACAGGCGGACTTCCCCATTATCGCGAACCCATCCACAGGGAAAAACAACGTCATTGACATCGCCTGTTCTCTCATATAGCTCACGGGGTCCGAATATCCACCCCTCCGATCTGCAGATGACCTTTCTCGGGTCCTCAATATCTAACAGTGCCAGACCAAGGCGATAACTTATCTTTGATGTCGTGGCGCGTACTCCATGATACATGATCAGCCATCCCTCATCCGTGCGAATTGGCTGAGGGGAGAGACCTATCTTATTTGCATCCCACCAGCCACCTTCACGGGCATACAGGAGAACCTGATGATCTCCCCAATATCTCATGTCCGGAGAAAATGATATCCATATATTTGATTTAGCATTAGATATACTGGAAACCGGCCTGTGGAGCATTGCCCACTTTCCATTAAATCTTACAGGAAAAAGTGCTGCATCTTTATTTTCCGGAGGCAGGGTGGCTCCTATCCTGTCAAAAGTTCTAAAATCCTTTGTCATTGCAAGCCCTGTCAGAGGCCCTGACTCAGAATAGGCTGCGTATGCTACAGCCCAAGCATTCTGTTCTTCTATATATGTGATGCGCGGGTCCTCTATACCATACTCTTCCTCAGGATAGTTCTCAGGATCAGCCGGAAATGTAGGGTGCTTATCTATTTTCCAGTCGTCATAGCCGTTCCTGCTCCTTGCAACGGTCATGTGGGAAAATCCTCTGTGGTCCTCGACCCTGACCATCAGGAGAGTTTCCCCGTTCACCAGTACAGCTGCCGGATTGAAAACAGAGTTGGCCGGATAGGGCCAGTCTTCTGCTTTAAGTATAGGATTCCCATCATAACGTTTGAACAGCTCTCCGCGGTCTTCCCATTCCATAATGATTCCCCCAGTACAGATTTCACTCAACTAAGGCCGTTTGAGGAGAACTCTCTCTTCTCGTAGATCCCCATTAATCCTTTACCAGTTTCATGTTGTTGAGCAACAGCTTTATTGTCGGAGTATCTGGCTAGCATCTCTAGGGCCATAATGAAACACACTACAGATTCAGCTCCCTGGTTAGGGTTCATTCCCTTGGGGTCAAGGCCGTCACATACTGCTCCGTTAGAGTGGTCGTACATGATAGCTTTTAGCCTGTTCCTTCCAAGGAAATACTCGAAAGAACGGTTTGCAAACTGGATATATTTTTCATTCTGTGTAACCTCATAGGCAGTGACATAAGCCTCCGTAAGATAAGCAGCATCAATAGGCTGCTGGCCAAATATCGCTTTATTTCCTTTATGTTTGTACCAGCCTTCATTCCCTACAAGGTCGAAGAACTCCCCGTTCCATTGTGTGTACGTAAGGAAATCCAAAGCTTTGATCCCTATTTCCTTGTATCTTGGATTGCCGGTAAGACTATATGCAAGCATAAGTGCTTCGCACATCTTGGCATTGCCATAGGTCACTTCAGTTTCAAACCACTCCCACTTTTCCTGCATGTTAGTTTCGTATAAACTGACGAGGAAGTCCGCATATTTTACAAACACCGGAAGGAATGTATCCTTATCTATCCCCTTATCCAGCATCTCATACAAACCGCACATAGTGTAAGCTTTTGCTCTGGGTGCATGGATATCGTCCATAACGGGCCTGGACCTGCGGACAATCTCAAGCGCATGGTTGCGCAGATTCTGCGGCAGCTGGGGGGAGGCACAGACATGTCCCAATCCATATAATGCACGTCCGAAAGTATCATCACTTCCGTTGTCATCAAGGAACTTCCTGTCGTAACTCATGAAGTTATGGAAATGTCCGCTCTCGGTCTGCGCATGGTCCAGGTAGCTGAGGTAAACAGTAACAAGTCTTTTTATTTCCCCTGCCTGTGGCTCATCGGAAGAAGCCGCCCTTGTCAGCGCGACCAATCCCCTCCCTACATCATCAGTACTATAACCATGCCTTCGACTTGGCACTCCCATGGTTGCATGCTGGAAAATGCCGACATCATCTGTCATCGAAATAAGATATTCAAGATTAGTTTTGGGTAAGTTGGAAGGTATGGAGAAATCAGTCATGGTCTCAACGGCAGGTTGAGGGTTCTTTTCAAGCGTCTGCTTAAATAAACTGACATATTCTTTGCCTACATTCTTCCATATCATCTGCCTGCCAAAATCATATGCTTTCCTGCGCATCCGGTTGCACTCCAGCGGATTTCCGATCAAATGTAACAATGAAGTGCTGAAACCCTCGCTATCCTTGAAACCCACAAGCATTCCACGACCATCTACCAGCATTTCCTGAGCATACCAGTAAGGTGTGGAGACTATTGCCTTACCCATACCAATCGCATAGCTCAGGGCACCGCTGACAACCTGTTCTTTGGGAATGTACGGAGATACGTAAATATCACTGGCAAGGATATATTCATACAGTTCCTTTTTCTGGACAAACTTGTCGTGAAAAATAACATTTTTCTCCAGCCCAAGTTCATGGACTTTCTTTTCTAGGTACTCCCTGTACACTTCACCGAAATTCCTTTTGACTTCAGGATGGGTGGCACCCAGTACCAGGTAAGTAAGGTCAGGATACTTTTCAACCACTGCGGGAAGTGCATCCAGCACAGTCTCTATGCCCTTATTCTGGTTCAGGAGGCCAAAGGTAAGGATAAGGGGAGAACCTTCCAATCTGAGCGCTTCCTTATGCACCTCTGAACCTGTAAAAGGGCAATCAGGGATTCCGTGATATACAAGTTCTATTTTATCTTCAGGTGTATCGTACACCTCGCGCAGTATATTCCTTGCTGTTTTGCTCATCACGATTATTTTATCAGAATACAGCATAAGTTTCTCCGTCACTCTGCGGTATGGAGGCTCCGGATCTTTTATCACAGTATGCAATGTCGTTACGATTGGTTTATCTATTTTTGAGAGCAACTCAAATATGTAATCGCCGGCATCTCCCCAATAAAGACCGAACTCATGCTGAAGACACACCACATCGATATCTGTTCCATTGATATATTCTGCTGCAAGGTTGTAATCCTCAAGTTGATCCCTTCTTATTTCAAAAACAACTTCATCGGGATACTCATAGTTTTCACCGATGTCGTTGAGAGCTATGACTTTGAATTCATCAAGATCGTTTTCCTGTGATACAGAATTAAGCAGATCAGAAGTGAATGTAGCTATTCCACATTTTCGCGGAACATACGTTCCGATAAATAGTACTTTTAATTTTCGTTTCAACTAATTACCCCCCGGTTGCAGTAAATTTGAATATGCTATTGAGAATATATAATGTGTCAACTCTACTCAAAACATGTAAGTTAAGCCGCAACTAACAATTCCATTATTCAAAGATACTATCTGAATTGTAACATCAGTCCTTTCATCCCCACCCGACCACCGGATTTTGTTTTTAGGTGACCAGATACCCTAAATACCTATTGGGCAAAATTGTATTTAACCTTATTCACAAACAAATTTCTAAGCGTGTTTTTTTTCAATGGCGCCACTCAGGTTGATTATGGCACTATTCCAGAGAAAACCAGCTTTTACAGGGCACTACTACACACTGATAAGGCGCTTGCGAGTGAGTAATAAATAAAATAGGTATGTTCTATAAGAGTTATATCTCTAATTTATGAGAATGTTCTTTAGTATATACCGTAATAATTACTTGCACAAGTACTTATGTATATAATTTTATAAGACACAATCGATAATAAGCTTTTTATATCATGTACATGTTGTCGACTCGTTGCTCAACAAACCACCACGTGGAGCATTAGAGATGATTATGGCTGAACGTCTTCTCTAGCCGGGGCTATATATTCACCACAAACAGCTTCAGGCTACTGAAAGACGCTCCGCTTCCCCAAATCATGGCTTATCCACAGACTGGTTACTAACAACAAATGGGTGGTAACTAGATGTCACTTAACGAATCCGTAAACAGAATAGTAATAGGTTCAGGAGTCATATTCGCAGGTACGATTAGCGGACTCCTTTTGAACATCCTCATCAAAGGAGTGCTGACAAGGAACCTGTCCCAGACAGATTTCGGCACTTACTCACTCGCACTGACCGTTATTTCCCTCACAGGTGCTATCGCCACGCTGGGCCTGCACGAGGGTGTACCCAGATATATAGCATACTTCAGGGGAAGGAACGAAGACCACAAAATACAGGAAATTGTCGTATCCGGCCTGCTTATGGGCCTTGTAGCAGGAGTGCTGGCTATGTTCATTTCCCCGATAGTATTTGAACGAGCTGCAGCAGGTATGTTCGATACCCAGGATAATATATCTGCAATAATCAGGATAATGATCTTTGCAATTCCGCTTACGATATTCATGAATATAGCCATAGCAGTATACAGAGGATTTGACCGTACTAACGTCAACATGTACTTCTATGATGTAATAAGACCCGTATCCCTATGGGCCTTTGTATCTATAGCAGTACTTGCAGGAGTTTCCCTTCATACATTCGTGCTTGCAGATCTCCTCTCAATGGTGTTCACATTCGGCCTGATGGTTGTATACTTCATCAAGAACCCGCCATTTAAGCCAGAGCTCAAGGTCCGCTTTAGTGAGCCTACAAAACAGCTTGTCAAGTACTCGTTCCCGCTACTGATAAGCGCTACCCTGCTCAACCTTATGACCTGGACCGATACCATAATGCTGGGATACTTCAAATCCTCGCAGGTCGTTGGTGTATACAGTGCAGTTTACCCATTGGTCAGCTTCCTCACAATAATAATAACTTCCATGGGTTTTGTGTATATCCCGGTAGCTTCCAGGATTTGGGGAGAAGGTCGCAAAGACATTCTTAGTTCCCTCTACAAGGTAGTAACAAAATGGTGCTTCGTCCTTTCATTCCCCATATTTGCACTCATGTTCGTGTATCCGGAAGCCATACTTACCAGGCTGTACGGAAATGAATATGCAACTGGAGCCACAGTACTTAGGATACTTGCACTTGGTTTCATCACAAACGCGTACTTCGGGTTTAACTATCATACAATAATGGCAGTAGGTGATTCCGGCTTCCTGATGAAGTGCTCAACTGCAAGTGCTGTAATCAATGTAGTGCTCAATTTCATGCTGATACCACAGTACGGTATGATAGGGGCAGCTGCAGCATCGGCAGCATCATTTGCAACCATCGAGCTTCTAATGACCCTGAGAGCATGGAGGACGCATGGAATGCACCCTTTCACAATGGCTTACAAGAAGTTCACGCTTGTCTGTATAGCACTCATATCGATCATGATGGTATTCAAGTTAATACTCCCTACCGTTGGTTTGCTATGGGTTTACGGCATGTTCGTAGTCTTGTACATTATCATCTGTCAATATTCAGGTGTGATTAATGATGATGACAGGAAAATAGCTAAACAGGTACGCACTCAAGTACGTACAAATGTCAGGCGTAGTATCGGAATCTTTGTGCCACGAACTTTCAGGAATCTTTGATACAGAAGAAAGACCCAAAAAGTTGCTATATTATGCTCAACAGTAAAGTTGTATTGAGTATTCGTTGATAATATGGCGGGAGTATCAGCATGGGACTGGGAGAAGAATGTGCATTACACAACGGAAGCAGTAAAAGAAAGTCCGGTATCTTCTGGAAGCCTGCGGGAGACCACAGGCTTTTCACAAGATATGATGGGAATCCTATACTTAAAGCAAAAGACTGGCCCTATCCGGCCAACTCTGTTTTCAATCCGGCAGCTGTACTGGTGAACGGGGAAACTCTCCTCATGGTCAGGGTCGAAGACCACCGGGGTTTCTCACATCTTACAGTGGCTAGGAGCAGGAACGGCTATGATGACTGGAAGATAGATAAGCACCCTACATTTCCGGCTGATCCTGAGAACTACCCTGAGGAAGAGTATGGTATAGAGGATGCACGCATAACTTATATTGAAGACGAGAAGCAGTGGTATATAGCCTATACATCTTTCTCTTCTTCAGGTCCTCTGCCCTCACTTGCCAGGACAAGGGATTTTAAGGATTTCAAGCGCCTGGGTGCAGTCCTGCCTCCGGAGAATAAAGATGCAGCACTTTTTCCTGTAAGGTTCAACGGTAAGTGGGCTCTCATCCACAGACCTGTGGCAGGCGGTCTGACCAAAGCCAATATGTGGATATCCTTCTCGTCAGATATGAAGCAGTGGGGGGATCATCAGGTTCTCCTGTATGCCCGTGAAGGTGGCTGGTGGGATGCAAATAAGATAGGTCTCTCCCCTCAGCCTCTGAGGACTGAAAAAGGCTGGCTTGTGATGTATCACGGAGTCAGGCGTACTACATCTAAGATGAGTTACAAACTGGGTCTTGCCCTGCTGGATCTGGAAGATCCTACCAGAGTATTGAAAAGAACTGATGAATGGGTATTCGGACCACGCGAGCTCTATGAAAGGGTTGGTGATGTGAATGAAGTTGTTTTCCCATGTGGATGGATCGCTGACGGGGATGAGGTAAGGATGTACTACGGAGGCGCAGACACCTGTGTGGCACTGGCAACAGCAAGCATGAAAGAGATCCTTGATTACATGGAAAGATGCTAATTCCCGGAAGGTATCACAGATGACTGCGATAAATTATATTTTTGATATTCATTTCTGTATACTCTCTGATGCGTCTCCTTGGTGGCCCCTATTATTTTTGTTTCGGAATAATGGTCAGGTAGCGCTGTTAGAGTGATTAGGTTTATACCTGATAAGGATAGACTTTGAATGTATCTTAATCTAATGGGGGGAGGTGAAAGATATGGAAAAGTGCGGAGTATGCAACCAGGATGTTGAAAAGCAGCCTCAGATTACTGCTGAGGGGAAATGTGATACTTGCGGTGCCAAGCTGACCATGGTGGAAGAAGGAAAACATGAAAAAGGCAGATAAATTGCTTTAGATTATGCTTTCCCGATAGATATAAGCCAGCAAAGTTACCTGCTTTCAGGTAGCTTATTTTTACATTTTTAGCATTTTTATTTCTAGCTTTTTTAATGCTGTTGTATGAACTTTATGAACTGTATAAATCTTGCTCACAGCTTTACAGGGTTCTCAGATAATCTATCAGATCGCTCATGTCCCCATCCTTCATATCCCACCTTGGCATGGTCGGGTCAAGAGGGCGTCCTTCAGGGTCAACTCCTGATCTTATAGCTCTTCTGATAGTTTCTTCAGTGTATGGCTCGTGTCCTGCGTGTTCCTCCGAAGTGAGTCCCTCATAAGTAATATCTGCTGGTACTACATATCCCATCATTACGGGAACTCCTCCTCGCCCATCTTCTCCATGGCAATGTACACAGCTACCTTCGTGCACATAGAACCAGTGCGGACCTCCGCTTGTATCTATGCGCTGCCCTGATTGGTTATATCCTGTGTAGTATATCATCTCACCATTGGATCCATAATCTATTTCCAATGCATCACTATCGATGGGATAGTCGGTATCTTGATAACCGGGTCCTCTTACACCAGGAAGATAGCCCGGAGCTGATAAAACATATATCATTCCGGCTATACCCAGGATGATCAATGCAAGTGCAATCACTACTAAGGTCATTCTGGCCATACTTTATCGCTCCAGATTATTTTTAATCTCTTCGAACTCTTCTCTGGTGATCTCTCCCCTTGCATACCGTAACTGAGCTGTTTCCAGGGCAGACATATCTTTTGTTTGACCCTGGATCCTGTTCTGGTCGATGAACCACTTTACCAGCAGCACAATTCCTATTGTTATAAGTATCCAGAATATCAGGGCCATGAACATAGGCAAAAAGCCATAGTAGCCCATCATACCATCCATAAAAGTCATTTCTTATATCCCCCGGTCTGCCAGTTAACCAGACGCACGCGTAATCTCAATAAAATCAAAAAAGGATACCTTAAGCGGTACCTTTTTTGCGCTCCCGAATCCAGTTTACCAGCATAACAGCTCCCACAGATATTAAAAGCCATTTTGGAAGAAGCAGTAATTTCTTTGATAGCCAGGCCGTTAATAATCCATGTATCATTTCTTATATTCCCCCTAAGTAAAAACTCCCTTTTTTACATATTTACTCTATTTTAATATCTGATATATCTTTTGATTTCGGGTTCACATTTATATTATATCACATATATTATATCACATTCTAAGTGTTTTTGCGTTGATGGCAACAATGACCGTACTGATACTCATCAAAAAAGCTCCGGCTGCAGGCGAGAGGAGTATGCCGGAAGTGTAAAGCACACCTGCAGCAAGGGGAATCGCAAAAGCGTTGTAGCCAGTGGCCCAGAGAAGGTTCTGGAACATCTTGGAATACGTTTTCCTTGCGAGCACGGCTATATCAGCTACATTCCTTGGGTCATTCTTCACAAGTACAATGTCTGCACTTTCAATAGCTACATCCGTACCTGCACCTATAGCTATTCCCACATCTGCCTGCACAAGTGCAGGGGCATCGTTTACCCCATCTCCAACCATCCCGACAATATATTTCTGCTGAACTTCTTTTACCTTCTCAGACTTTTGATGTGGCAACACCCCTGCAAAGTATTCATCCAGTCCAAGCTCTCCAGCTACCCACCTGGCTACAAACTCGTTATCTCCTGTAAGCATCATGCACTTTATGCCCATGGACTTAAGTCGGTCTATGGCTTCCTTTGATTCTACCCTGACAATATCTGCAAGTCCCAGAGCCCCAAGCAGCCTGTCGTCCTCAAGAAGGAATACGACCGTTTTACCCTGCTCTTCTACTCTCCCTATGTTCTCATCATTTACGTTTATTCCTTTCTCGCGGAGATAACCAGGACTGACAACTTTTAACCTTCTACCTTCAACGATACCCTCAACACCTTTCCCGGGAAGGGAATTGAAATTTTCCGGGCCTTTTATCTCAAACCCTTTTACTTTGGCACTATTAACGATTCCCACTGCAATCGGGTGCCCTGAATTCGATTCAAGTGAAGCGGTAAGTTTCAGTATCTCATCCTGGCTGATGTCTGCCAGAGTTACTATATCGGTTACCCCGAACTTCCCTTCAGTCAGAGTTCCGGTCTTATCAAATATTATAGCTTGCAGGTCCTTTGCTCTTTCAAATGCCTGCCGGTCTCTTATCAACAGGCCGGAATTAGCCGCAAGGGAAGTGGATACAGCTACAACTAAGGGTATGGCAAGCCCGAGGGCATGAGGGCAGGTTATGACCATAACAGTCACTGCCCTCTCCAATGCAAAGACAAAAGGACTGCCAAAGTATACCCACGCTGAAAGGGTCAGGACACCCACGCTCAGGGCTATTATAGTAAGTATCAGAGCTGCCCGGTTTGCCAGGTCCTGCGTCTTGGATCTGCTGCCCTGTGCACTCCTGACAAGCTCGATAACCTGATTCAGGTAAGTGTCCTTTCCGGTCTTTCGAACCTCTACATCAATAGACCCCTCGCCGTTTATGGACCCGCCAATAACCGTATCTCCTTCTGTTTTTGTAACCGGCAGGGATTCACCAGTGAGCATGGCTTCATTAACGCTGGTCTCGCCTTTGGTAACAACACCATCTACAGGCACTTTTTCCCCGGGTTTGACAAGCACCCTATTATCTACTTCAAGTTCGTCAACCTGCACGTCCACAATCTCATCATCTTTTATCAGGTGGGCCACAGAAGGCATTATCCTCACCAGTTCTTCAAGTGCCCTTGAAGCTCCCATCACAGAGCGCATCTCAAGCCAGTGTCCAAGTAGCATGATATCTATAAGGGTGACCAGTTCCCAGAAGAACATCTCTCCCTCAAGCCCGAACACCACTGCAGAACTGTATATGTAAGCCACAGTTATGGCTACCGCTATCAACGTCATCATTCCGGGTGTTTTGCTCTTAAGCTCACTGATAAATCCTGTAAGGAAGGGGAACCCTCCGTAGAAATATATCAGCGAGGAAAGTACGAACAGCACAAGTTCAAATCCCGGGAATGTAAGTTCAAAGCCGAAGAAGCCCTGTATGGGGGGCGATAGAATAAGGACAGGGATGGTAATTGCCAGGGAGACAACGAATCTTCTTTTGAAATCTTCCATCATACTTGCATGGTGGTCCTTGTGCCGGGCCTGCTTCATTATCTCCTTTTGTTTTTCAGGCTTCTCCTCATCTGTTCTATCTTTATGCATGTGTTCATGATTTTGATTCATACTGCTGTCACTACCTGTATCTAATCCATTTTTGGCAAACTCCTACCCCTATGCCTGTAACCATTAGATGAAAGAATATCCGGACAGTTGTACTCTGGATGTACTCTAATATCGACTCTAAACTATTTGTTGGTGCTATTATATAAGCAGTAATCTTTGGGATAGAAAAAGTGCGAGCGTAGCTGTAGCTTAAACAATGCATAAATATCGAGAATGCTATGTTAACGTATAGGAGAAAATGCAATATGAAAAAGACATTAGGTATATTACTTATTATAGGGATTGTTGCAATTGCAGTCCTGACATCGGGATGCATGGATAATAATAGTGGGATTGAGGATAATGGCGACGCAGATGTTCCTGAAGGGCAGGATGCACCGGCAAATGACTTTCCCGCTCTTGAACCCATAACTTCTGTGTACATAGAAGATAACAACACAGAAATCGTCAGGGCTCTTAAGGGAGATACTATAATAATAGAACTTCAAGAGAACCCAACTACAGGCTACTCATGGAACCTTTCAGCAAGTTCCGGTCTCTCACTCGTGAATGACACGTATGTGCAGCACTCTGCAGACGAGGGATTGACTGGTGTCGGTGGTGTACACGTCTGGACTTTCGATCTCATTGAGAATGGCGTTCAGAACATTTCAGCAGTCTACAAACGCCCGTGGGAAGATATTACCGGTGAAGAAGATGCTTTCGAGCTCACTGTGAATGTTGTGCCTCTGGAAAACATGATAATGGCGACAGGTACTGTGATCTATGTTGACCTTGAAGGAGGATTTTATGGGATAGCAGGTGAGGATAACACAAACTACGATCCCATGAATCTTGAGGAGGAATTCATGGAAGACGGGCTGGAAGTAGAGTTCACTGCATATCCGGTAGAGGATATGATGAGTATCAGGATGTGGGGTCAGCTTGTAGAGATAAGGTCTATGCAATCAGCTGCATAATAAAGATAAATGACCTGCCTGCAGCAGCGCCCTTCAGGCAGGTAACTTTTAGTTAATACTTATCAGGGAACATTTTTACTTGCAGGAGAAGTGCCTGGCAGGAGAAAACAGGATGAGAACTAAAGAAACGAAAAAAGAGACATCTGTAAAGGATATTGAAGTACCGTTTATTGACAGTGAAATAGATAGCTGGTGTGAAGTGCCCGAGGAAGGTCCGGATACAAGAAGTGCCGATGACCTTGTGATTGACGCGTGGTGTAAAGACTCACGAGGCAATAATAAACATAATGAACGCCTCAAGAAGTAATGCAGATAAGTAGAAGTATAATCAATCAAAAGATGAGGTCCTGTATTTATAATGTGTAAGGACAGAGGCACCCAAAAGCGTGGTGGTTTTCAGGTGCCTCATCTTTTCCTTGATCTCCGTTTTTCCGTTTTTTCGATGTACCGTTTTTCATTCATGTCCGTTTTTCTGACCAATCACTCAAGAAAATAATTTTCCCGGATCATGGGTCTAACGCACAGATTGTTCCTATCCTACAAAAAGATACCTATATAGGTGTTTAAATATAAAATATTCGTCTATATAGATTTAGCCAGCCTGATATCTTCTCATCCTCGAGGATAAAAAAGCTATCAAAAATCTATGTCGTCGAAAGAGATATGAATTTACAAACGTAAAGAGATATAAGGTTAAACAGGGAGGGCAAATATGAGGAAATTCACAAGAGAAGAGCTTTTAAAGTATGATGGCAAGAACTCAAAAGAAATATACGTTGTTTATAAAGGAAATGTCTATGATATGACAGGCAGTGATACCTGGATGGATGGGGAGCATTACGAGCATGAAGGCGGACGCGATCTGACAGAACAGATGGACGATGCACCTCACGCAGATGAAGTCTTTGAGGATTATAAGATCATCGGAGAATTAGCAGACTGAATAAGGACATATGCTGCATCCTTGGTCGCGTGTTAACCGGCTGTTCTGTGTTCTGTTGAAACATCATCACGTTGTTTGATTGCAGGACAGTCATTAAGTATGCTACAATCTGAAGGAATGACAGGTACCGGATTGTCAATATCGGGATGACTGCAATAATATGATGTTCCGGCTCTGGTTCTCCCGGCAATCCCTGCGCATTTAGTGTACAAAGGAATGGATCTTCTATAATTACATATTGAACAGTGTATATTCTCATCTCCTGTAATATATGGAGAAACCTGATATTCGCACTTACTATTATACATACAATGTTATAAATAGTTTGCAGCATTCCGGTTTAATTTCTGCCATGGCTTCTGAGTAGTTATATATAGTACTCTGCCAATATTAGAATGGGGAGAACGGGGTGCGAAATGTCCATTAAGGCATCTTTTCTGAGATATGTGCAGACCAACCAACAGCAGTGCTAACAGACCAACTAGTATCAAGTATTAAGTTATCTCAGTTTCGCACCTCTTACCCACAGTGAATTTCTTGATATTGGCCCCAAAGAGCTTATGTAATTTTGCGTTATCTTCTCTTAAGATGCGCACAAATAAGAGTTTCCTTTATTATGTTGTTGCACTTGTTGCAGGTATTCTGATTGGACTGGGACCGGCTATGCTTGTTGCTGAGCCTGTTGTGCTCGGAGAGTTAAGCATCACGGAGAGTTCGGCTGCAATAGGAATGTCTAATAAGAACATTAGTGACCAGCAACTTTACTCCTATAGTTTTCTACTCCATAATGACAGAGACCGGCCTGTACATATTGATAGTATTGAGCCCGTTTTTGGGGCGGATATTTCAAGCAGGATCATTGCAGAGAATACATCACTCGCTATCAATAGGACCATCAGTCCCGATTCCTCTATCACAGTTGAAGGACAAATCGTTTTTGATTCAACAGGCCTAACAAAAGAAGATATCGTCGGGTTTGAGCCTTTTATCGATCATGTAGTGGTCAGATCTATAGAAATAGTTGACCATCCGTAGGATTTTACTTGTATTTTGCATTGATCATTTAACTATTATTTGCAAAAGTGCATTTATTACGGTAATTATATATAAATCTAAGTTTATACTAGGATTCATATATGATTTCCAGAGCCAGACATAAAATACTCGTTGTCGATGACGAGCTACTGAATGTAGAGCTCATGCGTGCATACCTGAGTAACGACTATGATGTTATTACTGCCTATAATGGCAAAGATGCACTCGACAAGGTGAAAACCGAAGAGCCTGACCTGATTTTACTTGATGTTATGATGCCTGACATGGACGGCTATGAAGTTTGCAGGATCATAAGGCATGATTACAAGATAGATTTTATCCCTATAATCATGATAACGGCACTTACCTCAAAGGAGGATCACCAGAAAGGAATAGAGGCAGGTGCTGATGAATTTTTGAAAAAACCAGTGGGAAAGTTTGAGCTGGACCGGAAACTTTCATCTCTTTTAAGAATCAAGCAGCAGCATGATGCTCTGCTTATGGACCGCAACAAGGCTTATGACTATATGGACTATGTAGGTATCTTGATAGCAGTCCTGGATAAAGATTACAATCTGGTACATATCAATAAGAAAGGTTCGGACTTCCTGGGGTACAAAAAGGAGAAGATAGTTAACAAGAACTGGATAAGTTCTTTCGTCCCGGAGAACTATTCATTTGATGTGAGGAGATCTTACGATGACCTGTTGAGGGGAGTTACCAAACAGCACGAATATCAAGAGTATCCCCTTATAGTCAGCAGTGGAGAAGAGCGTTTTTTCCTATGGTATGATTCTCTGCTCAGGGATGAGGAGGGCAATTTCTCCGGGTTACTGATATCCGGGGAAGATATCACTGAAAGAAGGAAAGCAGAGGTCCAGTTAAATGAATACGCCCGTCAACTGGAACGTTCCAACGAACTCAAGGATCTCTTTACTGACATTTTGCGGCACGATCTCCTGAATCCTGCAGGCCTTATTAAATCATTTAGTGAACTCCTGATAGATGTCGAGATGGATGAAAGCAAGAAGTCCATCATTGAGAATATCTCAAAATCCACTAACAAACTTATCGATCTTATAGAGGGTGCAGCCCATCTTGCAAAACTTGAATCAATTGACGAGATTGGATTTGTCCGGATGGATGTTGCTTCTATGTTAACGGATTCTGTTCACAATTTCTCACTGGACATGCAAAACAAAGGAGTTAATATCGATCTTCTATTCGAAGGAGCATATCCCGCGGTGGTTAACCCTATGATCGAAAGGGTGTTCAGCAATCTTGCATCAAATGCTGTGAAATATACTGCTGATGAGAGCATCATTAAAGTAAAAATTGATGATGCAGGGGATAAATGGAAGATAAGTTTCACGGATCAGGGTGATGGTATTCCTGACAAGGACAAACTTGCGGTCTTTGAGCGCTTCAAGCGCCTGCATAAGGACAGTGTAAGAGGTAGTGGTATAGGGCTTGCAATTGTCAAGAGGATAATTGATCTGCATAATGAGCAGGTTGGGGTGCTTGACAACCCGCAAGGTCAGGGAAGTGTTTTCTGGCTGACACTGAAAAAAGCGGAGTAAGAGTTCTGCAGTTATAACATCAGCACATTTCATCTGTGCTCGCTGGCATGCATATTTTCGAAACTTATATATGCTTACCTGTACAATGACAGTCAATCAACTGTATAAGAGTGATAATGTGATAAGTGTCAACGAAAAGGGAATTGCGATCATCGATGAGATGCTTGACTGGGAAGAAGAGCTTAAGATAAAATCCACTGAGCTTGAGAATGGTGCAACGATCATTGACTGTGGTGTCGATATGGAAGGCGGCTATGATGCAGGTATGTACCTTGCACGGTTGTGTCTTGCTGACCTTGCAGATATCAGCTATACTAAGTTCGATATTGACGGGCTTCCCGTGCCGGCAATACAGGTTGCCACAGATCATCCGACAATTGCATGCATGGCTTCCCAGTATGCAGGCTGGAGAATCTCCGTAGGTAAATACTTCGGAATGGGTTCCGGTCCTGCAAGAGCACTTGGTCTCAAGCCAAAAGAGCTCTATGAGGAGATCGGTTACAAGGATGATTCCGAATTTGCAGTACTTGTCATGGAATCAAGTGCCCTTCCAACCGAAGAGGTAGTTGAATATATAGCCAAGCATTGCAGTGTCGACACAGAGAATGTTTATATTGCTGTTGCACCCACAGCTTCCATCGCAGGCTGCGTGCAGATCTCAGCCCGCGTGGTCGAGACAGGTATACACAAACTTGAATCCATCGGTTTTGACATTAACACCATTAAGAGTGGTTTTGGTGTTGCCCCTATTGCACCTATAGTCGGGGACGATACAAAGTGCATGGGTTCCACCAACGACTGTATCATCTACTGTGGTGAGACCTATTACACCGTAGAGTACGGAGATGCCGAGAAGCTCGAGGAATTCGTAAAGAAGGCCCCATCCACAACCTCTAAGGACTTTGGTAAGCCCTTCTATAACACCTTCAAAGAGGCCGGCTTTGACTTCTTCAAGGTGGATGCAGGCATGTTCGCACCAGCAAAGATAACGATAAACGACCTTAAGTCCAAGAAGTCCTTCACCAGCGGAAAGATCAATCCGGGTATCCTCCTTGAATCATTCAAGGTTAAGGAAGTATAATTCTCCTGTCAGTATTGAGTACAGCCCCGGCTTGTACTCTCTTTATTCCTTTTCTATATTTAAAACGAGGGTGTATTATGAAAGTACTGAGCACTTCAAAAGGTATAGGCGGCCAGCTTACCGACTTCAGGAAACTGGTGGATGGTTCCAGAACAATCACTTTTGTCGGATCCGCAGGATTCTGTACGCCATTTGCCGAGCTGATGGCCTATGTTATCAGGGGCAGCGACAGGGAAATGAAGTTCGTGCCTGATACGGGACTGGAGGATGCAAGGTCCATAGTTTCAACGCCTTCAGGCATGCAGCTTGGGGAGCCGGCTGACTTCCATGCCGATACGGTTGTCCTGCTTGGCGGGCTTGCGATGCCAAAAATAGGTGTTGAACCATTAAAGGCGAAAGAAATGATCGATTCCATTCTTGAAGGCTCTGAAAAAAAGCTGATCCTCGGAGTATGTTTCCAGTCCATCTTCCAGAATCAGAACTGGACGGATACAATTGATTTTGACTATATTGTTGATGCAGATCTCACAAGCGAAGTTAAGCAATCCTGAAAAGGCTTGAAATCAATTTCAGTGTTGCATCAGTTATAGATTAACTTATCCACGCATCTACAACAACATGCCAAACACCTGGCGAGTATTTCTTTACCTTCCGGCATCCCCTTATTTCAACCTGCCTGCCCTCGCGCAGCGCCGCTTCCGTTATCCTGGAAACGGGCCTCTCAAACATAAGTTTCTCCGGAACCGTTTCATGATAGTGCAGTATGCCACCGGCACTTTTGATGGCCCTTATGCCATACTCCAGATACTCATGGGTAGTGCCTACATATCCCATGAGTACCCTGTCTGCAACACCCTGTGGAGTAAGTACCGCACAGTTCCCTCTCATGGCTTCAACAATATGTTCCACTTTGTTCAGCCGGATATTTTCCTGCAGGTATTCAAAGGATTCCGGGTTCAATTCAATTGCATATACCTTAGAAGGTTTTGCATGGATGGCAATTGGTATTGAAAAGTAACCGATGCCTGCAAACATGTCAACTATTGTCTCATTTGAACCTGTTTTGCTCATGATGCTCTTTTCATATAAGTTACCTTTTGAGAACATCACTTTTGTAACATCGAGCCTGAAAAGACAATTGTTCTCCTTGTGAGTGGTTTCCGTGGATGTCCCTTCCAGGATCTCCCTCTTTGGCTGCCTGAACTGTCCCTCAATTCCAAGGTCGCGTACAACTGTATGACAATAAGGGTATATCCCGAGCAGTTCCCGGGCTATGAGGTACTTATGCCCTTCTATACGCTCATCTATGCTGACGACGATTATCTTTCCTACTATATGCCAACCGGAAGGGATCAGCTTCAGGCTTGTCTCAGGAATGAGTCCCTCAAGGCGCTCCCGGAGAGACTGGGACTTGCCGTAGTATTCGGGATTTTGCTGCTCAATGGTGTCCATGCCTGTGATCTCACAGGCGACAGGTATCTCCAGGAAATCCTTTCCATCTGAGTTGCTTACCTTTATTTTCCTCTCGTGGTCCAGCATCCCATTTTTTAAGAGTTCATTCCTTATGGCCTCTGCCTCTGAAATAGGCACGACAACTGCTCTTTTAACACTCATGATCCATCTGTCTGATTGTCGTTGTTATGCAAATACTTTATGATGCTGAGAGTATTATTCGCTACTCAGCGAACATTTATATAGATTGTTTATTAATTACGTACTACATGAATAATGGAGACAGTACTGCTATTTTTTCCACGGAAGCTGGTTTCATTGCACTGAACGGTTCTGTCAAAATAAAGATTCTGGATTTCTTAAAAACAGGTCCCCGCTCTTTTGATGAGATTGTCACCCACACCGGAAAAGCAAAGGCAACTATATCGGTCCATCTTAAGGACCTCAAATCCGGCAACCTTCTGGAGGAACAGATCGATCCCGATGACAGACGCAAAAAAATATATTTCCTGAAGTGCCAATATCTTGCATATTCCCAGGAACCCGGAGTCAGGCATTATACTGATATGCTGGATATCATCGCATCCCGTGACCTTGGTAAATATGGAAGCCTCACATGCATATTTTATGCAGTACAGTACGGTTTTCTTGCTCATGGCATCAACTGCACTCCCATAATGAGGGACATTGGCAGGGACGTCGGGAAAAGCATTTCCAACAATCTTACATCAACGCATCCTGATGACCTGTTAGAGGAAATGATGGCTTTCTGGAAAACAAACAATATCGGCAGTTTCTCAGTCGTAGAAAAAGAACCTCTGCAGATTGCTGTTTATGACTTCTTTGACTGCAGATCTCTTCCCATAAAAACTAAAGTGCTCTGCTCTTTTGCGCAGGGCGTTTTTGAAGGTGTCTTCAGTGATAAATTCGAAGTCCAATGCAACATGGAGATTGTCTCTGACTGCACTCGAAACTGCGGAGCTTGCCTTTTTGTCATGCGCTGAACTTATGCTGCTTTGATAACTCCCAGTTCCCCTTTTACATGCCTGCCAATGGCTGCAACAATGCCCGGGCCGTCCGTACCTTCACGGCAGGTAATCATGTGCTCCATCAGCCCGAGGCGCTCAATGCCGAAAATATCTCTGGCGTGCCCCGTCTTCTTAATAGCTGCCTTGAGCTCGGATCGGGTCACAGAATTGGCAGTTACATGATCAAAACCAGATTTCTTCCAGTTCCACAGGACATCAAGTTGCTTTTTTGACAGATGACCGATGAGACCTTTTTCGTCATCTATCTCTACTTCCAGGGGAATATGGGGTATGATCCCAAAGCGGGAAGCTACCTGCTGCGCATCTCCTGTCCCAAGTGTTCCAAGGCTCGCCTGCTTGATAACAACCGGCACTCCGATATCGATTATAATATGATCTTTTTCGATGGAACTTACATAACCTTTACAGATATCGCCTTTGTTCACTTTCTTCAAAGGTGAACCATATTTGTCAACAAGGAAATTAGCAGCAAATTCTTCATCCTCTCCGCTTATCCCCAGAACGAGCCATCCTTCCTCAGATATTGAGATCTGCGATTTTGCGTCAAGCTCCTTCATGTCGTTATCAATGAGGATCTGTGCAGCATGAATGGCACGCTCCCTGGTACCATAGACTTTGATCAATAATTGGATAGTTATCATTATTACCCGAATTTTACTTCCTGCTTCATAACAGTATCGAATATATCCTGTATCCTGGACAATCTGTCCAGGGAGATATCATCGATTTCATCTTCCGATTGTTCGATATTTTTAATGAGTAGCTGGATGTCACGGCTGAAAGGGCCTATCTTTCTCTTAACGGCATCAGGATCTTCACCATTGTCTTTTACTTCTTCGTATACAGAGCTTATATTCCCATATAGTCTTAATACCCTGTCTTCGAGAGAACCGGGGTTAAAAGATAATTCCGTTTCCTGTTCTTCCATATCTTCTTCCAGGTTTTCAGCCATCTCACCTTCAAGTGCTATTATAAGGTTCTTGAGTGCATCCACTACCTTATATCCATGTTCTGTCAGTTCCACATATTTTACCCGCCCCTCGATAGAGAACCTGACCAGATCATGCTCTTCCATCTTTGAAAGTATTTTGGTGGTATGAGCGAATGTTGAATTAATTTCTTTGGTTATTACCGAGGCATAGGTCTTCTGGAAAGACCAGATCGCAAGAAGTGCAAGCGCGGGTTTCTCCTGTAAAAAAAGTTGTTCAGCATATTCGTTTGTCATCAGTATCCCCTGCAAGCCCAGGATAAGAGCTTATGAATGTAATAAGTATTATTAGATAATCAATTATATATTAATGTATATATCATTATTGGGAAAATAGTATATATGTTTATCGGAGTGAGAGCAGTACATTTTCTATCTCACATATGTCTGCGTCCGTTTTGAACGAAGTCCCGCTGAAGTGTGTCCGTGATGCAGCAAATCCTCTGTCTCTCAGCACTGTTAAAAAACCTTCTATAGTGGTTGGTGAGACACCAATTTTTTTGCACATGATATGCTGGTCATAGAACATCGGTGTCTCGAGTTCATCCCTGCAGATTTCCACCAGCTTCCTTGCCTGCTCTTTTGTACCCAGGTTGCGGATTTCTATCTCCGCAATGACCTCATTGCAGAAATCCGGCTGATGCAATCTGCCAAGCCAGAGTGGTCCTCCAATCATTCTTTCAGAAAGGCACT
Source organism: Methanolobus sp. (assembly GCF_016278365.1). GTDB lineage: Archaea > Halobacteriota > Methanosarcinia > Methanosarcinales > Methanosarcinaceae > Methanolobus. Next base: position 297,387 of record NZ_JADQBZ010000008.1, on the reverse strand, counting down.
TGGGACATTCTTTCCCTATGAATGTGGCAATTCCCGCAAAGACCTGCCTGGAACCGCATGAAGGGCAATGAGCTATATAACCTACCTGTTCCAGCATGCTGTCAGTCTTCTTTGCTCCCTTCTCTATTCTAAGGTAGGTGCGTACATAATGGCGCGTTGCATGTGACAGCAGCGGATCCATGGCTTTGTCATTGACAGATAATTCCCTGGCTATCTTTCCCAGGAGGATACGTACTCCCATTTCGTTATGATATTCGTTGTTGAAAGGAATTGCAGCATACTTGCGGATGCCTGAATGCAGGTGTGCACCACATAGCGGAGCAGTATCTGTTGCAGTTATTTCGAGTAAGTGCACCACAGACCGTGCAGCTGCAGCCAGGAAGGGTGCAGGTGTCCCGAAGGGGTCGATATCCACGATGTTGAACCTGCTCTCATGAAGAAGCACATTGGCATTTTTACGCTTTGCTTCAACATTCTGCTCCAGATCAAGGTTCTTAATATTTTGCCGGATGAGTTCGTAAGCGTCCTCACTCCAGTCATTGAGAGTTGCATGGATGCCTGTTTCATTGGCAATCCTTAGTCCGCGGATTCCTGACGCTGAGAGTGCATCAACGTATCTTATATCCTCCAGGGCCATATCGCGACGGACAGACAGGTCTCTGGCAAAAACAGATGTAGCAGCCACGGAAATATCCCGGTTAAGTTCCATGGCAGGATTATAAAAAACAGGAGCCTGGGAAGGTGGAAAAGATACTCCTTCCTCGTGTACCGGAACGAGTATTTCGGTTTCACCTTCTCTTACAGCTCTTATGTTCATCCGGTTCTCAGAAGGTACTTTGTTATATAACGTTAATGGTTCCCTTCATCCTTTCTTCGTAACCCTGTATCTTGTACGTATATGTTCCGGTCTCGTTGAAAGTATGTACATACCTTCCTCTGTATCCTATGGTCTGGTCCTCCCACAACTCTTCATTGCTCATGAGCACAAAGTTCCTTGTAGGACTGTTAAAATTGATCCAGACAACCGAATCTCCTGAGTTTATGCTCAGGTTTGCTGGCAGAGCGAGGAAGTTCTCAAGGCGTATAGTATATGTGCTGGGGCCTGTTGACGGGACAACAGTGACTCCGCTGTCGGTTCCATCCTCTGCCGTTGTTTCGTTATCAATAACCGGAGTTTCTTCATCCTCTGAAGTTTCATTATCTAATTCAGGAGTTCCTTCATCTATAGTTTCGTTTTGTTCTCCCTCTGAGATGTTTCCGTCCGTATCGTCCTGATCATTATCTGATACACAGCCGGCAACAAGAAGAGAGAATAATATCATTAATACAGCAATCCATTTCAGATTCATGACATCACCTCTATTAAATATGGTTTTGAGAGTATAATAGTTTCCTATTGTTTCCTGTCAGCTTGTATGAGCACGACATTGATCTTTATTCCATCAGTGGGATCATCCGGGTCATTTATATCTATCAGGGCTGCAAACCCTGCTGCAGCCATTCCAGGGTTGACGACGATGGTCCCATTTTGTTCTTTGATCCCTCTTGCCTCATGGATGTGTCCACAGACTATCAGACTAACCTTTCCCAGGTACTTTGCAAGCGATCTGCATCCAACATGTGTGTCCCTGACGGCATCCAGTACGCCATAAGGAGGGGCATGGGTAAGAAGAACTATGGGCTGTTTATAGTCCTGAGCATCCGACATGAGCTTTTCAAGTTTCTCCTCGATGTCACATTCCTCTATCTCAAAAGGTGTGCAGAAAGGTGTAGGGTTTGATCCGCCAAACCCCACAAAAGTGATTCCTCCAAAGGTTTCCAGCTTATTATGAAGGCTGACAGAGGAGTTATCAAAGATTTCCGTAATCGATAGTGGATCGCAGTTCCCTGGTACAGCCATAACTTTCTGGCTGAACATTTCAATGAGTTCGGATGCCTTTTCGGAAGGCCCGAAGTTAGTGATGTCACCTGCGATGAGCACTGCGTCCACATTGCCTGCTTTCTCAAGCAAGGCTTTGATAGGGGAGTAATTCCCGTGGGGGTCTGCTATTGCGAATATTCTCATGTCGATCTGCTGTTCCCTATGTCAATTTGTCTTTTAGAAAGACCTGTCGCCTCCAATGAGCCCTCCCAGTCCTCCCTTGGACTCATCTCTGCGCTGATAAGATGCAGCAGCCATTATCCTGTCCGCAAGACGCGAGAACGGCAGGCTCTGTAGATATATGGTGCCAGGGCCTTTCAATGTAGCAAGCACAAGCCCTTCTCCACCGAACAGGGCATTCTTGAAACCGCCTACCAATTGAATATTGTAATCTACTTTTTCGGAGAAAGCAACGATACATCCTGTATCGACCCTTATTACTTCTCCTGCCTGAAGGTCTTTCTTGATAATCGTGCCTCCGGCATGCAGAAAGGCCAGCCCGTCACCGGTCAGTCTCTGCAGGATAAAACCCTCTCCTCCGAAAAGGCCCGCACCTATCTTTTTAGTAAGGGCTACTTCGATCTCTATACCTTTTGCCGCGCACAGGAAAGAGTCCTTCTGGCACAGGAAGCGTCCACCCACTTCTTTCAGGTCGATGGGTATTATTTTTCCAGGGTAGGGTGCACCGAAAGCCACATATCCTTTTCCTGTTCCTTCGTGGACATAACTGGTAATAAAGAAACTTTCACCTGTGAGTGTGCGTTTCAATCCTTTGAGTAGTCCTCCGCCGGTGGATGTTTCCATTTTGATCCCAGGTCCCATGTACATCATAGCGCCTGCTTCGGCTCTCACAGACTCGCCGGGATCTAGCTCGATCTCAACTAACTGCATATCATTTCCGATTACTTTATAATCGATTTCATCTGCCATTTTTATTCCTCTTTGGGATAGTTTAATTAAGTATTCCTAGATTAATCCCTCCTAGCTTGGCGAGCTAACTTTATTAATTTATCTGTATTAAAAATAATTTTGACTTGGCAAGCACTCTTCGTCAATACAGGCAATACATGTCATTTGATGAAGTGCACAACTGAACTTGAATACCTTAATATATGTCCTGTGCCTAAACAGTTGTTGATTATTGTGTCTGAAGATGAAAGCCAGCCTCCGTTTAAACACTATCTACTGGGTTTATCTGCCTGCAAGCACGGCAGGCAGTTGGGTCAGGTTTCCGAAGAAGCAAAGATCCCGGAATCAGATATTCTTGATTTCAGCGTGAGCCTGAACCCTCTTGGAAGTCCGTTCAGGTTTAAAGAAAGCGGCCTTGATATTGAAGCTCTTCTAGAAAAGGCAACCTGCAAGCTGGAACAATATCCGGATAACAGGTATATTGAATTAAGGACTGCAGCCTCTCGTTTTGCAGGCAACGGAGTAGAGCCGGATAATATAGTACCTGGTAACGGTTCATGTGAGCTGCTCAGGCTTATACTTGAATCTGTTGTCGATGAAGGTGACATAGTAATAGTTCCTATGCCCTGCCCTGCCGAATACTACCGAACCTGCGAAGCTCTCGGTGCTGTGCCTCACAAGATCAAGCTGAACGAAATGCTTCAGTTGCCCAAGAGGACACTTGAGAGGGCAAAGGTCATTTTTTTCTCAAACCCCAATAACCCTTCAGGCGACCTGGTATCCCGTGACAGGATCCGTGAGTTTGCCCTAAGGTGTGCTGAGCAGGACACTTTGCTTGTGGTTGACGAATCTTTTATCGAGTTATCCGACCCGTCCCAGAGTGTTGCAGACCTTGCTGCAAAGAGGGATTATCTTTTTGTGACCCGCTCGATAGTGAATGCCTTTTCCCTGCCGGGAATCAGGTTCTCCTACGGTATCACTTCGTTGCCCTTGGCTGCAAGGTTGAATGCTGCACGCCTTTCCTGGAACATAGGGTCAGTCACCGAGGAGATTGCCACAGCTGTTCTCAGTATGGAAGGAGGAATGAATAGCAATTACCTGGTAAATTCCCGCACGTTTATCAGAGAGGAAAGGCAGTACATAATCGAGCGTCTGTCTTCATTATATGGTTTTAACCCTCTCAAAAGTAATGCCAACTTTGTCCTGGTGGACATGAAAGAGCATTTCATGGATTCGGAGTATTTTACAAAATGCTTCGCTTCCCGCGGAATCTTTTTCCGGGAATGCAGTGATTTCTTTGAAGGACAAAAGCACTTTATTCGTATATCAGTGCGCTCAAAAGATGACTTCGAGAAACTAATATCCCGGCTGGATGATGTTTACGCAGAGTTTAGCAGGGAAGAAGCCAGGGAAAAACTAGTGGAAACCCTTGAGCAGGGTCCTGAGAGGGTTGCAGCAACCCGTGGCACATGTGGATACTACCCGTGCCATTTTCTCGGTCAGGACTGCACGTTCTGTTTCTGTCCTTTCTATGCCTGCAGTGATGAGAGAACAGGCGGCGAATGGATAGATAGTGCTATTGGTGGCAAGGTCTGGAGCTGTGAACATTGTACACTGCTTCACCAGCCAAAAGTGGCAGAGAAGATACTGGATGTCCTTATGGAGGACGGAGATACGGATGAGAATATCCGTAAAGCATGGATCGAGGTTGTCCTGCCTCTATTGTGACCGAAAAGTGTCTTGATGGAATCATTATATTAAAAGAACTAATATATGTTTATAAAAAGAGTTTGTGATCATCGTGACAGAAAATACGCCCTCTCTCCCGGTAAAAGAGCATCTGTTGAAATTCGAGCCCAGTGCTCATGGTGGACTGATACGCAAAAACTCCCAGAAATATGCAATTCCGGAGAGCGAGATCCTTGATGCGAGCGCAAGCCTGAATCCCTTTGGCACTCCTTTTGAATACCCTTATACAGGCCTGGTACTTCGTACGTTACTTGACAAGGGGCTTCAGAAAATGGAGCAATATCCTGACAACCGCTATCTTGAGTTCAAGGAGGCGGCGGCAAAATTCACAGGCATGGGCATCAGGCCTGATAACATAATCCCCGGCAATGGTTCGACCGAGATAATCCGGCTTGTCGCGGAATGTGTTGTGGGAAAAGGTGACATCGTCCTGATCCCGCAGCCGACCTTCAGCGAGTACGAAGTCCAGTGCAGGGTGCTTGGTGCAACTATAAAGTACATCCGCCAGGAAGACCTTCCGGATATCAGTGGTGATATCCTTGAAGAAGCAAAGATGATCTTTGTGTGTAATCCTAATAACCCCACAGGAAAACTCCTTAACCGCGAGCAGGTAAGAGAGCTTGCTCAAAAATGCGCCCGCCACCACACTATTCTTTTCCTTGATGAGGCCTTCATAGAACTTGCCGATCCATCTCAGGGTGCTGCTGACATGGTTGAAGGCAACGAGTATTTTTTCATACAGCGTTCCCTCACAAAGGCGTTCGCTATTCCCGGTATCAGGATGGGCTTTGGTATCGCATCCAGCAGGTTTGCAAAAGTGCTTGATAACGCAAGGCTTTCCTGGAACCTGGGTTGCATAGCTGATACTGTTTCAACGGCTCTGCTCAATATGGAAGGCGGGATAAACAGCAAATATCTGATGGATTCCAGAGATCTCATCAAGGCTGAAAGGGACTACCTTATGGAAAAGCTGAATCGGCGCGGGTTCAAGCCAACCGAGAGCACAGTAAATTACATTTACGTGGATATCTCCGAATTTTCCATGGATTCTACCGAGCTGACGGAGCGTATGGCTGCACATGGTGTGCTTATCCGTGATTGCAGTTCCTTCCAGGAGTCGGGCAAAGATCACATTCGGGTTGCTGTCAGGACCAGAGAAGAGAACAAACGCATATTGGACACTATAAGAAAAGTGGTGTCGGAATGGGGAAGTGAGCAGGCAGAATCCATGCTTCACGATAATCTTGCAAAGGCCGCAACTTGCGGAAGGCTTGGAAGTAACCTGGAATGTGATTATTATCCCTGTCATTTTCTCGGCCAGGACTGCACTTTCTGCTTCTGTCCCTTTTACCCATGTAATGATGAGCGTACCGGTGGCCAGTGGATAGAGAGCTCAGGAGGCGGGAAGGTATGGAGCTGCCTCTATTGTGAAATGGTCCACAGGCCCGAGGTGGTTGATGATATGCTTTCTGTCCTGACAAAGGAAGGCTGCAATAAGGAAAGCGTAAAGGAAGCCTGGAAGAAAGCCATGGGGACTCGTTTATGATCATGCCGGTGATGCCGGGGGCAGAGGATCTCATAATCATTCTTTTCCTGGCCTATGCCTATGATCTTATGCTCAACGAGCCTCCTTTTGCCGTTCATCCTGTGGTCTGGATGGGGAAGCTCATTTCCAGGCTTAAGGATGCGGCTCCTGTAAAGCACAGAAGGCTGTACGGAATATTCCTTGCTCTGGTCACCATTGGCTTTGCATCTGCCCTGGCATACGCTGTGATGCTTGTCCTGAGCGTCGAATCAATACCAAGGGTTCTGCGTCTTCTGATAGCTGCATATTTTCTTAAGGCGACCTTTGCTGTCAGGTGCCTGTTCGAGGCAGGCAGCAATGTACGCAGCAGGCTTGAGGCAGGTAAGCTTGATGAAGCACGCAGGGAAGTATCCATGTATGTTAGCAGGGACACCTCCCGGCTGGATGAGAATCATGTCTCTTCTGCTATTATTGAGACCAGCTCCGAGAATTATGTGGACGGGATACTGAGTCCCCTTATGTTCTACTCTTTCTTTGGCCCCTTTGGTCTGGTCGCTGCCTACATTTTCAAAGCTACGAGCACCCTGGACTCCATGGTCGGTTACAAGAACGAAAAGTACCTGAAGCTGGGCTGGTTCTCTGCAAAAACTGATGATGTTTTCAACTGGATACCTGCACGTATCTCAGTCATTTTCATCTGTATGGCGGCTGTGGTCGTGAACTTGTTCTCAGGAAACAGGAAAAAGCTAAGTGCATCGGATGCACTCAAACTCGGGCTGGCAGAGGGACTAATGACTCCCTCCCCGAATTCCGGTTTTCCCATGGCTTCCACAGCAGGTGCTCTCAGGGTAAGACTTGAGAAACCGAACACCTATCTTCTGGGAGAACGATATAAGGCTTATCCCGTGGCAGAGGATATATGGCTTACCTCAAGGCTTATACTGACCGCTTCGTTTATGGCGGTTGGCGCATCTGCATTGATGATCTATTTTATTCTTGGATGAGTTGGCAGGTACATAAAAACAAATGATAAAAGTGATGGCAATGAAATTATCGGATATAGAATCTACGAACCTCAAGGAAGGACAGCCTGAGGAACTGGAAGGTGATATCACCCACGATATCATTGATATACTCAGGGATGAAGGTATTACCGTTGAGATGCTTGTTGATACTGCTCTGGCATTGTATGCTCCGCATCCGGGTATCGAGACCAGGGAGCTTGCTGAAGAAAGGTTCCTGGAAGAATTGCACATAGCCCTTTCCGACCCGAACCTTTGTATGCTGGTCTATGCAGGTGTATTGCTTGAGAAGGAAGGCGTTGCAGGTACTCTTCCGAACATAAGCAAGAGCTCTTATGAAAAAGACCTGACATTCCTGATAGTTGATGAGGTCATAGGAATGAGTATTGCCAAGTACATCAGTGGTGATAAAGGGATATTCGAGTTTGTCCGTTTTGACAAGCAGAAACCTGGTATTCTTGCAACTCTTGGACCTTTTATGGATGATGTGATTGGCGGGCTTATTGGAGGTGTATCTGCCAGCATGTATACACGGAGCATGGCCGAAGCCGCCAGAAAGAATGCGGCTGAGAAAAAGAAGAGACATGACAGCAATCTGGGTGGTGTGATCGCAGGATGAACAACTTCTTACTGGCTGTACGCTCCAGTTTTGGTTTCCTTTCCACCATCCCTGTCGGGATCACAATGGAAGGTCTTGACGAGTTCTTCAAGAGGACCTACCTGCACATACTCGTAGGTATTGTGCTTGGCCTTATTATGGGTGCAGTAGCCTTTGGTCTGCAGTCATTTCTCTCTCCCCAGCTGAGTGCTGTTTTCATTATAGTGTTTGTCTATTATATTACGGGACTTAACCACCTTGATGGCATTGCCGACATGGGGGATGGTCTGACAGCCCACGGTTCCCGCGAGAAGAAGCTCAAGGCGCTTAAAGACATGTCTCTTGGGATTGGAGGAGTGGCCTTTACAGCTCTTGCACTCCTGGCATTCTATGCTGCTCTGGTGTCACTTCTCACGGGAGAGTTCCTGCTTCCGGACGGTTCGATCGCAGGTACAGCAATGGTCATCCTTCTTTCCCTGTTCGTTGCCGAGGTCAGTGCCATGCAGTGCATGCTCACGATAGCCGCATTCGGGAAGTCCATACATGAAGGTCTTGGTTCCATTCTGGTAAAAAGCACGACCCTTCCAAAGTACCTGACAGGGTTTGCTATGGGCATCACTGCCTGTACGCTGGCTTTCTGGTATATCGGTCTCCCTCTGGTCGGACCTATAGCTTTTGTTGCATCTATTGCATCAGCCATGGTGCTTATCAATATCAGTAACAGGCACTTTGGAGGTGTTAATGGTGATGTCATTGGTGCATCCAACGAAGTTGGCAGGACCATTGCGCTGGTAGCCATCTTCCTTGCGCTTAAATACGGTTTTGGAGGTGTCTGATATGGACGCTATAATTATGGCCGGGGGCTTTGGGAGCAGGCTCGGAATGGGTGAAAAACCCACGGTAGAATTGCTTGGCAAACCTCTTATCTCATATGTTATCGATGCCCTTGAGAGAACACCTGAAGTCGGAAAGATCCATGTTGCCGTCTCGCCTGCAACGCCTGTCACAGGCAGTGTTATCCTTAACCGCTACAATGGCAGGGTGGAAGTTATAAACACAGGTGGTGGCAACTATGTGGCAGATATGGTCTATGCGGTCAAGGATGCAGGCATAACCGAACCCGTGCTTATCCTGATGTCGGACATACCCTTGCTTGATCCGGAGATAATCGGGCATATCATCAGAAAGTATGAGACTTGCGGAACACCTGCGATGTCCGTGTTCTCTCCCATATGGGTGTGCAAAGGGCTCGGTATAAGGCCGGATACGGTCTTTAACTGGGAAGGCAAGCTTATAGTTCCTGCAGGGGTCAATATCCTGGACGGGAAAGATGTTGAACGCGAGCAGGCCTATGTTAGCCTCGTGCTGGAAAATATCGAACTGGCTCTGAACGTTAATACTGCAGCCGACCTTGAGAAGTGCAAAGAGGTACTGCTGGAAAAAACTGCCGGTAAAGAATAAAACAAAATACTTTCCGGCAAGCTTAATTTTAAAGGATGTGTTCATATGGATCGCAATATTACTATCATGAATCGGAGTTATTCTCTGGAGACTCTGATGCTGATAACCGGCAAGCTCAACCCTGAAACTTCAATTGAGGTTATCCCTGAGGAGTCACTGATGCTATGTGAAGTGATAGAACATCCTCAAAAACTGCCCTTTTACATTGAGGCCTTCTACAACATGGATATCAAAGAGGTGGATGCTTTTCGTTTTGCGCTCATGAGAATCCAGATAGATTCCGACCTGCGGATGAACGAGGATATACAGAAGCATCAGCATCGCAGGTATGTTGCACGAACTATTGAGAAGTTGCTGTTCTCCGACATCCTTCTTGAACAGGTCCAGGGCGTTGTGCTTGAAGGGGAGTGATGCCCCCTTTATCGGAAGTCCCTGCAAAGGGTGCAATGCATACAAATAGACATATGGACCGGTCCTGTCTTCAGGACCTTAGTTCCAATTGACTTATACCCTTCCTGATCAAATACCTGTTATCAGATATATATCCTGATTATTTTTTAAAGGATGCCTGCCTGGGTGCAGGATCAATGTGTTGTGGTGTCAATGGCCGGTCAGTTAGTGAGGAAAGTACGCACAGGTAAAAGGCAGCCATTAAAAGCCCCACGGCTGGCTTTTGGCAGCCTGATGACTAAAAAATGGAGCACGTTCGAAGACCATAAAATAATCAGAATAAACAATGATCTGATGGCTGATGTCCTAAAACTCTATCATGAGAACTTCACCGGGATAAACGATAGGATGTTCATGATGTACTGCCGCTTTTTTAATGAAACCTGTTATGCTTCCCTTGACCGGGGCAAGGTCGTGGGTACTGCATCTTTTTCGTGAGACCTGTATTATCCTATTCGCACATCCACAAAACCGCCACGCTTTATTCTTTTGCAGTTGACAGTGATCGCAGAGGATGTGGTATAGGTAAAAGACTCCTTCAGAAAGGTATCCGCGAGATGAAGCTGAGTTTCGTCAGTTGCATCTCTCTTTTTGTGGCCAGGGAGAATATTCCTGCCATCAACCTTTACAGGAACATGGGTTTCCGTATCCTCAGGGAACTTGAAGATGTCTGCGGCCCGGGACCCAAATGCTACGAGATGGATCTGGAGCCGGGGCATGGTCTTCCTTGAGTGTTTCTCTTCTGAAAACAACTCCTGGCCGATTCCCCTGCATCATTTGACATCCTGCAGTTGATGAGTTTCTTCCCATTTCTATCAACAGCAATCCTGATCCAACAATATTTATTTTGTTTCCGGTATGAGTGTGTATTTCACCCAGTTCGACGGTAGCGATCTAATTTTCTCTTAAATATTTGGTACTGGTGTCTGGTATTCGCTTAGCTTAATGTGAAATTAATTATTTTCTAAGACTGTAGATGCATATTAATATGTCAATATAAAAAAGCTTATATTTGATGAATGAATAGCAATACTCGACGATAAATAGTCAAATCTTCTTATTGCATAGTCAAAGGTGTCTCCATGAAAATTAATGTATCTGAAACAGCAAAGGATGTAAATTCTGTAGGGATACTGAAAGAATACATAAATGATTTACCTATAAAAGTTATGGATGAGGAATGGATAAGAGAGCAAAAAGTAGATCTTGATGCTTTGATGGTTGACAATTTTCCCGGTTCGGGTAGCCGCACTTTACCACCAAAGACAACCCGGTAATCCTCTCAAACATTCTTTTATTGGTTTTATCCCAGGTAAAATACCTGGATCATAATTGCAGATTTATTGGGTTTCTGTCAGTTTCCTCTCCTGGCAGATGCCTATCACTTCATAACCAGCAGTAGGCATGAGGCATACCTGATCTTCCAGGTGGTCTCATACTGCTCATCTTCAATCTCTCTCTATTCACTCATAACTCTGGTATGTACAGTCAAATCTTGCGATTGATAGAAAAGTTTATCTATTTATAGATGAATATCATCTGTGTACCCACATCAATTAATTGTTGTGAAGTGTGTACCACCAATCCAACCACCCCAAAAATGAGACATCCTCTCAGGAGATGTCTCTACTTTTTTTGCCTGCAGTATAGAGTACTGAGAAACGGCATTATACATTGTTTTGGTTTTAGTTTAACTTTAGAAACGTTACGGGAATCTGGTGGTAGGAGTGACATAAAGCGGCATTGTTACCGCATATAAGGCTACCGTGAAAAAATTCACTGGGGCTCATTTAAAATTAGCGAAGTACTGAATTTGAAGAAGACGTTGAAATATTAAAGAAGAAAGCCAGCGATATTGATAAAGAGGAATTAGGGTTTAAAAAATCTCAGACTTTTATTAATGAGGAATCTATCAAGCAGAAAATATTGGAGCTAACTCCTGAAGCAGCTAGGAAGATTGGTATTGCTTACAGGGTACTCTTAAGAGGATTCAGGATAGGATTAGGCAAACAGGAGACCTAAATCTGAATGCTAGGTTTATGAGGAAACTTGCGGATAAGCTGATGTGAGAGCTTATTCCTCTTTTGTCTATACACCATCATGCTGCAAAATAAAAATAAATTATGTGTTCACATTAATCATAATATTTATTTCACGGAACTATTTGATTGTTTATTCATATGCAAAATTGGGGGATTTCATATTAATTCATGTGAATTATTGCTCTTATTAAAGAAAGATGCTGCCAATATGTCTTCTGAGTATTTAACAAGGATTACTGAAAAAGAAACAGAAGATACTCAGAGCCCTTATGGAAGTCTCCAGTACAATATCCAATGTCTTGCAAGATATAATCGCAAGAACTTTTTCGAGTTAAAAGAAAGAGATTGCACTGATTTATCTGAGGAGATAGACATTGGAAAGCTTGAAGATTTTACATTCAGGATTAGCAAGTATATGGATGAGTATGCTCCCAATCAAAGAGATTTGAAGGAATATACTCGCATTATTTCCACATATCTGACTTTTATAGCGAAAGAGCCACTCCACCCACTGGGAATGTACGTAAATGAAGATCAGACAATCTTTGAAAATGATGGCGTTTATTATTGTCCTGCAAAGAGTAAGAATATATTAGAGGAAATGTCCTTGTGCAAATACTGTGTTTGCAGGGCAATCAGTTAGAAATCATTTTTTAAGTATGTGCAAGCATCAACATTAGCTTTGAATCATTTGCTTCTTTTGAGATTCTCTTTAATCTGATTTTTTAATTGTTTTCCAGTTTAACTATTGTCTACCTATATGTAGGTAGGTATTTAATGTATGAGTTTAATCCAACTATTATAAGAATAAGGAAAAATGTGGATTAATATGACAGATCTTAACCCCACTAACCAACAGATACTTCGTTATGCAAGATTATTTTTGCAATGTGGGGGCTATAATGGATTTAGTTACAAGAATATTTCCCAGCAGCTTGGCATAAAAAATGCTTCAATACACCACTATTATCCTAAAAAAGAAGACTTGGTTGCTGCCTTACTTGAAGAAAGAAGAAATTACTTAGCCATGTCTATTGCACAAATGGTTGAATCCAAAAAGTCTGCTCGTGAGCAGCTTCAATATTATTTTGATTATGCATTGCAGGAGTTTGATGAAGGGAAATGCATCTGTCCTCCTGGTTCAGTGATAATAGATTTTCAAGAACTCCCAGAGAAAGTTAAAAATCAAGATATTTTGTTACTGGACGATATACTTGAATGGCTTGCCAATGTTCTTCAAAATGGCCTGGAACAGGGGGAGTTTAAATTTTTAGATACAGTAGAATCACATTCAGAAATGATAGTTGAAACACTGATGGGTGCCAGACTGTTATCCAGTATTAAAGGTAGAAAGACACTTGTCAGATCAATTTTTTCAATTAAATTAGGTCTTGGATGGAGGGATTGATTTTTTATTCAACCATTTGCCTACCTACATGTAGGTAAATGTTGTCTATTTATCGTATTATTTTTTGAATCTAAAGAAATAAAACTAGTAATATACAAAAAAAGGAGGATATCTGTGATGCCCGTTATGAGTATAATCTCATGTAAGATAATGCAAGATGAAATAGTCTGGCTTTTTACCAATGATTCTGAAATTGATAAGATTATAATCGTAGAAAATGAAAACATTTCAGAATTTAAAGAAAAACTTCGTGAACAGCATGTCTCTTATGATATCATATCTTTTGAAAAGATACCATATCATCTCGGAGAAATGGATGAAAATGAATCAATTGTTGTAGTTAATATTCTGGAACTTGGACTTCATGCAGTACCAAAAACGCTGAAATTCGAGGTTTACCAGAATATTAAGAAAATGATTTCTTTCTCCGATGGTATACTCCTTTTTTACGGCCTTTGTGGTAATGTCCTGGGTAAGGTAGAAGAGGATTTCTGCCTTGAAAAAGATGGTTGCATCGTCAGGATACTCAGAGATGATGAAAGAATTGTGGATGACTGCATTGGAGCTACGGTTGGTGGTGGAGCTAATTATCTGAAATTGCTTAAAGCAAACAGTAAGGAACCTGCTTTCTTCTTCACTCCCATGTATGCCAGTTCATGGAAAGAACTTCTAGGCTTTGCTAAATATCATTCTGACCCTGAAAAAGCGTTCAAGATGGCAAAAATGGTCAATGACTTGGCAGGATATTCAAGGGTTGCAAAAGTCAATACAGGCCTAACATATGTGAAAGATATCGACGCAAAGATTGAAGAGTATGCCAATTTGTTTGGGTACAGTACCTTTGAGGTCAGTGGCAATCAGGAAATATTCGAGAAATGTTATTTTTCGATAAAGGATGAAATAAAGAATAAAACTATGTAAACAATAATTATGCCTGTGTTAAGTATAGTTTCCTGCGAAATGCTTGAGGATGAGTTAGTTTATGTTCTCTCAACAGACCTTGAAATTAAAAATTTGTTTGTGGTAGAGAACAGAAACAGTTTCCGATTGGTACAAAAACTCAAGTCTGAGAATCTCAGGCCTTTTGTGTTTTCCTCTGATAGGTTATATTCTATTGTTTCAGAGCGCAATAGAAGATTACCTGATAGTTTCATGAAGAGGTTTTCGAATATTCCCATTCTAAAGCAAATGTGTGATGCCTTAAATCGGAAGAAAGAACGAGAATTAACGGTTGTTGTGAATCTTCTGAGAAAGGATTTACATTCTGAGATTGATTATTTACAATCTGAAGTATATCTGAATGCAAAAGAAATGTCAAAAATATCAGATGGAATCCTTCTTTTCTATGGGAAATGTGGTTATAGTTCTGAAAAAATACAGGATGATTTGCAGAGGCTTGATTGCCCGGTTTATTTTCTGAGGGATGATGAAAAAAACATTGTTGATGACTGTGTTAGCATAGCACTCGGTGGAAATGAAATTTACACGAAAACGATGTTAATTGGAAATGGAAGAGGAGCCATATATGCAACTCCAATGTGGTTGTCAAGCATGAACGAAAAAGATTACAAATCCACAGTATCTTATCAAAACGTCAGAAAATATCTCAGCAGTCCGATGTACAGTCTTCTTTTTAAAATCAATAATCAAAACTCTAAAGATAATAATTTTCATCGGAATGTTTCCGAATTTGCAAAAATCTTCGACATGGAGATTATCGACATTGATGGAACAATGAACATAGCCATCAATTCATACATGGAAACAAAAACAAGTATTTGCAAGAACATGGAGTGCTAACGTCAAAACACCTGATTATCTGCTCCTGAGAAATATGTATTTGAAAATACTCTGCCTCACCAGGCAAATCTAGATATCAGACTTCAAAAATTTCAAGTTATATTCGAATTTTATGTTTGTATTGATATAATCTCTACGAATTAAATATTAACCAAAAATCCAAAACTTCCAAAAATTCTGCGTATCTAAAATTCAGGATACCTATTACCCTCCTGAATGTGTGAAGGATTAGATTTGAACTCTTTATCATTCTACCAATATCTTCCATGTGGCAACTCGTTGACAACAGCAGCCAGAAACTTTTATCTCCAGATTAACTTTGACTTCTTACACCTCCCCTCAACCCACTCCTCCCCTCACCCCCACGCTCACATTTTCAACAAAACTTAACTATAACCTGTGAGTTTCATCCATAATTATTAAATTGAATATTGCAGTAGGAATATCCAGATCGAATTAGAGTATGGAGACCTTTGATGTTAGAGGAGATTACCAATCAGTATAGCCCGGAAAAACTGGAAAGGAAGATCCAGGACTTCTGGGAAAAATCGGATGCGTACTCAAAGGTACGTGAGCACAGAAGAGGCGGAAAAAGATTCTTTTTCGTGGACGGGCCACCGTATACCACAGGGCACATCCACCTGGGCACTGCATGGAACAAGATAATCAAGGACTCCATTCTGCGCTACCGCTCAATGAAAGGTTATGACATACTTGACCGTGCGGGCTGGGACATGCATGGCCTGCCAATCGAGGTCAAGGTTGAAGGCGTGCTTGGTTTCACCTCCAAGAAGGATATCGAGAAGTATGGCGTCGGTAATTTCATCGAAAAGTGCAAGGAATTCGCGCTAAACCAGAAGGACGACATGACCGGGCAGTTCCGCATGCTGGGCGCATGGCTTGACTGGAAAGACCCTTACATGACCCTGCGTGACGAGTACATCGAGGCGGCATGGTGGACCCTCAAACAAGCCCAGGAGAAGAACCTGCTGGAGCAGGGCAAGCGCGTTGTCAACTGGTGTCCCCGGTGCGAAACAGCCATCGCTGACTCAGAGGTAGAGTACAGCGACAGGGCGGACCCTTCCATATTCGTCAAGTTCAGGCTCAAGGGTGAGGAAAACACCTATGTTGTCATATGGACCACCACTCCATGGACTATCCCTTCCAATATTGCAGTAGCAGTTCACCCTTCATTTGAGTACTCCAGAGTAAAGGCAACAACTTCAGAAGGCAGTGAAGAGGTGCTCATTATTGCTTCACAGCTTGTGGAGGCCGTCCTGAAGAAAGGACGCTATGCCGGTTATGAGATACTGGGAAGCATGCTTGGCGAGGACCTCACTTCGCTGTCATACGAGCACCCTCTTGCAGATAAGGTGCCAAGGCAGGCAGCCATGGAGCATAACATCTATCTTGCCGATTTCGTGACCGCCGAGAACACCGGTTGTGTGCATATTGCGCCAGGGCACGGTATGGATGACTTTGATGTCGGCATCAAGAACAGACTGCCCATATTCTGTCCGGTAGGTTCTGACGGCAGGTATACTGAAGCAGCCGGTGATTATACAGGAATGCATATCAGGGACGCTAACACAACTGTTATAGAAGACCTCAAAGAGCGCGGCCTGCTACTTGCCCAGGGCAGGATCACTCACAGGTACGGGCACTGCTGGCGCTGCAAGACACCTATCATATACCTTGCCACAGAACAGTGGTTCATTAAGATCTCAGATCTCAAGGAGCAGATGCTTGCCGAGATACAGAATGTGAACTGGTACCCTTCATGGGCAGGTTCCTCAAGGTTCAAGGACTGGGTCGAGGGAGCACGTGACTGGTGTGTTTCCAGGCAGAGATACTGGGGCATTCCCATACCCGTGTGGAAATGCCGGACATGCGACAGTATGCATGTTGTCGGGACCAAGAAGGAGCTTATCGAACTGTCTGGCATCTCCGGTGATGTCGAACTGCACAGACCATATGTTGACGAGATCACCTTTGGCTGCCAGTGTGGTGGTACCATGAAACGTGTAGAGGATGTATTCGATGTCTGGTTCGACTCAGCCGTAGCTTCCTGGGCAACCCTCAGGTTCCCACAGAACACAGAGGACTTCGACAAGTGGTGGCCGGCAGACTTCATCACGGAAGGGCATGACCAGACCCGCGGATGGTTCTATTCACAGCTTGGAGCAAGCATGGTGGCATTCGGGAAAGCTCCTTACAAGAGTGTGCTCATGCACGGCTTCACCCTTGATGGGGAAGGCAAGAAAATGTCAAAGAGTCTTGGCAATGTGATAGAGCCAAAAGAGGTCATCTCAAAATACGGTGCCGATACTCTTCGCTGCTTTGTGATGTCAGCCACTGCACCCTGGGAAGATCTCAAGTTCAATAGTGAGGAACTCGGGACAATTAACAGGACACTGAACATTCTCTGGAATGTATATCGATTCCCACTGCCTTACATGGTGCTGGACAAATTTGACCCCTCAAAAGTATCACTGGACTCCGTACGGGAGCACATGAGGAAGGAGGACAGGTGGATACTCTCAAGGTCACAGTCACTTATCAATGATGTCAACAAGGCGATGGACCAGTATACCCTGCACCGGGCTCTGAGATCTATCAATGAGTTCGTCCTGGAGGATCTTTCCAGATGGTATATCCAGCTTATCAGGCCAAGGACATGGGTAGAGGCTGATGATCCGGATAAGCTTGCTGCTTACAGGGTACTGTATGAAGTGTTTGTCATAACTGCCAAGGTGATTGCTCCGTTCATGCCGCATCTTGCAGAAGAGATGTATCAGAACCTTGTCAGGAATGTCTACCCGGATGCACCTGAATCTATTCATATGAACGACTGGCCGGTTGCTGATGAATCTCTTGTGGACAAGGAACTTGAGACTCATATGGATATGATAAGGTCCATGGTGGAGGCATCCTCCAATGCCCGCCAGAAAGCCGGCAGGAAGCTTAGGTGGCCAGTGGCCAGAATAGTAGTCACTCCTGTCAATGAGCAGGTTGCAGAGGCCGTGGCAAGCCTCAGGTCCGTGCTCATGGATCAGACCAATGCAAAAGACATAGTACTCATAGCTCCCGGACAGCCATGGGATGAACTACGATACGAAGCTGTTCCGAACCCAAGCACTATCGGTCCTGTTTTCAAAGGCGATGCAGGCAAGATCCTGGCTGCGATAAAGAAAGCCGATGTTATCGCCCTTCGTAAATCCCTTGTTGCAACAGGGCAGGCTGAAGTTGAAGTTCCCGGCGGTATGGCAACCATTACACCGGAAATGGTCAAGTTCGAGGAAAAACTGCCCGAAGCGGTTGCAAGCGCAGAGTTCAATGCAGGCAGTGTATATGTTGATGCAAAACTGACCCGGCAACTCGAGTCAGAAGGCTTTTCGAGGGAAGTTATCCGCAGGGTGCAGGATATGCGTAAGGAGCTTGATCTCGCGGTTGACGAAAACATTAAGGTACATATCAGGATAGAGGACGAGCGGGTACTTGACCTGGTCCTTGATCTTGAGCAGCATATCGCAAAGGAGATCAGGGCTGATGTGCAGGTAATAGGTCTTGATGTTGATTCCAGCGGAACGCTCTCCAAAGACTGGGAAGTTGAAGGCGTGTCTATGAGCATTGGAATAACGCCATCCTGAAACTGAAAAGGAGAAACATGGAATTTGAAATATGGAAACCTGTATACTCAAGGATACTCGAAGATATGGGTTTCAGCAGGGAAGAGGATGAGCGTGCGGCTCTCATTCTCTCCCGCATGCTTGATCCTGCAAAGAGCGCAAAAGTGTCTGTCCTCCATGAACTTATAGGAGGTAAGAATGCTCTTGTATGTGGCAATGCACCATGTCTTAAAAATGAACTTGAGTCTGTTGACACTAAAAAGTACGTAATCATAGCTGCTGACGGAGCTGCGGCTGTCATACTTGATTCTGGTGTAGTGCCGGATGTAATAGTGACAGACCTTGACGGAGATGTCGAAAGAGAAATTATCGCCAACAGCAGAGGTTCACTTATGGTTGTGCATGCTCACGGGGATAATATCGGCAAACTTGAAAGGTATATACCATTTCTTCATAATATTATTGGAAGTACTCAGTCAGTTCCCCTTGAAAATGTCTATAACTTCGGCGGTTTCAGTGATGGTGACAGGTGTGTTTTCCTTGCAAGAGAATTCGGTGCGGCCAATATTGATCTTATAGGCTTTGATTTCTATGATGAGGATGTTACTCCTATCAAAAAGAAGAAACTGCGCTGGGCGAGAGAACTTATAGAGGAGTTACTTCTATGAAGTTCGGTTTCATATGTATGGATATCTGATGATAAGATAGTCTATCATTGTAATGATTTTATGAGAATCTATTTATATTTCCTTATCAAATAGCAAGTGGAGTTATATGCAAATACTGATCCTCTGTATAGACAGGGATGACGACCTTGGTGTAAAAGCTAATGTTAGAGGGCCTGTTATTGGAAGAGAGGCGAACATAGAGGCAGCTGTAAAACTTGCAACCGCGGATCCCGAAGACTCGGATGCTAACACCATCTTTGGCGGTATCAAGGTACTTGATGATCTGACTGCAAGGAATATTGATGCAGAGCTGATCACCCTTGCCGGAGATAAGAACATCGGCATTATATCAGACCAGAAGATAGCAAACCAGCTCGATGTCCTCCTTAAGCGTTTCAACTTCAGCTCTGCTATATTCATTTCTGACGGGGCGGAAGATGAATCCCTGCTCCCGATCGTACAGTCCAGGATGAAGGTCGATTCTGTCAAGCGTATTGTAGTTATGCAGAGCGCAAATCTGGAAAGTACTTATTATATTATCAAGCACGCTTTCAATGACCCGAAGATATCCCAGACATTCTTCGTACCTCTGGGACTGGCATCGCTTATCTATGCATTTTTCCTTATGATCAATTATCCTCAGGGTGCCATTATCGGGATACTTGCTGCAGTAGGTCTCTATATGCTTTACAGAGGCTTCGGTGACTCGATATCTGTCTATGGGGAGCGTATAAAAGATTCTTTCCATTCAGGGCGGATGACCTTCCTTACCTACCTTACCGCGCTTCTTGTAATGATTGCTGCAAGTGTACTTGGTCTTAGCAGAATATGGGCGCTTTACACTCGCGAAGGCATCTGGTATTATGGACTGGTACCTCTGGCGACGGTTTTCATAAACACTACTGTCTGGCTATATGTAAGCGCTATCCTGATTGCGGATGTCGGGAAGATCATTGACTGCTACAAGAACAGGATGTCTACTTTCAGATATATTATACCTGCTTTCTTTGTGATATCCATTGGCCTGCTCTTCTGGGGTGCAAGCACATACCTGATATCCATAAGCACGGTCATAGGTGGCAGCAATATCGACCCTGCAGTGGGAGTGCAGTACTTCGTTTATTCCATAGTTGCAGCTATAATCATTGCTCTGGCAGGAATAAAAGTCTCTACAAGTATCAGGATGGAAGAGAAAGAACTTTTGAAGGGTAGCAATAATGCAGACACATAGACCAGGATATCTCACAGGCTCCGGCTTTGATGTTGCAGTGATTGGCGGTGTGAACTTCTCTTTTCCAGAAGCTTCTGAGCAAATAAATGTGGAAACTCCTTTTGGCGAGGTCCGGGCTTACCCTTTCAAGACCAAAAGCAAGAACTGTGTTATAATACCCAGACATGCTGACGGCCAGAAGCATCTTCCTCCGCATATGGTGAACTATAGAGCCATCGTATGGGCATTCGTGGAACTTGATATTAAAAGGATCATTTCAATAAATTCTGTAGGTACAATGCAGGGGCATCCTATCGGCAGTTTCTTCCTGCCGGATGATTTTGTGGATATGACCCGTAACAGGATATCTACTTTCCATGACAGCAGGACTATCCATGTTGATATGACAGAGCCTTACTGTCCGCAGATACGGCAAAGCCTTAAAGCAACGCTCACAAAAGAAGACATCGGTTTTGCAGAGGGCGTATATGTCTGTACCGAAGGCCCAAGGTTTGAGACACGGGCAGAGATTCGAATGATGAACCGGATTGGGGATGTCGTGGGCATGACAGGTGTACCTGAGGTGGTTCTTGCGAAAGAGCTAAACCTGTGCTATGCTTCTATCTGCACTGTTACCAATAATGCATGTGGCATGGGTGCTCAGAAAGTCACTGCTTCGGAGGTCGTCAGAACCCTTAAGGAAAGACAGGAGATTCTTCTGGATGTCCTGCTTGGTGCCATAGGTGATATCCCTGCACATCGCGACTGTAACTGCAGGTATGCAGCAGATACAGATGCCTGTTTATGAGTGACACAAGCACTGTTTATCTGGAGGAACAGACTTCAGGCAATGTCCCTTGAAGTATCTATCTGCACTCCCTCACCGATCTTGAACTTGATCAGCTCCGGGCTTGGCACCATTCCTCTTATCTTTGGTATGGCCAGTTTGCTGACGAGTTTATCAGAGTTCGTTTCGAGGGATGATTCAAATATCACATCAACCGTGGCGAATATTTCATTTCCCATTCTTTCCGGGATACTGCCCTTATGACCGTAGAGATGTGTCAGACACTGTATCTCCTTGGTAATTTCATAAATAACGTTGGTCAATTGGCGAATAAGCCCGGGGTTAACGCGGAGATTCATATAAAAAGAAAATGAATCGATGATCAGGTTGATCTCCTCACCCGTTGAATCGTTGACAATGTTGCGCAGATTGTATTCGGTGAACTCTATTATTTTGGAATCGATGTATTCATTGCCTACATTTTCTGACATCTCGCCGCATGCGCTAAAATAATATTCGCTATATACATCAACGAAAATTATGTTGGACGGGTCAAATCCAAGGTTGATTATGTCATTGAGGACGAACTTGGGCCTTCTCCCGGTCGTAAAATAAAAGGTCCTGCGGGATTGTGTGAACTGATAAAGGAATACTTCTGACATCGAGCGGGGGTCGGCTGAGAAATATGATACTGAACCAGCAGGCAAGCCCCCGCCAAGAGTCCTGTCAAGGACCGATATTCCTGTTGAAAGTAGTGTTGGTTCTTCCTGGTACGCCACAGTAGAAGCCGGCTTTTTGAGGCTATCGTACAGTAATACCTCTTCCTGGTCCTTTGATGTATCATCCTGCGTAAAGGAATTTGCCGTAAAAGATCTGGTTGTTAACATCGTCCTGCCCCTTGTAAACAAGGA
Organism: Methanolobus sp.; assembly: GCF_016278365.1. GTDB lineage: Archaea > Halobacteriota > Methanosarcinia > Methanosarcinales > Methanosarcinaceae > Methanolobus. The sequence goes on along the minus strand of NZ_JADQBZ010000008.1, from coordinate 275,297 downwards.
ATAATATATTGGTTTTTATATTTTTACTTATGCCTTCCATAAAGCCAATAGTATTTATACTCACTGTGCTATCTGAATGCGCAGATGACTCTCTGGATACTAATAATTGCCGACAGGACGAAAATAACCGTTCTTCCGATACGGGATAAAATGAAAAGGCCTCTTTTTGTAGGGGAGCTGGTCATGCAAAAGACTGCTACAGGACCACGGCCCCACAAGTTCAAGGTCGTCCTGAATAACAAAGAGGAGTTGCATCCTCCCTCCGAATTGACAGACCTTTTGAGGAATGCAGCCCGTATTATGATAGCAAAGGACGGGGATGCCCAACAGACGGCCACTGTCCTTGATATGTTGCAGGGGTTCCAGCTTAGCGCTGATATTGTGGATGTCTGCAGATTCTGCCTGCTGAAGAATATGTTCAATTTTCTCAACAGGAGATCCGTGAGATATCATCGGGAGAAAATATGCGCTGATTGCGCTAAGGATGAGCTGTCCAGAGTTCTCTCAAGCTCACAGGTGACTTATGGTGAGGAAGTATGCGAAAGACTGGAGGAAATACTGCTAAGCACAAAGGACCTTGACAGAACCTTGTCCATGCTAAGCCCTGAAGAACTCGACCATGAGCTCACAAGGTTTGATTCAATAGCAGCAAGCACGGAGGTTTCTACTTCCATGATAAAGGATCTGCCGATAAACCGGAAGTTCAAGGACCTCCTGCTTCAAAAGTCAGATATGCTCCTGCCGGTACAGTCTATTTCAGTAAAGAATGGACTTCTGAACGGCCAGAATCAGCTTGTGACCTCAGTGACAGCCACAGGTAAGACACTTATCGGAGAGCTTGCGGGTATCGAGAATATCCTGCGCAGGAAGGGAAAACTGCTGTATCTTGTTCCGTTGGTAGCACTTGCAAACCAAAAATACGACCAGTTTACGGAGAGGTACTCCGGACTGGGGATTCAGACATCCATCAGGGTTGGAAGTGCACGTATAAAGGCATCTAAAACGGATTCAATGCGCAGATCCCTTGATTCTGATATCATTATAGGTACCTACGAGGGTATAGACTACATTTTAAGGACCGGCGCGGCGGACATGTTGGGGCAGGTTGGCACTGTTGTCGTGGATGAGGTGCACACTATCGAGGATTCGGAGCGCGGCCATCGGCTTGACGGTGTGATAGCAAGGCTCAAGTATAGCGCGCCTGATGCACAGTTCATCTACCTGTCCGCCACCGTGGCAAAGCCTGAGATAATGGCAAAGCATCTGAATGCAAAACTTATCGAGTATGAGTACAGGCCGGTTCCCATTGAGAGACATCTGGTGATCTGCCCGGAGCATTCAAAGATAAATATCATGACCAAGCTTGCCAGGGAGGAATATAGCAAGATTTCCTCAAAGGGGCATAAAGGGCAGACCATAATCTTCACGAACTCAAGGCGTAACTGCCATCGCATATCCGAAGCTCTTCCCATCCCTTCGGCACCCTATCATGCAGGACTGACAAGCCAGGAGCGCAAGAAAGTGGAAGTGAGTTTTGCAAAGGGCAGGCTCCCGGTTGTAGTGACCACAGCAGCTCTTGCGGCAGGTGTCGATTTTCCTGCATCGCAGGTAATATTCGATTCTCTTGCAATGGGTATCGAGTGGCTTAATATGCAGGAGTTCCTCCAGATGCTGGGACGCGCAGGCAGGCCGGATTATCATGATCTGGGAGAAGTGGTGTTGCTTGCGGTGCCGGGCAAGAGATATACAGGTGACCAGGGCGATACGGAAGATACTGTTGCCCTGAAACTGTTAAAGGGAGAAATGCTGCATTCAAAGGTTGATTACGGTGAGGAGGAGAAGCTTGAGGAGATTCTCGCAACTGCAGCCGTTACATCTTCAGAAAAGGACCTTATGAAGATACATGGGAATATGCTTGCAGGTTATGCAGTCGATGTACTCGTTCGAAGGCTTGAGAGGCAAAAATTCCTCTATCGGAAGAACGGCACTATTGAGCTGACAAATTTCGGTAAGATTGCTGCAGGCCATTTCCTTTCTGTTTCCAGGGCTTTCCTTATACGAGATGCTGTGCTAATGAACCAGAGCCCGCTTTCTATTATTACTAATCTTGAATTCTTTGACGGAGTATATTTTAAGTATGTTTCCAGGATATCCGCCGCCCTTAATATTAACCTCCCCTCAAGGGTTTTCCAGGGGGCTTCACTGGATATCCTCTTTGAGGGAGAGAACATGGGAAAACTGGACATCTCTCTACGGGAGCAATTATTTGATTTTGCATCCGAGTTCCTGACCTGCAGTTGCCGTGATTCTCCACATTGTGGCTGTGCTGAGCGTAAGTTCTCAGAAAGGATCATAATGATCCGGACTGAGGGATACGATCCGGCAGGTATTGTAAGGAAGATAGAGAATCTTTACGGGATTACCGCCTATCCGGGAGATGTGCTCGGATATCTGGACAGTGCAGTGCGCAATCTTGATGCTGTTGAGATGATAGCAAAAACCTACTCCAAAAAAGAGATTGCATCTGAAGCTCGCCGGCTGAAAAAAGAGATCGAAGGATAACTGTGCATGTTCATCATAAGCAGTGTGTTATCATAATGTATTATAATGATGCCAACAGATATGATATGACAGATGGCATAAGCCCGTCTGCAAGGAAACATTAATATGAGTGAAAAATCAGAAGGGATACGAGGAAAAAGGAAAGTAAGGATAGAACTGTTCAAACCGGATGATTTTAAACAGGTCTACTCTATCGGAGCTGTGGGTGGGCACAGTCCGTACGATTTCAGGATCGGCTTCTATAATGATACTCCTCTGCCTGCTGATAAGGCATCTGAGGAACAGGTGATCCAGAGGAGGCTTGAAACGGAGGTAATACTTTCCCCATTGGCCGCCATGGAGCTTGCAAGGTGGCTTAATCAGCATATCCAGGACTATGAGAAAATGTTTGGCCCAATAAGGAGACCACATGAGAATATGAATAAGAAGGATGACGCTGAAACACAGCAAGCTACTACTGAGATTCAGGGGTATATGTAGATGTTCCGGGGTATGGGCAGTTCCTGTCAATTGTATAGTATAGGTCAAATCGCCAGTAATAAATATTAGATTGTATTATTGTATTAGCCTATAACCGGAAAGGCTCTAATGTTGTTTTAAAATGATGTGAGGATTAATTTTGTTCCCTAATAAGAAAGTCCAGAAATTGATTGGATCGAAAATCCAGGTTGAGATGAAAGGTGACCTTCACCTGCTTGAAGGAACCCTTAGCAGTGCAGATGATTACATGAACCTCCATCTTGTCGATACCATTGAAATAGCAAATGGTGAGCGTCTAAGGTCTCTAGGTTCCGTTGTCCTTCGTGGAAACAATATAATTCTTGTCATTCCAATGGAAGACTAATTATAAAATTAATTAATACTGTATTGGTAAATTGATATGAGTATTGAAGAAACTGCTCTCAATGTCATTCGCTCTCAGGAGGGTGGCGTTTTTCAGAATCAACTATGGAAAATGCTGGATATCGACAGCCGTAAATGTTCCAGGGTTATTTCCAAGCTTCTGGAGGACGAGCTCATTATCCGTGAGCAGGCCGTGTCCAATGGTGCCAGGACATATCTCCTGAAAGTGAAAGAGGAGAAGAAGCCGGTTTTTGAGTTACTCATGGCAGGGGAGGTATTCTCCCCCTGCGCAGGCTGCAGGGATGCATGCCAGCCGGAAAGCTGTGAAAAGCTCACATTCTGGGTAATGAATCTTGAAAAAGGTGAAGAACAGGAAGAAATATACTGATCCGGGCGAAAGCTTTAATACTGATATGTACTATGTTGGAGTCGCTCATCTAGAGCGAAATCGACGTGCTCCGATAGTGTAGTCCGGCCAATCATTCCGGCCTTTCGAGCCGAAGACTCGGGTTCGAATCCCGATCGGAGCACCTACAATATTTTCTGGAATTTAACAATCTATACCTGCTAATTTACTTCCCCTGTTCTAAGGATTACATACACGCCTCTTAAAAGGCCAACGATACATTTTTAAATATCCTATATGTACATATTTCTAATATATCCGTAACATGACTGAATAGGATTTAACTGCCAATGAAAACTAAGAAGCAGTTCAAACTAAGTTCACTGGTTAGTGCTTGAGACAGTAAATGTTATAAGCATCCCGGAATGACCTTATATCAGTCATGATTCATCGACGATAAGACTAACTAATTATAAGGTAGATGTCTACTTATGGTTATGTCTGCTTAATGTTGTAGATTTAAATAACTCACAGTAAATTGAAGCAAAATGAGAGTTAACGGCGTGAAAAAAGGAATAAGATCAATTATTGATAAATCAATTGTTGATAGTTCTCAATTTGGATATCTGTCACATGATCACTTGGGAGGCAGGCATACATTTGATGAAACGGTAACTCTGGCAATGTGCAAAACAAGTACCGTGTTTTAGATGATCACTGCGGATCACGACTCAAGAGGCAATAATGAAAACAGAACTGATAAGTACAGTGTTTCTTTCTGAAAAAAGGAAAAACACTCTCCTTATGTTAATGGAGCGGCCAGCCACTATAGATGAGATAAAGGATTCCCTTACAGGAACGACCAGTGCAATAATGGCCCAGATGAAAATCCTTCTTGAGCAGGGTCTCATTGAACAGACATCTGATGAATACAGTCTGACCTACATCGGGAAGATCATACTACGAAAGATAAAGCCCCTGATGGAAGCGCTGAATGTCCTTGAGGAGAATAAAGAGTACTGGGAAAGCAGGGATATGAGTGCTATACCTGATCCCTTGCTTGACAGGATTGGCGATCTTGGGCAAATAATGGTGTATCAGCCTGATCTCAACCACCTTTTTGAGCCTCCTAAGCAGTTATGTCTTAGTCTGAAGCAATCCACGAAGGCATCGACATTCTATTCTTATTTCTGTCCGAGTTGCCCCATGAATTATGCCGAACTTGCGAAAAAAGAAGTGGAATTTGACCTGATATTGACAAGATCCGTATATACCCGGTTAAAAGAAGAGTACACAGAGCAGTATGAAGCAATGATGGATTCTCCCAGTTCCAATATGTTCATATGCGACGATAATACTGTTCGTTTAGGTGCTCTGTCAATAACAGATGACCTTATGCTTATCGCATTCTTTAATAAGCAGGGAATATTCGATCACAAAAAGGTCATCAGTTTTGAAGATCCTGCACGCCATTGGGGAATGGACCTTTTTGAGCAATATAAACAAATAGCTGAAAAAGTCAAATGAGATATTCGGGATTCCATTTTTAAGATATCAATAAGAACTTTGCAAGGGATTCATCCTAAAAGTGTGTGCAAATTCGTACAGGTATTCGAAGGGTACTGCAAAGACATTATTTTTCTGTTCCTCTGTTTTTCTTTTATGTGCATTTTGTTTTGTAATAAATATATACTGTATCTGTATCATTCATGGTCTCGATATTATCGAAGGTGTTAATTTTTTTCCTGCCGGGGTTTTCCTGACTGCTTTAGTTTAAGAATATGCTCTCGGCAAAAACTACAATTCAAACCTTGAACATGCAATTGATAATAATAATGGCATTGACTAATTACCATGAGTTATTATATATATCTACGTCCAGATACCAATTATTGTCAATAATGACAAATTCATAATTTGCATGATTGACTGTAAAAAGATTTGATTTCAAATTGGTGGTTATGGATGGAAAAAGTTTACTATTTTCACCATTCCCTAACCCGTAACAACAAAAGATTGGTGATAAAGTATGCCAGCACAAGATTATATCCCAATAGATTCAGATTGGCTAGGAAAGGCAGGAAGCTTATGGACGACACCGTGGGTGGACAAGCCATCGGATAGAGTTATCGTGGACCCCATCATTCTGTCACACGCAGCTACTCTGTACAGAAAGAACGCAGGATATTTCTATTCAAATCCTGATGAAGCAGTAAGAATGGTATGTGGCGCCTGTGAACTCTATGATGTCACTCCGGTTGGTCACTACCTGTATGCGGATTACTGGGGAGCCGACTATGGAGCTGAAATAAAGATCCAGACCAACGCTCCTCCAGGCATCACAAACCGTCCGATAAAGACCGCTGAAGATGTCGATAACTTTGAAGTGCTAAGCACAGAGGACCTTGTGAAAGGCCCGACACTCACAACACACTACAAAGCGCTCGACACAGTAAAGAACGAATACCCACAGATGTTCGCCCCGATCACCCAGCTGGGTGGTACCATGGAAGTGGCTACTAACTGGGCTTCCATCGAAGATGTCTTCATGTGGATGATCACAGAGCCTGAACTTGTTGACAAGCTTTGTGTAAAGGCCGGAGACCACATGGTCAATGCATGCAGGGCCACTGCTGAAAGATATGGAGCCAACGTCATGATCACCGGCTCAGTAATAGCAAGTGGTGACCTCATGGACAGGGAGCAGATCAAGAGGTTCAGTTACCAGCCGGTATCCAGAGCTGTCAGGAAAGTCCTCAATGCAGGCGCAGGTCCTGGTGTCTATTACCATCTCTGTGGTAACCACACCGATGATTTCGATCTGTGGAAGGATGCACCAATGAGCCCCTTCACCATTGTCCAGATAGGATACGACGGACAGAACATATTCCCAACATCAAAGCTTGTAGAGAACTTCGGAGACCGGTGCACCTGCTTCGGAACTGTTGATACAAAGCTGATTGACCGCGGTACACCTGCACAGGTCTATGCACAGGCCAAGGAACAGGTAATCGCCGGTAAGGACAGTCCGAGAGGATTCATCCTGGGAACTGCATGCGAATGTCCGACCAACGCACCACCTGTTAACGTCCACGCACTGGTAAGAGCTGCCAAGGATTTCGGAAAGTATGAGAAGTTCTGAAACAGGGGATGAATAATAACAGTATAAAATAATGAGGGTTTCTTATGGATATAAAGATAACTGAACAAGCGGACAATTTATTGAAGGACAACGGCGTGAGGAAAGAGGAGATCCTGGATATTATCAAGAATTCGGAATCCAGCGGGCAAAAACTCAAGTCAAAGGACGGGAACACCTGTATTGCAAAGGGTGCGTCTGAGAATCTAACCATCTACGCTGTCTACTCTGCATCTGAACTGCTTGATGTCTACACCCACAAAATGAACATCCTCGGTATTACCGGAGGAGAGATCAAGCCTGTGGAATATGATGACGCAAGCGACTGGATATGTGCAAAGTGTGGAGAGGTTGCACTGGAGAGAAACGTTGACATGAGCTACCTGGGAGTCACCAGGCCCGGCCCCGGTCTTGTCTGTGCTAAATGCGGCGAAATGTATGTATCAGCAGGCATGGCAAAGTCAACACTCAAAACAGCAGAAGCGATTCTTGAAGAAAAGAGAGCTTAAAATTATCTGAGGATCAGAAGGATTCTCAGGTAGATTACACAACCAACCAGAGAGGGAACAGATGGAACCGATAAGCACAGTAGAAAGCCTTTGTCCGGAATGCCTTGGAAAAATAGGCGGCATCAAGTATGCAGAGAACGGACAAGTCTACATAAAGAAGGAGTGCCCTGACCATGGTAGTTTTACAACCCTTATATCTGAAGATATAGGTCACTACCGACAAATGGAGGAATGTTTCGAGGTTAATAGGTCACGTGCCAGGGCATCCTTAACTGATGTAGAAAAAGGCTGCCCCTTCGACTGCGGCCTCTGTCCCTCTCATAAACAGGATACCTGCCTGGCAGTTGTGGAAGTAACTGACAGGTGCGACATGGGGTGCGCTTATTGTTTTGCCAGCTCTTCAATGGATAAGAGCCTTGATCCCGATATGGAAACAATAAGGTTCATGTTCGAAACCGTGAAGAAATGCCAGAACGAACCAACCTGCATACAGATATCAGGAGGAGAACCCACTATGAGGGACGACCTGCCTGAGATAATAAGGATGGGAAAGGAAGTAGGCATCAACCACATAGAATTGAATACCAATGGTCGCAGAATCGCCAGCGACCAGGATTATTTTGATAAGATCGCCTCAGCAGGTATAGATGCTATCTATCTTGGATTTGATGGCGTATCAGATGATATTTATATGAAAAGGACCGGAAAGAAGCTCTTTGACATAAAGTCCGAGGTCATCAACAGATGCGAGAAGGCCGGCATCGGCGTCGTTCTTGTGCCCCTTGTGGCTAAGAACTATAACCTGCACGAAGTCGGCAGGATCATAGAGTTTGCAGGCAGCAGGGTTCCGACCGTAAGAGGCGTGCACTTCCAGCCTGTATTCTATTCCGGCCGTGCACCTTCAGGTCGTGAAGGAAGGATCACCATTCTGGAACTTCTCCGGGAGATCGAGAAGCAGACCAGGGGCCAGCTGAAGGTTGAGAATTTCACACCTTCACTGATGCCTCATGCCCATTGCGGAGCAACCTGCCTGACAGTCATCGACAGCAATGGCTTCCTGCCACTGACCAATGTCTCACTGGGAGCACTCAAATCCGCTTCTGATGTGGCAAGCAAAACAAAGAAGTCTATCATGGGCAGGTGGAGAGGTTCTGAGAAGGATGCTCAGAAATCCTCATGCGGTGATCTGCTTATTAAGAGCTCATGCTGCGAGAAGCCTCTAAGCCAGCTGACCGTGAAAGGCTCATGCTGTGAAAAGCCTATCACTGATATCCTTCCAAAGAACTCCCGCCTGGGCGGAGGATGGGCGGACTTTATCGAGATGAGCAGGAACAGCTATTTAACCATCTCAACAATGGCATTCCAGGACGTCTGGTCATACGAGAAAGAAAGAGTGGAGAACTGCTGCATACATGTGGTGACACGTGATGGAAGGTTTGTTCCCTTCTGCAACTACAATATGACCGATTGTGACGGCAAGTTCCTTTACAGGAATGCCACTTAATCTTTATTTTTCTTTTATGAGGAAAACAGGAGGCGTAAAATGAGTCTTTCTGCAAAGATCAATACTGCTGTTCGGATGAATATAGCAAAAAGGAGACTGGAGTCCCGGAAAATAGAAGGCGGGACCGGGAATCCTCTTGAACAATGGGGTCTGGCCAAGATAAGGAATGACGTGAAGAACAATCGGGAGTTGAAAGAGTTCTTTGGCCAGAGGGAACTTGACAGGAATTACATCAATGAGTACAAGCTCATAAAGTTCAGGCAATTGATGGCGTATGTACTGGAGAATAGTCCCTATTATAAAGAGATTTACGAAAAAGCAGGTATCGACCCTTCTCAGATTACCGGATATGAGGACCTGGAGAAACTGCCACTGACCGAGCAGCAATTGTTGGCTGAGCATCCGTATCATTTCCTTTGCGTATCAAGAAAGGAGATAGCCAGGGAGTTTACGAGTTCCGGCACCACCAACATGCTCAAAAGAATGGCGTACACCCAGGACGAACTGCTGGAAATTGTCGACTCGGTCATCTCGGGCCTGAAAATGGCAGGAATGGACTCTAAAGAAGATACATTGCAGATAATGTATCCCACCATAACAGCCACCTGGGACCCCGGTCTTGTACTCAGTAAGGCCTGTGCCCTTGCCGGTTATAAGTCGGTAATTAATGATTCCCTGGATGCGGACGATCAGTTAAGGACCATGAGGGAGTCAGGAACGACTCTTATCATTGGGACATCATCCTTCCTGCATGACCTCTCAAAGGCCGTCCGTGAGCTTATAAAGCCCGGAGAAATGGGAATAAAGACCATAATCTGCTCATCCGAACCCCTGACACCTTCCATGAGGGAGGATATAGAGAGCGTATGGGGCTGCAAGACCCTAAGGCAGTGGGGCATGACAGAACTTGGGCTGGCCAATGCAATCGAATGCTCTGAGCAGGATGGTTTCCATCTCAACAACCCGGATTTCCTGGTTGAGGTCATTGACCCAAAAACCGGGAAACAGCTACCTCCCGGTGAGGAAGGAGAGCTTGTTGTCACAACCCTCCGGAGAAGGTGTATGCCCCTTATCCGCTACAGGACAAGGGATATCACAGCTCTCATTGACGAGCCGTGCAATTGTGGCGCCTGCTTTGACCAGCGGATAAGTGATATAAAGAGAATAAACTTCTGAGAGCTCATATCTCAAGGGAGGGACTCCGGTTCCTTTCTTAATCTTTCTTTCAGAAACGAATGTTATGAACATTTTTTCATGGGACGGCTCTACCGTTCTGATGCTTTTTTGTGGAAGTGATGCAGTGAACCAGAGAGGAACGGATATAGATAAAGACATCCTGAGCAGACAACAGCAACATTGGGAGTGCGTATTTTCAATCAATGCTTCCATGTTTGGCGAGGACCCAAGCAGTCCGGCCCGGTGGGCAGCTCGGCTGTTGAAGGAAGAAGGCAAGACAAAAGTCCTTGAGCTTGGTTTTGGACAGGGAAGAGATACCCTGTTTTTTGCAATGAATGGTTTTGATGTAACTGCCCTTGACTATTGCGAAAAAGGAATCAAATCCTTGAAGGAGAAAGCCAGTGAGTCCTCAGTATCAGGTTCTGTAACTCCCATGCAGCATGATGTCAGGAACAGGCTGCCTTTTGAGGATGGCACATTCGATGCATGCTATTCTCATATGCTTTACTGTATGCCCTTGACAATTTCTGAATTACGCTCACTTTCGGCAGAGGTCAGGAGGGTCCTTAAGCCCGGAGGACTGAACATATTCACCACAAGACATACAAATGATCCCCAGTACGGGACCGGTATCCACAGAGGTGAGGATATGTGGGAGATTCAGGGAGGATTCATCGTGCATTTCCTGAGCAGAGAAAAGGTGGACCTTCTGTCGGAAGGCCATGATGTATTGGATATTACGGAATTCAAAGAAGGAGAATTGCCTAAGAAACTGTATCGTGTTACTCTGAGAAAAAAAAGCTGAAAAGTTCTGTTGACTTAAGCAAATACGTTAAAACAAAAGTGGTGAGTAAGATTGTCTGATTTAGACCTTATCCAGAGATCAAAAGAAAAAGCATTGAAAGGTGAAAGGTTGAACCGGGATGATATAATCGCTCTACTGGAGATAGACCCGGATTCAAAGGATGCGGAAATTCTAGGAAAGGTGGCAAGGGAAGTTGCTGCCGTGGTCACAGGGAACAGCGGGAGTGTCTGGGCTTCAATTGGTGTTGATTATAAGAAATGTGCTATGAACTGTGATTTCTGTGCGTTTGGCCGTAAATGGGGAATTGTGAAGGATGAAAGCGAACGGGACTCCCGGGAGATTATAGAACTGGTCCGCCAATTCGTTTCCCATGGAGCCAGATGGATAACTTTACGGACTACGCAGTTTTACGGGATTGAAAGACTGACCCAGGTTGTCAGGGATATCAGGGCTTCAATTCCGGGAGAGTACCAGATCGTTGTCAATACGGGTGAGTTCAACGAGACAGAAGCAGAAATCCTGTCCGGCGCGGGGGCGCAGATGGTATATCATACTATCCGGCTGCGCGAAGGCATAAATACGAGATTCAAACCAGAAGACAGGATCGCAACCCTTGCTTCTGTAAACAGTTCTCCGCTGGACCTTGCCTACCTTGTCGAGCCTGTTGGCACAGAACACACGAACTCCGAAATTGCCGACGTCTTCCTGACAGCAATGGAGTATAATGCCAGACTGTGTGGTGTTATGGCAAGGGTACCTCTTCCCGGCACGCCTCTAAGTGATTATCCTCAAATTTCGGAGCGAAGACATGCACAGATAGTAGCTGTGACACGTCTGGCTGCCGGCTATCATGCACCGGACATATGCGCACATCCTCCCTCAAGGCTTGCTGTGGAATGGGGTGCTAATGTGGTTGTTGTCGAGACCGGAGCCATCCCAAGGGAAGGTGCTGACTGTAAGACTGAATGGCATGGTTTCGGCCTGGAAACTGCCAGGGATTATTTCACGAATGCAGGATATGGATTTTACTCCGGGAGGGAGAACTGAATGCAAAAACGCGTCTCCATGTTATGCATGCTGTTCATCCTTTTTTTATCCCTTCTGGCATCCGGGTGCACAGGCCATGCATCTGAAGGTACAGAAAAAATAAAAGTAGGAACATGGAAGACCGCACAGACCATACAGCCTTTCCTCTATCAGGACTACATTGACGACAGGTATTCGGTAGAAGTGCTCCCCTTCACAAATCCCGGTGACCAGAAAGCTGCACTGCTTGCGGGAAGCCTGGATATGACAGGTACGACAATAGCACTTGCAATCACGGCTGCTTCTAAGGATGAGCCGGTGGTTGTTGTGAGCGGGCTTGCTAACAAGTGCTCTGCAATTGTAGTGAGGAATGATTCCGACATCAACACGCCTGCAGACCTGAGGGGCAAAAAAATAGCCTATGTGCCGGGAACCATGCATCATGTACTTTTGCTTGAAACACTGGAGCAGGCAGGACTAGACCCCGAAAAAGACGTGACCCTTCAACGTATCGACTTCTTTGATATGGGACAGGCCTTGTCACAGGGTACTGTGGATGCTTTCTGCAGTGGTGAACCTTATCCGTCCCTGGCGATTGTGAATGGATACGGGCGTGTGCTTGTTTATCCTTACTATGGAGAAAGCGTGGGAACAATCAATGCAGGCATGCTCACAACCAGGAGCATGATAGAGAATGACAGGGAAAGGATACAGGCATTGGTGACAGCCCATGCAAGAGCTACGGAACACCTCAATGCAAATCAGGATGAATGGATCATTATGTCCTCAGAGTTTGGAACTGACCCTGAGGTGCTGAGGATTGCACAGGATAACATGGAGCTTGCATGGTATATGGATGAATCTTATGTAATCCAGGCAGAGCAGCTTGCCTTAAGGATGAAGGAACTTGGCATGATCACTCAAGTACCGGATATGGATGTCCTCTTTGATCGGAGCTTTGTGGAACAGGCACGCAATGATCTTCAAAACAGTGAAACCGCATGACAGTAAGTAACTGGAAAGTGGACTATATAGGATTCGTTCTTCCAGCATTGATATTTACCGCATGGTATCTTGTGACTCTGGAGGGAGGAGTGCCGGCATATCTTATTCCCTCGCCATCGAACCTGGTTCGCGTGGCAGTCGATTTTGCTACCGGGCATGCGAATCTAACACCTTATGCAGGGACACTCTTAGTACATACCCTTGCCAGCGTTCAAAGAGTGGCGATGGGTTTTGGTCTGGCCGTTGCTGTGGGACTTCCCCTGGGTTTTCTGACAGGGCGTATATCCCTTGCAAAGAGTTCTCTTGATTCTACTGTACATCTTATCCGTATCATTCCCGGCATTGGGTGGTTGCCCATAGCCATGGTCTGGTTTGGCGTGGGAGAGAACACAACCCTGTTTCTCATTTCACTGGCAGCCTTTTTCCCGATATATGTGAATGCAGCCCAGGGGGCCTCTTCAGTACCTCCTTTACTCATCCGTGCAGGGAGGATGCTGGGTGCCAATAAGCTGACGATATTCACTACGGTCATCATACCAGCATCCCTGCCTTCCACTCTGGCCGGACTAAGGCTGGGTTTGGGCATCTCCTGGGCCTATCTGGTATTGGGTGAGCTTACAGGTGTGACATATGGACTGGGTGCGGTGATGATGGATGCCCGGATGCTGGGACACGCAGAGATGATCCTGGTCTCTATGATATTCATAGGATTGTTTGGCCGCATCAGCGATATGATACTCGTCGGTTCTTTTAAAAGGCTGGACCTGCTAAGGGAGGAGAACAAAGAATGAAAGTCATGCAACGCACGAACCTGTCAGCAGAAGGAATAAACAAAAGTTTTTCCCGCCCCGGCGAGCATGACTCTTTAAAGGTTCTGGAGGATATCCGTTTTGAGATCAGGGAAGGTGAGTTCGTCAGTATACTAGGCCCAAGCGGCTGCGGTAAATCCACATTCCTTAATATCCTTGCAGGATTTGAGCCTGCGGACAGCGGTCATGCAGCCTGTTGCGGCGAACGCATAAGAGAACCTTCTCCCGAAAGAGCAGTAGTGTTCCAGTCACCTGTACTGTTTCCATGGCTCAGCGTTAAGGACAATATCCTTTACGGGCTGAAACTAAGGAAGAACGGCAGGAACGAAGCAGAAGAGATAGCTTCTGAATATATAAGAGCTGTAGGACTTGACGGTTTTTGGGACTATTATCCTTCCCAGTTATCCGGTGGCATGCAGCAAAGGGCTGCCCTGGCACGTGCACTTGTATTAAGGCCTAAGGTCCTGCTTATGGATGAACCATTCGCAGCATTGGATGCCCAGACACGTTACAGCATGCAGCAATTGCTGCTTGGTCTCTGGGAAAACTATAGGCACACAGTTGTTTTCATCACACACGATGTGGAAGAAGCTCTGTTAATGTCAGATCGCATCTGCATCATGAGTAAAAGGCCAGGCAGGATCATTGAAGAGATAACTGTACCTTTTGAGCGTCCCCGCCAACTGTCATTGACAGGCACCCAGGAATTCTCAATGCTAAAAGGCCATATATTTGGCAGACTAATGGATTAAGTAGATAGTGATAATTTTAATTGTTATCAATCCCAGATCTGTCCTTATATTCACAGTTCTCGTCGCATTCTTTATTGTACTTTGTGTAATTACATTTCGCAGACAAGTCCAGATTCTCATACCACAGCAGGCCAAACATATCTGACAGATATGCCACTCCTTTTCTCAGAGAGATACGGGTTGCTTTTTTGCAGCACCTGGCTCCTCCTGCATCTGCAATGCACCTCAGGGTCCCTGATGTAGCCCAGTTTGCATGAGAGCGCTCAGAAGGTGTATACGGAGTGGCTTCCGCCAGTATACAAACAGCGATCCCAACTCCAATTCCTGCACCGCATGCTCCATAGATACCGCAGTAGCCGCCGGGAACTTTGCTTCCTCTTTTGATGGCCTCTAAAATATCTGCTTCTTTCTTCTTCCCTGTGTAATTCTGGTATGCTGCTATAAGGACAGCGGGCACAAGTGCATGATGCTCCGGTCCATGCATATGCACACTGGGATGCTTCATGATCTTCTCGGCCAGTGTTACAGGGTTCTGCATATCGGTGCTCAGACATATGTTCTCAATGACTTTGAGTGCGTCCTGCGAATGACAGGCATTGCAGATATAATGTCCGTCCTTACATTGGATATAAGCTTCTTCTTCAACACCGCAGTAGTGACATTTTGCAGTAGTTGCCTGGCAGGAGTGAACTATCCTGTTCCCGCATAGCATACAGTTGTTTTTCTCATTGCACAACGTATCAATGTTTATCATCTTATATCACCTGCTTAACCTCTAACTGTAAACCTAAGTTTTGTCCTTATAGTGATTCTATTTCCCGCAGCTGGGAGCGGGATATCCTCATCTGCCAGCTTGCCGGGAGAAGGCTTACCAGAGCCTGTCCGAAGCCAAATCCCCTTCCCGGTATCACCACATCCTTACCACGCTGCATAGCCCGGTACGTGTCGCGGGCCACGATAGCGGGTGTTGTAGCCATCCAGGAACTGAATGCCCTGGAGCACTCCATCCTTGCAGCTGTCTGGAAACCAGTGCCTTTAACAGCAGTAGGACAAACAGCTAATACCCTGACTCCGGATCCCTGTTCCCTTAATTCGTAGTTAAGGGCCCGGCTGAAGTTGAGTATGAAGCTCTTGCTGGCTCCATAAGTTGCAAAAGTCGGATTTGGCTGGAAGGCCGATATTGAGGACATATTAATGACCTGACCATCATCCCTTTCTACCATTTTCCGAAGGTAGAGCCTTGTAAGATGATAAAGTGTCCCGATATGCAGTTGCAGCATGGCCAGCTCCCTTTCAATATCTATCTCATTGACATGACCGTAAGTGCCAAAACCGGCGCAGTTGACCAGCACGTCTACAGTGAGGTCATGGGCATGGGTGAACTCATATACCTCTGTTGCCGCTCCTGGCCGGGACAGGTCCTTTTCCAGCAGGAAGATATTGGTGAACGGACTGATGGACTGCAGTATATTTCCCGCATGCTTAAGATCTTCACCGGGCATCGCTACAAGGACCAAACGGTAGCCATCTGCTGCGAAAAGCTTGCCAAGCTCCAGTCCTATCCCACCGGAACCGCCGGTTATAAGCACTGTCTTCCTGTCATCTTTCATAGTTTCCCTTCGTCTTTATGCCCAGGCATATTCACATCCACCTGTACAGTGTTTTGATAAGCTTTCTGACACGATCATTATATGGCGGGTGTATCATGCTCAATGATCCCCACCTGCGGTGTATTACGCTGCGTTCGTTGGAGAAGCCTGTAAAGCAGTGAAAACCCAATGACCTGCCAATTCCGCTGCTGTTTATCCCTCCGAAGGGCAGGGAAGGATTGCTGTAACCCAACATGTAATCGTTGATTACAGTCCCCCCAGCAGATACGCTTTCCATGAAGTACTCGATGTTGCTCTCGTTCCGGCTGGCTATATACAGAGTAAGTGGTCTTGGGAGACGGTTTATTATATTCCTTACTTCTGTCCTGTCGCTGTATGTCAGCACCGGAAGCAGGGGACCGAATATTTCTTCCTGCATAATGTCCATATCCTCAGTGATCCCGTCAAGCAAGGTAGGGGAAATGAAGCGGTCGGACTCATCGAACTCACCACCAGCCAGAACACCTGCACCTTTGTCCAGCGCATCTTCATAAAGGGACTTCAGCCTCATGAAGTGCGCATCACTGACAATACGACAGTAGTCAGGGGATTGTTTTATTCCCCTGCCGTCCGGGTCATATAATTGCTGCAGTGCAGTTCTGAATTCCCGGATAAAGGGCTCTCTTATTGATTCATGGAGAAATATGTAATCCGGAGTGATGCATGTCTGTCCGTTGTTGACAGACTTGGCCCAGGCAGCACGCCGGGCTATCCGGCTGATGTCTGCCGTTTCATCTATAATGGCTGGTGATTTTCCTCCAAGCTCCAGGGTAACGCTGCAGAGATGCCTGGCAGCCTTGGTCATGATTATCTTGCCAACTTTGGGACTGCCTGTGAAAAAGATATGATTGAATGGCTGGTCAAGCAATGAACTGGCAATTGATGCGTCGCCTTCAAAGACTGCAACTTCACTCTCTTCAAAAAGCTCATCCATCATGCGCTTTATGAATGATGAAGTGTGAGCCGATATTTCGCTGGGTTTGAGCATGACCGCATTACCGGCAGCTATAGCGTAGACCAGCGGTACCAGTGACAGGTTAAGGGGAAAATTCCAGGGAGATATAATTAGCACCAAGCCTCTTGGTTCGTACCGGATATGAGAGCGGGTTCCGATAAGTGGCAGGGGAGTGGGTACCCTCCGTGGCTTCATCCAGCGGCGGAGATGCTTTTTCACATGGGATATCTGAGCCTGCACAACACCAACTTCTGTAGCAATTACCTCCACTTCCGGCTTGCGGAAGTCCTTATGCATGGCCTGGCAGAGTTCAGAAAGGTGCTTTTCATCACGGAGATAGTTGTCAATACGCACCAACCGCTCTATCCTCTCAGAGGTATCCAGGCGGGCCAGTTGTGGCCACTTTGCCTGCTGCAAATTGAATACGCGTCTGATTTCCTCATACATGACATTTCATCTTCATGCGTGCTTATTTACATATCCCTGTGTTTAAACAGCTACTATCCCAAGTAGCAGCAATATATAGAATGATGTTATAGAAACAGCAGCTACCGGCTCTATCTTGCCCCATTTTTTCTTACCTTTTATCACCTCACTTAGCGTGATGCATATCCAGAGAAGGAACACGTATCCTGCCATCAGGGAGAAGAGCGAAAAATCAGGATGCATCCATGTTCCCAGCATCTCTCCTGTGAACTCGGTAAGGACAGTGAAGAAGCCCGTAAAATATGCAAGTCTCAGACCATCAAGGCTACTGAATAGCATGAGTGCAAGGGAGAACTTCAAAAGTATTGCCATCGGTTGCAGGGAGAGATCGAAAATGGCGTAATCTGCCACAACCATTAAAGCCACACTTGCGACTATGAAATAGTTCACTCTGTGGAACCATTGTTGTTGCGAATATCTTTCCTGGAATATCTTCCACAGGTTATAGGAAGACCAGAATATAGCACCATAGCCTGGAATCAGCCATATGGGAGCGCCGCCTATAGCTCCGCCAAGATATGTGAAATACCCATGCTGGACGCCCAGAAGTTCGTGCACATATCCAAAGGCAGATGCTATCACCAGGAGCATCCTGCCTTTAAGCATACTGTTATTCCAGAAAAGCACCCACAAGATCGAAAGTATTATGGCTGGTATGACCTCGTTCTGCGTGTGCCTGTAGAACACAAGGATACCAAGTATGACCGTGAGCATGAATATGGCAAAGTACCATACATTGTTAAAAAGGATTTGACTTTTCTTTTCTATTGATCTGTTTAATGATTGAAAAGAAGGTACATTTAGGTCAACTGTATTTTTTTCCCACGGAAGGTATCTAATCAATTTTGATAACATTCAGATCACACTTTTATGTTTTATTTGCATATGATATATTTGGGGTAAAACCTTTCATTTGATATATTGGAAAGGCCGTCTGCTGTTATGGGAAATGGGCCAGTGTTATTTCACTGGCCAGGGATGGATGGATGGATGGATGGAGGTAGATAGTCTGGTGAAGACCCGAATGCATCTTTGATTGCAAGCCCTGGCTCCCCCAGACTACAAAAATAATGTCTCCGGACGGTTTGGTGACCAAGAACATGAAAGAAGGGTCCGGAGCATTATCTTTGATCTTAATATTTACGGTTCTTTGCGGATTCGACCATTGCCTGAAGGTTGACGCTAGGCGTCTTGCTTACGATTCCACAACCAGGAGCAAGGAGGTCGACACCTGCATCGATAGCTTTCTGTGAAACTTCCCTGACTGTATCCGGGGTGCCTTTCCAGAGAACTGCTACCGGGTCAAGGTTTCCAATGATCATTGCCTTGTTTACCTTGCTCTTTGCGGTTGCAATATCCACGCTCTGGTCAACACTGATGGCGTCCACACCGGAAGACTCCATAAGCTCCAGGCTCATTGTTGTGTCACCGCAGATGTGGATCACTACCGGTACGTTTATCTCATGCATTGCATCGACGATTTTCCTGTGCGCAGGTACTACGTATTTCTCGTAATATTCGTCACCAATGAGCATTGCACTTGCTGTTGGGTCGATGATGACCATGGTGTCGGCACCGTTCTCAGCCATTTTCTTTGCGTATGCAATGTTGAACTCTGTTGCAAGATCCATCAGTGCTGTTGCGAATTCCTCATCTGTCATTATTGCCATGAACCAGTCATCGCCGTTCATGTGCTGTGCAAGGGAGAATGGACCAAGCATGCTTGCCATGATAGGGAGTTCCTTGCCATACTTGTCTGCAAGGATCTTTATCGCTTTGCAGATAGTAGCTACTCTGCCCTGAGTTATGTCAAAGTTCTTCAGTCTCTGGACATCAGACATATCTTTTACACAGTGGCTGCTTACAGATGGCTGCTGTTCTTTTGTGCCTGCCTTGATGTCACAGCCGAAGAACTCAGCTTCTGCACTGATGTCGAACGGGACACGCACAGCTTCAAATCCCACGACAGTGTGGCCTGCTTCTGCAAGCTTTGCCATGGTTTCTGCATTATCGTTTGCTTCAGGCCAGAATGCGCCAGCTGCTTCCATCTGTTCGACCGTGCCTGTCTGTGTGAATGAGACAGCAGGCATCCTGTCAACAGGTTTTCCTGTCAGAGCACGTGCCAATCTCTCTTTAGGGGTGTATGTTACCATTGAACTGAACTCCTGTGATAATTGCATAATATTAGTATTGCCTGCTGCAAAGCAAGCTATGAGTGGTATAGATTTGTTAAGTGTATCTCGCAGGAATGTGACAGCGCCTGCAGCAATTCCATCCATTTCTGCAAAATACTTTTTTGGGAGAGTAAAGCATCTTTCTTACTGCAGATAAGCATTAGCAGATGTTACTCTCGCCTTTGACCCATATGTAAGAAAATAGAAATTTATGCAGTAATGAGTTACATACATAAATTCCAGTTTGTCTACTCAGCTCCACCTGTTGTCAGGAAGATCCTTTACGATTTCCTTTGCCCACTTTGCAGCTTCCATTGCATCCGGCTTGGATGTGTCTGCTCCGATCTCAGCTGCATAGTCAGGGGTTATAGGGGCTCCACCGACAATGATCTTTACCTTGTCCCTGATTCCTTTCTCTGTGAAGCTCTTTACGATCTTCTCCATGTTGTCCATTGTGGAGGTCATAAGTGTGCTTACAGATATGACATCTGCTTTGTTTTCGATAGCAGCCTCAGTGAACTTGCCTATCGGTACGTCCTTACCCAGGTCAATGGCCTCAAAGCCCATTGCACTCATCATGGTCTTGACAAGGTTCTTACCAATGTCGTGAACATCTCCTTCTGCAGAGCCGATGACAAGGACTGCTCTTTTGGCACCGCCTTCTAATTTCATGTGAGGGGTGAGTACATCCATTCCTCCATACATTGCATTGGAGGCCATCAGGAGGTGGGGCATAAATGCCTGTTTACAGTCATACTTCTCACCCATAATTTCCATGCCCTTTGCAAGACCCTCGATGACCGCCTTGTAAGGTTCAATCCCAGCTGCAAGTGCCTGGTTTGCCAGTTCCACAGCCTGGTCTTTCTTCCCATTGACTACCGCATTCGTTAATCCGTTTATTATTTCGCTTTCTTCCATAGAAACGCCTCCAAATGTTTTATTGCTAATGCCGGTCAGTAACACGGAGCATGTTGAGTTTTCCACCTTTTCCGCTTTTGACCATGATCTGACAATCATATTTTGCTTAGGCCAACAAGATGACAATTACTTATCACTTATCGACAATTACGGTATTCGGGTATACGTATATATAATAACTCATGGTAATTAACCAACAGCATGATTATTATCAATCGTCTGTTCCCGGTCTGAATTATAGATTTTGCTGTGTGCATATTCTGAATCCATGACACCTCGGAAAATCCCGGCAGGGCTAAAAACAAGGCTATTGATTATATCAAAAGCATGAATATAACTGGAATGAAATGTGAACTCCTTTTTTAAAAAAGACAATAAAAAGGAGTTCACTGAATGTCAAATGGAAATGGGACATCCCCTGAAGTGTATACCAATTCACTAGGCATGGAGTTTGTTTTGATCCCCGCAGGTGAGTTCTGCATGGGTTCACTGTCAGATGAGAAAAACTGGTACAGGAACGAACGCCCCTTACATAAAGTAAGCATAATGGATGACTTTTTTCTGGGCAGATATGAGGTGACACAGCAACAATGGACTGACATCATGGGTATTAATCCTTCCAGGGCTTCTGGAGATGACCGGCCTGTTGACAAGATATCGTGGAGCGAAGCACAGGAGTTTATCAGGAGGCTTAATGAAAAAGAAGCCACCGATAAATACCGCCTTCCAACAGAAGCTGAATGGGAGTACGCATGCAGAGCCGGTACGACCAGTAGATACTCATTTGGAGATAACGAAGCACAACTCAGTGATTATGGCTGGTATGGAGAAAATGAAAGCACCGGGACTTTTCCTGTAGGACAGAGGAAACCAAATCCATGGGGGCTGTACGACATGCATGGTAACCTGTGGGAATGGGTCCGGGACAGGTATCACGAGAGCTACGAAGGCGCTCCCGCAGATGGCAGTGCGTGGGAAGAGACTGCTGACAATGCGAAGGTCCTGTATGTCCTGCGCGGTGGCAGCTGGATAACCTCTGCCGTGGGCTGCCGTTCAGCAAGCCGCTATTATTATTCCCCGGACGGCCGTCGCAGCAGAAGGATTGGAGTGCGTATAGTAAAGGAAGTCTGAATTATATATTCCTGGCTATCTCGTTTGCTCCGTTAATAGCTTCCCATACTCTCCCAGGCTCTTTCGCATCGCCTGCGGAGTATATTTCAATAGCATCTCTGGTTTTTAGCAGCTTATAGTAAAGTTCATCATCGGATTGTGCTCCGGTTGCAAATATTACCAGGTCTGTATCCACAGACAGTTCTTCCACATTATTCGGGTCAAGTCTCCTGCTGAATGGATTTTTAACATTATCAGGTATCAGGGCTTTCCATGGAGTATAGGGATCGCTTCTGCCTTTGTTTGCCACTATATGGGCCTTGCCTTCTGTGAACCTGGTGACCTTTGAAGCATTATAAACGGTGACAGGTTCTTCCAAAGCATCTTCCCTCTTTCCAGAAGGAGAACCTCCTCCAAGCATCATCCAGAGCATCTGGCCCCTGTTAGCCATTACAGTATCAGGCATCAATGCATCGTTCTTTCCCACTATAGTGACACTGACACCTTTTTCATAGGCAAGGGAATAACCGACCTCACAACCGATTATTCCTCCTCCGACAATCAGGATCTTCTTGACATCGGCCGGCAATTCCATGCCCTTATCAAGAAAATCCCTGACTTCCCGGTGCCTGACCTTATCCAGTCCTTCGACTGGAGGGATGGTCATTCTGAGGCCGTTACAACATATTATCACATCGAACATGTTACTGATATTCTCCGACCCAATCTCTGTATTGAATACAACTTCCAACTCTTCTTTTTGAAGCAGGCTCATCTGGTATTCAAGATTCTCAATGTATCTTTTAATATCATGCTTGATGGACATCCTGCTGGCTGTATATAACTGCCCGCCAATCCTGCCACTCTTTTCAAAAAGGGTCACATGGTGCCCTCTTTTATGGGCGGTCATTGCAGCTTCGCAGCCTGCCGGTCCGGCACCTATGATTGCGACTTTCTTTACCTTCTCCGCTTTTACCAGTTTTTTCTTTTCCTCAAAACCGGTGTACGGATTGACAGAACAGCAGGGATGCCCTCCTTTTTTAAATGACTCGATGCATCCCTCCTGGTCTCCTATACAATGGATGATCTCCTTTGTCCTGCCTTGCCTAACCTTCTCAGGCCAGCGGGGGTCAGCAAGCAGTGGCCTGCCAAGCATAACAAAATCCGCCCATCCTTTCTCCAGGACTTCTTCGGCACACTCAGGTTTACCCATCTTTCCGACAGCTATCACTTTTGCATCGATGTTCTCTTTGCGGAAGAATTCCTTCAATCTGCCAGCGATCTCTTCAACATAGATGCTATCATCGAAATAAGCAGGCGGATGTGGCCAGAACCAGTTCTCATAGCAGCCTTTATCAACATCGAATGCATCTACTCCGGCTTCATACAGCACCCTGCAGAGTTCCAGCCCCTGCTCAACTGTCCTTTCCTTACCATGGAAACGTTTCCTGAATATCGCATCCCCGTATGTTTCCTGCAAGGCCTGGGTCAGATCGATCCTGTAGATAACAGGGAAATCCTCTCCGCAGCGTTTCTTGATCTCTCTTACAACGTCGATCCCAAAGCGGTTCTTGTCCCTGTACCTGCCAAACATTCTCCGGTTCCATGGGTCAGATGTCAGCTGGTCCATGAGATAACCTTCGTGACCGTGTATCTGGACGCCGTCAAAACCGGCAGATTTTGCATTAGCTGCACACTGGCCAAAGCTTTTCACAATCTTTTTGATCCTCCTGTCAGAGAACGGGACATGAGGTATCTGGGGCACGTAAAAGTTCCTGTTCCAGGATGACGATCGCAGTATCTTTCCTTTTAAGGCAGGTTCAGGAGAGCCAACCCTGCCAAGCCCCGCAGTAAGCTGGATGAATATCTTTGACCCGTAAGGCCGTACTCCGGCGGTAAGGTCCCTCCAACCTGAAAGCCGGGTCCTTGATGTACCATCGATTCGCGGGAAATAACTGGTGTCATTATCTTCAGATACCGTGGGATCGATCCCGTAAGACACCGGTACAAGTCCTGTAATCAAAAGACCTGTTCCTCCCTTTGCCCGTTCGATGAAGTATTCTATCATCTTATCCAGGGGCCGGCCGGTAGAATCGGCCATATTGATGTTCCCCATGGGAGCCATGACGATCCTGTTCATCAGCTTGCATTTTCCGATCAGTTCAGGTTCGAACATTTTTTCAAAATTCATAGTAATAACTCCCGTTCATTCAGAAGTTGATATTGCAGGGATTCAAAGTACCTATATTATACTATATATTACTTTATCGTGCAGTTCCTTACGCTGCACAATTTTTCCCTGTCTTCTCCCGGGCTGTTCTCAATATATTGCTGGTGTTTGCTCTCAGCCTGATAGAAGACAGTAGCAGGAACTATCTCTGTAAGTATTCGTTTCCCGGGACCCAGGGAGTTCTCCATCTCCTTCATGGATACTGCTGCCTGTAATCTCTGATCCTCATCATGATAAAAAATAGATGAACGGTACTGGCTGCCCGCATAATCCGGGATGGTGTCCAATGTGGAAGGATCATTGATGCTCCATAAATGTGTTATCAATTCCCTGCGTGTCAGCGTGGGATCATGGATACTCCAGAAGGATGTAAGCAACTCACGATAAGTTACCAGAGCAGGATCAAATGTGACTTCCACTGCCTCGGCATGGCCTGTCTTCCCGCTTAATACCTCCGTGTAACCGGGATTTTCCTTAACTCCTCCGGTATATCCGACACGGGTACTCAACACACCGTCAATCTCCCTGAAAGCAATTTCTACTCCCCAGAAACAGCCTGCAGCAAAAGTAGTTTTTTCCATTGTAATATCTCATTTATCCTTATTCTGGTCCAGAACAGTATGATACATAAAGATATCCTGCAGGTTTAATTCATAGCTTGAACAGAGAATATGCCATTGATAATTTCCATATCATTGATTGCTTGTAGTAAGTTGTTATATATATTCTGTAAATGAATGGTAAAACGTAGCCATTCTATGAGGTGTAGATAAGTGCCCGAAAGAGAAAACAGATATGCTGATGATTTGTCCCGCGACGACAGGTATTCTTTTGAATTGCAGAGAAGAGGGGTTAACAAGCAGTTCTATGATGCGAACAGGATGCTTCTCTGTCCTGAATGTGGCCAGTCTTTCAGTCTTTTTTACTCACGGGCCAAGTATTGTGCTGACTGCCCGAGTCTGGCAAGGGGATGCGAGCTTGCCCGATGTATTCACTGTCACACGGAATTCCCTCTCAACAATTTCATGTCTAAGACCTCTTCACGAACTACGTCCAACTATATCGGATCTGTAGTAAAGCGGTATAATAATACCTTTGGAGAAAGGCCTGGCAGGTAACAAGAAAATAAATCTATGCACATATTTCTTATCTAATTTCCACATATCCTGCCTGGACGAGTGTCGAAGCCGGGAAAGCGGTTTTGAATCGTCGGGAGTTGGCTTTATATCGGTTAAGTTCCTAAGATTATGCTCTGTGTGATCAGGCACCTGGCTATATCAGGACTTAAGAAGTAGTTGTGCGTGATAACTATTAGCATAATATTCGGTGAAATGAACGAAAATTAATTAAGCAAGAACGTCTAAATAAATCAATAACAGTATAACGTAAGAGGATATTAATGAAAGCCGAATTAATCAGCACGGTGTTCCTTTCGGAAAAAAGAAAAAACACTCTTCTTATGTTAATGGATAAGCCGGCAACCATCGACGAAATAAAAGATTCCCTTACAGGTACCACCAGTGCAATAATGGCCCAGGTAAAGATTCTTATTGAGCAGGGCCTTATTGAACAGAAGTCCGACGAATACCGGCTGACCTATATAGGCAGGATAATAGTTAAAAAAACAAAGCCTCTCATAGAGGCACTCAATGTGCTTGAGGAGAATAAAGAATACTGGGAAAGTCGGGACATGTGCGCTATCCCCGAAGAGCTTCTTGACAGGATTGGGGAATTGGGAAAAGTGATAGTTCATGAATCGGATCTGAACCATCTCTTCGAACCACCAAAAGAATTATGCATGAGCTTAAAGCAGTCGGCAAGCGTATCTACTTATTATTCATATTTCTGCCCTACGTGTCCTTATAATTATTCTGAACTTGCCAGGAAAGAAGTGGATTTTAATCTCATATTGACAAAGTCCGTATATACCAGATTGAAAGAAGAATACACTGATCAATATAATGCAATGATGGAGTCCCGGAACTCAAATCTTTTCGTATGCAATGATGATGCGATAAGATTAGGTGCTCTCTCTGTCACAGATAATATGATGCTGCTCTCTTTCTTTAATACGCAGAGGATATTCGACCATAAAAAACTGCTCTGCTTTGATGAAAGTGCCCGTCTTTGGGGAAAAGATCTGTTTGCACACTATAAGCAAATGGCAGAGAAAGTCAAATAAATAATTTCTATTGCGCTTCCATTCTATTCTTTAGGGCATTAAGGTTTTTCTGATTCATGCTGTTGATTTTATCAAAGGTATTTATTCACCATTTACCACTGTTTTCTACCTTCTGCTGAATCCTGAACATACCATGTGTATTATTTATAGTTGGACCGGATGACACCTGTTTGATAACACATACACGGTCGTTAAATTACCAAGGGTTATTATTTATATATACATGCTAATAGCGTGATTGCCCAAATAAAGGCATGAAGTAGGTGCAGAAAAACATTTCACTAAAACTGGGTCTATCCAGTCTACCTCCATCATACAATGTGAATTGCACTTCCCTAACATTTCTGCGAATTGCGTGGTAATATCACGCAGTACTACTTCGGATTTGCAAGGCCCGTCTCCACAATATTAAGGGTCTTGCAAATCAGTATTCTAATGCACTGATTTCAGTGAAAACCTTGTTCTGATAGTTCCACCGATTAAATCAATAGCTTTGATTTTATCAATCCTGTCAATCTGGAGTTAACGCCGTTAAAATCAACCGCATTAATTTTACCATCATTATTGATAATATCGCAGCTTCTGCTTTATTACTTGAAGTTATTATTTATAGCTTAATGGCAGATTGTTTTCATACAGCATTGCATAGTCTGATGGACTAAGCGGTTTTTCAGACATTTCAATAAAGTAATACGGAGGACATCTTATGTATGGTATTGCAATAGATCTGGGCACCAGTGGTTTTCGGTTGCAACTAATAGACCTTGAATCAAGAAGTATTCTTAAGACTATAATGACGATGAAACATCCTCTTCCCGGAGGGAATGTTATCGATCATCTTGGTTTTGCCATCCAGGTTGGCGGAGATGTTGCACATAAGATAATGGTCAATACAATTCAAAAGATGTTTGATATGCTCCCCGTTTCTCCCGAGGAGGTCCGAAAAATTGCTGTGTGCGGGAATCCTATACAGCTTTCCCTGTTCCAGAACATCGAAATACGGGACCTTGCATATGCCGGCAAGAACATGCAACAAAGGCTTGGTATAGGTGAAGTGAAAAGGGGCATGAAGATCTATGACGGTATTGAGATCTTCGGAAAATCCTCCGGACTGGATGTGTGCGATCTAATCGTACTGCCATCCATTGAACATGAGATCGGGGCAGATGCCCTTGCCATGATGGTCAAGACTGATTTCATGAAGCAGGATGGTATATCCCTAGTGACCGATTATGGCACGAATGCTGAAATGGCACTCAAGGTCAATGGTAGGATAATCACTTGCAGTGCTGCAGCAGGCCCGGCTATAGAGGGACAGGGCATAAAATGCGGGATGCTTGCAAGCCCCGGTGCAATATCCGATGTTAATGAAGAGAAAGGCATGTGGAGAATCACTGTACTGGATGAACAGATGGATGGCAGGAAAGGCCATCTTATCGATCCCCTCACCGGTGTCATCTTTGAGAAAGGCGAGCTGTCCCCTCTGGGTATTACAGGCACGGGCGTGATTTCTGCTATTTCGCTTGCAATGAGCATGGGTCTGATCAAGACATTGCCACACCTCCCAAACGGAAAGCTCATACTTGGAGACGGGATCGAGCTCAGTGACAAGGACATAGAAGAAGCCGGAAAGGCTATTGGTGCCATAAGGGCAGCACATCTGACATTGCTGGTGGAGGCAGGGCTGAAATTCGAGGACCTTGAATACATGTATATGTCAGGTGCTTCAGGTACCTATGTGGATGCCGACAAAGCAAGGAAGATAGGTCTTGCACCTAAGTTCGCAAAGAAGATAGTTCAGTTTGGGAACACCTCCCTCGATCTTGCAAAAGATGTTGTGCTCGGAAACTATGAGCTGCAGGAAATACAGGAACTCGCAGACAGAATAAAAGCAGACCACATCATGCTGGCCTCAAATGAAACCTTCAAGAACATCTATGCATGTGAACTTGCATACTGGAATGAAGGTATGCCTGAGGAAGTGTATAATAGTTTCCTTGAGTCCTATAATATGCCCCGGATACCATCTCTGGAACTTAATCCATTGTTCCAGAAGAGGGTCAAAAAGGACATCTCAAGTTCAGAATCAGAAGGCATAGAAATAATGCAGGATATGGATACGATCATCGAGGAAGAGTCATTCGGATGCATGGGATGCAAGATATGTGAAAAGGAATGTCCCGAAAATGCGATAAAAATAACCAGTAAGAATGGAAGTGTATATGCAGGATATAAGGCTCACCTGTGTCTGGGTATGAGCTGTAAGCGCTGCATCCGGATCTGCCCGGCCAAAGCTATCCATTACAGGGAGATCAGGCCAGTTTCCAGCGAAGATCTGTCTGTCATGTGATTCTCCCATCTCGCTGTGAATTTGCTTTCACATGAAAGAATGATTATAGAATATAAACAAGGGGCAAATATATATCTATAAATGCCTATAGTTTTCCTGGTCAAAAAATATGGTTGGACAATTGAATCAGAAAATCAGCATGGACTCCATAATTAATAGTAGTCCGATCATTGTCATTTCAAGGAAAATCGATAAAGACTTTCCTGTAAAGTACGTATCCAATAACATTAGGCAATTTGGATATACACCTGAAGATTTCTATTCCGGAGAATTTAAATACTCTGACCTGATCCACCCGGATGATAAAAAAATTGTTTTAAAGGCTTTCAAATACCTGAATAAGCAACTTGCAGAGTTCATTCAGGAATACAGGATCATAACCAGATTTGGTGAGACGCGTTATATTGAAGACAGGGTGCACATAAAAAGTTATGACAACGAAAATGTGCATATCGAAGGAACTATCCTGGATATTACCGAGCGTAAACACTATGAACTGATCAGGCAGCAGCGTAATTCCACTAATGGGAAGCCTCTGACTGAAATATCACTTGAGGATGTTCTGGGATTGCTCGTCACCAATGCAGAAAAGGTTCGTTCCGGTCTGATATGTGCTGTTATGCTGCTTGACAAGAAAAAACAGCACATATGTAGGATAGTGGCACCTAATCTCCCTCTTTTTTTCAAGGAAGCTATGGAAGGCCTTGAAATTGGTTACGGTAACTGCTCATGCGGCACAGCGCTTTACATGGGTGAAAGGGTTATAGTTGACAGTATCGAAGAGCATCCTTACTGGGCAAGACACCGGGAAGTGGCACTGAAAGCAGGTATCAGGGCCAGCTGGGCTGAACCTATTGTGGCTTCCACCGGTGAGATACTGGGTGTCTTTGTAATGTATTTCAATGTGCCTTTTGAACCGAAAAAGGCGTGTTTTAAATATCTTAAGGCAAACGCAGACCTGGCAGCTATAGAGATAGAGCACAGGATCGTGAATGAAACTTTCAAGGAGTCCGAGCATAAGTTCAAAACTATCTTCAATAATATCAATGACCAGATATATGTAAGTGAACTGAACGGGAATCTCATAGATGTGAACCAGGTTGTTATGGATAATCTGGGATATACAAAAGATTACGTTTTGAGATCATCACCACTTGATATTGTGCCTTCCTGGTATGTTCAGCGCGCTTCTGAACTGATCAAGGTGATCGAAAGAGACCGAAAGGCTATGTATGAAGCTGCCGCGATCAGAAAGGATGGTTCAGTAATACCTTTAGAGATCAATGCAAGGATGATCGAGTATAATGGCAAGAAAACGATCTTATCGGTTGCTCGTGACATTACTGAACGTAAAAAAGCTGAGAAGGCCAAACTTTTGAATGAGTCACGTCTTGAAGCTTTGATCAAACTCAATGAAATGACAGCTGCATCTTTAGATGAGATCGCTGAATTTGCAAAGGAAGAAGCAGTCCGCCTTACTGAAAGTAAACTGGGATATCTTGCGTTCATGAACGCCGATGAAACGGCCCTTAATATGCATTCCTGGTCAAACTCGGCAATGAGTGAGTGCGGTATAAGTGATAAACACTTCATTTATCCTATAAAGACCACCGGATTGTGGGGAGAAGCTGTAAGGCAGAGAAAAGCTGTTATAACTAACAATTATGCAGCACCCAGCTCCTTGAAAAAAGGATATCCTGAAGGTCACGTTGAATTGACAAGGCATATGAATGTACCTATATTTGACGGCGACCACATAGTTGCAGTAGCAGGTGTAGGGAACAAAGATGAAGATTATAATGAATCAGATGTCCGCCAGTTGACGCTTCTGATGCAGGGCATGTGGAAACTTGTCCAGAGGAAACAACTGACTGGTGCTTTAAGCAAATACTCGGAAGAGCTCTCAAAGGCGAATACAGAATTGAGATCAGTCAACATGATCAAATCCGAATTCATTGCGGAAAATGTAAAAAAGGGTCAGGAGTCTTTACATGTTTCTGATGTGTTTGATGACGAAACACTGCATATGCTGGACGATTCACAAAAAGAGGCCATCTCCACGCTCCTGAGAAACTCGGAAAGGTTGAAGCGTCTTATCGATACAGTTTTGTACAGTAATTTACAACAATCCGGAAAAATAGAATATTCATTTGCATCTATGAATATCGGGAGTATCCTGTCTGATGCGCTACTTAACCTGATCCTGCTGATCGACGAGAAGGAACTGGTATTAGAGAAGGCCATTCCTTCAGGTCTTCCTTTGGTAAGGGGTGATAAAGAGAAACTTACAGAGGTGTTTGTCTACCTTATACACAATGCTATCAATTTAACACCTAAAGGTAATAGCATTGGTGTCGGAGTATTTGAGGAAGATGGTTATCTCCATGTAACAATAACTGATACCGGTGAAGGTATAGATAAAGAACTAATACCCCATCTTTTTAACAAGATGTATCAGGTGGAAGACTCAATCACACGAATGTATCAGGGTCTCGAATCAAGTCTGTATATCTGCAAAGACACTGTCATCGCACATCAAGGTCATATATGGGTTGAAAGTGAGCCTGGACAGGGAAGTACGGTCCATGTGAAAATCCCAAAGTGGAATGATATTGAGCAGTTGTAAGACCCGGGTTCTAATCACAAGTGTAGAATTGACAGGGCTTCTTTTTTTAATATCTGAATGTGAGGGAATAACATAAAACTTACTCTACTGGGAACACTTTTCCTATCAGATAAAAGAATGGATCTGCTTCTTTTGCTGATAGAAAGACCTATGAACATGGAGGAGATCAAAATCTCACTCAATGTGACGACAAGTGCCATGATGACCCAGATCAAAGTATTGATCGATCAGGGTTTGGTCGTTTATGACAATGATCTTTATACTCTATCACATTTTGGAGAAGTCATAGTCCGAAAAATAATCCCTTTAGTCAATACACTGCAGGTCTATTCAGATAATATCGAATATTGGGAGACCCATAACTTTGGTTCCATACCTTCATATCTACAGGACAGGGTGGAGGAACTTGGGAAATGCCAATTAATAGAGCCAGATCTGAATCGTATGTATGAATTGCCTCTTAAATTAGAAAGTAATCTGGCAGCTGCAGAATACATAATGGAAGTATCTACTTATTTTAGTCCTGCATACCCTTCTAAATATCTGCAGCTGGCAAGAAAAGGTGTAAATCTATCCCTTATCCTATCTGCACCTGTTTTTGATCGTCTCCGGAGTGAGTATGGCTCTGTATTGAAAGAATTCCTGGAACTGAGAAATGTTGATATCTATGTATATGAAGATGATATCGGTCTCGCTTCCTGTATAGTGACAAACAGGTTTTTATCTTTTTCACTTTTCTTTAAAAATGGAATCTATCATAACCATGCAATGATGAGTTTTGATGAAAGCGCCCTCAGCTGGGGTAAAGACCTTTTTGAGTATTTCAAATCTAATTCTTCCTATATAGAGAAGATGTAGCTAGGTTTAGATTCTGCAGTTTATACCTCTATTTTAACATAATCCGGAAATAAATCTAATTTTGACTGTATCCTGATTAACGATACTAATCTGATTAATACCATTAATATCACGAGTCGGGTTTCTCTGATTAACTCCGTTTACATCATTAAGTACAGTAAATAGTATTAACATCGTTAACTCTGGAATAGACGCTGATAATATTAAGAACTCCAATAAATAACCTTGAGTTATGCTATATACCTTAATTTCCTACCCTTTATTGTCAATAGTACGGAAATAAAGTACTGTTGGAAGGAAATATGTAACTCAAGGAGGTATTTTATGGAAGCTGCAATCCTAAATAAATTAGCGGAAGCTGTAGTTGAAGGCGATGACGATCTAGCAGTAGAACTTGCACAGAAAGTTCTCGATGATGGACTAGACCCTTATGAGGCGATCGTAGGTGGTCTTGCAAAGGGGATGATGATAATCAGTGACAGGTACGAAAAAGGAGAAGCATTCGTACCGCATCTGCTTATCGCATCAAGTGCAATGTATGCAGGTATGGATATCCTGAGCCCTGCAATGAAGACAGAGGGTGTAGAAAAGGCTGCCGTGGGAGTAATTGGCAGTATTGAAGGAGATGTACACGACATCGGTAAGAACCTTGTGAAAACGATGCTATCTGCATCAGGTTTCAAAATGATCGACCTGGGTGCCGATGTGCCCATCGAGAAGTTCATCGAGGCTGCCAAAGAGCACAAAGCTGACCTTATTTCCATGAGTTCCCTGATGACCACCACCATGGTGAACATGGAAAAGGTCATCGAGATACTTCAGGAAGAAGGTATAAGGGACTCACTTAAAGTAATGGTTGGTGGAGCACCCGTATCAGAGGACTTTGCAAAAGAGATTGGTGCCGACTCAACCCATGCCGATGCGATGCATGCAAGTGACTGGGCAAGCGAACACGTAAAACAGCTTGAGCCCAACCAGATAAGGTGGAATCAGGAAAAGATCAGTCTTGGTAAAGTTAAGTACAGGGAATCGCTCTCAAAGAAGAAGGTAAAGGGCAAGAGCGATATCGGACTGGAGACTGCCAGACAGATCATCGAGGAATTCGAGAAGGTCGGTGTCAAATCAAAAGAGCAGATGACCCACATGGACAGGACCCTGGCCTCAATGGG
The DNA here is from genome assembly GCF_016278365.1 of Methanolobus sp. Classification (GTDB taxonomy): domain Archaea; phylum Halobacteriota; class Methanosarcinia; order Methanosarcinales; family Methanosarcinaceae; genus Methanolobus. The sequence goes on along the minus strand of NZ_JADQBZ010000008.1, from coordinate 242,114 downwards.
GGACAAGAAGGTCGACAGGCTACCCGTATACCCTCTTGCCTGTGGTATCATGAGAAAGTTTGCCAACCAGAGCTACAAGCAGTATGCAACTACTCCGGAAGCCTTTGTTGAGAGTGCATTCCTTGGATCAAAATATCTCGACACAGATATGTTCGTTGGGCTTATTGATCTATCAGCCACATCAGCTGACTTCGGATGCAAGATCAAGTATCCCGAAGATGATACTCCTTCCTCTGAAGGTCACCTTAAGAACTACGACAATCTTGAAGTGCCTGAGGTCAAGAAGGGAACCCGTGCATATGAGCTTGTAATGGCATCAAAAGCGGCAACAGAGAAACTGAATAAGGAACTGGACACTCCATTTGTAGGTTTCCACGAAGGGCCACTTCTCACACTTACTCAGCTCATGGGCGCAGACCGTGTGCTGATGGATATGAAAACACATCCCGATGTCGTACTTGAGGCTTTGCAGAAATGTACCGACTACATATGCCAGGTATCTGAGCTCTTCTTTGAAGAAAGTGCCTGCAATGCCCTGTGTATAGATAACCTCTGGTCTAATAATGTCATAATGAGCGAAGAGGACTACTGGAAGTTCGATGGTAAATTCGTTTATGACCAGCATCTTCCGCTCTTCAAGAAGTACGACCAGCCGTACATTATTCATAATTGTGCTGATGCCGTGCACTTTGACACCCAGATCAAGAAGTTTGGCACACAATTGTACAGCTATGCATACTATCCTAAACAGAGAGGAAAGGGTTCCCAGAACTATGCGGACCTGATCCCCAAGTACGGTGACAGTTGTTGCATGATGGGTGAGATAAATCCGGTAGACTTCATGGATGGTTCAGCCAAAGGAGTCCAGAAGATCAGGGATGATACAAAGGCTTTGATAGAGGGTGTTATTCCAGTGCTCAAGGAGAACGGCATGCAGTCCAAATATGTGATGTCCTCGGGTTGTGAGATCCCACCAGGGGGACCACTGAACACTGTCAAGGCAATGGTTGACACCGTTAAGGAACTTGGCCCGCAGCTGCAGAAAAGCATCATCGGATAAAATAGGCGCATAATATCCTATTTTATCTTTTTTATGTAGTTAAGTGAGGTGATCGATGATAAATTAGGGCTTATATCCGAAAAGGCGGCATTCTGCCGCCCTACCTTCTATCGCTTCATTAAGGAAAGGTGAATAATAATGAATCTGGGACTTGGTATTGATACAGGCGGCACATACACTGACGCTGTTATAATGGATCTTGCAAAAGGCAGGATCATCGATTCTTGCAAATCATTGACAACTTATCCCGATCTGGTAAAGGGCATAGAGTGTACTCTTCGCGGGTTGAAGGAAGAATATCTTAAAGAGGTTAGTTTTACTTCCGTATCTACAACTCTGGCAACGAACACAACCCTCGAAGGTAAAGGCTATCCTGCAGGCCTCATACTTATCGGCTATTCGATAAACAAGGAATTACCCACAGACTACGTGCTTTCTATTGAGGGGGGACATGATTCTGATGGAAATGAGCTACGTTCACTGGAAGGTCTGGATAGTGTGAAGGAATTTGTGCTGCAGAATCGGAATAAGGTCGCAGCATTTGCTATCTCCTCTTACTTTGGTGTGAGGAACCCTGACCATGAGATCATGGTGAAAGAATACATCCGTGAGCTTACAGACCTGCCCGTTGTCTGCGGGCATGAACTTTCCCTCAGCCTCGGAGCCTATGAAAGAGCAGTCACTGCACTGCTGAATGCTCAGCTTATACCTGTGATTGACGATTTCATTAAATCCATATTATCTGTAATGGAAAAGATGGGCGTTAATTCAACTTTGATGATGATGAAGTGTGATGGTTCACTTGTCAAAATAGAGGAGGCCCTTGAAAAACCTGTGGAATCTATATTTTCAGGTCCTGCAGCAAGTCTGGTAGGCGCTGCACATCTGACAGGCCTTAAAACCTGCATTGCCCTGGATATTGGCGGTACGAGCACCGATATTGCAATGATACGTGATGGAATACCCATAGTAAATGATACCGGAGCTGTCGTTGGTGGCTGGAGCACCATGGTCAAGGCTATAAAAATGGACACTTCCGCTCTTGGAGGAGATAGCCATGTATGGGTGCAAAAGAAAATGTTCATCGGTCCAAAGAGAGTGATACCTTTATGTCTTGCTGCAGCTGAATATCCCGGCCTGATAGATAAACTGGCCAAAGTGCACGCATTTTCTCCCCGCATGATGACCGATATAATGCAGCCGACTTCATTTTTTATCAGCAGGGGTATTGACTCTTGCTGTATGAAATTATCTGAACTTGGCCATGAGGAATTAAAGGTACTGGAAGCCATTGGAGAATCTCCATGTTCGCTGTCGGATATAGAGGAGCGGACGAAGATGCATCCCCTGATGTTTATCGATATCCTTCGGTCACTTATCAGGAAAAGATATGTCCAGCAGATCGGCTTTACTCTTACGGATGCGTTACATGTCCTCGGGGAATATGGCGAATGGAACAGAACTGCATCTTTCATGGGCGCAGACATACTTGCCGGTTATCTGAAAATGGGAAGGGATGAATTCTGTTTAAAACTTAAAGAGGAATTCCAGAAGACCCTTGCTTTGCATATGGTCTCTTATTTCAGTTCAGGTGTGAAGAAGGACGAGATCAAAAAATTCCTTGAGTGCTCTGATCTTATTATGTTCAAACCTAAAATCCCTATTGTGATGGTAGGTGCCCCGGTGAGAGCCTACGAAAAGGAACTGGGCCAAATAATGGATGGTGACATCCGGATTCCGGATCACTATGAAGTCGGTAACGCAGTGGGAGCACTTGTAGGTGATGTCATATACAGGACAGAACTGCTTATCAGGCCTTCTTCGGCAGGCAGTTCAAGTTATGCTCTCTTTTCAGACAAGGGAAGGCATATCTTTGACAATCACCAGGGTGCTGTAGACCATGCAGTTGCACACGTAGAGAAATCAGTTACAGAATACATGAAAGGTTACGGACTAAGCATGGATAATGTCAATTTTGAGCTTCATAAGAGCGATATTGGAAGCATGGGCACGCTTCCGCTTGAAACAAAGCTTGTAGGTATTGCTGTTGGCAGTCCCAGGAGGATTGCATGAGCACTATGATGGCACAACAGGGAGGCATGCATGAACTGGACAGTATGGATGCCCTGCGCCAGAGCGTACGCAATCGCATTGGAATAACAGGCGACGTGGAAGAGGATGAACTGCTACATCATATGGAACAGGCTTCCAGGGACATCAAGGACCTCTTTGCTTCCTCTTTCGGACCATGCGGGCTGAATAAGATCATAATCAGTCCCACGGATGATATTTACATGACAAGTGACGGAAAGACCATCATTGAAGAGATAGACGTGCTGCATCCGGTGGTCACATCCCTGAAAGAGCTTGCAAGGTCTATGGACAGGGCATGCGGTGACGGTACAAAGACAGCAGTCATCCTTGCTGCATCACTTATTGAGAATGCTGCCAGACTTGCAGGCGACGGATTACATCCGACGACCATTATAAAGGGCTATCAGCTAGCCCTGAACAAGGCTTATGAGATTCTTGAATATGAGAGCAAACAGGCAGTTTCTGAGGAAGAACTGCATTCTGTAATAGAGAATGCCAGCCTGAGCAAAGGTGTAGGAATCCGACAGGCCCGGATGATAACAGAGATTGTATTGAAAACACTTACAAAACTTAAAGATCTGGATGATGATGCCCACATTGATCTTAACGAGTACGTAAAAGTTATCAAAAAGGTAGGCGGCCCATCGATGGAATGCATTTCAGGCATCGTTCTTGATGAAACGCCCGCAAGAGATGATATGCCTCGTCATTTCAAAGACGCGCGAATCCTTATATTGAACTATAATGTGAAATTTGAGAGCAAGATCATTAATTCCCAGCATAACATAAGGATCGATGGCTTTGACAACTCCATGCTCCTGCGCAATGAACAGGAAAGAACAGTGAAGAATCTTGCAAAAAAAGTAATTGATTCAGGAGCTGATGTGGTTCTTTGTGAAGGAAGCGTTGACGGAGCAGTCGAAGATTCACTTGCAAAGCAAGGCATCCTTCTTTTTAACAAACTGAAGATGAAGGACCTGGAAATGATATCAAAAGTAACAGGTGCCGGTATCATTTCCATTAAGGATGACATTCTGCCCGAAGACCTTGGTTTTGCCGGCGAGGTGAATGTTGAGAAGAAATGTGATGAATACTTCCTGTTCCTCTCTGCCAGTGAACAACTGATATCCTCTATCCTGATATGGGAGCCATTCAGGTATGGTCTTGAAAAGATCGAGGAAGCAGTCGATGATGCGCTTAACAATGCTGCGTTCCTGCTGAAGAATCCTCTTGTAGTCAATGGTGGAGGAGGTATCGAGTTCGTGCTCGCGCAAATGATCCGGCGATACGCATCCACTATAGTGGGAAAGGAGCAGCTTGCCATAATTGCATATGCTGATGCTCTTGAGGAGATTCCCCGAATACTCTCACGCAATGCGGGACTCAATGAAACGGATGCAATGGTAAAGATGCGCGACTACTATAACCGTGGTGTGGACTGCAGGATAGATAGTTCACGAAAGGTTGTCGAGAACAGTCCTCCTGTCTATGAGTCTTCAAGCATGAAAAAACTAGCTGTTATTGCGGCAACCGAGGCTGTTAACAGCGTACTGCGGATTGATAAGATACTATTGAAAAAATAGTTTTGGATAATATCAGGTAGATAATAGCAGGTGGAGGATGAGGAAGTGTCAAAGCAAGTGGCTGAGGAAATGACCTCAAGAGAGCGCTTTACCCACGCTCTTGAAATGAAAGAGGTGGACAGGGTACCACTGGGTTATCTGTGGTTTGGTGCAGGTGATGCTGTGCTTGACCGCATGAACGCAACCATAAATGATGTTTACTATTCAGCAAAGGGTATTGCAAGAGCGCAGATATTGGCAAGGGAGATGTATCATCACGACAATGTCATGTCTCCCTGGGGCTGCCTGCTCGTGGAGGCAGAAGCCCTTGGAGCAAAGACCAACGTTAAGACCGATTACTACCCTTCAATAGCTGAACACCCTTTAAAATCTGCCAGGGAATATGAAAAGATAACCCCCCGGGACATGGAACGTTCAGAAAGGGTGGGGACTATTGAGGAATCCATCTCCCTGCTGAAAAAAGAACTCGGTGATGAAGTTTTTATCAGCTGCGCCTCACTTACTCCTCTCATGCTTGCTACCCAGGTGATGGACGGGAGCAGGCTGTGTATGGAGATGATAAAGGACCGCGATAATCTTCATGCATTACTGGAAGTGCTTACTGAGAGTTGTATGATCTTTGCAGACCGGATGCTTGATGCAGGAGCTGACGGGGTGTTTGCAGAGAACGGGGGCAGCGCTTCAGACCTTTTCAGCCTGGAAATGGCAAAGGAATTCGGTTCCCGTTACACAAAAGAACTATATTCCCATATCCAGGACCGCGGAGGATATGTAATATCCCATAACTGCGCATCCCATGCATTCCATGAACTGGAACTGGCTCTGGAACCTGATGCTCTGAACTTTGCATTCGGAAATGTAAAAGCGCTTGGGAAGAACCATGGAATTGAGTGTGAGAAACTTCACAACCATAAAAGCATTGGGTGCAGCCAGAGATATTGTTTCATGGATTTCCGGAACTTCCATGATTCGGACATATGTCTGATGGGTAATATCAATCCTTATATATTCACTTCAGGGATGACGAAAGACATAGCATCTGAAGTGAAAAGCTGTATGGCTGCAGCTCCTGACAGAGGATTTATCCTGTCCACTGGCTGTGAGATTCCGCTGAACACACCTCCTGAGGAGATGGAAGTGCTCTGGGAAGCAATGAGGTCTTGTTTTTGAGGAGGAGGTAATCAGATGTACGGAATAGCAATGGATCTGGGAACAAGCGGTTTCAGGGCGCAGCTTATAGATCTTGGAACCAGGCAAATAATTAAGACATCAATGACAACAAAGCATCCTCTTCCGGGAGCCAATATCACAGACCATCTTGATTTTGCAATCACTGTGGGAGAGGACATCGCTCATGAGATAATGATAGATACCGTATGTAAATTAATAAACACCTTCAATGTCGATCCTCTGCAGATAAGCAAAATAGCAGTGTGCGGCAATCCTATACAGTTATCACTTTTCCAGAACTCTGAGATAAGGGACCTTGCCTATGCTGGCAAGAACATGCAAAAAAGGCTGGGCATCGAAAATGTAGAGCGTCAGGCGCGGATATTCCCGGCGAGCGGTATTCTCAAGAACAGGATTGGGCTGGGAGTATGCGATGTTATTGTTCCTCCGGCAGTCCAGCATGAAGTCGGAGCCGATGCACTTGCAATGATGATGAAAACTGATTTCCTTGAGCAGACGGCTCCCACCCTTGTTACTGACTATGGGACCAATGCTGAGATGGCAATCAAAGTAGGTAACAGGGTCATTACAGGAAGCGCTGCTGCCGGTCCGGCTATCGAAGGGCAGGGAGTGAGTTGTGGAATGCTTGCAGGTCCCGGCGCCATCTCAGATGTAAATCTGGAAGGAAAGTACTGGAGACTTACCGTCCTTGATGAGAGCATGACCAGCCGGCCATCCCACCTGGTGGATCCATGTAGTGGTGATATAATAGAAAGGGCAGTCCTGGAACCTATGGGTATAACAGGCACTGGTCTGATTGCTTCTCTGGCGCTTGCAATGCAGACAGGGCTCATTGAGAGGCCACCACGGTTGAAGTATGGTAAATTGATGCTGGGTGAAGGGATACGTATCTCCGAGAATGACATCAAAGAGGCTGGCAAGGCTATTGGTGCTATAAGGGCTGCACAACTGACACTTATAATAGAAGCCGGGCTTGCTTACGAAGAACTTGAGAACACATACATGACAGGCGCATCAGGAACTTATGTGGATCCATGGAAAGCTATGTATGTTGGCTCCTGTCCAAAGTATTCCAAAAGAATAGTTCAGTTTGGGAATACTTCGCTTTCCCTTGCCAGGGATATATTGACAGATGACTCAAAGCTTGCTAAAGTTATCGATCTTGCAAACAAGATAAAGGTCGATCACCTGATGATGGCCACAAGTGCTACTTTTAAAAAGTTCTACACGTGCGAACTATCTTTCTGGACAGAAGGCATGGACATGGAATCCTATAACCGCTTCCTGAAGATCTATAAGCTCCCTCTTCTGCCTTCAGTATCTGCTGAACCTCAAATGGATAAATGTATTTTGGATGATGCACTGGATGCCAAAGACCACAATATCAGGATAGTCGATGATATTGGCGTTACGGTTGAAGAGGAAGCCGTTGGCTGTATCATGTGCCACCAATGTGAGATCGAATGCCCTGAAAAAGCTATCTTGAATATGGAAAAAGATGGGAACATGGTTGTAATGTACAGCACGCAAAAATGCCTTGGGACAGCATGTAAAAGGTGTGTGAATGTGTGTCCTGTAAAAGCTATCAATTATAAGGAAATCAGGATATTGTCATGATTCCTGATTTATAGTGATTCAGGTTAAAGGTCTATGAAATCGTACAATGAGTGTTTAGTCAGAACCAATGAACAAGTTCATTGTCTATAAAAAAAGAACACCAATCAACACTAAATATTTCTATCATTGTGTGATCGATATCTTTTGTTCTTTTAATATTTATTATCGGTAATATTCATTTCTTGCATCTGCCAGGGCTAACAGGTTCCTTAGAGGTGTTTCTGGTGCAATACCACATCCTGGCGCCAGTATATCTATATTTGCAGCAAGGCACTTGAAGGCTTCTTTTCTGACATCGCCAGCATTTTTGTTGTAAAGGGTCCTTGATGTGGAAACATTACCAATTACCGCCGTATTGTTCTTATGGGCCAGACCAACTACATAGTCTAGGTCTTTAACGCTTTCCTCAACACTGATAGCATTAAAACCGCATTCAAGCATATCTGAAATAATGATGTCTGTTTCCCCGCATATATGAAGTATACTATAACCTTCGATATTATTTGAAAACTTTATCAGGTTTGGTTTTATAAGTTTCCTGAAAGCATCCGGACCTATCATGTCCGGGGAGGAATTTGCATCTGCGATGACTATTGCATCTGCACCTGCATGAAGGCATGCATTGGCATAGATTGCACACGCGTCAATACACTTTTCAACTATTTGTTTTACGAGTTGGGGTTTTTTAATGGTCCATGTCAGAAATGAGTTAATTCCACATAAATAGGATACAAGATCCGCAGGTCCTTCAAGTCCTGCCACGAGTGGGACTTTTGCTCCTTCTTTATTCCTAAGAATTCTTGATGCCTCCAGCACAACAGGTATACGGCCTCTTTTGAGGAGATCAGGAGGTACTTCTATCTCTTCAGGTTTGTCTTTGAAGGGATGAGTGGATATTGATGGTGTCCGGGCTTTGGTACCCGGATCTATATTACAGCCTAGCGCCTCTCCAAGGACGGTCACATCAAATGGATAACGTATGACCTCTAGATTTGCAACCGTGTGTAAAGAACCTGCGAGCTTTGCCATTTTTACCGGATTGCGGTCGGCTTCAGGCCTGTCTGCTCCGCAGATATCCATAAGATCAACTACACTTGCTGTTGTCACAGTACCAGCAAGAGGGATGTCATCACTTTTTCTATCTAAAATATCCCGAAATTTTTCTCTTAAATCTGTTTCTGGTTCGTTGATATGATTACATCCTGGTAGTTGTATAGGACAGGGGTGAAAGATTCTGCTTTTCCCACCTTTTATTCTATATATTCTTCATTGATCTGTATATGGTGATTAAGTAAAGTTGGTCTTATTTATAACATTTTAGTTATTGTGGACAAGAAAGGCGTCCATCAAACAGGCGTGATATCTGCACAGAGATACTATTTATTTATGTATATATAGAACATTTAGTTACTCGCAGGAGCATACCCCGAGAAACAGCACTAAAGTAATAAATCATTAGAACTATTCATTCATAACTGTAAAACGGGTCAGATTGCAAAACGGATGTGAACAACAAAAATCCGCAGAGCAACGCATGAGAAGAAAAGAAAAATCCTTGTCCCGTAAGATCCGTTCATCGGAAAAAATACTTTTGCCTCTTTTGGTTATTGCTGTTCTTGTAACACTGTACTTTACCTATGGGTATTTTATTTCAGACAGAGATGAAGTACCCGAAGAGCCTGATATAGTAGTTACGAAGAATCAGGCAATAACTGTTATGCAAAAAAGCACGGGAGCAGTCCTCTACAATGGGACTAATGATGAAGAGGCTATCAGGATGGCAGTTGGTTCAATTGATAAAGGCGTGATCCTGTTTGAGCAGGGAACTTATAATGTCGCCTCAGCAATAGACCTAAACTCGGATATCACACTCATAGGTAATGATTGCTCGATCATAGGATACAGGATATTCAGGATAACAGATGCCTCAAATGTCATAATAAAAGGATTTGACTTCAGTGACCCCGATGAGAGTTATGCCCGTCATTCAGGCACCAACAGTATAGTAGAAATAACAAACAGTGATAATTGCTACATACTTGACAATACTTTCCGGAATTTCAGTGCTTACGGGTTATACCTTTCCACACGTTCCCCGACCCATCACAACAACCATATAACCATAAAAGGCAACCAGTTCCTTGATTATGGTTACTGTGGGATAATGATAGGGAAGCAAGCCAGTCATATCTTTGTCGATGATAACCTATTCAGGGATATTAATGCAGAAAAGATAAACCCGAACGCATATGGAGTTGCTCTTGCCAAAGGCAGCAGTACCTACAGCTATTCCGAGTACATCTACATCCGTAACAACACCATCGAGAACAATCCCATGTGGGAAGGGATCGATAGCCATGGGGCAAACCATGTTTACATTCTGGACAATACAATTACAGACTGCAGGATACCTATCTCGGTTGCCCAGATGAATAGTGATAACCAGTACCCTGAGCCAGTACACAACGTTATCATCAAAGGGAATTATGTGAAAGGGAATATGAATGCAACCCGGCAGGATTCAGGTATTTACGTAATTGGAGGACGCATCCCGGGAGGAGGTGTCCAGCCCTACAGGGATGTGATCATAGCTGAGAACACTATCGAAGATGTTAATAACTGGCTGCACTCCAATGACGGGGGAATAGTGTTAATGCATGTTGACGGCGTTCAGATCTATAAGAACAAGATATCAAATGTTGGAGGAACTGGAATCAATCTGGCAGGTACGAATAATGTCCAGGTATATAAAAATGAGATACAGAACCTTGTCAGGATATCTAAGCCTATATACGGTATGAGTGTGTCGAATGCAAAAGATAGCTACAATATTGAGATAAGAGATAACAAGGTAGATTTCAAAGAAAACTGCATTTATTATGATGCCGAATATGCCTTCTCTAAACAATAAGGGCTGGAGATAATTCTTCTACAATTATCGATTAAAATAAGAAAAGTGAATGTAGGAAACTAAAGAGAAGCATGCCGCAAAGTTTACTATCAAGCCATTTGCACAGGGACTAGCTTTTTCGGGATACATTGTTCCCTGGAAGTTGCGAAATCCTGCCCATCGATAAATATCCGCATCCACAACTCGACAGATATGCATCTCCATATATCGGTCCCCACGAATATGCTTTGGGACTCGCCAGACTGCAGTCTCTCAAATTCTCTCTCCACCTTGTCCCATTCCCAGAAATTCCTTAATTTGAAGCTTTCAGAGTTCATTATATTATTGATGACACCTTTTACTGCCTCTTCTTTCAGCCAGCTCTTCTCAGGAACTGCGAATCCTATCTTATCGCGTCTTGCCAGTATCTTTTCTGGGAGTTCTTCTTCCATGGCTTTTCTGAACGCATATTTTGTGACTCCCCCATTGATCATTTGGTTGGGAGGAAGAGACATCAGGTATTCTACCAACTTGTGATCAAGGAAAGGAACCCTTGATTCGATGGAAAATCTCATGGAATTCTTATCCAGGAACCTTAAAAGGTGTGGAAGTGCATACGTGCTGACACTGCCATATACTGCTTCATCCAGCGATGAAAGATGCCATCTGACATCTTTGCGGTGTTCATTCTCTTTAATGAAGCTCCTTGAAAGATAAGGTACTTTGTGGCGCTTATAGAGAGTTTTCTTTATATTTGCCGGAACCATACGAAGGAATAGATACATCAATGACGATAAACAGCTGGATTGCTGACAACTGCGAATTGTTTCCCTGAACAGATCAATGATATTCCCTTCTTTCATCAATTCATAATAGTAATACCCTGTGAAATAGGCACTTCCTGCAAGCACTTGGTCGGCCCCCTGTCCATCCAGCAGGACCACGATACCATTATCCCTTGCAAGCTTCATGACCCGGTATTGCCCATACACGCTTGTTCCGCTAAAAGGTTCTTCCTGTGTCATAAACAGGTCTTTCACGTCCTCCAAAAGGTCAGATGATTCCGGAGTTACAGAATAGTTCACTGCATTGACTTTAGTATTGACCTCTTGCTGGTATATGCTTTCGTCAATGTTCTCCCCCGGAAAGTTCATAGAGAACGTCTTGATCTCCATATCAGGAGCAACTTTCTTCATGGTAACAACCACTGATGAAGAATCGATACCTCCACTCAGACAGCTTCCTACCGATGCATCTGTAACTATTGATCTTTTAACTGAGTCTGTGAAGAGTTCTCTTATTATTCCATAATCTGTTTTGCATTCAGTAGTTTTTGTCGGGATATCGTAATACTTAGAGATATGCATTTCATTATTGGTGAGATCAAACATAAGATTATGGCCTGGCATCAATCGTTTGATTCCTTCAAAAAATGTTTCTTCCGTATGATCGGTAAGGTTATAGTAGAGATAATCGAAAATAATTGCCCTGTTCTCTTTTCTGGGGATGTCGTGTTCAAGAAGAGCCTTGATCTCTGAGGCGAAAATGAACCTGCCATTATCATAGTGATAATACAGCGGTTTTATTCCAAACCTGTCCCTGCTAAGGAAAAGTGTTTCTTTTGTTTTATCATATATGCAGAAAGCCCACATCCCGTTGAAATGCCGGACACAGTCAGCACCGTATTCCTGATAGCAATGGAGTATTACCTCTGCATCCGTCCTGCTCCTGAAGCGATGTCCTTTCGAGATCAGCTCATCCCGCAGTTCCATAAAATTGTAAATAATGCCGTTGAATACCAACGTCAGATCCCTGTACCCTGTGAACATTGGTTGACGGATATTTTCTGACACATTATATATTGCACATTTCCTTAGTCCAAGTGAGATATTATCTTCTACAAAAGTCCCTTCACCATGAGGACCCCTGTGTAAGATTGCCTTGTTCATAAGATGTAAGAGCCGCTCATTCTTCCAATTAAATCCTGTGATCCCACACATTTTACCACCTTTTACAAATTAGTCCTTATTACTCATAAGGATTCTTGTTAGGTAAGTAATATAAGTATCAATCAAATGAGTGGAACTATTTGCTATACCGGACTATCTTAATGGCAATGAAACAGCTCAGAGCCTCTAAGATATCTCAAGAATATCTCAGAGACTTCAAGAGCTCGGAATATCTAAGTCTCTTGTTTGTCGAAAAGAATACAGTAAAATTAATTGTAATGGTATCAGGCTAGAGTGATGCTGAATACTAATATACTGAGGCAAAAAGTATGAGATTGCAACTGGAGAATATTATTACCTCAAACCACATCTCATGATCTCTTACAACATTCGTAGTTCTCTGAATTCAAACCTTAGCAGGATTTACTATTCCAACAACGCTGTGATGTCTCAAATATGAGGTTTTGTCAAGTTTCCGGTTCAAGACCTTTAAAGAACAAATTCCAAAAGGGGTCTGTCTCAGGTTCGGTCAGCTTTGAAGTTATACCGCTTCTACAAAATATTGAATACTCCATCTTGCTGTCAAAAACTCCAAGCTCAAAACTTTTAATGCCGAGCTCATCCCATACTCTGCGAACAGTCGAAACGCTTTGAGGCTCAACAGCAGCAAGTAAAGTTCCCTCACTGATGGCATACCAGGGATCAAAATTCAGTGCTTTTGCAAACTCCATGATATCAGCGGGCACATCAACAGAGTCAAGATCTATATTGACAGCTATCCCGGCAGCCTCTGCCATTTCATATACACCTCCGAGAACACCACCTTCTGTTGCATCATGCATTGCATGCACTCCTCCTGCACTAAAAGCACTAAGTGCATCTTCTACAACCGTTATTTCAGTCACACGTTTAAGACATCTTTGAAGAGCATCTACTGTCATACTTCCGCTTATAAGGTCTTTATAAAGAACAGACAGCAAAGCTGTGGCTTCTATTGCAGGCCCCTTTGTCATCAGCAGTACATCTCCGTCGCGAGCTCCACCGGGAGAGATCCATGAGTCCTTATCAGCAATTCCCCACACGGTAATGCCTCCTACTGTAGGAATATTAACAGCATCATACCAGCCTGTATGTCCTCCTACAATGCATATTCCAAGTTCTGATGCTGCAGAAGAAATGGATCTGATTATGGTCTGCGCATCCTCGTCAGGACAGGTGGGTGGAAGCAGCAGCGTATATGTCATAAACTGAGGGTCTATACCAGTTACAGCAATATCGCTGGCGCCTATATGCACTGTAAACCATCCCATCAGGTCAAGTGGAAGTCCCGGAGCAGGGAATATCGGATCTTCGGCAATGGCCATAACACTTCCGTCCTTCAATTCAAGCACAGCAGCATCAAGACCCGGGCCGGGAGGGACGAGGAGCTGAGCGCTTGGCGCTCCAAAATTTGTTCCAAGCAGGGTCTTCAACCGGTCAGGTGAAGGTTTACCTGTGCGGGTTCTATTCATGAGATATTCTCCTTTTAAGCACGTGCTCCACATCCCGGACCTTGCCTTTTAACCTTCCGGATGCACCGGCCCTGTCATCAATAGAGATATGTGTGAGAACGCGTGATGCGTGTGATCTCATATGATTGTGGCAATCCATGATCACTCCCATGACCTTATCCGGATCGCCTTCTATGGTCGTCTGCATTGCCCCCATAATATAATCAACATCTGCAGCCTCAATTATCGGTACCAGTTCAGCTATCAGTTCTTTGAGCTCTTCTTTCTCTCCAACAGGTACTACTGAAAAACTTGCCAGCATTAATAATACTCTCCTTCTCAACAATATGTAAAAAGTTTTTGAAAGTCACTTACAGCTTTTTCTACATCAGGCTCTGTAACCGTAGCACTTACTGCGCAGATCATATCAGCACCAGCTTTAATCACTTCACCTGCATTTTCGAGAGTTATGCCCCCTATAGCTATTACAGGCAATGTGCATGCACTTCGCACACTCCGGATAAGATGGATACCTGAAGGAGGCCCGGCATCCCTCTTTGTAGAAGTGTGATAAACAGGGCCTACACCCAGGTAATCCGCACCCTCCTTTTCAGCCTGGACAGCTTCTTCAAGATCACGCACAGTAACACCTATTATTTTGTCCGGACCCAGCAGGTGCCTGACACTTCTAACCGGCAGTTCATCCCGGCCAATATGCACTCCGTCAGCATCCACTGCAAGAGCGATATCAACACGGTCATTTACGATAAATGTTGCATCTCCACAAAGGCTTTTAAGTTCCATGGCCTCTTTATACAACGATGCAGTTGTTCCCTCTTTTCTTCTGTACTGGATAATCCCTGCACCAGCCTTTGCTGCAGCCCGGACATCGTTTCTGTTGCCCGCAAGACTTAGGTTTGCATCAGTAATAAAATAGAACCCTTTCATTGATCTCTTCCTTATTGAGTCTGCTAGAGACGTATTATGAAAACCTGCTTTTTGTTTCCAAGGTTATAATATTATTTAAAACACGTCCTACACCTCTGCAAATAATGATTAATCTCTTTTGCCAAAATAAGCCTCGTGTGTAAAAAAAGTTTCCTGGAAAAAATAAAACTCTGTCTGATATTAAAATCGGATTGGGTTAAATAAAAAAAGTGATCTAATAGGTATTGCGGGTCGTGGGGGAAAGAACCGCAATTTAAGAGTGGGTTAGTTGAGAGATGTTGGGGAACATCTCGGATTCGTTAAGGAGAGAGGCGCCTTAAAGCGTGGTGGTTTCCAGGCGCCTCACCTACCTTGAAGTGGTATGTTTTTATTTTTAAGGGAGATATTACTATGACGTTATCTCATTTTATGTGTATTTCCTTTACCGGGATACCAAACTGGTTGTTTCAAGTTAAAGTAATAAAATATTTAAGCATCAGCACGTAAATAGAAAAGAGAAAGACACTCTTTTGTGGCTTATAAAGACAAGGTGAGCCGGACCTCCCGGGATTATGATACCTATGAAGAAACCACTGCTTGATGTTATATTTGCTTCAGAGAAGATAATGAATACACTTTTACTGCTTCATGATGGTCCAAAGGAAATGGAATATATTCTCCGATCATTAAAAGCAACACGACAGGCATTACTTCCGCAGGTAAGAATATTGGAAGACCATTGCCTGGTCACCGGCTCAAACGATGTTTATGGATTGACACATATTGGAAAACTGCTTGTGGATAAAATGAGTCCTTTAATGGGTACTCTTGAGGTTTTCAATGAAGATACTGATTATTGGGGAACACATAACCTTGATTTCATCCCGCCTCACCTTTTTGAGAGATTAAGGGAACTTGGAAAATGCAAGGAAGTAAATCTCACGCTTACAGAGTCATACCAGCTTAACCAGGAAGTTGTAAGAACAACGTTTATGTCTGAAGCTTTTTATGTGATAACTTCTTTTTTTCACCCGGATTATCCAGCAGTATTCACTGATATGGTCCAGAAGGATGTAAAGCTGTATATTATCACTACCAAAAATGTGGTAGACACAATGCGGACATATCACTATGAAGTCTTTGACAGGCTTCTTAATAGTAAGTCATTCAACCTCTATGTGTACTCAAAAGAGATAGGCATTCAGGTTGTAGCTCATAACGATCATTATCTTCTCCTTCGTTTATTGACAAGTGAAGGCCATATTGATATCAACCATATGCTCTGTTCCAGTCCCGAATCTCTTGTTTGGGGGAAAGAACTCTTCCAACATTACCTGAAGATCTCTCAACCAGTAACTGAACTATAAATGGTAAACCTAGATTATTTGTCCATATTAATATGGAGCTGTTGATTTAAATTACTATAAATAGAAGCTGTTCAATTATTACTACTGTTAAATTGAATTTTGATGCGGATAAAATTAAATGATTTAGAGGAATGTGCTACAAATGAAAAAAACGCTGCTTGATGTAGTATTCATGTCAGAGAAACGAAAGCAAATGCTTTTGCTATTGCAGGATGGTCCACAGGAGATGGAATACCTTCTCAAAACTCTTGATACCAGCAGACAGGCATTACTTCCACAGGTAAGGATACTGGAAGAGCACTATCTCATCAACCATTGTCATGATATCTATAATCTGACTACTCTTGGAAAACTGATTGTTAATGAAATTAGCTCCTTCCTGGAATATATTAACATCTTCGGTGAGGATGTTGGTTACTGGGGAGCCCATGATTTTAGTTTTATCCCTCCTAATCTCTTTAACAGGATAAATGAGCTTGGAGAATGTAAAGTAATTAACCCTCCTTTGATGGCTATATATGAAATGAACAATGACTTCTATGAAGCCTCCAAAAAGTCGAAATCCCTTTGCGGGATTACTACTTTCTTTTACCCTAAATTTCCGGAGTTATTCTCAGAACTGATCGCAAAGAATGTGAGCGTGCATTTTATTGTCTCCAAAAATCTACTTGACAAAATAAGGACTGACAATTATGCAGATTTTGAAAGATTGATAAATAGCAAGTTATTTCAGTTTTCTCTTTATACAAAAAATATGGATTTTCTGTCTTTTTCATATAATGATTATTACACCAAGATACGTCCAAAAAAAAGTAATGGGGAGTTCGAGAGTAAATATCTTTTATGTCGTAGAAAAGATCAATTTGATTGGGGAAAAGAGCTCTTTGAATATTATTTAAAGGATTCTGTATCGATAGTGGGAATCTGATTTCTTGAAGTATTTATTTAAGACCAGTTGCCTTCTATAGCCGACAACTATATAATTAGTTAGCACCTAACTAACTATCCGGATGAAAATATGATGGAAAGAAAAGAGCATTTGTTTACGGTTTTTGAAGGCCTGTTCAAAATCAAAAGCGATTGCTCTTGCGATATCTTCTCCGGATGTGGTCTATCGGATATCACCGTGAAGCAGATAGGATATCTGAAAACCATAGATGAACACGGGGAGGTAACGTTCAGCAAACTTGCGAAGATCACCCGCAACTCTAAACCCACTATCACTGAGATGGTCAGGAAATTCGTTCAAATGGAGTGCGTTTACAGGGAAAGATCCTCTGATGACGGGAGGATATTCTATATCCGCCTGACCGAAAAAGGACAGATAATAGCCCGGTCCGAACAGAATTCTCTGCTGAAGCTCATTGAAAAGATGGCAGAGTCATTGGATGAAAAGGATATGGATGATCTGATACAGATCCTGCGAAAGGTGAGATGATTTTTTATTCACCATTAGTTAGGGTAAATCTAACTAAATAACTAGCTGATTAACTAACCGGTTAACTAACTATCAATATATAAATGAGACAAACAACAATGTATCCACAACAAATCAACAATATCAGAGAGAATATTGTAATTCCGCTCTTTGAAGTCGTAGTCTATCCCAATAGCCAGACAAAACTACTGGCTGATAAGAATATAGGAAAGATACTTCTAGACGAAATAAGAAATGAAGGATCAGCATATGCAATTGGGTTAACGGCAAAAAGCGGAACGAATACTTCAGATTTGTCAGAAGACGATCTGTATAGGACAGGGAATCTGCTAGAGATCAAATTTGTACAACCTGCTGATGAAGGGTTTCTGGTCTATGCGCAGGCTATTCAAAGAATAGGTTCAGTTTCCCTGAACCAAAGAGATGGATTGTTCTATGCTACACATACTGACATCCCTGATGTTCACGATCTTGATGAAGATTTCCACACGCAGATAATGGCAGATGTCAGGAAGACGATTCATGAGATAAGCGATCGTTTTCAGAGTTCAGAACAATTCACCAAACCTATTGACAAGATGGATTCCATTGATCAGATAATGGGATACGTTATGCCGTTCATGCCGATAGAGCTGGAAGAGAAACAGGATCTCCTGGAAACCGTTTCCGCTCGTGAACGCTATCTGACATTCCTCTATATTCTTACAAACCAGAAAGAGAACATTAACATCCAGATCGAAGTGGCAAAGAAAGTTGCCGAGAAGGTAAACAAGTCACATAGAGAAGCGATGTTGCGTGAGCAATTGAAGGTCATCCAGGAAGAGCTCAATGAAAATGAGGACTCTGTTTCAGGTGAAGGAGGATACGGTGAAAGAATCGGGAGTGCAAAGATGCCGGATGATGTCAAAAAGAAGGCGCTTTCAGAGTTAAAGAAACTCGAGACCGGAGGAAATCACAATCCTGAAAGCCATGTTATCAGGAATTATCTGGACCTCCTGCTTGATCTTCCATGGATAGTGGAGAAGAAAAAGAGCATTGACATTGCCCAGGCCCGCAGTGTGCTTGAGGGCAATCACAACGGACTCGAAAAGGTCAAAGAGAGGATAATCCAGCACCTGGCAGTAATGAAACTAAAGCATGAGAAGCAGGGCTCGATCATACTTTTCACAGGTCCCCCTGGTACCGGCAAGACCAGTCTTGGAAAGAGTATTGCAGATGCCCTTGGCAGGGAATATGTCCGCGTAAGCCTTGGAGGTGTCAGGGATGAAGCAGAGATCAGAGGGCACAGAAGAACATATGTAGGAGCTATGCCCGGAAGGATCATCCAGAGTATAAGGAAAGCGGGGACCAAGAATCCTGTATTCATCCTCGATGAGATAGACAAGCTTTCGTCTTCCTACTCAGGAGACCCGGCAAGTGCCCTTCTGGAAGTCCTTGACCCCGAGCAGAACAGTACATTTTCCGATCACTACCTTGAAGTTTCATACGACCTTTCGGAGGTATTGTTCATAGCCACTGCCAATTCTCTGGCAAGTATCCCGGGACCGCTTCTTGACAGAATGGAGATAATTGAAATCTCTGGCTACACGAAGAACGAGAAACTTGCAATTGCAAAAGATCACATACTGCCCGGTATACTGGAAGAGCACGGCCTTGATGAAGGTCAGGTAGAGATCAAAGACGATGTTCTAAAGATAATCATCGATAAATACACCCGTGAAGCAGGAGTAAGAGGCCTCAAGAAACAGCTTGCGAGAACTGCAAGGTTCATATCCGAGAGGATAGTTTCAGGAAAGGCTGAACTTCCTTATATAGTGAAGGCGGATATGCTCACGCAGATTCTTGGAAAGGAGTTGATCCGTCAGGAAGAAGCAAGAAAAGAAAACGTGCCTGGCGTGGTTACCGGGCTTGCATGGACCCCTGTGGGAGGAGATATTCTCTTCATAGAAGGCACATTCATGCCTGGTACCGGGAAACTTACGCTTACAGGACAGCTTGGGGATGTGATGAAAGAGTCGGCACATATCTCTTTAAGCCTTGTCAGGTCCCGGCTTGCAAACACTGCGAGCAGCTTTGACTTCACTGCAAGTGATATCCACATCCATGTGCCTTCAGGTGCAACTCCCAAGGACGGCCCTTCGGCAGGTGTGACTCTCTTCACTGCACTGACGTCTTTGATAACCGGTAAAACAGTCGATCCGAAACTTGCCATGACCGGCGAGATCACGCTAAGCGGAGCCGTACTGCCGGTTGGCGGCATCAAAGAGAAAGTTCTGGCAGCACACCGGGCAGGTATAAAGAAAGTGATCCTGCCGAAAGAGAATGAGAGGGATCTGGATGATGTACCGGAAGATGCCCGGAACGAACTGAAGTTTGTAACTGTAGAGACTATCGAGGATGTCCTGAGAGAAGCACTGGGTATTGACATGCCAAGGCCAATGGTATCTCATAACGGGAATGGTTTAGTATCAATGCAAAGTATTTGATTGCACTGACTGTTCATCCTGGTGTGTGAATGTGAAAGTTTACGGCCTCCGGGCCGTAAATTCATTTTTTGTTCTCCCTAACTTCCGAGCTATGTTTAAGACACGGATTTACAGGATCAACAGAGATTTGCAAAAACGTTGATCTTAGAACCCCGCGAAAAATGAGATCCTTGTAAATCCCGTGTAAATCGGTGTTTTGATATTTCAGGGATGAATGCAGATCGTGAAATAGTAAGGAATGCCATCAAATTAGAACGGGAGGGTTTCAGAAACCAATTAGATATCTTAGTCAAGAGAAATTTCATTAGGGATACTTTTTATATGAAAAGCTAATCTTAAGCCTACAAATATATTAAATATTAAGGTGAGAGGAGGCACCTGGAAACCACCACGCTTTAAGGTGCCTCTTTCCTAACGAATCCGAAATATTCCCCAATATTTCTTTCTGGATAGGGCGAGTGACCCACACTCGCGGTATCTACTAAGTCTTGTCTATATATAACCCCATCTGTTCTTAATTGTACGAACGATGTTTTATTTTATTCGCCAGCTGATTTTTAATGCCATTATAATTTCAATTGGAACTTGAATTCATATTATCTGTTACTGAAGTATATACCGGATTATCTTGGTACATGCTGTGTTTATCCACTGAAGCAATCGATACTACTTTTTGTATTCCCTATCCCCGAATATTGCAGAACCGATGCGAACGATCGTAGCCCCTTCCTTCATGGCAACCCTGTAATCCCCTGACATTCCCATTGATAGTTCCCTGATATCGATGTTATTCTGAATATACTGACTGTCCTGTTTATCCAGTGTAACCCGGAGCTCCTGCTGCATTTTATCAAAAAGAGCTTTCATGCTCCTGAAATACAGGCGGGTCTGCTCAGGAGGTACAAAGGGGGCTATACACATGAACCCATTCACCTGGATATTCCGGAGTGACCGGATTTCGGCTATAACTTGTCCGATCTCTTCTTCAGCAAAGCCGAACTTCTGTGGCTCCCTTCCGATGTTGACCTGGAGGAATACCTGCTGTATCTTGTCATTGTCCCCGGCTTTCCTGTCAATATCCCGAATCAATTTAAGAGAGTCAACTGACTGGATTACATCAAAGAGCTGGATAGCTTTTTTAACCTTGTTTGTCTGCAGGTGTCCTATCAAGTGCTTTTCACAGGGCAATATCTCATCACATTTATCCTCGAATTCCTGGACCCGATTCTCCCCTATGATCGTAGCTCCGGCTCTGATGGCTTCATTTATCCTCGCCGGGTCCACTGTCTTGGTAACGCACACGAGTTTTGTTTCTCCTAATTCTTTGAGGAGTGCCTTTATGGTTTCATCGATTGCCATTGATTTCCCCCGGCTGTGTTTATTTGAATGATATGATGAAAGATAGTCAACTCCTCTTTTTCGGAAGAGGTTTGAATGTCAATTAAGCATTATTCACATATAATTCAGGTCGCTTACCATGTTAAATGAGATGGATTGATATAAAAAGTTCGTTTGCCTTGGCATTGGGTCCATATAATTCAAAAACAGTTAAAGGGATAGAGGACATCAGGAACTATACCCCTTGCTTCACGAATCATTTACAGAGTTGGTAACGCCTTAGGCTTGCATTATTGCTTTGACATGGACCTTTGTTCTGAATTCGTCTATGGTTATGCGATATTCCAGAAAGTCCCGGACATCCTCAGTAAGCACGTTAACTTCAAAGAGGGGTTCTCTGCCTGCATACATTTGTATGGTGATCTCATCTGTACCGGGAGCGGTTTCGGCCGCAACGCCCATTATATAGAACCATGTCAGGAGAGCATCGGAGTCTGACTTTACAGATGGCTGGTCATATTTAACAAATACACGCTCCGGAGTAACTTCCACGGTTGCATCATCAATGCCTTGAAAAGCGAGAGACTCGTATATGGACATACTGGCTGCTGCGTCCAAATTGTAAGCATTGGATATCATCGGAGACCATTCATCTTTATTACCGTTTGTGGAACTGTTATCATCTCCACCAGAGAACAGGAGGAATAGAACTACAACTCCTATAATTGCCATTGTTCTTTTTTTCATAGGTCGTATTCCTCCCCGTTGTTGTAGGCGATATTAGGATCAGTACGTTTGACTACCTGACAATTATCCCATTTCCAGGGTTTCCAGCTATTTCCCGCATCTTTTATAGCAACGTCACCGATTGGTTTCTCTTCCTCGTCTGTAGGCACATAATATGTCTCCCCCTTAACTGTGATCTTGATCCACAGGTCGGGGTTAATCTCATGTGTTTTACCCGTTTCATCAGTATAAGGCATTGAATAGACAGGCCCGTCTGAAGTCTGTTTTCTCGCTCCGTATTTACTCAGGAAAGCATTCGGTGTGGAAGTCCCGATGCCACCGCTCGTTATTTTGCCTTGTCTTAAGTCACTGTTCTTTATAGCATCATCAAGTTCGGGCATTACCATTACAATCTTTTCGACCATTTCCATTTCCTTTTTTATGAACTCGCCGACCACAGGAACCTTGCCGGCAACTTCCTGCCCTGTTTTTGCGACCACATAAAGAGCTTTTACGCTTGTGCCTGAAGTTCCTTTCATCTCGCTGAGCTTTTCATAATCATTGTAGGCTCCCACATATTTATCCACTTCATCTTTTACGCTCTTGATTCGATCTATTTCTTTAAAGGTCTGTGATAACTTCGAATTGGAGTAGTCTTCTGAAAAGAAGGATGCAGCTTCGTGTCCGGTCTTCATCTTTTTCAGGACATTTGTTGAAGTCTTGTCCATCTTTTCAAGGGTCATGATGTCATCAAGCTTACCTGCAACCCTGTCCTTTCCAGCATAGTCCGCCCCGCCGGTCATCTCAACAGGACTTTCGTCATCAAATGTGAAATCATGTGCAAATGCCTGTTTAATCATTTCTTTGTTTGCCCCAACATCCTGTACTTCACTCAGATCCATCCCACCCATTCCGTCAATGTCTTCAGAACTCTCTTTCCTTACCATATCAATAATATTTGCCTGGGTTTGTATGGACGCTACAAAATCATCAGGCAGTACATAGTTCATATTGACATTCTGATAATCTTCGATGTCTTTTTGGCTGATGTCCTCTATAGGAAGTTCACCTCTATTTTGAACGAGTTTTTCATTTTCCAGCAATCCGTAGGTGAATAACAGTTCGTCTATCTTGTCCGTATCGTCTTCATATTCCGTGTACCCGGAGTCTATAGATCTGGTATCATCGTACGGGTCTGACAGCTCTCCGGAATCAACAACTGTATCTCCTGTGTCTGCAAGGTCAGAGGGCAATTCCCCGTAATATTCATCAGTTTGCTGTTCACCTGTACCACTCTGGCCGACTGCCCCATTCGCAACAGAACGCTCAACAAGTCGGATGAATATATTTTCAGCTACCGGTCGGATATCCGATATAAGAAGATTGTAGCCGTCTATTTGCACAACAACTCTGTGTCCGCCGGGGGTCGGGGCTGAGAACATTATACTGCTGCTTACTATCTGTCCCGGAAATTCTCCAATGACAAGCCTTTTATCCATGTCCCAATAACCGATGTTTTGCATGTCAGATGTCAAAGGCCCATGATCAGAGAAACTGACCAGACCAATACGCTCGGCGTCTCCTGCATACCATAATCCACTTTCAGTGAGATCAGGCTTTATCTCTTTTGCAGCTTCATGGACTATCGTTTTGACTTCATTCTGGTCATATTCTGCAACAGCAGTAGGTATCGATACCAAAACAAAAAATAGAACAAGAATAATTAATATATTATTTGCCATATATGATTAATATTATCTGACCACATAAATATGTTTTTGATATGCAATGACTCCTTTCGTAAAACTTATTTGCATTGAAACAATAGATAAGTGCAGTTTTCCCTTCATACAGCTCAAGCATCGAATATAATTGCTGCTTCCGTAATCCTGACTTGTAATCTATTAACATCTGTTTCTACTTTGTTTCAGTTTATGTTTTTCCAACCGTTTTGGTCTGTAATTTTCTCGCTGGTTGATTCAGCATGTATACTATTACCAGTTTTTCTTTCGGAAGTAGTACTTTTGTACTCATCCCATGCACAGGGATTACCAATAAATTCTCCTGCTTCGCCAGTCAGTGTAATTGAACAGCTTACATTCATAGGTCATACCTTCATTTGTCTAATCGAGTATCTAATGAATGCTATGATCTTTTTAGCTTAAGAGCTAAGTTCTTCTGCTTTTTTATAGCATTTATCTGCTTCATCATACCTGCCAAGTTCGTTAAGAGCATCTCCTTTTCCTTTCCATGCATCGGCATATTCAGGATTGATCTCTATTGCATTATTGTAACATTGGATTGCCTCGTCATACATGCCAAGTTTATAGAGTGCATATCCTTTCTCTTTCCATGCAGAGGTAAATTCCGGATCTATCTCTATTACTTTGTCATAACATTCTATTGCTTCATCATATCTCTCAAGTACACCAAGCATATACCCTTTATTTCCCCATGCATAGGCATCTTCCGGATAAATTTCTATTGATCTATCAAAGCATTCTATTGCTTCATCGTATCTGTCAAATTTGTAAAGTACATATCCTTTTCCTACCCATGCATAGGCATCTTCCGGATTGATCTCTATTCCCTTATCGTAGCATTGGATTGCGTCGTCATATCTGCCGAGTTCGATAAGTTCATACCCTTTTCCTCTCCATGCATCAGCATATTCGGGATTGATCTCTATTGCCTTCTCATAGCATCCGAGTGACTCGTTGGTCCTTCCAATATAAGAAAGAGATATTCCTTTGTTATACCAGGCCTCAAAACTATCCGGGTCGGATGTTATCTTTTTGTCTGAATATTCAATTGATCTTTCAAAGAACTCTGCTGATTCATTATAACTGCCATTTAAGTACAGGGCTATTCCTTTTCCAGACCATGCTTCATCAAATTCCGGATTGGCCTCTATTGCTCTGCCATAGCATGCGGCTGCCTCATCGTATTCATAAAGTCCAAGAAGAGAGTTACCTTTGTTAACCCATGCCTTGCTGTTCTCAGGGTCCATCTCTATGACTTCATTATAACATCCTATTGCTTCATTATACCTGCTAAGTGCGTAGAGTGATTTTCCTTTGTAATTCAAGGCATCTATGTAATATGGTTCGTTCACCTGTATGTTATCAACAGATGCAATTGCTTCATAATACATGTTTGATTTGTAAAGTTCCCCGGTGTTTAGGACCTGCTGTTCCTCTTCGATGCATCCGGAAGAGAAACCTGCTATCAATAAAACGATTAAAATTAATGTTTTTGGCAATCTCATACTTTATCTCCGATTCTGCTGAACTGGTATTCTATCTTGCAGAAATCTATTCAAAATATATATTAAATACTAATATATTAGTACTTAAGGAATATCCTGCCAGAAATATTTTGCACCTCTCAGTGAGCAGTTCTGCAAGATATGCAAGGTAATGATCCATAAATCGGAACAATTACTCCCGTAAATACTATAAAAAGAATGCCATGTTCCCAATGGACATTCAGAGCAGAGTCAAACGCTTTGTTCATCCACTAACTATGCGATGCTTCCATGCATACCATACGATTAGTGCTGAAGCTACGACTGCTGAAAGCGTCATTAATGCTCCGCCCCAGTATGCAGATTGTATCGCTTCAACCACGCTAAAGGACCATAGTACAGCAAATATTGCGCCCACGATGGTATTTACCCAGCGGTTCAGCGGATCTTTCAGGGTAAGAGATAGGAAAGCCATCATCATTGGAATCAAAATTAAGATTGAAAAAAACAGTATCATACCAGGGCTTATTTTCTGACCTTCAGCTTCTCCTGCCATTAATTGTGCTATAACCCCTGGTTCCATAAGCACTATAATCTGATGAGCTAAAAAAGCAACTGATGCAATTAACCAAAGCACTGAAATCCTTATCTTCCAGTCTTCCAAAATTTATGCCCCCTTAGAGATATCTTAAAGTAAGTAATGTACTATAAAATATTAACTTAACGCGGTGGTATTGATATATTCTCTCAGACAGAATAGAATAATAGTGGGAACATGATTGATGACGGGCTCTTTACCTAAGTCTATAGCGACACAAACCAGTTAAGCGGGGTTCGTCATTCATTTTAGCTTTTTCCATGCGGTTACATAAGAACCATAACTTTCAGGCATATCTTCCCATATACACCCGATTATCAGGACAAATGAAATACAGCTGATAACTGAAGTTCTCAGCTCCTTCTCCCGACAAATAGGTTGTGGTGGTAGGTGCGGTTTAATAAGCTTCCACTGTTCATCAGAGAGTTCTCTGAATTCCCTTCACAGCCTCACAATACCATTATGGAAAATAGTATCTATAATTTTGACATGGGTCGATATTAGAACAACAATACATATTTAGTATTTTTTAAATATATTGTAGTAATTGGAGGTACTATGTCAGTTCTTAAAAAAATATTAAAAATTGGTTTAGGTATAGTAGCAGTATTTGTTTTATTATTAATTATTGGACTTTCAGTTGATACAGATTCTGCGGATACAGGGATGAATAACATTAATGTAGTTGATGATAGCAATACAAAAAATGATGCTAACGAAGTAGTTGCACAGGGAAAATATGCAGTTGGTGATAGAGTTATTGTTGGTGAAGTTGCATACACAATTACTGAAGTCGATATTGATAATGATGACCCTGCATGGATAGATCTTGGTGTAGAGTTTGAAAACCTTGGAAGTGACACACGAAAATATTATGACCCTGATAATAATGTGAAGTTGATTAGTGAAAAGGGGCAAACATATGAACCACTTAATGGTTATACTACATGGGAACGTGGACTTGATGAATTAAGACCTGAAATCCCAATGGAAGTATATCTTGTTTTCGAGGTTCCACGTGGACAAAAGTATTATGCTGAAGTTGGAGATTCGTTTTGGGATGATGGTAAAAGAATAGATATTGGAATGGTTCCAGAATAAAAATATTTAATCTTCGATTGTTGATGAGGTAAAGACAATCTGAGATTATCCTTTTCCTTTTATGTAATGTTTTTACTCTCCTGAACAAATCCTATTGTACTTATATTAACTTTAGCGTTTTTACATTTTAATAAGCATGAGTGAATATGTCAAAATAGTGTAAATTATTTCACATCTCTTAATTCTACTCTAACTAGCTGATGACTATAGTCTTTCCACTTTTGTTGAAGTGTAGCTGGAATTGTATATGATAGTGTTATGCGCCCATCATTTCCCTTCATAGAATGTAAGAATGTATGAGTTCCAAGACCTTCAATATTGACTTTAATGCTGTTTTTATCCTCAATTAAATTACGAAACTTGCAACTGTTATACCAAAACTGATTATCTCTAATTTCATATGCTTCATCAACTGCAATTGGTTTATTGTCCATATTTACACCTAATTTTAAAGATAAGTATCATGCTTTAAATTTATCATTTATCTGTTACTAATGCGCTGCTATAAGAAGGTGTCAATTTTCTGATACATATAAGTACTCCTTGTGTTAAACTTTATTATTTAATAAATTTTTCACATGCACAAGGTGAGAATTTGATAAAAAAATGGAAAAATCTCATTCATACATTTATTTTTGTTTGCTTTATGGCATTCGTAATGACAGCATACAACACAACAATACATTAAGGATTTTCTGCAGATATATTTAAATAATCTGGTTAAGTTTTCCTCTTACTTTTATAGTGGCATTTACACTTGAATATTTTATTGTAGCAAGGTATGGGATGAAATTAGTATTCAAATTACACAAACACAATCATACATCTTTTCAGAAAAGAAGGTTAACTGCATTAGTTTTTGTTGGTGGAATGGCAACTTTAATGTCATTATTTTTTCAATTTTAACAGTTGGTTTTTCAAAAGATCTGGCTTTAACCTGGGTTTATAAGCTTGCTATTAGTGCCGTATTCGCGTATCCTCTAGTAGTGTTTATTGCATGTCAGCTTGTTGATTTTGTATTCAGGAAAATATTCCCGGAAGGTCCTCTTGTTGAACTGTGAAAGTGAAGAAATCTTTTATCACTATCACTTTAAGCTCGGAATTATCCTGTGAACACTCTTCTGATATTCCCTGTATTCATTACCAAACTGTGCCACCAGTCGGCTTTCCCAGTGCAGTGATCCCAGGTACAGGTATACGGTCGTCAAAATGTAGATAATGAGCAGGTTGACGGTCATAAAGGGAGTTAACCACATTATGACAAGTCCGGAGAGCAGGAAGGGATCCCTCACCCAGCGGTAAATGCCCCGGATATCAAGACGGCCTGCTTCAGCAGTTCCTGATCCGGATAGCTGTGAACTTACCCTGAATCGGTGGGGCGCATCCCTTAAAGCCATGGGAGCAACGATTGCGGCAACTAATTGTCCGCCGACCATGAACCAGCGCCATGGAGATGGAATTATATAAAGGAACGGCCCCGGGTTCTTGTACAGCAGATAAGGAAGTGGTAATATCGTCACCACGGCTATTAGACTGAATGCAGGTATATACAATTTGTCCGCCTTGGCACCTAAGGCACGCCTGATAAAACGTTTGAAGCGCAGGCTTGCAAGGAAGCTGTGAATGGCTGCAAATGCCACCAGACAAAGAATCAGGATTATCGTGGATGAAATCAATTTTTAGAATCTCCTTTTCTTATTTGGAGAAAGATGTATTTAGAAGTTGTGAACGATCTAAGAATTGTAACCTCGTAATCACAGTATAAAATAGTAACCACTGGTCAGGGACTCATTTAAAGCCAGACCGTTTCTGATAGAAAAGCATATATTCCCGGTGGGATTAACGACAATATACTTAGTTTTTGTTATATGTCCTACAGAAAAACAAGGTGAATATTCTTTGTTTACTTTTGAATACAAATGGTTGGGTATTAACTTAAATAGAATAAAGCAGAGATTATTATTATACACTTAGAATAATAAATAGGTGATACAATGAGCGCAGAAAAAGGAAAACTCAAATACGTATTGTTAGTAGTATTTGTATTAATTATAGCTAGTGTTTCTTGGGTATATGCAAGTTTTTCATTATTCGGACCGAAAGATCTTGGGGTTGAATACACTCACGCGGACTATGTAAGTGCCTTAGAGAAAACAGGCATTATGGTTGAATACGAAGGTATGACCGGCGAAGAACTGGAAGAATATAAGAAGAACGCGGAAAAGAAATCAATCAATGATTATAATTTTGAGTTTTCAGAATATGAAAGGAAAGAATTCACTTTAACTGCTGAAGAATCAACGGCTTTACTGAATGAGATTGCACCAGGTTTCTGGTGGTTTGACAATTTACAGGTAAAAGCTTTACCGGATGGAACAATGGAGGGATCGAGCACCGCAGATATAAAAAGACTTAAAGCCGACCTGTACTCTGATGTTGCAGACGATGTTCCTCTTCCACTACCGGATAACTTAAATATCTATAGCAAAGGACGAATCAGCATTACAAATAACCAATTAAGCGGAGATCCGGAAGCATTTTCTCTCGGAGCGGTTTCACTTCCTGATACATATATGGAAGACGAAAGCGTAAGCGTAATGGAAGAATTCTTCCCTCGGATATATACAGTTGTCCCCGGCCTTGAAATAAACAGCCTGACCTCTAATTCTAACGGTGAATTCGTTTTTGATGGAGTTATTCCTCAAAAAGTATCCGTAACTAAAAAATAGGTCAGGAGTTTTGCAATTGAAATATTTAATGATCAATGGAAATAAAGAAAGAATACCTCCATTTCCACATCATAAAGCTTACATCTACAGAAGTAAGCAATTTTTTTCAGCCAAGAGAATAACTACTCATTTAACGATGGGCAATTTCATTACTTTAAAAGAGCTATATAGTGGATTCAAAAATAAAAGTTCTATTCCACGAGTTCTTTTGGTAGACCCGACCAGCAATTGTAATTTAAAGTGTAAAGGATGCTGGTCTCAAGATTATGAAAGCGGCCATAATATCTCATATGAGAAGTTTGATGACATATTAGACCAGGCTGAAAAATTAGGGATCATGGATTGTTTAATGACTGGCGGTGAACCTTTACTACGGAAAGACGATATCCTGAAATTGTGCAGAAAACATAACAAAATGACATTCGGTGCATTTACTAATGCAACTCTGATAGATGAAAAGCTCGCCGATGCAATGGTTGAACTGGGGAATTTGAATGTTTTTATAAGCATCGAAGGGACAAAAGAAGAAACCGATTTCAGAAGGGGACCGGGTGTTTATGATAAAGCCATCAAGGCAATGGATATTTTGAGGTCCAGAGGTATTGCGTTTGCTTTTTCTGCCTGCTATCATTCCAGGAACTATAAGACCATAGCCAGTGATGAGTTCCTTGATCATATGCGTGAAAAAGGTGCCTGGTTTGGCTGGTTATTCCAATATATACCGGTGGGAAGCGATGCTGATACTTCATTAGTGTGCACGGCCGAGCAAAGAGCATACGTACAGGAAAGGATCAGGGATTATTGCATAAAACATGATTATGTTATCATCGATTTCTGGAACAATGGGCATCTGTCTTTCGGTTGTATTGGTGCAGGAGTTGGTTTTGCTCATATAAATGCCAAGGGTGATGTGGAGCCCTGTGCCTTCTGTCATTACTCGGATTCGAACATATACGAAGTATCTCTTGCTGAAGCCCTCAGGTCTAAATTCTTCACTGCTTTTAGAGACGCTCAGCCGTTCTCACAAAATCCTTTAAGGCCCTGTCCTTTGATAGATAATCCACAGGCTATCATTGATGTGGTCAATGCCGGAGGAGCAAGGTCAACCCATTTAGCTAATCCTGAACCGGCTGAAGCTCTTGCGGAGAAAAGCTTTGAACGGGCCAAAGAGTGGGAAGAGAAGGCAGAAGAGCTATTTAGGAAGATGCCGGAGCATAACCAGAAGAATTTCCCCCGGTTCTTGAAATACTTTGCTTTCAAGAAAGGAATAACCGATGGCAGAAGAAAAAAAGTTTAGTGCCGAAGTTTACTATAAGAGCAGCTCTGTTGAATGGATAGTATTTATCCATGGCTTTGGAGGTAGTGCAAGGACCTGGAAAAAACAGGTCGGTTTCTTTTCAAAGTATTATAACCTGCTTGTCCTGGAAATGCATAAAGGAGAAGTAAATGAGGATCTGGACCTGGAAAAAGTATGTGAGCTTATAAAAAATACCCTGGATCACTATCAGGTAGGGAAAGCTAATTTACTGGGCTTTTCCTTTAGTTCGCTGATATGCTTAAGATTTGCCATGCTGTACCCCGAAAAAGTGAATTCTTTGATTATGGGAGGAGGAATAGTCAGGTTCAATTTGAAGACAAGGAGTTTGCTTTTCCTGGCAATAACATTCAAGAGAGCGATCAATTATATGATACTGTACAGGTTCTTCGCCTATGTCATAATGCCAAAAAGAAACCACAAAAGGTCAAGAGTTATCTTTGTGAATGAAGCAAAGAAATTGGGCTATGATGAGTTTTGTAAATGGCTGGATATAATCCCACAGACAACGAACAGTCTGCCCTGGCTGGATGAATTGGATGATACTATCAAGGTCTTATATGTTTCAGGGAGCCAGGACTATCTTTTTTTAAAGGATACTTTGAAGTACAGTAAGAGAATCCGCAATTCCCATGTAGAAGTAATTGATGATTGCGGGCATGTCTGCTCAATAGAGCAATACGATGAATTCAACAATATTGTTTTTAAGTATTTGAACAAATGGTATGGGATCTGATCTTTCCGAGTCTGTTGAAATTTTCATGAAGCATATCTGGAAAATCTCTGTGAACCCTGTGGATGATGATTAAAGTACGGGTTTTTCAGATGCTTCCTGAATGATATCTTTCTTGATAGAATGATATGATTCATCTGTTACCTTTGTAGAACCTGTGAAAGACCGTATCTTTAGATCAAAGAGGTTGGCGAATTCGTCTACTGTTTTGTGGAACTCTTTTTCGTAGCATAAACCTGTGTCTACCTTTCCTACATTCTTGTAACCGGAATACTCAAAGACCATTCTCATCATTTCGGTGTCATCCGGATTGGGGGCCAGTTTGGCAAGTACCAGCATCTCTCTCCAGTTAGCCGCCTGCATCGGTGTGAGGAAATATGTTCCTTCGCCTCTCTTTTCACCCATAATGGCCTCTGCATAAGCACCTCTGCTCTCAAAGGCGGCACAGATGCAGTCATCCACAATTTCCCCCTGTGAGTCCCTAAGTATTCTCACAGGAATTTCCAGATAGGCAAAGTCATTTTCAAGAGAGTCGAGCACATTGCCACAGAGCCCATAAAAGACCAGGATGCCATCAAATAATTCCCCTCTTGTTTCAATGGCTCTGTAAACCTCCTCTTTGAGTGTCTGAGGATTAGCATCCAGTGCAAATTCCAGCAGATCCAGAACAACTACAAAGTCATCGATTGAATTAATTTTAGGAGGGAACTCCTCAAATGATGCCCTTTCATATTTCACAGATGCTTCATTCAGTTTCTTTTCAATCTCGCTGATATTTTGATTCTCGATAACTATCAGGCGAGTACTCTCATCTTCTTCATCTTCTTCTTCAAATATATGAACAAGCTCATCTTCGAACATCCTGCATGATATCAGATACAACGATGGCATTTCAGGTACTTCCTTTTTAGTTTTTGGGATGCTTTACAGTGAGGTTCACGACCAATTGGCTGGTAATTGGCCAGCACTATCTGAAAAGGCATTTATCTTCTCTCACAACTCCTATATTAAATTCCCCTTCATCCGGCAATCCATAATAGGTTTTGGACCATGAGTAAGCTATTTAACGGAGTAGGCATCAGTTATAATAAGCATACTTAAAGATGGGAGTGTCAGAAATGTCTGTAGAGGCATACATAAATTTTAACGGGAACTGTCGTGAAGCTGTGGAATACTATGCAGAGGTCTTTGGAACAGAAAAACCTCAACTTATGTTATACAAAGATGCGCCTGCAGATGAGGATTTTCCTCTAACGGAAGAGACAAAGGATCTGGTAATGCATACTTCTCTTGATATAGAGGGAAGCACTGTGATGTTTTCCGATATCCCGCCAGATATGCCATTCACCGTGGGGAACAACATCAGCCTTGTAATTAACATTAAAGATACGGCTAAAATAAGGTCAATGTTCAGCAAACTTGAAACGGATGGTACCGTAGGTATGGAACTTCAGGAAACGTTCTGGAGTAAATTATATGGATTCGTAACAGATAAATTCGGAGTTGGCTGGCAGTTTATTTATTACGATGAATAATGAATTGCGAGCATTGGCTTAGGGTTGCTCGGGAAATAGTAAAGACTGTGGGAAATTACGAATTAATACAATACGGTAGCCCCCTTAAAGCACTAGAAGTATTATTAGGGTTTCATGTAGTTCACTATAAATAGCACTAGCTTTATACTTTAATATAACGCGATCTGAATTTACAGTTCATTATCAGGATGTGCACAAGTTGAAGAAATCGCTACTTGATGTGGTGTTTGCATCCGAGAAAAGAAAGGGAGTTCTCCTGCTGTTATGTGACAGGGCAATGGAAATGGAATCTCTCTTCAGTGCTCTTAATACAACAAGACAGGCATTACTTCCGCAGATTAGAATATTGGAAGACCATTATCTTGTTTCTCACCATAAAGACACTTATGAACTGACAAGTATCGGAAAACTGATAGTGGATGAAATGAAACCTTTATTGAGTACAGTAGATGTCCTGGATTTTAACACTAACTTTTGGGGAGAGCGCGATCTGGAATTCATCCCTCCTGAACTGCTGGGCAGAATAAGTGAGCTAGGTCAATATCGTGTCAATGAACCATGCATATCTAACATACACGAGCTCAACAAGGATTTTACAAAAAAGTCTGCTATTTCAAATAAAATGTACGCTGCCACTACTATATTTCATCCTAATTTCATGGAACTGTTTGATTTATGGACAAGTAATGAAACAGAGATCCTAATGGTTATTTCGGAAGAGCTCTTTGACAAGCTTAGAACACAAAATCATAATGATTTCCAGGAATTGCTGGACAATCCCTATATTAAGTTCTACCTTTATAGTAAACCATTCAATTTTGTTTACATTACATTGAATGATTACTGTATTTTGCTGACAATGTTAAAAAAGGACGGCCGGTATGATAACAAAGAGCTGATGTCATATAGCAGTACTGCACTTGAGTGGGGGAAAGAACTGTTTGATCATTACCTGAAGGGTTCAACACCAATAACCGGGATTTGATGAATGTTCAGCACTTTTATTTTTTGATCTGCAGGGACCTCAAACTTGAAGCGGATATGCTTATATAAATTTGGGCACCAAATCTGATTGATCGTAGCGTTATCTAACAAAGTAAATCAGAAATGGAGGTGTGGAATGATAGAAATTATAGAGGGGATGCCGGATAAAGTAGTCGCAGTCAATGCAAGCGGAGTAGTAAAGGAGGAAGACTACGACAAGGTCTTGGTTCCTCTTATTGAGGACAAAAAGGAAAAGTATGGGAAAATTCGTTTTCTCTACCAGCTGGACAAGGATTTTGAGAGATTCACCCGTAAGGCTATGCTGGAAGATGCTAAGGCCGCTACACAACACTTCACATCATTTGAAAAAATAGCAGTTGTCTCTGATGAGGATTGGGTAATCAACGCCATGGAAATATTCAAGTATGTAATTCCCGGCCCGGTGAGGACTTACAGCAATGAAGAGCTTGCTGAAGCAAAGGCCTGGATAAGCGAATAAATCCGTATCATATTCAGGTTGAGTGGAAAACTCTCATTTTCCATTCAACCTGAACTTTTCCCAGAGAAGTTAAAAAACAATATATCGGCCAAGTTTACATCCGGCTAGCTTCGATGTTGGCGAACCAAGGTTTCCTGTCTCCCATCATTGACCAGATGAGAGGTACAGGCCGATGACCCGAAAATTATGTCAGATATTCAGACTTCCATTGGAAATATTTCTTCCAGATATCTTGCGAGGACCTTATCAACATTCGTATCCCTGGCTAATATTTTGCCACATTCCTGAGACTGCATTATATGCTTCGGGAAAAGGTAGACCCAGCCACCTGTTATATCAATGATAGATCGGAGCTTACTTCCTCCGGCCGTTAGAGCGAATTTAAGCTGTGACAGGTCGGACAGGTCTTCGGGGACCATCAGGACGATTGAGCCACTGAAGAAATGGTAGATGAGTTCTTCTTTTATCGTAGGGTCATAAAAGATTGTGGTTTTTGGATCAACAGATGTGTTCGTTTTGATATTATTGAGGACCTTATCGTAAAGGTTGCAGGCTCGGGTAAATGGAGGAATGAACTGTACGACGTCAGAGTCTTTGATGTATGACAAGGAATTTGGGTTTCCGGCGACTGTAGCCTGGATGTCGGAGTCAGTGATGCCGAATATTTCTGTATCCTCCCGGATTTTGATCATGGGGATCGCAAAAGCAAGGGGTTCTTTACTACTCCTGGACGACGGATAGGTTTCAATGTACATGGAAATTGTTGCTTCGATCAGGGCATGTTTTATGGGCGTAGGTAGTTTCATTGAGAAGCCTCCTTCGAACGATAAGTGATCTTTGAATACTGCTTCAGATACGGATAAGTGCACCGGATGATGAGAACAGGTAAAAGGTGTCATGAAGACTGGTCTTCATAACAACCTTCCATTATTTCTGCCCGAATGGCCGCCTCTCGATAAAGATAGCAGGCCCGATATGTGTGATAAGTATCAGTGCCTGGCAGAAAATTAACTATTATTCTACACTGACTGCGTGACTATCCGGTATCGAATGTATTTTGTTTTGAGTCTTCACATCTCTTAATCTGAATCCATGTAATACGGGTGGCAGGGGAGAAGTAGTAAACATTCGCTCTTCATTTTCAGACATGGCTTTTTCTCCTTTTCAATTAAATCTTTCTTGTATTCTCTGTGCCGCTTACTGACAGGCAACCGGCATCTTTATACTAAGTTGATCATATTTATAACTATTGTAATTTTAGGGCTTGCTCATAAAGTGCCTTACTTTGTGGTCAGATTACACATCAACAACTTGTTATGAATTGAACCATACATCTTGACCGATAGTTGTGTAATTGTCGTGCTCATTAAGCACAAAATAATTAAATTGTGCCATCATAGGTAGGAAAGTTTATATTCTCAGAAAATTGTAAATACTGTTTAGGTATTTCATGAATAAATTTATTAAGGCTGTTTTTGGCATTTCCATAATCCTACTTTTA
Organism: Methanolobus sp.; assembly: GCF_016278365.1. GTDB lineage: Archaea > Halobacteriota > Methanosarcinia > Methanosarcinales > Methanosarcinaceae > Methanolobus. The sequence goes on along the minus strand of NZ_JADQBZ010000008.1, from coordinate 205,716 downwards.
GTGTTGTTCTTGCAGTATATTTTAATATTTGGCAGTTTGATCTTTTTGGGTATTGCAGAAAGTGTGCAGGATAGTATGGATTGGGAATATTATGGAGATGATGTTAAAAGTGACTACATGTACAATCTTGAACTTTATGTATCATCTACCCCTGGCGTTAGGACTACAATTGATAATGTGATCATATACATTCCAGTAGTTTCAGGAAAAGATAATTTGTTAGTAAGTGAATCTTTTATTGCTGATGTGAAACAAGGCAATGTCTATACTGGGAAATGGGATTGTTACTTTGTGGAAACACCTAACGGTACTATGATAGCTGTTGAAAACGTAGAGCCAATCATGGTTAGTGAAAAACGGAATATTGTGCTTGACACTTATTATGGAACGGACTATATTATCGACACTCTTGAACCCATAGAGAATGCTTTAATTCTACCAATTAACTCAGATAATTCTTCAAAATCATTTTCTAACATTTATGTGAAATATGACATTAGTGAAGAAGATGCTAAAGTCAATCTTGTTGTAAGTGTACATGGGACTAATAGCTGGTACAACTCACGTAGACAAGATTCTTACTCGCAACATTGTCACCTTACGCTGATAGGTTCTCAGGACAGCTGGTTTAAAGCAGACAATATCATGTTTGCTGGGGAAGGTAGATATCCAGAGATACGGGAAATTAAAAGTTCGGAATCATAATTCCAGTTCCAAATGCTGAAATTTGATTCACTTTAAGGAATCGATAGCAATATGTGATATTGTTACTCGACTTAATGATTAAATGCATAGTTTATAGTCAAAAGGGCTACTTTGTGGTCAAGAAGCTGAGTTTGTAATCAAAGAGACTTTATGAGCAAGGCCGCAATTTTAGGTATTTGTTTTGATAGTCTCTAATTAGCTCCTGAAACCCTCCCGTTCTAATTTGACGGCGTTCCTTAGTATTTCATGATCCGCATTCGTCTTTTTAACCAGTGTCTTAGATATTCAGACGGTCTTTATCCTTAGCTTCCAATTGTTAAGTTACATTTATAGATTCTTTCATACATGGATTCACACAGGATTTACACGGATCCTATTTTTCGCGGGGCTTTAAGACCCAACGTTTTTGCAGATCTCTGTTGATCCTGTAGGTCTGTGTCTTATATAATAGTTTGAAAAACAGATGGTCTTAATGAAAAAATGAATAGGCTTTAAAATCAAAATTCTAATTGGATAACCTCATTTTGCAAACACACGAGACTAAATATTTATTCCTGCCTCTATTGAGAAAAGCTTACACTACTCTTAACTCTTAAATAAAACAGCTATGCCGTAAGAATCCTTTAAGGCACCATATTAACTATATAAACCGCTTCAAAATATTATAAGTAATAGAAGGCGTATAATTAAATATAGTCCTATCTGAAATTATAATTGCTTTATAGAAGGTCCACAAATGAAGAAACCTTTGCTTGATGTCATATTTGTATCTGAGAAGAGAAAAGGAGTTCTTCTGTTGCTGCAAAGTGGGGCACAGGAAATGGAATATATTCTCAGTGCCCTCAAGACAACCAGGCAATCATTGCTTCCTCAGATAAGGATACTGGAAGAACATCATCTTATTCTACATGAGAATGATACTTATAATCTGACAACGATTGGAAAACTTATAGTTGAAAAGATGACTCCTCTGTTGGATATTCTTGATACTTTTGAGATTGATATTGAGTATTGGGGAAATCACGACTTCAGTTTTATCCCCCCTCACCTTTTAGAAAGGATAAGCGAGATAAGGAACAGTAAGGTCATGGTCCCCACACTCCTTGAAATACATGACCTCTTAAAGGATTTCTATGATACTTCGAGTAAATCGAACTCACTTAATGTAGCTACTATATTTTATCATCCTCAGTTCATTGAACTGTTCGCTGATCTCGTTCAACTTGAGATAGATGTGCATGTTATCGCTTCCCCTGATATGCTTGACTCATCTGTGACCAATGCCAATGAAGTCTTTGCGAAGCTAATTAAAAGTAAGCTCTTTCATATTTCAGTTTATAACAAGGAGATGAAATTCATGTCATTTGCTTACAATGACCTGTATATGAGAATGAGTCCGTTAACAATCACCGGGGAGTATGATTACAAATATCTCATCTCCTTTGATGCAGAAGCAGTTGAATGGGTAAAGGAACTATTTGAATATTACAGGAGAGACTCCATCCCAATAACCGAGCTTTAATAATTTTTTATTGCTGTTAGTTTTCGCAGGTTAACTCTCGAGGGGCAGGTAACTCGGTCCCAATAGCTTGATTTTGGTCCCCCATAATCCAAATATCGCATCTTAAGTGGAAATATCAAACATGTGAGAAACGGCTGAAGATGTGAGACAACAATTGAAGGATACCAAATTTCATACTAAGACCGTAGATTAAAAGGAAAGAAATTATATGAGAAAAGGTAAAAAAGCCTTAAGCTGGAAACACATTCCTGTAATACTTGCTTCTGCATTCCTTTTTTTGTTTATGATATTTGAGACTTCGGGCTTAATAACCTTTGAAAAAATTAATTTACTTGTTGTGGGATCAGGTCCTTTTGCAGCAGCTATAATAATATTCTTTCTCGTTATCGACCTTATTCTCCCAATGCCTTCCACAGTATTAATGACTTTTTCCGGAGCTTATTACGGGGTTTTCATAGGAACATTGATAAACGTCACAGGATCTCTGCTTGCTTCATTGGCAGGATTTGCCATAACAAGGAAACTGGGAAAAACACGACTATTCCTTGACAAAGCAGAAAAACAATCCATGGACGAATGGTTCATAAAGTGGGGAGAAGGAATACTAATCCTTTCAAAAATGATTCCAATAGTGTCTGAGACAATGGCTTGTTTTGCCGGGCTTACAAGAATCTCCTGGAGCAAATTCATTATCCTGAGCTTACTCGGAATAATTCCTGTTTCAGTGTATTATGCTTATGTTGGAAGTACTTCTGATAACTTTTCTGAATGGTTGCTCCCATTGTTTTTTGGGATTGCAATACCTATCATAGTCTGGAGTATACTAAAAAGATCCACGGAAAATCATTGAAATAATGGATAATAAGGACTTGCAGAGATGTCAGTGGAAACCAGGGAAATTGCTTGGCAATTGATTGGTAAAATGAAACTGTTAATTAAAGTGAGTTCGGATATACTATTGAAAAACAGGATTGTGAGTTACTAAGCAGAAGATATTCATCATTCCTTATGCTGAATAGGAAAATAGGGACTCTTTAAAAGGCATTATCTCTCACATTAAAAACATAGGCACCGTGTTAACCACGATGCCTGAATTTTAGAAGAATGTATCTTCTTAAGTTAGAGTAACTTCAGTGGGATCAATTGCTATCCACATCTACATCAGGCACAGTTACATTCTCTGTGTCTACATCAACCTCAGGTTCAGGTACAGTTACATTCTCTGTGTCTATGTCTACATCCGGTATACTTACATTCTCTGTGTCAACATCAACATCTGGCGGTGTCACATTAATATCGCCACCTTCGACATCAACCTCAGGTACAGTTATGTTCTCTGGTGGTGTTACATTGACATCACCACTTTCAATATCGGTCTCTGGCGGTGTTACATTAACATCAACATCACCACCTTCAATGTCAGCCTCTGGCGGTGTCACATTAACATCGCCACCTTCAGTGCATCCGATAGCCATAAACACAGCTGCCAGCACTACAAACAATATTATCAGCTGCTTTCTCACTGATTATAACCCCCTAATAGATTGAATAAGCTCAGCAGATAAGTTATTTTCGATAACAATATTACTTATTAAAAAGTGATTTTATCAGGATCCATACAACACACGTTTTGATGTAATACTTCTTCAAGAGCTTATTTTAAAAGTAATTGACCCATAGCACCATCTCCGCCAAAAACACTTATTTTAACAATATTGTCTGGAAGATATCAATCATAAGTCCCAATAGTTCGTTCCCGTTGATTTTAGCTTATGGTTCTCTTTGTGTTTTTAACTTATTAGCAAGTTCAATGTACTTTTATTGGGCCAGATTTAATAAGTTGGGTTGGTGCTTCAACCAACTAATGCACAAACTATCTAAATGCACCTATGAATGATTTTATGAACTGGATAAATTTTGTGATATATCCCTCTGGCTCATCAATACTTTCAAGATAGTGATCATCAGTGATTTTATGATTTGATATATTTTTATCATCAGTTGTGCTGCCGACATTACTCTGGGACACCACGGAAGTAGCATTGTAATCAAGTTCTACTGTAGTGTTTGTAACGTTACCCTGATTTATATGACCATAATCAAAAAACTCATCACGATTATCTTTTAAAACAGTATATACCCTGACCACACCTGTTTCATTTGGGATGAAATGGAAATATGTGCTACCTTCCCAGTATCTTGTGAACGAACCTGGAAAATCATCATAATAAGGAACTATCATGGTCCCATCCACGATTTCGAGCTCATATGTGATGTTTACCTGCGCTTCGTGTATCAAAAGAGTATTGCCATTGATCTTATAATTCGTCATGTGGGGCTGAACACTAAAACGCGGCGATGGCGAAGGGATAACTATCCCCCATTCAGGATTGTGTCTTGAGTAATTTACTGCATGGTCCACACATACCCAGTCATTTTTATCCTCATTAAGTAAATCCCAGCTGTTCCTGTACGTATCGTAATCAATATCATTCTCACCAGAAACAGCACTTACAGGTACTATCATTAAAAGTAGCACTATTATGATTATTGTTTTTATTTTACCACACTTCCAATGTAGTAATTCTATATGCTTTTTTATAAGTTAAATAAGTAATGAACTTCTAAGTCTGAATTTTCATGTAAGGAAAAGTCGGATATGTGGAACAGATTTCCATAAAGTGAGGAAGTTAACTCCGTTAAAACATAAAAATATTTATTGAAGCTGATTTAATTTCTTATAAATATCAATAGCTCATCATTTAATGTAGTGCTATCTGAAATTACAGTTGATCACTAGGATGTGTGCAAGTGAAAAAAACATTGCTTGATGTGATATTTGCATCAGAGAAGAGGAAAAACACTCTCCTGCTGCTACAGGATAGAGCACAGGATATGGAAAATCTTCTCCTATCTCTTGATACCACAAGACAGGCACTACTTCCTCAGATAAAGGTACTTGAAGAGCATCATCTTGTTACTCACTACAATGATACTTACGAATTAACGGCCATCGGGAAGCTGATAGTTAATAAGATGATCCCGCTTCTAGATATTGTTGAAGTTGCTGACAGTGACATTGATTACTGGGGAACCCACAATCTGGACTTTATTCCTCCGCACTTATATAAAAGACTTAGTGAACTTGGACCTTGCACAGTGGTAACAAATCCTCCTTCGACAGAAGTGTGTGAACCTAGTAAACAAGAAGTAGAAAATGCCAAAAAATCCGCATTCCAGGTTTCTGTCACGACATTTATTTTCCCTGGTTTTCCATCATTACTTGAAGATTTCAAGAAACATGGAGTAAACATGTCTCTGGTGGTCTCCACAGAGCTTCTCGCAAAAATTAACGAGGAACAGAACGAACCTTTGAGGAATCTTCTTGGAAGTAATCTTAACAAAGTATGCCTATATCCAAAAAGAATGGATTTCGTGGCATTCGGATACAATGAAGTTTCCTTTATGATGAGGTTACTCACTAATGAAGGGAATTACGACCACAAATATGTATCTTCCTGTAATCCCACTGCATTAATATGGGCAAAGAACCTGTTCGAGTATTATTTAAAAGATGCCATACCAATAACTGTAGTTTAGTTATTCTTTTTTATTTTAGTCTTTTCATATTATGGCACTAGTGTCGTTTTGTTGAAAATAGAAAGCACGTATAAAAGTATCAACTTATTTAGTAAGTTTAACAAAGAAAATAATTTGAAAACAGGTCTAATTAAAAAGTCGTTTATTTCTACGGGCTGAGTTGATGAATTGCACCCTTGTCCCAGAGACTTATTTCTTAGTATAAGTTACAGTATTAATACAGTATTAAGTATCCTGAGAATCTATTATCTACTATGACACTAAAACAAAAGAAAAAAGATTTTGTCATTATTTAATCTCCCACAAGTGAGAAACTCTGAAAAGAATAGTTTAAAGGTAATTGCAAAGTTGAATGAATAGGGTATCGTGAGAAAGGTGGCAAATATGGGTCATATCAGGGATTATATCAATGATTTTTTTGGATTTATGAAAAAAGCGACAACACCCGTTCAGACGGTAGATTCCATAAGAGAACGTCTGGAAGCTGAAGGTTTCATGGAATTGAAAATGAATGACCTATGGACCTTGAATGAGTCGGGGAAATACTATCTGACCCCATATCCTTCCATGCTGGTGGGCTTTACTGTCGGAAGCGACCAGTTTCCAGCAAAATGGGTGAGGATTATTGCTGCGCATACGGATAATCCCGGATTCAGGGTCAAACCCAATCCAGAGGTGAACAGTGAAAGGTTGCTGACACTGAATGTGGAACGTTACGGCGGCCCTATCCTGAACACATGGTTCGATCGTCCTTTATCCATTGCAGGAAGAATAGCTGTGAAATCGGACGATGTTCTTAAGCCCAAAGTGATCCATCTGGATTTCCAAAGGCCTTTACTTATCATCCCTAATCTGGCCATCCATATGAATCGCGAGGTCAATAAAGGTGTGGAGATCAAGGTTCAAAAAGAAATGCAACCTCTCCTGACCCGGTTGATAGAAGATGAGGTCAGAGATAATTACCTGTTGGATCTGGTTGCGGGGGAAGCCGGGGTCTGCCGTGAAGATATTCTGGACATGGATCTAAGCGTCTATTGTTGCGAAGAAGGTATACTGGTGGGGGCTAGAGAGGAATTTATCTCCTGTCCAAGGATCGACGACCTGTCCATGGTGTATGCTGCTATGGAAGCTCTTGTCGAGTCGAAGCATAAGGACGGGATTAACATGGTGGCATTCATGGACAATGAGGAGATCGGTTCCATGACCCGCCAGGGTGCTGACTCCATGATGCTGCGCACTATTCTGGAGAGAATTCGCATGGGCACGTCGGTGAGGGAACAACCCAACCATCAGGCGATGAACTTCTTTGTGATCTCGGCTGACTGTGCCCATGGATTGCATCCCAATTACAGTGAAAAGAGCGATATCACTAATAAGCCAGTGATGAACAAGGGGATGGCTATCAAGATCAGTTGTAATCGTTCCTATGCATCGGAAGTGGAGACCATTGCAGCTTTTCAGCAGCTGTGTGACAGAGCCGGTTTAAAATATCAAAAGTTCGTGAACCATTCGGACCAACCCGGCGGAACGACCCTGGGTCCTTTGCTTAGCAAATATATGCCTGTTCATGTTGTGGATGTAGGGGTGCCGATGCTGGCAATGCATTCAGCCAGGGAGCTGATGGGCAAACAGGACTTCCTGGACTCCATCGAGATATTCAGGACATTTTTCCAACTGGAGGAATGATGCATATTTTCAAAAGTACGAAAGCAGGCTCTAAAGTAGTATAAGGATCAGAGATGCATAAGAAATATGTTTGAGTGAAATATTCTTAATTGCAATTAGTTTAGAGAATACACTGCAAATGAAGAAATCACTGCTTGATGTGTTGTTTGCATCAGAGAAGAGAACGGAAGTTCTTTTGCTGCTTTAGGATGGAAGCAACAATGTGAATAAGCTAGAAGTTTTACTTTTATTTGTTCAATTTCTTATCCATCAGGCATAATATTTTAACCTTCTTCCGGTATTTGATATCTTCCCGTGAGATACATATTTATACTAAATATTAGTTATTCACTAACTAGTAGTTATAATCTAACTTTGAGTAAATACGCTCAATATAAAACCTGGGCGTTTACTGGACGGTACTGGACGGAAAGCGAACCCCGAGTATCTTGAAAGTGATGTCGAATGAAATGCATTATCTGTAAATTCATAAACAATTGATGGAGTGAATGAAATGGAAATAGAATCTGTGAAATTAGTTTATTTCTCACCGACCGGGACAACAAAAGCGGTTGCTCTGGGCATTGCAGATGGTATTAATCCAGGCACCATGGAATTGATTGATATTACCAGACCAGATGCAAGAAAACAACCATTAATGACCTCGGAAAATGAATTGCTTGTTGTTGCAGTTCCCGTGTATATGGGAAGAGTGCCGGCATTATTAAATGAATGGCTGAATGCAATTCAAGCTCATAATACACCCACGGTTTGTGTTGTGGTTTATGGCAATCGGGTATATGACGACGCATTACTCGAAGTAAAAAACATTGTGATGAAATGTGGATGCATCCCCATTGCCTGTGCAGCATATATCGGGGAACACTCATTCTCAGATCCTAAGACAGCAACAGCACAGGGACGTCCCGATGAAAAGGATTTGAATCATGCAGAAGTACTTGGACGGGAAATACGTAAAAAACTACACTCCATCTCATCAATCTCCCAGATTTCTGATGTGCATGTGCCTGGCACTTATCCTTATGGAGGAGTTACAAAATTATGGATCGTTGATTTCATCGCAGTCAGTGATGAGTGTTCGCAGTGTGGGATATGTGCAGAGAAGTGTCCTGTTGGTGCTGTTGATCCAGAAAATCCCAGTTTGGTCGATAAGGAAAAATGCATTACCTGCTGCGCGTGTATCAAAAACTGCCCGCAAAATGCCAGATCGATGAAGCCGGGAATGGTCAAAGACGCATCAGTGCGCCTTCATACGCTCTATAGCCAACGGAAGGAACCTGAATGTTTTATCTAATGAGTAAGCTTTTAAATTAAATAGAGCTTAGGTGGAATGGATATGGGAATCGCCGATAGAAGACAACGGGAGAAGGAACAGCGAAAGACCGAGATCATTGATGCAGCCGAGCGTCTCTTTTTTTCAAGGAGTTATGAAGATGTTTCAATGGAAGACATCGCCCACGAAGTCGAACTGAACAAAGCTACCATTTATCTGTATTTTAAAAATAAGGAGACTCTTTTTGCAAATATTGTCCTCCGTGGTATCCGGATCCTTAAAGAAAAATACATGGAATGCATGGAGAAACAAGTGCCGGGTGTTGTCAAGGTAGCCCTGATGGGTCAGGCCTATTACCAATATTCACAGGAATATCCCGATTATCTTCGAATTATTCATTTTTACGGCTCTGAGCGTTTTTCCAAAGAGAACCCGTGTACTGCAGAGATTGGAAAGGGATATGGTACCTGCCGCATGATCCTGCGGGATGCGATCCAGGAGGGTATTGATGACGGTACGATCCGGGACGATCTCGATCCATTCCTGATCTCTATGTACCTTATGATATCCTTCATGGGCATCTTGTCAATGGAAAATAAATGGAAACTGGCACTCGAAGCGGAGGGGTTCAGCTATGAGCATTTTGCCCGTGAGTTTTTCCGTTTCATAACTCCTGCTATCTCTTCCGGTGAGAAAACTCACAAAATGGATGTCAAAGATCTCGCATCATTTGGATTCTTTTTAACCGAGCCTGTGGCACCTGAGAAGAGAAAGACAAAGACATCTTAAATTATTAAGATTTCTTAACTATATAATTTTTCCAAATACCTTCTTCTTTGCCGAAATAACTAAATTGACTTTTCACCCTTCTTCAAAGCCTCTACTATGGCTTTCCAGGGAAAAGTTGAAAAAGTTCAATGAGTGAGGAGTATATTGCATTGATACTTGTGATGAGGCAGTATTTGAGGGGTAGAATCATCTCCTTTTCCTTCTGTCTTTGTCACTGTCAGGCTGTATTGACTCTTACCTGTGTGCTCTTAGGGTGGCTTTATAAATGTATGAGTCACAAGTAAAGAAAATCAAGGCACAGTTCAGTATACTTTGTTGACAAATTATGAATACAGGATTGAGTAAAATGAGTGATTTTGAATTAAGCGACATTGAAAAAGAAACCATAGACAAGTGGATTATGTCAAATGTACTCCCACAAAAAACACCAAATAAAAATTACACTAGTTATGCACTTAAAACTTTGTTTGAAGAATCACAAGATGGTTTCTTTATCACAAATAAGCAGTTCAAAGAAGCGATGATCAGATGTAATTTCATACCTGTAAATAAAAATAAATTAAATTGGGATTTCCGGGTCTCCCTGAAATCACCAGAGTTGAAATAATTAAAATTAGATCTTCTGCAAGATATATTAATGAGCCTATGCACTTTCAGAAGTTAAGCTATTTGCTTGAACATATCTTGAATATCGGAGTGATCAGAACTCCGGTCATTCTTTAATTTCGCAGGGCTGGAAAGTTCTAAAAAGGTCATGTGCACTTTTTTAGAAGTCAAAATGTGGGAGAATCAAACAAATATACGCTTTTGTAAACTCCATACTCAATTGTAGTTCCTTTGGCTATGAAGAATAACTATTAAAACTCTACCTGTGGACCAAAACTACCGAATATCTTCAATAGATATCAGCGCATTTCAAATTATTGCTGATTCCCACTCTTGTCTGAACATTAAGGATTTTACAAAAGCTTTATTTTAATTTATATTTAATGTATGAGTAATACAAGAAATATAGTTCGGCATTATTGGTTTACAAGTTATGAACTTCAAGGTCATAACTTATTAACAGTGATACAAATTGTTAAATTCCATACATAGGCCATTAACTAGAAATCTCATTTATCGGCACAGAGTCCTTCAGGTAGTATTCAAACAATTCTTTTCCCCATTCAAGAGCAGTGGGATTATTACACAGAATGTATTGTCCGTCAACCTCATTATTATTTTTTAGTATGCGCATGAGCATATAGTGATCATTAACAATAAGTCCTACAAGGTCCAGTTTGGGAAAAAACGAAATATTAAATGATTTACCCTTAATCATTTCTTCCAGAAAAGGATAGTAGTTTTTCTGCAAATGCTCAAGAACATCTTTGGAGAATATGGCATTTACCTTTACATTTTTATTGGCCATTTCAGAGAAGATTGCTGGGTAATCCGGGTGAAAAGATGCAGCGATCATACTGACAGAATCCGAATTATAGCACGAATCAGTTATCTTATCATTGAGTTCATATATTTGTGTAATGGATGGATTTACTATTGTGCACTCCTCTAACTCACTAATCCTTTTAAATAGATGAGGTGGAATGAAATCAAGATTCCGATTCCCCCAGTAATCAATATCACTCTCAAGAGTCTCAACTGTATTTAGTAAAGGAGCTATCTCATCAACAATAAGTTTCCCAATAGTTGTCAGTTCGTAAGTATCATCGTAGTGATCAACAAGATAATGCTCTTCCAGCACTTTCATCTGAGGAAGCAGTGCCTGTCTGGTTGTATCAAGAGATCTAAGGATCTCTTCCATCTCCATTCTCCCATTCTTTAGTAGCAAGAGAACTCCCTTTCTCTTCCCCGACATGACTAGAACATCGCACAGCGGTTTATGCATTTACAATCTATCCCCCAAAATTATGTTCCTTATAATGAAACATTTGCCTAATATAATTTTTGGTTGTTCTATCTGACTAAATCATATTGCATATAATCAATGAATGTTCTAATTCTTAAAATTTTAAGAGCTAAACCTTTAGTCCCTCATATTTATAATTTGCTATATGCATAAGCTAATTGAAAAAAGCAATGTGTCAAATGGTAATACATAATATCTTCCTCATCTTCTTCATTTTTAAGTTAAACTCTCCTTCCCTCTCCTATCTTTCATTTGTTTTAGTGTATTCCTGTGCTTAATCCCAATGTTCCTGGCTTCAGCATGAGTTAAATTAAAATATACTCTCACAACTTTGAAATGTCATATAGGTTTCAACTCTAGTACTCTTAGTTCCTGCATGAGATGAACCCAAGTAAAGACGGTCTAGGGTATGATCTGCAAGAGCCTTTCAGGTTTCTTGTTGCTTCCAGACAACAGAAGAGAATGGAAAAGTTGTAAAGCCCTTAGCACCTTACACAAGCGATTATCAAACGATAGTACATGAACCTTTTATTAATCGTGAAACTGGTGAAATGGAACAAGGTTCGTAGTATTACAAACAATTGAGCAGGACAATAATAGAGTATGCTAATCATCCTGAATCCAAATTTGATGGTGATATTGGCGTATTGGAAAGAAAGCATATTGTTGCTGATTCTGTTATTTATATCGGCAAAGAAGCCAATAATATTGATGAGCAGGCTCTTGATGTAAAGAAGGCTCAGGAGTTTATTAATGAAAAAGCAGTGTATGATTTCATCCTGAATCTAACTCCTGAAAGAGCGAGACAACTCGGAATCAAGCATAGGAGTGCGTTGGCTTATTTGAAGAAAAAAGCAAAGGAAGAAGATTTGAATTTTGAGAGCAGGAATGTGAAAAAATTGTTACAACTTTGAGTTAATATTAATTAATTAACTCGTTCTAGCTTTATATTACAATCATCATCAAATTGATAATAATCATAAGCTTTCCAATCTCGTTTTGATTTCATGGTCAATAAAAACTTACTTTTTTGTATTTTTTGTTTCCTTTTAAGCTTATAAGTTAAATCAACAAACATAGGGTATTTAAAATTCTTTCTAAGCCTAATAAAGTCGAATGGACGCCAATAAGTTACATTCTCACCATAATAATTTTCTTGTTCTTCAGGAATCTCTTCATGCATTAAGGAAATTAAGTCTGATTCCACTAGCAGATTCCCCAAATCTTCAGTAATCTTATCATTAAGGTTATAAGATTCCGAGGCATCTAAGCTATTTAATGTATAAGTTCCAATTGTTTTGTTTTCTCCACCAATATTGGCACTAACAAAAATATCTATGTCGGTAACATTAAATATTCCTTTATTTTTTATTTCAAAAAATCCTTTTTCAATTCCATAGAATGACCAATTGACTTCTAATATTTTATTTGATTTCAAATCAGATTCAATTATTCTCTTAACATCATCTTTTATTTTAGTGATCGGTTGAGCCTTTATTTCATGATTTTTTTGACATTTTGGACTACTTAAATGCGTGTCTTCTACAAAAGTTGATTCTAACCGATGTGAAATATCACAATCGCATTCTTTACAAAAAGGACCTTTTAAGGATATTATTCTATTTTTTAAAATTATTACTTTCCAAAGTAACCCAAATCTAGTCATATCATACTGTTTTTTGGATATAAAACTTGTAATTAAAAAACTAACTAGAGCTAATGCTATAGTAAATACAATTCCCTGCCAAATCTGAATTTGAAATATAAGCAACTTGTAAATAGTTTCTCTAAGCCAATAGACAATCGGTAAACTAATTACTAAAATAATTAGTTTTATATGGTCTTTTGCTAGATCAAACATTACATCTTTTGTGATGTTTTTTAGAAAATTTATTGTTTTATTAATCAATGTATGTTCTAAGAGTTATTTGAACACACTACATATATCTTTTTTGTATTAATTTAGAAATGTAATAGCGTACAAAAAAACAGAGTTAACTATATCCCAAAAACAAGATGCGGGGATATATACAACGATAAAAAAGTGTACGCTAATTTTCTAAGAAAATCATTTTGAATATTTTTTCAAAGGGTTTCACACATAAAAGTATAACAATACTCTAAACTCATGATAAAAAGGTTAAGTTAAATTTTTTAAAATTTCGACTACTTCAGCTTCTCACATACTAACTCACTGAAATATGAAATAGTTGTATAAAAACTTACAAAAATTTCTACTAAGACAAAAAACTATATGCAAATGTTAAATGGTAATAATAAAACTTGACAAAAGTTTATATATATTAATTTAAGATGTTTGTGTGATAATATATGGAACCCTTATTTGATATCAATAAAACAGGACCGATGTTTAAGGTCAACCCAATCGATGCCAAGCCGTTCATCAACACTGAACAGACTAGAAAATCAAATGGCATCCGCGCTACCATCCCCACCATCTGTATGCATTGCCGTTTTTTTGTTCCTATAGAATATAGTGATACTAATAAACATGAGGGGGAATGCCGTAGATATCCACCGGTCGGGGGACAGTTGTTAGTCACCGATGATTATGGTTGTGGGGAATTCTATCCAAGACCTTTATAACTTACCTTTCTTTTTTACACCGGAAGAATCCCCCTACTCCTAATGTTTCAGGGATCTAGATACCTCCATTTTTATGTGGTCTCGATGCAAAATCATTAAAAGCATCTAATAAAAAAGTGTATGCACTTAAAATACATAATTCAATAATGTAATAAGAACGGTTTACTTTCGTAGAAAAAACAGATTTGTTTTTATAGAGTGGTAGTCATTTAGGTTGCATGGGTAAAATTTTCCTTTTGTCAATTGGAATCAACGATTATCCTCACTTTAGGAACTTAGATTTTTGTGTAGCTGACGCTGAATTAATTTATAGCAATTACTCACAGTTTAACTGCGAATTTAAAAAATTGCTTATCAATGAAAATGCTTCAAAAGAATTAATTTTAAAAAACATTCACGAAATCAGGGAAAGGATTAGAGACGAGGATTACTTTATACTTAGCTTTGCAGGCCATGGATTTGCAAAATCTACTGATCACGAAGAAATAAATTCGAAAAACAGTTTTATATGTCCTTACAATTTTGATCCTACATCTAAGGTGGAAATAACTTCTATAAGCCTTTTTGATCTCAATGAGGAAATAAATTCACTTGAAGCTAAATCTAAATTGGTCTTTTTTGATGCATGCCACAGTGGAGGTGCTTTAAGAGAAATATCAGATGAATTCAATTTGCGAGACCTCAAAGTTGATGATTTGTTTGAAATAGTAGGAGAGAATGAAGGCACTTGTATCTTTGCAGCATGTGATTCTCATGAAAGCGCATTAGAGTACAGAGATTTAGGACATGGTATTTTTACGCATAGTTTAATTGAAAGCCTTAAAGAATTAGGGTTACATGAGCGCTCTTCCCCATATGAAGAAGTATATGGTTTAGTTTCGACTAAAGTAAGAACAGTTACTGATAATCAGCAAAATCCTAAAGTTAGCTCTAGTGATCAAGAGTTTAAAGTCATAACATTACCAGATTCTGAAGACTTTACACCAGATGAAATACAAATTGATACGACTATTGTTCCAACTTCTAGTTTAGCTAAAAATTATGAGTATATAAGTCCAGCAAAACTTACATCGATAGAACGAAATATAATTCAATTAATAAGTGAAGACCGATTCATAGAACTTGATAAATCCTTCAAGTCATTCATTAGTTTACTCTACAAAAGATTGCTCATTCCTGATGTAGAATATTCCGCTAAAACAGAAAATGCAATACCATATTATGAGTCTTGTAGGGAATACCTAAAACCTTTACTTTTAATATCTGATTATGATATTAGTTATTACAATTCTAGATGTTTAATGAACAATTTGGATTATATACTTGATTTTAAGAAACTCTGCCGTGGGAAGAGTGGAACCACAGCAATAATTGAAATTCCCTTACACATACTAGCAGAATATCTTTTTTCTATAATAGCAACAGCATATAGTAAAAAGGATGTCAATCTGCTAAAGAAAATAATTAATCACCAACTTGATTATCACGGGCTAACTGCACCTATAATTTATCACATTAATTTTTGGTCACTCTATATGTTTCCGAATGTAGATGAATTCCTTAACTATATTTATGAACCAGAATGGATTAACCAAGATGTTTTCAATAGAAAAGATATAGAAGACATGAATGAGATTTGTTTCCTGTTTGATTGTCATTCATCCACAGATTCCTACTATCATTTTTACCCAACATATTTTACATTTAATGATTTTGACGTACTTGATAGAGTTATCTCAAAATTAGAAAGTGGTGAACTGAATGGATTTATTACAAGTTTATTTGAAATACCAGCAAATGAGTTTGTAAAAATTATAATTCAAAGGTTGAACAATCTGGCAACTCACTACAGGGGAAGTCGTTATTTCCGTTTAGAAAGTATTTTCCATAAAGCGATTGAAAGATTGAATAAAATAGCTCCACAATAACGAAAAGTTATTCAAATTGACTACATATAACAGAGTTAGGTTAAGTTCTCTCCTAACTCATGTGTGTTTTATTTCTTTATTTAGCTGAAATCTGCATGTGGACATTCTTCAGGATTATAATCCCATCTACAGTTTTCAAAATACTTGCAGCCTTCACATATACCTTCCAAGAATTCTAATGTTTCACCCATTTTTATCACTTACTCTTTTTTGTTAGTATTGCCTATTATTCTTTTACGTATTTATATATTACTTTCTAATAAAGGAAAGATGAAAAATTAAGAGTACATGGCTTTTAGCACCTTCTTCATCTCCTTGGTACTCATATTAAAGTCACCTTCTCTTACCCTATCCTTCAATTGCTTCAATGAACTCCTGTGCTTAATCCCTATTTCTCTAGCTTCAGCAGGACTTAAGTTGAGTACAAATTCCCTAATATCCTCAATTATGGGATAAATATCAATATGAATACCATCCAACTCCTGCATCTCAATCTTATTGGCTTCTTTGCCCACATACACGCATCCTGTGGGCTTTAGATGTCTTCTTTGTAGAACACCAATATCACCTTCAAATTTGGCTTCTGGATGGTTTATGTAGCTAAGAAACACGTCAGCTAACGGCTTCCAGAGGTGCCTCCCCTGACAAATATCTCCTGTATAAGAGTCTATACACTTTTTCTCGACTACTACCTGAGGGTTTTTGTTAAAAGGAGCAATGGGTTTTATGTTCTCTCCTTTCTCATTGACTGTTGCACCACTTCCAACAAGCATGAAATTGAAAGGTTTGATTTGTTCAGAAAATTCCTTGCCTTCGTTCATTTTCTTGAAGCGTAATAGAACATTTCCAGTTGATACAGTAAAAATGGAGATAACTGCATAATTGTCGTAAGTCTCCAATACATCAATTAACTCTTCAGGATGGAAATGAACTTTGAGAATGTCATCCCATAATCTTTTGTGCCAATGTTCTCCTTCCTTCAATTCAAGACTAAAAGGATTTGTGATATGTCCTAAACCATGTAGTTTATAGAAGAGTTTCTTTCCTTCGGGAATAACGATTTTATTTCCTTCTTTTCTAAACAAACAGTACCTTTTGGAACTGATACCATAGAACCAGATGTGTTCCATTCCATCCTCTATTTCCAGAATTGGCTTATCAAAGTCATAAGGATTAAGTGAATCAAAGAGGTGGCTCAATTCCTCTGCAAGATGTGGAGGAACAAAAATTGAATCTGTATCCATATATGCATGAACTTCCCCTTTATCCATCACATACCTTTCAGCAATAGCAATTAACAAACGTGATCCTGCTGTAATGCATGCACCGATTATCGGATTGAAAAACGCTGCTGTTTCTTCAAATATCCCTTTTGTCTCATAATCAATATTGCTATATGCAGTCAAATCTTCCTCATCTTTTGGATGCATTTCAATGTAAATACCGTATGTAGTTGCATTATTAAGAATTTTAACTGCCTTTTGCTGTGCATCAAGAACATCATATTCATGTGAGTCTCTAGGAAGTGATTTCATTTTTTGTTTAATCTCTTGCCTGCGTTCAACAAGGACTTTGATAAGATTATCTTCTTTTGGATTTACATGAACTCCATAGACCTCTGTTTCCTTGAGATCCTCCTGAATGCCTTCTGAAATGAACCTAATAGCCTTCTTGATTTTTGGAGATTTGCCTGTAAGCAACTTTGAGGCTAAAACATCGGGTAGGAAGTAAAACAGTCTTTTGTCCCATGTTATTTTATTAACTCCAATATTGAAGGTCGCATCCTTTTCACTATACTTTGACCTAACTGGAAAAATGTCTTCTTCAGGCTCAATTTCAACAAGGACAACTAAATCCTTCCATATATCAGGATTTAGTGCATCTTCTAAAGTGAATGACTCTATCAATCTACGAACATTTTCTGTATCATCGGTGTATTGTATACTTTTTGCGACAACAAATTTCCAGAGATCAAGAAGTAGTGTTACAGTTGGGTACATACTGAAAAAGTCAAGTACTGTAACCTTTGTAGGTGTTTTTCTTATCCTGCATTCACATCGCCCTCCATAGTATCCACTCATTATTTTTCCAAGAACCTCTGGAGGAAAATCGGGATTTTGATCCATGAAAGGTGTGATATTGCATTGTTTGAGGGCTTGTTTTCCAAGAGAAGCAGCAGAGTAGACATCAGTCATTGAAATATTTAACTGGTATCTTTCATATTCCTGCCTTACTTTTTTGAATACCTCATAAGTGGATTTTACATCTGTAATGTTATAAGCAATATATTTTGGAGTGATCACACCGTGCTTCTTTGTTTTTTGCTTCTTTATTGGTGTATCAAATATGTCACATGCCTTTTCAAGAGTAAGAGATTTGCTATCTGTCAAAATGCATGCTAGATTACAGATATCCAGAAAATGACCTTTGAACGTCCTCTCCTTCCTGTACTTACCCTTCGCTCTTGTAAACTCGACATTGTATGATCTCCCTGTAAGATGTTTTATGCGTATTCTAGGGTATGTTGTATCCTCAGTGAGCAAAAAAGAAAAACCGTCTTTGCCTGAGTACCTTCCATGACCATAATCAAGAATGATTCTTGAGAGATCAAAATTGAGATTGAATCCAATACAGAGAGCTTTTCTTTCATAGACTTCCAGATAGAATATCGTGATAAACTGCTTAAGAGAAAACAAGCGTATGTTATGCTTTTTAGAGAATTTTTCTAGTATCTTGTATTCTTTCTCTGAAACATGTCTCTCATCCCAGAAGAGGCCACCATAATGAAAAACATCATTCTCATGTACATCAAAGTAACCAAATTTTAAGTTAAGATATTCATCAGCCGTTGTTTCTGTATCAAAAGTAAAAACTCTAGTAAATTCAGGAACTTCCTTCTCATATCTAAAGTTAGTCTTCTTTTTCTTGTTACTTTCTTTTTTCGTAGGGTATATTCGCAAAGCTACTTTATTCATTCAATTCCCTCATAACTTCGTTTTAAAAGATCAATTTCAACTTCATCCATACGTTTTCTTAATGCTGCGTGTGTAAGCAAAATGTAGTTTAGTCTCTTCTCTAAAGGTAATTTACTTGACCTAAACTTGGGTGGCAGTTCATTCTGAAAATGCGTTACAGCAGCATGACAGTTCAGACACAGAACCCTTGTTTCATTCGAAAAGGCTCTTGTAGAAATATGGTGATTTTCGTAGATTTTCAGTGCATAAGGGTTGGTTTCTCCACAAATTTCACAGATACCATTTTTAACAAGCTGTTCATCCTTAGCTTGCTGTTTTATCTGTAAAATGAAATCTTCGTTGGACAAACCTAACCCTCAATTATCAAAAAGTTCAGATTCTGTTGTCGTATACTGGCAATGATTCAGAATCTTCTATCTGTTCCTTAAGCTCGTATAGCTTGTCAAGATCAGTCTCAAGTGGATATTCTTTACCATCTACTCCCTTTATCCTGACATCTTTGAAAGGTTCAAGTAGAGTTTTATTTGTTTTATTCAGAGCAATCCTGACAACATTCAGATATCTGCTGATAAGAGATCCATCCCTTGAGCTATTGACTACAACACTGATTCTTTTACCATTCGAGAAAATCCATCTATTCCTTTCAATGCTGTCTGTTTTTGTGGCAACCCACTTGCCACTCTTTTTAAAGACAGCATTACCAAGGTGTCTGAGAGCATCCTTTACACTGATTCCTTGCTCCTTTGCAGCTAAAGTGAAGTTCTTTCCTTTCCTTAGATTGCTTAAAGCTAAAAGGGCTCTCGTTCTCATGTCGGCTTCTTCAGGAGAAAGCATAGCGTACGCTTTCAGAGCTGGAGATACATCCGATACCCTGATTTTGCGAAGAGTGTTGAGTGTAGCTGAAGGGTTGAGCTTGTGTTTCCTGATGATCTCTTTTGCATACCTGGTATCTCTTGGCATAGATTTGAGCCATTCACCATAGGTCCTATACTCCTTAGAGAATCTTGGTCTGCTCATCTCTCCTCCTCCCAGAGCTTCATCAAGGCAATTCTTACAACTTCAGCTTGGGAACATCCAAAGAAGTCCGACATCAATTCGAGTTTCTCCCTGTAATAGGGAGATAATGTTATTGTTAAGCGGTTTATTGGTGACATTTTTCTCATCAATACCTAAAATAACCGCATGGTTTATATTCAAATTTGACCTATAATATGACATCTAATTTGATGTTATTTGTCATATAATTAAGAAAAAAATAATGACTATTTAGATGTATTTGGCTTATATTTAGAAAATATTACATTTGTAAAAAAAGAGGTGTTTGGGTGAGTAAACAAGGGAAAAGCAAAGACTTAGATGGAAAGTTGAAAGAATACCTCTCTAGCTATGGAATTGTAAAGAGGGCAGATATTTTAGATGCCTTTAAAGGTGAGCGCAGTGTTAGAGCAATTGTTCGACACTTAGAGGACTTGAAAGAAGCTGGATTCATAGAAAAATTGTCTGCCAAACAAGTCACAAAATATGGCATTAATCCAACAGATTATCGTGAAAAGTACTTTTTGCTAAAGGAGAATACGGAAATAAAAAAGCATGTTGATGCTGTCTTTAAACTATTTGATGATAGTAATTCTGAAGCTAAAATAGCTGCTTTAGGGGAAATGGATACTTATAAAAATTATTATATTCTAGAACCTTTGCAATTAGATATTCTGGTTAAAAATCTTAGTGAAAAAGACATTGAATTATCATATCAACTAATGGTAGTTATTCATCACTATATTGTGGATAAAAAGATTAAACCAAGTGACACCAACTTACTGCTTACCAAGTTGAGATCGCTTTTGAGAAATATACCACCTCTGTCTGAACAACGTCCTGTTCTTCGAGGGAATATTATTGCTTTACTTTGCATGTATGATGATGAAGTTGTAGTTGAACAACTTATCAAAGATGCTGAAACAATGGAAAACTTTGCAGATGTAAAAGATGAGTATGATAAACTATATGCTGCTAAGTTAATCGAAAAGAATAGGACGAAGCTTTTCAATCTTGAAATTGAGTTGAGAAATAAAGGTAAGCACAAAAATGTCAAGGTTCTTTCTCAAATAAGAGATCAGGCAAGAAAGGGTATAGATATAGCGTTGCTTGATGGAAATGTTAATACTCTGAGGAGTGATCTTAAATGAGATTTTTACTGTTGAATGGAAATGGCATAGATATCCGTGTAAATAATGCCAAATTACGTGTCAAAGATGGAAGATTCTCGACAACTGATGAACTTCAGGAATATGTGTTCTCTCCAAAAAGAATTGATATTGATAGCATTATCATTTATGGTCAGAACGGGAACCTTACAATTGACGCAATCAGATGGCTGATAAAGCATAATGTCCAGATATCAGTTCTCAACTGGGATGGCAAGTTATTGACAACAATGCTTCCTCCTGAAAGCACTAACGTCAAAACAAAGTTTGCTCAATATCATGCTTTTGAGGATGAAAAAGCAAGAGTCACCATAGCAAAGAACTTCATCGAAGCTAAGTTTGACAAAACTCTTGTAGTACTTGATTACCTCAAACAAAGGTATCCTGAAATCGAGTATGATTTAACAGAGGATTTTGAGAAACTAAAGAAGGCTAAGACCATCAAAGAAATAATGGGTGTAGAGGGTGGTGTTGCCTACAAATACTGGAATGAATTTGCAAAAGCCATTCCTGAGAAATACGATTTTGAATCAAGGATTGATTCGAGCCGAAGAGCCACAGGCGCAGGGGACATGGTAAACGCTATGCTTAACTACGGCTACGCTTTGCTAGAGGCAGAGGGCCTAAGGGCCATTAACGCTGTGGGCCTAGACCCTCACGTGGGTTTTTTGCACGAAATGACACCTAGCAAGAACAGTTTAGCTTATGATCTGCAAGAGCCTTACCGCTTCCTTGTTGATTTTGCAGTAATTAGCCTGATAGAATCTGAGAGAATGGAAATCAAGGATTTCATTAGGACTGAGAGTTATTCACTGAGGCTAAGACCAAGTGGAGCTAAGAAGCTAACTGAAGAGATTAATTTATGGTTCAACAAGAGAGTCAGTTACAAAGAGAATATGACAATGTGGAGTTATGTTATGTTCCTGAAAACTAGGGAATTGGCTCAATATTTAAGTGACAAAAGAAAGGACATTGATTTCATAGAACCACAATATGAGACAAAACGACAGGACTCAAGCGACATACGACAGAAGATACTCAGTATTTCATATTCTGATTGGAAAAAACTAGGTTTTTCAAAAGGAACATTGCATTACATGAAACAAAATGCGAAGGCAGATAAGCCTTTTACACTTAATGCTCATGTGAGAGAACGCTTGGAGCAATGGGAGAAACTTATTGCAACTACCTAATTTTGGAGGAGACATGATGTCTCTTTTGTCGCTTGTTATAGGAATTCGGGAGACAAATCTAGGAGACAGAAAAGATAACTACTTGTAGACAATTTCAAGATACATAAACGAGAGACTAGGAACAGACAAAAATGATTGAAACTCAAGTTAATTCCTTGAGCTTCTGTAAGCTTTCATTAATCTTTGCCTGAGATTCTTCAATTATCCTTATCAATTCAGCCGGTTTTGGTATTTCCTTTTCAGTGATATTAGGATTGACTGCCTTGAGATTATATTCTTTTTTCTTGACGGTATCAATATCCATATACCAGCTTTTCTCACTGATCTTGTCTTCTTCCTTGTCTGAATGGAGCCTCATAAGAAAATCATCAAACTTATCAAGTGTTAGAGGACTTTTCTTGAGTATTTTAATATCAGACATGTCATAATACCAAACTTTCTCAGTGCTCTTGCCCTTTGTGAAGAACAAAAGATTGGTCTTAACTCCTGCTCCTGCATTTAAGAATACATTTTGTGGAAGGCTCAGAATACACCAGAGGCTACATTCATCAAGGAGTTTTCTTTTTGTTTGTACAAAGGCAGCCTCATTGGTTCTGAACAACACACCTTCATCAATAACCATTGCACAGGTTCCATCATCAGTTAAATGGTCAATAATGTGTTGTATGAACAATATTTGAGTATTACCTGTCTTGAAAGCAAAGTGGGCCTTTGCATCGTCTCCTTCTTTTCCTCCAAAGGGTGGATTGGTAAAGATATAATTGAATTTGTATGGTGCTCCTTCAAAAAGGTCCATGTATGTTACTCTACCACTGAGAGTATTCTTAAGGCCAATATGTGGCTGGTCAATTCCGTGTAACACAAGGTTTGCAAGAGATATAGGGAAAGCTGTAAAGCTGCTATCCAAACCCCAGAAAGCATCATGTTTGAGATGGCTGTAATCTGAAGCAGTAAGTTTTAAGTCGGATAGTTCAGGATTGGTTAAGTAGGTGTAGTTTTCAGCCAGAAAGCCACCTGTGCCACAGCCAGGATCATAGAAGGTTGCATACTCACCATTGTGTTTGACATCAGGTTTAACAGCCTTTATCATTGCTCTTATAACTTCTCTTGGTGTAAAGAACTGTCCACCATCATTGTTCATTTCACCCATTTTGAGAAGCAAACCTTCATAGACTTGTGACAGAGGGAACTGGTGTGTATCATCTATGTTTTCAGATGTCAGATATTCAACTTTGTCCAGAACATCCAGTAGATTCTTTTCACTACCCAATCTTGTATGATTGAGATTCCTGAATATTTGAGAGATTATCTTCTGTCTCTTAGTAGCGTTTGGATTCTCTTCATGATCATCGAAAGCTTTCAGGTGAGGAATTAAATCTTCATTGACAAAATCAAGAAAAGCATTCATATGGCTTGCCTGAAGTTCCTTTCTCTTTTTGCCATCAGGACTTCCCCAGTCTCTCCACCTGTAGGGATATTCTAGAGACGGCTCAAAGTTATCACCTACTGCCTCACTTTGTAGCTGTTCTTCTTCTTCCTTCTCATCTAGAATCCTCAAAAACATCATCCAAGTAAGTTCGGGAATATACTCCATGGCACCCTTAGTATTGTCCCTACGCATGATATTACATATTGATTTAATGTAAGCGTTCATGCTTGACTGATCAGAAACGTTTCTTCCATTGTTTTTAGCCACGATTTACACCTTCTCTGGGATTTCGTATTTTCCGAACACTTCATTTAGGATTGATGCAGGTAGCAGGGTTATTGCTGTCTCTTTTTCGATAAGCTTTCCCCTTACATCATATAAAATGTTCAACTTTTCGTTCAATCGATCTATTGTGATGGTTTGTTCATCAAGTGGAGGGAGTGGGAGCTTAATCTTGACCAAATTTCTAATAACTAAATTTTTGTTACCGGCTCCTTCTGTATAATGTACTGCCTGTTGCCTGCATATTGGAGAATTTAAGACTTTTTCGAGATATTCTGGTTTGATTTTATTATTATCTACTTTTAGCAAAGCTACACTGACAAATATAGAGAACTCTCTATCAGTATCAATCTGTTTTGCAATACCTGTAGTACCGACTTTAGTATAAAGAACATCACCTTTTTTAGGATTGCATCTTTTTATCAGTTGTTTATGCTCATCTTCACTTATGAATCTAGTACCTTCAAATGATATTTTATCCGGCCGAATATCTTTCACCGATATGAAGGGGATACCATGATTTGTATATTTGGGAGTGTGATGAGTACCATCAGTTACTTTCATACACACATCACCGATTGATGCAATTGGATATTTTTGAAACGATCCATTTTCAAACGACGTTTTGTAAACGCTAGTAATCAAATCTTCAAATGTTTCTAGTTCCTTCCTAATTTCTCTCTTCATCTGACCACAGTGAAATATTTCCTTGTCAATATGATCAACAATTTTTTGTTGAAAGCTTATGGGTGGTACTATGAACGGATAATCTTCAAGAAATGATTTTGGAACTCTTTGTTGGCCTACAGCTCCTGTAAAATTACCTTCTGCTTCATTTATAAATTGTTGGTTTCTTACAAAATAATATATCCATTCAGGTATGACATGCTGTTTACACCTTAACACATGAAATTCAGTACTACCAAACCCAAACTTATTAATTAGGCCTCTTGCAATAACACTTTTCTTATTTTGCATGCAAGGTGTTATTTTAGCAAAGAGGACATCATTTTCTTCAAAATAAGTATATCCTTTTTTTACCTTTTGAAAGGGCACAACTTTTATCTCACTAATTATTCCTCGATCACCATCTACAGCTTCCATAGGAACAAAAGATGTTCCTTGATGATCATCTACTTGTAACTGTGGTTTTCTAGGATTAATGATACATTCTTTTTTTAAGGTGCTCCATCTCCATCCATCTGGTAATTTTTCCTTTCCCATTTTTCAGAACTTCCAGTTATTTCATGCTTTAAACAGATATTTAATTTGACTTCAATATAACATGGAAGAATAAAACAGTTTGCGAGAAACCTGCTCAAAAGTTTCAAGCAGCCAACAATCTTTCCTTAACAGCACTAATCAGAGTACTAACCTTCACACCAATCTTGCCAAGTGCCCTTATACCACCAGCAACTTTTACAGAAGGAATATTGAAAACATCCTTGCTTTCCAGTTCTTCAATACCATTCTCTCTAAACTGGTCTGCTAGTGCCTTGATAACTTCTGAGGAGTCAGAAGGTAAGCTCATAAGCCAGTCCTTATTTTTGTAATCAAAGGCTTCAACCCTTTCATCTCTTGTTTTGGCAGGAACTCCAAATCCAATCTCAGCAAACAGGTCGAAAAGATCACAATCATCTAGTTCAAGCAATTCTCTCAATAAATATGCACCTTGATTGCCGCCTGGTAGAGCTGAAATAAGGTGTTTACGGTCTTCAGAATTTATCCACATTTCTCTTAAAAGGTCTATATCCTTGGCCTGATCCACAAGAGAAGCTGCTAACTGTTCCTTGTACTCTTCTATGGTGACAGGCTTTTCTTTTCCTGTGGCATCATCACGCATCAGGATAAAGGTCCCTTCGTCTTTGATCTCTACTTCATAGCCCTGAACCTTTGCTATCTTTCTTTTCTCATCTTCGTTTTTCTTTGAAGGCTTTGAAGGTGTAGGTCTTGGACTTGAAATGAAGTCTTCACCAAATAGCCTTGTGACATTTGTATAATCATAAATCCGGAACATATACTTGTTAAAGCCTTCATCAATTCTCGTTCCACGGCCTACCATCTGGTAGAATTGGATAGGTGAATTTACATAATTGAAGAAAACAATATTTTCAATACATGGAATATCAACGCCTGTTGTTAGTAAGTCAACAGTTGTTGCAATGAAATGAGAATTTTGGCTTCCTCTCATGTTTGCTATAAGCACTTCCTGAGATTCACCAAGAATTCCTGCTGAGATTCCTTTTTGAGTACACTTAAAAGCAAACTTTTCACATTCAGGTAATCCTCTTTCAATGTAGAGATTGTTCAATGTATTAGCCACATCACCAGCATGCTTGTCGTTTACACAGAAAATTATTGTTTTCTGCTTGAGACTGCCTGTCTCTTCAAACATATTCATCAGATCTTCACACATGGCTTTAACTCTGTCAGGCAAGATGAGATCTCTTTCATAGTTTTTCTTGCCGTAAGCTTCTCTTGTATCATGAATTGTCAGTAGATTACCTGTCTTTGCATCCCTAGCACCCATATTAACGATCTCTTGTCCACTAAGTAATCTATCATCAATATCAGGATGCCTTTTTACAATCTCGCAGGCTGCCAGATAACCATCTTCCCATCCTTTGTGATATGGATATTCATAAACAGGCTCACCAAAGTACTCTATGTTATTTTGGCTGATTTTCTCATCTGTGCCTCTCTCATCTGCATTGCCTCCACTAATCTGCCTTGGCGTGGCCGTTAAGCCTATCTGGACTGCATCAGTGTTGTTCTTCAGAACAATGCTCCACTTGTTCCAAGCACTCCTGTGGCACTCATCAATAATAATGTGGCTAAAGTAGTTCTTCGGGAAATGCTCAAGGAAAAACGATTCATCTCCGTCTTCGTCAATACCAAGAGCCTGATAAGTAGAAACAATAATACGAGCATTCTTCTTTGGATCTTTATTTTCAACAAAATCAGCATTATCTCCAAATACAGCAAACATCCGGCCAAAGCCTTGTTTTCTCAACTCGTTTCTGTCACAGACAAACAATGCCTTTCTGAGTTGTCCTGTTTCAGCAAGCTTGTAAAGTATCTGAGAGGCTATTCTTGTTTTACCAGATCCAGTAGCCAGAGACAATAAAACTCTGTTCCATTTCTCCCTTTTTGAAGCTATCTTTTCAAATGTAGCTCTAATGGCTGCATCCTGATAATAGCGCCTTTCTGATTGACCACCTTTATAGGGCACAAGTAAGGGTTTTGCCATTTCATCTTCAAGGCACAAACCCTTTCCCGTTTCATAATGAGATTTTAATATATCAGGCGTAGGAAACTGATTTAGAGGAAGCTCGTCACTAAAGAGTTTATTAAAAGCATCATAGGATACGAAGGAATGCCCATTGGTTGAAAACACATAAGGAACATTTAGATACTTTGCATATTCCTTGGCCTGATCAATACCAAAGCCAGCAAACTCATCTTCCTTTTTAGCTTCAATAACTGCTACAGGCAACGGATTTTGGCCTTTAGTGGTTGGTAAGCATAAGAGGTAATCAGCTTTACCACTTTTTCTTTTTGTTTTGCCGTTTATAATTTCAACAGCACCAGCAGTAGTTTCACGTCTTATTAGATCTTCTTTCCAACCGATTGAATGAAGCTTTGGATCAATAAGTTTTGCTCTGGTATCTGCTTCGTTATATCCCATTTTTACCATCAATAAATTATTGTGTAGTATGCATTGTACAATAAATTATAAATGTGTTATGTTTTCTATTTTCATTAGAGATTTATTTTCAGCTTTAATAAATTACAAAAAGGATATAAACTATCAAACATTTTATGTAGCTTATGAGTACTCATAGTTGGGCTAAATCTTTGATAGAATGCTTTGGTTCAATTCTAAAGCCTTTCTCTGTAGTATTCAAAGTACCTTCAATTTTTATAATTTGGTTTTTGTCAGTTATTGTTAGTCATATTGGTGTTCTAGCAGTGTTTTTAGCTTACAAGAATCAGTCGGAGCCTACTGAAATATTAATACTAATTTTTCAACAGGGTATCTTCTATAGTATTTCGATAGTTCTATGCGCTTCTTATTTATCAATAATTTTTATAGATATGATTCTTAGAAATAGGGAAGCAAAAAGAATTACATTCATGTCATATAAATTCTCTTCAATTTCAATTGCGGTAGTTGATTTAATTGTCTTAAGTTTATTGTATATGTCAACTTTCGTGGAGTATGCTACTAAAGGAACAGACGAAGCTTCAAGTATAGATTTCATACAAATTACAGTACATACTCTTTCTATAATATTGGTGATTTATCTGTTTTGTTTATCTTACTTGGATTTGGATTATCCTAGTTATAACAAATTAGATGATCAAATAGACTCAGACGCGGATACAGAGGCGTTAATGGATAAAGTTGACACTGTAGAGGATGATGGGGAGGGGATTTTATTAGAATAGAAGCACCACTGTTGCCTGTTGAGCAACCAATTGGTACATTTTATATGAGCGTGTTACCTGTGGAAACTATTCTAAATTGTACCAGAATTAGACAACGAAAGTTCGACGAAAAATCAGATTCCTATGAAGGAATTCAGCGAAAAGAAGTCTCTCCAAGAATTAAAGAAATTAAAGAATATTCTTCTGATCCAAATGCAACTTTTCCAACTCCAATAATAATTGCTGTTGACAAAGATAAAAGTAAAGGATTAAAAATAAATGAAAGTGTTTTTGAATTTTGTGATGAAGATATTATAGGCGAAGTTATTGATGGTCAACATAGACTTTTAGGTCTTAAGAGATCAGAGTATCGTGTAAAATTTAATATTCCAATAATCTTCATGTTCGGGTTAACCGATCAAGAAAAAGCCGAAGTTTTTTCAATAATTAATAGCACACAGAGGCCAGTTTCCAAATCGCTGATATATGATTTATTTGAATTGAGTTCATACAGGAGTCCTCAGAAAACATGTCACGTAATTGCTAAACTTTTAAACAGTGATTACAATTCTCCATTTTATAGAAGATTAAAAGTTCTAGGTAGAAAAGAAAGTGAAATGGAATCACTTTCTCAAGGCAGTTTCATAGAGTATTTACTACCTTTAATTTCTAAGACTCCAGATAAAGATTTGAGGTGTTCTAAGCAAGATATACCTTTTGATCCTGATGAAAATGTTCCATTGCGATCTTATTTTATAGATGATAAAGATGAAGTAATTTATAAAATATTATTTAATCTATTTACGGCTGTCAAAAATGTATTTGAAAAAGAATGGAATAACCCTGATGAATATATCCTTTCAAAAACACTTGGATATGGTGCAATTCTTACTGCTTTCGAGCCATTATATTCATTAGGTAAGAAGAAAGGGACTCTGTCAATTAATTTCTTTACAGAAATTTTTGAAAAACTTAAATATGAACTTAAAAATCAAAACAAAGAACTAACCTCAGAACATTTTAGTTCAAATAGGCAAGAGCAAAAGGAATTAGCTGATATCATAATCAAATGTGTAAAAGATTTCGAATCTAATACTTTTTAGTAGGATATTTACATAATTGTAATTATAGTTATACGCTAAATTTTAACTTTTTTAATGAATTTAATCTTGTTTCAAATATGTTATTAAGTGTTTTCGCACAAAATAAACAAGTTTTATTCAACAACACTTCATAAAATTTTGAGTATCTGTTTTTCAGGATACCTATTACCCAAAAACAAGATGCGAGGGGAGGGATTCGAACCCTCGAAATCCTTCGATACTGGATCTTAAGTCCAGCGCCTTTGACCTGGCTGGGCGACCCTCGCATTGAGAAGAACAGAGTTACTGGCTCTGGAAGTGTAAGCCACTAATAAGAGTTAAGTTATTTAACCCTTATTCTAATAAGTATGAAGGTAACATTTCTTGGAACAGGTGTCGGGATTCCGCAGGTTGGAAGAGTGCAGTCAGGGCTGATCATGGAAATTGGCGACAGGCCGGTGCTTTTCGATTGCGGCTGCGGGGTCCTTGGGAGGATCGTGGAAGCGGGGTACGGGCATACGGACATCGATACAGTGATTTTGACTCACCTGCACCTTGATCACGTGGGGGACGTGCTGGCGCTGCTCAAGGCCAGGTGGCTCTCGGGCGCGACAAATGCCGTGCATATCTACGGGCCACAGGGAACGCAGGAGTGGTTCGGCAAGGTCATGGCGCCCTATGACTATCTTCAGGACAAGTTCAAGGTAGAGATAACCGAGCTGCGCGGAGGAGAAGCATTCTCTCCGGAAGGCAGGGGTGAAGACACAGGGGATGACAGCATCATCACCTGCACGCCTACGGTCCATAGTGTTCCCTCACTGGCTTACCGGGTGGAGAGTAAGAGCAAGGCAGTGGTCTATACCGGCGACACCGAGCCCTCGGAGATGCTCTTCAGGTTCGCAGACGGTGCGGATGCATTTATCCATGAATGCTCCTTTCCTCTGGGCTTTGAGACAACGAATCACGCCACACCGGATATGCTCACCGGCATGATGCAAAAGTATCCTCTCGAAGTCGGGCATCTTTATCTTGTACATCTTTACCCGCACATGCAGGGACGTGAAGCAGAAGCTGTAGAACATATAATAAACTACTTTAAAGGCAACATCACCATTGCTTCTGACCTGATGAAGATCGAGGTATAGTCCATCCGGCCTCAAAAATACCCACAGGGGCGCGGTGCACCAGCACCGCTGCCCTGAAAGTTGGTCTTATTAATTTTGACCTTTACAGATAAAAAGTACAGGACTGGAATTTGACATCGGCAGTTTCTAGAGTTTTCCCAGAACCTCGATAACAGCCTCACCGAACTCTTCCGCAGCCTTTGGTCCGGCGGCGGTCACCACATTGTCCATGATGACAACATCCTCATCCTCGTAGGAAGCGCCGCCCTTCTCAAGTTCCTTAATGCATGCGGAATCTTTGAATACAGTAGCCCTCCTGTCCTCAAGCACACCTGCCCTGGCAAGGACCACGGGAGAGATACATATCGCAGCAACTACTTTTTCATGCTCATGTGCATCCCTGACAAGTTTGTGCAATTTCTTATTGGACCAGAGGTATTCCCTTGAACCCCCACCACCGGCAATAACCACAGCATCGAACTCCGCAATATTGACGTTATCAATACTAATATCAGGTCTCACCTTCCTGCCAAGGATACCTACAGCCTCATCCATACTATTACTTGCAACTGTTATATCCACTCCTGCATCCTCAAATATCTCCCTGGGTTCAAAGAACTCCTCATCCCTGAAATTCTTTTGTGCTATGACCATTAGTATTTTCTTGTCTGCTATATCTGATCCTGTCATATTATCACTCTAAATTATCAAATATTACTCTAAATATCACTCTAAATATACTCTCAATATTGTGAAGCCGGCTGTTGTAAAATATTATCAGATTATTTCTTTCTAGCCTCCACTTTATACAACAGCAGCCATTACTATAGTCATCACGAAATAGATTTTATTTTCAGGTACTTATACTTGACTACGCCCGCTTAAGTCATAAGCACCCGTCCCACAGGTATTCCAATAAGATAAAAGTTTTACGATAGGAATAGAAGCGGTTTTCTTGCTTGCCACTCCTTATATTCCTTCACCGGAGCCACTTCCAAAGTGCAAAAACTCTTTGCGAATAGTATATGGATAGAAACATCCCCGCAGCCTTCTGTTATAGCAGCAGAGACCCAGGGCATAAGCAAAAAACCTAAGTAAAGTGGGCGACCTCCTGAATAATGGAATGAGTTAAGGCTTGTTTTTAAACAAATAGAGATAATAGAGATGATAAATTGTCAATAAGTGATGGAGATACAATAAAACTAGATTACACAGGGACCTTGGATGATGGTTCTGTGTTCGACTGTTCAGATGACCGTGAACCTCTCCAGTTTACGGTAGGTGCGGGCCAGGTCATACCCGGTTTTGAAGAAGCCGTCAGGGGCATGGAAGAAGGGGAAGAGAAAAAGTTCAGGATAGAACCATCAGAAGCTTATGGTGAGTACAATGAAGATCTGACCCAAAAGATTCCCAAAACGGTTATCAGCTCAGACATGGAAATCGAAGAGGGAATGATGTTATTGGTGAAAACCCCCGATGGGCAGGAAATACCTGCAAAAGTAGCTGAAGTGGGCGATGAACAGGTCACACTTGATATGAATCATCCCCTTGCCGGTAAGGCCTTGAATTTCAATATAAAGATTGTCGAGGCATAAACGAGAAAACCCGGTGTTATGACTACAGGCTCCGGGTATTCTTTAAGTTTAAAGGAAAAAGGAAATTTATTTGTGGTCAGGCATCTTCTGCTCGGCCCTTTTTTTCAAGTCCAGTATCCTAGGATCTCCTGATTTTAACTTAAGGCCTTCATCATAAGCTGCAATAGCGTTCTTATAGTCTCCAAGATAATACAGAGAGATACCCTTCTGCACCCAGACCGAACTCTGCCGGCGTCCCGTGGCAATAAGTCTGTTAAAGCAGTCAAGGGCGATCTGGTACCTTCGCAGGTAAATGCATGTTATGCCCTTGTTCATTAAAGCAAGACCGTTATCAGGCTCAAGCTGCAAAGCGGCTTCAAAACATTCATAGGCAGCAACATGATCTTTCTTTTCCTTTCCTGCTGTGATCCCTTCATTGATCCATTCTGCTGCGCTCCTGTTACCCCTTTGCCGGAGCTTCCTTCTTGCTCTCTCAAGAGCGCTTACGGTATCGAAGGGTTTTTCCCTCGATCTCTCGATGGCTGCTGGCGCCTGATGCTCTCTGGGCTTGAGATTCGTCTTTTTCTTCTGCGGGATATACTCGGGCTTCCCAAGCATCTTCCTGAGCATAATGATGGCAGCATCCTTGTCCAGTGGATTGTTATTGTTCCCGCATTTTGGGGACTGGATACAAGAAGGGCAGCCTTCGGAGCATGGACATCCCTCGATAGACCGCAGTGTGACCTCAAGCATCTCCACGATCTTCCCATATCCGCTCTCAGCATAACCTACTCCACCCTGGTGCCCATCATACACGAATATCCCACTTTTACCTGCAAGGTCGGGGTGTTCGGTGGCTGACACTCCACCAACGTCGTTCCTATCGGCAAGCAGGTGCAAGGGATACATCCCGATAATTGCGTGCTCGATGGCATGGATACCGCCTGCAAAGTCACAGTCATGCGTTTCCACTGCCTGAGCAAACATAACAGGCATCTCCAGCCATAGAGCTTCCGTGCTCAAGGTGAACTTTGGCATCTGCAGGGAATACTGGCCAAGATCATCATCGGTGCGCTGCCGGACCTTTTTATACCCGGTTACCTGCTGTGTTACATCCACATCCCCGAAACCAACCTTAACATCCTTACAGGTGGAGAGGATCTTGTTGTGAACAGTACCTTTGATCACGATATCCGAGGACACCATAGAACGCGTGTAATATCCGTCATCTGCCTGCTCCACAAGGATCTGCTTTTTCTCATGGTCCAGTTTTGTTACACAATAAGGCACTCCCTTATTGATGTAGACCGCACCTTCAAAAGCCTCCCTGTAAGCCTGCAGCCTGGTCATATCCCTTTCCAGAGGCTTTCTGGTAGCTTTATCTACCATGTTATAAGAGTCATTGTCTATATTGCGGATGGAAACATTCCTGTGAGGATCAGGATCAAGACATTGTTTAGCGTCCAGGCCACCAAGCAGTCCTTCCTCTTCAAGCACCCTTACAATAGTTTCATACTCACTGCCAAAATGCAGGGCATCTTCAGCCTTGAGAGGAACTTCCATGGCAGCGCATAACAGATGTCCGGCCTGGATATAGCGGTTGGATACGTTGATGACTGCCTCTTCACAGTTCCTTCTGAAGAAGTCCGTAGGATTACGCATATAGTACTGGTCAAGAGCATTCGAGTCCGCTACAAGTACCACAATGCTTTCCCGGCTCCCGCGGCCCGCTCTGCCCGCCTGCTGTCTGGCACTCATTATAGTGCCCGGAAAACCGTCCATTATGCAGGCATCAAGCCCACCAATGTCGATACCCATTTCAAGGGCATTCGTGGAGATCACGCCATCGATCTCTCCTCCGGAAAGCCCTTTTTCAATAGCCTCGCGCTCATGTCCCTGATAACCGCCCCTGTAGGAACTAATGGTCTTCCTGACCCCTCTGCCGGCAAGTATATTCCTGGACTCTACATACATCCTTTCCACTTTCTGCCGGGACCTGGCAAATGCAATCGTCTGGAAGCCACTCTGGACAAAGTTAGTAAAAAGATCCACCGTATCACCAAAACTGGACTTACGGATAGTGAAGTTACGTGATTTCTCGTACATGGGAGGATTCCAGAAGATGAAACTCTGCGCTCCCCTGCCGGAGCTGTCGCTGTCTACAAGACATACCTCCTTTCCTATGAGAGCCGATGTGTGCTCTACAGGATTCCCGATGGTCGCAGTGCAGCAGATATACTGAGGACTTGACCCATACAGCTCACATACCCTGTTAAGCCTTCTGAGCAGGTTTGCCATGTGGCTGCCCATCACCCCGCTATATGAATGACTTTCATCCAGGACTATGAACTTCAGGTTTGACAGGAATCCCCTCCACTGGTGCTTCCATGCAAGGAAACTCATGTGAAGCATATCCGGATTGGTAAGTAGTATGCGAGGATTCCCATATTTCACGGAACTCTTCTCTGTCTGGGACATACTGCCTATGAACTTGTCTATCCTGATGTCCAGTCCCATCATATCACTGAAATCCCTGAATGCCTGAAGCTGGTCGTTCACCAAGGCGTTGAGCGGAGAAAGGTACAGCGCAGTTGCCTTCGGGTCATCAAGCAGCGTTTCAAATATCGGAAGCATATAACACAGAGACTTACCACTGGCCGTGCTGGTGGACAGTACAATGTTCCTCCCTTCACGCACCTTGGTCACAGCTTCGGCCTGATGTGAATAGAGTTGCCTGATTCCCTTCTCGCACAATGCAGAACTTACCAGGGGTTTTAGTTCAAGGGAACTGTGAACAGGCTCCCTTGCAGGTATATCCTCTACATGCACTATCTGTCCTTCATATCTTCCTGATGCTTTGAGTCTGTTGATGAGTTCAGGGATATCCATTATGAAAAAGCTCCGTTGTTCAGGATATAAAATTGATAGATGAGTTGCACTTGCCTTCAGCTGATTAAAAGCCAGCAGGCCCGCTTTTATATCCGGCAAGACCTTGCCGTTATGTCACAAAAACCTTTTGCTCACCCTTGATTCATTATGCCGATGTAGATATTTTATATATGGTGACGACTTTTTTTATATGGGGAATTGTATTGAAGGTCAGGTCATCAAGCAAAGCTTTTTCATCTTTCATATTGCGTGCTGCTGCTCTTTTGTTTGTCATCATACTTGCTTGTGGGTGCATTGGTGCCCAGAGAGAAACGGACCTTCCCCAGGCCAATAACTTTTCCTCCGGGCCCGTTGGGGATTATCCTTTGGCATCGCTTGTTGCAGATGAGCTTGAAATTCCATGGTCACTGGATTTCCTTCCAGACGGCGATATCATTTTCACAGAAAGGCCCGGGAGAGTTCGCCTCATAGATGCTGAAGAAGGTCTGCTCCCCGAGCCTCTGTTAACGATAGATGAAGTGGCACATAACGGCGAGGGAGGGCTGCTTGGCATAACTGCGCATCCGGATTTTGAAGATAATCATTTCATCTATGTATATTATACATACAGGGAAGACGGCATCATATACAACAAAGTGGTTAGGTACATTGAAGAGAACAGGCAGCTGACCGATGCCCAGGTGATCATAGACAGTATCCCAGGAGGTCGCAATCACAACGGTGGCAGAATCAGCTTCGGGCCTGATGGTCTTCTGTACATCACCACAGGAGATGCCGGAGAATCGTCCCTTTCCCAGAATCTTAGCTCCCTCGCAGGAAAGATACTGCGTGTGACTGATGAAGGCGATATCCCGGAAGATAACCCATTCCAGAATTCTCCTGTCTATACCCTTGGCCACCGCAATCCACAGGGACTTGCATGGGACGAACAGGGAAGGTTATGGGCTACAGAACATGGTCCCAGCGCCAGGGACGAGTTGAACCTGATCGAAGCCGGGAGTAATTATGGATGGCCTGAAATAACCGGTGATGATACAGCTTCGGACATGGAATCACCTGTCATTCACAGTGGCAGTCAGACCTGGGCTCCATCCGGGGCCGCGTATCTTAATGGCTCTGTTTTCTTTGCAGGACTCCGGGGTCAGAGTCTCTATGAAGTCTCCCTCGGCTCGGGTGACGATTTGGACTCCGTAGAGCTGCAGGAACATTTCAATGGGGATTTCGGAAGACTGAGGGATGTCGTGGCCGGGCCTGACGGCAACCTGTATATCCTCACGAGCAATCAGGATGGCAGGGGGCTTCCTGTCAGCGGAGACGATAGAATAATCAGGGTGAATGCCAGCATGTTATGATCATCCTTCCTTTAAGAGTCTCAAGCATCATGAAAAATCCAAAAGGTTTATCAGGTTGCTGATTCACTTTAAACTAACAAGTTTGATGAATCACGGAACCTGCTGATGCAATATGTTGTTTGATAAATTACTTTCTGATGTCACCTATAATGATATTCAGGAACTGAGTTATGAAAAGATAGATGAATCCATGCTCCTGGACTACAAACAGGAACTCAATGATACCGGTATCATTAAGCAGGTCACCGCCTTCTCAAACACCAAGGGAGGCTACCTTGTCTACGGGATTGCAGAAACCGGTAAAGGTGGACATCCCGAATACATCATAGGCATCGAAATGGACACAAATACTGAAAGGCTGGAGCAGATAATCCTGAGCAATATCGTGCCAAGGGTCAGCGTCCAGATGAAGAAGATACCTATCCCGGATACCGACAGGATAATACTCGTAGTCCAGATACCGGAGGGGCAGAACAAGCCCTACTACAACAACCACGACAAGAAATACTACAAGAGGTACAACTTCTCTGCCACTCCCATGGATGAGAATGAAATCGAATGGCTGTACCAATCACGCTTTTTTGGCATGAGCAAGCTAGACCGGTATGTGGAGGAAGCCATATTCCTTAGCCAGAACAGGATTCCCCATGAGATCCAACTCAACGGGATGGAGGGACATGTGATCATAACCCCCCTGAAGATAGATGGCCAGATGTTTGACCCCTCCCCTGATTTTGGACATGAGCTCACCGACCTGCACTCCAACAGGACGAGTGGCTGTACAG
The DNA here is from genome assembly GCF_016278365.1 of Methanolobus sp. Taxonomy (GTDB): domain Archaea; phylum Halobacteriota; class Methanosarcinia; order Methanosarcinales; family Methanosarcinaceae; genus Methanolobus. The sequence continues at coordinate 168,374 of NZ_JADQBZ010000008.1, read as the reverse complement.
ATTATCTGAGCGGCCCTGTCATGCCTTCAAAGTTCGGCATCAAATGGGACGACGAGCACTATCTGCAGAACAAGGACTCCGTCAACAAGGTAGAAATTCACAGGAACGGGCTCGTCCATTCGATGAAAAGATGCGGTTCCTATAATCCCGAAGGTAGTAAGGAACTGGATGATGATTCGCTTGCATGCAACCTATTGCAGACCATCAGGTTCACAGCATCCTTCTATTCAAAGATCAGCTATATGGGTAAAGTTAAGATAATGGTGAAAGTCTTCAACTGCACCAACTCTTTTTTGACCGACGGAAAGATCAAGCCCACTGAAGCCCGAAAATGCGATTCCGAAGAGATCTCCATAGAAAGACAATGGGACTCCTGGAAACTCGAGGAAGATCACGTACTGATATCAAGGGACATCATGGATGAGGTCAGCAACTATTACGGTCTCTGGAACTCAAGACTCTTTGAAGAGCAGGAAGGCATTGTATCTTACGGAAAATGACACTCTTCAGCCACTTTCCATCATAAGCCAGAAGGACCCTGGAACAACCTGTTTTCGAGGGTCCCCCCTTAAAGTGTTTACTTTGTCTTCAGCACATACACCATATAAATCGCTATTAATGCTCCGAGTAGTGTGAATGCCGGAAGAGCGAACGATGAAGTGTCATCGGAAGACTGCGCGCCTGGGTTGGTGGTTGCTGGTGGCTCGTAGTGTTCGTTAGAAATGGTGACGTAGGCGGCGGTGAATTTACTACTAATAATTGTCCTTTTGGTATTCAAGTCTGTCATCTGATAGTAAAAGTCAATAGGTGCACTTCCACCTGCCCATTCTTCATTCGGGGCCACTGTCCATTCAAAAACTCTTGTTTCATTTGCTTCGATTGTTTCATCTATGAAATTTCCTAACGCTGATGTTGGTCCTTCAATAATATCAAAATCATTTTCACCAATCGAAGTTAACATTACAGACAAAAAGTTCCTTTTGTAACAGGTCACTTCAAATCTCAGTTTGAACGGTTCTCCAATTTTCAAGAGTGGTTTTGGAGTTTTAGGTGAATCTGAATCCGTAATTAAATATCCATTGTAATAGTATTCAATATTGACATGTTGGCTTTTTGATGATGCTGGAGTTGACAACAGCATAATTAAACACATAAGGCATACTAAAGCAAATTTATAATTCATATTGATTCCTCAAAATTGTGATTCAAAATCGTTATAACCAGTTGATCTTTCATCCCTTTCTCCTACTTTATCCCCAACTCCTTTTGGACCTGGTCCTACTATAGTTGCTGCATACCCCGAAAATTCAAATAAGACTGGTTGATTAAGACCAATAACAATCAAACCACCATTTTGATCTGTATTTATAGGATGAACAACTCTTTCGTCTTTTCTCACATACACTTGTGGCTCATGCCCAAGATATGGATTGAACATACACTCATTGTCATTATCAATAACCTTGAATGTCATATAAGCTCCTTTAACATCGTATTCCCACACATTCACAGTACATACCCAATTTGGCGGCAGCACCGGCAGACCACACGGTACATACTTCATAGCTCTCTGCAGCCTCTGCTCCATCTTCTCGGCTAGCTGTCCAGTGAGTTTCTCAGTGGAATCGTCAAGCATTTTTTGCAATTCACCGTTAATATTTGCGAAACACTCGTCAATGACAGCCTGGCTTAGGATTATCGCCTCGGACACTCCATTTGCAACACCTATCCTCATGTCGGCCTCGAGGCGGTACATGACAGCTTCCATTTCGTCAGTGCTAATCGAAGGATTCTCTGAAACTATATTCGTGTGGATTCTGAAAAGTATCTCTTCCTGAAGAGTATTATTGGCAACCATGCTGACAAGCTCATCATCGGATAAGGTGGAAATGTAAGAGTCGGATATTGTTCTTACCTCGGATTTACTGATCAGTGTGCTCAGCACAGGGTCATTCGCAACTTCATCAGCAACCATGTCCGGAACCTGGCTTCGGATGCTGGCGCTGTAATTAGTCATCAGCCTTGTGCGGTTCTCCTGAATAAGAGTAGTATCTGCGGAGGTGCCATTTGTGATAAGTGCCGCGCTCTCTGAACCAATATCCTCTATCAGTGAATTTACCTCTGTGTTCATCTCGGAAATACTCTGGCTCATGGATTGGGAGATGGAATCTTTCAGAGGTTCACTGCTACTTTCCAGTATTTCTGCGATATCAGCACCTATGCCGGTAGAGAATACACACACATTGCGCACTCCGAGAGGATAGACCACCAATCCAGTACCTTCATCTTCCCACTTATACTGTCCCTGCAGATCAAAATCCTCATCATGGTAAAGATAGTCGGGATACTGGTCGATGAGCAGTGTCATGTTCTCGGTCCAGTTGTACTTGCTGTGGGGGTTGCCTGTGATGGTCATGGTGCCGATAACGCCCATTTCCCTGGCAAGGGCAGTGGAGGCTTTCTGCATGGCGGGGTTATTGAAGAGGAGAGAAGAATCGCCGCCTAGCAATGATAATAGGGAAGAGCCTTGCTTTTCTGAAAAGGAGGTTTCGATATAACTTCCGAAAGCTGCGGTATCGTCCTGGTTGCGCTCTATAATGTACCTCAGAAGCTGGTCGTAGGCTTCGCTTCTGGCTATGGCGCGGGCGGCGTCACTGCTTGTTGTGTACATGGTGCCGGTGAGGTGCTGATCCTGCCGTGCAAAGGATTCCTTCTTGATGGGATCGTCCATCTCTGCAACGATATCAAGAGCTGCATCCTGAATGAGGAGAGTGGGGTCCTTGCCAAGGTTCTCGCCAAGCAGGGGAATTTCACGGGTAGGATTCTCCCCGTTGATAGAATCAAACATGGTTTTCATTTCCCCGCCCATGACCTTGTGCAACCAAACTGGAATGTCGCAATAGACCTTTTCAGCGGAGAATTCCTTCCCATCGGGATAAATGAGATACTGGCTCTGGATGCTCAGCATGTTGGGAATAATGTACTGGCCGCGATATTTATCGGCGGCGTCCGAACAGTCCGTATCGGGCCTTTCCAGGCCGTCGACAGATACGAGTTTATTCCTGTAATCATGGGAACTTCCGGGACTGTAGTTGCGGGTGACACCAGAATAGCCGCCTGACGGGAGATACTGGTGGTAGATGATAGTGATGTTCTCGGTCTCTGTTTGGGTGTGGGATGCTTTACCTGAGTTCACGAGAGTTAATGTAGTGCTTCCAGAAGATGATTTTGTACACGAGTAGGGGACTAAAGTGCCATTTACATTTTCGTAGCAAGTAGACGAATAGTCATAAGAATAATCGATCTTCCAGTCCGATATAACTTCAAAGTCCATTATGTATGTTACCATCCAGTCAAAACTGCGACTCTCATTTTCGAGATAGCCATCAATGCGGGTTTCGTTCAAAAGAGCATCATTTCCGATGTAACTATAGGTGGCAAGAATGCCAGTGCATGTCACATCCGTGCCAAGGTGGGAAACTGATGCATCTGTCAGGCTCCAGCTGCTTTTGCCCGTGGAAATCTTTGCAGAATGATCGATAGGAATGGTACCTGCATAAGTGAAATTGTCCCCAAGAGCCCTTATATGGGTTACAAGGACAGGATAGTAGCCTTTCCATGTTACAGTGTGTCCTGAGGCAGATTTGGAACCATGACTGCCGTATCCGCCATAGTCGCTGATCATCTGTGGATCATCGAACCCGTCCCTGAATACCTGGCCCTGAATAGTTGCACTGTATACCTCACGGGTCACATCATGCAGCAGGTCAGGATGATTACTGCTCCATTCGCCATCATTGTAGATCCAGCCGTAGTAAACACTGTCGGTATAGTTGGAGACCGAGACTATCAGTTTGGAGTTGTTTGCAACTTCTTCCCTGCTTGTACTGGCGTCTGACATCGACTCGTTGATGCCTTTATCGATATCGACATTGAAAGAGCCGGTTGAAGACAGGTTGGCGTAGGATGTGTTGATGTTACTTTGCTTCTCATCCTCATAGCCGGAACTGTCTCTGGAAATGTCACTGTAGAGAACTTTTCCGTTGTAATAGGTAGTGTAGGCTGTAGCCCATGGGTCCACGGAGTCGAACACACGCTTTTGTGTATACAGCGTACCAGCGTTTACGGATGATGTCAGGGCCGGACCGGTGACGATGTTGAGTGGGCCGTTCAGGTAATATTGCCAGGGGCCATAAGTGAAGGTTCTGACATTAGTTGCACCGAGCACGATGTCGGAGGTGGTTCTGCTGCTCAGGGCCTGCTCGTACTCGGTAGTCAGCTGGGCCAGCAGCGGCTCCCTGGAGGTTACCAGGGTCGAGATATCCATACTTCGGTTCACACTTGTACCAGTGGACAGATCCACAAGCGTGTAATCAAGGTCCTTTATGGTCAGAGTATAGTAAATAGTGTAATCTTCTCCCTGCGACCTTTCGAGCTGGCGTGAAAGCGTACCGTTGATCTTGCCTATTTCTATCTTTGAGGGTTGCACATCAGGAGCTACGTTTATCGCATAATTGTTGAATGTGTGTACGTTCTTTTGGTAATTGCTCTGCAGTAAACGGTTGAAGTGATGGGCCGTAATATCCTTGACAGGATTTGCACCCATATGGAACCAGTTCGTTGCTTTAGTATCGTTTCCATACATCAGGATAAGATAGCCATACTCATCGGTAGCATTCTCCGGTATAGTGATCATTTCATTGAACTCGGACTTGCTCCAGAAGGAGTGGGTTTCATCATACACGATTATTTCATAGATCGTTCCTGATGATCCTTTCACAATAAGGGTTCTCGGTTTTGTAGAGAATATGTTTACTATGGCTTCCAGTATATTGGCTGGTAGTTTCACATTCACTTCTATCGTTTCGCCAGGTTCTGCCTCCTTGCTTTTTGAGAATACTGAGAACCTGTCCTCTCCCCATTCTTCATATATGGTTCCCTCTGACTTGATTATGGGATGCTCTCCCTGCCATTTGAGAGCTTCCATGCCGGCATAGTTCAGGCATCGTGCAAGGTCTGCTGAAGCGATATCCTCTGCGGCTTTCTCCATACTGATGCCATCGGTCTGGTATATGGTCTCAGCGAGCTCGTAGTCCATTTTCATGAGGTAGAAGGAAGATGTTATAGAAAAGAGGAGCACGAAGATGCCGATGACAGCGAAGGGAATGTATGCGCGGGTATCATGAATAAAAGAATGAACATGCATTACTGTTTTTTGCCTCATGACAATACCTCTGCTTTAATCGATCTACTTCACCCAGAATTGAAAAGAAAAAGTAAATTTGATATTTAAACATTGCTATTTTGTTCTGATGAGAGATAAAAATTAAAAGAATAATGTAAATATGAATTCCACTCCTGTCAACGGTAGGATTCTGTCATTAAAAAAAGATATCTCTCAGTTATGCCAAAAATGGATGTTATGAAGGCAAAAGGAAACTGAAGTAAGAATTACTCATTCTTCATTTAATGTTAGCAAGTATTTCGAGTCCTTTTTCTGTTAGGGAGTACTTGCCGTTAAGTATGATCAGAAGATTGCCATTGATAAGATATTCCGTGTGGTACTTGAACACCTTATCATCAATGTCAACAGCCCCCATGATCTCCTCTTTTGTTGCGCCGAACACCCCTATCTCTCTGACAAGCTGCCGGCGAATTGGATGAGACGCAGCCTTATGCATGTACTCGTGCTCCATTTTCACACGTTCGCGCTCGGATGTCTCTCCCGTAAGCAAATCATCAAGGTCATCATTTTCCAGCATTTTCCACTCCTTCGCTATTGCTGCATGTTGATATACAATATATGGACATCTTTCTTAAAAAGATTATCCAACAGGCATCGTAGAAATGATGCTGGAAAAAAGGAGTTGGAGAAATAATATAAATGTTGGCATTGTGAAAGCAAACTTATTATCGCTTGATAGGATTGTTGTACATTTATCTGAGGGGAGTATTGTATGCCAACATTTACATTAATGGGATAAAGCCATCATCTGGTCAGATGTCTGAACGCGGTTCGCGGATATCAAAGGTGCAGTATTTGTCCTTTTTGACACAAGTCCTTCATCCGCTGGCAAGTAGACCAGTTTCCCTTCTGAATACCTCATAGGGGATCCGATGGCAACATAATAATCATTTTTAAGGCTTTGCAGTGCAGCGACAACTGTTTCGTAGTCGCGACTTGATCTTCCGGTCTTTGCTGATGCAATACCTACAAGGGTATTATTTACCTGCAGCGTAAGGTGTAATTCCCATGTATCCTTGTTTAGGAATTCATGGACCATAATATTCATCACCAGGCTGCTATCAGTGTCTTTCAAAACTATCTCCTTGTATCTGACTCTAATACATAGTAAGAGTGAACACGTATATAAGCAATCTGTGTTGATTCTCCAAAATATGTACATGTTATTTCATTTCATGCGTATAAACAAAGGATTTATGGCCATTATGTGGGACATCAGAAGTCCAGGTCCGGCAATGCTGCCATAAAGGCTACAATTGCCCGTTTCCTGCCTGTCAGTCCTGCAAAAGAATCTATAAGCAGTCCTGTCCCTCAACGGGAAAGAGTATTTACTATCCACTCACCTATTAAATTAGAGCAATTTATTGATTAAGGCTTTTCTACGGGAACTCCGGACCTGAGTGGACGATCCTGCTCTTGTAATTATTAGTATTTGCCCATCGACCGGGCAATGAACCTATGGAAGCCGTGCATGCTGGCACCTTTTCCAAGATACATCATCGGACAACGACCGGTGATTATACTCAGCTTGGGGTCACCTGTCAGATGCTCCACATCACAGGTGTCGGTCTTCCAGTGTACCCAGAAGTTAGTTATTCCCTTTGAAGCCAACTTCTCTATAACTCTTGCAGGCTCCGTCTTTGTAATACCTATAATGGCATTCTCGATGCCCTTTGGGACCTGAGATATATCGGTGAGTGCATTTTGAACAGACTTGCCTGAAAGGTCAACGACGTGTACATTCTTACCTCGCTTACCAAGTTCTTCAATGGTCCATTTCATTGCAGGTTTTGTGTCGTCCGTAACGACCACAAAGTTGTCTTTTTCCCAGTACTCTTCCTGTTTGGTAACCATGCTTTGCCTCTTTGGATTGCTGTAAGACAAAACAAATATCTGTTAGTTTATATCACTTTCTAAATATGCTACCCGTCCATTGTGCCAATAGCCAGCCGGTAAACGACAGCATAGATTTAAATCAGTAGGTAAAAGATGAATATATGTCTATTATCTCAAAGTATGATCGTTTCTCCCGTGTGTATGACCTTATGGAAACGCCCATGGAACTGGTGAGATATGGCAAGTGGAGGAAAGAAGTTTTCTCCGGCCTGAAAGGAAGAGTGCTTGAAGTGGGCGTCGGGACCGGGAAAAACATCCCCTACTATCCTGATGATTGTGAAGTGATAGGGATAGACATCAGCGCAAAAATGCTCTCTCACGCGAAAAAGAGAGCTGCAGGCAAGAAGAATACTTCTCTTCTTGTGATGGATGCGGAACATATGGGGTTCGTTGACGACTGTTTTGACTATGTCATCACGACATTTGTTTTGTGTTCCATCCCTGACCCTGTATCGGCCCTCACAGAAATGAAGCGTGTATGCAAACCGGAAGGTTCGGTCATCAATCTCGAGCACATGAGAAGCAGCAACAGAGCGATAGCCTTTGTTGAAGACCTCTTCAATCCAATTACAGCAAGTATCACAGGAGTAAATATCAACCGTGAAACGGTCGAGAACATCAGAAAAGCGGGTCTTCGGAGAATAGAAGAGAGGAAACTTGCCATGAAGGATGTGTTCCGGCTGATAAGGTCAAAGCCATAGATGTCAAGGCCTTTAATCCGGGATGTTCATCCGAATATCTGCGTGAGATCATCGATACATAGCTTAACGTCAAAATCTTTCAGCTTGAAGAATTTCTTTGCCCTCATATCATTATCCTCAAGCCGGAGGTCACTCTCAACAAATCCTGCAGTTTCAAGTCTCTTCAGGTGAAGTTGCACCACCTGGCGTGAAAGGTTGAGATCCTTTGCCAGGTCGTATATGTATCTTTCCCGCTCAGAGAGCAGATAAAGTAACTTTAATCTGACAGGATGTGATATGGCCTCACCTATATTTGTGATCTGCTGAAGCGATTTTGTCATCGTGTCACTTTTCCGGACCTTTTGAAGACAAATCATATCTCATCAAGTTTTTCCTTGATGGCCTGTACCGTTCTCTTGATTTCGTCTACGTCCTTCTCAAGCCTTGCCAGACGTTCGTTGTTCCCGGAACTAACAAACTCGGACCTGTTCAGCAATAAAACAACTATTCCTACTATTAAAAGGATTATAAATATATTGAAAAGTACACCCCAAATGGAAAATGCACCATACATACCACTGCCCATCATAATTATTCACCTGCCAGATATTATTTTTAAAAAAGATATATGGGAGAGGTCCATATTATTGTTTTCTATCAAGTTACAACCAGACTCTGATTCCTTAGGTATTGTAACATCCGCCGTTGTATCCGCCACCATATCCACCGCTACGCATCATTCCACGTCCATTTTGAGAGTACTGTCCCCGATATCCGGAATCTGCATAAAAATCCTCTATGACTTCGCCTGTATATGCATCGATACGTCCTTGCTTGATGATACCTTCCTCATCGGCGTAGCTGAAGACCCACCATCTGCCCATCTGGTAAACATTGTCCTCTGTGATATTCTGTCCTGTCTCTGCTTCTGCGATGCTTATCGCTTCTTCAATGGTCGAGACTTCAAGTTCAACTGCTATATTATTGACTGTGCCATTGTTTGCATCCGTACCAAAGAACGGACATCCGGCATAACCGGCCCAATTGCCATCTCCATACTGATTCATTCTGTTAGCTGCCCATTGGTGCATGGAACCGTAAAAGCCTGCATTGCCTGCCTGTCCATTCGCTGCGGCCACTACTCCTACTCCCGCGGTAACTGCAATAAGCATTCCTGCAAGGAGTATTGCTGTTATTTTCTTCACTTTTCACACCTCTTTGTTTGCAGGAATTATTATGCCTGCATATGTAGTCTCTACACTACATATGTAGTACGTATCAGTATTTAAACACTGGGAAGTACCTCCATTTTTGGCAGATTTGTGCAGTACTTAAGTATTTACACTGGTTGCACTTATGCAAATGAGCTACTAGAGACGGCATGCAGAATCAATCTTTTCGGACCCAGTTCCCTTTAGAATCTTTTTCATATTCGTTCTTTACGGCACTCCAGGCAACCTTATGTGCAGTCTCTTCCCGGGAAGCGTCACCTCTCCTTTCTGAAGGGTCCTTGTACTGTTCCCAGGCATTGTTGAAAGCTTTCATGTAGATATCCTGTGCATGCTCCGGCAGGTGCTCACTGACCGTTTCCGGTAGTTCAGATCTATTTCCGTAAGGCATTTTCTCCCCCATATAGAATTGGGGATTCTTTTTTAAAAGTATTTGCATTACACCTGAAATACTCCCCGCATTAACAAATGATTACAGAGCTCGAACTATTATTATAACATGTTTCCCAATATTAACGGAGGGAACATCATGAGTGAAAAGAGAACATACGGTGTCCCGGCGTTGCTTTCATTTTTCGTGCCGGGTCTGGGACAAGTAGTAAAAGGCCAGGTACTTAAGGCTATAATCATATGGCTGGCCCTTGGTATAAGTTGGCTGCTCCAGTTTATCCTGATAGGGTTCATATTACTGCCGCTTATCTGGCTCTGGCAGATATATGATGCTTACAATAATTGAGAGGAGGAACACATACTCTCAGATTATTTCCTTTATCCCTGTAACCTTTCCGCCCTTTGCGCTGGACGCAAGCACTTCGAAGTCCTTGAAATCAGGCACTCCGGTTCCGCCTGAGTCCTCGGGTACAAGTGCGTTGGACCAGGGGCTGTTCACCATATAGGCGGTCCCTGTATGTGAATGATCATATCCTGAATTCAGGGCTTTTACGATTACCTTGCCAAAGCTGTTCTTCAGGATGAGTGTGTCCCCCTCCTTTATGGAAAGCTTTGAGATATCCTGTGGGTCAAGCTTGATGACGGCAGAGAGCTTTTCGTAATCTTCCCCAAAAATAGATGCTACTTTTGCAGAGTCCTGGAAAACATCCCTGTAAGTCACTATCCTCAGTTTTGTCTCCGGGGCTGAAAGGAATTGTCCAAATCCCATTATAATGCCTCCGATATACGCGTCATTATCTCCTCATCTGACAAGCGGTCAGTATCAACTATCTGTTTTACTTCGATCTCGATTCCATCCATGCGGACTGCAGACCCGCCGGTTTCCACGCCAACAAGGCCGCATGGAATTGTGACATTTGCCTTTACTGATGTCAGGGTATGGCAGGGGTCAATGACTATAAGGGGTATTTCCTCAAGGTATCTCACAACAGAGCGTGGCAGGCTTGAGAGTGGATCCGCACCGATGACCAGTGCCGCATCGACAGCCTTCTGCCTCAGTGCCTCCACTACAGAGTACTCCGGGCCATGCAGCACTTCCTCGCCACTAAACTTCACCCGGTTGATGTACCCTGTCTCTTCGAACAGGTTCTCATTGAAACCTCTCATGTTATAATGTCCTGCCATCGGGATAAGATGGAAATTGGAGACCGAGTTAAGCTTATCCATGAGCTTGTACAGAGGTTCACGATCATCAAGTGCATAGACCATTCCAAGACCTGCGAATATAACCCCGAATTTTGCTTTCTTGAGTATGCTCGCAAGTTCAAGCAACTTTTTCTTGTCAAGATCATAGGATGTCTTGGGGATCTTGCCTGAAAGCGCGCTCACCATAGCATCCATGAACTCGGCGTCTCCTTTGACAGGTATCTGGTAAAAGCCATTTTGACCACATATCTCTGCAGTGTCGGATTTCCTGACATCGATGGTTATTGCGGTGCGGTCCTCTTCCCAGCCCCTCTGACGCTCTTTACCTCTTGGGAAGTATGAATAGCGAGACATATGCCTGGGATGCGAATTTGCAGGATCTGCACCCCAGTATATTATCACATCGGCTTTATGCCTTACATCATCAAGGGTACATGTCTTCAGTTTCCCTTCCATGATGGCCTCAACCATAGGTCCCTGGCAGAACGATGATGTATCATCGATAAATCCGTTAGTCTTCCTGGCAATATCGATAGCTTTCTTCTGAGCTCCGGAGCTTGAGTTCGCATGGCCGAAGATGAGTGGCCTTTCTGCATTCCTCAGAATGCTTGCAGCTTCTTTGATAGCGGAGTCAATGTCTGTTCTCTCACCATTCACTGCACATTCCATCGGATTGGTGCATCCTTTCATGAACGCAAACCCTTTCCTGCACGCAGTATGGACCTTGTTCAGTTTTCCGCCTTCAAGTTCCACCCCGATATCATCACACAGGAGCGCGCAGCCTGTGCAGACGTAATAATCATTTTCCAACTTCATCCCCCTTTGCAGAAATCCCTAGAGAAGTATTATTCATCCCATCATACAAATTCTATTGCCTTTGTCGGACAGGTATCGATACAAGCAACACAGAGAATCTTATTCTCCCCGAAGCGACGGCACTCCTGGACATTCATGGCCTTAACAATACCATCCTCAACTTTCAGGATTATCCTGTCACATGTCGGAGCTTTTCCGCTACCTGCACCCATGGGGTCTGCTGCCACATTAACAGGGCATGCGACAACGCAATTCCCGCACCCGATACACTTGTCAGCATGCACTATCAGCCCGGTCTCGGTGACATTGTCTACAGGAGTGAACATACCGGAGAGCTTCTCGTAGTTGGCCTTGTACTTATCTTCCCTTACAAGAGGGGGGCAGTCCCCGACCTTGACCTTGCGGGACAGAAGGTCAACTGCAAAAGCCATGCATGTGCTTTTACCACATTCCTTACAGTTGGTTTTTGGTAGTAACTGATATATTTCCATTACACTTGCCATATATCTCTCCTGCATGCAGAATCCTTCTGCTCAAAGACTGCACGGCCGGTAAGTCAGTTTAGTGTTTAAAGAACAGTGAACAGTGGCAACTGCCATTTTCTTTGATCTCATCGTGATGGTAGACACAGGGGCATATGATCTTGCGGTCCTGCTCGACATTGCCGCTGACTATACGACACGGACAATACTGCTTCCCAAGTTCCGCTTTGTTCTTAGCAAGACCTTCTACCACAAGCTGAACCATCTCATCATCAGGATTTAATTTGTAACCTCTTCTCTTCGCATAGGAGGTCGCCCATGCATGCGTCTTATCCATAATGGGTTTAAGGTTTGTCATAAGTATCTCCGTTATCAGCTTTGACTATTGACAAATATAATCCTTTATACCATTAATCTATTTTCCCCACAAAGTGAATAAAACTGCAAATAAGAGAGTTACGGCTTGTTCTGCCGTACCCGCTCAAAGCAGCCTTGTCTGCTCTGTCTGCCTTGGAACTTTTACAACAAGGAAGCGGAAAGTACTATCACTTTCGTTCATCAGCCGGTGAGGTATCTTTGCAGGACTTTCAATTATCATGTCTTTTGATGCTTTTTCCTGCTCCCCGCCAATCTCTACGATACCTTCACCTTCCAATATATAAAAAAATGCGTCTACCGGTGTTGAATGCTTCTTAAGGCTCTCTCCCGGCTTGAGCTCGATGTGCATTACTTGTGCATGTTCAGTATCATAGAGTTTCTTCACGGAAACCCCGTGGGGGTTTTCCTTGTCTGCTTCATCCTTAAAAGATGTGGTCTTCATTTCTTTCTTCCTCTGCTTTTGTTTACCTTTAAGATACTAAATAGTTAAATAATTAAAGAAGGACCTTGAGGTCCTCTTCAACAGTAGAGTTTGGTCTGATGTTGAAATTCTCAACCAGTACATTAAGTACATTGGGCGAGATAAATGCTGGCAGTTTGGGACCCAGCATGATGTTCTTAACACCAAGGCTCAGCAGTGCAAGCAGGACAAGCACAGCTTTCTGCTCGTACCATGCTATGTTGTATGATACCGGCAGATCATTGATATCCTCAAGCCCGAAGGCCTCTGCAAGCTTCTGTGCAATGACCACCAGTGAATATGAGTCGTTGCACTGGCCAGCATCGATGACTCTCGGGATGCCACCGATGTCTCCCAGGTCAAGCTTATTGTAACGATATTTGGCACATCCTGCTGTGAGGATGACAGTATCCTTTGGAAGGGCTTCTGCAAAGTCAGTATAGTAATCCCTTTCCTTGTGCCTGCCGTCGCATCCCGCCATGACGACAAACTTCTTTATCTGCCCGCCTTTTACAGCCTCGACGATCTTATCAGCAACTGACAATGCCGAAACATGTGCGAAACCTCCCATAATGGTCCCTTCTTCAAGCTGTTCAGGAGACTCACATTTCTTTGCCTGCTCAATGATGGCGGAGAAATCCTTGTTCCCATCCTTATCAGCCCTGATGTGGGCCACTCCATCAAACCCGACTACACCTGTTGTGTATATCCTGTTGATGTAAGATTCCTTTGGAGGAACGATACAGTTTGTGGTCATGAATATAGGACCGTTGAACTTCTCGAATTCCTCTTTTTGCTTCCACCAGGAACCACCATAGTTACCCACAAAGTTCTCATAGCCCTTGAAAGCGGGATAGGAGTTTGCAGGCAGCATCTCTCCGTGAGTATAGACATCCACGCCTGTATCCTGTGTCTGCTCAAGGAGCTGTTCAAGGTCACGCAGATCGTGTCCGCTTATAAGGATTCCAGGATTACCCCTTACACCAATATTGACTGCTGTAGGCTCGGGGTTCCCGTAGGTGGTAGTATTGGCCTTATCAAGCAGGGCAAGTGTTGCGACACCCTTTGAGCCACACTCAAGTACAAGGGGAACGAGTTCATTGACACCCATGCTGTCATCCATCGTGGCCAGGAGAGCCTTCTCGACAAAAGCCATTACATCTTCATCCCTGTATCCCAGGACATTTGCATGATGGACGTAAGCAGCCATGCCTTTGAGCCCGTAGGTAAGCAATTCCCTCAAGGAACGGATGTCTTCGTTCTCTGTTGCAAGTATACCTGTATTCACATTAGCCAGGCTTTCCGGTGTTACCTTTGCCATGAAAGGAAGCTCCTGGCCTGTATTTGGAGATGCTCCCAGAAGCTTTTCTTTTATCCATTGGGGGAAGGATGAGCCGGATCTCTCATCAAGTACTTTTTCACTGACAAGTTTTTTCTTGATGCCACCCTTTATCTCAAAGCCTTCACTAATTAGTTTCTCAAAATCGGACTTACTGAAGTTGGTGTTTGTCACAGTGGCAAAAAGCCCGTCGATCATAAATGCATCTGTCTTCGGATCATTCAAATCGTGTGCCCTTGCTTTTGAGTTGTAGAACGCAATACTTTTCAGGACATAGATGAGATCATCCTGAAGGTCCGCAACCTCGCCTTTCTTTCCACAAACACCGTTCTTTGTACAGCCGCTTCCATTCAAAGTTTCTTCACATTGGTAACATAACATTTTTGACACACGCTTCCTATATTCGATATCTTTTTGATACTATGTTATTAGGGACCATTGCATATATACGGGACAGTTTCCAAGTGGATACCTTTAAAGTGAGCAGATGTTCTCAAAGCAGATGGTCAATCCAAAAGACAAGAAACCGATAGCTAGAGATAGAATAGACAATAAATAACTTGAATAGTCTGTAAAATTAAAAAGGATTAAAGAAGAACCTGAAGGTCCTCCTGGACAGTTGTATGTGGCCTGATGTTGAATTTATCAACCAGAACTTTGAGGACATTTGGTGAGATAAATGCAGGCAACGTGGGGCCAAGGGTTATGTTCCTGACACCCAGGCTCAGCAGCGCCAGCAGGACAAGGACAGCTTTCTGCTCATACCATGCTATGTTGTACGCTATGGGCAGGTCATTGATATCCTCAAGTCCGAACGCCTCTGCAAGCTTCTGTGCGATGACCACCAGCGAATATGAGTCGTTGCACTGGCCCGCATCCAGTACTCTCGGGATGCCGCCGATCTCCCCGAGATCAAGCTTGTTGTAGCGGTACTTAGCACAGCCTGCCGTGAGGATGACTGTGTCCTTGGGAAGAGCTTTGGCAAATTCTGTATAGTAATCCCTTTCCTTGTGCCTGCCGTCACAACCTGCCATAACAACGAATTTGCTTATCTTGCCAGTCTTAACAGCATCTACTATTTTATCCGCCACTGAAAGAGCGGATGAGTGTGCGAATCCTCCAACGATGGAGCCTTCCTCGAGTTGTTCAGGCGGTTTTGATTTCCTGGCCTGCTCGATTATGGCTGAGAAGTCCTTTGTACCATCTTCTTTTGGTTCGATATGGGTGACTCCCTCGCATCCGACAATGCCTGTGGAGTATATTCTGTCTGTGTATGATGCCTTTGGAGGTACCAGACAGTTCGTTGTCATCAGTATGGGTCCGTTGAACTTCTCGAATTCCTCTTTTTGCTTCCACCAGGAGCCACCGTAGTTTCCCACAAAGTTCTCGTAGCCCTTGAATGCCGGATAGCAGTTTGCCGGGAGCATTTCTCCGTGGGTGTAGACGTCCACGCCTGTACCCTGTGTCTGTTCAAGGAGCTGTTCAAGGTCACGCAGGTCATGCCCGCTTATGAGTATCCCCGGCCTGTCACGCACTCCGATATTTACCTTTGTAGGCTCCGGGTTTCCATAAGTGGAGGTATTGGCTTTATCAAGCAGTGCAAGTGTATCAACACCCTTTGAGCCACATTCCATGACAAGACCCACAAGCTCGTCAGCCCCAAGGCTGTCGTCGGTTGTTGCCACAAGAGCCCTTTCCATGAATTTGAATATCTCATCGTCCCTGAAACCAAGCACATTGGCATGGTGAGCGTAAGCTGCTATACCTTTAAGGCCGAAGATGAGCAGCGACCTGAGCGAGCGGATATCCTCATCTCCAGGTGCGTTGAAACTTGTATCCACGTCCTTAATACTCTCCGGAGTGACTTTTGCAACATCCGGCACATCTCCCATGGAAACATTCGCTTTTTCCAGCTTTTGCCTGATGCTGTCCCGGATTGCAAACCCTTCCCTGAGGAGTTCTTCAGCATTCTCTTTGCTGAAATTTGTATTCGTGAGCGTGGCAAAGAGCCCGTCTAGGATGAAACTGTCGGTTCTTTCCTCGTTGAGATCACGTTCTCTTGCTTTCAGGTTATAGAAAGCGATGCTTTTTAACAGATATATCAGGTCGTCCTGGAGTTCGGCGACCTCGCTCTTCTTCCCGCAGACACCCACTTTCATGCAGGCCTGCGCGTTAGCTGTTTCTTCACACTGGTAACAGTACATTGGTTACACCCCTTTTATCCTAATATCTTTTTGATACTGAAATATTGGAGGTACTTGCATATAAGTGGGGTAGTTTCCGGTTGTATACTTGAAAGAATAATATAAAGTGATTTAATGGAGTATATCCAAAAACTTGTCAATCACTTAGCTATTTAAAAGAAATGTAGTGTTCTAGAAGGCAATGTTTGAAAAACTTTGGATATATTTTTACAGGTTTTTATCTTGTTCTTTCTTCAAAAGGGCTTACACAGGTAGTTTTTGGACATCTAAATATCTTGAAGTCTGAATTATACTTGATAAAACTTCCACAAGTTGAGCAGAGAAATAGTTGATGTAATTCATAAACTGCTTTGCAAAAGTCCTCTACTTCATTCAGGGAAACATTTGCTGCAAACTCATTATTATGTGAGAGGAAATTACCTAGTATGGTTCTAGACTCAAGATAGGAAAATGCATCCATACAATCTTTTTTAAAATCCCCGTCTTTTAACATGTCATTGACGCGTTTTTTGGTGGGAGTAAAAAGATCAGATACAGTATACATTCCAGATGGCTTAAAAGGCACAGGTGCATTTGTGTATTCTGCAACTTTTTTCAGGAGCCATTCTAAATATTCTCTGCCGTTATTAGCAGCACTATTTATGTCACCTTCTTGTAAAAGGTGTTCTATTTTTTCCCACCTCGGTTTATATAGACTCCAAGACAGTCCATTTTGTAAATTCCATTTGTTTATAACAACATTTTTGAATTTATGTTCAATCTGACAATGACGTTGCTGAGAACGCAATTGTTCATACCATATTCGATCGTGTGTCGTAATTATCAATTGTTTGTCGGAAAATTCAGTGTATAATAATTCACAAATTCTTTGACGATGTGTTGAGTCGATTGTTGTGACTATATCATCTAATATTAAAAGTGAGCACCCCTCATTAAACTTTTTAGCAAAGGATAGAAATATACATAATCCTAATGAATCTAAATGGCCTTCACTTGTTAGTGCTTTAGGATGGACATGATCTTGGCCAAAACACTTCATTTTGAGTTCCGTACTTGCTCTCCTTGTTACCTTAAGCTGTATATCTCCATGAGGATCTCCTGGATGAAGATAAACGTAGTATTTGCTAATATCTGCTTGAATCAACGAATACAATTCTTGAATATTTTCTTTTTTGGTTTGTGAAAATGTCAAATACACTTTATCTGCTATATCGAATTTTTTTGATGTCAATATCTCTTCTTTTTGGGCTTGTAATAATGTTTCATACTTGGACTTTACGTTCTCCATAAATCTAACTGTAAATAGTACATTTTTTTCGTCTGCTGATAAATCTGTTATTTTAAGTAAGGAATTGGTAGCTTGAATACTCTCAGCAATAGTATCCTTATACATATTAAGGATTAAATTGAACTCTTCAGTAGACAGAAGACTTTTTAAATCGAGTGCAGTATTAAGTTTTACTTTATATTGTGTTAAAGAATCAATTAGAATCTTTAATCTCGAATAAGAGCTATTCATTTCAGGCAATCTTTCAATCTTTAATAATAATATATTTAGTTTTATATTAAGTTGTTCAATTTGAGATTCAATTTGTGACAATGATGATCTAGCTATTGAAGCTGAATCTGAAAGATTTTGGATATTATGTAAGCGCTTTTCTATTTCTGCTAATAGTGTGTTTTTTACAATCGTTTGTTCACATAAAGGACAAGTATCTTCACTATTCTCACTAATAATGCTTTTACCAATATCAAGTAATTCAAATGTTTTAAGTTTAAATTGGGCTTGTTCGTCAAGAAGTGGTTTAAGAGATTGATTAAACTTCTCCAAAGTAGTATTTAAATAGTCAAACACAGGTAAGTTTGAATAATCATTATTCAATTGATGCAAAACATTAATTTTATCGATATTTTTTCCTTTTAGCCCTTTCAACATTTCTTCTGCATGCTTCCCAATTTCCTGTATTGATTGTATAGGTGAACAATTTTTATTAGTAAGTATTTCATTTAAAAATGGAACCACATTTTCATTTCTATCTATTTTCTTATTAAAGAGAATAGACAACTCTTTATATAATTTAGTAATTTCTTTGTTTTTTGTATCTTTATGTCCTTGCAATTGATCTCTTACTCTTTTCATTGAAAGCTCAATTTCGTCTAATGATTCAATTCCAAGAATGTCAGCTATTGCTGAAAATCGCTCAGCTGGTTTTTTTATGATGAAAGCAAGAAGTTGTGCTCTTCGAAGTATAAAAGTACCTCTCTGAGTAGTTTCAAAATAATCTAATAAACCTTCATTTATATTGAAGTCATTCTGAAAAGTTCTATTAAGAACTATGTTACCTGGGTTAAAAGTAATTTCGACTTTTACATCATTTGGGTTAAATTTGATGTGTGGTCCATGATCTCTTAATGATAACCCTTGAGTTCCTTCTAAGTGAGATACTTTTCCAGTGAAAAAAAATTCAATTGCATCTATTATAGAACTTTTTCCCGTTCCGTTTTCGCCTAATATTAATAAATTATTATCTTCAAGTGGAATTTCAAGCTCAGGAATGCCTCTAAAAGCATGAATATTAATATTCTTAATCTTAAGAGCCATCTTCAAATACCTTATTAATAGCTTTGGATATTTCTTGTTCGGAAATAGTTTGAGAGTTTTCTAAAAGCTGTTCCAGTTCTTTGATTACTGAATCTGGAAAATTATCTGCCTTCTGCAAGTTCTCTATAAACTCACGCCATATTTTGTTTTTTAAAATCATTCAATATTTCCTTGTAATACGAAATTTAGTTAATCTAACTTAAATGTTTTGATTTTCATCTGAAAATGTTAAGATATTGATTCTATCCTTGTAATCAAAGAAAAATCCAAAACTATATCTCTCCTAAGGTCATCATTTCTGCAAAAGGGAGCCCCTAAAATGCGTATCGGAGTATATATCTGTCACTGCGGACTGAACATAGCCCACACTATTAACGTTAATTCCCTGCAGGAAAAAGCAAGCGGCTTAGATGATGTTGCAGTTGTCAGGGACATACAGTTCATGTGCTCTGATTCAGGACAGGACGCTATAATAGAGGACATAAGAGAGAACAAGCTTGACCGCATACTTGTGGCTGCTTGCTCACCACATCTGCACGAGCCTACCTTCAAGAGGGTGCTTGCAAAAGCGGGGCTGAACCCTTTCATGCTTGAGATGGCAAACATCAGGGAGCAATGCTCATGGGTGCACCAGGAAGAACCCCAGATGGCCACACAGAAGGCCTTCGACCTTATCAGGATGGGTGTCGCCAGGCTGAAACTGCTTGACCCGCTGCAGATGAAGAAAGTTCCTGTTACAAAGGATGTTCTCGTCATCGGGGGAGGGGTGGCAGGCATCGAAGCTGCGCTGACCCTTGCAGACTCAGGTTATCATGTCATCATGGTCGAGAAGGAGCCGACGATCGGGGGCAAGATGGCCCTGCTCAACGAGGTATTTCCAACAAACGATTGTTCTATCTGTGTGCTGGCGCCCAAGATGACCGATGTGCACAACCATCCGAATATCGATCTTATCACAATGGCACAGGTCAGCGAGGTCACAGGGTCCGTGGGCAATTTCAATGTGACCGTAAAGCGCAGGCCAAGGTATATTGATGAGAACAAGTGCAAAGGCTGCGTGGATGAATGCGGGCGCGTATGTCCTGTGG
Source organism: Methanolobus sp. (assembly GCF_016278365.1). GTDB lineage: Archaea > Halobacteriota > Methanosarcinia > Methanosarcinales > Methanosarcinaceae > Methanolobus. Next base: position 148,359 of record NZ_JADQBZ010000008.1, on the reverse strand, counting down.
AGATATCCAACATCTTCGACTGCGGACTTGGGAAAACGAAAGCCATCAACATGCCTATCCCCCAGGCAGTGCCACAGGTAGTCTATATAGATAGCAAATACTGCGTTGGCTGCGGACTGTGCAAACAGGCATGTCCTGCGGATGCTATCGACTACGGACAGAAGGAGGAAACACTTGAGTTCACTGTAGGCGCCATTGTACTTGCCACAGGATACAGCCTCTTTGATGCCAAACGCAAACAGGAATATGGTTATGGCCTGTATCCAGATGTGATCACAAACATGGAGCTAGAACGTTTGCTCAATGCTGCAGGCCCCACCAGGGGAAAGGTAGTTGTGCCGTCCACGGGGCAGGTTCCCAAAAATGTAGCCTTCATCCAGTGTGTGGGTTCAAGGGACGAAAAGGTCGGCAATCCATATTGTTCCAGGGTCTGCTGCATGGCCAGCATGAAGAACGCCCAGCTACTCAAGGAACGCTATCCTGATATTGATATTAACATCCATTACATTGATATCCGCGCATCCGGAGAAATGTACGAGGAGTATTATATAAGGACCCAGTCCATGGGCATAGACTTCACAAGGGGCAGGGTTGCAGAGATAATGCCGGATGCCACGGGCAGATTGTATCTGCGTTACGAGGACACTCTGGCAGGCGAGATCCATGAAGAGCCGTATGACCTTGTTGTACTTGCCACGGGCCTGGAGAATGTTCCTGATGCTGACAGGATATCACGGGTGTTCAACCTTTCCAGGCGCCCGGACCGCTTCTTTGCAATAGCCCATCCCAAGATGAAGCCTGTTGATTCCCATGTCAAGGGCATTTACATAGCTGGCTGTGCCTCCGGGCCTAAGGAGATACAGGTTTCCATAGCACAGGGCAGTGCTGCTGCTTCCAAGGTAATGCAGCTTCTCTCAAAAGGTGAGCTTGAAGCTGACCCTCTCAGTGCCCATGTGAATGCCGATGTGTGTATCGGATGTGGCATCTGCGCTGATGTTTGTAAGTTCAACAAGATCAGCATGGTTGACCGCAAGGCTGTAGTGGAAGAGTTATCCTGCATGGGCTGTGGTGCATGCAGTGCTTCCTGCCCGTCAGACGCAATAACCATGCACAACAGTACCGATGAACAGATAATTGCACAGATACAGGCGGCTACGGAGATCAAGTCCGAGTTCCCGCTCATAATCGCATTCCTGTGCAACTGGTGCAGTTACACATGCGCGGACCTCGCAGGTACATCAAGGATACAGTATCCAACCAATATCAGAATTATAAGGGTCGCCTGTGCCGGACGTGTGGACCCTGCCTTCGTGCTTGAGGCTTTCGAGCGCGGGGCCGACGGGGTGCTTGTTGCCGGGTGCCGCCTGGGAGAATGCCATTACATATTTGCGAACTACAATGCCAAGCACAGGATGGAAGCACTCCAGGAAGTTCTCGGCGATATCGGTATCGATTCAGGCCGTCTCAGAGTCGAGTGGATATCCGCAGCCGAAGGCGAGAGGTTTGCAGGCTCCATCCGAAGTTTCGTGGAATATCTGGAAAAGATAGGTCCTATTGGTTCGGAACTGCAGGAGGGTCCTCAATGAGCGATCCCTCCGGAGACAGGTCATTGGCAGTGACCAGGGAAATGGATATAGATGGCTCCTGTTTCAGATATCGATTGATCACTGACAAGTCCGTAAAACTCCTTGATTACGATTACAAACGGTGTATCGGGTGCGGCATATGTGTCGGGCTCTGCCCCACAAAAGCACTGGAGCTCGGGCCTATTAAAGAAATAGCTACCGGGCTTGATGCGCCCCCGGTGATGATGGACCTGGATAAATGCACCTTCTGCTCCATGTGTGCCAGCTTCTGCCCGGTTGACGCATTCAGGATTACTTCAGAAGGTGATTTTCCGGAACATGAAAATTTCCCCGAACTGGATGCACATGTCCGCATGAATGACAAGTGCCTTCCCTGTGCAATCTGCAAGGCCGCCTGTCCAGAAGATGCCATCGATGTTGAGTTTACTTTTAAGAAAAAGGAAGAGATAGCGCCCCTCAAAGATAAGTCAGGAGGAGACGTGGAAGGCGAGATAGAGATAGATACGGACAAGTGCAATTTCTGTGGCCTTTGCGCGCAGTTCTGTGATGCTTTCCTTCTCGTCGAAAAAGAGCTGACTCCCAATGACCCGTCACCATTTGAGCTTTTGCTGGTGGATGAGGACAAATGCGATTACTGCGTACTTTGCCAGGATCTCTGTCCCGAGGAAGCAATACGTGTAAAGGGAGAAAGGTGTGGTGAGGCCCCGAAGATCGAAGGAAGACTGGTAGTGGATGATGACAAGTGTACCAGGTGCACATGGTGCCAGGTGGTATGTCCTTATGAGGCCGTCGATATTAAGAAGCCCTTTGAAGGTGAGATCTCTCTTATAGATGCCAATATCAGTAAGTGCGACCCTCAGGGCTGCCATGGCTGCTTCAATGTCTGCCCTTCCCATCTCTGGTACGTCCCGGAGGACGGCAAAAACAACATTGCGATAAAAGAAGACTACTGCATCTACTGTGGTGCCTGTGTCAATGCTTGTCCAAAGGATGTAATGAAGGTTTCTCGCTCTGAAGTATCCCATACTGCCATCCCTGACTCTCCATGGGCCGGCCAATGGCGTGATGCAGTCGATTCCATAAAGACTGGAGAACGGAATTATCCTGACATTTCAAGGACCCTTGAAGTTGAGAAAGAGCTTCCCCGTGAGCATGTTGAGGTGGAAATGCCGGATATTGACCCTTCCCATCTGGAAGCTGCCAGAAAGCGCCTGGAAAAAGCAGGTTCCATGCTTAGCAATGCTAAATATCGGAAAGGTGTGGAAGCGAAAGCCAGTGAGTCCGGCGGAGAAAAAGAATAATGTCTTTTTTCTGAAGTAGATTTAGATTATATTTTCAAACTCACCAAGCTTCCCATCTTCACAACTAGCAGGTGTTTGAATTGTCTCAATTTATCCCCCTCTCAGCCACTTCCCTTATCCTCCTGATGATCGACGCCAGCCCATCAGCCCTTGCAGGAGACAAATTCGACTTCAAGCCAATCTTTTCGATAAAGTACAGGTCGAGGTTTAGAATGTCCTGAGGGGAGCGGTTGTTCACAACCTTTAGTAGAATAGAAATGATACCCCTGGTGATCATGGCATCACTATCGAGATCGATGATCATTTTACCGTCCTCTCTATAAGTCCTGATCCATACCCTGGACTGGCATCCGCTGATCGAGTTCTCTTCGGTCTTGAACTTATCATCCATGGGCTTAAGCTCTTTGGCAAAGGATATAAGAAGACTGTATCTATCAAGCCATTCAAGGCCATCGAATCGTTTTATGATCTCGTCCTGGACAGCATCCCTCATGTATACATCATCCTTACTTTTTCGATGCCTTCAATCAGCATGTCGGCATCTTCTTTAGTATTGTACAATGCAAAACTTGCACGCACGGTGCCTTCAGTTCCGAGGGATCTCATCAACGGCTGGGCGCAGTGATGTCCTGTCCTGACAGCGATCCCCATCTTATCCAGTATCATTCCTGTGTCGTACTGATGGATATTGTCAAGATTGAAGGAGATGGAACCGCACATATTCTCAGTGTTCCCGTAAACTTTCACACCATCCGTTTCCAGCAGTTTTTCCCTTGCATAGGAATATACATCATGCTCATGCTTTCGAATCTTATCCATGCCTATATTTTGCATGTAATCAATCGCAGCAGCAACACTTATTGCACCCGCGATGTGAGGCGTGCCTGCCTCGTACCTTAAAGGAGGATTCAGGTAGGTGGTTCTTTCAAGGGTTACTTTGTCAACCATGCCTCCTCCGCCTCTTGCTGGCACGATATCGCTGAAACGCTCACTTGTGTAGAGCACGCCAACTCCGGTTGCTGCATACATCTTATGGCCTGAGAATGCCAGGAAATCACAATCTATATCCTTCACATCAATTGGCAGATGCTGTATCGACTGGGCCGCATCCACGAGGACCGGGATATCGTGTTCTTTTGCTATCCTGGTTATCTCTTTGATCGGATTAACGGAACCAAGGACGTTCGAGGCGTGGGATATGGCTATCAGTTTCGTTTTATCCGTGATCTCTATGGAATCCGTCAGCAAATTACAATCATCATCCATCGGGATTGACCTGAGTTTTGCTCCTGCAAGCTGCCATGGTACGATATTTGAGTGGTGCTCAACACCAGTAATCAGAACCTCGTTTCCCTTCAGGATCGGTTCAAGCGAGCATGCAACCTGGTTGATTGAATCGGTTGCCCCGGCAGTGAATGTCACTTCCGCCGGGTCACGGGCGCCTATGAAGTCACTGACCTTTTCCCTTGCTTTCTCATACTTTTCACTTGAGACCTCACTAAGGTAATGTGCTCCACGATGTATATTGCTGTTATCCGACCTGTAGAACTCAGAGATAATATCAATCACACAGCCTGGTTTCTGGCTCGTTGCCGCGTTATCAAGGTAAACCAGTTTTTTTCCATATATCTCTTTTTCAAGTATCGGGAAATCTTTCTTGAAATCTGTCATCTTTTCACCATTTCAGCAATAGAGAACCACTTTTTCTCATCCGTATATATATTCTCCAGAAAAAGCCCTGCAGCATCTGCCATTTTCCTTATATGGCCTGGAGTATATTTATGCGAGTTTTCCGTATGGATTGTCTCGCCTTTTTTTAAGATTACACTCTCTTTCAGCAGAGCACTTGTTACTTCCAGATCCCTTTTCGCTCTCAGGTGCATCTCGATCCGGGAATATTCTTTATTGAAGAAAGCGACATGCTCGAAATCATCAGGATTGAAATCCGTTCCGAGATGGCTATTTGTGACCTTCAGTATATTCTTATTGAATCTGGCAGTGATTCCCTGACTGTCATTGTAGGCTCTCTCGATCACATCGATATCCTTCACCATATCCATTCCAAGAAGAAGCCTGTCTTTTTTATTCATTACACTGTTCAGGTTTTTAAGAAACTCCATGGCTTTTGCTTCAGTCAGATTACCTATCGTGCTCCCGAAGAAACAGAAGAGCCTCTTTCTTTTCCCCCGGATATTTTCAATATGCTCAAGAAAATCAGCATTGATTCCATGAAGTCCCATTTCAGGATATTTCTTCCGGAGAATGCGGCCGGATTTCTCTATAGCCTCTCTGGAAACGTCAACTGGGTAATACACTATGGTCTGACGTGATTCTTCAGGAACCTCATCAAGGAACACGGAAATCTTCGAACAATCCCCGCTACCAAGCTCTACGATATCGCAGTCCTTAAGCTCCCCGTTAAATTTCCGGGCTGTTGATCTGAGCAACGGAATCTCGATCTTCGGAGGATAATATTCCTCAAGTTTTGTTATCTTCTCAAACAGTTCCGAGCCGTCCTGATCGTAGAAGAACATACAGGGAAGGGTTTTAGGATTGGACTTCAGGCAAGCTGCCAGTTTTTCTCTGATCGAAGTTTCTCCAACCTCAGACATGAAATCTTCTATGATCATTCTTCCGGCACACCCGTCTCAAAAGGTAAATCATTGTTACTCCACTCAAACCATCCGCCATCATAGACTGCGGATCTATCCCAGCCCATAAGCCACGCGTTAAAGAAGGCTTCACTGCCTCTCCAGCCGGTCCCGCAGTAGAAAGCGTTGCGCTTTTCAGGAGTGATCCCCACCTTCTTCCAGTTTTCCACAACCTCTCCGTATTCGCGCATGGTATGGTCCAGGTTCCTGTAGTTTTCCATATGGTAAGCGTCTGAGCCACAATCCCCGAACACCGCTCCCGGTATCCGGCCTTTTTTCTCAATATAATTATAACCGCTTACCTCTCCGATATATTCTCTCCAGCTTCTGACGCACACCAGGTTTTTGTCAGGGGAGGAAAGTATCTCTTTCGCCTCCCCGAGATCGACAGCTATCTCCGGTTTCTGTGGAATACCGATACCAAAAGATACCCTGTTGCTTCTGGCAGGCTCTTTTGTTATATCATATCCCGAATCAAGCCACGACTGAAGACCGCCATTAAGTGTGCGGACATCCTCTACGCCTGCATAGAGCATAATGAACGCACATCGCATTGCACCCAGATGACCTGCGCTGCTTCCCGGAAAAGGATCCTCGTTCTTCGGATAGGAGAACCTTCCGTAAACGATAACCGTCGTATCATGTGATATTCCTGCACTTTCCAGTGCTTCTTTCAGTTCTTCGGACGAGCGGCGGTTCCAGGTCTCCGGTGACTCAAGGGAATTCGTGTCGATTGATATTGCACCCGGAATGTGACCTTCATCATAATCCGAAGGATTCCTGTAGTGAGCGTGACACAACACAAATTTATTATTGTCATATTCAGGAGCATTGTTTGTTGTGATCAGCTGGTTAAGCCAGTCGGCTGAGATCAGTTGCCTGTACCTTTCAAGATGTTCCATGGGCAGGTCCTTTCCCGCCCAGTCTAAAAATGAGTTGAAAACAGTCACATCAGAGTATCCTACCTTTTCAAACTGCTTTGCAACTTCCTCTGTCTTGTCCCTGTCATAACCATAAATAAGCAGAGGGTCTTCCGGCAGGATCTTTTTATTTCTGACAATTTCTATCCAGTCAATATAGTGTGACCATTTATAAGGTAGTGATTTCGCACCTTTGATGTGTCCGCCTTTTTTTTCCCCGCCCTCTTTCCATCCGTTATAAGCATCAACGGACCTTATATCAATTAATTTATATTTATCTAAATTCATAGATAACTCTTCAGTCGTAATTTCCCCCATAGAAAAGAGATAGGTTTATTGATATATATGTTATTCAGTTTTTAATGATGTAATAAATTTAATTTTTTTATATTAATATCTATTATATATATAACAAACTTAATATCAGTGGCTTTCCGCATATCTCTGGGCCAGCGTCGCTCTCCTTAGCCTGTGCTGGACTTTCTGTTTGTCCCAGTTATAGCGTTCGGCCAGGAATACAATGAGCCTTTTCTTGGATGCACCCTTGAGTTTGTTAGATTCCATCATCTCATCGACAAAGGCTTTCTGCTGCTCCTTATCAAGTTCGATCATCAGCATCCCTCCACTTTGACAGTTGTGTTCGTTCCTGTTGCTACCTGCAGTTTCCTGGCAGTCAGAATCATGCCATCAGGTACCCTTTCCACACGATACCGCATTTTCATGCTTCCTTTCTCTGAATCCAACCTGACCATGCCACCTTTCCTGAGTTTCAGACTCCTGACCATATTCATGTTAAGGAGCACGAAATCATTATCATCTGGCTGGTTGGCCCACATGAAGGGATTAAACAGGTATTTCAATGTGCAGGCACCATTGTGCTGTACAGGGGCACATTCCATTATTCCATACTCAGGCTTCCTGTTCTCATTAGCCAGGGTCTCTATCATCTTTTCATGCAGATGTCCGTGCAGCTGCCTGTACTCAAAGCCTTCTGACCCCAGTTCTCTGCTCAGCAGGGACATTGCATCTATGCCGGTAACCTCCTGCCCGCTGTTCTCCCGGAGTTTCCCTTCGGCGTTGATGAAGGTGCCTCTTTTGCGATATAGAGATTCAGTGGCTATCACCACATTTGCAATTTCAGTGACGGGGCTGTCCCTTGAGCTTATCACGATAAGATTGTCAAGTTTACTCAGCGCATTTGCTGTCCTGTCAGAATCCGGCATCAGCTCAATAGGGTCGCTATCAAGCAGGAAGAGGGTCTTGATGTCCCCTTTTTCAATCTCATCCATGATATGTGAGATACCCATCATTCCGGTCTTGTCCCTTGCGAGCCTGTTGGCGCCTTCGCTGTTTATGAAAGGTTTCATAAAGTGTATCCTTGCTCCGGTCTCAAGTGCAAGGTTGAGCAGCTGCTTCGTATGACAGGAATCTGTGTGCGGATGCACATCAGCAATAATGACCGAGTTACTGTCAAGTTCCAGTCCTGCGTACTGTTCCGGTGAGAGGTCCCTGTTCTCATGCGCAAGATGCAGTTCTTTTGTGCCTGCTGATATGATGTGTGCACCGTTTCGCCTGGCAATCAGCAGTCTCCTGACAAGCAGTGGATATTGCACATAGGGATCTATGAATAGTACAATCTTCTCCGCATTCTCTATTTCAGCCAATGGCATGCCTTCGAGATGGGGGTGGCACTCTGAAGGAAGTTCCGGGTAGACCGGAATGCCGGTGTGTACCACAGTACCCAGGGTCTCTGCTATCCTTGTGAATGCTATGTGCTCTTCGCAGGTAGTGTTGCCTGCAGAGAGCATGGCAATTTTCCCGGCATTCTTAAGCCTTGAAGCCGCTGCCTTGACAGCTTCTTCAGCGCCGGATACCAAGCCTTCAACTTTGCCTGAGGAAGGGTCGGAGTAGTAATGAGGCAGCTTCATTCCGAATCTGCAGAGTTTTCCCAGGTTCACCGGGCTACTCTTCAAAAAGTCGATGCTTACGGAGCCATTACCATTTTCCCTGATGTAGAGGCCGCAGCCAATGCCACAGCCGGGGCACACAGTCTGGTAGATAGTTTCCTTCATTTCAACATCAACTCCAGGAAGGGCGGTCTCTGGAGATCCATGCCAGGCGAATAATCCCGCTTCTTCTGGGCAGGGTCTGCAAAGCGCCTGAAGATAGTTGTGACAGGAATATCTACTGGACAGATATCAGAACACTGTCCACATCCGATACAGCTGTCAGATAAATGGAGAAGGCGCACCATGTGGTACATGCTCATCTTATAATTATCCGCGAGACTGTGGAACATGGTGCACTTTGAGTCTTCACCGCACGTGCATACAGGACAGACTTCCCTGCAGGCGCCACAATCGATACAGTCTGCGAACTGCTCTATATAGTAAGCAAGACGCTCCTGGTCAGGGATCTCAGTAAGGAGCCTTCCTTTCCATTCATCTCCGAGCTTAAGCATAGTTTTGTTAACCTTTTCCCGGATAGCTATGGATTTTTCATCAGCAGGCTGCACCTCAATAAACCCGGCCTCAATAGCATTATCAAGAAGGCGCTTGCCCTTCTCGTTCATTACTTCGCAGAAGGTGGCACTTCCGGCCAGCTCCCCGATCACACCCCAGTTACCACATGCCAGATCGGCATTCGTTGGTATCTTAATTGTACAGTAGCGGCAGTTCTCACGTCTTCCGTATCCGGCTTCCTCGAGCTCATCAATGGATATGGCCTTCTCTTCTCCATCCTTTGTTTTGAAAATGAGCTTGCCCTTCTCGATCTCCTCACCAACCACATCTTCCGGATCTATCTCATACATCCTGATGAGCATCTCCCTGGTGACCACCGGATGCATAGCTCCTCCGCAGTTGAGTCCCACTATATAGGTATCCTCGAGTTCAACTCCGTTGCGTTTAGCCTGTTCGATGACACCCCTGACATCACAGGGTTTGCCGGGCATGGCTATCTTCCTGCCAACTGCATACTTAGCCAGGTTCACGGGCACTGCATGCATACTGCCTCCGGAAGCAAGTACCTCCTGTACATCATCTGTGATAACCGGGATCGCTTCATATTCATCTATACGTTTTAGCACGACCACGCCCTCAACCATTCCTTTTTCAAGAGCTGCAGCCAGTACGGCAGTGACAAGTCCTCCTGATGCGCCCCTGTTGCGGACATCCGGGTTAGTAGCATAGCCAAGCAGTTTGTCTCCAATTTCAACCATCTAGTTCACTCCTTCAGGCTTCAGAGGGCTCGGGCCCAGTTGCTTTATCTGCGCAGTGACATCCCTTATGAAATTCGCGAACTTTTCTCCTTCACTGGCGCTTATCCAGTTGAGCTGGAGTCTTTCAGGCTCAAGTCCAAGCTCCCTGACCATCTCTTCGAGGAACTGGTATCTGACCTGGGCTTTGTAGTTGCCGTTAACATAGTGGCAGTCTCCAAGGTGACACCCGGTCACAAGTACGGCATCAGCTCCTTCAAGAAAAGCATTGAAAACATGCATCGGGTCAATACGTCCCGAACACATCACCCTGATGATCCTCAGGGAAGAGGGTTGCTGGAACCTTCCCATGCCTGCCGTATCCGCGCCTCCGTAGCTGCACCAGTTGCAGCAGAAAGCCACTATCTTTGGTTCCCATTCAGTTTCTGCCATTTTTATTCTCCCTCAAATGTGAAAACACTCCTGACCTGGGCAAGCAGCTGCTGGTTCTTGAAATGGCTCTGCTGCAGCGCTCCCGTGGGGCATGCCACGGCGCAGGTTCCGCACCCCTTGCAAAGTGCCTTGATTATTGCCAATTTTCCATCTGCGAGCGACAACGCCTGGAAGGGACACATAGGCACACATATTCCGCACCCGACGCAGATATCCTCATCAACTTCCACAGTGATGCCTTCAGTGGTTGCCTTACCCTGGGCAAGATATCGCGTTGCACGGGCGGCACAGGCACTTCCCTGGGATACTGAGTAAGGTATGTCCTTAGGTCCCTGGGTCACACCGCCTATGAATATACCGTCAAGTGTTGTGTCAACGGGTTTTAGCTTGGGATGTGCTTCCATCATAAATCCGTCGGCTGCCCTGCTAACCTTAAGCAACTGCCTGACACGCTCAGAACTTTCACTTGCCACGGCTCCCACACTGAGCACGAGCAGGTCGAGCTCAAGATTGTAAATATTGTTCGTCAGCGTGTCCTCAACGCGGACAATGACACTGTTATCCGTATCCTTGCTCACCTTCCCGGGCTTTCCGCGGATGAACTTGATACCCATGTCCCTGGCCCGGTCATAGAACTCTTCATAGTTCCTGAAAGGTGCCCGGATATCCATGTACATGATATATACTTCAGAATCAGGATATTTTTCTTTTATAAGCTGGGCGTCCTTCAATGCATACATGCAACAGAATCCGGAACAATACCTGTTACGCTTCTTGTCCCTGCTGCCTACGCACTGGATAAAGCCTACGCGCTTTGGAGGCCTGACGTCACTGGGCCTCACCAGCTTGCCCATTGTAGGTCCGCTGGCGTTGAGCAGGCGCTCAAGCTCCATCCCGGTGATAACATTATCATATATCCCATACCCGAAGTCATTTGTTGGCTCCGGGTCATATATATCGTATCCGGTGGTTACGACTATCACACCTACTTCCAGATCGGAGAATGTTTCCTCCTGCTCCATATTGATAGAATGGCTCTCACAGGCTTTGATGCAGGCACCGCAGTCTATGCAGACTGACCTGTCCACAACGGCCCGGAGTGGTACTGCCTGGGGGAATGGTACATAGATGGCTTTGCGGGTGCCTATACCTTCATTGAATTCAAAGTCTGGTACCTCTATCGGACATTTCTGAACACATGAGCCACAGCCAGTGCAGGTAGTGACATCGACAAAACGGGACTTGTGCCTGACCCTCGCCCTGAAGTTACCTACGTAGCCTTCCACTTCCTCCACTTCGGAATAGGTCATAAGCTGGATATTTCTGTTCCTTGAAACTTCCACCATCTTCGGGCCAAGTATGCATATACTGCAATCATTTGTGGGAAAGGTCTTGTCAAGCTGTGCCATTTTGCCGCCGATAGATGGATTCTTTTCAACCAAGTAGACCTTGTAACCCATATCGGCAATATCCAGGGCTGCCTGCATACCTGCAACACCTGCTCCGATAACAAGTGCCTTGTTCGTGACAGGAACCTCGGTGGACTGGAGAGGTTCGAGGAGCCGCGCCCTGGAAATGCCCATGCGCACCAGCTCACTCGCCTTCTTTGTGGCATTCTCCTTGTCCTGCATATGAATCCAGCTGCAATGTTCCCTTATGTTGACAAATTCAAACAGGTAAGGGTTCAGGCCGCCTTCCTCCACACATGCCCTGAAGATGGGTTCATGTGTCTTGGGCGTACATGAGGCCACAAGAACACGGTTAAGATCATGGTCCTTTATAGCCTGTTTTATCTCCGACTGCCCTGCATCGCTACATGCGTACTTGTTGACCACGGAGGTGGCCACATTGGGCAATGTGGAAGCATAATCCGCCACAGCCCGGCAGTTCACAACACCACCTATATTCACGCCGCACTCGCATACAAAAACCCCTATTCTGGGAGTGTCTGCTGTTTCAATTTCTTTGACCGATACTTCTTTGACCATATTTCTTCTCCGGGCTGATCCGATAGCATAACCTGGGTAATCACATAAAGCATGTTTACCGGCACAAGGCTATGTTTTTGTAGATATCTCTATGAGTTAAGAATATTTTGAATTGAAAATATACCAGTTCGAAAAGCAACGTGTACCTGCAATATCACACGATAGTGCACACTTCGTTCCCGGAGGTATCCATCTTTACCTTTTCGATGAACCTGGAAGTATCCACCGTGTTCATTGCTATTCCCAGCTCTTCGGGTGAAAAGCCCATGGCAAGTCCAAGGAGCTGCGTATAATGCAAAACCGGCAGGTTATAGTTCTTTGCGAACTTCTGGTTGATCTCTGCCTGCCCCGCATCGAACTGAAGGTGACAGAATGGGCATGCGTCAACGATACAATCGGCACCTGCCTCAGTCATGTGCTCAAGTTTCTTGTTTGCTATTTTCAGGGTCGCATCAAGGATTGCAGTCCTGGCTCCTCCGCCGGCACCGCAACAGCTCATTTTATCTTCATAATCAACACTGGTGGCCCCGGTTGCTTCTACAAGTTCATCAAAGAACGTAGGTTTGCCGGCGAGCCCGAGCTTTGAATCCTTTAGAGGGTGAATAAGATGGCAGCCGTAATGTACAGCGACTCTGAGGTGCAGGGGCTTTGTAACAGCTTCCCTTACCTTGTCGACTCCTATCTCCTGATAGAGATATTCCACAACATGCCTTACATCCTGAGTGCCTCTGAATTCATGTCCGATCTCTGCAAGCTTTGAGTTGACATCTTTTTTCAAAGCAGGATCTTCTTTGAGCATGTCGTTGGCATCTTTAAGCGTGCTGAAACAGCCATTGCAGATAGTAAGGATGTCATCGCTCTTTTTTTCGGATAGTGTGATATTCCTTGAGGCCAGTGTAAGCCAGGTGAGCTTGTCAAGAGACCGGAATACTCCCGGCGCGGGACAGCATGAAGCACCGTCAAGGTCAGCGAGATCTACACCCAGTGTTGAGAATACTTTCTTGGCAGCAACTTCTATTCCCGGGTATCTGTTAGGAGCTACACAGCCCAGGAATAAGGAGAGTTCTCTCATGCCTTCTCCTCAGCAACTATCTGGTCAAAACCGGATAGATTCAACAGTATCTTTATATCGTTGAGTTGTTTTTCAGAACTTGCAACTGTTGGTGGCATTTCATCGAGGCCCAGTTGCAGACGCCTCTTTTTCCCATCCTCATTACCTGGAACTGCGTGACCGCTATCCATCAGCATCTGCCCGATCTTCCTGTGAGCAGGCAGTATATTGCCATCACGAACTGCAGCTTCCCTGATACTGAGCAGTCCATCAACTATCTTTACGCCCTGTGGACAGTTATCCTGACACTTGTAGCAGGTCGTGCAGTAAAATATGAATGGAATGTCCATTGGCTCCTCACTTTTGAGGCCAAGCTTTTCCATCTGCAGGAATCTGCGGATCTTGTAGGCCTGTTCCTGCTCAGCCATAGGGCAGGCGGCTGTGCATTGACCACATTGGTAGCAGCGTTCGATATTTGATGACATCTTGCAAACTCCTATCCATAATGATTAATAATTAGTCTTTCAACAAGATATTGTACATGATTATCCCTTATAAACGCTTCGCATCTATCATGAATGATTCTTATAATTCTTCACTTTAGAACATATTATGTGAGGACACTATGGCCCAACTGAGCAAAACAACTTGCAGGGCTTATGGAGATTTACACTAAATATCACCATGCTCCGGCCCCTTTAATGCATCTGCCTACTGATGCATGTAGTGAGGAATTGATACTGATACTATAAGTGCAATAATTATCGCTACCTTTGTACATAGCAGAATAACCTATGGATTGTAAATGATTGTATATGATAAACCTTTCGATTATTCTTGTTCAGGCTTTATACGCGGACTTTTGAAAATCATGTCGATGAACAATACCTTTATACATTCTGAGGCTGTTGGATGAATGAACCGACTTGTATGCGAAAATCATTTGGTGAGATAATTCATGAGCGATAAATTCGATTATGCCGGACTGGGTCTGAAATGCGGTCTTGAGATCCATCAGCAACTTGATTCAAAACAGAAGCTATTTTGCAGATGCCCCACTCTTATAAGGGACCTTGGTGAATCAACTTATGAATTCTTCCGTTACTTACGCCCCACAGAAAGTGAGATGGGTGAGACTGACAGGGCAGCTCTTGAACAATCCAAACTGAAGCGCAAATATATATACAAAGGGTATGACACCACCTGCCTGGTTGAGAATGATGATGAGCCGCCAACAGAGATAAACAAGGAGACTCTTGACATTGCGCTTTGCATCACCAAGCTCCTGCGTATGAGGCCGGTGGATCAGGTGCATGTTATGCGCAAGATAGTGGTGGATGGTTCCAATACTTCTGGTTTCCAGCGGACAGCCTTCCTGGCAAAGGATGGTATTATTGATACATCCGTAGGGCCTGTAGGTGTCGGTGTGCTTTGCCTTGAGGAGGAGGCATGCCAGAAGATAGAGGATAAGGGTGATTCCATTATTTACTCACTTGACCGTCTTGGCATCCCGCTGGTAGAAATAGGCACGGAGCCGGATATAATCTCTCCTGCCCACGCAAAGGAAACTGCACAGCAGATAGGGATGCTGCTGCGCTCCACAGGAAAGGTCAAGCGTGGTCTGGGTACCATACGCCAGGATGTCAACATATCTATAGCAAAAGGTGCCCGTGTTGAGCTTAAAGGTGTGCAGGCACTGGATATGATAGAGACGATCGTCGAGCGCGAAGTACAACGGCAGGTCAGCCTGCTCGCCATCAGAGATGAACTCCTCGCAAGAGGGGCTTCTGTATGTGATACTGTTTTCGATGTTACTGATGTTTTCAGGGGTACGAAGTCCAAGGTTCTCCTGAATGCACTGAAAAAGGGGAAAGTGCTTGCAGTCCTGCTGCCGGGCTTTGCCGGCTTCACTGGCAGGGAAGTGCAGCCCGGAAGGCGCATCGGGACAGAGTTCTCTGACCGGGCCAAGACCTCGGGCGTTGGCGGCATCTTTCACACTGATGAGCTTCCCAATTACGGCATAACAGCCGAAGAGGTTAATATGCTGCGCCGCGCTGTCGGTGCAACTGAGAATGATGCTGTTGTGATGGTGGCTGATCTTGAAGTGCGCGCAAGAGGCGCCATGGAAAGTGTAATTATCAGGGCAAGGGAAACCCTTGAAGGAGTGCCGGAAGAAACCCGCCGTGCGCTACCGGACGGGAATAGTTCCTACCTGCGGCCGCTCCCGGGGGCTGCAAGGATGTATCCCGAGACTGATGTCCCGCAAGTGGAAATCTCACCAGCTTATTTTGGATCCATAGAAATACCAGAAATCCTGACCGAGCGTGCAAAGCGTTTTGAGTCGGATTACGGCCTTCACAGGGAACTGTCCGAGAAGATAGTTTATTCCTCTCACCTGCCTCTGTTCGAGGAACTGATGCAGCGCTTTGAAGGCAATACCATTGTCACTGCCACTCTTGTAGTTAGAACACTAACAGGGATGCTTCCGGAACTCAGGCGTGACGGTGTAGAGGTAGACAAGCTGGAAGACTGTCATTTCCTGGATGTATTTAGTCTGGTAGCTGACGGCGGGATATCTAAGGAGGCCATAGATAGTATATTAAGAGCGATTGCCAGGGAACCTGGCCTTAGCGCTGAAGATGCGGCTTCACAGCTTGGAATTGGAGGAATGGACATCACTCTCGTCGAGAAGTTCATAGACCAGATAATAGAGGATCGTAGTAGCTTTGTCAGGGAAAAAGGACCTGCTGCAGTCGGGCCGTTGATGGGTGTGGTAATGGCTGAGTTCAGAGGCAAGGTAGATGGCAAGATATTAAGTGAAACCCTACAACAAAAGATTAATATATATATATCCACTTAATATATTTTAATGCAGATGCATTCATCTTTTACTAAAACAAGATATTGTCTGGATATTTTGTTCATATTTCTGGCGTTATTGTTGTTGCTACCACTTGCATGCGGAGCAGGAGCCATTATTGTAGACGAGGACATCAGGCTGACAGATGGTAAAGGGTATAATCATCCATCGTGGAGCCCGGATGGCAAGAAGTTGACATATGCATATAACCAGGGAATATGGGTTATGAATGCGGACGGTTCGGGCACAAAAAAACTCTATGACACTCTTGCATGGTCTGGAGACCCGGTATTCAATCATGATGGCACTAAGATATATTACGCCACTGAAAGCAGGACTGCATACTCAGCACGTTATATAAGCCTGCATGTGATGAATGCTGATGGAAGCGATAATATGAAACTGACCGGAACATCCGATTCAAGGAGCCCCGTGGTGAGCCCCGACGGTCGCAGTCTGGCTTACATTTCCAGAATTTCCGGGAACTATGATATATGGGTAATGGATATCAGCAGCAAGAAAAGCGTGCAGATCACCGATGACAAGGGTGACGAGAACTCCCCATCCTGGAGCCCGGATGGAAGCAGGCTGCTATATTCCCTTGAGGGTGACATATACACCAAGGAGCCGGATGCGGTCAAAGCAACTCGCCTGAATGAGGATGAATTCGACAATATAGAGCCTGCATACAGCCCGGAAGGCGATATGATTGTATTTTCATCCGACAGGGATGGCAGCTATGATCTGTGGATCATGCGCGTAGATGGTACGGGAATGAAAAAGCTCACAATGGACAAGTCAAGCGAGAGAGCGCCTGTGTGGAGTCCTGATGGCCATCATATCGCTTACGTATCTACTAATGAAGTTGATGCATACAATCTATGGGTATTAAAGCTCAGGATCGAGCAATCAGAACAGGTTTCCACTGTAGAATATATGGAAAAAGAGAATTATGCAGAAATCAATCCTCATATAAACAATGTCAGAGCCTTTGCAACAGATGAACCTAAAAAGTTTATAGTATCAGTCTTATTAATATCTTTTGTTATAGTATCGGGTATAGTGTATTCATTCATTAGAAAGATAAGGTAATTCCTTCACTTTTTTAGATTATGATGGCTACTCATGTAATTCCATCGCAATACTTATAGCCTATTCCTTACATGTAGACGCAGGTTCTTACAATGAATGCAGTACTAGGCTTAGAAGATGGGACAATTATTAAAGGCACCGGGTTCGGTGCCGAAGGTATCGTTACCGGGGAACTTGTTTTCACCACTCAATATACAGGTTATGAGGAGGCTTTGACCGATCCGTCATATAAGGGTCAGATCCTCATGTTCACTTATCCACTAATTGGTAATTACGGTGTCAGCGAAAGCTGTTTTGAGTCAGACGGCGTCAAGGCAGAGGGCCTTGTTATAAGGGAAGAGTGCCTGGAGCCGTCCCATTACCTTTCGAAGAAGACGATCTTCAAGTTAATGGAAGATGCGGGAAAACCCGGCATCTCCGGCGTGGATACACGTATGCTCACTATCAAGAGCCGTGAATATGGTACAATGCGCTCAGCTCTTATAAATGGCAGCGATGATGGTGAAGAAGCTGTAAGGCTTGCCAGGGAACTGCCAAATATCTCAGAGCTTGACCTTATATCAAAAGTTACCTGTCCACAGCCTTTCAGGATAGAAAGTCCTTTGCGTGATCCCAATAACCCGGTAAATGTAGTGCTCATGGATTTCGGAAGGAAACTGAGCATAGAAAAAAGCCTGCTGGCCCGTGGCATGGATGTCACGGTAGTACCGGCGAGCACATCACCTTCGCAGATCAGTTCGTATGAGCCTGATATGCTTTTCCTTTCCAACGGTCCCGGAGACCCGCAGGCAGCGACCGGCGGGATCAAAGCCGTTAAAGAGCTTGCAGGCGAATTACCAATAGTTGGTATCTGCCTGGGGCACCAGATCATATCCCTGGCACTTGGCGGAGATACCTACAAGCTGAAGTTCGGTCACAGGGGTGCGAACCAGCCGGTAAAGGACTTCGAAACAGGCATAGTGCACATCACATCCCAGAACCATGGTTTTGCGGTGGATCCAAACTCATTTGAGCAGGCAGATGTCCAGGTGACCCAGGTTAACGCGAACGACAAGACCGTTGAGGGAATATCCCACAAATATCTCGATATGTTCAGCGTGCAATATCACCCTGACGCACATCCGGGCCCGATGGATACCGAAAAGCCGTTCTTTGACAAGGTTTTGAAACTTGCAGGGAGGAAGTAAACGATGCCAAAACGTGAAGATATCAAAAAGGTACTTTTAATCGGCTCAGGGCCGATAATGATAGGCCAGGCGGCAGAGTTTGACTTCTCTGGCAGCCAGGCATGCAGGTCCCTTAGGGAAGAAGGGATCAAGGTCGTGCTTGTGAATTCTAACCCGGCAACCATCATGACAGATCCCGAGATGGCCGATGCCGTTTACATCGAGCCTCTTGACTACAGGTCCATTGAGAAGATAATCGAGAAGGAAAGGCCTGACGGTATCATTGCGGGTATCGGTGGGCAGACCGGACTTAATCTGACCAGTGAACTTGCAGAGCATGGCATCCTGGAAAAGTATGGGGTGAAATTACTGGGCACATCCCTTGATGCTATAAAGAACACAGAGGATCGTGAGCTGTTCAAGCAGACCATGCAGAGGATAGGAGAAAAGGTCCCGCGCAGCAGGGCCGTGTCATCCCTGAAAGAAGCCGAGGAAGTCATTGATGAACTTGGACTTCCACTCATCATCCGTCCCGCATATACCCTTGGAGGCGCAGGCGGCGGTATTGCCCATACCCGGGAGGAACTCCTTGAGATATGTGAGAGGGGACTCAGGCGCAGCCGGATCCACCAGGTGCTTATAGAGGAAAGCGTACTCGGATGGAAAGAGTTCGAGTATGAGGTCATGCGTGATGCAAATGACACCTGCATAGTCATTTGTAATATGGAGAACCTGGATCCCATGGGAGTCCACACAGGCGAGTCCATTGTGGTAACACCTTCACAGACCCTCAATGACCAGGAGCACCAGATGCTCAGGACTGCAGCTATCAAGATCATACGCACTTTTGCTATTGAAGGGGGCTGTAATATCCAGTTCGCCCTCAAGGATGGCGACTACAGGATAGTCGAAGTCAATCCCCGTGTCTCCCGCTCATCCGCACTTGCCTCAAAAGCAACCGGCTACCCGATAGCCAGAGTTACAGCAAAGATCGCACTTGGTATGAAGCTTGACGAGATACTCAACAACGTTACAAAACAGACACCGGCTTCTTTTGAGCCGACCATTGACTACGTTGTTACCAAGATACCCAGGTGGCCTTTCGATAAGTTCGTCAACGCAGACAAAACGCTGACAACTGCGATGAAGAGCACCGGCGAAGTAATGGCTATCGGTCGTACAATAGAAGAGTCCCTGCAGAAAGCTATCCGTTCCCTCGATATCAAGATGGATCTTGGTTCCGATGAATGGAGCAGCAGCGAGGTCAGGACCCTGCTACAGACCCCTACCAGTGAAAGGCTATTCGTTATTTACTATGCTCTTCGAAACGGGTTCACCGTCGGAGAGGTTTCCCATCTGACAGGAATAGATGTTTTCTTCATCAAGAAGATCAGGAACATAGTGGACATGGAAAATGCCCTGCATGAGAATGCAAAGTCAGGCGAACTGTCCTTAGATCTTCTACGGCGCAGCAAGCGTATGGGTTTCACTGACTCCAAGATCGCAAATCATACCGGCAGGACCAGAGAAGAGATCAACGACCTGAGACGGGAAGCAGGAATAACCACTACCTACAAGATGGTAGATACATGCTCTGCGGAATTTGCAGCTGCAACTCCATATTATTACTCCTGCTATGAGACTATGTGTGAATCGCAGCCCACTGACCGTAAGAAAATAATTATACTGGGCTCGGGACCCATAAGGATAGGTCAGGGTATAGAGTTCGATTACTGTACTGTGCACGCAGTAACGGCAATAAGGGAACAGGGCATAGAGGCCCAGATCATTAATAATAATCCTGAAACTGTTTCTACTGACTACGATACTTCCGACAAGCTGTTCTTTGAGCCGCTTACTCTTGAAGATGTGATGAATGTAATTGAAAAAGAAAAGCCCTACGGTGTGCTTGTCCAGTTTGGCGGCCAGACATCCATCAATCTTGCAATGCCGCTTGAGAAGGAGCTTAAGAGGCGTGAGGACCTCAATACCATTATACTCGGTACTTCTCCTACAGACATAGACGTAGCTGAGGACCGTGAGAAATTTAACCATCTGATGCAGCAACTGGACATCAGGCAGCCGGATGCAGGTTATGCAAAGTCACAGGCCCAGGCGGTCGAGATCGCTACACGAATCGGTTATCCTGTACTTGTCAGGCCTTCCTACGTACTGGGTGGCAGGGCCATGGAAATAATCTATGACACGAATGACCTGGAGCGCTACATGCGCGAAGCTGTAAAGGTGTCTCCTGAACATCCGGTACTCATTGACGATTTCCTTGAGAGTGCGGTGGAAATAGATGTCGACGCCGTGTGTGATGGCAAAGACGTACTTATTGGTGCCATTATGGAACACATCGAAGAAGCAGGTGTCCACTCAGGTGATTCCGCATGTGTTATCCCACCGCAGTCCCTTTCCGAGGAAACGCTGGAAATTGTGCGCGACTATACACGCAAGATAGCACTTGCACTGAATGTGAAAGGCCTGGTAAACCTCCAGATGGCCAAAAAGGGAGACGTTGTCTATATTCTTGAGGCTAATCCGCGCTCAAGCAGGACAATACCTTTCGTATCCAAGGCTGTAGGACTACCGCTGGCAAAGATAGCTGCACAGGTGATAATTGGCAAAAGCCTGAAGGAACTCGGATACAACCTGGAGAGAGAGCCAAAGATAAAACATGTTGCTGTAAAAGAAGTACTTTTACCATTTGATAAACTACCAGGTGCCGATCCTGTGCTCGGGCCGGAGATGAAGAGTACCGGAGAGGTAATGGGCATTGACTATGATTACGGGCGTGCTTTCTTCAAGGCCCAGCTCAGCGCTGATAACATACTGCCTCTTAATGGCAAGGTGTTCATGTCCATAAGGAATGTGGATGAAGAACAATTGCTGGAAGTTGCACGCAAGCTCAAGGTTGCAGGGATCGATCTGGTCGGTACCAAAGGCACTGCCGAGTTCCTTGAGCAGCATGGCATAGAGATGGGAATTGTCAAGAAAGTTCATGACGGCAGCCCCAATGTCATTGATATGATGCGCAGGGACGAGGTTGCTCTTGTTATAAATACGCCGACTAACAAGCAGGCGCGTAAGGACGGTTCCAGGATACGCCGTGCGGCTGTGGACTTCAAGGTACCCTATATCACGACCATCCAGGCAGCACTTGCAGCAGCCTCCGCGATAACTTCGATGAAATTGGGCGAGGGGACTGTAAAATCAATCAATGAATACCATAAAGAGATAGTTAAATGATGGCTAGCTCTTAATGAATTTCAGGACCAGATAATATGTCAAAGAAAGTAGTACTTGCTTATTCGGGCGGGCTTGACACATCCGTGTGTATCCCGCTGCTTAAAGAGGAATACGGCTACGATGAGGTCATTACTGTAGCTGTGAACGTGGGCCAGCCGGAAGAAGATGTGAAGCAGGCCGAAGAGAAAGCGCAGAAGATCAGCAACAAGCACTTCACAATTGATGCACGTGATGAGTTCGTGCAGGATTACATCTTCCCCCTGATCAAGGCCAATGGCGACTATGAGGGATATGTGATGGGAACTTCTATCGCCCGCCCGCTTATTGCCAGGAAGGTCGTTGAGATCGCCCGGAAGGAAAATGCTGTTGCACTGGCACATGGTTGCACCGGCAAGGGTAATGACCAGCTCAGGTTCGAGGCTGTTTTCAGGCTCACCGACCTGGACGTTGTCGCACCCATGAGAGATATGAACCTCACCCGTGAGTGGGAAATAGAGTATGCAAAGAAGCACGGCATCCCCGTGACTGTCACGACCGCAAAGCCATGGAGCGTTGACGAGAACATATGGAGCCGCAGTATCGAGGGCGGTAAGCTGGAAGACCCTGCCTTCATCCCCCCTGAGGAGATCTACCAGTGGACGGTTTCCCCGGCAAACGCACCGGATGCACAGACCCTGGTGATTGGTTTCGAGAAAGGTGTCCCCGTCTCTCTTGACGGAACGAAGATGGGCGGCGTGGATCTCATCGTGAAGCTCAACAAGATAGCAGGCTCCCACGGTGTCGGCCGCACGGACATGATCGAGGATCGCGTGCTTGGTCTTAAAGCCCGTGAGAACTACGAGCACCCCGCAGCCACAGTGCTGCTCACAGCCCACAAGGATCTGGAAAAGCTGGTCTTAAGCCGCGCCGAGCTCAAGTTCAAGAAAATGGTTGACGAGCAGTGGTCCGAGCTTGCATACTCCGGCCTTGTTGACGAGCCCCTCTACCACGACCTGAACGCCTTCATAGACAAGACCCAGGAACGTGTCACAGGAACCGTCACAGTCAAACTCTACAAAGGCAGCGTCATGATCTTGGCCCGCGGCTCCCCCTGCGCCCTCTACTCCGAGGACATGGTATCCTTCGACAGCGCCACCATCAACCAGAAAGACGCAGAAGGCTACGCGAAGTACCATGGCTTCCAGGCGAGATTGTATAAGAAAGTTGTTGAGAAGTGAAGTCGTGTGCCGAAAGGCACACGACTGTTTTGATTTCGGCTAAAAATAATACATTGATGACCATGAGGTCATCAACTCTCTTTCTCTTACACGAGTGATGGTAAGTGTGGTTTAATTAACTTTCATTGTTCAGCAGATAGTTCTCTGAATTCCGTCTGGCATTTATTCTCTTGATTCCACTCTGACAGGATGTTCAGCAATTATGACTGGAGGCTCGATGATTTTCATGCTACTGACCACGCCAAAGATAAGACCCAGCACGATTCCGGCAATTCCCAGGAATGCATAGGCATCGTAGAGTGTACCTGTTTTGAGTATGGGCTGAATAACTATAGGGCTGACAAGTTGTCCGAGGAAGAGTACGGTTGTGAATCCGGAAAATATCCTGCCGCGTGAGTGTTCCGGAGCGATCCTGCCAAGCCAGCTCATGTTGGTGGCGTTTATGACTCCAAAACCAATGCCACCTATTATCAATCCAATTATCAGTGTGCGAATATCCGGGGCTATGGAAAGGATAAAGATACCTCCCCCAAATACCAGAAAGGAGACGAAATTCGTATTTATCTCGGACAGGTACCTTGATACTCTTATGTGTGCCAGCCCTCCGACTGTGCCGAATAATCCGATAATTGAAATTAAAGCTCCAATCACTAGTGCTGATGAGATGCCCATGTCGCTCAGAACGAACGGAAGCTTTGTGGGTACGGAGAAGAACAGCACCATGAGTATGAATGTAGCAATGTAGATGAGAGCTATACTTCTAAGGGGCATCTGCTTCTTTGCCATAACATTTCCGAACTTCCCGTGGTCATGATTGCTGCTGTTTTTTGATTCACCTATTGAGATCATCACTCCCGGAATTATCAGCAGTGCTATCAGGTAGATGTAATAAGGTGCATGCCAGCTTATGTCAGCAAGGGCGCCCCCTGCTACTTCAAGTACCACGGCCCCAAGACCCATACATGCTGCCTGAAGTCCTATCTTTTTCTTCAGCTCGGCACCAGTATAGTTATCGGCAAGAAGTGCCGTGGCACATATTGTCATTCCTGCGATACCTACCCCAAGTAATGTCCTGAAGGCAAGTATCATGTAGAGTGTATTGAGGAATGCACCGGTGACACCTACAAGCGCGAATATGGCAAGTGATGCCATGAGCATCTTCTTCCTGCTGTACCTGTCAGCAAGGATACCGATAAAAGGGGAACTGATAATTATACCAAGTGCAGGTAGTGTAACTATCATGGATACCAGCAGACCTGCATTTGGCACATCAGCAAAGTATTCAAGCATTTCAGGCAGTGCCGGTGCAACTGCAGCTGATCCCATAATAGTCAGCATAGATGCACATAATATCACGATAATTTTTAAATGCTCATATTTTTGCTTTGAATTTTGATTTTGACTATTTATTGCATGTCTTTCAGGGGAAACTCTTTCCATTTCTTATCACCATTCTCGTAAACAGTTTCGTAACTGTTCTGTGTTATTTTAAGGAGCAGTCGTTTTGCCTGTGTCTTCTCGTCTTCTGTAAGTCCTGAAAATGCAGCTTCTTCCCATTCCCTGTCTATTCTTACTACTTCCGGGATGAGCTGTTCCCCTGTTTCCGTAAGATGAAGACGCACAGCCCGACGATTACTCTCATCAGTGCTGCGTTTGACCAGACCTTTGTCCTCAAGGACATTGATTGCCCGGGCTATGCTTCCCTTATCTATCAGCAGTCTTCCGACAAGTGTTTCCTGTGTAATATCATGCTCATCCGAAAGCACCATAAGTACGAGAAACTGGCCCGCAGAGAGACCAAGCTCTTTCATCTGGTTGTTTATCCTCACAAAATGACTGCGATATGTTATAGAAATCAATGCTCCAAGTGGTATTTTGTCCATGTGATGCTCCTTACTTCTGCATAGTTGCCTGCGCAACTGTTGTCACGACAACAATAAAGATAGATGCGGTATTTAAGGGTATTGTTAAAATGCCATTCGTAGTTTACAAATTTGTGTAGTATCTGCCGGAATGATACGCAACTACAATCTGGGAGTAAAATCTCAAGTGAGCTGGCTGCTAAAAAAAAGGAACTTGAATTCATGGGGCTTCTTGATAAGGGAAGGCCAGCCATTTTGGTGATATAACCGGGAGGATGAGGAGGGGGAAGACCGAGCTATAAGCTGAAAGTCATTACACATATAAATACGCATAATCAAATTATTACTTGCATGTGGATCATGAATATTCATTCCACCACATTATAATGAACCTGAATCATCCCCTTGTCATACGAACTGACCTTAGTCAGCTCCAGTCTGATCTCATCCGGTTGCGTGAACAGGGGTATTCCTTCTCCCAGGATTATTGGCTGGATACCTATTACGATCTCATCCACTAAGCCCTTCTTAAGGAACTGATTGATCAGGCTGCTTCCTCCCATTATCCAGATGTCACCCGTGGTCTCGGCCTGGAGCTTTTTCATGAAAGATCTTATGTCCTCATCCGTGAACTTGATTTTATTCTCATCTGTGTATTTCTTATGGGTGAAAACATATGACATCTGTTTCGGATAAGGCCAGCCAATCCCAAAGGAAAGCACTTTTTTATAAGTAGTGGCTCCCATCAAAATGATCTCGACATTTTTGATGAACTCCGTGTAGTAGTCATAAGAAGGGTCTTCTTCCAGCCAATCGATATCGCCATCCTTTCTTGCGATAAAACCATCAAGGCTGGTAGCAATGTAAACAATTTTCCGGCTCATTTCAACAAGTGTCCGCTTTTTATGAACGTGTTCGTTTAACGCGATTGCGCATTTTTACTGCTTCACGCTTTCGTCCCATTTTTTCCAGTAAATGGGCGTAGTTCTCAAAGCACTTTAATGAGTCGGGATGACCTTCACTTTTGTTCTTGTCGATTATTGTGATTGCCCGAATGTACAATTCTTTAGCCTTGAGATGTTTACCCTGGTTATGGTAGAGTCCGGCTAAACTGCGGAGGCTTGCAACTACATCCGGATGTTCCGGACCCAGTACGTTCTCCCTGATCCCCAATGAACGAAGGTAGAGAGGTTCAGCATCAGAGTATTTACCCTGGGCTTTGTAGATCACAGCCAAGCTATTGAGAATTGTGGCAAAAGAGGGATTTTCCGGGCCCAATGTTCTCTCTGTAATTTCCAATGCACGGAGGTAGAGAGGTTCAACAACAGAGTATTTGCCCTGAACCTGGTAGAGTCCGGCCAGATCAATCAGACTTGTAGCTACAGATGGATGATCCGGACCCAGCGTGCTCTCTCTCATCTCCAATGAACGAAGGTAGAGAGGCTCAGCATCAGAGTATTTGCCCTGGGATTGATAGAGTGCAGCCAGATCATTGAGCTCCTTAAATGCATCCTGATGTTCCGTACTCACTTCGCTTTCCTTGTGTTCCGGTAAGTCGTCATTAGAACTTACGACAGCATCTGATTTTATTGGCTCATGGTCGGTTATTCTTTTACCCCCAAGTGACAGTATTATTTTAGAATGAAAGATTATTGATTCTTTAATAGTTGGATATTGACAATCCAATGAAAGTAAGATCAGACTTAGTGAATAATTAGTTCGTATAGTTAAGGTAAGAGAATATAAATGTGTTGTCTAATTACTTTCCATTTTCATTCAAGCCTCTGCACCTATTCATTTTACCTTACGAGACCTTGCGATATCTCTCAGCCGAAAGTAAGATGGGACCGGCCGGGGACAGACCTTGCAAAGAACTGCCTGCACTGCACCATGGGACAGTATCAGAAGAGAGTGATAGAGGGAGAGCAGTACTTTTATTTTGTCCTTTAACTTATTTTCGATATAACTCTTATTGAACTAAGATTAGCAGCGCTTAAATATCTAATCACCAACTTTATTTATATGGAGTTGGGGCGATGATATGAAGCATAAACTATCCGTCATATTGATTTTAGCAGTGCTTACTGTTTCAGGATTACTTATGGCGTCATTTGTACTTAGTTCTCTAAATGATAATGTAACCGGGACATTCAGTGATGTAAGTGAGAGACTTGGTAACGCAAGTGACAGACTTGATACTGCCAGTGAGAATGTTGGTAATGCAAGTGATAGGCTTGATACTGCCAGTGAAAGAGTAGGTAACGTAAGCCAGAGAGTTGGAAATGGCAGTGAAAGACTTGGTAATGCAAGTGAGAAACTTGGAAATGCGAGCGAAAGAATCGACAGCGTAAGCAACAGAACAGATGGGCAGCAATCTCCGGGATTTGAATCAAGTGTTGCAGTTGTCGGATTACTGGCAGCCGTTTACTTAATGCGGAGATATATCCGTAAATGAGCTGTGCAGCAAGTGCCACATGCACTTTCCTTAAATATAGTTATTTATTTATTTATTTATTTATTTATTTATTTATTTAATGTTGCAGGATGCCCACCAGAAGTAACATCTTAGTTTCATCAGCAGATATCTCTGTCCAGTTTCTCGCAGAAGCGGAGGCGATAATCTATCCCAAGTTTGACAGTCAAAAGTACAAAATGTGTTCTTGATTTTGTTGAAGCAACAAAAGGTAATGCTGTTCGTTAATTAGGGACAAGCAGGACACTTTTACTAGCAAGATACACTCAAGCGTTTCGAAAAACATTTGATAGCAGGCAGATGAGGATTCTTTCCATATTGTATTTCTAAGAATCTCTATAGATCCCGTTCTCTATTTGTATATATATAAAGCGAATCAATTAAAATTTTTTAGAAAGGTTATTATAGAAAAAGAAACAGAATTACTACACAAGAATGAAGTTCCAACTACGGAGCTTATGTCATGACTATCAAAACGGCTACTCTGCTCTTTATTAACCAAAGAAACGTTATTCAGCTCTTTGCACTATTTACGATTTTTCTCTTAATAGGTTCAGGTGTCTACCCTGCCATGGCTGCTTCCAGCGACGATGATTTTCTAAATGCTACCTTTACTTCATCATCTATCACACCTTTCGAAGTTTCGGCACTTAACGCCATGGCACAGACAGTTGCCTTTGCAAACCAGCGCGACACCGGCATAGATCTTGATTCCCTGCTGGCCGCAATAAATGCTGATACAATTAAGGAGAAGGGGGATGGGAGTTCTCCCTTGCTGCTCTCAACAGATTTTTCAGAAATTGACATGGACCCGGCGAAGTATGGTCCGGACACTGACGGCGACGGAATCCCGGACTCTATTGAGCTGGTACTTGGGACCGATCCCAATAATCCGGATTCTGATTTTGACCGGCTGGATGACCTCTACGAGATACAGAATGGCCTTGATTCCCTGAAACCTGATTCTAATGATGACGGGCTTGCTGATTATTTCGAAGTCACTGGAGTCCATCCTGATGTGGACGGTGACGGGTTTCCAAATGCCTGGGACCTTGATAATGACAATGACGGTGTTATCGACGCCCTGGACTTATCGCCTTTTTCAAAATCGTCCTCAATGGAGAGTTTTGACTTCAATCTCAAGTCGGACGGCAGTCCCACCTACCTGAATTTCCAGATCAGACCAGAGGATCCGGATAATCTTAAACTGCTTGCCCAAAGCTGGGATTGGCCCGACGGGGACTCCAGGGGAACGATGAAAGACCTCAACAATTCAAAAGATGATGTCATTATCACGCCTATGCTGGAGCTCACCGTGCCCATGGACTGCAAGATCGTTTCCGTTGACAGTGGGGAGTGCCTGGAGGCTCCACTGGCTGTCTACGGGGAACAGCTGAATGTTACTACGGGCAATTGCACCGGCACGGACAGCCAGCTGTGGAAACTTGAGTCACAGGACGGGAAATACTATAGTATCGTCTCCAGGAACGATAGCAGATGCCTTGAGGTATTCAATGCCAGCCAGGACGATCAGGCAAACATCACCCTGGGTAATTTCACCGGGCAGGACCACCAGCTCTGGGAACTGGAGCTGAATGGTAACGGATTCTACAAGCTCATTGCTAAAAATAGTGGAAAATGCCTGGAAGCGGGTTCCGGACCCAATGGAAGCACTGTCCAGAACACCTGTCAGGAAACTGACCGGCAGCTATGGGAACTTGAACTTACGGGTGGAATTGCATCCGATCCAGATGCACTTAAGGATTACGGCCTCGTTGTCACGTTGGGCAAGGCCTACCTTCCACTCTCACCTGTAAAAGACTTTGGTAACATCGTTGCCCTGAACGGCCGCATGTTCTATCCGCAGGGTTTGGCACTTGAAACCTCCACCCAGGTACAGCTTAAATGGATAGTTACAGGAAAGACTGACAGGCCAAAGAAAGTCACACTAAGATCATATTCCGGCGAATATATCTCACTGGACAGCGCGACATCAAAACTTAAACTCGTTACAACAAACTCGGTAACGAATAACGAGATATTTGAGATAGTCTACCTCAACAACAATGATGTTGCTTTGAAAGCGTCAAACGGCAAGTACGTATATGCAGTCGATGGCGGTGGGGGAAGGCTGATGGCCGACAGCAGTGAGATAAGTGAATATGAGATATTCGAAATGCTTGATCCTCAAAATGGTAAGGTTTCATTGAAGGCTGATAATGGCAAGTATGTTTCCGCATCTCCAACAACACTAAGTTCAGGGGGTCTCGTTGCCACTAAATTAGAACGTAGTGAATGGGAGGATTTTACCCTGACGACCATAGAAAGTGAGTCAGTTTCCGCTACCATGGCGACATACAATGAAGATTTTTCGCTCACAGGTTTCACCATTGAAGGGAACCATGGTTCCGATGTCGGTTTGTTCTACAGTGAAGACAAAGAGCGTATATTTGAAGCGGCCCTCCTCCTTTCATATGCGTTCCTGAGGGGTCAGACATCCCTTGATCAGATGCCGGAGGTATTAGAGGACTACAATGTGACAGTCAGCTCTCAAATAGATTCCGCCGGCCATCAGGACGAGGCTCTTGCAAAAATGACGGGTGAGATGACCCCCGATGCATTGTCTGCCTTACCTGCAGGTTTGATCGTTCCGGTGATTGGTATTTTCGAGGATAATTTCCGCCATCAGACTATGGATGAACTGGATTCGGGGTCGCATGTTACAGGCAACAGTTTTGATATAGACCTGACAGACCGGTCTCTGATGACCACAAAGAGTATGAAGATGACCTGGTACGATACCGATACCAGGGAAGTCGTTGCAACGGAGGACATGCTGGAGGAGGTCATGCAGTGGGGCCAGTTCAGAGGTCTTGATGAGGATACCCTTGCAACGATGATGAGCCTGGTGCTCGCTTGGGGAACGGGGGAATACGTCGTTACCAGAATAGGTAACGTTGAAATGGATTTCAATTTACCTGAAAAGATCGACGTCATGAGCACTATTAAGAAAACAGGCATGTATGTGCTTGGAGGAATCAAAGCAGTCTGTATACTGATCACAGGGGCAGTGGCAGTATATTCCTACATCACTTTCATCAGGCTTGAACCCCTTGCGGCTACTGCCGGCCAGACGGGCTTTAAGCTCCTGCAGGCAATGTTCCAGTCGGTCTCAAAGATTAGCAACGGTTTCATGGGTTTACTTAACAGGATATCGAACACCATAGCGATTATCGGTATCATTGTCGTAGCCGGGCTTGCTTTCTATGCATTCTGGACAATAGCCTCGGAAGAGGGATGGTCATCTTTCGGAGTAGGCGTAGGGGCATGGTATGCCATACTCATGATATTATATACAGTAGCTCTGATGGCCATAGCCGCAATACCTGTCGTCGGGTGGGCGATCGCATTACTTATTGCCCTTTCGGACCTTATCGTGGGCTGGATATTGGGCGAAAGCTGGTCCCAGAAGTTATTCGGATGGATCATCAGTCTCGTCACCAAGGTAAAGGTCAAAACAGAACTAGACATGCAGATGCTGGAAACTTCAGTGAACGTGAACGATCGGACGAACAATGGTCTAACGGAAGGCGACCGTATAGAAATGGAAAGCACTTTCAAAGGAATTGTAACGACCACGTCACATGGTTCAACGACAAATCTCCAGAACAGTTATATCAGTCCTCAGTATCTGTATAGCGCTGCGTACACACTTGACGGTGGCACTTCCACCACTGCGGGCACACCCGAGTACAAGTATCCCTGGCAGAAAGAAACACGATATTATCTGGAACTCTGGGTCGAACCGGAAGCTGCCGCTGACTTCCCGTTCATGTTCTGGCTGAAAACAAGCTATAATTATTACTATGATAAATGCTGGTGGCTGTTCGGCTGGCACTGCAGCGAAAACAGTGATACGGGTACTTCCGATTCTGAACCATCTACCATCTACTTTGATGTTATGCCCAACGATATCGGGAACTTCACACTATGGACAGCAATCTCATCCAATGACATTGACGGTGACTATGTGCTCAATACGGATGAGTTGCGTTATGGCACCAGCCCATTCAGATGGGATACTGACAACGACGGCCTGTCTGACGGATATGAGATCGCATACGGCACCTCCCCCGTGAACAGAGACGCCGATGGGGATGGACTCGAGGACGGACTTGAGCTGCGCTATGGTTATGATCCGCTTTTGTGGGATACCGATGGGGACGGCCTCAGCGACTTTGTAGAACATAATGGATGGGAGATGGAATTTGATTTCTACGGCGAGACCTTTACCCAGCATGTGTGGTCAAGTCCCCTGAATGAGGATACCGATGGAGACGGACTAAGTGACTTCATGGAATTCCTCAGGGGACTCAACCCACGTTCCAAGGACACTAACGGAAACGGTATCCTGGACCCTTATGACATGAACTTTACATCAAAGGCATATGTCAGCAAGGTCGACATGAACAGTATGGACAGTAACATAAAGGTCGACCCCGAAACTAATATCACGGCAGTGATCGATTATGCCCTGATCGGAAAGGTGAACTCCACAGGTGAACCTTCCCAATGCTGGCTCTTCGTAAGCCTGGATAACTCCACACTGCATGAGGAGATATACAACGGTACTCCTGCCATAGGCAACGAGACCTTCGGGTCCGCTACCCTGAATTTCAGTGCCCCGAACGGTACGGATATCTTTGCATTGCGCTTCTACCAGACATGGAATGTATCTGTGCCTGCGCCTGCTGAAGAGGACAGGGAAGTCATAGGGATAATCGATACCCATGAGTACCCTGACAGGGGACTTGGCTGGGTGAGTTCCGGAGAGGACAAGGACAAGGACAATCTTATAGATCTCAATGAACAGATAGGTTGGCCTGTGAGCCTCACGAATTCATCAGGTACCTACACTATCCATGTGACCAGCGATCCGCGGTTCAAGGACAGTGATTTTGACGGGCTGGATGATCATACCGAGTGCTACATTACAATGTCCGATCCCGGCAATTACGACACAGATGGTGATGGTCTTGGCGATTTCGCGGAGTACTATCTTGGCACCGACCCGACAAACCATGATACCGATGGTGACGGACTGGACGACGGTACGGAAGTTTTCTATGGAAGCGATCCTCTGCTCCCGGACACGGACAGCGACGGACTGGATGACCTGACTGAATACCTCCTTTCATCCAATCCCCGGAAAGCAGACACGGACAATGACGGTCTGACAGACCTCGAAGAACATATATTCGGTTCCAACCTGCTTAAACCGGACTCAGATGATGACGGCCTGTTTGACTACCTTGAACGGGCTTATGGTACAGATCCGAATGATCATGATACAGATGGTGACGGGCTCTCGGACGGATATGAGGTACATGGTGCCGGAACCAGTCCTCTGTTGCAGGACACCGACTCCGACGGCCTGACAGATCCTGAAGAACTGGAGCTGTACACCAATCCCCTCACTGTGGACACGGATGGTGACGGATTTACTGATTATGAGGAGATTGAGCTTTGCACCAATCCGCTACTGGAAGACACAGATGGAGACAACCTGAAAGATTCGCTTGATGCGGATTCACTCATACCGGATGTCAAGGATATCGCAGTTGTATATGATGTGAATGAGAAGAATGAGAAACTTAGGATTACCTTGGAAAGATATACCAATGTAAAAGTTTACTCTGCAGATGATTTCCTGTCCAACCATACCGATGAACCGTATGTGCTGTTGCTGGGTACGCCCCAACAAGTGAACGGTACGGCAGGGAAACTCATCTGGGACGTACTAGCCAACGATGGTGATGTGCTCCAGAACATGATTGACTCCCCATACGACAGGATGGCTGTCAGGTATGGTGTATGGAACGCAACGCAGACGGTTTTCATGCTCTCCGACTCATACATGTACGATCACTGCAGAATAATGCATGCCTTCAGGAGCACACAGGTCACCACCTCCGCCAGTTCGGTCCGGGTAGATTACAGTGCCCCTCAAAATATCCTTCTGATAGAGTCTGTAGATTGTATAAAGAAAACTGATTCATCAGTCGGCATAGTACTTGATGCAAACGTCACACCATGGGTAAGTATAAAGTTACTTGGCTCTTCAGCATTTCCCCTGACCAGTGGCTCGGGGCTCGCATCCGTAGAGTATGCGGTCGGAAAATATCTCGACGTAACCGTAAGTGAGAATGTACAGAATACAAGTATCAGTATAATGAACAGCACTCTGCTGACCATCTACTATCGTTCCGGCGAGTTGGACAAGAACATGGATGGAGACATATCTGACCCTTACGACATCGATGAAAATACTCTGTGTCTATATTATCTGAATGAGGACACACGCAAATGGGTAAAGCTTCCGTACACCGGAGTGAACATCGATGATGTTGAAATATATGGTGAGAATTACGCAGGTTATGTATGGGCAAGAGTTTCGCACCTGTCTACTTTTTCCCTTGCGGGAAGAACTATCCAGCCGGACAGAGGTCCTCTTGACTCGGATCTGGACGGCCTGTCCAATATAGCGGAGTACAGGATCGGAACTGACCCCTTTAACCCTGACACAGATGGCGACGGCATCATTGACTCACTGGACCCGGAGCCATTGATACCATTCAGCTCTGTCGTGGAAGAGGCAGTTGCCAATGATGGTGGTTTTAAAGGGCTATCAGAAGAGGCTGATCTAAAATACACTGTTCCGCAAGAAAGCACCCTGGCTGGTAGAACATCAGTGCCCGGATACATGATGTGGCTTATATTTACTGGAATTGTCGCCTTACTATCCTACCTGATCGTTTTCAGGAGAAAAGGATAAACTTTCATGATAACGGCAACAGGATAATTGGTTGTACGATCACAGCGAATACGGAGGGATATGAGTGCCGTTGTCAGATAAAATCGGGATTGATAAAAGAGTGCTTCTTTTTATTTGTCTCGCATGTATCCTGGTCCTTCTTGCGACCTATTATCTTGAACACAGGGAAGCAAATGATGCTTATTCACTTGCAGGCAAGATACTTCATACTTCCAGGGGTGTCAGTTCCTACCAGTTTGACATTCACAGTAATATATCAATGATGGGTGAAGTTTTCACTCTTGTCAGAGGAAATGGTTCTGTGGATTATTCTAATGGAAAGATGGTTGTCAAACTGAACTCTATCGGGGATTCGTTTGATATTATAGTAAGTGGTGATGATGCATATTTCAGGAACAATGAAGATTCATGGGAAAAAAAAGGACTTGACGGGAAAATATGGGACACATATGACCAGCTAACCCAGGCTAATATTCTTCTGGCAAATTCCACGGCTCTGAGTATGGAAAAGACAGATTCCTATTTTATCCTCACAGCTTTACCTGATAACGATGCACTGCTGAGGGAGACCGGAAAGACAGGCATGCAACTTAAAGGTGACGAGCAACTGAAGGAATACAGTATAAAGTACACTATCGAAAAGGACAGTTATCGTATAACTTCCATAGAAAGTCGTATTGAGTTCATAATGAATGTTCAGGGATTGATGACCCCGGTCGCTATAAATAATCGTGTCGACATTTACGATTATGATGTGAAGCTGGAGATAGAAACTCCAGTCATATAAAAAAGCAGTATCTATTATAAGTCGCTAATCATATATTCTCAAAACCAACTCTCTCCGAGCGCGATGGCCTGTCCGGGGAAAAACTCTCACCGGGTTCCCTCTGATAATATCCCGGGAAGAATGCCTCAGGAGCTTTTATATCATGTTGTGCAAAAGCCTTCCAGCTTCGCCGGGTTATGTCTGACCTGAACTCAAATTCGTATCTAAGGTCATTGACGTATGCCTTGATGCGTACCCTGAGATGGGAAGGAAACTCGTTCAACAATATAGTGACCCCATGTTTTTCATTCAGGAAGATGTACTTTGAAGTTAGAGCTGCCTCTTCTGAGATCTTCATGGCAAGGTATGCGTCTGACTGCGGATCGATGAACATGTCTGTAATCACCATCATCTCCGATTTTCCATAGTTACCGCTGGCAACACTTTCTATAAAGATCAGGTTGTTTGGGACAGAGACAGTGTTATCATCCGGGGTCCTGAGTTGGGTAGACCGGAGACCGATATCAATAACCTCGCCATAGTAATCTCCCATCCTTATCTGATCGCCTACATGATAGGTGCTCTCAAGTATGATCACTATTCCTCCGGCAACATCAGCAAAAATATCTTTCAGGCCAAAACCTATTATTGCGCCCGTAAGTGCACTAAAAGCTACAAGCTGACTTGAAGAAATTGAAAGAACATACGAGGCGATATAGTATATCACGATAAGATAGAACACAATCTTAAAAAGAGGTGCAATCATACGGATATGCACCCGGTGACTATCAAATCTCTCCGACAGGCGGAAAAGAAGGGAAACAACCACCTTTACAAATATGTAAGATACCACCAATAGGACGGTAATCTGAAGGACAACTTCAAAATTCAGGATAGATAACAGAACCTCTGCAGGGTTTGGATTGTGATCCGACATTATCTCATCCTCGCATCTTTGGCCAGTGATTCAATGTATTGTATTGCTTCGGGATTTACCGAACATATTCTGTCCCTGATATCGATCAACTCGTGCTTACGGAGTATCGCCAGGGACCTTACTACATCTATCTCATCCCCGATAGCGTCTTCAAGACTGTCCTGGCTTACTTTCCCCATTGAAAGTATCAGGAAACCGACAAAGGTTGTGTCATAGTCAAGCTTGGCCTTAAAAGAGGGTAAATATATCTCGTCTACTTTGATTGTCGAATTGTGCAGGCTTTTTTGCCAGATAATCTGTGCCAGCCGGATATTACCGGAAGAGATGTCCTTTATTCGGAGGAATGCCAGCTCTTCAGGTGTTTTTTCGTTCTCATTTTGTCGCGACTTTTTTTTTAATACGCGGTTTAAGAAATTGTTTAGCTGACTATTCAGCAAACTGTAATTCAGTTTGGGAACCGGGATATCGATAGTCCTTTCGAGGTTCTTTATTCGCAGAGGATACTTCTCAAATATAAGGTATCGTTCTATGGTGTTCTTGTCCCCGCTTTCAAATATTACTTCCCCGGTATTGTAGTCAGACATAATAATAGACTTAATTTCATCAGCTTCCAGCCCATGCAAGTGGATCTGAGTGGGGAAATGCTTTTCGATGTGAAGCGTTTCGTTGAGATATTCCCATGAGAAGATGTTCCAGGAAGTTATGAACAGATGCTCCGGGTGAGTTGCAATATGATCCAGGTATTTTCTAAGTGTTTGAAAACCACCTACCCTTCTCCTGTAAAGCAGATGACAATCATCGATGAAGACTATCTTTTCCTGAACCCTGTTAAGTGCTTTCTCACAATCTTCATAGCTATCCCATTCAGCAGGGATTTTTATTCTGGTGGACATCAATGGAAATTTATAGTATAAATTGTCCATAAGGGTCGACTTTCCTGTATAAGGTCCGGCGATTATGGCTATGCTGGCACCCGGTTCCGAGCCAAAATCTATGATAGTATCCTCTATTTTCTTAATCTCATCCTTATACCCGATAAACTCTCCCGGCATCCCCACACCTCTTTACCCGGAATATATTCTTCAAGTAAATCTGGTGGAACAAATATAAGTATTCATCTGTTTGCAGAATGCTCGCGAAAACAGATCCCCTGAATTTAAAAACGCTTCAGATAATGGATTGTGTCTTTAAACGGACCT
This sequence comes from Methanolobus sp., assembly GCF_016278365.1. GTDB lineage: Archaea > Halobacteriota > Methanosarcinia > Methanosarcinales > Methanosarcinaceae > Methanolobus. The sequence goes on along the minus strand of NZ_JADQBZ010000008.1, from coordinate 111,554 downwards.
AACCGATATCCAACAAACAGCTCTGGTCCTAAAGATTGATCATCTATTCTTGCGCCTAGAATAACTGATAGCCATATACAGCGAGCTCTGCCAGCACAAGAATAAGTACAAAGTTCCCTATAAGTAACGGAGGCACCATTTTCTTAAGGGGGAAACCCGCAAGTGCAAGTCCAATTGCCAGTATGTCACTGGGGAGTGGGGTCAAAGAGTAGGCAAATATCAGCAAAGCTACTTTCTTGTCACCGGCATCTTTGACTAATTGCAAAGACCGGCCTAGATGTTTTCCATATTTTGAAGGAACACATTGTTTTCCTTTTTTACCGATAACATAGAATACGATATCTCCCAATGTAAGCCCGACACTTGCAAAAACTGCGATACATACCGGTTCGACTCCTCCCAGGGATATCGTTACCAGTGCTGTGTAAAAGGACGTTGAAGTGAACGCAGACACGCCGCCTATGGCAGCCAGCAGGAAAACAAGCAGGTATGTATTGTTTACTCCCAGATGCCCGACAATCTCTTCCGGCGGATAGTGTACCAGAAAAACAGACCATGCTAAAATGAATATAATTAGCAGTCCTAAGATCAGAATATCCCTTCTTCGGGTAGAAACCGCATCATCTGTCAGTGTACAGAAAGTCGTGGGTTTCCCGGAACTGACCGTTCCAGTGATGTTGTCTTCAGATGGCATTGTTTAAAGGAATATATTTTACCTATACATTACTGTATCTTTTGTTTAGAGGTCTTTGCTTTAGGACTGGTAGCTGTTCTTAATATTGAATTTATTGATGGTCTCATCTCTGATCGAGGAGCTGTAAACCTGTACTTGCCCTTATTACCACAATTTCTGTTTGGTTTAAGTATCTACATTTACATACTTGATATGGGACGGGGATGGTGAGTTTTGGGGAAACGTGCTGATAGTGAACAAACCAGTCATTGATATTGTATTCTCATGTGAGGAAATAAAGAATATACTTCTGTTCTTAAAGAGCGGACCTCATGACACGGAGTTTATCTTCGAGTCACTGGAAATGAGCAGGCAGGATTTACTTTCGTACATGAGGGTTTTAGAAGATAGTTTCCTTGTCGCCCGATCCGAAGATGTGTGGAAGTTAACAACTATAGGGAAACTAATGGTTAGTAAAATGATTTCTCTGTTAAGCACTGCTAATGTCCTGGACAGCGATATTGATTACTGGGGAAGCCATCGTCTTGATCTCATCCCCTCTCACCTCATAAAAAGAGTGGATGAGCTGGGAATGTGTAAAGTAGTAAATACTCCCCTTTCAAATGCAGACGAACTTAATAGGGAGATTATCCAAACTTCCTTCATGTCTGGCTCTCTTTTTGTAGTTACTGCGTTCTTTGATCCAAAATATCTTGCATCATTATCTGATCTTGCTCAAAAGAATGTCAGCATACATGTTATCCTCTCAAAGACCATGCTTGACAAAGCAGGGAGTCGTTGTACTAGATACTTAGAAAAGCTTGTCAAAAACAAATCTGTTCACTTCTATATTTATCCAAAGAAAATGGCTTTTCAGGATTTCATGTACAATGACTATTATCTCTTGCTTCACCTGCTGAAGAACAATGGAGGATATGACAACAAAGGAGTTCTATGCTCAAACCCGCTTGCAGCTGAGTGGGGTAAAGATCTGTTTGGATATTATTTTGAGGATTCAATTCCAGTTACCCAGGTTCAGCCAAGAAACAGATATTTTGCATAATTCCTATTGGCACCTTTTTTGCTATGTAGGAAACCTATCAATATCGGCATCATCTCATCAATTTTGACCAGCTCGGTCAATAGCTGGCAGTACATTTGAGATAATCACGGACTATTACTCTTACCTGAATATTGAGGACTTCTACAGAGCCGAAATATCGATTACGTTGCAGAAGTAGTCAGACCCTTACAGTAAAAACAGACCTGAAGTATACTTCAGGTCTTAACCCAGCTTAATTTTCCCATAAATTTCTTCGTATCTTTTCACGGCTTTTGGAGTATTAAGCAATATCTTCCTGATTCTGTTGTACACGCTTGGTGTATGGTCAGAATCAAGCTTATCCAGGAAATCAACCATCATTCCCACAAGAGGTATGTGATATTCGTCTTCCATCTTATCAATGTTGGCAAGGACGTTGAGTATGTTTACTGTATTGTATTCATTGACTTCTGCCAGCTTGAGAACTATATCTCCAAGCAATTTCCGTCCCTTTTCGGTTTGCAGAGATTTCTTCCGGTTAAACGCGAAACTTCCGTAAAGGGCTCGCTGGTCATTTGCCTGTTCTATCCTGAAAGCCTCGGATTGTTCAACCTGTCTGACCAGGTCAAACACACTATCACCGTTATTACTTCCTATAACCCTCAGGAAAGCTTCCCAGCTTACCGGATGTTTTTCTGCCTCGTTCTGGAAAGTTTGCATAAGCTGGATCTTATCAGGTGCCGAACTGTCAAGATAATAACTCAAAGCACTTAATTTATTCGTGGCGTTCCGGGCTGTCTCAAACTGTTCCCGGATAATATCGTGTACTATGGGAGTATCAAGGATCGAAAGGATTGATAAACACTTATTCTTTACCTGGCGATCCTTGATCGCGTTTACCTGCTCATTCAGATGATCCTGATCTTTATTCTTAGATATATTTTCCTTTTCACTGTAAACCCGATAAAGTGATATTAGGGAATCTTCATGTCTGCTTGCTATTGCTTTGAGAAGTTTTTGCTTAACTTCATACAACAACTGGTACCTGTGTGCAAGTTTCTCATCCTCTACGGATTCAAAGATCGTCAGGAACTGAGCACCCGCTTCCTTCATAAGGTCGTGATTCCGGATAAGCTCATGATAGAGGTCTGTAAATCCTTTTGAAGGAAGACGATTAATGTCCTCAATTAATTCCATTTTTTCGATATCTGCAATTTTGTAGAATGCAATGAACCTGTTTATCAGATCCCTGTCCTTTTTAGCCTGTAAAATCAGCTCATCAATATCCACATCATGAATTACTTTGCCAAAAAAAGAATATCCCCGGTTCATGGATAAAAAAGCAGGTTTATCCACATCAGTGATGAATATTTCTTTTTCCTTGCCCTTCATCTGCTCCATAACTTCGGCAAGATCATTTCCTTGCTCGTCTACAAGGGCTGCACACACCGGGAATTCCCAAAATGCTGCTCCTTCTGGAATTTCCTGTTCTAAGGACAATATAAAAGTTCTTTTATTTCCATCATATGAAGACCTTACATGGACTAACGGGAACTGTGTCTGCTTCAGCCAGGTATTTGCCATTCCGTTAAGATCCTGTCCCAAAACCTCTTCCATCACTTCGATCCAGTCCCAGCTTGAAGCATTTGAGTGTTTATATCTGGAATGATAGACATTCAGTGCCTTTGCAAAGTTTTCTTTCCCAATCAGGGTTTCTATCATCGCTACAAATTCAGGAGCTTTTACATAGGTCACTGCAGTGATAAGATCATCAGGGTCATTGAATCCATCCGGAATGATCGGCATGGAAGCTGCTCCTCTGTCAAGAGCAAAGGTTCCGGAGCCGGGAGCCAGAAAATCAAGGACTTCCTGAAGACGGCTATATTTTTCGCCAAAATGGTATGCATGATACATTCTCTCTATATGAACGGTAACTGCCTCGTTAAGCCATAGTTCAAAAGGACTTTTCCCGGTTACTTCGGAGCCGTTCAGGTTATGGTAGAATTCATGAACCTTTACCCTCATCATATACTCAAAAGCACTGTCAGTCATCTGAGGGAAGGGCATTATGCGATTGGTGCTAATGGTTGTATTTCCTACATTTTCCATACCACCAAAATTGGAATTCTGCATACCTATTTCTCTGTAAACGGAACCTGTATATCTGTATCCGGTCCGTATCGATCCTACTGCTTTGTTCAGATCTCCCCTTATCTTTTCGATCTGTTCACTAGCATCGTCAGCCTTACTTTTAAGCAGGTCCCTTTCCCTGACCATAGCCATGATATCTCTTCGTTTTTCAAACTGATCGTACTGATGGCTGCCTGTGAAAAGATAGATCCACATAATAGAATCGTGGAGAACATCAAGAGCTTTCTGAGCTACCAAGGGATCAGAACCAGGAGGCACCAGCATTTCCAGGTCAAAGGTGTGTCCATCCGGATATTCGAATTCTCTTTTGAATGTGTCATAGGTGCCCACACCCAGGAAAAAAAGATACGGGGCCATAGGCGTAATTGAGTTTTCATAGACGATCATGTCCCTTCCATTTCCAACCGAATGCCTTGCTTCTGTAATATCGCCGTTGGTTATGAGATTGGTATACCTCTCATCCGCAATGATGGTTGTAGTGTAAGTGCATTTGGCTACCATGTCATCTATGCATGGCACGATTCTCTGGAATCCCCATTGCTGACACTGGGTTATCTGCTGGGGTGGAGCGCCTGCAGGGGTTTCATCATAATAGAGGCCTTCCAGTATATTTTTTGTAGGTCTGCAGATGGTATGGGTAATGATTATGATCTCAGTATTTTCAGATACGGCCTGGCAGAATTTTATCAGGAGGATATCATCTTTTTTCTTGTATTCATAATCAATATCCTGTTCTATGCAACTTACGGATATGATCTCAAGGTTCTTGCAGTTCAGTTCAAGTTCAGTGATAGGATTTTCAAGGGTTTTAATTTTCAGCTTAGATGTTACTTTTGTATAGTCGGCAAACATATCGAAAAGGAGGTCCATGTGTACGACTTTTACAGTTAATTCTCCGAAATCCTCCGGATAGTATTTGTATATTCTTTCCATCAAATCACCTATATGAACTACAGAATATGATCATCTCATGGTTCAGCAATTTTGAAGTCGCCTTCTTGAGATACATAAATCTCACACCAACATATTAAAAGGAATGGGGAAAGTGCTATAAATAGTGCTTCATCAGTAACTTTCAATATGTCTTTTGTCACTACAATCTTTTTAATGGTGAGCCCAATTCCTTCAATTCCAATTAAATTACAAAAAAAAGGAGTATAACGACTCTGTAGAAATCGTCATTTGAATCATACAGACGACATTGGCATACCTACCAAAATTATTAGATATTTGAAAATATCTTAGTAAATCTCTAATTATTTTATTAAAGAGTCGCAATGATATGCAACACAAAACATATCTTTGGTTAAACCTAAAATACCAACCGCCTTTTTGTAGAAGTATACACATGTCTTTTTGTATCTTCATTAAAGTGTGACGATGAGGAGCTTGCTCTCAAGGCTTATATTTAAGCAATTATATATACTTAAGATGTCTAAAAGTAGATAATACTACAACATTATCTAACATGCTAAAAGGCAGAAAACTATCATTTATGGCATTTTCGGCTAAATAGGTTGCAGGAAAGTGTCCCATAAAAAAGAGGTTGATATGTATTTCAATGTTTACACAATTCCTTTGATCGCCTCTGTGTTCATTCTCTGTATGCTGGCCTTCAGCATTAAAAAACTAAAAAAAACTCCGGGAGCAACCTGCTTTAGTATGCTTTTGGTCTCTACTGCAATTTACTCCTTCTTTTATTTGCTTGAGATATCCTCTACTACACTGCATACGGTTCTTATATTTTATAAGATGGAATATCTTGGTGTTTCCGTAATGCCTTTCTTTTTCCTATTCTTTGCGATGAATTACACCGGCAGGAAGCATTGGATGTCAGCATCTTTGACAGCTATTTTTCTTCTTATTCCCTTGATAACTATCCTTCTGGTGTTCACAACTGAATTCCATAATCTTTTCCACAAAGGCTTTTATATGAGCAACGACGGTCCTTTTCCGGTACTTATCTATGAGCCGGGAATCTGGTACTGGATACAACAATCCTATAGCATCCTTTGTATTGTTTTTGGCATAAGTCTGCTTTTCAGCATGCTACTGGGAACCGCACCGGCCTTCCGAAAGCAGATTCTCTTTGTAATTATGGGATCCATAATCCCGTTCCTTACTCTGGTGCTCTTCCTGGCAGGAATGAAACCCGGGGGCATTGATCCTGCCCCATTTTCCCTTACATTGAGCGGTCTTGTCATCTTTGCAGGATTGACTCAATATAAATTGTTCAATCTGGCTCCTCTGGCCCGCAGTTTGCTTTTTGAGAACATCCCTGACAGTGTCATCGTTATGGATAAAGAACAAAGGATAGTGGACATTAATAACTCGGCCACGAAATATCTGCAAATGAATGCCAATGACATAGGGAAACATGTCTTGGAACTAGCGGATCCGTGGCGTGAAATCCTGAGCACAGAATCTGATGCAACAGGTAAAATTAGTATTGAGGTTCAAAATAATGTTGAAAGTTCTATCTTCTGGTTGAATGTGACCTTCTTGCCGCTTTATGACACACAAGGGAACACTAGAGGCAAAATGGTCATTCTTAACAATATCACTGAGCGGAAGAATACGGAGAAAGAGTTGCTTGAAAAGAACCGCCTTCTCAAAGAAACTACAGAGCATGCCAATTCTATGGCTGCTCACGCAGAGATGGCCAACAGTGCCAAGAGCCAGTTCCTTACTATGATGAGCCATGAGATGCGCACGCCTCTTAACGGAGTGATCGGATTCTCGGATCTGCTTATGCAGACAGAACTTACAGAATCGCAAATGCAATATATGCAGGCCGTCTACTCATCAGCCATCTCACTGCTAGACCTGATAAACGATGTGCTGGACCTGTCCAAGATAGAGGCCGGCAAACTGGAACTCGATACTGAGAAGACCGATCTGGTCGAATTATGTGAGCAGATAGTGGATATCATTAAATACAGGGCCCATGAGAAAGGGCTCGAACTGCTGCTGAATATACCTGCAGATTTGCCTCGCTATATTGTTGCCGATAGGTTACGACTGAAACAGGTGCTTGTGAATCTTTTGGGGAATGCTGTGAAATTCACTGAAGAGGGAGAGGTCGAGCTGAAGGTTAAAGCCTCTCCAGTCCCGGACACTAACGATATGGAGTTCACGTTTTCAGTGAGGGATACGGGGATAGGCATTGCAAAGGATAAACAGTCCCGGATATTCAGTTCATTCTCACAGGCGGACGGTTCCATTACCCGAAAATATGGTGGTACCGGGCTTGGGCTGACCATTTCCAATATGCTTCTTGAGAAAATGGGTTCCCGGATTGAGCTTGGAAGTGAATGTGGGGAAGGGAGTATTTTTTATTTCACTGCTATATTCCCGCCAGAAAAGGATAGTACAATTGTAAACTATGACCATTCACATGTCCGCAAGGTTCTGATCGTGGATGATAATGCTTCCAGCCGCTCTATCTTGCAGAATATGCTGGTTTCCAGAGGCATCATGGCTAACACTGCAGTTGATGGGGCAGAAGCGCTGAATATGGTAGGTGAACAGATCGATTATGATCTTGTCGTCGTTGATCATAATATGCCTTTGATGGATGGTCTAAAACTTGTGCGAATCATGCGTGAGATACCCGGCTTCACTACCAGCGGGCAAGCCTTCATTATTCTGCATAACTCCTCGGACAGCTCATCTATCTATGAAAGTTACAAAGAGCTGGGTATCCGTTCCATCTTTGCCAAGCCTGTCAAAATGTCGCAACTTTTCGAAGCGATTGCACATGCAAGATCTCCTGAAAGTGACCTTGCCTGCACGGGGGATTCTGCCAAACAGGGCGAATCGCGTGTACTGCATCGCAGGTACACTATTATGGTCGCTGAAGATAATGAGGTAAATATGACACTTGCATCTGCTATTCTTTCATTATGTTTACCGGATGCAAAGATAATTAAAGCCGTGGACGGCAACGAAGCGGTCCGGGCATTTAAGGATACTGAGCCGGATCTGATATTTATGGATATCCAGATGCCCGGAAGAAGCGGGTATGAGGCGGCCAGTGCAATCCGGGAAATCGAAGCTGAAACTTCCAGAAATGGCAGCCACATCCCGATCATCGCCCTGACTGCAGGCACGGTGAAAGGTGAAAGGGAGCGCTGCCTTGATTCAGGCATGGATGACTACGTCACTAAGCCTGTTATAGCTGAAACCATCCGGGATGTTCTACAAAGATGGCTGCCTGAATTTGAATGCACTTCCAGGTCCACTGACATCGGGAGCAGCGGTGCTGAGCGTTTTAACAGAGAACAGTTGTTGGCTAACATTGATGGTAACCTGGAATTGTTCAGTACGCTGACTTCAATAGCAATGATCACTTTTGCCCAAGGCCTTGAAGATATAAAGATGGCATATTCGCAGAAAAACATGCAAGATATAAAGAAACGCGCCCATAAGATGAAGGGCAGTGCTCTTAACATGGGCTGCACTATCCTGGCTGAAATGGCGGCAAGATTGGAAGAAGCAGTGGAACTCGATGAATCGGAAGTCCGGGCATTACTGCAGGGAATGGGGGATGAGATTGCATTGATCGAGCTGGATATGGGAACACAGTAAGACCACAATGCAAGCTTAACAAGAAACATATTTGTACATCATTTAGGATATATAGATGCATATGGCAAGATATTGTAAAGTATGCGGGGCTAAAAGCGGGCGATGTAATCACCTGATCCTTGATTTTGGCAAAAGAGAGCTTGAACAGGAATCGCAGAAGAAGGACGGGAAAGAAGAATAGTGCATCATTTAGTGTGAGGCTGTATTCTGAGATGTGGCCAAACTGACGGGCAAAGTGGGAAGGGGATGTACAATGAATACACACATCTCAGAAAGCCAACTATACCAGTAACATATAATATTTCATCCTTTTAATAATTTACGGTATATATTAAAATACCTGTATAACCGGTACTAATGCATCGCTGTTTCAAACTACAATTATAAGTATAGTTACTACCTATTTAACTGCCATTACTGTTTAATACTGTTTGATGCATCAATGTTGTCCACAAGCAGTACAGGCAGAACAAGAATAACACCAAGAGGAAATGATTGCAATGAAAGTAGTTGGTTTTGTTGGAAGTCCCAGAAAGAATGGGAATACAGATGTATTGGTACAGCAGGTGCTCGATGGAGCTATGGAGGCAGGTGCCGAAGTAGAAAAAGTATACATTAATGATATGAATCTCAGGGGATGTCAGGGGTGCGATTATTGCAGGACCGTCGATGGCTGTAAGATAAAAGATGACATGACAAAAGCATATGATGCTCTGAAGAACGCAGACGGGTTTGTATTTGGCTCTCCGATATATTTCTTCCAGTTTACTGGACAGATGAGACTTTTCATTGATCGGTGTTTTGCGCTTTTGAACCCTGACTTCTCATCACGTCTTATTCCCGGGAAGAAAGCAGTAATAGTCGGGGCGCATGGTGCTCCCGAAGCTGGTGTTTTCAATGGGGTCTATGATGAATTCTCAAAAACACTGGGCATGCTCGGTATGGATGTCAAAGGTACGTTCATAGATGCAGGTCATCATGTGCCAGGCGGAGTAAAAGAGGAAGGAAAGCTCATGGAAGCCGCGAAAGAATCCGGGGCCCGCCTTTTTGAATGAACGGGCAGATATATCTGGCGGCAATCAGGGCCGCCGCCAGATGCCTGTTTTAACCGTGATCATAATTCTCCTGAACCCTTGCCTTTGACTGAATTGTTCATGCAAACGCATTCTCTTCTCCTGAGTCAAGTGCAAACAAACATGAGGATCCTGTCTGTTCCACAGCCCGGCGAATAAACTCAAAATCGATTTCATTATCCATACTGAATATGTTTATTGAGGCTTGCGAAGCCCTGGAAAGATTTGATCCCATATCTCCATTCATCACTTCAGTAATTACATTTGGGATCCTTGCTATCTCAGCAAGGTTTTCCAGGTATTCCTTAGCCTTTGGGGCATTCCGCTTATCCCGAACGCAGCTTATCATTTTCAGAGATGCTTTCCAGTTTCTTTTAAGCTTGTAGGATATAAGGATAGAAAGATCCATATTTCCCAGATCCATGCTTATGTCCCAATCAGGACTTCGATCGTTTATCCACAGGTTTATGGATTCCTCTCTCCCAAAAGCAGCATCACTATGTATAGCGAGCAGTAAGATACCAATCCTGCGCTCTGCGGCCTTACGGATAACATTCTTTACCTTTTCGTACTGACCGTCAAAGCTGCTCATGTTAATGAACAATACCCTGGGCCTGAAAAAAGAGCCGCCCAATGCTTCCATACCCACAATGAGATTTTTCTCAAATGCCGCAGTATCGACAATGGTCCAGGAAGAGAAAACCCCGCTATCCCTGAAGGATTCTGTCAGGTCTGTCAGACGGGAGAAGAATTTAGTCTCATCCACTTTCCCTGTCAAGCCGAGTAACTTGATCGAACCTTTAGGGTAGGTAATATCCCTGAGGAGTTTGAATGTTCCTGTAAGCACATTCGGATCCTCCACAGGCACCAGCAGGTTAGCTTTCCAGGTTCTTTCGTTCGAGGGAGCAATCTTATAAGTTTGTTTTGCCGCCCACTCTGCGATGGCAACAAAAAGACCGCTACGCACGTCTCCGAAAGGTGTCTTAAGATGCTTTTTCAACAGGTATGCATGTATCGATATAACAACTACGACTGCCAGTAAACTGAACACGGGGCTGACAATGAACATAACAAATACGCTCCCAATAGCACCAACAAAGGAGACTGCTCTGGGGATTCTGAAGAGGGGTCTGAAACTTACAAGCTGCAGGTTCTGTTCGATGAGCACGATTATATTGATCATTGCATACGTCATCAGGAAGAAAAGGGTGATGAGAGGAGCAATTGCATTCAGACTGCGCAGCATCAATGCCAGGAAGATTATCAGGCCGGTGAATACTATTGCGTTGCGTGGTTCCCCTGACCCTGATCTTTTTGAGAACCATCCGCTTGCCGGCAATATTTTACTGTTTGCAAGGGACTGGAGGATCCGTGGTGCACCTACAAAAGAGGATAGGGCTGATGAGAACGTAGCTCCCAGCAGGCCAGCAATAACCAGTTGTCCCCAGGCAGCTTTTTCCACCATAATAGTATAGTTGCCCAGAAGTTCATCATTACTTGCTGAAGCTGCCAGCCACAGGGCAAGCAACAAGTAGACCACAAGGCTGACGCAAATAGCAGAGATGGTTCCAAGGGGAATGCTACGGCGGGGATTCTTCAATTCCCCTGACATGTTAGCACCTGCCATTATACCGGTGGCTGCCGGGAAAAAGACAGCAAAGACTCCCCAGAAACCAATCCCTGAAAAGCCTGTCTCAGGGGAGCCCTCAAATGAACCCCACCACGTGATAGGCTCCTGCATGGAACCCAGGTACGCGGCCCATATTATGGACACGAATGAGGAAGCTACGACCACAAGAACTATGAACTGGAGCTTGAAACTCAGGGATGTGCTGATATAGGCCACAATGAAAAGCACGAAGAATATTGCAAGATCTACGAGGATGGCCGGATGCTCCGGAAAGATCCATCTCCATCCGGCACGGAAGCCGAATATGTACATTGCCACAGCGAGTGTCTGGGAAAGATAAAGTGGTATCCCTATACTTCCTCCAACCTCAAGGCCGAGTGACTGGGAGATCACAGAGAAAGCACCTCCTGACCCTATCCTTATATTAGTGGTCACCGAAGAAAGAGAAAGGCCCGTGGAAAGAGTGATGCTAAAAGCTATCAGTATTATCAGCCAGGCACCCAGCAGACCTGCATTACCCACGACCCATCCTTCCCTTAGGTACATTATCACACCCAGGATGGTCAGAAGAGTTGGAACGAACACCCCTTCGAAAGTACCGAATAGCTTTCTCCCGGTAACAGCACCTTTCTGCTCCTCCACTTTCTCTTGCAAAGTTTCCCCGTTTTCAGGATCAACACTATTCCCCATATCCCCATTCTCTCCATTCTCCAACAAAAGTCCCCGATAACTCTCTTTGTCAGGATTATATAATCGTTTCCTCTGCATGTTTATAGGAGTGCACATATACTCTTTTTATCGATTTTGTACCTAGAGCAGTACATGGAAATCATGGTTGGTGCCCTCCGGTATCGCTATTCAGGAGACTGGGTGTACGTACCCGTAAGGAAATAGACGTGGAGAAATACTCACTCAAGGCCCTGCGAGGAGATTTTGATGCAGTATCTTCTCAAGATAGCAGGAGAGACCGTGCTCTCCAAGCACTTAACGGCAGCACCAATATATGAGTAGCCTGGGAATGAAATAGCTAAACTTCTGGTATCTTCGCCTCTTACACATTAAAAAATTATCTGCTGGCAAGTAACATCAGGAAAGCTGAAAAAACAGGGATCATAAAGTTATCGTTAAGAAAGAACTTTACTATCCCTTTCATGTCTGCTTCTTTTACTGTCTGGAGACTAATTGTGCTTTCAATAAGCATTCCTCCGGCAGCACCTACAAAAGCCTGAAAGGGTGTTACGAACAGGAGAGCTCCTCCAAAAGCAACAGCCAGCCCGCTCAGCGTTCCTTCCACCGTTTTGCTTTGGGAATATGGCAACTTATGTTTTCCGATCAAAACACCCACGATCGTTGCAACCGAGTCACCTAGAGCAACTATCGCTACTGAAGCGTAAACAATATTCCTTGGGAATAATAACAAAGTAACAAGAACTCCTGAGATTAACAATATGGTTCCCTGAAGTTTTACATTTTGTACTCCTGGTCTTCCAAGTCTGCGAAATACACCGGATGTTTGTTGGGAAAGGTTGAATTTTTTTATCAATACTGAGGCAAAAACAGTTACAATCAACAGGGCCGTAAATACTAGGACTGCATAACGCCCCGATAAATATATCGCAATAAGAACAGCAGTGCCTGTGAGAATATGTATAAACTGACGTCCGACCTCGCCTGCCAAAAAAAGCCCTTTATCGCTCATATCTGCGAAAGGCCTCCCCTTTAGGAATCATACTATCTCGTAAGTATGATTTTAGGTTCCAATCTTATATTAAGTATGGGAATTTAAAAAAGGATATCTCTGGCAGCATTATCACAGAGCGACCGCCAGATAACCATTTTATAGGATCCTATTTACTGTCATGAGAGTTCCAAGCGCAATCCTCTTTACTGTGCTCTCAACTTCTACTGATACTTCATCCCTGTTCAATACATCTTTGAATTCATTATACGGCTCAGAGGAATCAATTATCTCTCTTGCGGTTTCCTCATCTGTTGTGACTGTAACTGAAGGATCGACTTCATCCGGTGAGGATACTCTTTCAAAATACAGGATCTCGCCATTGTTAGTTATTGCCTGTATGTAAAGTTCTTCACCATCGCTTGTAGTAATGTTAAGCAGAATCACATCGTTACCAGCTATTCTTTTCACTACCCATGGGACATCGTCAAGCCTGGCATTATAGCGTACCATCTGTTCTTCAAGTTCAGTGTATAGGTCATCGGCGCTTGCCAGATTCGCATATGTCTCATTCTCTCCATTCTCTGCAGTTGTTGCCAGTGCAAGGTTTGAGAATAACAGGATTCCTGCTATCAACACCCCGACTGCTATTGCCTGTTTCCTGTTCATGGTCATACCACTCAATATAAGTTAGGCAGAAATAGTATAAGACCATGTCTATAGAAATAGCAACTTATGTACCGAACTGTCAATCAGAATAAATAAATAACCGTATCTCTAAGTTCCTACAGGTGATGTTCATGGATTGTTTGTTCTGTAAGATAATTTCAGGTGAGATACCGTCATACAAGATTTATGAAGATGATTTTGCATATGCTTTTCTGGATATTTATCCCACCTCCGAAGGGCATACTATAGTCCTTCCGAAAAAGCATTTCCAGCGGTTCACAGAGATGGGTGAGGAGGAGGCATCCTCACTTTTTGCATCTGTGAACAGGGTTGCTAAAGCAGTGGAGAAGGCACTGGATGTCCCCGGCTCCAATATCGGCCTCAACAACGGTGAAGTGGCAGGCCAGAGTGTACCCCATGTACACGTACACATAATCCCAAGAAGGGCAAACGATAAGGGCGGCTCCATGCACACTATTGTGAATCAGCATCCCGGTACCGGTAACATCAGTGAGCTGGCTGAAGTGATCAAAAAAGCATTCTGATGAACTTACGATGATGAATTGTTCCATAAAAATGAAAGAGGGAAAAAATGACCCAGAATGAAGAAAAAGTCCTTGAGGCATTGAAAAATGCAGGAAAGCCGCTCAGACCCGGAGATATTGCAGAGATGACAGGGATAGAGAGCAAAGAGGTAAGCAAGACGCTGAAATTCATGAAAGATGCAGGCACTATATGCTCACCTAAAAGATGTTTCTATGCACCTTCCGAATGAGCAGGCTAATCTAACCTGCTTTTTTGCCTGCTTTTAATTTATTTATTTTTGCCTTATTACCAGCAAACATAACAAATACATGGTGGAACAAAGGTAAGGTAAAATAGCAAAAAATCCATTGAAAAAAAGGGGGGCGCACTTGATTAAAGATACGCCTCTATTGCCTGATTCGAATTTAATAGCTCACACTTACTGTTGAACAGACATTCTGTGCAGCATCATACACATATCCGCCACAGGCAGCCCCTGTAACTTTGAATGTGAAGGTGCCGCTTGGGTTCTTTACCTGAGAGGATGTAAATTTCACAATCCCGTTTGAATCAGTTGTTCCTGAAACTGATGCACTTGTCAGGCCGCTCCAGCTTCCACTGATCGTCACTCCGGAAACTGCTTTTCCATTCTGGTCGACGATCTTCACAGTAGCCATAGCTCCTCCAAAAGTATTCTTACCTCTTGTCGAATACTCTTTTGTTGCAGTCAGGCTGCCCACGAACATTGCAATCTCTGTGGGAGTGGTTGGTGCTACTTCAGGTTCGGTATCTGTTGATGATGTATCATCTTCGACAGGTGCGTCAACTTCAGTCGATGTGTCATCGGTTGCAGGTGCAATGTTAAGTCCGGTGACAGCTGCATAGGCATCCACAAGACCATAGCCATAATAATTATCCTTCCCGGTGGCACCGAGATCTGTTGCTGTGTTCTGGAACCTGGAGCGGACCTCTGCAGGGTCCCACTTGTCGTTTTTGTTGGCATCATAACTTGTGCCTGCAACATCCGTGCTCAGTAACAGGGCAACAGCTCCGGTAACATGCGGAGTTGCCATACTTGTACCGCTCTTGGAACCATAGAGACCTCCGGGCATGGTTGACCTGATACTGACGCCAGGGGCTGCAAACTCTACTTCGAGGCCATAGCATGACCACGATGTTCTCGTGTTGGTTGAATCAACAGCAGAGACTGCTATCACCGAACTATAGGCTGCAGGGTAGATGACAGCACCGCCGGAATTACCGGCCGCCCCTACGATCACGACACCAGTGCTGTATGCATTGTCGCATGCGCTCTTGAGTGTTGATGAGGATGATGTGCCACCAAGGCTCATTGTGACTATATCCGCATTATTGTCGACTGCCCAGTTAATGCCTGCTATGATATTGCTGTATGAGCAGTATCCTGAACTGTCAGCAACTTTCACAGCATACAGTCCTGCCTGTGGTGCTGCCCCCAGCACGCCAATGCCATTGCTGGCAGCCGCAACGGTGCCTGCAACATGGGTTCCGTGGCTGTGGTCATCCATTGGATCATTGTCCTTATTGACAAAATCGTAACCACCAAGATAATTCGCTTTAAGGTCAGGGTGATTGTAGTCGATACCTGTATCCAGGACAGCCACCTTTATACTGGTGCCTGTGAAACCCTCAGACTGTACAGTGACAGCATTGATGCGGGTAATACCCCATGGCACTTCATCTGCAAGAATCTGTGCCTGGCCGTCGGGCTCAATAAAAGCGATATTAGGATTCTTTGAAAGGGCATCGATTGCCTTTTGAGGAAGTTCTGTAGCTATTGCCGGAACAATTGTATACTCGTGTTTTATATTTCCGCCATAGGCCTGTACAAGTTCTGCATTCGTCTTCCCTTTGAAATTAATAAGTACGGGAATCTTCTCGTTATCCCTGTCTTCCTGTATTGCTCCTGCAGGGACTGCCAGGAAAGAAAGCAGAATTGATAATACGATTAGTAGGGTTAGTTTTTGTCGGGTCATTGAAACACCATTGAATTATAATTCAATTCAACTGGTTAATGACTTAATATATATATGTTATGAAATTAGAACTATAGCGTTATAATATAGGTCTTGAAGAAACGATAGCAATAGGGACTAAAAAAAGAGGAATTTGTGGACATAGGGATAAATACAGGAAGTAAATCCCTACATCCAGGAAAAGATCGGGCTATCAGAAGTTCTCGAGGCCTTCAAAGTCAAGCGTGGCAAAATAGTCATCCACAGTCTCCGCTCTCCTTATCTTTACAAAACTTCCATCTTCATTCAACAGGATTTCGGCTGACCTCAGTTTTCCATTATAGTTGAAACCCATGGCATATCCGTGGGCTCCTGTGTCATGGATCACCAGCACATCGCCTCTCTCGATCTCAGGCAGTTTCCTGTCAATCGCGAACTTATCGTTATTCTCACAGAGAGACCCTGTGACATCGTACATATGCGTTGGTTTATGTTTTTCTTTGCCCAGTACAGTTATATGGTGATAGGCTCCGTAAATACCCGGACGCATCAGGTTTGCCATGCTGGCATCAGTGCCTACATAGTCCTTGTATATGTGTTTCATGTGCCTGACAGTTGTTATGAGATATCCATAGGGACCAGTAATCACTCTTCCACACTCAAGGTATATCCTGAGCGGATGCAGGTCATTAGCTCTTATTATCTCATCATATGCATTCCGGACCCCGGTGGTTATTGCCTCATAAGAAACAGGCTGCTGTTCAGGCTTGTAAGGAATGCCAATGCCTCCTCCAAGGTTCACGAACTCAAAGTGTATATCCAGTTCTCTGGAAAGGTCTACAATCAGATCAAAAAGTATGCGTGCAGTCTCAACAAAATACTCCGGGTTAAGCTCGTTGGATGCGACCATTGTGTGCAGTCCAAAGCGCCTGACTCCCTTATCTTTCATCATCCTGTATCCTTCGAATAACTGGTCCCTTGTGAATCCGTATTTGGCTTCCTGTGGATTGCCAATAATAGCATTTCCTTCTTTAAGAGGACCTGGATTGTACCTGCAGCATACAAGCTCAGGCAGCCCTGCGGTCTTTTCGAGGAACTCTATATGGCTGATATCATCAAGATTGATTATCGCACCCAGCTCCCTGGCCTTGATAAATTCATCAGCAGGTGTATCATTGGAACTGAACATGATATCCTCGCCTACAATACCTGCTTTTTCTGCAAGCAGCAGTTCAGCCATTGAACTACAGTCAGCGCCAAACCCTTCTTTTTTAAGGATCTTCATGATGTAGGGATTTGGTAAAGCCTTTACTGCAAAGAACTCCTTAAAACCATGCACCCTGCTGAAAGATTTCCTTAACTCCCTGGCATTATCAAGGATGCCCTTCTTATCATATAGGTGGAAAGGCGTTGGGTGTTCTGTGATTATTTCGGTTATTTTCTCTTGCGTGAATGGCAGTTCCTTTGAGACCATGATGTTACCTCTTTACGAGTAGTCCATATGAGGTCAATACACAAATAAATAGTTGATTGGAAATCTTCAGGGGAAGGGAATTATTTTTTTGTGCGTTTAATTTTTATATTTCTTGTTCGCATATGGTAAAACAAAATCAGCCTCCGAAGCATAGCCATATAAACGAAGAAAGCGAAAATATGAATGGAGATGAATACATGGACGATAAAAGACGTCATGAAAATGACGATGAGTCCAATGAAAAAAGGATCGAGACGGTTGACCAGCTGATAGACCATATCCTTAACATGCTTGAGAACAGCATCAGTGATGACGCTGACCGGCCTCTGGTACAGGGTTTTACCATCATCAGTCAGCCTGGTAAGAATCCAACGATCTTTGGGTTTGAGGGGAGAAGGGCAGTGAAACCAAGTGACGAGGGAGAGAAGGAGGGTGACTTCTATATCCTGCAGCAAGATCCTTTGATCGAAGTCCAGCAGACAGGTGACAGAGTGTACCTGCTGGCTGATCTTGGGGCTGATGAAGATAGTGTTGAATACCATTCATCGGATGTGCAGGTCGAGATCAATGTCATGATAGATGGTGTTGGTTATTCAAGGCTTGTAAGATTGCCTGCAAGAGTCGATCCCGATACCGCCATATCCAGCTACAGGAATGGCGTACTGGAAATCGCATTTGAGTATCCTCATAACGG
The DNA here is from genome assembly GCF_016278365.1 of Methanolobus sp. GTDB lineage: Archaea > Halobacteriota > Methanosarcinia > Methanosarcinales > Methanosarcinaceae > Methanolobus. The sequence goes on along the minus strand of NZ_JADQBZ010000008.1, from coordinate 93,361 downwards.
GTGAGAGGGTGCATTGCCGTTTCACCGTTCATCTTTAAGGGTAGACCCATCTTTTAGTTCAGGCCGATGATGACTACAGAAATGTCTTTCTAGACTATTGAACACGTCCTCAAGGTCACTATATTTGAGGTCTGCATACCTGTCCACCGGAGTTGGCATATCATTGACTATCACAAGTTTTCCTCCGTTCCTCACCGCATAAAGAGGAAGGGAGGCTGCTGGTTGCACAAGCAGCGAAGAACCTATGACCACGAACAGGTCGGCGAGGGAACTCTCTAACATGGCTTTTTTGATTGTGTTTTCGTCCAACATCTCTCCGAAAAAGATGATGTCAGGCTTGAGCAGGCCGGTACATAAATCACACTTTGGTATCGTGCCTTCCTTGACAACATTTGCCACAATTTCATAGAGGAATTTCTTTCCGCAAGACAGACAGGTGCTCTCCCTTGCTGACCCGTGTATCTCAATAACGTTACAAGAGCCGGCTTTTCGGTGTAGCTGGTCGATATTCTGAGTGATGAGAGTTTTAACTATACCTATCTGTTCCATTTTTGCCAGCGTGTAGTGTATAAAACTTGGCTCCTTCTCATCAACATTATAAACAAGATCCTTTGAGTGAGAATAGAAATATTGTGGCTCAGAGTGGAAATAATCGATGTCGAATATCTTATCAGCGTCAAACTTCCTGTAAATCCCATCTTTGCCCCTGAAATCAGGAATACCCGAGAATGTGGAGATACCTGCTCCGCTCAGGAATACACAGTGTTTTGATCTTTCAAGAAGGTCGATGAGTTTGTCCATTTCTGTATGTTCTAAGCACAATAACTATTACATTTTCTGTGTTATTTATCTCTTAATCCTTCAGCACCATCATTGGATTGCCCACACCCACGACAATCACTCTTGTTTCAAGAGGAGGATGTGGCCAGGTCTCGGGAGACATCGTCTTTCTGGAAACTGTTATCTGTGTGTCCTGTTCAAGTATTCCGCACCTTTTCTCATAATCCAGCACGAGTTCCTTTCCTACCCTGGTCGCGAAATCCACGGCGTCAGTGTACACCTGGAAACGCTCCCTGCCAAGAGGGGAGAATACCAGGAAATCCTCGTCAGGGTTCTGGATCGACGCAGGCATTATTGTTATCTCTATCCGCTTAACTCCTTTTCCGGCAAGGGCACCGACGGCATTCCCAACCTCTGCAAAATCCGGGACAACCACTTCTGCTTCGATCATCGAACGAAGTTCATCGGCATGTGCCTGTACGGGCCCACCGAGCAATACAACCGGTACCTCGAGTTTGAACTTTGCAGGATAGGTACGGTTCAGGAGGTCAGCTATCATATCCTCAGGATGATGCGGCAGAATGAAAGACATGAGGTCTGCTGCCATGTTCCTCGCCACAAGCTCCCTTACATGTGCACAGAACTCGTATTTTCCTTTCCGGACATATCTTGAAAGATGAGATGCTCCCATCTCCGCAGCATTGACATCCCATTGCGTATATATCCCAAGTACGTGTAGCGCATCGGTGGGGGTGAACCCGATTCCCTGGATCAGCCTCTTCCTTATAAGAGAATCAAGTACTTTGGTGGCAGGACTCTTTTTAAGCAGTACGCTTATCTCAGCTATTGAGGCTGGTTCTGAACCTATTGCATAAAGCAACTCCTCTTCCTGTTCATCGAGACCTGCAGCCTCGTAACCGGTCCTGACAAAGAACTTTGTTGGCTGGTAATTCTCATCCATAAGTGTCCTTGGGAGATTCCTGCTTTTCTTTAACCTGTCCGCGAACTCAGGATACTGTGCTGAGGCCACGCACAGGGGAATGACCCGCCGTGGTCCGACGTGGACCCTGTCATCTGTGACCCATATGTGACTATCTCCTCCTGTTGCCGAGGTTTCCATTTTCATAGCCCGGACCCTTGTCTTCCATCCTCCTACAACTGCGCCTGATGTGCTTATCTCGGGCACTCCGTTATACAGCATGGATACGTCCGTGCTCGTGCCTCCTACATCTATTACGGCACAGGTCTCTATCTTGGAAAGGTAGGACGCTCCCAGCAGGCTGGCGGCTGGTCCGGAAAAAATGGTCTCGATAGGTTTTTCCAGTGCATCCTCGATATTGTAGACAGAACCGTCGCATTTGAGCATCAGCATCCGTGCATTGATGCCCCTTCTTTTGATGTCCTTCATAACGGAACTGACAAAGTGATGGGTGATGGGGATGAGCTGTGCGTTCAGGACTGCTGTCACGGCCCTCTCATAGGCTCCGAGCTCAAGGGAGAGTTCGTGTCCACAGACCACCGGCATTCCGGTGATCTCCCTTACTATCTCCTTGACCTTAACCTCATGTTCCGGGTTACGTGCACCAAAATAGGCAGAAACGGCATAAGCTGAAACTATATCTTTGGTCTTCAGGGCAAATTCCCGGACAGCATCCACATCAAGGGGAAATTCCTCGTCTCCTCTCGTGTCGTGTCCACCCGCTACCCATTTGATATGCTGTGTGGGAAATACATTTTCCACAGGCTGCTCACCTACTATTATGAGACCTACAGGCACGCCTGTACCTTCAAGCAATGAATTTGTAGACAAGGTTGTTGAAACCGACACAAGGTTGACATCTTCCATATATTCTTTATCAAGAGAATCCAGTACATTCCTGATACCCTCCTGCAGGTCAGGATACGTAGTAAAAGATTTCTTTGAGTCAACCACTACCCCATCAGAACCCCGTATTATAACGGCGTCTGTGTATGTTCCTCCGGCATCTATCCCAAGACCATAGTGCATGTTGTCACCTGTTAGTATTTCAAAATAATTTGTAATTCATTGGATATAAGAGTTGTTAAGTGTTTGTCTGACGGTGTCGGATAGTCTGTTAATAGTGTTGATCTTATTACTCAAATCTTATTTAGAATTACGATACAAACTGGCAACAAAAGGATAGACTTTTAACTCAAAATGCCGTACGAATTACGTTATCCTATTATTTGCTTATTCTATTCATGTAAATATATGAGGAAGTACCATGTCGGAAAAAAACCTGATAGGCAATAAGATACGCCAGATTAGAGAGGCGCAGGAAATGTCAGTGGCAGACCTGGCACAGGCCAGCAACACAAACGCAGAACTCATTGACCAGCTTGAAAAAGGAGCTCTTGTTCCCTCACTGACTCCCCTTCTGCAGATAGCCCGGGCACTTGGGGTTCGCTTGGGTACTTTCCTTGACGATGCTCCCCACAACGCACCGGTTGTAGTGAAAGCGGGCAAATCAAAGAATGTTGTACGCTTCTCCGGCAACTGCGATAAATGTGAGACCAGTACCCTGGACTTCTTCTCCCTTGCCTCTGATAAGGCAGACCGCCATATGGAGCCTTTTATTATTGATGTCCATCCGCCACAGTCAGCTGAGATGAAACTATCATCCCACGAAGGTGAGGAGTTCATTTTCGTGACCAAAGGGGAAATTGAGATACTCTATGGAAAAGACAAGTACAATCTCAATGCAGGAGACAGCATCTATTATGATTCCATTGTCCCTCATCATGTCCACGCCGTAGGTTCAGACGCACAGATACTTGCAGTAGTGTATGCCCCTCTCTGAACCCGGAAGATGATCATGTTCAATACAATAGTTACTCCCCGATTCGGAGACATCGACGGACTGAAACATGCGAACAATATTTCCATTGCTATCTGGTTCGAACAGGCACGGAACCCTGTTTTCAGGCTTTTCACACCTGACCTTGATCTGAGCTTTGAGAAATGGAGGCTCATCCTGGCCAGGTCTGAATATGATTATGTCGGTGAGATAAGCTATGGCTTTGATGTGGACATCCGCACCTATATCACAAGGATAGGCAATTCTTCCTTCACGATCGGGCATGATGCATGGCAGAACGGGAAACTGTGTGCCAAAGGACAGGTAGTGATCGTCCATTACGATTTCATTAACAAGAAGTCCGTGCCCATTCCGGACGATATCAGAAGATCGCTTGAAGAACACCTTGTGGATGCGGAAAACATAGGAAAACAATGACATTGAAAGGAGCCGGATATCATGGAGATTATAACTGATACCATTGGCGATGTATTCGAAAAACAGGTAAGGGAAGATCCTGACAGGGAGTTTATAGTTTATCCTGACAGAGACCTCAGGTTCACCTATAAGCAATTCGATGAGCGCGTTAATTTGATGGCCAAAGGCCTGCTGGAGATAGGTATAGGAAAGGGAGACCATGTAGGTATATGGGCAAAGAATGTGCCCGACTGGCTGACCTTCATGTTTGCGACCGCTAAGATCGGTGCGGTTCTCGTTACAGTCAATACCGCATACAAGATACACGAAGTAGAGTATGTCCTGAATCAGGCTGATCTGAGAGCACTCGCCATCATAGACGGTTTCAGGGATGTGAACTACATTGATATAATGTATGAACTGGTTCCGGAATTAAAGATGCAAAACCGTGGGAACCTGAAGAGCAAGAAGTTCCCGCATCTGAAAAGTGTTATATTCATCGGGCAGGAAAAGCACCGTGGAATGTACAATACCCGTGAACTGATGTTGCTGGGACAACACAGTACCAACGAGAAGCTTGAAAGTATCAAGTCAACGCTTGACTGCAATGATGTCATCAATATGCAGTATACATCAGGTACCACTGGTTTTCCCAAAGGCGTTATGCTGACACACAGCAATATCCTGAACAACGGGTTTTCCATTGGAAACAGGCAGAAGTTTACATGTGCTGACCGCCTGTGCCTTCCAGTTCCGTTATTCCATTGTTTTGGGATCGTGCTGGGGGTAATGGCTATCCTTGCCCACAGGGCAACACTTGTGATGCTCGAACTTTATGATCCCCTTATGGTGTTGGCGGCTGTCCAGAAAGAAAAGTGTACGGCTTTATACGGCGTCCCTACAATGTTCATTGCCGAATACACTCACCCAATGTTCAAGATGTTCGATCTTTCTTCTCTGCGCACGGGAATTATGGCTGGTTCTACCTGTCCTATCGATTCCATGAAAAAGGTCATAAACGAAATGAACTGCAACGAGATCACTATTGTATATGGCCTGACAGAAGCCTCTCCGGGAATCACCCAGACCACAACTGATGATCCTATTGAGCTTCGTGTAGAGACAGTCGGCAGAGTTTTCCCCGGCGTGGAAGCCGCAGTGATGGATCCGGAAACCTATATACCCCTCCCTCCGAACACTATCGGGGAAATATGTTGCCGTGGTTATAATGTAATGAAAGGCTATTACAAAATGCCGGAGGAGACAAAAAAGGCAATAGATGAGAACGGCTGGTTACACAGTGGAGACCTTGGTACATGTGATGAGAACGGTTACTACCGTATCACAGGACGCATAAAGGATATGATCATAAGAGGCGGCGAGAACGTCTACCCAAGGGAGATCGAGGAATTCCTTTTCACCATGCCTGGCATAAATAGTGCCCAGGTGGTCGGCATACCCGATGAGAAATATGGCGAGATAGTCGGAGCCTTTGTAATCCTCGATTCCGGTGCCAGTCTTACAGAAGAGGATGTAAGGGATTATGCGTTGTCAAGGATAGCACGTTATAAAGTTCCCAAGCATGTTTTCTTCGTGGATGAATACCCATTGACCGCAAGCGGAAAGGTCCAGAAGTTCAAGCTAAAGGATCTGGCCAGTGAACTGCTCAGGGAAAAAGTTTAAAGAAAATATTCGATGATGTGAGTTCCACATCATCTATCCATTATTTATTTTTTTTCTTTAGGATATATACCGCACCAAGCAGCATACTGATTGCAATCAGAACTGTGAAAGCCGGTATTGCCCTGTTTTCATCTGTTGATGGTGTTACCTGAGAGTATTCCCGGTAGTCTTCGTAGACCACTATTGCAGTACCCATGAAAGCCGTGTCCTGTGAATAATAGTCCTGCAATCCTTCAATAAGGTCCTGTACTTGCGTGTCTGTCATATAATCCTCGTCAACAGCAATACCTATCAGGGCATTTTCTCCCGCTCCCCTGACCTCTCCCATTTTTGCTGAAATAGAATCAATAATTGTTGCAGTATTGTTCAAATGCTCTCCCTGCTCATTGTAGGTAAGGAGAATGAAGAATTCAACCTCATCCGAAACTTCCTGCAATGCAGACCTGTCGTAAGAAACAGGCACATCAACAGCTATCGGCAAGCCTCCGGAGCTTGCACGCAGGCTTTCAAGCAAGGCCAGGTTATCTTCGCATGCTTCGTTTGGATCTTCACTGCACGGATTGAGTGCAATATTCATTCCATCAAAGCGTGCCAGGGACTTATTGTTGTAGTCTGCAACCTGCTGTGCCGTGTCCATCATACTAGTGGAGTTTCCCGCATCCCTGGTGATCATAGCATATACCTGGATCCCGTTTTCGTGGGCATTCTTCACAAACCTCTCAAGGCTCCATATATTCTCTTCATTTGTCCGAACCATTATCAGATTAAAGCCACTGGCGTTGAGTTCTTCCAGTGAGGAGGCATCATATGTTGTGGTATCGAAGATGCGGACTGCATTTATCACGCCACCAGGCACAGTAACATTGATTTTAGCAGGTTCCGGTGTATCATTTGTGCTTTCCTGTGCAGCAGCTCCCGTAACTCTACCTACGGTCACAGTTGGCTCTCCTGAAACGAATTTACGCACATAGGCGTAATCAAAAGCTGCATATCCGGTGTTATCTGAAACATCCGGATAGGTTCTTGCTAAAAGGTAAGCCTTCACGTTGATCAGATTAAGATTATTTGTTCTCTCGGTGGTGGTTAAGTCCATTTTGTTGTCCCTTGCACCATCCTTGAAGAACGCTACTTTCCCCAGCTCATCTTCGAGGTACCATGCAACCCCTGTGGTGTACCACGTGTCTTCGGCGACATTAAGGTCTGTCAGGTCAGCTGTTGTGCGACTGACATCAGCGGTGCTGTTCTTCAGTATCCAGTTGACCTTTGTCTCCCTTTCGAGTTCGGTGCTGATAAGCATGTTACTTCTGTCCTCGTTACGGGAATCCACAAAGCCCTGGACAATCACAGGACCACGGGAGTCCGTTCCGGTGGTGACCTTCTTCCTTTTTACCACAAACATCGAGTTAATAGGGAAATCATCGCTGGACTTGATCCTGGAAATATCTGCAGGATGGTAGTCCGGAACTATAAGCCTCAAAGTCCCGGAAACAACACTGATCTGGCCTCCGCCTGTTGTAAACTGTTCCCAGTTCCCAAAAGCAAGATTATTACCGCTAAAGTCGTCAAAGAACTGGAAAGTGGAAGCGCCGGAACTTATATCAGTTGCAAGCGGATTTCCGTAGTGCATAGTGATCCTGGTGGCTTCACCGGAAGCGATATAGGGCACCCTGACCCATATTTTTGCTCTTCCAGACTGGACATCCCATTCCTCCACCCAGTGCTGCAACTGCCTGTCACCTGAAGTGAAACGTATGTCCTGACCGGCATTCTGGGCCTTGGAGAAGTCGAAGTTGGAATTGTTCAGGACAACAGGGATCTGATAATTAGTAAGGTCCTGTCTGGAATTATCTTTTATATTTATCTCAGTTGAATTTTTCCACTCGCCGCCACCAGAATATGTTAAAGCAGCGCATGTCTGTGTGAATCCAATAATGAACAACAAAGTTATCAAGCCATACCACAATATCCTGATCTTCAAGCCACTCACCTTCATAGAGTAATTTCTTAATTAACAGCTCACTTTTAAATGCGTAAAACCTGTATGAAACATTAGTACATATAATACATTAGTTCTTATGTACATTATTCTTTTCCCACTGGACAGCTTATCTTCTATTGCATGTGTTTTTTAATAAAATGTGATATGAGTCGACCAGAAATACTGTTGTTGCCGGGAACTGTCGGTATCTCATCACATCTGAACCAGCGGGCATCTTCGATTTCTACTGCGTCAATGCGTATCTCTCCGCCTGCATACCTGGCAGTAAAACCTATCATAAGAGAGTCAGGATAAGGCCAGGGCTGGCTTCCGAAGTATTTGATGTCCTTTATAGAAACCCCTACCTCCTCCAGTACTTCCCTGACAACCGCCTCTTCAACAGACTCTCCAGGTTCAACAAAACCGGCTATAAGGCCGTATAATCCATTCGGAAAACCGGGAGACCTTGCAAGGAGCGCCTCATCTTCTCTCTCTATCAGCACAATGATAGCAGGAGAGATCTTGGGGAAGAAAAGTGAGCCACATTCAGGACACTCCTTGGCTTTCTCCTGCTGGCTCCGGAATGTTTTTGAACCGCAGCGGCCACAGAATCCAGTTTTTATGTCCCATTCAAGTAACTGGATGGCCCTGCCTGCAAGGGACGCCACAGGTTCGTCCAGTATATCATACAGTTTTCTCAGGTCTTCAAACCTGATATCTTCACCATGCCTGAAGTTGTTATCAATCTCGGCCGTAAAACATGATATATCACCAAACTCGCCGATATACTGCTCTCTTATCACTTCAGCGCCCAGTTCTTTGAGTTCGTTCACTGAAGGAAGCCTGTAAACATTGTTATCGCAGATGAGCATTATCTTGCGCTCTTTGAAAGCAAAAGAGTAGTCTGATGAAGCGTGCATTTTTTCCGGGGGAGTGAGGAGGGGCTGGAATCCAGGTCCCTGCTGTTTATGATCGTGTTCCATGAATAAAATGGATACGATATGTTCCCTTATCAAGTTTACCGGTTTTGAAGTGGTGTGATTTGGCCTATTGCTTGAATATAGTAAATTAATATGGGGTCTAAAAACCCCATTATGTTGAATTGTTCCTGTTATATGTTGCAGCAGCCAGAGAAGAAATGCTGCCAGCAGAAATAGATTTGTAAATAGGTTGGGTAGGTGCAAGCCATACGGCTCCGGCTCCCTCAAATGTTTGCAGGAGGCCTTCTCCGGCGGTTAGTTTGCCTGCAAGACCTTTACCTGAACTTTCAACACTGAATTTTACGGAATCTGACCTTAAAATAGCAAAGTTTCCATCAACCTGAAGTCTTTCATTGTCAAGGTTATACTTCAGTATTTCAGAAATTGGAACGGGGCTTTCCAGAATACATGTGCCTGTACCGCTGATCTTTGTCTGGAACCACCCTTCATTACCAAATAATCCTGCACTTATGTTCTTTTGGCTTGCCACACTAACTTCCAGGGTTGATTCTGAGCAGTAGAATATGCCTTTGTCGACAATGATAGAACCATTTTTCAGAGTCACTATAAGGAAGTGGCTAAAGCTTGGTTCCATGAATATCTCACCCACTCCTCTGTAGAGAGGGTTAAAAGCAGCTTCATTCGTAAGCTGCTTTTTTATCATCTTTTTTGCAAAGCCACCCAGACCTCCTATATTGGCATCACACACAATATTCCCCTTGTGGAAATGAAGAGCACCGGGCTCGACTATGACACCACCATCATTCAGTGTAACCTTTACCTGTTTAAGGGACATGCCTGACTTATGAACATAGTAGAGATTTTTTGCCAGGTCTGGGTCCTTACTTCCGGTTAAAGAATTGTACTGGAGTATCTCGACTTTGAAGTTTCCTTTGTCAACATTGTCAAGGACGGTTATATTGTTATAAAAGTTAGTTTCTGCTATAGTATCACATCCAGATAAAAAACAAAACCAAAATGTCTCAATTATATTATTCTATTACTATAATATATAATTATACTAATTAATATAATATAATTGGATTATGTTATATAAATATACTTAAGTGCTGTTGTATAGGATAAGGAAATAATTTTTTGGATGACTAATGTGGCTGGAGTTCAGATCGAATTTCCAGAGACTTGTTACTTGCACAAAAGTTTAAAAACTTTTCACTGCATATATAATTCGGAGTTGTAGATACTTGTGCAAAGTTTTATGTTATATGCTGAAAGGAATTGATTCAAACTCTATCATTCGCAGGTCTTTTCTGATCATTGTGGTGCTGATGTTGCTTACATCCTGCGCATCTGCAAGGGATTATACACTGGACCATGCAACTGCGAACATAACCGTAGGTGCTAATGGTATTACACATGTGGAAGAATCCATCACATACTCTTTTGATGGCATCTATTATGAAGTATTCAGGACTGTATCTCCTCCTCCAGGTGGTTCTGTTGAGAATATCACAGGATACTGCATTGGGGGCCAGTGCGATTTCCGGGTCGTGCCTGTTTCCGGTGGTTACGAACTTGTAGGCTCATTGCCACAGCCAACACCTGAACAGATCACCTTTGTCGTGTCCTATGATTATTATCGCGGGGTCAAGGTCTACAATGATGTGTCTGAACTTCATTACCAGTTGTGGGGAGATGAGTGGGAGAAGAGCCTGGGTGGGTTCACTGCAAGAGTTACCCTTCCTGCCGGAGCACAAGAAGACAACATCCTTTACTGGATCCATCCTGATCATTACACAAGGACATCGTATCTTAAAGGTAACATCATCACTGCAGAATCATATGAGATACCTTCCGGAAGCTGGTATGAGATCAGAGCAGTGTTCCCTAGATTACAATCTCCAGACCCGGCTTTTGTTTCCATCCAGGACCAGGATGGTTTGGAGGAAATACTGGCTGTAGAAAGAGCATATGACAGAAAAGCAGCCATATCCGTCTATCTTTTCTACATAGCTGCTCTTTATCTTTTGCTCGTACTTATGTTCCCTTTTTACATATATAACAAATATGGAAGAGAGCATGATATTGATTATTATGGAGTGTATGAAAGGGAACTGCCTACTGATTCGAAACCTGCTGTAGTCAATGCTATCATGAGGGGTAAGATAGGTATTCCGACTATCGAGGGGTTTACTGCTACGGTCATGGATCTTGTGGACAGGGAATATCTGCGTCTGAAAGACACTATGTCCACAAAAAAACACCTTGGCCTGATATCCCGTGAGAAAGAGGATGTTTTAATCGAGATCAATATGAGTGCAGATAAGAAGAAACTCCTGAACTATGAAAAGGATGTATTCGATCTGTTAAGTTCACATGCCTCCGAAGGCACGGTGCTGTGGAGTAATCTGAAAAAGGAACTTGGGAAAGGCACGGCATTCTATCATTTCCTGAACAGATGGAATGACAAGGTAACAAACCATACTAAAGTTGATAAGCTCTTTGAATCCAAAGGCAATAAGTACATGGCCATTTTCAGCATTGCTGTCATAATCATAGCATTTTTAAGTATATGGTTCGTAGCTTTCCTGTTTCCCACTGATCAGTTCCCTGTGATGAAGAATTTCATTATTCTGGTCATGGTAGCCGGAGTTATTGCCATAGTGATGCTTGTTATTGTGGGTGTCAGCGAGCGAACCATGGGCCAGTGGACTCCCGAAGGCAGGCTTTTTCACAAACGGTGGGATAACTTCAGGAAGTACCTGACAGATTTCTCTGCGCTGAAAGAGCACCCTCCCGAATCAATAAAGATATGGGATCACTACATGGTCTATGCGGTGGCACTGGGTGTGGCCGATAAGGCACTTGACAATATGTCCCTCATTATCCCGTCGGAACAACTCTCTGGAAGCCGCTTCTACCCGGTACACCACAATATGGTGTTCATTTACGGGTTCAGGAACGCTTACCAGGCATCCACTCCGGGCAGTTCCTCGGGCGGGAGCTCCGGGGTTGGTGGCGCAGGCGGAGGTTTTGGCGGTGGAGGCGGAGGAGCGAGATAATTCACCTTCGGGAGTATCGGATATCAATTAGGATTAATGAGAAGCAGTAAACATTAATGGGAAGTCAATGAAGGAGGTAATTTCATGGTATTGGAGATCCTGGCAATAGCAGCGGTAATTATTATAGGTATCATTTTTGTTGCGGTGTACAACAACCTGGTGAAACTACGGAACCGGGTTGAGAATGCCTGGGCCCAGATAGAGGTCCAGTTAAAACGACGTAATGATCTTATACCCAATCTTGTGGAAACTATCAAAGGTTATGCGCAACACGAGCGGGCAGTGTTTGAGAATGTGACAAAGGCCAGATCTGCAGTAATGGAGGCACAGGGGGCAAATGAAACAGCAGATGCATCCAATATGCTTGCTTCGACGTTGAAGTCCCTGTTTGCAGTAGCTGAAGCTTATCCGCAACTTCAGGCAAACCAGAATTTCATACAACTGCAGAAAGACCTTGCAGACACTGAGGACCGGATCACATACTCAAGACAGTTCTATAATGATACTGTCATGAAATACAACACAACCATACAGTCGGTCCCGACCAATATAATTGCAGGTATAGCCGGATTTGGGAAGAAGGAGCTTTTCCAGATACCGCCTGAAGAATATAAGGTTCCGGCAGTAAAGTTCTAAGAGTAAGGGAAAAAGATGCAATAAGATTACCCAGGATAGCCCGTTCATTCATAAGGTGAGACTTCGTCCGGCAGAGGTGTGGTGTGCAACGCACACTCATTTCCGTGACCTATCAGATCCTCGATAGATCTCCTAAGGATAGAAGGATAGATCATGCCAACTTCTTCTTTTATCGCCTGGCCACCGCAGAAGAATTTGAAAGTGGGTACTCCTCTGATCCCGTATCTTCTGGCGGTTCTGGATGCCAGTATTCCGTTCATCATTACAAATGTAGAGGATTTCCTGAACTCTTTGGCATATTCCCTGAAATATGGCTCTATCTCTCTGCAATAAGCGCACTCCGGGAGGTAGAACATAACCACCATTGGTTTTTCCTGATTCTCAAGCATCTCGTCCCAGTCTGTGTCAGTTGCCTCAATAACAGCACTATCAATATCCATTACTACCGCTCCCATTTTAGATATGTAGCTACGGCTATAAAAAGTTCTCCAAAAAAGAAAGAAGAGCATACAGGCATCCTATGCCTGTAGGGTGTAATGATCAGATATTCTTCTTTGCCCATGCAACTGCAGCTTCAAGCACATTCAGGTTTAGTGATATCAGTTTTTGTTTCCCGGAGAATGTCTCAGCGATGGCTTCCCTGAAGTTGTCCTCTGAGAGGCCGGTCACCCCGAGAGTGAGCATCACACCAAGCATTACGGTGTTTGCAGCCTTCTCAGAACCTGTTTCACCTGCTATCTTCACAGCAGGCACGGATATTCCCCTGACATTTGCCGGGATATCACATGCACCAATAGTGGAATCATACAGTATAATGCCACCTTCCTTCACATCACCTGCAAATTTTTCAAGTGAGGGGCGGTTCATTGCTACAAGAACATCCGGGGTGTGGACCACAGGGGAACCAATGGATTCGCCGGATATGACTACGGAACAGTTTGAAGTTCCCCCTCTTTGTTCAGGGCCGTAGGAAGGATACCATGAAACAAAGCGCTGTGCATTGCAGCCTGAATGTGCAAGGGTAAGTCCCATGCTCAGCACTCCCTGTCCTCCGAAACCTGCAGCCTTTACATGCACTTCCTTAAAAGTGGGATCATGTACAGCATCAGGAGATGATTCTGTTTCAAGGTTGAAGAGTCTATCAATGGAATCCCTGGAGAAATCACTCTCTCCCCTGAGAAGAGGCTGTGTTTCTGCCGAGAGGTCCCTGAAATTGCCCAAGGGGAACTCTTTTTCCATTTCTTCATTGACGAACCTTGTGCTTTGCTCGGAATCCTGCCTCAGGTTTGTGGGGCATGTGGAAAGCACTTCAACAAAAGCATAGCCTTTGCCGTCTCTCTGTATCTCAAGAGCTTTCCTGATTGCTTTGCGTGCTTTCCTGATGTGGGAGATATCAGAGATGGAAATCCTTTCAATGAACACAGGAGCCTTGAGATTATTGAGGATCTCACACATGTGCAGTGGATATCCTGCGAACCGCGGGTCTCTTCCTTCAGGGCAGGTGATAGTCTTTTCCCCTATAAGGGTGGTGGGTGCCATCTGGCCGCCTGTCATCCCGTAAACGGTATTGTTGACAAAGAATATGGCCATCTTCTCACCCCTGTTAGCAGCCTGGATGGTCTCGTTAAGACCAATCGAGGCGAGGTCGCCGTCTCCCTGATATGCTATGACAACAGCGTTGTCCTCTGCCCTGGAAACTCCTGTGCCCACAGCAGGGGCCCGGCCGTGTGCTACCTGCAGGTTGCCACAGTCAAAGTAGTAATATGCAAAGACAGCACAGCCTACAGGGCTTATCATTACGGTGCGGTCCTGGATACCAAGATCTGCAAGTGCTTCACCGATGAGTTTGTGAATTATCCCGTGTCCACAGCCTGGACAGTAGTGGGTTGCAGTGGGAGCGGCCCCGCCCTTGCGCGGGAACTCGGCGTATAGTCCGTCCGGCCTTCCTATAATCTTTTCAGCCATTTTCTCAGCCATTAGTATTCCTCCCTTGCTGATATTTCCCGGAGCCTGCCCATGATCTGGTCAAGGGTTATCAGGTTCCCACCCATGCGGTTTACAAGCTCCACAGGTCTTGTGCATCCAATGGCGAGCCTGACATCTTCCTGCATCTGTCCGTTGCTCATCTCCACCGAGACAAAAGTGCATTCTCTTGAGTCTGCTATAGCCCTGAGTTCCTTCTCCGGGAAAGGGAACAGGGTCCTTGGTCTGAACAGGCCGACCTTTATACCTTCTTTCCTTGCCTGGTCGACAGCTGACCTGCATATACGGCTGCTGATGCCATAGGATACCAGAATTATAGAGGCGTCTGAGGCCATGTAATCTTCGTAGTCAACTTCGTGTTCTTTTATGGTGGCGTATTTTTCCTGCAGCTTATAGTTGAATTGCTCGAGCAGGTCAAAGTCCAGGAAGATGGAAGTCACCAGGTTTTCCCTTGTGGCGGCTGTCCCATTGACCGCCCATGTAGTATCTATCACCGGCTGCACAGCCTTTTCCGGGAACTGGATGGATTCGACCATCTGTCCCAGCACGCCGTCAGCAAGGATGCACACAGGATTCCTGTACTTGAATGCCAGGTCAAATCCCGTAATGACCATATCGCACATTTCCTGCACGGAGTTGGGAGCAAGTACTATGTTCTTGTAGTTGCCGTGTCCGCCGCCCTTGACCACCTGGCTGTAATCGCTCTGTTCAGGGCCGATGTTGCCAAGTCCGGGCCCTGCTCTCATTATGTCGATGATCACGCATGGCAATTCGGAACCCGCAAGATATGAAATGCCTTCCTGTTTCAGGCTCAGACCCGGGCCTGAAGATGCTGTCATCACACGGTGGCCTGCTGATGCCGCACCGTAGACCATATTGATGGCTGCTTCCTCTGATTCGGCTTGTACGAACTTTCTTCCCACCTGGGGGAAATACTTTGACGCCTCCTGCAGTATCTCGCTTGCAGGGGTGATAGGATAACCGAAATAACAGTCACAGCCCGCGTACAGCGCACCGATAACAGCTGCTGTGTTGCCTTTTACTAATTGTGTTGCCATTTTAAAGCACCTCTGTTCACTCACTGTTCTTAAGAGGAATGTGGATTTCTATTGCAAGTGGCTCAGGGCATGTGTAATAGCAGTTAGCACAGCCTGTGCATCCCTCTCCTGTATACTCTACGTAGTGGTAGCCCCTTTCATTGAGACTTTCACTCATTCGCAGAACACCTTTAGGACATGCCACGATGCAGCGCCCGCATGCTTTGCATTCCAGGATGTTAAATACCGGATAAGGCTCTTTCTTTGCCTGATTATCTGACATGATGATGTGACCTCATTTGGATGTAAAAATGATATTCACCCGGACTGGAAGTACATAAATCTTATGCATGGATGTGTAATTTCCTGTCCGGATCGTTCAAATGCGGTAAGCAGAGATGTTATTACTTTTGTTTGTCGTGGTCGCGTATCTCCACACGTCTGATCTTGCCGCTTATAGTCTTTGGCAGTTCTGTCACAAACTCAACCACACGGGGGTACTTATATGGAGCAGTGACTCTTTTAACATGATCCTGGAGTTCTCTCTTAAGTTCCTCGCCTGCAGTATAATCTTTTGTTAGCACAATGGTTGCCTTGATGACTTGTCCTCTTATAGGATCAGGAACACCCGTAATGGCACATTCAAGCACAGCAGGATGCTCAATGAGAGCGCTTTCAACTTCAAAAGGTCCGACCCTGTATCCGGAGGTTTTGATGATGTCGTCAGCTCTTCCCACGAACCAGAAGTAGCCATCCTCATCCTTCCATGCCATATCCCCGGTATGGTAATAACCGCCGTGCCAGACATCCTTTGTCCTTTCAGGGTCAGCTCCGTAACCGATGAATATTCCAGGAGGCTTCCCAAAACTGGTGTCGATCACGATTTCCCCTTCCTCCCCAACCTCACACGGTTTGCCTTCAGCGTTAAGCAGCTCAATGGAATACTCAGGGGATGGCTTGCCCATGGAACCGGGTTTTGGTTCTACCCAGGGATAAGTTGCAAGGGTGACGATAGTCTCTGTCTGTCCGAACCCTTCCATGAGTTTGAGGCCCGTTATTTCCAGGAACTTCTGGTAAACCTCGGGGTTTAGCGGCTCTCCTGCGGTCACGCAGTAATCCAGGCAGCTCAGGTCATATTTGCTAAGATCTTCCCTTATAAGGAAGCGGTAGATGGTAGGCGGTGCGCAGAATGTTGTCACACCATACTTTACTGTGTTTTCCAGCATCCTCTCGGCAGTGAACCTGTCATAATCGTATACAAATACCGCACTTCCTGCAATCCACTGACCATATATCTTGCCCCACACGCACTTTGCCCATCCCGAATCCGCCACAGTGTAGTGCAGGCCGCCGTCTGTCACATTCTGCCAGTACCTGGCAGTTATTATATGTGCAAGAGGATATGTGAAATTATGCTGCACCATCTTGGGGAAGCCGGTAGTTCCTGAGGAGAAATAGTTCAGCAATATGTCCTCATTAACTGTAGCCCCTTCACCAGTCGGGCGCGTAAAGTCAGCAGAGGCTGCTGCCAGCTCCTTCTCAAACGATAGCCAGCCATCTCTTTGCAGGCCTACTGCAATCCTGGTTTTGAGGATATTGCTGACCTCGCTGTAAGCATCGTCCACACAATCCAGTATCCCTGTGTCCGGAGCAGCCACTATCATTTTGATCCCGGCGCGCTCCACTCTGTAAACAATATCCTTCTTAGTTAGCATGTGGGTGGCAGGAACAGCTATAGCACCGATCTTGTGGAGAGCCAGCAGGAAGAACCAGAACTCATACCTGCTTTTGAGCATGAGCATTACACTGTCGCCTTTTTTGACACCATATCTTTTGAGAATATTGGCTGTTTTATTGCTGTAGTCGGCGAGGTCCGAGAAAGAGAATACTTTTTCTTCTCCATTGTCATCGCACCAGATAAGGGCTTTTTTATCTGGCTGTTCCCTTGCGTAAACATCGACTACATCGTATGCGAAATTAAAATTATCAGGAATGTTGATGCTGAAGTTTTCCTTGAAATCCTCGTATGAATCGAATTCGCTGCGTGAAACGTATTTTTCCAGTAGTGAAGACATGATACCTCCGTTTTTATAGAATGACTGCAAGGAACTTTGCGGGCTTTCCTCCTACAGCCTGCATCCCGTGGGCATAGTTGGAATCAAAGAAAATAGAGTCGCCCTCTTCAAGGATTATCTCATTATTATGGATGATGACCTTTAAGGTTCCTTCAAGCACATAATCGAATTCCTGACCGGGATGTGAGTTCATCGACGGTCTTGCCTCTTCAGGCTTTGGGTCGACCTTTACCACTAAAGGTTCTGCTTTCTTGTGCACGAAGTTTGCAGCTATACTCTGGTATCTGTAATCCTTGCGCCTCTGGACACTCACACCTTTGTCTTTCCGGGTGACTGTGAATACATGCATTTTCGGGTCTTCCCCGGTAAGCAGTACGGTCATATCCACGTTGAGGTATTGAGCGATCTCAAAAAGGATACTCGCCGGGAAATCCTCCTCAGCATTTTCGTATTTTCTGTAAACGACAGCAGATATACCAAGACGTGCAGCCATCTCATCTGCCGAAATGCCGCAAATCTCGCGAAGTTCCCTGACACGGGCCGCAATTTCCTTTATTTTTTCCTGCATATACCATCACTTCAGAGAAGTTGAAAATTGAGACTGACTGCATCAGAATACAGTTGTTTCACTTAAGATCACTTCTTTTTTCCAGGTAGTGGACTTACGGTGAATTCCTGTAGATGCACTATCAATTGATAACGGTTTTCTTAAGTTCTTCTCTTATTTTAAGATATTGATTTAACATTCAGGGTAGCCTCTGGATGATTTTATAAAAGCTTACTTTTTTGCATGCATAAAAATATATATACGAATAAAATAATGCCAATATGTGAACATACATAAATAATCACCAGTGCTTTATATCTTGATTAACTATGCGTATCAAATACTAGAACCGGAAAGATTCCTATGCATACCATTCTTGAACGGCTGGAGAAGATGGAACATGAATACCGACGCCAGATACTCCGTGCTGCTTTTGGTATGTTGATATTCGCCTTTCCTTTCTTTGATATCCTGACTCTCTTAGTGTTTAATTTCCTGATAATTGCGTCTCTTGCATATTTTCCCGAATATCCGGTAATTGCAAAGTTACTCTATCGTAAACCTGAGCCGGGCTCAAGGAAAATGCTTACTGACATGAACGATGGTATAAGGAGTGCAAGGAACCTGGCTCTGTCTGTCTTTATCATGCTCCTGATAAGTCAGCTGCTGGAGTTCACCCCGCTCGATTTCCCCCTGTATGTAATAGGAGGTGCCATTGCAATAGCAACTTTTGGCAGCAGTGCGGCTTCATTCATCCGTAATCGTAAAAAACGACACCTAAATGGAACTATCGTTCGTAACAGGCATGGTCGCGAACAACATTTTCTGCCATCCAGTATAGTCATGCTTGGGGTAGGGATATTCTTTGCGTATCTTGCAGGAACCTGGATTGCCGGCTGGGAGGACCTGAATGTCAGCAGGAACCTGGTATTCTTCCTGGCGGTCATTGGCTCGATCACTGGTGCTCTTTTTGAATCCATCCCTTCGAAAGTGGATGATAACATTTCGGTCCCTCTTGGTGCGGGAATGACGATGTGGCTGTTCCATTCTTTCGGGTACTCGGTCCCTCCCTACGAGATGTTCATGGCGCTAATGTTCTCACTTGTGCTGGGATATCTGGCCTACAGGGCAAAGATAGCAGACCTCTCAGCTCTTTTCAGCGCTTCACTACTTGGTGTACTGATCATAGTATTCAGTGATATATCCTGGTTTATCCTGCTTCTCACTTTCTTTATTCTTGGTGGCGGGTTCACCAAATACAAGTACAAGTTCAAGGAATCTATCGGTATAGCACAGTCAAAGGATGGTGTACGCAGCTATGAGAATGTTTTCAGTAATAGCATGGCAGCTCTTGTGTTAGCTGTCCTTTACGGGATATATCCTCAGTATTCTGAGTTTCTCATCTTCGCGTATCTGGGAACAGTTGCAACAGCTACCGGGGACACTCTTGCCAGTGAGATAGGTACGACTGCACGCTCCCAGCCAATAATGATAACCACTCTAAAACCAACATGTACGGGAGTTGATGGTGCTGTGACTGTGCTTGGTGAGGTTGCAGCTATCCTGGGTTCAGCTATCATCGGCATATTGGCCATCATCTTTGGTGTTCTTCCGGTGGAGAGCTGGTTCATGGTAATATTTATCACAACAGCCGGAGGTTTCCTTGGGACCAATGTGGATAGTGTTCTTGGTGCAACTCTTCAGCATAAAGGGAAGCTCTCCAATAGTGGTGTCAACTTCATTGCAACTTTTGCAGGCGCTCTGATCTCAGGTGCCATGTATCTCACTTTAATCTGAAGCTTATTCATGGTTTTCAAATGCGATGTTTTTCCGGAGTAATAGTGAAAAGGTTTATATTGCACGAATTCTAATTAAAATATAATATATCTATATATATAATTATCAATTATACTAAGACCATTAATTCCAAATTCTGTTGAAAACTTAGGGCTACCGTTCTTAGTAATTAACGTAGTTGGTCCGCAGCCAAGCATAAGGAAAATAAGATATATTTGGGTGAAAATGTATTGCAAGAACACTGAGCAAATGGCCGTTTTTTCTTTTCCTGCAGATCCGTCTTCAGAATCAATTATCATGGAAAGTTTTTCTGATGTCGCAGAGCAGTTGCCAATAGGAATCATAGTCCTGAATGCGGACAGACAAATAGAGTATTGTAACCCGGCAGTTCTTGAGATACTTGACTATAATTCTAAAGACCTGCTTGGAAAAAATATATGTGAAGCACCATTTTTTAAAGACCTGCAAGCCAGGGCCAATCTCAGCTGCCCGGAACTGTTTGCATATGGCTGCAAAGCAGTAGGATTTGAACAAACATGCATTACAGGGAATGGCAAAGAAATACCCACTAGATGGAAAATCATACCTGCAGAAACAAAAGGAAAAGATCATTCCAGCATAATATGCTGCATCGATCATGCTTTAAGGGATGGGCAGTTAAGGCCAAACCCGGAGGATCATGATAAAAAGTATGTGAGGATACTGGAAAATGGAAATGATGGAATCGTTATAATCCAGGATTTTGTTGTCAAATACATGAATGCAAAACTTGTTGACATACTTGGTTATGATAAAAAGGAAGTTATCGGCAGAAACTTCATGGGTTTTGTTTCTGCCGGATCAAAAAACGATGCATATCATATGTATGTGGAAATAGAAGGCGATATAGGGCTTCAGCAGAACCAAGAATTAAACATTACATCAAAAACCGGGAAAATCATCCCGATGAAAATTCTTTCATCAAGCATCGAATACGAAGGCACTCCTGCAGATCTGGTCATCCTGCATGATATTTCCCAAAGAAAGAGTTCTGAAAAGGAGCTGCAGGAATATTCGCAAAAACTGAAAGTCTTCAACGAACTTATCAGACGGAAATTAAATCTGGAAAAGAGTATCTCTTACGTGTCATCTGTCCTGGTAGCGCCGGTGGATATTGATATTGCTATTGAGGAATGTCTCGGGAATATAGGCACCCTTTGCGGTGCAAGCCGCGTATATCTTTTTATGATAAAAGAGGAAGTGATGGATAATACTCACGAATGGCGCAGTGAAGGCGTAGAGCCGCAGAAAGAGAATCTGAGGGATCTGCCGGTAAGCATGTTCCCCTGGTGGATGGATAAACTCCATAAGGGAGAAATAATCCATGTGACCGATGTTTCATCCATGCCGCCAGAAGCTCATAGTGAGAAGGAGATACTTGAGATGCAGGATATAAGCTCGTTGATAGTGTTGCCTCTTTATGTGAGCGGGAAGATGTCAGGGTTTGTGGGAATGGATAATGTAGTGAACACAGGATCATGGAGTGAGGAGGATATCAATGTTCTGGGGATAATGTCCAATCTCGTCGGCAGTGCTATTGAACGCAGACAGAACGAAGAAACCCTGAGCATTCATTCCATGCAACTTGAGAAGGCATACGATGAGCTTAAAGTTCTTGACAGAATGAAAAGTGAATTCCTTGCAAATCTAAGTCATGAGCTCAAAACTCCTCTTCACAGCATATACGGATATAGCAGCCTTCTTGATGAAGAAGTGTTTGGAAAGTTGAACGAGAATCAAAGAAAAAGCGTTGATTCTATTGTGCGTAATTCCGAGCGTCTCGGATCATTGATAGATTCTCTTCTCTATATGGGTAATGTGCTTGCAGGGACTGCACAGTATACAATTGATACTATACTGCTTGAGAATATTCTCGACCGTGCAATTGAAACCTATTCTGACCAGGCCCGGCAAAAAAGTGTCACCGTTTCAAAGAATGTGATCATGCTCCATCCTTTCATTGACGGGGATGTTAATTTCCTGATACAGCTGATGGATAAGCTCATGGACAATGCAGTAAAGTTTACTCTCAAAGGTGGCCAGGTGAATTTGTCTGCCTATGAAGAGGGCAACGATGTGCATATCGAAGTACAGGATACCGGTATAGGAATACCAGAGGAAAATGTAAAGGATATTTTCACCAGCTTTTATCAGGTAGATGGCTCTTCCACCCGTAAGTATGGCGGGAACGGACTTGGGCTTTATGTATCCAAGCTCATAGTTGAAGCTCATCAAGGCAGGATATGGCTTGAGAGTGAAAAGGGAATTGGTACTACTGTTCATGTGCTGTTGCCAAAAGAACAGGTTAGGGCATAAAGGCAGTTTCTTATTTTTGGCTCTGTAGAAATCTGATTAAATAACTTGTTTTTAATGGGTTTTCTACAGAGCAGTAATTTAATTGATTAATATATGACATCATATTATTGTTTATAATATCGAAATATCTATTCTTGAGGGATGGATAAAATGAAAGAAGGACAAAAGAAAATTAGTTCAAAGATTAGCCCTAAAGTGCGTGAGCAGATACTTCGTATGCGAGAAGATGAATTCAAACTAGAAAGTATTATTGATTCAGTTGTGGAGCTGAAATTCTATGATGCTGTTGGCAGAAAAATAAAAAAAGCCGGAAAGAGGTGAAAGCAGAGCTTAATCCGTTCTCCACCTGCGCCAACATCTTTGTCACCAATAGTTACTCCATCATCACTGATTTCTCAATAAAAAACAATTATTGAAAATGGGCTCTATAGAAAACATATCGAAATCACTAGCTATGGACAAAACTACAGAGACTTATTTTTACAAGCTTAAAAAGGCTTATTACCCATTTAATACAATGTTCCTCTATGAAAAAGAATGCTGAGATCATAGGTATTGCAAGTGATACCCTTGATTTCATACTTGAAGCCAGCAAGTCGACATACCCGGATGAGTTTGCAGGACTGCTTGAAGCAAAGGATGGGATAATTACTGATATTCTCCTTCTCCCCGGCACGGAATCAAGCGAATCAAATGCGGTCCTGAAACTGTTCATGATGCCAAATATTTCGGCAGTAGGCTCCGTACATAGCCATCCCAGCTCGGTCGTACGTCCATCGCAGGCTGATCTGCACATGTTCAGCAAGACAGGCACGCACCATATCATAGTGGGCCACCCCTATGGCCGTAATAACTGGAAATGTTACGACGGCAGCGGGCAGCCTGTTAAGCTGGAAGTGCTGGATGTGGAGCTTGAGGATGAGGAGTTATTGTAGGGCCGGAAGTCAATGACTTTCGCAGTTTCAGGAAACAACCATTTTCTCAACCAATTTGACCTTCAATACCTTCCAATCCTCTTATTCTTTGACTCCATAGCAATTGAGAGCTGACAAAAAGTATATCCTATTAGTACAGATTTAGAAAGGGGTTTGGATATATGGGGAAGGTAAGGGACATTGTCACAGGGACTTTGCATAAATGGAACAATGACGACGGTATCACAGACAGTGCAGCACTTTCATTTATAGTGTTGATGAGCCTGCCGGCACTACTGTTGTTCCTGTTGTCCGTCAGCAGCTTTTTTCTAAGGGAAGAAGCAGTCCAGGAATCGATTTTGGAATATGTTTCCTCTGTTGCAACTGAAACAACCATCGAAATATTAAATACGCTTTTCCAGCAGATTCCGGAGACCAGTACTCTTACCTTGGGCTTGCTCGTAAGTTTCGCCCTGTTTTTATGGACATCAGGCAATCTTTTCCTGCAACTCGAGAAAACCATTAACAGGATGTGGAACGTCTCGTATGAGAATAGTACATGGTATGAGGAACTCATCAAGAAGAGAATATCGGCTTTTGTTGCGGTGTTCATCTTTGTGCTGCTGGTCGTCCTGATTACCGTTTTTGAAGTGATATTCTTCAGTGTTTCCCAGCAACTTGACCAGTTTCTCCCGGTACCTGCCTGGGCCATACAATCAATCAGTTCAATAGCCAACTTCCTGATTCTTGTGCTTCTTTTTATTTACCTTTACAGGGTACTTCCCGATACAAAGATGGATTACAAGTATGTTGTGACAGGATCTTTTCTCACAGTTGCTTTCGTAACATTGGGAAAATATGTGTTCAGCCTGTACCTGAGGTACACCGATCCTACGGGAATGTATGGCAGTGTAGGTTCAGTACTTGCCATCTTCCTCTGGATATACCTGTCAGCCATCATTGTCACGGTTATGGTGGAATTCACAAAGGTATATGCAGACTATGAGACGAGCCAGAGGAAAAAACATATCCAAAGGTCTGCGAACGATTAAATTTAAAGTCTGGCAGCTAATAATATCATGAGGGCCAAGAGGCCAGGGGGCTTAAATGACAGAAGAGACAAAGCAGAAAATAGTTAATTACCTTTCAAGTCACCAGTGGATGAATCTGGGTACAGCCGACAGGAGTGGGAAGCCAATGGTGCACACAATGGCTTTTGCTTCTGACGGGGCAACGGTCTACTTTGTAACCGATAAGAATACTCATAAAGTTGCAGATATCATGGATAACCCTAATGTAGCGTACACTGTGGACGATGATGATGTGCAGGTCATGCAGATAACAGGCGTCCAGATGCAGGGGAAAGCATCCCTTGTCACGGATGGGGAAGAGACAAACAAAGCATTCAAGCTCATGGCTAAAAAGTATCCTTTCATGGCTGATATGCCATCAAACCCTGATAATGTTTTCTTTAAAGTGGAACCTGCGCAAGCTTATTACCTGGATTATTCAAAGGGATTCAATCACAGGGATTTCATGACCTTTTGAATAGGTATCAGGCGTGTATCCACCCGTCAGAGAGGGTGGACACAATTTTTGTACAATTAAGTTTGCTATCGCAGCAGTTATTCTTTATTCAGGACATCCGTGAGGACATCCATATTTTCCTTGCTTCCCTTGCTGATGACTGAAAGATTGCCGTTGGTTTCCATGACCACAGCTTCCACATTACCTGTACTTGATTGTCCTGTACTGCGTATGGCCTGTTCTATCTCCTCTTTTACTATGCGGGTTTTTTTCATGTTCTTTGTCAGGTACTCGCCATTATAGTATAACAATCGGGGCTCGTTCTTGACTGCCTCCTTTATGCGGTCGGATCTTGTAGTCAGCCATGTGACCATGAACTGTAAGCCTACCAATGCCGCAAAGGCCGTTATGCCATCTATTAGTGCGACATTACCTGCAAGAAGAAAGGAGGCAAAGGCAGATCCGATAGTCACTGTAATGATAAAGTCAAAAGCATTCAGTTGTGATAAGGTGCGTTGACCAGTAGTTCTCAGGAGAAACACCAGCGAGATGTATCCGCAAAATGCAAAAATAATTATCCTCAGTATATTTTCCCAGTTACTGAAGAAGATACTAATAAATATCGGCCTCCTGAATCTTACTGGAAATGTCACGATGTGAGCACAGCACCCCCATGATGTTTTCTCACTATCATATACAGGATTATATCCGATAGTATATAGTCTTCTGCTTATTCCGGAGGAAAAAAGAACAAATGGGTGGCAGGCCATTTGTTCTTTTGTTGAAAATCTCCCGCACTGTTTAAACCTGTTTTTTGTGGTACGTAGCTAATCTTCATAGACTGGCTGTGTGTTCGGTGGTTACTCGATATTTATCATGTATAACCATGATATTAAAGGTGTAAGAAGTATATATGTGTTTCTAAATTCTTCATCATTAACCATTTTAGATCTTGTATCCCTCTTTCTGCGGACAGAGGAACTTATAAGGAGTAGCCTGTAATAGGAAAGCCAGATAGATATGGACAGATTATACAAATATTTTGAGCAGGAGAACTTTGCGACCATTTCTGGCATGCATTTAACAGAAGTTTCTGCAGGCTATGCAAAAGCAGAGATGAAAATAGAAAAAAGACATCTCAATGTGCTTGGCAGTGTACATGGTGGAACGATATTCACTCTTGCTGACATGGCATTTGCAGCGGCTTCCAATTCCCATGGCACGGCTGCTGTGGCTATCAATGCAGACATCTCTTTTGTCAAAGCAGTCGGCGAAGGCTATCTGTTTGCAGAGGCAAAGGAAACCTCGATAAATCCAAAGATAGCAACCTATAATGTCGATGTTACAAACGAAAACGGTGATACCATCGCGATATTCACCGGCATGGCTTACAGGAAAAAGGACCCGCTCAGGATTCCTGAGTGAGTGTACAATCTTTCTTAAAGCAGTTCAGATCAGTTCCCGGGGTTGCTTGTGCTCTGGCAATGCCGGAAGGGGCATCGTGTTGATAAGGATTGGAGATTCGACATCTTTTGCTCTTTCAAGGAGTAATTCCTTTCCTTTCGGGGTTATGGCAAACAGTGGCACTGCTGTGCCGACCTGGGCAAGTGGTTTGACAATCTCTCGTATATTCCTGGAAGCGCAGCTTGTCACAATATCGAGGTGTTTCACCAGTTCCCTGGCAAACTCCTTATTGATGCCCGTAACGTGAGCGCCTATTATAGTAAGTTCAAGGTCCATTTCAGACTCTAACTTACGCAGTTCCTTTGCGGTTTCCGGGAATACGACAGTTACGGCAATCTTCCTGTAACCTAATTCTGCTGCTCTTTTTACTCCGCCTGCGGGGTCGATTCTGGCAGCTGATGGGTCAAGGACGATACCTCCTCTCTGCGCAATACCATTGATGGTAGCTTCTATAGGTTCGGTTTCAACGAGGCCGGATATGCGCGCTCCCATACCCTGTACCAGGGAAGGATTATTTGTTATGACAGTGCCTGCACCGTCACAAACAGTAACTGTGGTGTCGATCAGGCCCCTGTTAAGGCCGGTCATCATGATCTCGGATGCACCAAAACCAACGAATACATCCATCTCGAGTTTCCGTTTGTCAGTAAAGAGCCCGAAATCCCGGATGCGGAACTCCATGTTCTTTTTGACCTCTTCAAGAGTGATCTCCCTGATACCTCTTGCTTTTTCAAAGATCGGACACCACGATATCTGTGGCTCTCCTACCTCGACGACCTTTCCATTCTTTACAACAACCCGGGCCTTTCCCAATATTTCCATGATATGAGGCATTCTATCACCATTTCCGTATGATATTATTAAAAAGCATAATCAAAGCGCATTCCTTCTGTCAATTACTTTCTTTGACTTGCCTTCACAACGGGGTATGGTGCCCTTCTCGACAAGTTCCACAGTAGTCCTGATGTTAAGAACACTTTTGAGTTCATTCTCTACATGTCTTTTTACAGCTGCAAGATCTTTCAGTTCACCTGTGAAAGCATTCTCTTCAAGTTCCACCCTCACTGTAAGCTCGTCCAGCATTTTCTGATTCCTGTCGAGTATTACCTGGAAGTGCTCTGTGACCTCGGGTACTTTGGCTATGATGTCCTCTATCTGGGAGGGGAATACATTGATGCCCCTGACAATGAGCATGTCGTCGGCCCTTCCAAGCAGCCTGGATATACGGGTAGTAGTGCGCCCGCAGCAACATTCGCTTTCAAGCAATCTCGTGATGTCTCCTGTCCTGTATCTGATAATGGGCAGAGCTTCCTTAGTGAGGGATGTCAGTACGAGTTCTCCTTTTTCTCCTTCAGCCACCTGTTCCCCACCTTCGTCAAGCACTTCTACAAAGAAGTGATCGTTCCAAAGGTGCAGACCGTCCTGTTCCTGGCACTCGAATGCAACCCCTGGTCCCATAAGCTCAGAGAGGCCGTAGGAATCATAAGCTTTTATATTAAGGCTATTCTCCAGTTGTTTACGGGTGTTGGAGGACCACGGTTCGGCGCCAAAACATCCAACTTTCAATAAAAGGTCATCCACGATATCCATTTCACGTGCTGTCTCTGCCAGGTAGAGGGCATAAGAAGGAGTGCAGTGAAGGGCAGTAACGCCAAAGTCTATCATCATTTCCAGCTGGCGGGCTGTGTTGCCTGTGCCGCTTGGCACTGCCATAGCCCCTATCTTTTCAATGCCATAGTGGAAACCCAGGCCGCCCGTGAACAGTCCGTAATTGACAGCATTCTGGAAAACATCGCTTTGATCCAGTCCTACCATTGTGAAGTTCCTTGCCATAAGATCTGACCAGGTTTCCAGATCATTCCTTGTGTATCCGACAACGGTCGCTTTCCCGCTTGTGCCTGAGGATGCGTGGATGCGAACTATGTCTTTTTTAGGGACAGCAAAAAGGCCAAAAGGATAGTTATCGCGAAGGTCAGTCTTTCTGGTCATAGGCAGTTTTCTGATATCATCAGCCGACCTGATATCTTCTGGCCTGATGCCAAGCTGTTTGAACTTTTCTCTATAAAAAGGTACATTCTCATAAACAGATGCAGCCGTCTTTTTCAAACGTTTTGATTGCAATGCTGCAAGTTCTTCCTTTTTCATTGTTTCATACTTGGGCTGCCAGTATTTCATAAGAAACTCTCCGCTTTCTCTTCACATAGAACTCCCTGTTTAAATTGTTTGCTATCAGCATCGGATAACACAATGTTGCCATCTGCTTGCTATGAACATTTTAGTAAATTATATAAGCATAATATTATAAATTATGTACTAAATAAGTAGTTTTATGCTCATAAAATGGCATAATATGGCCATATATTATTTTCTGCTGCCATAATATATAAAACACCCTACATTTAATCTTTCTTTTAGTGGTAAGGTGAAAGGGATGGCGCTGCGTTTTAAGGGAAAATGTCGGATACTTGCATTAATACTCTTCCTAGCCTGCATACCGATTGCAGCCGCTGATTATAGTGATGTCACAATTGAGGTCAGTTCTGTTTATGCGGTAATACCTGAAAGTGAGATTGTGCATGTCACAAAACAGATCACGTTCATTAATACCGATCCCAGTACCACGTACAAACGTGGATATTATTCAACTTTTAACCATTATCTGCCTGAGAACTCAAAAAATATTAACGCATATGATACCCAGAAAAGGATAGCATTTCAGAAGGTCCGGGAAGGTTATCATGAGTTCCAGTTCAACCAGAGAGTATGGTATGGAGAGAGTTATACATTCTATATAGAGTACGAGCTGGACACTAACAGGAACACTGCTGTTTTCTATATCCTTGAAAATGGAGAGAATACGGAAGTAACACTGGAAGTCCCGGTAGGTTTCGATACACATCTGGCAAGAAACGGTTATGAACTGGAAGAAATGCAATATTCCAGCGTATACAGGTTCCAGAGAGGGCTGGACTGGAACATGTCGTGCCTTGTTAATACTGTCAGGCACACTGAACATCTTGTCCTTAGTGATGTGGCCCATCTACAGGAACAAGATGTCCGGATACAGATCAGGTATTGGGAAGGTGAAGAGGTATGGGCACAACAGATGCTCGATACTGCCCTGACAAGCCTGCCTATATTAGAAGAAACCTGGGGTATGCCTTATCCGGCATCTTATGACATTATAATAACACAGGCGAACATAACTGAAACAGGTGGCTATGGCGGTTTCAACAAGGGAAGGGCAGGTATCTGGATGCTGCATACATCAAGCAGCGAGATATTGATCCATGAACTGGCGCATTACTGGACTCGTGCCTGTAATTTTGACCAACTCTGGATGGATGAAGGTTACGCTGACCTGTACACTTACATAGTATTAAACGAGACACATCCACAGAAGGCAGTTGAAAGAAGAGACCGATTCCTGCAAAAGTATAAGGATATGAGGGATGAGCATGACTTTCCACTTTCGGATTGGAGCATACCTGTAAATATAGATTCCTCTACTGGTGAAGAAATAGATTTCGGATACAAGAAAGCATTTGCACTGACCTATGACTTGTATACTGAAATCGGACTTGAAAATATGAAAGACAGTAATCTGGAATTTGCAACATCAGGAATACCTGTCGATGAACATGTGTTCATGGATATCATCAGCACTTCATCAGGCAGTAATCTAACCAGTATAAAAACCTATATTTATAAAGGGCTGACTCTTTAACTAATTTCAGGTCAAATTCTTAAATTAAATCGTCAGGTTGACTTATCAACTTCAATTTCAGATTCATTTTTTTAAACATATATTGGATCATCTGTAAATATGCGTATATACACACGTACAATATAGATATAGTACTGCATCAGATATATTTATTAAGTTTAGGGATGTACTAATTTGGGGGAGATTATGATTAATAGTGCATATAGTCCGAAATCATATGATGCAAGGGAGTGCAGGATAATGCATAGCGAATATAAGCAGGAGCACATAAAACTACTGGAGTTACATAACTCTATCCTGAGTATGATGGTCGCCAGTGATCCGGAAATGGCAGCAATTGACAGGGAAGATAAGGACCTTAAACTCATCTTTGATAATATGGAAGATCAGGTATTCATCAGCGAGCCTTTAGGAAAGCTGATCTATGCCAACAGGGCTGCGGTCAGTCAGCTTGGATACAATGAAGATGAACTTATTGATATGTCACCTGTAAGCCTGGTAAACAATGGCAGAACCGAACTGTTGTCAGTTATTGCAGGACAGACAATGACCGATGAAAAGGCAGTTTTCGAAGCTACTCTTTTGACAAAAAGTGGCTCAGAAATGTTTGTCGAAATAAGTGCCAAATTGATCGCATACGAAGGCCGTGAGGTTCTGCTTTGTGTTGCACGTAACATCGCCGGAAGAAAAACTGCAGAGCACAATCTTCAAAGATGCGTAGAGGAGTTAAAAGAATCCAATGATCTCAAAGACCTTTTCACAGATATCATCCGTCATGACCTGCTGACTCCTGCAGGCATTGTCCTGGGTTTCACAGAAGAGCTCCAGAGGCATCCTTGCGACGAAAATACGGCCTTTGCCCTGAAAAGGATACATGAGAACACCAGGAAACTCATAGGACTGCTTGATTCAGCCACTAAGTTAAGTAAGCTTCAGAAGGTCGATGAGATAGTCTTTGAGAAAATAGATATTGTGCCTCTTTTCTGCTCGTCCATCGAAAACTTCAGGGCAGCTATAGAAGAGAAGGGTCACTTGGTCGAGTTTGATACGAGTGCACAGTGCATTGCAATTGCCAATCCTATTCTTGAGGAAGTGTTCGCAAATCTTCTCTCAAACGCAATAAAATACAGCCCGGAGGGAAGCAGGATAATGATCGATTTCCTTGACTGTAATGATGCGTGGAAAGTCCTGATCAAGGACTACGGCCACGGTGTTCCGGATAGCGATAAGCCCTACATTTTCAACCGATTCCAGCGCGCCGACAAGAAGGGCATCAGAGGTACTGGTCTTGGCCTTGCGATCGTTAAGAGAATCATTGAATTGCATGGTGGCATGTACGGAGTGGAAGATAACCCGGATGGCAAAGGAAGTATTTTCTGGGTCGTTGTAGAAAAAGCGTAAAACTGATGCATCAGAGTTAAGCGCTGTTCTATCATAAAAATCATACTTATTGAGGCTTTGCAGCAAACCTTAAACCCTTGCATTTTGTACTCTTTCCATTTCATATAACTACCAGATTTTAGTGACCATTCCGAAAATGATATGTAGTATAAATCCATGAAAAAGGTTCGACACTGACATCTAGTAAGCAGATATCATACTCTTATTTCAATTTGGTACAATTTGTTCGTAAAATGACGATTGAATTTTCAATTACATTGAAATATATAGTTAAGTATCTAATTATAACGAGTTTAAGTTAAATAAATAAAGTGCCTATTCCCTATTGCGGGTTAGGGAAATAACTTGCAAATGAATTAAGTAACTTATCCGGTTATTGGGGAATATTCCGGATGTGTAAGGACAGAGGTGCCTTAAAGCGTGGTGGTTTCCAGGTACCTCATCTTTCCTTAAAAATACTGTTTTAATGTTCATATATGTCTATATTATGATTCGTTTATAGTGAAGCTCTGTCTATAGCTGTTGCTTATAACTCAAATCTGACTTCCCGGCGATTCCAAAAACTCAAATAGATTGCAGACTGTTATTATTCTTATGAGCCTGAATGAAGAGCAATTGGTACAATCGCTGAATCCCAAACAACAGGGCTATGTGAATCTTAAGCTGTCCGACCCCCGGAATGGGGAATATCTGCTTGGGGTCTTTCATTTAGTTCCGGAAGGAAGGTTGAACATACTGCAGACTGCTGCGGAAGTTGCAGCAGAATCATCTACCGGGACAAATTTCAAAGTAAATACCGAGACCTCTTTTTCCAAGGTAATGAATGCCCTTGTTTACCAGCTTGACCTGGAAAGGAACCTTGTATGGATAGCTTATCCATGGAGACTCTTTGACAGGGGCGGTAATGTCCAGAATATCCTGACCTATATAGTCGGGAATATCCTGGGAATGAAGGAAGTTAAGGCCCTGAAATTGATGGATGTATGGTTCCCGCCATCAATGCTTGAACAATATGACGGTCCCGGTTACACTGTGGATGATATGCGCAAATATCTTGGCGTATATAACAGGCCCATCCTTGGCACTATCGTGAAACCGAAGATGGGACTCACTTCTGCAGAATATGCAGAGGTCTGCTATGATTTCTGGGTTGGCGGAGGGGATTTCGTCAAGAACGATGAACCTCAGGCAAACCAGGATTTCTGCCCATATGACAAAATGGTGAAGCATGTCAAGGAAGCTATGGACAAGGCAGTGAAGGAAACGGGGAAAACGAAAGTCCACTCTTTCAATGTCTCAGCCGCTGATTTTGACACTATGATCGAAAGATGCGAGATGATCGTCAATGCAGGTTTTGAACACGGAAGCTATGCATTCCTGATAGACGGGATAACCGCCGGCTGGATGGCTGTCCAGACTCTCAGGAGAAGATACCCGGATGTTTTCATCCATTTCCACAGGGCAGGTCACGGGGCTTTCACAAGACCGGAGAACCCGCTCGGATTCTCCGTACTTGTACTGTCCAAATTTGCACGTCTTGCAGGTGCCTCCGGAATCCATACCGGCACGGCGGGGGTCGGTAAGATGAAAGGCACCCCCGAAGAGGATGTTGTTGCCGCGAACGGTATCCTGTACCTGAGATCCAAAGGG
The DNA here is from genome assembly GCF_016278365.1 of Methanolobus sp. Classification (GTDB taxonomy): domain Archaea; phylum Halobacteriota; class Methanosarcinia; order Methanosarcinales; family Methanosarcinaceae; genus Methanolobus. The sequence continues at coordinate 60,568 of NZ_JADQBZ010000008.1, read as the reverse complement.
CACTTCTTTGAGCAGTCCTGGTCAAAGATACCGGATGCCGATAAAGATATCATGACCCTTGTGAACGAGGATATGGCTCACCATGTTATCCTGGAAGATGATAGCTGGAGAGCTATGAAGAAATGCTGTCCCATCGTTTCCGGCGGGCTTAATCCCATCAGGCTGAAACCCTTTATAGATGTGATGGGAAACGTGGATTTCATTACTACCATGGGTTCAGGCGTGCATGCCCATCCAGGTGGAACGCAAGGGGGAGCAAAAGCCCTGGTCCAGGCATGTGAGGCCTATCTTAAGAACATGGATATTGCGCAATATGCCAAAGACCATGAGGAACTGGCACAGGCAATCGAATACTTCTCCAAGGCCTCAAAAGATGCGATGTGATTACCTGTAATATAGTATTGACTTTGACGAACGTTATAAGTAGTTCGTTAAGGTCTTTTTTGATAAAACATAAATACGATTACTTCCTTTCCTGCACTTTGTTTTCTATCCGGAAAATCCTTTAATATCATCGGAAATCTTGCAAGGTGTACTATTAACATGACCCATGAGAGTGAAAAACTCTTTCTGAGCGCACTCAGGACCACGCTTCCGGTTTTCTTTGGCTATATTCCCCTGGGAATGGCTTTTGGATTCCTGCTTGCAGGCGCCGGTTATCACTGGATATATGCGCTTGTGATGAGCATATTTGTTTATACCGGAGCGGGGCAGTTTATCGCTGTGGCACTGCTGGCAGCGGGTGCACAGCTGATGGAATTTGTCACGGTCACACTCCTGATAAACCTGAGACACTCTTTTTACGGCTTGTCTCTGCTGGACAAGTTCTCCGGTGTGGGTAAGGTCAAGCCCTACCTCATATTCGCGCTCACCGACGAAACTTATGCGCTGCTCACTACCGCCAGGGTCCCGGAAGGAGCTTCAAAGGCCAGGTTCTATTTTTACATATCTGCGCTGGACCACCTATACTGGATAGCGGGTTCGGTCCTTGGAGCTGTACTGGGTTCCATGCTCCGGCTTAATCTTGAAGGACTAACTTTTGTGCTGGCTGCACTCTTTGTGGTACTCACCATTGAGCAGTATTATGCTTCAAGGACACGTTTCCCCTTCATAGCTGCAATTGGTGCAGGTGTCATATCCCTTATGCTCTTCAGCCCGGAAAACATACTGCTGCTTTCAATTGTCATAGGGACCCTCATTCTTATGGTACACGAGAAAGTTACAAAACGTGAACATGCAGATCTGACGGATGCTGGAATATATCCGAAGGAGGAGAAATGATGAGAGAAACCGCCTATATGCTGATGGTTATTGCAACCGTAGCTTTAGCCACGTTTGCCACAAGAGTCCTGCCCTTTGTATTCTTCAGCTCAAGAGAACCGCCGAAACTACTTTCAACCATAGAAAAGAATCTACCGCCTATGATCCTTCTGCTGTTGCTTATATATTGCCTTAAAGACGTGCAGTGGTTCCAGCCCCCTTATGGAGCACCCGAAATCCTTACGATAGTATCAGTCACAGCGCTACACGTGTGGAAACGTAACGCAATGCTGAGTATTTTCGCAGGTACGGGAATGTATATGTTCTTGGTCCAGTTTGACGTGTTCTCATTCCTTTTTGGTTGAGTCTGGTATATTTCATGGCGTGAACATGCCGTAGCAGAGTCAACATGAAGTGTAATGAATGTCATTTCCGTATACAATCATTATCAAGATACGAAGATTATAATAATGATCGCAGCATTGGATAAATCAATTCATAATGAGGGGACCGATAAACAATGCCGGACGGAAAAACGCATGAAATAATCAATGCTGTAGTACTGATGGCCTCAATAGCAGGCCTATATTACATTTCAACAGAATACGGAAATGCTGTCATTGGCAGTTACCTGAACACTTATACTATACTAATCTTTTCTGCTGCCTACCTTTTCGCAACATTCTTTCTCAGCCCGGACCTGGACATAGACAGCAGGCCTTACAGAAGATGGAAGATGTTCAGGATACTCTGGTGGCCCTACAAGGTTATATTTAAACACAGGGGATTCTCCCACAATCCAATACTTGGACCCCTCTCCATAGTGATTAATCTTGCACTCATAGTCATTCCTTTACTTTTTCTTGCAGGTGTCGATCTACAGAATATACCTCCGAATTTCATTGCAGCAGCCATGGCGGGAATAGTTCTCTCAATAGAGGTCCACATAATTTCGGATAGTATGATCTCAAAAATGAAAAGTGTTTTTTGAGAACACTTAAGGTCGGCTTGATAACATAGTTACCAGTATCGAATCCTTTAGATAATACTCAAAAAGGTCTTTGCTCCATTGATATGCTTCAGGATTGCAGCAGAATAATTGCCTGTTGCTGAATTCATTATCTTTAGAAAATAATCGTAGAACAAAGCAATCATCACTTAAAGACAATGATAGCAATCGAATGTCTTTTTGGCATAAGTAGAATTTAACTTTCCCGGATGAAACAAACCTATAGAATTCATCCTGCCACTCTTCGGTTATTTTTTTGAGCATTTCCTTGCTCACCACCATTGAAACATTTATGTTGTTGCGGATAAATTGCTCCATTATCGTAGGAAAAGCAGGGTGCATAAAAGTGAATATAAAGAAAAGTGAGCTTGATTCCTTTGACATTTCAACAAAATCCATGTTGATCTCATATATATTCACCAGACTCGGCTCGATGACCTCGCAACCCTTGATGTCTTTAATTCTTTTTAGTATGTGAGAAGGAATAAAATCAATATCATGAGTTCCCAAATAAGAGATATGGCTATCAATAGTCTCAAGAGTATCTACAAAGGGTTTCATTTCATTAACTATCAGTTTTCCAATGACTGTCAGCTCATAATTATCCCTGTGATGATCAACAAGGTGATGCTCTTCCAGTATCCTTATCTGTGGAAGTAATGCCTGTCTGCTGGTATCAAGAGACTTAAGAATCTCTTCCATTCCCTTTGGACTATCCTGCAATAGCAAAAGCACTTGTTTTCGTTTCTCTGACATGAACAGCACATCAAGCAATGACTTTTTCATTGATGGCATCTCTCCTCAGGCAATTGCATTCCCATATAGCACCACTCCAACAGTTTACTTATTAGGCTATTGGTATTTATAGTAACTGAATTCCGTTCCTGTTATCTCTCCTTTCTAAGCTTCCTGTTCTTTTGATTGTTTTTCCTTTTCACGAGCTTTTTTTGAGTTCATCAATCTTGCTATCTCTTCAGTTTCCTCGAAGCTCTCCAGTATGATCTTAATAGAAATTGTAAGGGGTGTAGCGATCAGTGCCCCGGCAGGTCCCAATACATAGACCCAGTAGATAATCGATAACAAAACAACGGAAGGAGATAGTTCCAGGTCCCTTCCTGCTAAGGAGGGAAGTAACACATCTTCAGCTAGCATATTTATGATTAAGATGACTGTGATAACAGCTAAAGCTCCAATAGGCCCATATTGTAAAAGTGCAAGAAGTGCAGGCGGGATGGATGCAAGAAATAGGCCGATATAGGGAATATAGCTGAATATGAACATAACAATTCCCCAGAATATCGCAAACTCTATACCTCCTATGAGAAGAGCTACAGCGACTCCTCCTCCTGTGATCAGGTTTGCCTCTGTCCTTACTCTGACATAATCCACAACAACTTTGCTAAAAGCATGGAGTTTTGCCAGCAATACGAACTCATCTTCCAACTCTTTCTGAATCGGTTTCGGAGTTCCGGCAGCATCCATTAAAAGGAACGCTGTTATGATAATGATAAGTACTACTGTTGTAGTAGCATTTATGACTCCATTGAGAAAACCCATGGAAATAGATATAACAGATCCTCCGAATTCACGAAGGACCATGTTAAGAGATAGCTCTTCAGTAGAAGGAAGATATTGTGTAAGGCTTTCCATATAACCTGTTAATTCTGTCTCATAAGCTGGTATCCTGCCACTTAGCTGGGTAATAGTGACTGCGATCACAATTCCGAGAACTGCAATAATCAGGATGAACAGGAAAACAACCACGCCAACGCTTAATATTGTAGGAACCCTTTTCCTTTGGAGCCAGTGAACAAGAGGAGCAAAGATAAGTGCGGCAAAGAATGAAAAAATGAATGTGATTAGTATTGAAGAGATATTTTGCATTTCCCTTGTCAGGAATACTAAGCCGATAATTAGCAGAAAAAGCTTTACAGGCTTTGAAAGTGTATAACTTTGTTGCATTATTTCACTTCAATTATTTTCACTTCAGATACTTTCTAATCGATTTCCCGCATTTTCAAAACATCCGGTAGTAGAGTTACCACACGTTTTGCGCATCAGTTACTTGCGGGGCTTGCAGCGATTTAAATTACTATACTCTGCTATTTGCTCTAAAATAACTATAACTAATAGGAAACTATGAAACAAAACAAATATTCTCAATATTTTCAAGTCCACATAATCTTGGAAGAATCGTAACTATATGCTTTTATATTTTGATGTTTTCAATAAATAATGCCTTTGTTGATTGGGTGCGCATGATGGAGAAAGCAAGTAATTCCGGTCCGCCTGCAGGAAATGCCAGTCTAACTTCTGAAGTATCAGGAATATGTCGTACTCCTGATGTTCTTCCCAATTCCGAAAAGCGAATTGTGCTCTTTATTGCCGTACTTGCAGGATTCATAACTCCTTTTGATGGCTCTGCGGTAAATATTGCGCTACCGACATTGGGAGCGGAATTTCATATGGATGCTATTGCCCTATCATGGGTTGCGACTGCATACCTGCTTTCTTCAGCGGTATTCCTTGTTCCGTTTGGGAAGATAGCAGATATCTACGGAAGAAAAAAAATATTTCTCTATGGTATTGCAGTTTTCAGTCTTGCATCCCTGGCAATGACCATGGTTGCTTCAACAGAGATATTGATCGCTATCCGTATTATCCAGGGTCTGGGAAGTGCAATGATCTTTGGGACGGGAGCTGCTATTGTCACTTCTGCCTTCCCTCCGGGAGAAAGGGGCATGGCTCTGGGTATTTATATCACTGCGGTCTATATCGGGCTTTCCAGCGGTCCCTTTATTGGAGGCATAATGACCCAGCATCTTGGATGGCGGAGTATCTTCTTTGTAAATGTCCCGATAGGCATTATAACAATCCTCCTTATCAAATGGAAGCTTAAAGGTGAATGGACCGAGTGCAAAGGAGAGAAATTCGACTTAACGGGTTCGGTTATCTATGGCTCAGCGATTGTTACCGTTATGTATGGCTTCTCAATTCTCCCTGACATGGAAGGCGCTTTCCTCATTGCAACAGGAATTGTCGGGGTAATAATCTTTGTTCTGTATGAGATGAGAATACCTTATCCTGTCCTTGACATCAGACTCCTTACTAAAAACCGGGTCTTTGCCCTGTCAAACCTGTCTGCACTGATCAGTTACAGTGCAACATTTGCAGTTACTTTCCTTCTGAGCCTTGACCTGCAGTACACAAAAGGCTTCACTCCCCAGCAGGCCGGATTTATTCTTATAGCGCAGCCTGCTGTCCAGGCTATAATCTCACCCATTGCCGGCCGGCTCTCTGACAGAGTTGAGCCTCGGTTCATTGCATCTCTGGGAATGGCCATTATTTCGACGGGACTCTTCCTGCTGATATTCATTACAGAAACGACACCTATATGGTACATGGTACTCGCTCTCCTGATACTTGGCACAGGTTTCGGGCTCTTTTCATCTCCTAACACGAATGTAATCATGAGCTCGGTCGATAAAAAATATTACGGCGTTGCATCCGGCATGAGCGGGACCATGCGGCTTCTTGGTCAGATGCTCTCAATGGGCATTGCAATGATGATCCTTGCAATCGTTACAGGCCCTGTAGTTATCACGCCTGAGTATTACCCACAGTTTGCTACAAGCCTGCACTATGCGTTTACTCTCTTCACGATATTCTGCGTTGTGGGAGTTTTTGCTTCTCTTGTGAGGGGAAAGACATTCCCAGATACCCATTAACAAAAAACAACTGTTCTAACAGAAATATGAACGAATTTTCTGCTCTGCTGTTTCAAGCCACATCAATGATATGTAGTAGGCATATTCGTCCTTACTTTCAGTAACGACTTTGCAGCTGTACTTTACAAGTTCTTTGTAGTTCTCCTCTTGAATGGGGCATTCCGTGCTGGCTTTTTCAGTGGACGAAGAGAGCAAGGACTAAGAGAACAAGGATGTCATGTTAAAGGATTATGTCCACTATTATGAAATCCATTTATAGGTGCAAATCAAACTGGTGACTCAGACAAATGTATGTTCGATAACTACGGTGGCTTCCTAAGGATTTCGTTCTGAACAAAAAAGTACTCAATAAATAGGAATACGGAAAATATTTTGATAGCCCGGCACGGATTCGAACCGAGGTTGCGGGATCCAGAGTCCTGCATGATTGACCACTACACTACCGGGCTTCTACGAAAGTATTCCCTAAATTGCAATAGTAAGATATTAAGATATCGGTCGAAGTCTCCGAAGTTTTTAAAGGCTTTCAGGATTCTCATTAAGGACGGCTGTCCACCACCACCTCGCCAGGTCGATGAGATCCTTGCTGAACTGGCCGGATAAGCGATACTCTCCATTGCGATTAGATATCAGACCCGCTCCCAATAGCTTATTGCGCATGGAATAAAATGAGGCGCGTCCGATATCAAGTTCCTCCAGTAGTTTTTCCCATTCGCTGATCTTTATGGGGTTGCCACTCTTTTGTCGCTCTTCTACCATGAAAAGGAATTTCTGGCCGCGCACGGCAGTAGCCTCTTCCTGGAAGAGCCGCCTCATGAGATTATAATAGGGGTCCCTGGAATGAGTTATGCGGGCATTAGCATCGGAACGTATAACGATGGTGGTAGATGTCCGTGGCGCATTCTTGACGATGGTCATGGCATTCAGGACTTACACAACAGGCTGTGCGGTGTTGCTGGATTCAAGAGCACTTCGGATAAGGTCCACATACTCTTCTTTCAGGGAATATACTATAGGGGTCTTGTAGGATTGTTTGTGGGATCTGAGAATCCCAATTTTTGAATATATGTATCCTACCATTGATGCAACAGCGCTGCGTGAAACCTCATATTTTTCAGTAATAGCTGCATGCAATTCGTCTACGGTGGTTTCCTTTACATTCAGAAATTTAGATAGTATACAGCTGCGAAGACCATTGACATCAAGTTCGATAAAGCGTTGTAGTCTTCGTATTATTTTTGATCGAATTGATTCTATAGTCACACCTCTTACTATATTGATATAGCTTGTTTTTATATGAATTTCTATCTATAAATAGGTTTTTAAAGTTTAATGCCGTGAGGAACTAAAAGTCCTTATAGCATGATTGCAAAAAATACACTCCCAATAATCTCTCAGTTTTTGGTGAAGCTATGGCTTATACTTATGACCTGCAAAACAATATCCTGAAAGCCAACAAGACCGAACTTCCCCTTGATGATCTTGAGCAGAACCTTGTTGGTACTTGTAGTAAATGTAATGCTGATGTTGTCAGTATAAGTTATCATCTACAGGATGAGCGGACTGTGGTTGCCTCCAGATGCTCTGCATGTGGGCAAATGTATGCTATCCTGTACGATGAATACTGGGTATGGCTTGGGGAGCATATTCTCAAAGAAGTTACTTCCTCAGAGCAGGAGGATTCTGAAAATGCAGATAGCATAAGTGAGGAAACTACTGAACCCACTGAAGAGTTACTAGCTTTGCAGGCAATTCCGCTAAAAAAAATGGAAACCACATTCACCCAGGCTGAGATCAAAACTCTGTTTGCAAAAGCAAACGGTAAAAAATACGTTCGTCAATATCTCTACAGGGCACGTAAAAAGTATCAGAAGTTTGGGGAACTTTTTGATATATATTTACAAATTTAAACAGTATGAATAAAATTAAGTATATCATATATTTATGTACTCGTCAACCAGTTTAAAATTAAATTCATACAGTACATAGAAAATAGTCAATATCTATTGCGGAATGAGTATATTGTAATATCTAATAGAATGTAACTAAAAGTAGTTACTATAAATTTACGGGTATGAATATAATTGATAATATTTAATTAAAATTATAATTTGAATATTATATATTTAGACATATTTCAATACTTTGTTCGTCGGCGTACAAACCAATTACCCGTCGTATCCCTCCTAAAAAAGTGAGGAGTCATGTAATAATGAGCGATAATATTATGCTTTTTAGTAATATTACATAATTAAGACAGCTCATGGCCCTATATTATAGTACTATTTTTATATTAGTACTTTCTGCATGTTTAGTCTATACTATGCAACCATAATTTGCACTAATACACATAGGCAAATTGAGCAATCATTATAACTCTAAAATTAGCAACTGTATTAATTTCTTAATGACTTCGAGTCTTTTTTCGTGCGAGCTCATAATAATCCAACACAGTTCTTAATTCACGCACATGTTATCCATTCATTTCAACAAGGAGTTCTCCAAAAAAGGGGCTTTAAAGAAATAAGGTCGCTTGCTATCATTACATACACTATATGAATAAAGTTTTGATAAAATCGGATGTATGTATTTTGAATCTTTTCTTGTAGATCATCACAGGGTTGAAGGTGGGTATTCTTCTATTCCTATAGTCTTTGAAATGGACGAGTTGAGAAAAGTATAGGGTCTGGAATGGTAGCAAAATCCATACATATAGTTTATAGGAATATCAAGCATTGTAAAATTTTTGCGCTTTACGGAATTGAGCTATATTACTATTAGTTATTTTTAATTAAATCCTTATTACAAATTTGAAAACATGTTGACTAAGAAGAAACACTATTACTCAAAGTTATAATCTGGTACTGAGATATTATAAAAAACTCATTTTGTCAAATCAACAGCAAAATTAGAACTGAGTAAAGAAAATCTAACAGAATTATTATTGCGCTAATTTTATATTGATGCTTTAAGCCTGTAGATGGTAGCCTAGACGCATCAAAAACATTAATATAAATATAGGCTTAAACAATTATAATTGTACATTTTTGTACATTAACTCTATCAAAAAATATTACTTTCATATTACTTTCACTCATGAAATTTACTTTGCAATTAAAATTACTAAGTAAACGTTCGTAACTAAACTAACAATCTCTGATTATACACTAGACTGTATAGAAATTAAGTTGTTTAGAATGTAACTAATTTTAGTTACAAAAGTTACAACCTAAAGTTTTGGAGTTATTTTATAATTCTCGCAATTTTCTACACGGTCAGCAATCCGGCCCATTTTGTACCAGACACTAGCATTAAGCAAAAGGCTTGCGCTAGTTGTTAAGGTAAGGATAATAGTTTCAGGCTCCATTATCCCCGTCCCCTGTAGCAAAGTAGTAAGCCACCACGGATCCGGTTAATGTGAGGATCTCCGAACAGGGTGTTTGTGTGGCTGTAAAGGCTATGCTTGCACCTACCAACATAACCGCCAGACCTGCCCGGATGCTACGCCGGGGAAGCTTAAACGCATTGCTCATTTTTTAAGACCTCCTGAAATCGCTTTTTAATCCTTGAAGCTGTGTAAGTGTCACATTCAGCCCGATCTATCAGGCCACCCCGCAGGAAGCCCCACGGATGCATAACCCGGCCTTTTGCCCTGACATGCTTAAGGCCGCATTCATGGCCTAATTCATGCAGTAAGCGCAATTTCCAGTTAAGAGCCTTGCAGATCACTATTTCTTTTTTGGAATGATAGCACACCCCTAAAGCAAGGATGCGAGGGTAACCGCTATCAGTAAGTCTTAATAGGTTTTTGAACCCATGGCGCTTAAGCTGATATCGGAAATAGGACAGAGGACCCATTATTTTTATGTCGTACATCAGGCCACCCCTTTATGAGAATACTACCGGCAAGTATGGTTCGCCTGATACATCACCCATAATCTTAAGCCGCCCGGCTTGCATTCCTCCTCCTGTGCTGTTTGTGCTTGCTCGTACCCACAATTCAACCGTATCACCCGCTGAATACTCCCTATCTGCAGTCTTTTCGTACCAGTTGAAAGAAGCATCAGTAGCATAACTAAGATCAGAGCCGTTTATTTCCCCATTACGTCTAAATTGTGCATAGATGGTTCTACCACTCCACGAGCCATAATAGGAAAAAGCCACTTTAATTAATCCTGTTTTAGTCCTGTTGGCATGAATGAAATTATCAGGAATAATGAACTGTGCGACCTTTTCATAAGTTGTTGTCAGTTCTCTTGTAGCACTACTTGATATCAGAACAGCAGTAGACAGGCTATAGACTCTAAATATATTAAGTCTGTCTTCTGTCATAATAGGAATTGCAGGACTGGAATTACTCCATGAACCCGCGACATAGCACACATAAACAATATTGGTATCTGTCGCAAGGTAAATAGCCCCTTCTTTTGGAGTCTCCGTTTTATCCTCATCAAGACCATAGCTAAGGCTTACATTGCTTGGAAGTGACCCGCCCGTAATCATCAGAACAACCCCGTAAACTTGTTTAAAGGATTCTTTGCAGTAGTTGGGCTTATCCGGTTTACTATGTCCTTGCCTGAAAAAGTAACCCCGTTATTTGTCATCGAGCCGGGCCTATAGGTAACGTTTCCTATTGTTACAGGTGATGCAGCCTTGAACGCTGAAAGCTTGCTATTTCCCGTGCCTTTGTTACCGCCTGAACTCAGAATCTTTGCAGCTTCGCTAGCATCCCCGCCCATAAGAGCACCTTTGAGGAGGCCACCAGCAACCGCAGGAACACCCGTATATACAGACCTTAAGGAATTGTCCTTAATGTACCCTAGCGACTGTGAAAACTCGCTTAAGACATTATCTGCGTTTACGTCATTGCGTCCTACAAAGTTAGCCCCGGCAGCCATAGCGCCCCTATAGAGTCCGGTAAAGCCATTCAGGAAGGCAGAACCTAAGACACCGCCGACACCCTCCCCAACATTGCCAGCCCCTTCATTTATGGATGTGGGAACGCCTGAGAAGTCCGGGACCCATCCGGGAAAGTCCGGCCAGTCTGGGGTTAAGTTGTCAGTTGTCTTATCGATGGCCTCAGTTATACGATAACTGATATTTTGAGGGACGGCAACTATCTTTTCTATCTGTTCCCGGAAGGTTTCACCTAAACCACCGCCAGATATACCGCCCTCTGATTGGGAAAGAAGGTAAGCGCCACCCAGAAGGGCAACGCCAAGATATAGCCCGTTATTGTTGTCGCTCATACACTCACCCCGAAGAGTCCAAGGATACGATTAACGGGCTTCATTTTGTCCCGTGCGTACTTGTCAGCATTGTAGGGGCTGTGTTGGTACTCAATTTCGATAAGTTCCGCAGAGATGGCAGACAAGCCGAGATTTTCAACCTTAAAGGCTGTGATGCTCTGGCCTTCATAGCCCTTTTGCTGCTTGGGGAATATTACCCGCGTATTTCCCCCGCCGTTGAAAGTGATTTTTATCTTTTCATCGGAGTTATTGACAATATAGATAGAATCAATAGGCAGGTAAGGGCCGTATTCTGTAGTATTCCTCATGTCATGAATAACAAAATCCCCGGCTGCAATCTCAGGGTTTCGCCACTGAAAAAGCGGGGAACCGTCCTTAATATCGCTCATTATTTCCTCCTGGCCTTTTTCCGTGTATGAGAACGGACATATACACGGCTGTTAAGCTTTGATTGTTTAGCCGCCATAGTAGCACCTCAAAAAAAGAGGGTTGCCCCTTTACTGGAATACAGTAATAGGAGCGAGCACCGTAGATTCACCGCTTGCAGGAGTGAGGGAGATTATTATGTTTGCATCGGTCTTGATCTCGATCACTAGCTTAGACTGAGCGCCAACCCTTGGAAGCTGTGATTGCAAGGGCAGTGCGATTTTGTTCTTCTTGTCAGTCTTGGAGCCTCTGAGCATTTCCGTGCGTTCCTCAAGGGCTATCTTATCATCGGTATCGTTTGCGGTTTTCTGTACGAACCTGATAAGCCCTTCAACCTGTACGGCTGTGGTTGCTGTGTCGTCATGCAGATCAACATAAACAAAGCCGAGGGTATCCGGGACATTATCGGAACCCTGACCCCATGAAATTTCATTCTGGAAGGGTACGACATACTCCCCAATCTTGGTCCACTGGCCCGCTTTGCACTCAATGTCACCTGCTGCGAAGTCCTGTATTGTCAGGGTACGCGGGAAAGGCTTCCCACCTCTGGAACCTGCAGAGCCACCGAAGCCACCGCCAAGGCCATTAAGATTTAGTCTTGCAAGAAGTCCCATTACATCGTCCCCGCATTGCTTGAGCTTCCACCCATGAAGAGGGTAACCATTCCATCCATAGTGCCGTTAATGGCGACTATGTTTCCATCATCTCCGCCTATTGCTGCACCTGCTACGATTGCACCCAGAGGAGCACCGAGGACAGGGCCCAGAATAGCAGAGCCGAGGGAGACACCCACGCCACCCGCTACACCTGCGATAAGTGACTTTACGCCGAGCTTTTTAACTGCGGCTGTACTTGGTATTGTTGGCATTTTTGTACTCATTTCTACACCTTGTTTTATAGGTTACGAACTATTATACAATACCAACTAGAAAAAGTTTTTTTGACGCATATATAAGCAAAAGCTAATATTTGCCTGATAAGGAAAGCTTCCCGGTGAGATCATAGCAAATTCTCAGGAAAAAATTGCCTAAAAAGGTTAAAGAACAGGGGTTGCGCCCATGTCCTTAACTGGCAGACAGGTATTTTAAAACTTTTTTGACGCGCAGTTAAGTTAAGGTGCGGGGCATAGGAGGGTAACTACTATGCCCCGATATGGCCGTGCGCTGCTGTACAATGACTGATGTACATAGATATTTCTCGCTTCAAAGTATATGCCATTATTGAAACTAATTTCTGAAAAAAAGAACCGTTTTGGGGCATCATAAGTTGATGGTGCCCATGATGACTGGGGGGGCTCACTTCCTAATCATCGATTTAATATCTTGCAGTATGTTATATCCCCTTATTGAAACAGATTTCAGACAAATAAACTTGGAGGAATGGGCACCTCCTGTATCAAGGTGCCCTTAATGACGCGGGGATAACTTCCTGTGCCACCAAACAATCTCTTGTAGCATGTTATATACTCTTGTTGAAACTATGTTTGGTCACATTAGTGGTGTAGTGCCCATGTCCTTAACTGGCGGACAGGTTTTAAAGCTCCGGGATTCATCAACCAAGACATAATGGTAAGGTTCTAGAGCCCGCACAGCATCCCCTAAGCCCTCACTTATGGATTCCATATACTGATAATCGTTTTTACCCACAAGCCGGAAGAAAACCAGATAATGTGCAAGCTCGACAAGATCAGTATTTAGTTGTGTGGGCCTGCGGGAAATATAGCCAGTAGCTAACCTAAAGTGACGGTTAAAGTCGTTGAGTTCGCCCACTTGGTCAGGCAGTGGCTTTCTATTCGGGCAATAGCGGTTTGCTTCATCAATTATGAAGAACTGCGGCCTTTTTTGCTTGACTGTCACATATTTACGGATAAATGCGTTTAATTCGTCCTGGGATTCTTCGGAGTAGTCCCGGTACTTGGGTAAATACCTATCAAAGCCTTTGTACTCGTGCAGGGTGTCATAGATCAGGGCCTTTTTTGTAGATGCTAAAAGGGCCTTGGTAAAGTTGGTTTTACCGGACCCCGGCAGGCCGAATATACAGAGCCTTTTACCTGTAAGGTTAATGTTCACAGGACAAGCCCCCGCCTTTTGCTTTCTTCCCCGAAGTACTCTTTCATATTGGCAGCCAGTAATAGAAAATCATCATCAGATAAGGCCGCTATCTGAGTTCTAGCCGCTCCCATTGCCATTAATAAAGCGAGGTTCATTTTTTAAGAACCCCCTCGACAAGTGCGGCATTCTCAGACAGCAGCTTAAGCAGTTCGCTTATCGGGATATCTCCTTTTACACTTTTGACGGTTTCCAATGCCGTTTTTATCTCTCCAATACCTACCCCGCCCCCTGCCTGCTTTCCGGGTTGTAGGGACATGCCCCGCGACATAGCTACTTTACTAAGGAGCTGGTCGGCCTTGTCAAGAATGCGCTCTAGTGAACCCAAATAATCAGGTTCCCCGCCTGCTGCTGTTGCGGGTACTGGCCTTTTATCGAAAAGTTGCTCCGGGGTTATATCTACCATTCAAAACCACCCCCGCAGCCGGGACAGGTGGGAATACCTTCTTTTATCTCAGTCCCGCAGGCTCCACAGGTGAGCTTATCCGGTTCTTCTTCCTCCGGGACCTCATCAAACTCATAGCCCACGGTTTCTTTTTGTGGCTCTTTATGGGTCCTGATGTGACCGTTTAAGCCCCGCTTATCGAACAGTTCCCCGCAGATTGGGCAGGGAATTTTAGTTTTTATATCTGCTGCCATAATTTAGCCTCAGCTCTTTGTATGCAAATTTGAGTATTTTTACATTTTTTTGCGCCTATTTTCTAGTAAAAGGGCCATCAAAAACCCGGTTGGTAAGTCCTCTTTAACAGGTGGTGGCTTTGGAGTTGCGAGAGTACCCCGCGCTAGTATGTGATTTTGCTTGCCTTTTGTCCCTTTTCGCCTGTAAAATTTGCCTGCTTCCCGGTCAATGGTCCCGACATACTGATAAAGAGCTTTGTAGCGCCTTCTTTTTGGGGTCTTGTGCAGGCTTTGAGAATAAGTATAGTATCGTGCGTTGTAAATCCAGTATTGAAACTGTGCGGTTTCGTCAAACTGTGCCTTGATGAGATACTTTTTAAGATAGCTCATTGGGGATTGATCTCTTTTGCAGTCCTTCGGCTTATCTGTATGTCGCGCCCACTGAAAGACCCCATCTTTTAAGGTCAGGTTCTTTACATCAGTTATTTTACCCTGCCCGTAATCGTTCCAGATGCAGGAAATAAAGTGTTTATCCTTGGCACTTTCAGGAGTCCGGGGTAGGTGAATACCGAAAATAGCAATATGGAAATGTACCCGCCCGTTTTTCTGGAACTCCCGGACACAAACATAAGGTAGGTCTTGCTTTGTTTGCTTCCTGAGCCGAGTTATTAATTTGTTCCAGTTCTCTTGAAAGTGTTTATTTGATTCCCAGAGATTTTTAAATTTTTTGGGGTCAGTGGTCAGAGTGACAAAAGAAGCCTTAGTATATTGCTTTTCGCCGCCCTTCCATGCTTTTTCATAGTTTTCCCTTAAGGTTATTTGCTTGGGGACTGAGTTAAACCGGGTTGAGTAGGGCAATACCATAGTATCACCGAAAAGACCCTCCAAAGGTTCAAAACATAGCTCCATGTGATTGATTTTATCTACGTACTGAATGAACAAATCTAAACATTCATTATAGACCTTTTTATGGTAGTCGCTGAAGAACTCGAAATGTCCTTTTTTCTTGCCCTTTTTGTCCTGGGTGCTCACGCTCTGGCCGAATCCGTTTATAGTTGCGATCTTTCGTAGGGCCTGCTTTCTTTCCCACCCTATGTTATCCGGTATTTTATGCTCTCGCCAATTATTGTCTATTTTTGTATAGGCTGCTGTTGCGCTTTTTGGTATTGGTTTGAGTTTTGCCTGTCCCTTAATCAAGTTCCGCACAGCATCCACTAAGTTTTTGTGGCTCTTTATGGGCCCTGATGTGACCGTTTAAGCCTCTCTTATTGGTGGTGGTTTCGGTGGTTCTTTTGAAGGCATCCCGAACTAGTGCTTTTGCTTTCATATGCTCCATTTTCTAGAATTTAAATTTTTGATAGGGTTGAAAAGTATCGATTCATTATCTTATATTGTTTGTTGTAAGTACCCGTTAAATTGAAACCTAGATATCTTGTGAATCCAAAAGATGAAAGTCCAATATTTTCATTCCATGAACTCTCACTTTTTGAGTCAATCAAATATGCAGTTGTAAATTTATTTAAAAGTACTCTAGAAAAAGGTGACAAAGTTTAATTAATATGCAGACAATTTTATATAAATATTGTCGATCTGTCGAGTATAGAGGTTGTGGATTAAAAAGTATATTATAAGAATAGTTGCATAATATTACCAACATTTATTATTTTTTAATTGATTTCCCATTTTTTGATGGTCCTCTTAAAAATTTAATAGGGTGTTTGTTTTTGGTTTATTATACTTCATTATATATCCCCTAGTATCTAATAGAAGAAGTCTGTTTTCCATAGATAAAAATTGATATTGTGAGATCATAAATTACTAATGTAAATTCCTTTTATACATCAATTCAAATTTGGCGGGTTTTTTGGAAATCAACCCATAAATCGCACATGTTACAGATTGCATATACCCTAAGAGATTCTTACTGGAAGTGCACTTGTTCTGATCCTGGAAAAGTGAGAGTTGGCAATTGTACAAGCGTTTACGATAAAGGCTATTAAGCTCAGAGCTAATCACTGTGGAGTGGTGACAAAGGGATATGGACAAAAACAGGCTGTTGCTTTATCTTACTGTATTCTTGATAATGGGTCTGTCCAATGCAGTTATACCTGTACTGCCGGAGATAGCGGCTTCAGGGGAGGGGAGTGCGGGGGCTCTTGCATCGGGCTTGCTGTTCTCGGGGTATTTTATAGGGGCATTGGTCATGATGATACCTTTTGGCCTACTTTCTGACAGGTATGACGGTACTCGGCTGATTGTATTTTCAATCCTGTTGACACTTGTTTCCGGTATAGTGCTCCTTGTCAGCGAGAACCTGGTCGTGCTTGTGCTTGCAAGACTGGCAGAGGGAGTTGCATGTGGGGCTTTTTTCCCTGTAGCTTATGCAATGCTGTCGGAATACGAAGAGAGGAGCCGGTATATTGGCGAGTTCAACTTCCTCCTGAATGCAGGTCTGGCACTGGGAGTCGCACTGGCAGGCTATCTGGCGCATTGGTACATCAAGGGTGGAATCTTCATTTTTACCTTAATGGCAATACCATTTCTGATAACCGGAGTAATGATTCTCAAGCAAGGGAACAGGAACTATGAAAGGGGCCAGAAAGTGAGAATAGAGGAACCGGAGATACCCGGCGTGCGCACAATTGCCGGTCACTTCACAAATGCAAGATACTCCCGTATATGGCTCATCTCATTCCTGCTCTTTGGAATAAGTGGAGTGCTGACAGCATTCTATCCGGACTACAGCCAGGAAACACTTAGTAAAACAACACTGGGGCTCTCTATTGCAGCAATGTATGTCAGCGCAATGATAGCAAATATAGCGGTAGGCAGGATGAATTTACACTATAACCAAATGATCCGGGCAGGAGTAGCAATCGCTGCGACTGGCACTTTAATCTCTATAGCTTACCCCTTGCCCGGATTTGCGCTGATCGGTGCAGGCTCAGGTACAGGAATGGTAGGTTTACCGCTGGCAGTCTCCAATATGAAGATCCAGAGAGGGCTTGCAATGGGTATCTTTAATACCTGCACTTATGCAGGCATTGGAACGATGCCGATACTTGCAGGTGTTTTTCTTGGCATTCTTGGATTCGAAGCTATCTTTACAGCCTGCGCTATTGTACTCTTATTATCATTGCTTGCTAAGGATAGACTAAAAAGTTTATGAGTCTGAAATAACTGGTTGTTCGGATACAGGCAAAGGTACACCTAAGACAACTGCCAGATGCAGACCCAGTTGACTTTTACAGGATGGGATTTTAGTTATACTTGGGAAATGCAAGGCTATCTAAAACATAAATTTTTATCACCAACGTCTCTTACCTTACATGTCTGCTTCACCTATGATTCCCTTGGCCAAAAAGTGGCCATGAGCGATCCGGACATGGGCAATTGGGTCTATGAGTATGACCTCAACGGCAACCTCATCAACCAGACAGACGCCAGAGGAGTTACTACAAGCCTCAGCTACAATGCCCTTGACCGTGTCATTGCCATAGACTATCCTACCGACGCGGATGTCAGTTTCACGTACGACCTTGAATACAACAGCACACTCTCACAGGTCATCAGAGGAAGCATCTCATCAAACTATGACTACGATCAGCGTTATAGAATTGTGGACGAGACTGTAACACTTGACAGTACACCCTACACCACGTCTTACGAGTATGACAGCATGGACAGGGAACGAAGATCACCTATCCGGACGCTTCCAGCGTTGGCCTTACCTACAACGCTCAGACTTTGCTGGATAGTGTTGAGGGTGTTGTGAACAACCTGGACTACAATGCAAGGAACCAGATCACCACTAAAGAGCTTTCCAACGGCGTGGTCACTAACTATACCTATGATAGTCAGAAGCTCCTGCTGGACAGGATATACACTCAGAATCTCCAGGACCTGAACTATGATTTCGACAACGTCGGCAATATCCTTGAGATCGAGGATAATGTCCTGAGTTCTGTGAAAACCTACGGATACGATGATCTGGACAGGCTGACCAGTGCGGGAATGTCGGTCAACAACGTGCCGACGTACCAGAGAGATTTTACCTACGATCAGTATGGCTGCATCCATCAGGTAGATGAGAACAGTGTCACAATATCCTCTTATAGTTATGATGTAACACCGTTCCACGCTCCAGTGACCTATAACGGCAATGACCTCGAATATGATGCAAACGGTAACTTGGTCGAGGACGAGGATTTCATCTACGTCTACAATAATGCGAACCAGTTAAGCGAGGTACGCTATTCCGGTAACAGTTCCCTTGTGGAGAAGTACTGGTATGATGCTAACGGTAAGAGGATCAAGAAGCAGAATGCTGACGGTCAGTTTAGTTACTATATCAATAAGTTCTATGAAGTGGACAATAGGGTAGCAACCAGCTACTTCTTCCGCGACGACGAGCGCATAGCTAAGCAGACAGCCGAAGGCATGGAGTGGTATCTTTCCGATCATCTGGGCAGTACTACTTTGTTCGTTAATGAGAGCGGCCTTGAGGTAGAGCGCACCGGGTACTATCCATACGGTCAGGTACAGTCCGGCGGTCTGGACTGATTAAAGAAAAAACAGCTTAACGTCTTGTCCCCTCTACACCCTCGTGTATTTCAAAGAATCTGTCCTTAATCAATACTTACGGTAGATTTTACTCCTATGTCCCACTTCAATAACAAAAATGACCAGTTTCTCTCCTTCAATACTCATAATGACACGATAATCTCCAACCCTCAGGGAGTAAAGTGGGGTGTTCGGAAATCCTTTGAGTTTTTTGACGTGTGTTTTCGGATTTTCACTGATCTCTTTGATCGATTTTACTACTTTTTCCGCAACGTCCTGGGGAAGACCTTTAAGGTCCTTCAGTGCAGCGTGAGAATAGAGGATCGAGTACATCACCGAAGCCCCAGTTCAGCCTCTACTTCTTCCTGTGTGTAATATCTTCCACGTTTGAAGTCTTCCAGTGCCTCTTCTATCCTGCTGATTGTCTCATCACTCAGAGGCTCCTGGTCGTATGCCATATCCACAAGGCGGGAAACCACTTCATTATAGGTTTCCCTGGGGAACAATTTTAGTTTATCAAGGCTATCTTTCAGGCGCGGGTCTATTTTTATAGTTGTAGCTGCAGTCATATACTACAGTATAATATGGTATACTATAAATCAATTTTTAAAAACATATTATCTATTCTATAGCTGCGTCTTTGAGGTTGAAAGCACCGAGTACTACCCGTACGGTCAGGTGCAGTCAGGTGGGCTGGAAAAATATGGATTTACCGGACAGGAGAATGATATTGATACCGGGTTGATGTACTATGGAGCAAGGTACTACTCACCTGAGTACAGGATTTTCGTGCAACCGGATACTATGCTGCCGGACCTGTATAACCCGTAGGCATTGAACAGATATGCTTATACATTGAACAATCCGGTGAAGTATACTGATCCGAGCGGGCATTATGTTGAGAGTGCAATAGACATTGCTTTCCTTGCAATGGATCTGAACGATATCCGTACAGGCAACGCTAATAAATGGACTTAATAGGTCTTGGAGCTGATGTTGCATGTCTGCTTCTGCCAGGGGTGACGGGTGGCAGGCTTGCAGTTAAAGCTCTGGAGGAAGGAGTCACCCATGCGAATGATGTTGGAGATTTATTCAACTTCTTGGATAAAACAGGAGATGCCGGGAAGGGAATGGATAATACACTTGATGCAAGCAGAAGTGCAGACAATGTTGTTGATGCTGGGAAAAACATTCTAAGAACAGATTTACCTAGTACAAAAATCACAACACAGAAATTGCAACATGAATGGAAGCATGCAAGTGATTTTGGAATAGATGGCAAATGGAATTGAGCAAACGGAGATTTATACGAAAAAGCTATTCAGAACCATATAAATACGGCATCTAAAATTCCGATTCCTTCTGAGAAACAAGAGTTTATTTAGGGTCATTTTATAAAAATGCGTTTCAAATAGAAACTTTATTATAGTGACCTCTCCTCACAGCAGACATGCAAAAGATACAAAAAACATCACTGTTAACATACTCAAGAGTTCTGCTAATTGTTTTTTTACTCGTCTTCGCGCTACAGCCGGCCAGCGCAACAGATATACTGGATGTAAACCCAGTCGATATACCACAAGGAGCAGTAATCCTAATCATTGATGGACTGGGATCACCCTATATCTATCCAGATTTAACACCTTACGCGCTGGATGGCCAGATGCTTCCGAAATCTCAGGGCGGTAATCTTTCACTCATTTTAAGCCAGAGTTACAGAGTACTGGATGTGCGAGCTCCCCAGACCTATACGGAAGCCGGGCACTCTGTCCTTGTTACGGGTTACTCAAATGCCCTGTCTGACGTAATAGCAGGCTCGGGCACTACCATCTACGATGTAGCCCATGAATACGATTATTACACTTTCGCAGTAATGCACAAAGGCGATTTCGCGAGCCTTTGCTCCAAGCAGGATGTTATCGTTCGTGATGTCTCCAATTCTGTCAATCAGCCGGAAATGCTCGTCATGAAAAACATCCCAGCCGGGGGACAAAAACAAATAACAATGGAAGTGGCTGCTCTCATGCAGGACAGCATTCCGGTACTGAATGACCAGCTTAAGCAATTCCCGGAAGGTTCTCAGCAGCGATACGACATATATAATAACTGGGCTATCCACACCGCAATAGATGTAATTGACCATATGCAGGCCAACTATCCAAAAGAACACTACCTGCTTACAATTAATGTAGGCGCTGTTGATTCGGCAGGTCACTACAAAAAAGATACGGGTTATATTGCATCTATTGATGGCATTGATGCAGCCTGTATGGATCTTTACATAAAATGCAAAGAGAACAAACTTGCCTTTATCTTCACGGCAGACCATGGCATGGCTTTTCCAAGCCCGGATTCCCGCGGTGGCCATCAGGCAGCTAAATATTCCAAATCAAATGAAGCACAAATGATTCCTTTTTCGATATCTTTACCCGGCATTGCAAATAATGTTGTAGAAGGCAGTTACGGGCAGGAAGATATTGCACCTACAATACTTGATATATTATACCTGCCAAACGAACTCAGATTATCCGATGGAGATGCAATCCCACTAAGAGACAATACAGCTCTGAAAATATCAGTGCCTCATAAAGGCAGCCTGGAGATCATTAGAAGTGGGGACACCATTTATTCTACCACCCTCTCTGAAAGCAGCCTGCTCCGGGGAGTGGAAACCGGTTATAGTTACAATATCCGCTTCACATCTGATGATAGCTCCATGTCAACTATGGAAAAAGAGATATTTCTTACCGGAAGCGAACATATTGATTTCAGCCTGCCTGCGGCAAATTCCAAAAGTGATGTGTTTTTCAGGAACCCACGTTATCTTGTTGGCAGTGTCCTGATAGTAATTATCAATATAGGGGGTTTCGTTCTGATAAAGAAGATACTGAGAGAATAGATTCCTGGACAATTCGTGCTGCACTGTTAAATACTGCAAAGAATATAGTGATAGATATAAAGTACTGATTAATATCAGTATAGATATCTGCCAAGGGTTAGAACTATATTATTGTACATAGTATAGAGATGTTAACAGCGTTAACCTGCTGTTGCATCCATTTCAAAGGGGATTATTATGGCAAAAGTGGAAATCGATGTAAGGGGTCAGACATGTCCTGTCCCTCTCGTAGAATGCCGTAAAGCACTGAGAAAAGCATCGCCTGGAGATGAGGTTGTGATCATTGGAACACATCCTGCTTCCAAAAAAGAGATACCTATGGCCTGTGAAGCCATGGGGCTTGAAGTTGTCGATATTGAAGATAAGGACAACGAGTGGAAGATAAAGATTAAAAGATAGGGCGGTAAAAATGACAGGAAAGACAGTTATCGTAGTCCATAGCGGAGATCTGGACAAGATATACAGTGCCCTTATCATCGGCAACGGTGCTTTATCCATGGGAATGGAAGCATCCCTGTATTTCACATTCTGGGGCCTGCAGCGGCTGAAAAAAGGGGGCCTTGACAAAGGGCCTCTATCGAAAATGCACATGCTGGGGCTTGGAAAATGGATGATCGGCAAGAGGATGAAGAAAGCCAATGTCGCACCGCTTGAAAAGCTTATGGAGGACTATAAGGAACTTGGTGGCAAGATCATAGCCTGCGAGATGACAATGGAAATAATGGGGATTAAACCTGAGGAACTTCGCAGGGAATGGATAGATGATTACGGAGCAGTCGGTACTTATATCCATGAAGCAAAAGACGCCAGTATCACACTTTTTATTTAGATCGATATGTTAATATTTAGTTGTTGGAGGTTAAATGTTGGATAAGACAGTTTATCTTGATAACGCTGCCAGTACCCGCCTTGATGAAAGGGTGCTGGATGCTATGAAGCCATACTACTTTGATACTTATGCAGTAGCCACTTCAGAGTTCGGTTATTCTATGGGTATCGATGCCAAGGAAGGGCTTGAGGATGCACGTGCAACGATAGCTTCATCCCTGGGGGCAACTCCGGATGAGATCGTGCTAACTTCCGGTGAAACAGAATCAAGCAATATGGCAATCAAAGGGGTCGTCTCTGCCCTCGCAAAGAAGAAGGGCAACCACATAATTGTCTCTAAGATCGAGGATTTCCCGGTGCTCAATACTGCCAGAGCCCTGGAAAAACAAGGTTACAAGGCAGATTATATTAGTGTGAGTCCCGAAGGTGTGCTTAACCTGGAAGAGCTGGAAAGCGCCATCAACGAGAACACCACCCTTGTTTCCATACAGCATGCCAACCAGGAGATTGGAACTCTCCAGGATCTCAAGGCAATTGCGGAGATATGTAAAGAGAAGGATGTGCTGCTGCATACGGATGCGACCCATAGTTTCACCAGAGTGCCTATCGATGTCAGCAAGATACCAGTTGACCTTGTAACGATGTCAGCACATACCATTCACGGCCCAAGGGGCGTCGGAGCATTGTATATCAGGGAGGGCACACCCATTCACAAGTGGATGGATGGAGGATTCCAGGAATCCAATCGTCGTGCAGGACTTGAGAACATCCCTGGAGCTGTTGGTTTTGCAAAGGCAGTGGAGCTTGTGACACCGGAGGAAAATAAATTCCTTGCGTCGCTGAGGGACCATACGATAAAGAGAGCCGAAGAAGAAGTGCCCCATGTGATACTCAATGGCAGCAGGCATCAGCGTGTACCGCAGAACGCGAACATAACTTTCCATTATGTTGAAGGTGAGTCAATGACATTGCATCTGGACATGAGAGGATTTGCAGTGAGCACAGGCTCAGCATGCTTCAGTCGGTCACTTGAAGCAAGCCATGTGATCATGGGCATAGGCGGAAACCATGAAAGAGCGCACGGTTCCCTGCGTTTTACCTTTGGCAGGTATAACACCATGGAAGACGTTGACAGCATAATAGATGCTGTAAAAGAGATAGTGGCACGACTCAGGGCTATCAGCCCGCTTTATGAGAAAAATAAGTGAAATTGCTTGAAAGCCAATTTGAAGTTATACATCGAGGTAATACAATGAAGTTCCCATACAGTGAGAAAGTTCTTGAGCATTTCAAAAACCCAAGAAATGTAGGAAAAATGGAGAATCCGGATGGCAAGGGTTTGGAAGGCAGTCCGGCCTGTGGTGACATGGTTGCAGTTTACTTACAGGTCAATCCGGAAACCAAGGTCATAGATGACGTGAAGTTCGAATCATACGGATGTGCATCTAATATCGCTACAGCTTCAATAATCACCGAACTGGCCAAAGGCAAGACCGTAGAAGAAGCAAAGAAGATAACCTGGAAAGAAGCCACCGAAGAACTTGGAGGACTCCCTCCGGTCAAAGCCCACTGTTCAGTGCTTGCCGTTGAAGGTCTCAGGTCTGCGATACGCGATTATGAGGAGAAGCACGGACTTGTAAGCGCAAAGGAGCCCACCACGGAGATTGTGGTCAGAAGCCGGCTTAAGCATGTTATGAATCCTATGGCAGGGCTGGATATTATCAGGACCGAACTGGTAACAAAAATAGATGTAAAGGAAGGGTCTGTCAGGATACTGCTTGACCTGCCCTCCAACCACCAGTTCGCCGCGGCCATAAAAGAAGATATAATAGAAAAGATAGAATCCCTCTGGGATGTCAATGAGGTAAAGGTCGTCTTTACTGAGTAAAGGCGATCACTTTCACTTTTTTGGCTAAACTAAATTAAAGGATAAGGGGGACTTAGAACCCCCGTGCCAGCTTAAAATGTCTTTGTGCCGGACAGGCCCTTCTGGATTCTCTGTGCCATTTCCTGCTTGACCTGTTTGATCTTCTCAGCCTGATCCTTCTGAGCCAGTTCGCTTTTTGCCTTGCTCACAACATCTTCGCTGGGGACGCCTCCTTTGTTTACCTTGCTCTGGTAGCTAAAACTGGACCAGCTATCAGGAAGATCACGAATCCTCTTGAACTCCATGTTGTGGGGCGACAGGTCCAACTGCTTTTCAATGACGTCGTTGACGTATTCCTTGTTGGGTTCAAAGATGACAAGTGGCTTAATCACATCAGCCTTCACGACATCTCTGATGTCCCTGCCCTCATATCTCTCAAGGAGTTTAGCGCAGGCCTGGAACTGGGTCATTTCCATACGCGTGAACTTTTCCCAGATATCCTTTATCCTGGGATCCTTTTCACTCTGAGCGCAGGAGTGATAGATGTAAGCTTCACACAACTGCATCATGGTCAGCTTCTCAAGCATGGTTTCCCGCGGGTCCCCAAGCAACCCGTACTGAGTCACATGCTGCTCTTCGATCTCAGCGATCTCGGCGTATATCTTTCGTGCGAGGTCATCGGCATACATGAACCCATGTGACTTATAGAAGAGTTCGGTCTGCTGCTCACCTGCAACGATGGTTAGATAATTCATCTTGGTCTTGATGTCCGCCGTGTCTTTATCGTAGTGTTTGCGCATGCTGTCGTCAGGATGTCTGTGCTCGATAACCGTTGGCCTTCCTGGTTTGACCTCGGTCTTGCCCTGAACAACGTTGTCAGAATCACCTTCCTCGAGATAGTCGTACAGGCAACTGTACCTGTAGAGGTGATCGAAATCCTCAAGCAATGCAAAATCCAGTGTCTGTTTGACATATGAATCAGGCTCGTTCTTGGCCAGATTCGCAGTCAGATCAACAGCCACCTGCTCATAACCAAGGGTGGACTCAATTACAGTCTGGTCAGCCGGGTTCAGCCAGTTGATGGTCTGCTGCTGCTGGGAATCAGCCCGCCTGATCAAGGCCATCTGACGTTTTATCTCGGGATCCTCAGTCATCCTTTCCATACAGTGAGACATAAGGACAGAAGCATTCTCAATCCCGTTCATCAGGATAATACGTGTCCTGGTGTACGCATCAACAGAGTTCTTATCATAAGGAGCCTTGATCATTTCATTCCAGCTCATAAACTGGTCTTCTAATGGAATACCTTCTGTATCATAAGGTATTTCGAATGGTTTGTAACTTGGCAATTATATTCCCCCACTATTTCCTGCGATCCGCAGAAATTTATGCGGATCTTTCGCCGATGTCTAAATCACATCGTGTATATCAGGTGGTTTAAATTTGCACCTCACCACATATATAGTAGCCTTGAACATACTTCATGACTATTGCTTACAATAGTGATTTTATAGTAATCCTTAGTAGAATAGTACTGCAGCTAAACGTGGTAAGTTTGGTAAAATAGCCTCTGAAGGAAATAGATTAGGAGATTATTTAATGAAATGCCCGCCTGAATCCATTTTTTCATAATATTGCTGATGATATTCCTTTGCCCTGTAAAAACGGCTCGCTGGCAATATTTCAGTAATGATATCCCTTTTGAAATATCCGGCATCCTGCTTTTCTTTTTTTGAATCTGCAGCTATTTTACGCTGCCTTTCATTATGATAGAATATCATAGACCTGTACTGGCTGGAAAGGGTTTCATGGTCCTTATTGGGGGCTGTCGGATTATGCAGTTCCCAGAAGAGTTCCAGCAGTTTATCGTAAGGAACGATTTCCGGGTCAAAGATCACCTGTACAGCTTCTACGTGACCTGTCTTGCCGGTACTGACCTGCTCATATGTGGGATAATCGACCGTACCTCCAATATAACCCACTGCTGTGCCTATAACACCTGCTACCTGACGGAATATGGCTTCGACTCTCCAGAAACTTCCGGCGCCAAAGGTTGCTATCTCGTAATCACCAGCCAATAACTGGTCGTGGAGACTCTGCTCAGTACTATCTACTCTCTCGAATGAAGGAATCTCAGCGTCCTGCTTCATGAGAGTATCAGATATTGTTGACAGACTGTGATTGCGCTTTGTGTACATAGTATAACACTTATATCCAATATGAGTTGATTTAAGGTTTTGGTTTTACCTGCAATAAACATATCTGTCTCTTCCCATCCAATACCATGAGACTTGACGTTGCTGCTTATACATGGATTAATTATAATTTACAGGACCCATCATCTTCAAACCCGACTTTGAATAAGCAAATATGATGTCTTCTGAGTAAACAGCATGTTCGAATCAACAGGTTTAAATAAATTGTCATAAATTCTCATATTAACATTACGTTGAGTCAAAAAGTGCGAGAAAGCAAGCTCTCAGAAAATAGTCGTACGAGAAAATAGTCGTACGATTAGATTCCTCGTGCCTTGATGATAAAGTAAATTAAAGAAGGTGAACTAAATGCTATACCCAAACCCCCAGAACCAGATGCCCCAGATAAGTGAAAATGCATGGGTTTCCGAAACCGCCATCATTGTCGGGAATGTCACTATTGGGGATAATGTGTTTGTGGCTCACAATGCGATCGTCAGGGCAGACGAGCCTGGCTCATCTGTTATAATTGGTGACAACTGCAACATCCAAGATAATGTTATTATTCACTCTCTTTCCAACTCCGATGTGGTAGTCAACAGTAACACATCCCTCGCACATGGATGCATAGTGCACGGCCCCTGTGTAATAGGCGAGGGTTGCTTTGTGGGATTCGGATCAGTGGTATTTGACTGTATTGTAGGTGATGATACTCTTGTTCTTCATAATGCGACTGTACGCAAGGTCCGGATTCCTCCCGGCAAGGTAGTGCCTGATGGCATGAGCATAACCAGCCAGGATGCGGTGGAATGTCTTGAAGATGTAAGTTCTGAGCTTGTGAAGTTCAAGGATTCAGTTGTGAAGGCAAATGTCAACCTTGTGAACGGCTACAAGAATCTTGCTACAGAAGCATAGGGCTTTAGAACGGATCCGAATTATTTTCCTTCCATTTTTCAATAAGTGCCTTGCCGTAAGCTGTAAGAACATATCTTTTCCATGTTGTTTTTTCGGGAGTCAGGCATTCGATGATTCCCCTGTCCTCATATTCTTTCAGAGCGCGACTTATATTCTGCGTAGACCGGTTAGTCTGATGAGCAATATCCGATGCTTTTGCTATTGAGTGTTCTTTCAGGTAGTCCATCAATATTACACGGCGGTCGACACTTACTATCCACCTGAGCAGTTCGTCTATCGAATCTTCAACCATATTCTTTCCATCACAAATATCAGACGACGTATCATTTCTAATTAATAATACTTATCGCTATGCGGACTTCGATGTAAGGTATTTGTATCATAGGACAGGCTTGAATGTCCTTGGATCAAGAAATAGCTCACTTTCACAGTAGTTGCACATCGTGTTTAGCTGAGTTCCTGTCATCAGGGACCTGTCCACTTCATCCTGCGGCGTGATGTACTGGGTCATTTCCTCCCCGCAATGGGGGCATTGTATCCTGAGCCATTCGAATCTGGTAAGGTTCCTCAAAGTATATATCAGGTATCCCAGAGCATCCGTATAGGTATCCTGCGAGAACAATATTGGTTTTATATCTTGGACTAGTATGGGAAGCTCAACACCCTTTTCTGCAAGGACAATAACCAGCCTGTCACATTCTGATGCAGCCAGACCTATTTCCTGGTTGACGCGCGGTGACAGGGCGCTCTCCCTGGTTAGAATAACTATCATGCAGTCTGAATGGCTGATACCAAAACGGATACGTTGCGCCATGGAAATATAAAGAACTTTACTGTACATGGAAGAGGAACTCTCCAGGTTCACAGCCCATAGCGCCTGCGCCAGTTCCTGCGCAAGGAGTTCGTCATTTTCAGTATAGGAAATGTATATCCTGTCAATCATACAGAGATAAAATGATATCTTTACTGATATAATAGGTTCACGACTACGGGAAGAATATCTTATTCATTAGCGTCATTTGAAAACAGAATATCCTGATGAGAAATATGAGAAAAGACATTAAGGTAAAAAGCCATCAGAAAAGAACAGTTTATTTTCTTTGTCGGAAAACACCTTCCGGCTAAAGGGAATGGGTTTTATACTAGCTTTGACTTTGTAGGACTAGTAAAGGATAAGGTGAGACACCTGAAAACCACCACGCCCTAAGGTGCCTCTCTCCTTACGAATCCAAGATATTCCCCAATATCTCTTCAACCACCAACATCCACAACCCTGTTGTGAATAGAGGATGAGACGCCTGGAAACCACCACGCTTTAAGGCGCCTCTCTCCTTGCGAATCCGAGATGTTCCCCAACATCTCTCAATTGATCCACTCCCGTGTTGCGGTTCATTTTCCCCACGACCCGCAACACATACTAGAACCTGTTTTTATTTAACCTAAACCTTGGTTAATTTGCCATTGCGATTGAAGATGACACTATGAGTGATTTTCTAAAACGCTTATTCATTTCAATGGCATTGAACTTTCATTTGCGCACTGAAGTTTAAACACTTAAGCTTAAGCACTAAAAAAAAGGGCTGTAAAGATCATTCTTTCCGGATATATTAGATTTTGTTTCCATATTGGATAATGAAGGATATACAAGGATTTGATTATTCCTTATATTTTACATAATATGCGTATCCTCTGGTAATTGCTCATAAGGAGCACATAACCCTTGAGATTGAGTTTTTCTAATGCAGCCTCAAATTGTGACTCTTTTAGAGCTGTCGCTTTTTTTGCCTCTTCTAAAGACACATCAACATCTGTGCCAAAGGCATTACACAGGTCCGTATAAAGGGTTTTTTCACTTCTCCTGAGACTGTAGAGTTCATTAAGTGTAACAGGAGTTGACAACTCCCTGCTGGCATTGTGGGTCATATCCACCCAGAATTCAAAAACCTCTTTAACATCATCTTTTGAGCATTCTGTTTTATGCTGCAGCCGTGCATAAGCAAGGCTCATAAGAGAGATGGAAGAACCCAGGTCCTGATTATAAGGAAGTCCACCCATGTCGAGAAGGTCGTTCTTGAGTTCGTAGGTCTTCTCAGTGATGTACGGGTCCAGATCTCCAGGTATAGATGGATTCATTAAAAGGGTATCAAGAAGGTGCGCATTCAGCACGGAGTAATCCTCTTTACAATATGCGTTGATCTTGCTCTTGCTTTTCACGTCCTCGATATCAAGTATTACAGGTAGCTGCATTGGTGTCACCGCCGGATTCAGGTATGACAGGCTGACCTCTCTTCTCGCTCCCGTTTCAAACTCCCGGTCCTGCTCTGAGAGCTTATAGTAATAATTTGAAGACGCTCTTCTGAAGTCTGAAGGAATCACAGCGTTCATTGAACTGGTGTACGCATTCCAGTTTTTCTGTTTTCCAAGCACTGCTGCATTAATGCCTCCGACCTGCCGGGTACATGGAGGAGTAGAGGAAATGTATAGGGCGCTTCCCATGCCGATACAGTCAAGTACACCCTTATCTCCAATGTAAGGCATTTTCAGGTAATCAATGACTTCTTCAAAGTCCAGGAGGCTTCTGGCCTTTGAGATCGAGTTAGGATCGATGGCCTCCCAGCTCTTGACAAAATTGACTTTCGTTTTAGAGAATCTGCCCTTTCCTCCCCTGTGAATTATCTCGGAGTCTGCCACCTCAACCCTTACAAGTTCGTTTTTGCCTGGTGCCTTGCCACTGATAAGATAGAACACCTCGTTTTTGTCCAATGCTAAAAATGGGGATGGATCGAGATAGAATGTACGTCTGCTATTGCCATCAAATCTGACAAAACCGGTATTCTCCCGATTGAAGAGGAGCTCCCTCTCTAAAGTGCTCATCTGCGAGCCGTATATCCTTTCATCTAGCTTCATACTGATGCTCTAGTTGTGGACTTGTTCTGATATCTCTTTTTTGGGTGAATGAACTTCTGTGGATTGACGGCATATCCGTGAAATGAAAGTAATCCATATTATGGCAGAGTTCCCTCTTTAGCAGAATGTGTGATCACTTTGTAAAGTCAAGTTCTCATAATGATTACAATCATTATATAACAGAGTATAGAAATATTTATATATTATTATTGATTAGTAGGTTTTGCAGGTATAACATCTGCAATGCAGGAAACTGCAATGACCAATTAGCATAGGTGCGATATGTAACTTAACCGGGATCTCCGGACAAGTAAAACGGAAAAACGAATGCAACTGCACAATGGAATAAGGGTAAAGATCCGTCCCCTCAGCATTTCCCTCAAAACATTGAACTTTATCCTTATCCGTGCAGTAACACACATCAATTGGAGTATGAGCGGTTTAGTGGGAAACGATGGACTGTGGTGGTTCAGTGGGAAACGATGGATTATGAGTAAGTTAGTAGGGGATAGTGGGTATGAGTGGTCAGGAAGAGATGAGTGGGTTCCCGGGAGTGGGGGAGTATGAGCGTGGGTACGATACATTCCGGCACTGCCGGAATGTACGGGTTATTGTCAATTATTTAAAACCTATTCCGTTTTATCAGCGTGAAGCAAGAAGACCTCCGGTTTTAACCTCGCATTAAATCTTCGATTTGATGGGAGTTCCATTTCTATGAAATGGAACAGGTGGATGAATTGCGTCCCAAACAAAGGAAGCCACCGGTTTTAACCGGTGGTAGTTCACCTGCTCAAATGAAATAAAGTATGCAGCAGCACTTCTGCTGATAGCTGCCACTTTTACGAGATATTACAGTCACCTGCATCTAGTCTTGCTCATGCTAGCATTCCCTTAGAGTCTACTTTTTGTCTTGTTAATGTTTTTACAGTGCCTTTATTATTCGTGCTTTCCTTTCTGGTATCCGCATTTTTACTCTGACTTGTATCCAAACTAAACTTAGACACCACATTCTGCATATCTGAAGCTATATCAGCCAGTTCCTGAGCTGATCTTGAAAGTTCATTCATAGAAGCTGTTTGCTCCTGAACCGAAGCAGAAGCCTCTGTAGTACTTCCGGCAGTCTCCTCAGAAATGGCGGACACTTCTTCCACCGAACTGGTGACTTCTTCTATCGATGCAGCTTGTTGTTCTGAAGCTGCGGCTATCTCCTGCACCATCCTCATTATATTCTCTCCTGTCCCAACTACTTTTTCAATCTCAGTGACTGCTTTTTCAAGAGAGACTGCACCAATTGAAACCTCGTCAGTTCCCACTTTCATTGATGAAACTGCGTTCTGAGTCCCGGTTTGTATGTAATTGATCAGTTTTGCGATTTCTTTAGCTGCGTTGCCGGAGTCCTCGGCAAGTTTGCGCACCTCATCTGCTACAACAG
Source organism: Methanolobus sp. (assembly GCF_016278365.1). Classification (GTDB taxonomy): domain Archaea; phylum Halobacteriota; class Methanosarcinia; order Methanosarcinales; family Methanosarcinaceae; genus Methanolobus. The sequence continues at coordinate 28,564 of NZ_JADQBZ010000008.1, read as the reverse complement.
CAAATCCCCGTCCGTGTTCCCCTGCCCTCGCCGCCTCGATGGCTGCGTTGAGAGCCAGCAGGTTTGTCTGATCTGCAATGCTTGTGATTAAACTAACAATCTCTTCTATTTGCTTTGATTTATCGTCAAGTTCCATGATAACATTGGATGATTCTCCAACTGCAGATTTTATGTTATCCATTTTCAGTAGCAGGTCTTTAGACATATTTCCCAGGTTTTTCATGAGATTATTAGACTCTACAGTGTTCCCTGCTGCCTGCTGAGAGTGGCATGCTACTTCCTGAACACTTTTACTCATATCACTCATTGTACGGGAAACCTCTTCGACCTTGATGGCCTGTTCCTGAGCACCTTTAGATATCTCACCAACCGTGCCGGTTATCTGCTCGCTGGTAGCTGACAGTTCCTCGCTCGAACTTGATATTTCTTGGGCTGCTGCTGCTATATTCTCGGATTGTTTTTTTACAATGGCAACGACCTCATTTAAGGAAAGCCTGCAATTTTCCACACCATCAGTAAGTTGTATGAAATCCCCAACTCCATGAACCTGCACAGCTCTTGTAAGGTCATTAGATGCAACCAAAGCCAGAACTTGGCATGAATCATTGATAATGCTCTGCAGTGTATCACCAAATCCATCTAAGGTATCGCCTAATAATTTGAAGTCACCTTTTGCATTAATTGTCACTCTTGTGCTCAGGTCTCCTTCGGAATAAGCTGTGATCACCCTTGAAGCTTCGTTCAGGGGACCTATGACGGCATCCAGACAACTGTTAACACCTTCTACGATCTTGCGGTAATCTCCCTGATGGTTAGAAGTGTCTGCGCGGGTACTTAACTGGCCGCTAGCTCCTGCCAGTGCCAGCATTTCAGCGTCATCTACCAAGGCTTTAATTGCAAAGATACATCTGTTGAGGTTACTCTTGATCTTGTCAAAGTCCCCACAATAAACATCTGTTATCTCTTTAGGTATATCGCCTACGGAAATCCTTTCAAAGTATTCAGAAGCAACATTGAGTGGGCAGATGACAGCATCAAATGAATTATTGACTGCCATTATAGCTTCATGATATTTGCCTTCGAACACACTTGCATTAGCTCTGTGTTCAAGCCTGCCTTCCATTGCAGCAGTACCCATTTTCATGAATTCATCTGCAAGTCCTTCTATATTCTCCATCATGGAAATGAATGCTGGCATGAGTTGATCGTTCTCTGACCGTCTCTGGATCTTCCTATAAGTGTCCAACATTCCAAGGTTGCCCACCGAGATCTGTTTTACAGTATCCTGAATCACAATGGAATGACCCAGCACTTCATTTGAAGCCTTCGCTATCTCCCCGAAAATTCCGGTGTGGCTACCCTCTATCTTCTGGGTATAGTCATTCATTGCAAGCCTCTGAAGGACATTATTGCACTCTACAAGAGCACCTAATCCCTCGATACATTGGTTGAGGTTATTCTTGATCTCATTGAAATCACCATTGTAATCATCAGTAATCTTGTCCGGCATCTCACCTTTCCCAATCCGGTCAACATATTCTGCAGCTACATTGAGCGGACCGATAACAGCATCCAGGGTAGCATTGACACCTTCTACAATAGCCCTGTAATCTCCCCTATGCCCGGTGACATCGGCACGGGTATCGAGCTTTCCCTCAACCGCAGCCCTAGAAAGCATATTAGCATCAGCAACCAGTGCATTTATTGCATCTATGCAACGATTCAGGTTGTTCTTGATCTCATTGAAATCACCATTGTAATTGTCAGTGATCTTGTCGGGGAGCTCTCCATGTGATATCCTGTCTACATATTCTGCAGCCACATTAAGCGGACCAATGACAGCGTCCAGAGTGGCGTTGACGCCTTCAACGATAGCCCTGTAATCTCCCTGATGCCTGGAAGCATCAGCACGAGTATCAAGTTTACCATCAACAGCAGCCTTGGAAAGCATATTGGCATCACCAACAAGTGCACTTACTGCATCGATACACTGGTTGAGATTGTTCTTTATCTCGTTGAAATCTCCATTATAATTATCAGTGATTTTTTCCGGGATTTCCCCATGAGATATCCGGTCAACATATTCAGCAGCCACGTTAAGTGGACCTATCACTGAATCAAGAGCATCATTGACACCTTCAACAATTGCCTTGTAGTCCCCCTGATGCCTGGAAGCATCAGCACGGGTATCAAGTTTACCCTCAACTGCAGCCTTTGAGAGCAGATTTGCATCTGTGACCAGCGCATTTATTGCATCGATACACTGGTTAAGGTTGTTCTTTATCTCGTTGAAATCACCCTTGTATTCATCGGTGACCCTATTAGGTATCTCCCCCTTGGATATGCGGTCAATATATTCGGCAGCGACATTGAGGGGATCTATTACCGAGTCAAGGGTTTCATTGAAGCCCAAAATTATCTCCCTGTTATTACCTGAGAACTTGTCCGGGTCTGCCCTTGTATCCAGCCTGCCGTTTACAGCAGCTTCTGCCAGTTTCTGGACTTCAGCAGTAACATTTGTCTCTGCAGTTATATCCAGCACATACTCCAGCGCGCCTATAACATTACCATTCACATCTTTAAGAGAAGTACCTGTATAGCGGATGGGAATCTCACCACCTGGCAGTTTTGCGATTGTATCTGCCGTACAGACTGTGCCGGTTTTCATAGCTTTTGCTACCTGGCAATTCTCAGTATTACAATGAGGAGTATTAAAAAGAGTGTAGCATTTCTGTCCCAGGCATCCTTCGGGTGTCTTCCTCACAGCAGCAGCACCGCTTGCATTCATGAAGGTGACATTGAACTCTTTGTCAACTGCCATGACAGGTGTGGGTATCTCATTGAGCATTTCAACTCTGGCTCTTGATTCTTCCATTGTCTTCCTGCCGGATGTTTCTAATATATCTAGCTGGGATCTTAAGTTTTGATAGTCATCAAGCAGGAGGTTCAAGTCTCCACTTAACTTCTTGTTTAACTGGTTAGATTGTTCATTCATGCGGGTTTCAATATTTCCCCGCCTGAACTCATCCAGTACTTTAATCATTTCTTCCTGTACCTTTCTTCTATCGTTAAACATATTTCACACCATCCTGATTATAAAAATAATTATTATGCTAACTAAATAAATAATTACTAAAATATACATTTTACTTTATTGTATAAAAACATGATTCTTTTTAAATTGCGAAAAGTTACTTAACGCCATATATAAAAAAATTATAACTCCTTGTTGCATATTTTGAAAGAAATATGCAGGAGTTGACCTATAGTAAATATATTATGATAGAAATATTACACTATTATGACACTATTATGAAGATTAGCGTAATGTTAATATATAAGAATAATTAATTCCCGAATCTCTTAAGCAAAATAGTAAATTATTTATGGACACCTACTCTATTACTTATTATGAGCTGGTATGTGGCAGATGCTATTGACAGGGCTATTGGGCGAACAAAAGAATGTTTACTGGAGCCCTTTGATTTCTGGAAATGGATGAAGCTGGCCATAATAGTCCTGCTCATAGGTGGATCGGGTTTCAATGGAGGAAGCGGTAGCAACTACTCTTTTGATGATTCCGACATATCTTCCGTTCCCGACGTTCCGGGAGGCGCAACGGATACATTCCAGCAGGCTTTTAGCTGGTTCTCTTCCAATATGTTAGAGATCGCATTTGTGCTGATTATATTATTCATACTTCTGGTGCTTTTGTTTTCTTATATTTCAAGTGTAATGGAGTTCGTTTTAGTTGAATCCCTTGTGAAAAATGATGTGAGGTTCTGGGAATACTCCCGCAGGTATCTTAGTAAAGGGTTCGGGCTCTTCCTATTGCGATTACTGTTTGCCCTGATTCTGTTGTTCATCATCGCCGCTGTAACTTTACCATTCATATACGCTGTCATAGATTCTCCGGCTTCGACAGCACCAGGTTTCACGGCTTCCAACGTCTTCATTTTCCTGCTCCTGCTGTTCGCTTTGATCTTTATACTTGCTATCGTTGGCGGCGTAGTTAGTTCCTTGATCGGCCTCTCTATACCTGTTGCCCTCTACACAGGAAATAATATATTCCGGGCATTCACGATGGTACTGAGGAATCTCAGACGTGATCCCTGGCAGATAGTCCTCTACTGGATCGGAAGGATAGTGCTAAGCCTTGTGGTAGCTATTATAGTTGGAATTGTGGCATTGATAGTTATCATTTTAGCTGTGCTGGTCGCATTGGTAATAAATGGCTTGCTTTACCTAGTTCTTACAGCTCTCTGGCCGGGGTCGTCAGTGGTGTGGATCGTCTTAGTACCTTTGATATTCATCCAACTGGTGATCCTAATACTCGCAATAGCCTTTGTGAGCATGCCTGGTCAGGTATTCCTCAGATATCATCTGCTCACCTTCCTGCAGCTGTGGTATCCTGAAATCACGATACCTATCTTTGATGATTCCAAGAGCACAGGTTATGAGGACGCGCCTGCATCGGTGCGAACTCCTCCCCAATAAAGCTGACATGTGCTAGAAGAAAGATAGTAAACATTCTCAAAGATTACAGATTCAGCAGGAATATATTCTTTATCCGCGAAATAAGCGCATGGGAAAAGTGATACTTGCCTCAGCCTCCCCTCGAAGGAAGGAATTGCTGGAACAGTTATTAGGCAACCGGTTTGAGGTATATAGCAGCTCTTATGAAGAAGAGCCGGTGGAAGGCCTTACGCCTGAGGAGCTTGCTGTCCATCATTCCCGTGAAAAGGCAAAGGATGCAGCAAGGCATTTCAGGGAAGGACTGATCATATCCGCTGATACTTTTGTGGTCTGCTCTGGTGAAATATTAGGCAAGCCCTCTTCTGAGAATATGGCAAAAGCAACCCTGCAGAAAATAAGCGGTCAGAAGGTAAAGGTCATCACAGGAATCACTTTGCTGGATACCGGCAAAGGTCTTGAGATCAGCGAATATGAGACCACTCTGGTATTTATGAAAATCCTGTCAGCCGGAGAGATTGATTCCTACGTTAATACAGGAGAGCCTTTCGGAAAGGCGGGCTCGTTCGCCATCCAGGGAAAAGGCGCTCTGTTTGTGAAACGTATAGAAGGCGATTACTTCAATGTAGTGGGACTGCCCCTGTTCAGACTGGGTAGGATGTTAGAACAGATTCATGCTGAGAGCATGCTCTGGGACAAGAGTAATTCGGAGTAATGAAGCCCTCTCCCCCGGCGTGAATACACCTGCTTTTATCGCAAACTTAAAGTACGTGCATGAAAACATATTCCACAGATATAGATTTAGAACCTTCATATTTAAAGATAAAGAGGATGGCATCTTGGACGATATGACATTGAAAGAGCGTTTCGTGCGTTCTGTAAAAAGGGAGGAGGTTGACAAAGTGCCTGTGTGTTCGGTTACCCAGACTGGCACTGTTGACCTTATGGAACTATCCGGTGCCAGCTGGCCGCAAGCTAATTATGAACCCAGGCAGATGGCGACACTTGCTATAGCTGGTTATGAGATCGCTGGTTTTGAATCTGTACGCTATCCATTTTGCACTACAGTGATCGCAGAAACACTTGGATGCACTATCGCAGAGGGTTCTTTTGATACGCAACCATACCAGCTGGATTTCCCCTGCAAGAAAAAAGAGGATATCAAGAAAATAACTATTTCTGAAGACCTTCTGGAAAACCGGAATATCAGGACAGCACTTGAATCCCAAAGCAACTGTATGGGAAGGATATCTGCCAGCAGTCCGGATATGCGGAGGATTGGGACAATGCTGGAAGCTACTGACATGATCAAACAGAGGATAGGGGATGATGTGCCGTTGATAGCTGGAATGATCGGGCCTGCAGCCACTGCCTTCTATCTTGCCGGTGCAAACAATTACCTGAGATGGTGCATAACAGACCCTGATGCTCTCCTGGAACTGATGAACCTAGGAGAAACTATATGTGCCGAATATGCAAATGCTCTCTATGATCATGGCGCAGATGCTGTGATAGTAATTGATTCAGAAGCCGGTCCCGACCTGTTCCCTCCCCCGCTGTTTGAATCACTGGTGCTTCCGGTGTATCAGTCACTTACCAGTAAAATGAAAGGGTTGAAACTGCTTCACATGTGCGGGGATGCCACTGCAATTCTTGAACCACTGGCAGACTCCGGTTTTCAGGGACTCAGCATCGAGGAGAAGGTCGATGTTGCCTATGCCAGCCAGATAGCCGGTGACGATATATGCCTGATAGGTAATGTATCCCCGGCGGAAACACTGCTATACAAATCCCGGGAAGTCATCAAAAGAGAAGCGAAACAATGTATCGAGGATGGTATCGGCATCCTTGCTCCCGGCTGTGGAATAGCACCCCGGACACCTCTTGATAACCTGAAGGCTTTTGTGGCTGCAAGGGACGAATACTACCAGGAAAAAGGACTCCTATAGGAGCCATCTGATTTACGTAGATTTATGGGGAAGGCAGGTTTTGCCTATCTTTACTTTTTACTCTCATCTTCCGCAAAAACCTTTTTATACACATCTGTCCAGTGAAGTGTGGAGCCTGCTGATATGAACATGGCAACTGATATAGCCTCTGCAAGCTCATCTTTTGTAGCTCCGTTGTCTATAGCCCTCTGTGAGTGGACCTCAATGCAGCGTTCGCATTTGAGCAGCACAGAAGCGGCCACAGCAATCATCTCTTTTGTCTTAATATCAAGCGCACTGTCCTTGAAGATAGTTGCACGCATCTGAACAAAGGCGTCAGCGGTTTCAGGTAATCTGTCTATCAGGAATTGCATGATGTTTCCTCATCCAATCAATTGGAGCGAACACATAAAAAGTTATAGCAAAAAATGATCATCCTTGCAATCAGTCCTTCTCTTGTGGCTGCGCGGTCACATCTTCATCAGGTATTTCCTGATCTCCATGTGAAAATAGCCATTGTGTCGGAGCGCTATGGTTTGCAATTCTGTTTTGCCGTCTTTTCTGTATAAAATCCCCTGTTGCAGTAACAAAGCCAACCAGTATACCCAAGCCCATGAACACGTACATGATAGTGAATATTTTTCCGAGATCTGTAGAAGGGCTAATGTCACCATATCCTATGGTCGTCAAAGTAATGACACAGAAATAGAATGAATCCAGCCATCCCCAACCTTCGATATTGTGATAGACTATTGTCCCGAAGGCAAGGGTGATTCCCACAAGTATGAAAAGACTTCTGAAACCCTCCTCCTTGAACATCTGTGCCAGTGTTCTTAGAAAGACAATAAATGCCACTATGAATGGGATTATAGATTCAGTTCCTCCTCTTAACTTAATCCATAATATCTATTTGTATTTTCTGAATATAAAAGCGCTTATAATTCAAGTAAAAAGGTTTTTTCAGTAACTATGTTTCTCAAGTTTTAAGCTTCCCTGATTCCTATCATTAAGGGGAGAGATATATTTGGGTCAGTTTACAACATTTGAGACGGTTTACTGTAAAGTGTGTCTGTCGCATGCACGGGTGAGCATTAAGGAGTTTTGTCATGACATCAGATACATTTTCCTTTTTTATGTAATAGGTGATATATCAACAACTGTATTTGCCCTTGAGAATGAACTCGGGTATGAAGCAAATTCCATCGTTTCAGGTTTTCTTAGCAATTACGGCTACTACAGCCTTATAGTGATCAAAATGCTATTTCTTACTCTCTGTTTCCTGGACTACCTGTATCTTAAAATGCAGGATTATCCATCTACATGGGACATCACGAGACATTCTCTATCTATTCTGGGAATATTGGTCGTTACAAATAACCTGCTTGTAATTAGTGGGGCAGGCAGCCCGCTGGATAAGTTGCTGTATGGAATCTAATACCTCTCAACATAGTATCAGATATTTCACCTATCAGTACCAAAAGAACCTTTAAACATTAGGTCGAATCTCAGGGTATGCCAGGCAAAAAACTTGCTTTAGACCCTGTTTCTCTTATACATCCCCGCTCCCTGAAGAATCTCAGCCATCATCTCCATTCCCATATAAGAGGTCGGCTGTGGCTGAAGATACTATTAGGGATGGCGTTTGGTATTATCACAGGACTTGCACTTGGCCCCTCTACCGGATTTGTAGACGGGGAAGTCTCATACATAATAGGTGAATGGCTGGCGCTCCCTGGCTACATTTTTCTTGCGCTGCTGCAGATGATCGTTATTCCTCTTGTCGTTGCATCCATCATCCGCGGGATTGCTGCCGGTGAGGATATGGAACAGTTAAGACAGGTAGGCCTTAGGACAGTGGGATACTTCCTTGTCACAACAGCATTTGCTATTCTTATCGGGCTTGCCCTGGCCCTGCTGATAGGCCCGGGCAATTATATCAGTAGCGAAATGGTTCAGCAGACGCTGGGCACAGGAGGTATTTCAACCCAGAATAGCACCTCAGACATGCTGATGAGCTCGTCTGTAAACACATTTAATGTTGCGGAAGTTCCTGGAATGATAACTACAATACTCCCCACAAATCCCCTGGGTGCGCTTGCCACGGGACAGATGCTTCAGGTGGTCATCTTCTCTATAATCATAGGTGTAGCTCTTGTTTCCATGGCCCCTGCGCAGTCAAAACCGCTTCTTGAACTGCTGGGATCACTACAGGAGGTCAGCATGACAGTTGTCCGCTGGAGCATGTTGCTTGCACCGGTTGCTGTATTTGGGCTGATATGCAAATTCACGATCAACCTTGGTATCGATGCTCTTCTGGGTATGCTCGTATATGTGGGCACTGTGCTGCTTGGACTTCTGATACTGCTGGTAACCTACCTGATCATAGTCTATGCAGTCTCAAAAAAAGGGCCTTTCACCTTTATCCAGTCTATAAGGGACGTGCTGCTGCTCGCTTTCTCTACATCCAGCTCTGCCGCTGTCATGCCGCTATCCATTAAGACGGCTGAGGAAAAAATAGGTGTCAGACCATCCATATCCCAATTCGTTATACCGCTTGGAGCGACCATTAACATGAACGGCACAGCCCTCTACCAGAGCATTGCAGCGGTCTTCCTTGCCCAAGTGTTCGGTGTCGAGCTTGGTTTTGGAGCCCTGTTATTGTTGATGATAACTGTAGTAGGAGCTTCCATTGGAACTCCCTCGACCCCGGGAGTGGGAATTGTCATCCTTGCACTTATACTGACCAGTGTGGGCATACCCACTGCAGGGATTGCGCTTATAATAGGAGTGGACAGGATACTGGATATGAGCCGCACGGCTGTCAATGTCACAGGAGACCTTGTCGCCTGTGTGGTCATGGATAAATGGGTCGGCGGTAAGAAGACCGCAATAGAGGAAGCAATGAATGCGGAAAGGGATGAAAGGCAGAGGAGAAAGCTGGGCGAGGATGTGATTGTCAACTAACTTAGCGCTATACATCCCCGGATTTCAACGTCATGAAAATTAAAGGCAGCCGCTTTTGATTAATTAACGGTTATGTTAAGTAGGATGAAAATCTATTGTTAATTGCAGTTTCATTCAAATTTCATTCGAATGGGGCTGTCGGGATATCGATTCTATCCCTGACATGAAAGATAGGACCCTATCTCGAAAGTGAGAGGCAGAGTTGATTAAGATCAACACAGGAAGCAAGGTGAAACTTAAGTCTTCCACTGCCTTTCACAAATGCTTCTGGATGTCTTCGTACAATCTCACTCTTTTTCTTAAAATTTATGATGATTAAATTCCTTCTGAAAACCAAATAGTGACATAAAAGCCTTTAGCTCTGCTATTACACTTTTGAATTCATTATATGGGAGATACAAAACGCATGGAGCTATGATTCAGCACCCACAAGAAACACTTTTTAAATACAATCATATCCCTTATGTTACATTCACAAGATCATAACTCATGCGAGATGTAAAAATGATAAGCATAGCTCTTCCCAAAGGCAGTTTAGAGGAACAGACCTACCTCCTTTTCAAGCAGGCGGACCTGGAGATAAAGAAGACCGACAGGGACTACAATCCCACCATCAGGGATCCGAGAATAGGAAAGATCAAGATCCTGCGGCCGCAGGAAATCCCTGGCTACGTGTCCGACGGTTACTTTGACCTTGGCATCTCCGGGCTTGACTGGGTCAGGGAATCCAATGCCGATATTGTGGAGGTTGCAGACCTCCCTTACAGCAAGCAGGGAGCAGGCAACGTAAAGATAGTCATCGCAGTGCCCAAGGATAGCGATATTGAGAGCGCAAAGGATGTGAAGCCGGGCAGCAGGGTGGCTTCCGAATACCCGAACCTGACAAAGAAGTTCTTTGAAGACCGCGGAGTCCCTGTGGACGTCCACTTCTCCTATGGTGCCACCGAAGCGAAGGTTCCCGACCTCATGGATGTCGTTGTGGACCTGACCGAGACCGGCTCCACGCTACGCAAGAATGGCCTCAAGATAGTGGATATCATCATGGAGTCCTCCTCCAAGCTCATAGCCAATAGGAAGAGCTGGGAAGACCCTGTCAAAAGGCAGGAGATCGAAGAGATCAGGACGTTGTTGCTTTCTGTTATCGAGGCGAGAGGCAAAGTGCTTCTGGACATGAATGTTCCGGCCGATAAGCTGGATTCAGTTATCGAAGCCCTGCCTTCCATGAAGCGTCCGACAGTATCCCAGTTATACAAATCCGATTTCTATGCTGTGGAGACTGTTGTCAACAAGAGCGAGGTCAACCTGTTGATACCAAAACTCAAGGCGCTGGGCGCTGAGGATATCCTGGAGATGGATATCTCAAAGATAGTTTATTGATATACTGGCAAACAGGAGGTTCGAAGAGGATTTCCTGACCATGGTATCTTCAAGTTCTCTTTTTTAAGTGGAAATGTGGAAAGAGCAGATGCCAATTTCCATATTTTATTAGAATGAATTGGTTATATAGCGGGGATATTATATAATCACCTGAATCCTCATGTTGACAGATACGATAACTCTGGCCCAGGCTTTCATCCTTGGTTTCACTATAGGTGTTTCTGCCGCACTTGTACCTGGTCCTATGATGCTTGCGACTATCAGCATATCCATTAAGAAAGGATGGAAAACCGGACTTTATGTTTTTGGTGGCCACTCCCTGGTAGAAATTACTATAGTCTTGCTCATCCTGGCGGGTGCATCATCCTTGATTATGAAGGATATGCTATCTCACATCGCTATAATAGGTGGCCTTTCGATGATACTTTTCGGGGCGATCATTATCCGAAAAGCAAAAGAAGCGCAGACAATGGACATCACTGCTTCGGCCGGTAAACTCGATATTTCCTCCGGTCCCATATCCGCAGGCATTCTCACATCAGCATTGAATCCGACTTACCTTTTCTGGTGGCTGACAGCCGGAAGCGCCATAATCATGCAGCAATACCTGGCAGGCGTGCTCGCGGTGGTTGCATTCATCATCGGTCACTGGGTGGCGGACCTTGGGTTCCTTGTATCAGTATCTTCATCCTTTTCCAGAGGCAAGGGATTCCTGTCACGCCGCACCCACAAGAGACTGCTTTACACATGCGGAGCATTCCTTATAGCCATGGGTTTCTTCTTCATTATCAGCTATAATAACGTTGCTGCAATGATCTGAAGCCCTTCATCTGAAACAGGGATGCGGCAGGCTGCCTGCCCTTACACTTAACCCATTTTTCTTTTAAGGTATTCCTTGAACTGCTCGTAGTCAGTGGTCAGGTGCTCCATATGCTCGGGTCTGGCTTCTATCTCCTTAAGATGCTGAGGAGGTTCAGGTTCGATACCTATCACTGCTTTCACCTCTGCAGGGAATTTGGCAGGATCTGCGGTTTCCAGAGTTACAGCAAGGGTCTGGTCTTTTGTGGCTTTCCTATATTCCATGAGGCCCTTTATGCCGACGGCCCCATGCGGCTCTATCAAAATGTTGTGCCTTTCATAGAACTCCCTCATAGTTGCCTTTGTATCCTCATCTGTCACCGGAATTGAATATATGTCATGCTTCAGTTCCCCCATATCCGGCATGCTATGAACGTTGCCTTTTTCATCCATTTCCCCGCCGTATATGGTTATCAGCCTTGCCAGGTTGCTTGGGTGGCCCACATTCATGGCATTGGAAAGACAGTTCCTTGAAGGTTCTATCTTGCCGTACCTGCCTGTATCCAGGAAGCATGGCACTTCATCGTTCTCGTTAACAGCAGCCACTATTTTTTGGACAGGCAGACCCATGGTCTTTGCAAGCACACAGCCCATCATGTTCCCGAAGTTCCCGGAAGGTATCGAGAAAACTATCTTTTCCGGGTAATCCCTCAGTTTCAGGTATGAATAGAAATAATAAATGGACTGGGGTATGAGGCGGCCTATATTGATGGAGTTTGCAGACGAAAGATTCATGTGTTTCAGCTCATCATCCGCAAATGCCTGCTTCACCATCGCCTGGCAGTCATCGAACTTGCCTTCTACTGACAGGGCGGTTATATTCTTCCCCAGGGTTGTCATCTGCTTGCGCTGGCGGTCAGATACCTCGGTCCGCGGGAAGAGCACAATGACGTCTATATTGTTCAGGCCATAGAATGCATGAGCAACAGCACTTCCGGTATCTCCGGAGGTCGCTGTGAGTATTGTCAGCTTCCGGTTCTCCTTCTTAAGATAATACTGCATGAGCCTTGCCATCATACGAGCTGCAAAGTCCTTGAAAGAGGATGTCGGGCCACGGTCAAGGCGCATTATATACGTGATATCGTCTACTTTCTCAAGAGGGACGTCGTAGTTGTAGGCATCATATACTATTGCCCTGAGGGATTCCTCATCAACCTCGCCCTCCAGTATCCTCCCAAGTAACCTGAAAGCTATCTCCGGGTAGGTTTCATCCTTGAGGGACATGAGTTCTTCCTTTGAGAATAAAGGAAGCTGTCTTGGCATGTACAGGCCTTTGTCAGGGGCAAGGCCGGTTATCAGGGCAGTTTCAAAAGAAACTTCCTCTGCCTTGAGATTAGTGCTATAGAGTCTCATTGGTATCAGGGCTCGATAAGGGTCAGTTGATATTCATAACAAAGAATGAAGCAGTTCCTATGGCTCGTTTTCAATAATCTTTGTCTCTTTTTGTATCAAGAAGCGTGGCTCATTTATGAGCTTTTCCATCCTGTGCACAACAGCAGGCAAGTCAGGCTTTCCTCTCCAGGGAAAGCGTATACACCTCTATGCCCGCACCTTTGCAGGCAATCAGCCTGCTTTCCGCAATCCTGGCGCACACAATTCCAAGCCTGATCCTGTCAGTCGGGATATTGTATTTTTCCGAATAGGGCAGCCTGAATCTCTGAACCTGCCCAATCGCATTATCCCGGGCTTCGATCTCGATCTCCACAAGAAGATAATCCTCAGTTTCACTCAGGAAGACAACATCTATCCTCCCACCAATAAGTTCGACCTCCGTGTCCACAAATTTGAGCCCACTTTCTATAAGCTCAGGGAAAGTCGATATCATCCTGGAGATATCCTGTTCGGAAATTGACTCCTGGCCGAATGCATCAGTCAGGTTGTCGGCTCTTAAAAGGGCGTTAAGGTGGGAGGTGATATCCATTCTTTTCTTGTTCACCTCATGTGGATACACGTTCCTGATACGTCCTTCCTCAAGCTGGACCAGAATGCCTTGCTTGCCTATTTTCTTGTTGCGCGATATTGGAAGAGCTCCGCTGCCCTTGCTGACAACCCCAATGGCATTCCTTCTGCTGACCAGTCGGATCGATTCGACAAGTTCCTCCTTTTCTGCATCCTCCAGAGTAGCGCCATCTATTATCTGATAGGGAATCTTGTGCTTTTCTCTGACTCCTTCAAGCAATGCCATATAGAGTTCAACGCTTGAGGCATCAGTCTCATCAGTCACATATAACTTGTATTCCAGCAACGATTATCCTTCCTCATCAATGGAACATATTAATTCCATTTAATGACTTCTATTTAATCCCGGTTTGGCAATGATCAGATACGCGGCAACTCCAGGTTATCTCTGTATTAATGGTCAGTTCGATCCTATCAGATGCTATTAATGTTTCTCTTGTACCGTGAATCATAATTTAACAGATAAAAGTGGCCTTTCCTCCAGGCAGGTATTCCAATTAAAGTATTGAAGCACCCTATTTGAAAGATGAGAGTCATCTTAAGGGCACAAATACATCTAGAACACCAAAATGCCATTTTTGATACAAATAGAGGTTAATTGAGCTCTTTATTCACTAAAACAATTATTAGTGGTTATTATGGTTTTTAAAACCTTATTATATCCCTGTAAATCTCAGGAATTAGTTTTAAATACTCGAAGTCCAATTTAGACAAATTCACTTACGTGTTATCAAAATAATGGATTAAAACGTCTTAGAAATTCATTTGAGCACAGTGATACCCGCGTTACCAAAATATACGGCCATGAAGTTCCCAAATTCAGGCCGGATAGATCATGTGCTAAATCATGAGTAGCCTTAAAGGCAAAAAGGAGTAGATATGAGAAAAGAGTTGTATGAATTCCCTCTGACAGATTTCATTTCCGAAAAAGATTTCAGGTCTATTAAAAGGTTCGCCCAGGATAAAGAAACCCCTTTTTTAATCATTGATTTGAAAAAGATCGAGAAAATGTACGATCTGATCATTGACAATATGCCTTTTGTGAAAGTCCATTACGCGGTCAAGGCAAACCCTATGGATGAGGTCATTGTTGCTCTCAAGAACAAAGGCTCGAATTTTGATGCTGCAACGGTCTATGAGATCGACCAGCTTTTAAGGCTCGGGATAGAGCCGGAGCGCATTAGTTATGGGAACACCATCAAAAAAGAAAAGGATATTGCCTATGCATATGAAAAAGGAATAAGGCTCTTTGTCACTGATTCAGAGAACGACCTCCGGAAACTGTCAAAGAATGCACCGGGTTCAAGGGTCTTTTTCCGTGTGCTCACCGAAAGTGATGGAGCAGACTGGCCGCTCTCCCGCAAATTCGGTGCTCACCCGGATATAATATACAAGCTTATCCTCAAGGCTAAAAAAATGAATCTGGAGCCTTATGGCCTCTCTTTCCATGTGGGCTCACAGCAGCGTGACATAGGACAGTGGGACAGTGCTATTTCTATGTGCAAATATCTCTTTGTGGCTGCAGCTGAAAAGGGCGTCCAGCTGAAGATGATCAACCTTGGTGGCGGCTTCCCTGCAAAATATATATCTCCGGCACATGAACTTGAAACCTATGCCGATGAGATACGCCGCTTCCTGCACGAGGATTTCGGCGATGAATTGCCTGAGATTATCATTGAACCCGGCAGGTCACTTACAGCAGATGCAGGCATCATCGTAACCGAGGTTGTCATGATCTCGCAGAAGGCCAGGTACAACCAGTATAGCTGGGTGTATCTTGACATAGGGAAATTTGGCGGACTTATCGAAACACTTGAGGAGGCCATCAAGTACCCCATATATTGCGAAAAGAAAGGTTATGCTGAAGAAGTGATCCTTGCAGGTCCGACCTGTGATAGTATGGATATCCTTTACGAGCATCACAAGTATGCGTTCCCTCATACTCTCAAAGAAGGCAACCGTGTCTATATTTTCACCACAGGTGCCTACACCCAGAGTTACAGTTCCATAGCTTTTAACGGGTTCCCTCCACTGAAAGCTTATATCATCTGAAGGGGCTGGCCTCCCCTTCCTTTGTTTTTAGTTTAGTGCCGTGTAGAAGCCTATTTTACGACTTCGTAGCCTGCACTCTTCCATGCGCTCATGCTTCCAAGCACATTGAAGACTTTCCTGTAACCGTTCTTTTTCAGAATGGAAGCCGCAATATTAGAGCGCCGTCCCGAGCCGCAGTAAACCACCACCTGGCAGTTCTTTGGTACTTTATCGAGATTCTCTTCCACATGCCCTACGTATATGTGTCTTGCACCTTCTATATGTCCGCTCTCCCATTCCTCGTCACCTCTAACATCCAGGATGAATAGCTCCTCATCGGCATCAAGTTTACTTTTCAGGTCATGTACCGACAGGAGATTAAAGCCTTCCACAGGCAAAGCCTCAATATACCAGGCTGCAATCCCGCCATTGAGAAAACCTGCAATGTTGTCGTAGCCCAGTCGGATCATGTATTTTATTGCAGTTTCCAGTTGCTCTTTATCTTCCAGCACCAGAAGAATAGGGGTACTGTATGGGAGTACCCAGCCTGCAAAAGAGGGCAAGCCTCCAAGCCAGATGCTATAGGTATCCCTTATATAAGCGCCTCCGAACGAATGTGGCAGACGTGTATCCGCAACTATGGCTCCGTTTTCCATCTGTTCCCTGAACTCCTGGGGTGAGAAAAGTTCCGGGTTCGGTCCGTCCTGCAAAAGAGGAGGACCCTCAAGATTGTATTTTTCCATCTGCCGGAAGTAAGGTGGAAACTCCAGACGCTCCTGAAGTTTGTATTTTACAAAATCCTCTTTAGTTGTGTTCCTGAGGGCAGGATTCTGAATGCGCTCAAGTCCAAGTGTGCTATGCTCCCGTGTCCCGATAGCACCCCCGCACATCGAACCTGCACCATGCGCAGGGCATAATATCACTTCATCTCCCAGAGGGAGTATTTTATTGAAAATGCTGTCATACAGGTTGGACGCCATCCTCGGTGCCTCGTCCGGACCATAGAGATCGGTCCTTCCGACATCGCCAATGAACAGCGCATCACCGGTAAAGACCATAACCGGCTCTTCACCTGCTTCAAGGTCAGTCAGAACATAGGACATACTCTCATCAGTATGACCCGGAGTATGCAGGGCTGTCAGGCCCAGCGAGCCAAAACTAAATTCCTGGCCATCATTCACATAGTTCCCGTATTTGAAATCCACGCCTCTGCCATGATAGATCTTTGCGCCGGTAAGACGTTCCAGTTCAAGAGAGCCTATCACATAATCTTCATTACGATGGGTCTCGAAGATGTATTTTATCTTCATACCTTCATTCATTGCAGTGTCGGCATATATCCTGCAATCTCTCCTGGGATCGATGACAACTGCTTCATCACCCGAGCCGATGAAATAGGACAGATGAGCCAGGCCTTCTGATTTAATGCGCTTGAATATCATTTCGATTATCCCTCATGAACTTCATTCATGTAATTTCACACCTGTAGAGCAAGACGATTCGCATAAGTTTAAATTACTTTACGCTGACCACTTTGATTCCCCATCTAGTTGTATAATTGCATGCTTCATATCTTTTTCTTTAATCTCCTTATTGCATTGTATTGAGAACCGGAAACATTTACCAGAAAGCCTTGAAAATCTTATTCCACTAAAAACAAATATTGTGCCATTAATTTTTTAGCCAGATATGATCCTTTTAAATACTGGCAGCACAAACTATACCCTCGTGACCCACTATTCCTTTGTTAATGAGCTCCTGCGCAAAGGTATCCATCTTACATCTATACTGATAGTGCTGGTCTATGCTTTCTACGGCAAGCAGGTTGTTCTTACCTTGCTTATCTCATATCTGGTGCTTATTCTGATTATCGAGCACTTCCGTCTTGACAGAGGCCTGGAACTTCCTTTTGTCAAGCACCTGTTCCGCCAGAAAGAAATCTCAAATATAGGTTCTCATGTATTTTTTACACTCGGTGCACTCGTTGCTGTTTCAGTTTTTAGTAAAGAGGTTGCCTATGCTGCCATATTGATGACCACATTCGGAGATATGAGTGCAGCACTTGTTGGCAGAAAGATTGGGAAACATCGGTTAAGCAGCGGAAAATCAATTGAAGGTTGTGCTGCTGAGATTTTTGTCGATGTTTTGATCGGATATATTTTCCTATCAAGTTTGCCTCTTGCACTGTTAATGGCATTTACAGCAACCCTTGTGGAAACTTTTTTTGTTAATATAGATGATAACCTAACAATCCCTGTATTTTCAGGATTTGTTGTGGAAACGTTCTTATACATAAGGCACATACTATAAAATAGAAGATATAATTACAGAAGGTGGTAAGGCACCCGAAACCACCACGCTTAGGGTGCCTCTCTCCTTACGAATCCGAGATATTCCCCAATACCTCTGTTACGCCACTCGCATAACCCGCAATAAATAATTGTAATCTCTTTTACTTAAATCAATCCATATTTATTTTATAGTGGCATTAGTTTGTTTAAAACCTACTTCAAATCATATCCTCACATATATTTTGATGACATCAAAAATTCATTCGCTGAATTGATCATATGTTCCCAAAATATGTATACAGTCCTGAACTAAATCAAGTTAGCTTGGTTATCTCGCAAATTAGTTTTTTGAAAAGTTATATATATGCCGATGGCATAGGATATTATATACGAAAACAATCTTTTCGGAAAACATCAGAGGTAAATCAATATGACATCATGGGAATATGAAATAAAGTCAGTTCGCTTTGGCGAGTGGGACCTGATGAAAGAGGACCTGAACGAACTTGGCGTTGATGGTTGGGAACTGGTGAAGTTCTCAGGTGATGTAGATGATCAGGGAATGACCAAAGCCTTCCTGAAAAGACCACTGGATATACTTGAAACCTGATTTTTTTTAATAATTTCCTTTTCTGTTTTCCCATTTGGATCTTTCTGATTTTGTTGTTGCAATAATGCTTTCATAGAATACTTGCTGTATTTTTCAACAGGCCCATTTCAGGGCTATTTGTAACATAAAGGTATTTCTATTCATTCGCTCAATGTTATTATGGGGTTTGTTAATGAGAAATGGAATGATGGTCTTTTTGGTTCTTATGTCTGTATTCTTAGTTATTGGATGCACCGGTGCACAGGATGATGAAGATGCAGGCACCGAAAGTCCGGAGATACCGCCTGCCGACCCTGAACCTGTGCAAGCGGGAACTCCTGAGCCGCAAGGCAGTGAAGTGTACAATTACATTACTGAAGAGAATAATTACAGGGACTGGGACCTATGGCCTTTGAAGGAGGAGATATATGCAAGCGTTAGTATCCATGGCCCGCTACTCACAACATACGTATCAGAGAATGCAGTACCTGCCATTGAGAACAGGGCAGGTTCCCTGCCATATGAAAGCATTGTGGTAAGGGAAAGCTATGATGCTGAAAGGGAACTGAGGGAAATAGGAGTACGCTATAAGGTAGAAGGTTATGACCCCGAACATAATGATTGGTTCTGGGCTGCCTACACTCCCGAAGGAGAAGTTATAGTCGAAGGAAGAGTGGAATCATGCCAGAATTGCCATTCGGTAGAGGCGGATAACGACTATATTTATACTGCATATATAACAGACACTCTTTACCCGATAACCGATGTAGAGATAAGGGATTTCAGTTTTGACCCGGCCTCGGTCACCATTGCAGTGGGAGATTCAGTAAGGTGGACCAATATGGATTCAGCCGTACATACAATAGACGGTGGAATGTTCCGGTCAGGAGGGCTTGGGCAAGGTGAATCCTACAGTTACACATTCACAGAAGCAGGCACCTATTATTATATGTGTACTGTGCATCCCTACCAGACAACGGGGCAGGTCATAGTAACAGGCTGATTCTCTTTGCCATTACTTTTTGTCCAGGTTTCATGGCATCATTAGTTCCGGTAATGCTATTAATTATGCTCACTCTATCCTACTAAGGGGAGGATTATGAGAAGAGTACTTTTTATCTTTACGTTAATCGCAGCGGTTGCTTTGACTTCCGGGTGCACGGATTACCTGTCGCCAATGGAAGCCCGGCCACCCGAAGAGGTTGAAACTACAGAGGTAATTATGCAAAATTACCGCTTCCTGCCTCAGGATATCAGGGTTTCTGTGGGGGATACGGTTACCTGGACAAATGATGACAGAGTAACCCACACTGTGACTGCGGACAATGGTGCCTTTGATTCAGGTGAGTTCGGGCCAGGTGAGACTTTCAGCTATACCTACGAGCAGGAAGGCATCTTTGGTTATTCCTGCACGATACATCCCGGTATGATCGGTACTGTGACAGTAGAGTGAATATTTAAAATTGACAGGGGAACCCAATTGAAACTTAAGGGCCAGATAGCTCTTGTGACAGGGGGAGGCAGGGGTATAGGAAGAGCCACGTGTCTCGCGCTGGCAAGGGAAGGTGCAGATATCATCGCAACTGCAAGGAGTCAGGGTGAGTTAGAAGCAGTGCGTGAAGAAGTTAAGAGCATGGGCAGGAAATCACTTGCCATCCCGGCAGACATTCGCAAGGAGTCGGATGTCATTAGCTTGGTGTCTGAATCAGTTAAACAATTCGGAAGAATAGATATCCTTGTGAATAACGCCGGATTTGCGGTAAGAAAACCCCTGATAGAAACCAGCGCCGGGGAATTTGATAATATAATGGATGTCAATGTAAGAGGCTTATTCCTGTGCACAAAACATATTTTACCCCATATGCTCAGGGAAGGTCAGGGCAAAGTGATAAATATTTCATCAGGTGCAGGCAAAACCGGGATTAAAGAACTTTCAGTATACTCTGCATCAAAGTTTGCAGTTATCGGCCTGACCGAATCGCTGGCTCAGGAAGTTTCGGGAAAGGTAGGGGTATATGCTGTCTGTCCGGGAAGTGTCGATACGGGTATGTACCGTTCTTTATATAATGATGAACCATCCCTCAAACCGGAAGATGTAGCCGCCAAAATCGTGGAGCTGTGTCTTCCGGGCTCAAGGGTTTCTTCAGGATCCTGTGTTACAATATATGGACACAGGTAAGTAAAAAGTCGGGTTTTGTCTTTGAGGTATGAATGATATTCAGGGACAGGAAAGATGCGGGTGAGAAACTTGCCCGTGAATTAGAAAAATACCGGGATGAGAATGTACTGGTGCTGGCTATTCCCCGGGGTGGCGTAGAGGTCGGGTGCATAGTGGCAGAACACCTGTATGCATCATTCTCTCTTCTTGTGACAAGGAAACTGCCGTTTCCTGACAACCCGGAAGCCGGGTTCGGGGCTATAGCTGAAGATGGAAGTGTTTTCATTTCAAGAAATGCATCAGCCTGGCTGCCGCAGGATGAAATGGACCGGATTATCATTGATCAGTCAAAGGAGATCAGCAGGAGAATACAGGTGCTAAGAGGAGGCCGATCCTTGCCGGAACTATCCGGCAGGACGGTTATACTGATCGATGATGGTCTTGCCATGGGTTCTACCATGCGCGCTTCTCTACTGCTGTGCAGGAAAAGGGGTGCTGGGAAGATTGTAGTTGCTGTGCCTGTAGCAGGCAGGGAAGTCGCTGAGGATATCTCCCGGATGGTTGACGAGCTCGTCGTTCTGGAGACCCCTGCAAATTTCATGGCAGTTGCCCAGGTCTATAGTAACTGGTATGATGTCTCTGACGATGAGGTATTGTCGATAATGGAACACGGTTGCACCAGAAGTTAAACGATTGGAAGGTGAATGAAAGAAATGATAATTACCAGCAGCGCTTTCAAACATGGCGAGATGATCCCAGCCAGATACACGTGTGACGGGGACAATATCAGTCCGCCACTGGATTTTGATGACGTGCCTTCAACCACAGTTAGCATTGTTGTGATGGTGGATGGTATTGATTCCTCCTCAGGCACAATGACCCACTGGATAGTATGGAACATCGACTTTGTGGAAGGGATAGATGAAGATACGGTCCCGGGAGTAGAGGGCATGAATGGCTTCAACAAGGTATGCTATTGCGGTCCGTGCCCCTCTGAAGGCACGCACAGGTATTATTTCATAGCCTATGCTCTTGAGACCAGGCTGGATTTCATAACCGGGACAGCCAGAAATGAAATTGAGGATGCTATGCAACCCTATATACTTGACAAAGGTGAACTCATGGGAGAATACGCAAGACAGGATGCGCTTTCAGGTATTAAGGAAAAAGGATGAGATAAGTGAGCTCTTATTTAATTCATTTGTCTAAAGCTGGCTGCAAACCCACAGGCTTGGCACATAAGAGTAAAACCTGATGCACGCAGAGAATTAATTTTTCTAAATTTGTTGTTTTAAGAACGTCTATAGCATTCAGCCATTCCTTGAAAGATTGATGATAGTGCGCCCATAGATCATTTAGTGAACTACCACTCATTAAAATGGGTGGCTTCTTGCTTCATCTGTTTCTCCAGTGAGAATACATCCACAAGCTCAAACCGCAGTCCCTGCGGCGGTATTGTTTAGTGCGATATTCAGGATGTTGATAGCGGCATTGATATCCCTGTCATGTTGTGTATGACACGAAGGACATTCCCAGCTTCTATCGTTCAAAGTCAGGTCGGTATTCTTGTGTCCGCATACATTACACAGTTTGGAACTTGGCACAAACCTACCAATCTGTTGAATGGTCTTACCACACCACTCCGCTTTATATTTCAATTTCATTATGAAATTTCCCCAGGCAACATCCGAGATTGCCTGTGCTAAGCAGCGATTCTTGACCATTCCTGAAATGTTCAGATCCTCCAGGACGATAACTTGGTTCTCGTTTACCAGCCTGTTGGATAGTTTATGTTGAAAGTCATTTCGTTGGTTGGCAACCTTTTCGTGTAGTTTAGCCACAACCAACTTTTGTTTCTTCCTGTTACTCGATCCCTTTTTCTTACGGGACAACGACCGTTGTTCGGCTTTAAGTTTTGCCATTGACTTTTTCAAATGTCGAGGATTCTCGATCTTTTCACCTGTTGAAAGAATGGCAAAATGACTGATACCAACATCAACTCCGATGCTTGGTCCCAAACTAACTTTCTCTGGGATTTCCCGACGATCTTCAATCAGTATGCTTATGAAATACTTACCAGTCGGTGTTCTGGATACCGTAGCAGTTCTTGTTTCCCCTTCAAATCCACGATGGAACTTGACCCTGATAGGCTCCTTAAGTTTGGGCAGCTTAACCGTGCCTTTGTCAAGGTCCACTACATAATGCTGTGGGATCTGGAACGATTGAACAGGGTTATTCTTGGACTTGAATGTGGGATAGTCTGCTTCTTTCCTGAAGAACTTCTTAAAAGCGTTATCCAGGTTATCGACAGAAGCCTGTAAGGATTGGGAATTGACATCTTTCAACCAGTTGTATTGGGTCTTGAGACCAGGAAGCATGTTCTTGAGCTCATTCTTACTTATTGATTGGTTCTCATCCGTGTAAGTTGTACTCTTCAATTCCAACGCCCAGTTGTAAATGAACCTACACGTACCAAACTGTTTCTCAAAGAAATCTATCTGTGATTCATTTGGGTATAATCGATATTTGTAGGCTCTTAACATAACTAAAGTCTTTTACGCTATAATAGCAGATATATTTAATGTTTGACTGTGTATACAATTCCAGACATCTTTCAAATACAAATGGACGTAATTCATCCACCCAATAAATTGGGTGGTCTTCTTACTACAACGTGATAAAAATAAAAGTTAATTAAGGTAGTATTACTTCAAACTGCCTCACACCTGGAAAATCGTGCTTGAATATATTTTTAGCCTCTTCTGTAGTATCGGCATGAACAGGTACTTCTCTTAGTACTTTTTCATTTTCACCTTTCCAGAATTTAATCCAATAGCACATAGAACAGTTCCTCCTTATGCAAACACCATTAGTGAATCCAGTCTGGCAGTTCCTTTTTGTGTCCAGTATCCACAAGTCTCACAATGCTGTATATTCTGGTACAGGTCACGCAGACGTGCCTTACACTCAGGACATTCTTTTAGCTGTTTCAACAATTCATCCCCCCAATCATACCAGGAAATATGCTTGTTCCCCATCCATATATACGGATGCCCCGGAAACTTCCCTGACACTTAACATGTAACTACATGTTCTTATTTAATCTAAACCATTGTTAAATCCAAGGACGCTTTTAAAATATGCAAGCTTTAAATTATTCAATGATTATTATTTCTGGATGTAATTTAGAAAAAAACAAAAAGCAGAAACTTATTCATTTTAAAAAGTGGTACATCACCTGTTTACAGGATAATTCGATAATGGGAGCCAGTACCTATGTATTTTTATCCAACAGTTTATTTATATATGGTGAAAACATAGTTTATTCCACACTTGATAGCTAAATGGCCTTCACTTGGGATTTTTATTGCAATACGGCCATTGCAAATGGGTTTTGTATAAATCGGATTTTCAGGTGTTTTGCACTTTTACGTGTATTAGCATTCTATTTGATATCCATTTTTCATAAAACATCAAGCAAAAAACGTATTACATAAATGAGAACGAGGAATTAATCTGGCTAATTATAACAGCAGAAAAAGACAAAGTAGAGCAAGCAATGGAGCACAGACCGGTGCACCTGAAGTAGTTCGTGTCAGAACACCGCGTAAAGACCGGAATGAAGTACTGGCTACTGTAGCCACCATGCTGGGAGCAAGCAGGGTAAGATTGCAGTGCGTGGACGGTACTATTCGCATGGGCAGGATCCCCGGCTCAAAGAAGAAGCGAATGTGGGTTCATGAGGGAGACATTGTAATAGTGACCCCATGGTCCTTCCAGGATGAAAAGGCTGATGTCGTATGGAAATATACAAGACCACAAGCTAACTGGCTTGAGAACAAAGGATATCTCAAATAAAGAAATGGTTACCATTTCTTCTTTAAATTCATTTTCCCATGTATGTTATTTACAATATAATTTGTACATGGTCTTCTAAAATCTTTATCACCCGTTCAATTATTCGATGTTAATAATATAATATTTCGATTGGAAATTTAATTGTCTTATTGTTTTTATTCTCTGATTCTCCCTGATTTTGACAACTTCCACATTGCACTTGGCTAGTTCCCATTCAAGCTCAGATATGAATACTATTTTTAAATTGGAAGTATGGGCCGATCTAATAGGTCCTTCGATTTAAGCTAAAATCGATAAAATAGTTTCGACTGATGACGAAAACAGGGCTACACTCTTATAACTTGACAACATTGAATGTTCTGAGGTGTGTGATTCGTTTTTAAACACTCCCACAACCCCCACTCCCCAAATTATCACACACCTCAACCTAAATCTATCTTACTTGAGAGCTTCGTTTTATTTCCTGCTTTCAGCTTATCTTTATAATCTATGGGTTTTGGTCAACATACGTATTTGTTCTTCCTATACACTGGAACCTGAAAAAGAGAAGATACCAGCATTTGTTTTTCGTGTCTTATTGTTTTTCTCCTTAATCCCGACCGCGGCAGATTTTTACTTTTTCTGATTGATTTTATAAGTATAGTTTATGTAAACTATGTTTAGGAACATGTAAATATTATAAGTGTTTTTTTTGTTACATGACACAAATAAAAATACAAAAAGACGGACATAAATGTGGAAGATGTGGGCATGAATGGATTCCACGCACTAAAATTAATGAAGATCCTGTAATATGTCCAAAATGTAAGTCTCCTTACTGGAACAAACCTCGGAAGAATAGGTCTAAGATGGAATGAGCAAAAATTTGTACTAATATTGATATAAAGGATTGACCGTTTTTTGTTGAAATTCTGACAACAGGATGATTTAAGTTATTGGTTGTCACATGCCATCTATAGGGAGATATTTATATTTTGTATGATCTAATAAATGGCTAATCAGTCAATGAAAGAGAAAATGCTTGAAAGAAAAGGCAGAAACACCAAAGAAAGTATTTATTTTTTTAAATTGATGGACATCGAGTTTTTTGTTGATTGATTCTTGCTGGACATGCTTTGCAAATACTACTTCCAAGTTTTTAGTTCAAAGTGTGCAGAAAGTATTTATACATCAAATCCTTCTTATGATGTATGAATGACTATTTAGTCAATTCTAGAGATAATTCATGAAAGATAAGGTCGAAGACAAAAAAACAGCCCTTTTGCAAGCGGCTCTGAAGCTTTTTACTGAAAAAGGCTTCCACGGTACATCCACTGCCCAGATATCAAAAGAAGCAGGTGTAGCCACAGGCACTTTATTCAACTACTTCCCTACTAAAGAGGATCTCATCAATGGCCTGTATTTCGATGTAAAGGGTAAATTAAGCCGCGGTATGAGTAAAGATGTGGATTCTCAGAATACCTTTCAGGATAAGTTCAGAAAAATGTGGTATAATCTTATTGAATGGGGACTCAACAATCAGGAAGATTTCCGTTTTGTCAATCAGTTCTGTTCATCTCCTTATATAACTGACTATACGCGTGAAGTAGTTATGGAAGAGTATGTTTTCTATCATGACCTTGTGATGGAAGGAATAGCGAGTGGTGAATTTGGAGATTACCCCGAGGGAATGATCATTTCAATGTTCTACCAGTCCAGCAGGACAATAGTGGACTTTATCCTTTATTCAGAACCACATGACAAAAATAAGGCTATTGAGGACGGATTTCAGATCATCTGGGAGGGTCTAGCCAAAAAATAATATTTTTTTTCGCCACACTGGTGAGTGAGCAGTCACTCACGTGCCTTTTAATGGTGTATCCACTCCAAGGATAAACAAGAAACAAAAGCCCAAATAGAGGCATCACTTGATGATTTCTCATTCGTAATAATTTCAAAAATAGAATAGAAAGGAGAGAAAATTAAAATGAAAAAGCACATAACAATTCTGTTAGCCGCTATCCTGATGTTTTCTTTAGTTGCAGGATGCATCACAGATGAAGACACATCAGAAACTGCTTCTGAATCATTGGAATTAGAAAGCAACAACCCTGATGAGGAGTCTCAGATGACAACTACTTCAGGCAACGCAGTAAATGAAGTTCCTGAAGTCTATATGACCACTGATATCAGCCCGGAAGGGTTAATCGCAGTTTACGAAGCAATGGGCCGTGATCTTCCCGGAAATGTAGCGGTAAAGCTCAGTACCGGTGAACCGGGTGGTCATTATTATCTTTCACCTGATCTGATCAAAGACCTTGTACAGTCAGTTAATGGGACTATAGTCGAATCTAATACGGCTTACGGTGGTGGTCGTGCTGAAACAGCAATGCATAAACAGGTTATGATCGATCATGGGTTTACTGCAATCGCTCCAACAGATATTATGGATGAAGAAGGTGAGATCTCTCTTTCAGTTCCAGTTGGAAAACACCTTGATGAGTCTATTGTTGGTTCTCATTTTGAAAATTATGATTCATGGCTTGTCCTTTCTCATTTCAAAGGTCATGCAATGGGTGGTTTTGGTGGCGCATTAAAGAATGTTGCTATTGGAATCTCATCTCCTAATGGAAAAACTTTAGTTCATACAGCTGGAAGAAATAGTGTTGTCGAGCAATTGTGGGCTGGAATCTCAGAAACTCCTCAGGATGAGTTCTTAGAATCTATGGCAGAGGCGAATGGGGCCTTTATGAATGAAGTAGGAGATAATGTAGTTTACATCAATGTTTTGAACAATCTGTCTATTGACTGTGATTGTGACGCAAGTCCTGCTGAACCTACAATGGAAGACATCGGCATTCTGGCATCACTTGATCCGATAGCATTGGATAAGGCTTCTGTGGACCTTGTATACGCAGCTCCTGACGGACAGGATCTTATCGAGCGTATGGAATCAAGAAATGGTACACATATACTTGACTATGCAGCAGAACTTGGTCTGGGCAGTCAGGAATATGAATTGGTGATACTGGATGCTTGATATATTCCAGAGGGAGTTCATATACCTCTGGTATTACTTCACTATCCTGTTCAACCAGATCGTAATATACTGGATATTTGGTATTGTCCTTGGCTCGGTAGTTTCCGTATTTGGCAAAGATAAGATACACAGTTTGTTTGTTTCAACACAGAACAAAAAGCTTGGAGTATTCGGGGTGGTTCCGGCAAGCCTGCTCGGAATCGCTTCTCCCCTTTGTATGTATGGGACCATCCCCATCGCAGCTTCATTCTCTGAAAAAGGAATGAGGGATGACTGGCTGGCTGCGTTCATGATGAGTTCCATTTTACTGAATCCTCAGTTGCTCATTTACAGCGCCGCACTTGGCAGAACAGCATTTATCATACGTTTAGTTTCATGTATCGTTTGCGGGATACTGGCCGGTCTCTGTGTAAGGTTCTTTTTCCGGGACAAGGGATTTTTCAATTTCTCAATGCTTGTCCTACCTGGAACCAGAGACACAGATCCCAATGTGCTAATGCGCCTGCTAAAGAATATATGGAGAAATATCAAGGCAACCGGAGGCTACTTTTTCCTTGGTATCGTGCTAGCAGCACTTTTCCAGCGTTATGTATCCCCAGATGCATTTGCTGGCATTTTTGGAAGCCAGCAAGGATTTGGAGTATTAATGGCAGCAACGATAGGTGTGCCTTTATACGTATGTGGTGGAGGGACAATTCCTTTGCTTCTGGAATGGCTGCGCCATGGCATGAGCCTGGGTGCTGCTGCAGCATTTATGATAACCGGGCCCGCAACAAAGATCACAAATCTTGGTGCCGTAAAAATTGTTCTTGGTTCCCGGCAATTCAGTATCTTTCTTGTATATACGATAGTGTTTGCAATTACAACAGGACTGATTATAGATTATTCTCTATAACTATATAGTATTAGTGGAGCTATAATGGCGTTTAGAAAAATTGGTGTTCTTCTAGGTGAAAGGGCAAAAAAGTTCAAACTCAGAAGGATCGTGTTACACACATTCTTGCTTTTGCTTCTATCGGGTATTGGCATTATTTTGTTCATAAACATACACCCGGCTTT
>NZ_JADQBZ010000001.1 GCF_016278365.1 Methanolobus sp. | reverse complement strand
TATGGATAGTATCCTCTGATCGTAAACAACAGCTCCACGTGGTTGGAATTGATGGAGTACTTTTTTGTCAACCTTGTAGCTTTCAGCTACTTTTGCAAGTGTCCTGACAGCTAACTGAGAGGATAACGAGAATTTTTCTCTGATCTCGTAATAAAGGTGTTTTTGTAATTTGAATTTACTGAATATTTGCTTGTGGTATGCAAAATCTGAAATGTAATTGCATGCTTCATTGAAAGATTCCATTGTTCTGAGCAACAGTTCCTGCTGTTGCTGAGTGATTACTAATTTACTTTTAATGGTTAGGAGCATGCTATCACATAAAAGATATGGATACATATGACTTTAAATTACAGTAAGTAGACTGAAAGTATTCGGGTTCAGATCTAAAAGAAGGCTAGATCTTTGTATTTAACGGAATTCTCCCTGCAACTGAAGTTACAGGCATCCTTCCTTAATTCATCGTGAATATTAATATGAGCTCAAGAATATCAACATTCCCATGGGAATGACACTTTTTCCGTCTAAGCTTAGAGGGTGATCAATCTGGGAGTTGCTGAGAAACAGTGATTAAGATATGATTTGCTCAATCACAATGATACTTGAGAACATTGGATAACACCATTAATTATACCGTTAAAAATATATGCAGTTTTATCATATATCTAGTAATGATTATAAAAAAGTTAGTATAATTGAAGAGATTTACATGATAGAAAAATATCCATCAAAAGAAGATATCATTAGCGAACATTATGAGTGGGATTAATATAGACAGATTCAAATACTAGATAGGGAGTGAAAAAACCAATGTTACATGATCCATTCTCAAAAAGAAAAGTGCTTATCACCGGTGGTGCAGGATTCATTGGGAGCCATATAGTCGACATGCTGGTAAAAAAAGGCAATGAAGTGACGATCTTTGATAACATGACCTCCGGAAGTCTTGGGTTTATAGATGAGCATCTTGGAAATGAGGGAGTATATTTCATTGAGGGTGACCTGCTGGACACCTCAGAGCTTAGTAGAGCCTGTGAGAACGTGGATTTCGTGTTCCATGTGGCTGCAAACCCCGATGTTAGACTGGGCTCAACTGACACTTACGTGCATTTTGAACAGAACATCACAGCTACATACAACCTCCTTGAGGCCATGCGCCTCAAAGGTATAAGAGATATTGCTTTCACCTCTACCTCAACTGTCTACGGAGAAGCAACCGTTATTCCCACACCCGAGAGTTACGGGCCGCTCATGCCGATATCCCTGTATGGGGCTTCCAAACTGGCATGTGAGGCACTGATAACATCATATTCCCACACATTTGACATGAGATCCTGGATATTCCGCTTTGCAAATATCATAGGTCCCAGAAGCACACATGGCATCATCGTGGACTTCATTGAAAAGCTGGAAAAGGATCCAGAATCACTTGAGATCCTGGGTGACGGCAGACAATCCAAATCATACCTTCATGTAAAGCAGTGTGTGGATGCCATGGGTTTTGCCATTGAGAACAGCACTGATGATGTAAACATCTTTAATATCGGCTCGGAAGACACCATCACCCCGAAGCTTATAGGTGAGATAATAGTTAAGGAGATGGGACTGGAGAATGTCGAGTTCCAATATACCGGCGGAAATCGCGGATGGAAAGGCGACGTACCAAAGATGATGCTGTCTGTGGACAAGCTGAAAGATATGGGATGGAAACCTAAATGGGGCTCAAAGAAGTGCGTTAAGGAAACCGTGCGTTCGTTGCTTAAAGGTGATTGAGATACAAACTGGCCAGCAAACTAACACAGCCAGGAAATACTTTCACTTTAATAATTCAATAAAAAAGATATCCAGGACCATTGGCCCCGGCAATCGGATTTATTCCTTGCGGCGCTGCATGAAGAATGCAAGACCGAGAATTGCTGCTACCGGGAGTACAATGGTTGGGAACTCAGGGATCTCTTCCACATTGCATTCCTCGATAGTAGCCGCGAACTCACCAATGACAGGTATCTGCCCGGCAATCAGTCCGGTAGCACTGGTGGAAGTATATTGTTCACCGTCACCTACAAGTGTCATCATCCCTTCAAACTGGTACCCCATTTCACAAACACCACTGGCATTAAGGACAATATTTTCCTTATAGAGGCTAATTATATTTAGGTTAGTGATCTCCACAGCAGGATTGCTGTCAATGATCGTAACTGTGATATCCTCTCCGGACTTACAGACCTTTGCATCTACTTCTATGTAGTAAGTAGTCGGAACTGATAGCATTTGTACACTTGCAGATGCAGGGATCAGAGCTAATTCGTACTCACCTGCAAGATTCACACAATAACATCCATCTTCAAATTCTGTTAACGCTGTCACTGCACTTGCTGTCTGTGTCATGGCCAACAGCAACACAGCGAGCATTATTAATATATTCATTTTTTTCATTTGTACCACCTTTATTAAAGCATTATTATTCAGTAGCAGATATACATATAGTATATCTTTGGACTGTACCTTACATTTACAATAACTAAACTATAAATATTTATCGAATTAGTTGCTAACTTTTTGCTGACTTTGCAACCTGACCCTAGGTCACCATAATAAAAGAGCTGATACAGTAGTCCCTCATTCTTGTCGCCGGAACCACATGAAAAACTGTGAGAGGGTCGTCAGAATACTTTCCGACTTAAAAAAGAATGTAGGGTGCTGCCCCTCAAGTTTTACTTGTACCTGTTCTTCCTGTACCCTACAAGGATGGCACCTATGGAGACAATTCCAACAAGCACGCTCATTACTCCCAGGTCAGGTAATTTATCCATTATACCCGAAGGCACCGGAGATAGTTCATAGCCTTCAACATAATTATCCGAAACGGTGTCTTCACCGGGCGCATATGATACCTCAGATGTATCCGCTTCGGATATACCAGTATCATGTGTATCTGTATCAAGTGTGTCTGCATCAACTATGTTCAAGTCGGTACCTGTGTTGCTGCTCGTTTTAGTTTTTGAGGAGGATGGGGAACTGATGTCAGTGCTCCCCAGGTGCACTTGCAAAGGCACGCCACCGATAAGGATGTTAAAATCCCCCTCCGGGATGTTATCGGTTGTGTAAGTGTATGCAAAATTACCGTCCGCATCAGCTGTAATGCTTGCCTTGACATTAAAGGAAAGAGTGACCTTATCATCAGGGGAATTGCCGCTTAATTTAATATCATACGTACCACTATTTATTTTCCCAGTTCCAAATGTAGCAACATGGCCATTGACATTTATCATGCTTCCGGGAATTGATGTATACCCGAGGATAGGCAATCTGACCTCAATGTTCAGATCATCCACACCGCTTGCCTTAAGACTGAAAGATTCAGAGCCTTCGGGGATGGTCACGGCAATCAGAGAATAGGCATAATTGCCAGCTGAAACATCCTGCA
Organism: Methanolobus sp.; assembly: GCF_016278365.1. GTDB lineage: Archaea > Halobacteriota > Methanosarcinia > Methanosarcinales > Methanosarcinaceae > Methanolobus. The sequence goes on along the minus strand of NZ_JADQBZ010000001.1, from coordinate 1,651 downwards.
CTTTTTCAAATGAAGCGGAAACTGGTATAACTTCGTCAGGGGAAGCTTTGCCTGTTACAGTCACCGTTTCTCCCGGAGAAGGATTTTCCGGGAATATAGAAACTTCTGTCACTTCCGCAACAGCTGTAGATGATATTGCCAAGAAGACCATAGTTATCGCACAAAGCAATACAAGTACCCTCATCTGGCTTCTGCACTGGTAGGGAAGGACGATTTTTTTGATCATTAGGAATACATCTCCACATGTAAATTACAATTACTCAATGAAACGAAGTAATCTGTAACTAAATTTGCTGTTTTTTGTATTAACAGGTTGACGATAGGTCTACTACGGCAGATTGCTGCCTCATCAAGATCCTTGCCCGGATCTTGAAGGTCCAAGGCACCCGTATAAAACTTCTTTACTTCAAGTTACAACTTATACGTATCTTCATGAATATATGAATGATGCTTCCTGTTAAAAGGATTACAAATGTGCCACCTGCAGATATGTAAAAAAGTAAATAGAAAAAAGTAAACATACAATTATTGAGTTTAAGGTTAGAATATGGCTGATGAACGTCCTGGTGTTTTCGAGATGATAAGGGCCTATGGGCTTCTAGCAATGCTGGCACCACTGGTGATAAGTACATCAGTGACCGTTATCGTGACGGGTGGGTTTAGTCTTCAGGGTCTTGTACTTGCAGCTGTGGTCGGATTCAGTATCCACATTTCCATGAATATATACAATGACATATACGATACAAAGCAGGGCTGTGACACCCTGGAGTCCGGCCAGAGCATGTTCAGTGGAGGATCTGCGGTGATCGTGAGGGATCCAGGACTTGAAGGGAAGATGTTCACAATAGCCAGAGCCGGTCTTGTTGTTGGCCTTCTGGGGACTTTAGGACTGTTGTATATTTCTGAAATGGAGCTGTGGCCCCTTTTCATCTTTCTGTTCCTGACCGCCACATTCCTTAGTAAGTACTACACGGCCGAGCCCTTCAAATTTGCTTACCGGGGTCTGGGCGAAATTGTTGTATGGCTGGGGTTTGGACCTTTCGCTATCCTTCTGTATGCGGCTGCCCAGGGAATTCCTTTCCACCCGATGATAGTTTCAATAATGCCCATTACTGGTCTGAGCACACTGATATTCGCCTGGGGAGGAGAGATGGTTGACATGCCCTATGACAGAAAAGCAGGAAAATGCGGGCTTGTCCTAAGGATGGGACTGAAGAACAGCATATACGGACTGCTGATCCTCTATATATTGCTTATCGCCAATGTTATCTTTACCGCGTATTTGTTCACCACAGGATGGATCCTGCTTTTGGCGCTGGTTCCATACATACTGCTCTTGCCAAAGGTATTTATCCTGCTGATGAAGGGACTGAAGCACGAAGGTAAAATATATGAAGGAGCACGACTGAACTTTTTCAGTTTCGTAGTTTTCTCGATCATGATAATGACAGGGTTTGTTATTATCGCGCTGATGTAACCCATTATACATTCCGGAGAACCTGGGAACCTAGGAACAAAGAAAGATAAATAATATATAAAAAAAGTCATAATATATAAAAAGAAAGGAAAGGGAGTGGTAATCTCAATTACCACCTTTTTCCCCGAAACGGAGGGACTGACTATAATCGCAATGTTGACAATAACCCCGGCA
>NZ_JADQBZ010000009.1 GCF_016278365.1 Methanolobus sp. | reverse complement strand
AAGTCTCTCAAAGACTGATAATGGCACAAAGCCACATCCATCTCGTGATTGAGAGCAGCACTACAAGCGCACGTTCATATAAAAGGCTTCCCCATGAATGCAAAAGTAGCCAATAATATGGCAGACAGTGAGTAAAAAAGCTAGTGGCACGAATTGTCACCTTATATTATAGAAACCTAAATACATTAACAGAGACTTTATATAGAATCAATTACAAGCCGGAATGATTACCATGAATTCAACCGTACAACTGAGGGATCGCTTTTTACAGCGATGAACCGATTATAGGCAAACATAAGACTATTTTTGATACGACACTGCGCGACGGTGAACAAACACCTGGCGTATCCCTTACCAATGAGCAAAAACTCAGGATTGCACGGCAACTCGACAAACTCGGAGTAGACGTTCTCGAGGCCGGATTCCCCATCTCATCAGAAGGGGAAAAGCAGAATGTAAGAGCTATTGCCAGCGAAGGACTTAGTCTTGATGTCTGTGGTCTTGCCCGCGTATTGCAAAAAGACCTTGACGCATGTATCGACTGTGGTGTAGACGTAGTACACACTTTTGTCTCAACATCCGACATACAGAGAATCCACACCATAAAAAAGACCCGTGAAGAGGTTGTTACCATGGCTGTGAATGCCGTGGAATACATCAAAGACCACGGTGTAAAATGCATGTTCTCTGCAATGGATGCCACCAGAACAGATCTTGACTATCTTATAGAAGTGTACAAAGCCGTTGAAGGAGCAGGATGCGACATAATTAACGTTCCCGATACGGTAGGAATAATGTCACCATCCGGAATGTATGAGCTTATCAAGAACATATACAAAGAAGTCACCATTCCCATTGACGTCCACTGTCACAACGACTTTGGCATTGCAGTCGCCAACAGCCTCATGGCAGTAGAAGCCGGCGCGAGCCAGGTCCAGGTAACTATCAACGGTATTGGCGAACGTGCAGGCAATGCGAATCTTGCACAGGTAGCCATGTGCCTTCAATCTATATACGGTGCGAAGACCAATATCAACACGGAATACCTCCTCGAAACCTCGAAGATGGTCGAGAATTTCACAGGTATACACATGCCTCCCAACACCCCCATCGTAGGGGATAATGCATTCGCTCATGAGTCCGGTATACATACCCATGGAGTACTTGAAAAATCCGACACCTTCGAACCGGGCATTATGACACCCGAAATGGTTGGCCACAAACGCCGCATAGTACTCGGGAAACATGCAGGCAAGCATGCGGTCAAACAGACCCTGAGCGATATCGGCATCCAGCCTACCGAAGAACAGCTGGACGAAATACTCAGCAGGATAAAGATAATTGCAAACCGCGGCAAGCGTATATGCGACGCCGATCTTCACGCCGTAGCCTCGGCAGTCCTTGGCAAGAACCTCGGGCATGAGACCATCAAGCTCAAAGAGTTCTCAGTCATGACAAGCAACCTCACAACGCCAACAGCAGTAGTGAGAGCTATCGTAGGCGACCGTGAAGTCACTGCCTCAAACTTTGGTGTGGGACCCATCGATGCCTCACTCAAGGCAGTCGCAAGCATGCTTGATGGTTACACCAAAATAAAGATCCGCGATTTCAGGATAGAGGCTATCACCGGTGGCGGAGATGCTCTTGCAGAGGTCACTATTGGTGTAGAGGATGAAGAAGGGCGTGTGGTTACTGCGCACTCTGCAAGTGCTGACATCGTGACAGCTTCAGTGGACGCACTCGTAACAGCAATCAATCTTCTGCTTGAAAAGAAAAAGCTATGGAGCATGCAGTAAACTGGCAGCAATGATTTAAGAGTTATACTCTTATCCCGGAAAAGCCTTAAGGATAAGAGTAATTGTACTTTTTTATATATGGTTTAATGGCAGATATCCTGTCAATAACTTACCAGAAACTGAAGGCCCATATATGCAATATGAAATAATTGATTCCCATTGCCACCTCGATTTTCCCAAGTTCAGCCGTGACCGCGGAGAAACAATTGAAAGAGCCAGGCAGGAAGGCATCATCGCAATGATAAATTCCGGAGTGGATTACAGTACCAATATAGCCTCACTTGAGCTTGCAAAAAAATACGACTTCATCCACGCTACCTTAGGGCTCAATCCCCAGATGGTCCCGGATGCCAGTGATGAGAAGATCAGCCAGATACTCTCTCAGATAGAAAGGAACATTGACAGGGCTGTGGGAGTCGGCGAGGCAGGACTTGATTTCCATTACTGTGAAACAGAGAGCGGCCGTCAGCGGCAGATAGAAGTATTCCGGCAGGTCATAGACATTGCCCGCAAGTACAACAAGACACTTGTTATCCACGGCAGGGAGGCCGAAGATATCGCCCTCAAACTTAGCCATGACCTTGATACCGTAGTATTCCACTGCTACGGAGGCTCCCTGGAAACTATGAGGGAGATCGTGGACGCAGGTCATTTTGTATCTGTTCCAACACTAGTCTGCTTCTCCGAACATCATCGCTCAATAGCAAAGCATCTGCCCCTTGATAACATGCTCATAGAAACGGACAGTCCCTACCTGTCACCCCGGAAGGGCAGGAACGAGCCTGCATTCGTAGCGGACTCAGTTCCGCAGATAGCTGCCCTGAAAGGAATAGATGCATCCGAAGTGGCCATATCGACAGTTCGAAATACACGCAGGGTATTTGGCATCTGAATCTCGCTATTATTACCCCATTGACACCATATCATTAATATCATTCATATTCAGGAGTTTAAGCTAACATGCAAGTCAAACATTTCAACGCCGGACTTTACGATGCCAATTCGTACCTCATTAATGCAAAGGTACTGGTAGACACCGGAATTAACACATCTGCACTCATAGCTGCCATTGAGAAGGAAATAGATATCAAAGAAATTGAGCTTATCATACTTACCCATTGCCATTTCGACCATACAGCTGCTGCAGAGGAGATAGCAAAAAAGAGCGGTGCAAAAGTAGCCATTCACACTGATGATGCGCCCCTGCTCAAAAATGATGATGTTAATGCAGCATCCCTCTTTGGCCGCAGGTCACCTCATATTGAGCCGGACATACTGCTTGAGAACGGCCAGAAAATAAAAATAGGAGAAGGCGAGGAGCTGGAAGTTATACACACGCCCGGCCACACACCCGGAGGTATCTGCCTCTATGAGCCCGCATCAAAGAGCCTGTTCTCCGGAGATACTGTGTTTCCCGACGGCAGCATCGGACGCACTGATTTTGAGGGAGGTAATCCCTCCGCACTGACTGCATCCATAAGCAAGCTCACAGAGCTTGATGTAAAGACACTTTACCCCGGACATGGCATCAGCACCTCTGACGATGTGAACGGCCAGATCGGGATGTCACTGAAGATGTCCAGGGGCTTTTTAAGATTCTAATTAGGATTTTAAGATACACTATGGCAAGAAAAGAAAGGACCACTGGACAAAACTATATTCCCCGATTCCTCCCTATGAGCCCTGATGAGGTACGGAGGAAAGGCTGGGAAGAGCTTGATATTATCATTGTCACAGGCGATGCATATGTAGACCACCCCGGGTTTGGTACCAGCATCATAGGCAGGGTGCTTGAAGATGCCGGGTACAAGGTTGGTGTTATTGCACAGCCAGGGTGGGAAAATATTGCAGACTTCACTAAACTTGGAAAACCGCGCCTTTGCTTTGCCGTAAGCGCGGGGAACACCGACTCAATGGTAAGCAATTATACTCCATCAAAACGGCTACGCCATGATGATGCTTACTCACCTGGCAACAAAGCCGGGCTGAGGCCAAACAGGACATGTATTGTCTACACCAACCGGCTCAAGGAAGCGTATCCCGATGTTCCCGTTATCATCGGAGGCATAGAAGCATCACTGCGCCGCTTTGCCCAGTATGACTACTGGTCTGAAAAGGTGCGCCAGTCCATCCTCGCCGATGCGCCCGCGGACCTGCTGGTATATGGTATGGGCGAACTGCAGATGCTTGCCATTGCCGACAGGTTAAAAAATGGCACACCTGCCAGCCAGATCACTGACGTTGACGGTACTGTCTGGAAGATGGACATCAAAAGCTGGAAGGAAAAGAAAGAGGAGTTTCTCAGCGAATATATGGAGATACCTCCCTACGTGGAAGTTTCAAAGGACAAGGCAATCTACGCAAAAGCCTTCAAAACGGCCTTCGAGGAACAGGATCCAGTCTGCGGGCACGGAATAATCCAGGTGCACCCAAAGACCGTGGTCGTGCAGAACAAGCCTATGAGGCCATTAAGCCAGGAAGAGCTCGACCATGTTTACGAACTGCCGTTTACCAGGGAGGCTCACCCCTCATACCAGGAAAAGATACCTGCCCTGGATATGGTTAAATTCTCTATCACCACCCACAGAGGCTGCTTTGGTTCATGCTCATTCTGCGCGATAGTCATGCACCAGGGACGCATGATACGCAGCCGCAGCATCGAGTCGATACTCAGGGAAGCTGAAAGCTTCAGGGATATCAGGGGATTCAACGGCACTATTAACGGGCTTGGCGGTCCCTCAGCAAACATGTACGGCATGGACTGCAAGAAATGGGAGAGCTCCGGAGCGTGCAAGAACAAGCTGTGCCTTTACCCGCAGGTCTGTCCGTCCATGAACACCAGCCACAGTAAACTGATAGAGCTGATGCAAAGGCTCAGGGAACTGCCCGGCATATCCAAGGTATTCGTGGGCTATGGTGTGCGTTACGACCTGGCATTGCTTGACGAGCAGTATATGGAAGAACTATGCGCCCATCACGTCAGCGGCCAGCTCAAGGTGGCACCCGAGCACTATTCCGACAGGGTCACAGCTGTCATGAAAAAACCTGACAGGAAGACCTTTGAGAGATTCGAGCAGAAATACAAGGAGATAAACAGGAAGCTTGGCAAGGACCAGTACCTTGTTGCCTTCCTGATTTCAGGGCATCCCGGTTGTACCCTTGAGGATATGATCGCCACCGCCGAATACATCCGCGACACCGGCAGGTATACCAGACAGGTACAGGACTTCACCCCGACCCCCATGACAGTCGCTACATGCATGTTCCATACAGGCCTGGATCCTTTCACAGGCAAGAAGGTCTACGTCGCAACCTCCCAGAAAGAAAAGAGCATTCAGCGCGCCATGCTGCATTACAGGGAACCGGGGAACCATACTCTTGTCTATGAAGGCTTAAAGCGCACAGGAAGGCTGGACCTTGTGGGTAACACATGGAACTGCCTGATCCCGAGAAGCTCGGAAAAAGGACCCAGGAGCGGATGGTAACGATACGAAGTGCCATTGCAGTGCAGCCGGCTGATATGGCACGATATCTTCCTGTACAAAATAAAAATGCAATTGCCTTTAAATAAGAAGGAATAAAAACGTTACTTTTTTAATACATTCGCGCACATTATCATTGTACATTCAGAACTGTACGATAAGTGGGAGGTATGCATTTGAATTTGGTAGTGGGGATAATCAGCTTAGTTTTTATTATTCTTCAGGTTGCTTCTGCGATGGGGAGCCCTGTGACCAGTATAGATGAGAATATAGGGGAAGATGAATTCTATTCGATGTCATATACAAACCCTGAAAGCATTGAAATGCATGAGATGGCCAGGCAGAGTGAGGATGGAAAACATTCATCGGTTAAACTGAACGACGAGTTAACTCCAAGGACTACTGTCAGTCCCGACGGCAATTGCTCCGTATTTTACAAGATATATTATGTCAATTCTGATATGGGTATCGAGGACTATGCCCTGAGCAAACCTGAAAGGCCCAGAGAGGTCAGAATAAAGGACATCAGCACTATGGGCTGCTATGCTGTTGCTTTTTCCCCTGACAGCAGGATGTATGCAGCACCAAAACTAGTTCATCTGGGAGACGGCAGGAACGCTCAGTATGCCCTTGATATCATGTCGGTGGATTCAAATGAACTCATCCACAGGGAGCTTCTTCCTTTCTATAAGGAAAATACGAAACATACACCTATGGAATGGAACCGCGCAGAGATGTATGGGGTCTACTGGTCAGAAGACGGTTCTTCCATAGTATACGATGTTCTGGGAGCTGATATTGACGGCGGGCTATACCCGACCACGCTTGTGACTAACAGGCTCAATGTCAATTACACCGGGCTGCGGGAAATGAACGGGTATGAAGATTCCAGGGAGGAGAATGCTGAATTTTCAGGTTATGATGATCTTATGGAGTCTTATAGAAAAGGAAATGAGGAGAGTGGAGAACAGATAATGAATGCTCCGCAAAATGAGCAGGCTAATGAGAGCACGGATACGGAAGACGCCCAGCCGGTAGCATCACTGCCGGGATTTGGAATATTGATCGCTGCTGCTGCTTTAATTATTGGCACGAAGTGGAAAAAGGACATCCCATAAATCGACGTAAGACCCTTTTTGACATGTGGCTGATGGAATAACCTAAAACCAACAGTATACAGCACTAAATATATTAATTGAGTACTGGGGCAGAAAAGAGTTGGTTATCCATCATCTTAATTGTTGGAGGATGAACATGGGCAGACCAAAAAGCCTTCCCATATGCCAAGGAGAGTAAAACTTAAACTGATAAAAATGATACTGAACGATACTTGGCCAGCTTGACATTGAAAACCGGAAAAAGAGGAGGGCAATTACTTCATTGCCATTTCCAGCAGGTCGATTATATCCAGTACTTCTACCTTCGGGCCGCCACGCTTGAGATTTGTCCTGCAGAGTGGGCATGAAGTGACAAGATAGTCGACTCCCTCAGGGATATCCTCCACGCGTTTCTTTGATAGCTCCTGGGACAGCTCAGGATAGCCTTTTAGCACGCCTCCGCCTGCACCGCAGCACCTGGACTTCTCACGGATGTTCTTCATTTCCTTAAGGTCGCAGATACTGGTTATGATATTCCTTGGCGCATCGAATACGCCGTTACACCTTCCCAGATGGCAGGGGTCGTGATAGGACACTTTCAGGTCGAGCTTTTTCAGATCCATCTCAGCCAGGTGCTCTGCAAGGAATTCGGAAACATGGACAACCTCGAGGTTATCCGGATAATCATTTCTCAAAGTCGTATAGCAGCCGGCACATCCTGTGATTATGGTGTGGGCGCCTGTTGCCTTGATCTGCTCCAGGTTCTTTGAGACAAGCTCCAGGGGGCCAGAGCCGGTTCTCAGGAGAGGAGAGCCACAGCATACTTCATCCTTCAGGACTGTCACACCGAATTTCTTGAGAATATCGAATGTGCGTCTGGCAAGTTCCGGGTACCTGTAGGAGCCCAGGCAGCCTGCGAAATAAACATAGTCGGCCTTTTCCTTCACATCCGCCCGGGACTCACCAAGCCATGCCATGCGCTCCCCGGTCTCACCAAGAGTATTGCCAAGTTCATTGGCCTGGGATGCGATATCCCTCTGAGCCTGGGTCATTTTGCCCTGCAGTACCAGCTGGTGCCTTGTATGTTCCACTACTTTAGGAGGAGCTGCACCTGACGGGCACAACTGCTCGCAGATACCACAGGTGGTACACATGTTCAGGCTATTGAGCACACCCTCGTCCACTTCCAGGCCCTGAGAGACGCCATGGGCTATAAGCATGCGCCCCCGGGAGCTTGACGATTCCCAGCCGACCACATCAAATATGGGACATACGGATCGACAGGTTCCGCAACGGACACACTTCAATATAGAACGCATATCAGATTCTGTCATTTTCAGACCCCCATCTTGCCGGGATTGAGTATCCCCTTGGGATCAAGGGCTTTCTTGATAAGTACCATCACATCAAAGGCTTTTCCAAGTTCCAGTTCGAGGTATTCCGCCCTTGCACCGCCAACGCCATGTTCTGCTGTTACAGTGCCTCCTATGGAGATAGCAGTGCGATGTATCTTATCGGCCGCTTTGTTCAGCTTGTCCCAGTCTTTATTGTCAAGCATGTCAATGCACATTCCTGTGTGCAGGTTTCCGTCGCCGATATGCCCGTAGGTCATGATAGGAAGGTCAAACTCTTCGGATATCTCCCGGACCTTATGAAGCATCTTGGGAATCTCCTTTATAGGAACGCCAATGTCCTCACCCAGATATACGCGGGTACGCATGGGATCAAGCCTTGATACCGCCGCACCGACAAGCCTTCTTGCCGCCCATATCTCTTCCCTTTCCTTTTTGTTGGTCGCGGCCCTGATGCCTGTAGCCAGTGAACTGCAGGCATCCTCTATCATGGCAATGCCTTCGCGCACTGCACTCTCTGTCCCGTCCATCTCAAACATCAGGATAGCTCCTGCCTGGGGAAGCCCTACCTTCGGGTCATAGGTGTTAATTGCATCTATTATATTACTGTCAAGGATCTCACATGCAGAAGGTACTATTCCTGAGGACAGCACTTTTACCACTGCCTTACCCGCAAGCTCGGGGTTCTCAAAGGAAGCAAGCAGCACTGAACGCTCTTTTGGCAGGGCACGTACCTTCAGTATTGCCTTTGTGATAATGCCAAGTGTTCCCTCAGAGCCGACGAAGAGATCGGTCAGGGAATATCCTGCCACTGATTTTATTGTCTTTGAACCTGTGTTGATAACAGTGCCGTCCGCAAGAACCACTTCAAGCCCAAGCACGTAGTTGCGGGTCGTACCATACTTGACAGAACGCATGCCACTTCCGTTGTTGGCTATAAGCCCGCCAAGGGTACACATTGCAGAACTGCCCGGATCAGGAGGGAAAAAGAAACCATATGGCTCAAGGGCCAGGTTCAGTTTCTCCTGGACGATGCCAGGCTCCACTATCACCTGAAGATTGTCAAAATCCATTTCAAGTATCTTATTCATTGAAGACATGTCAAGTACAATGCCACCCTCTACCGGAACAGAGCCGCCCGCAAGACCCGTGCCAGCACCACGTGCAGTCACCGATATCCCTTTTTCCCAGGCGAGCCTCACTACATCCGATACCTGTACAGTAGTAGTTGGCCTGATAACGAATTCAGGCATTCCCCTTACCTGGGAAGCATCGAACGAATAGCAATAAAGTTCGGCAGCAGATGCGGAAACTCTTTCTTTCCCCACAATCTCCTGCAGTTTGTCCAGTAGATCGGTCTTTTGCATGGAATCAGTTTTTACTAAGTATGAAGGATTTAAACTTGTTGGTGAATGCAAAACTTTACATCTATCTACACCCATTAGGCAGCAATGACACGATATTTTGAGGTACAGCAACGCGATGGAGCTGCAAGGATTGGGAAACTGCTGCTGGGCAAGACCATCCAGACACCATTTATAGTGGACAGCCGGACCCTGGGCTCCCCGGAAAGCCCCATAGTTGATGCTGGCTCCCTCTGGAAACTCGGCTCAACAGAAGCAGCCCGGGAAGAACTTAACAAAATACGCAATGCTGCGGGAGAGAACGCGCTCATCATCCTCCCTCACCAATCGTTCCCTCCTGAGGTCCCTGACGATATAGCAAACTCTGCTGTCAAGGGCCTTGATTTTGACATAACAGGTCCCACCGGGACCACCTATCGACATTCTCAGGGTATCAGAAAGAGCGACCTCTACGTAATGGAGGGAGCAGGATGTTTTGAGAACAATGCAAGACGGTTCTTCAACATGCTGCTTGAGATGAAAAGAGATGTTGCACCCGATACCGCCATTTACACGCCCAATATCTGCCTTCCGGAGAATGTTGCACTGCTTGTTTACCTGGGTATAGATATCCTGGACAACACTAAAGCTATAATTGCGGCACACAGCGACATCTATCTTACATCTGCAGGCAGGTTCCACCTTGACGCCCTTGCTGAACTGCCCTGCAGATGCGTGGCATGTACTGGCACCACTGCCGATGAACTGAAATCCCAGGATAGGAGGCAGCGTGCAAAGATCCTTGAGATGCACAACCTCAATGCACAGGAAAGTGAACTTGCCCTTGTCAGGGAAAAGATTCGTGCCGGCACATTGAGGGAATATGTTGAAGGACAGTGCAGGACACGCCCCTGGCTTACTGCCTTACTTCGACTGGCTGACAGCGAATATAATTACGCAGAGGAGAACAATCCTATTGCAAGGTCCAATGAGATGCTGGCAAACAGCACAGAGTCACTATCAAGAGTGGAAATCGTGCGTTTTGCCACACGTGTCCTTGAAAGATACACTCCTCCTGAGGCTGACATACTGGTATTGCTGCCCTGCTCGGCTAAGAAGCCCTATTCAATCTCAAACTCCCATTGGAGGTTCATCAATGCTATCGGAAGTAATCGCAGGTATGTCCATGAAGTTATTATCACATCACCTATCGGCATAGTCCCCAGGGAACTGGAACTGACATACCCCGCCGCACATTACGATACAGCAGTCACTGGACACTGGGATGCACAGGAAAAGGAATGGGTGGCAGGCTGCCTTGAAAAGTACCTTACAAAGAATCAGTACAGAACTATCATCGCCCATGTGGAAGATGCTTACAGGGAGATATGCGAAACAGTTTCCCGGAGACTGGGCATCGAGATGATATTCACAGGTTCCGGCAACGTCAGCTCCCATGAGGCTCTCAGAAGACTGAAAGAAGAAGTAGAGAAGCACAGCGACGGAAGGTCCCGCAACGTAGAGGAAAGAAAGAAGGACATGATACGCTCTATAGCCGATTACCAGTTCGGAAAGGGAGCAGGCAGTGTTCTCGTACCTGCGGACTCGGTAGTAAAAGGTCCTTATCCCAAGTATCAGATATTCGTCGGAAAGAAACAGCTTGTTACTCTCATACCCCAATACGGCACGCTTGCTGTCACTGTCGAAGGAACGGAACTTATGGTGCCCTTTGGAAATTATCAGGTAAAGATAGATGACTTTGTACCGAAAGGTTCCCTGCTGGCTCCGGGAGTTCTCGAAGCGGACCCGCGTATAAGACCTGGCGATGAAGTGTTCATATGCGGCGAAAAAGCCCTGTGTGTGGGCAGAGCTGTGATGAGCGGTATGGAAATGCAGAGATCCGGCAGAGGAGTTGCAGTGGATCTGCGCCATGTTAAAAAACTGTAAGAACAGATAAGTAAGGGGAGATTATACAGGTAAATGATCGTCAGGAACTTTGAGCCCAATGATTTTTCAGAAGTACTTGAAATCGAATCAGAGGCATTTGCCGAGCATAACCCTTTCATCTATATGAGCTTCTATGAAATGAACAGTGAATGTTTCCTGGTTGCTGAGGAGAGGGAACATATAACAGGTTTTGTGGTCGGCTATCAGATATCCGGCGAAGAGGGAAGGATATTCTCACTTGCAGTAAGAGAGCATTACAGGGGTTATGGCATCGGCACGCGTTTACTGGATACCGTTACACACATCTTCCGGGAAAAAATGCTGTCCTTTGCCAGCCTGGAAGTCAGACTGAGCAACTATGAGGCACAGAGGCTCTATCAAAAGATAGGCTTTATCCCCTGCTGGATCCAGCATAACTACTACTCAGATGGCGAGGACGGAATTGTTATGAAAAAAAGACTGACCCCTGTTACAAGAAGTGCAACAGGTAGCTTTTTACATACAGTCCCATTCCGGACAGTTAAGTCTGTTTACAGGCTAGATATCATATAGATACTTCAGGTGCTCTTCATAAGATGAATACCAGCCCGCTGGGCAAGCTCCTGCATCCTCGTAGAAGTGCGCCCCATCCCTGAAAGATCATCCTTTGAAAGGACAGAAGCCAGATCATTTCCCAGCACAAATATCGCGTGCTTATGCTCTGCTTTGCTCCTGTGAACATGTAAGGGGCTTATAGACAGCGAATCATAGTGGCTGAACTTGTAATCTATACCCATGTACTCAAAATGCCTTTTGATTTGAGCCATTAATGTGTGTAATTGTATCAACTCATCCTTGTGCATATCAACCAACCAACTTATAGTACCAACCTTCAGGAGCACTCTGTTGTGCATCCGTCACAGTATAAAATCTCAACCGGACTATATTTGCGATATGCGAAATAAAGACATTTTCCCGGCAGGAGACTGCCGAGTATATATTAGATAAACATATGTGAAAAAAGTAAATGATTAATGATTATATATGGTTATTAATACGAATACTGTAGAAATAATAACATTAAGAATAAATAAAGATTATGGTGCCATGTACTGGCACCGCAAGATAGAATTATAATGCATCTGCTGTGAATATTCTTACTGATGCAGGCCTCTTGGTAACGCTTCCAACTTTTGCACCCACAAGGTTCTCTATCCCCTTGTCAGCTGCTATGTCAAGTATTCTCTGCGTGACAACTCCATCGAAGACAACTGTTTTTACCTCATTCTGGTAATCCTTGAGAGTGTTCACAAGGTCTCTGACCGCAGTCTCATTGACAACCTTATCCTTCCCGTCCAGGAAGCGGGCACTGAAAGTGCCTATGAGGTCGTTTGCATGAGGCTTGAACTTACTGCCTATAGGAGATGATCTATTTGCAATCTCAGGCCTTACGGCAGATGGTTCCGAATCGTCCCTGGGCTGTGACCTCTCACGGGACTGTGGCCTCTCACCCTGAGTTGCACGGGACGGTGCTCTTTCACGGGATTGCGGCCTTTCACGGGCAGGTGCTCTCTCACGTGATTGTGACCTCTCGGCAGAGGGTCTCTCACGGGACTGTGGTGACCTCTCACTCTCTGCAATAGGCTGAGACTCTTTCTCATCTGCTTTTTGCACTTTTACGGGGCTTATCCTTTTTACTTCAGTGGGACTCACCCTTGGAACTTCCGCCGGAACTATCCTTTTTATATCAGAGGTCCTTCTTTCCTTGCGTTTTGGCAGCCGTGCCATGTGGGATGCGTTATCTGATTCAGAATCCCTTATACTATACTTATCGAGCACCTGTTCAACAGGAACTTTTTGCCTGAGCGCTCTTATGACTTCTTTTTGCACAAGGTCTTCAACACTCTTCCCATCAGGAGCACGTGCAATGTAATCTACATTGGCGACCTGGACCAATTCCTTGACAATGAGCTCGCCACCGCGGTCACCGTCAGTGAAGACTGTGACTGTCTCTTTCTTCTTGGTAAGCTCCGCAACTTCAGGAGGTACATTAGTGCCTCCCACACAGATTGTGTTCTTGATACCGTAACGAAGGAGGTTGAGTACATCAGCACGGCCCTCCACAACTATAATGGCGTCAGAATCAAATACTGCAGGACCGCAAGGAATCTTGTTCTTTCCGAAGTATTCCATCTCTTCGACCCTTACAGACTGGCGCACCTGGTCTGCAATCTCCTGGGACTCCGGCAGGTTCTCATCGAACATGCCTGTAAGGATGAACTTTGCCCTCTCGATTATCTGGTGCCTCTTTGTGGCCCTGACATCCTCCATCTGGGTTATCTCTATCTTTGCACTGCAGGGACCGACCCTGTCAATGGTTTCAAGGGAAGCTGCCAGAATGGAAGTTTCGACCTTGTCAAGACTTGAAGGGATAAGGATAGTACCCTTGGTCTTCCCGGCCTTGGCACTTACGACAACCTCGATCCTTCCGATCCTTCCTGTCTTCTGAAGGTCGCGCAGGTCAAGGTCAGAACCAAGCAGCCCTTCCGTCTGGCCGAATATCGCACCTACAATATCGGGACGTTCGATTATTCCTTCAGCGCTGATCTTTGAATGAATGATATATTTAGTAGTGTCTGCATTTTGCATTTGGATTCTCCTAAAGTTTATGATGATATGCGTATCGTCGAAAGCCTCTCAAGCCTTCAGCCCAATGCAAAAATAGAATACTACCCGCTACACTACATGTACTGGGGACAGGCAGTAATGACATCAGGAAGGGAATCCGTGATTTAAAATATAAATCAGGTGTTATAAAATGCAGTGTTAGGTATGACCGTAAGACTACATCCTCTAATAGGTGTGCCGATATGTAGCAAGCAATTTCCCGCGGGCACCAGCCCGTTGCTCTGACCACTCAAACATCTTCTGGCAGACATGATTAGCAGTTTTCCAAACCCCTTATCTGATTCTCAATCAATCTTTACTATGCCTTGTACCTTTATTTTTCGCTACTCCTTTATCTGTGAGATAGGTTTTACATGTAATGAATAAGGATTATGATTAAACTATATTTGCATTAGTGGAAATACTCTTGCATAAGAGCATTTCTGTGATCTTGATCGAATTTCAAGCATGGATTGCAACCATAACATGACGGTTACATAAAGTAATATCATTCAAACTCTTATAAACTTATGGGTAACACGGGCAGGGAAGCCTTTGAAACTAATAAAGCAAGTGAACTTGATTTAGTCTTCCGGCCAGAATACTTTCACATTCTTTGAGCGAGGTGCAGTGAGAGATCGGACAGAAAGATTCTCATGCAAGGAACTATCATATAAATTAACTGCCTTTGTAACAATATGAATGACAGAGATCCAGCTGACAGGAAAAAACTTATAATTATAGGTGGAGGGGCAGTGGGACTGGCTGTGGCAACAAGTGTAAAACGCCATAGTGACCATGATGTCCTCGTATTCTCTTCGGACTCCCATGCATCCTATAGCCAGTGCGGCATACCATTTGTAATAGCAAAGGAGATCAGCGGTTTCAATTCCCTTCTTCAAAGGAACAAAGAGTTCTTCGAGGAAGCAGGAATAGACCTCCGGATAGGCACCGTGGTCGAATCTATTGATCTTGCATCCCGCACGGTCCTTGCTGAAGGAAAAGAATATCGATTTGACAAGCTTGTGATTGCCACAGGCAGCACTCCGTCCATCCCTGAAAAGCTCAAAAGTGGAGCTTTACTGGAAAATGTATTCACTGTACGTACCCTTGAAGACGGCATGAGGCTTGAGAAAGCCCTTCAGAGAGCATCCAGTGTAGCAATAATAGGAGGAGGGGCAATAGGAGCTGAACTTGCTGTGGCATGTTCTAAAAGAGGATTGAATACACTCCTCATCAACCGGAGCAGTTCCCTGCTGTCACACAATATCGATCCGGATATGGCGGATATAGTCAGGGAACACCTTGAGTCTCTGGGAGTGCAGATACTTACCGACTATACCCCGCAAGCTCTCAATGGGGAAGGTAGCGTCAGATCCGTGACCATTGGAGAAAAGGAATTTCCGGCTGACGTGGTCATAATATCCGCAGGGGTAAATCCTGAAACAAAGCTTGCCGCTGATGCTGGGATAGCAATAGGCCCCACAGGAGGGATTATTGTCAACGACGACCTGCAGGTAAAGCTAACTAACGGAACTTTTGATCATGATATCTACTGTGGGGGAGAGTGCGTACAACTTCAGGATCTCATAACAGGCAGACCTATGTTAAGCCAGCTTGCAAGCACAGCAAGAAGAATGGCAGGAGTGATACGGGATAACCTGATAGATGAGCAGAGCAGCTTCGGTCCGGTGATCAGCCCATGGGTGGCTCTCATCGGTGAACTGGAAGTAGGTACAGTGGGAATTACCACCCGGATAGCTCGCCTTAATGGAATAGACGTAGTAAGTGGCCTTGCTACGGGCACCACTCGTGCAGGATACTATCCCGGCTCAACCCAACTGTACATCAAACTTCTTTTCAGGAACAGGATTCTCGTAGGAGCACAGGCTATCGGCGGCAAGGGTGTCAAAGAGAGGATTGACGGATTCTCCCTTGCTATCAGCAAAAGAACTACAGTGGACGAAATACTTAACATGGAAACTTGCTACACACCACCACTTGGAACACTTGTAGATCCGCTCACCTATGCAGCAAAAGGTGCACTCCGGAAAATGTCAAAGGTCCGGAAATGATAATCATCGACGGCTCATACGGAGAGGGAGGAGGACAGATACTGCGGACTGCTGTATCCCTCTCGGCAGTGATAGGGGAAGAAGTAACTGTTACCAATATCCGCAAAGCAAGGCCCCAGCCCGGGCTTAAGATGCAGCATCTCACTTCGATAGAAGCGGCCGCCCTCTTATGTGATGCAAAGGTAGGAGGCCTCTTCCCTGGTTCAACTGAGATCACATTCACTCCACTGGAAATAAAGGGGTTAAGTACCGAAATAGACATTGGTACAGCCGGGAGCATTCCATTGCTTATCCAGAGTATCATGCCTGCTGCCGCTTATTCAAGCGGTACCGTCAGGCTCCGGATTAAGGGAGGGACTGATGTCATATGGTCCCCTACTATAGACTATCTTGAGAATGTGACTTTCAAGGCCCTGTCAAGAATGGGCTATATCTCACAACTGAAAACTATCAGCAGGGGATACTACCCCAGGGGAGGAGGGCTTATAGAGCTGACAATCGAGCCATCAAGGCTTAGGGGATATGATTTCGTCAGAGAGGACATGGATGTTTCAGGCATCTCCCATAGCTCCAGGCTGCCCGAACATGTAGCGCAGAGACAGGCTGCATCTGCAAAAGAGATTATGGATAAAAAGGGATATGGGTGTGATATCCGGACAGAAGTTTCTCAATATGTTTCCACTGGAAGCGGGATAACCCTGTGGTCCGGCTTCAAGGGTGCAGTCTCCATTGGAAAAAAAGGGTTGCCTGCAGAGAAGGTAGGAGCCAGGGCTGCAGAGGAAATGATAACATGCCTGGAGTCAGATGCGGCTGTTGACCAGCATCTTGCAGACCAGCTAATACCTTACATGGGACTTGCAGGCAGCGGCTCTTTCACAACTGTTGCCCTGTCAGATCACACAACAACCAATATATGGGTCACTGAGCAATTCCTTGATGTCAGGTTCGGCATAAAAAGAAGGGATAAGATCTTCGAAATTTACGTACAATGATCATTCCTGAGCATCAGCGATGCTTATGTACTCTGAAGGGATGTTCTTTGCAAGCACAATATCCTCATTAACAACCACAATATCGATTCCGTCATCCTGTGCCGATGTAGCATCAATTTCAAATATCACAGGGTTGTCAGTATGAATAGAAGCAGCCTGCATTGCTTTTTCCAGTGACCTGCTCAGATGTACATAACACTGCCTTATAGGAGTGATCCCGTTCTCAAGAAGCATGTCCGCTTCTTCCTGGCTTACACCATAGTAGAGGTACGGAAGTTCATTCTCAGGATAATCCGATATAAGATCGATCTCTACTGAATGGCCATAGCGCGCCCTGATAAAAGACCCGTCTATCTCATAGCGGCCTTTCACGTCGGACTCTACCAGAGACACAAGGCGCTCCATGGTGCCCCATTTGTAGCGCTTCATCATAATGTCACAAAGCACATCCATATCAACCCAGCCCTGCTGGTCCATTTCCAGGCCAATGTCTTCCGGGAAATGCCTCAATGCACCGGAAATAAATCTTCCGAGTCTCTCTTCCCGGTCATCATCCAGCACATAACGTCCTTCTTCGCCGCATTCCGGGCAGACATCACCTCTGAAGTACCCATGCTGTATACATTTACGGATCATGATATCTGTCAGATATATCTTATAATTAATATAAGTTGTTAAAATGACTTCTATGCACAGTTCACTTAAACCAGCAGTTAACCTCAATGTAGAACAAATGATTTAAGATGTATTGTGTATCTAAGTCTTTCAGGTATTAACATGGATGAAATTATAGAAATTTACAAAAAGCAAGAGCTTAGCGGGACCATCAGCCAGGAGGACTTCCTGGAAAGGGTAGGGGAAAAAGTGAACCAGATGGGCGGACTATGTGATACGAAAACGGCAGCAATGCTTGTCGCACATGACCTTGGAGCCGGTGACACACGTGGAGAAGGCGCCGGAAATGAGGTACAAAAAGTAGCAGATATCACTCCCGGCACAGGAAATGTCAGGCTCATTGCCAAGGTCATGTCCGTATTCCCGGCCAAGGAGTTCAACCGTAATGACGGCACCATCGGGAGAGTTGCAAATCTTCTCGTTGCTGATGAAACAGGTTCCATACGCCTGACACTATGGGACGATAAGGCGGATCTTGTGAAGACAGGGGATATCACGGTCGGACAGACATTCCAGATAAGCGGTTATGTGAAAGAAGGATATTCCGGTGTGGAAGTGAATATAGGTAACAATGGAGTGTTGTGCGAGACAGATGAAAAGATTGAAGCCTCTGTTGCCTCTACTAAGATCACAGATATAAAGAATGGCATGGGTGACATTAACCTCAAAGCCAGGGTACTTGATATAGCCGATATAAAGACCTTTAACCGCAAGGATGGCTCAACAGGCAGGGTCTCGAATATAACTGTAGGAGACGACACCGGGAAGATCAGAGTCACCCTATGGGACGAGAAAACAGACCTGCTCCCCGAATTAAACATCAACGACTCCATTGAGATAATCAATGCTTACGCCCGGGAGAATAACTTCAGCCAGCAGGTCGAAGTGCAGGTAGGTAACCGTACTATTCTGAAGAAGACAGACAAGGAGGTCGACTACTCAGAGAACTTCACACCCATATCCGACATAATACCAGGAGAATCATACTCTGTCAAGGGATCTGTCTCCGGGATAGGGGATCGCCGGGATTTCACACGCGATGACGGTACCGAGAACAGCGTCTCAAACATCTATGTATCCGATGATACCGGCAGGATAAGGATAGCACTCTGGGGCGAGCATGCCGGCCTTATAGATGAGGTTGATATTGACACAGAAATCGAGATAATCGATGCCTTCTCAAAATCAGGTTTCAATGATGAGATCGAGCTCAGCGCAGGAAACCGGACAAGGATAATAGTCCTTTGATCAAGAGACTCGGCGGTTGCCTGATGGAACACCGGCCAGGACTGGGTGTTCCATAAATATTTATGGAGAGCATTCCTGATTGATAATATCTGCCTGAACCTTGTTCCTATGCCTCCTGCCTCCTTATTTTGCACCGGCGGAATAGTTATTATTTCCTTCTCAACACCCTTACCATGTAAAGAAGTGCATGAACATCTATAAATACAATTAACTCGACATTTTAACTGTGGACTATTAGTGACCAATTCTTTACTCCTGGCTTTAAAGGAAGGTAAGGGTCTTGAACACGCAGAGGGATTTGGAAACCGACGTCTCGATAAAAGAGATACAAAACGAGATGTCTGTCAAAGAATTGATGGCAAAGGATATTTTTGTCATAGATGCTGACACTACTGTACTTGAAGTAGCCCGGGAGATGACTGACCGTAATACGGACAGTGTTATTGTGGTGGATAAGGGAGACATTATCGGTATAATCACAGAGAAGGATGTTGTTTCCAAGACTGTTGCAAGGAACAGGCTGCCCGGAGAGATGGATGCCAGGAGCATAATGTCGTCCCCGATAATATCCATCAGACCCTCTACTGGAATAATCGAAGCAGCTGAGCTCATGGTCAAATCAGACATACGCAGGCTCGCAGTGATGGATGGTAACGTAGTACTGGGAATGATCACATACCGGGATATCATGGCAATCTCACCGGGATTGAATACTATCCTCCAGAACCTGATCGAATTGCACCGTGAAGGAGATTTCCTGAGGGAGACCGATGTAGAACGTGGCATCTGTCAGCGTTGCGGGGCCATGGCTGACAACCTGACAGAGGTTAACGGGCTCAACTTGTGCGAGGACTGCAGTGAGGAAGAAGGTTACTATGACTAGTTTGATACTGGTCAGAAAATAAGGACACAAGAAAGCTGGTGAAATGAATGTCTGTCCCGATATATGATGGAAAAAGATATGTATCGATTTTTAAAGCAATGGAAAGTAGCTTTGCGGACCTTACAGGAAAAGCAGTATTATTCATGCTTACAAAAAGCACATGCTTAGACAGGCATTGTTATTCAAATGCATGCTAAAAGTGTTCTTTAGCAAAGGCCGCTGGCCCGGGACCACAGGAACTATCTGATGTCTGGATTGCCGTTGACAAGACAGTGCAATATTATACGCCAGATATCTGATTAATTTCCGATAGTCTGCTCAAGGAATTAGCCATTTGAAAGCACATGAGATACCAAACTGCCTGATAATGCTGGTTTAAGCAATAGATAAAGAAACTCCGGAGAGTTAACTATATTCCCAAAGATGAGAAGCATGCCGGCAACTGCTGATGCACTGAATCTGTTGTGGCTATCTAATCTCGTGTGATCATACTTAATGAGAATATTGGAGGTCGTACTGTTGTAAATCAAAAACAATCCCAGGATCAAACTGTCTGGGAAGGATCTGTCATGGCCCTTAACAGGATCGATGAGAAAGGATCTGCCTGTCAGTGCATGAACAAAATGATATAAGAAGCACCTTCAAAACCAATGTCGGTGTTTTCTGCGCGCGATATGAGAAAGAATAAGGAATTCAAAACATTTAGATGGAGGAACACCATGAATGTTGAAGACATTATGAGTTCACCGGTATTCACTATAGCACCGGAAGAGAACGTGGCACATGCAAGAAACCTAATGCTGAAGCATAAGATAAGCACCCTTGTGGTGGCCAAAGACGGAAGGATGGTTGGCATAGTCACCAAGACCGATCTGAGCAGAAAGCTTGCACAGGCAGAACCTATGTGGCGCAGAAGACCGATAGACAAGATCCCGGTTAATATGGTAATGAATGATGCTCCCATATCCATCTACCCGGATGCTTCGGTATCCCAGGCAAGCAACCTGATGCTTGAGAACGGCATCAACTCACTTGTGGTTGTGAAGGATAATATTGTGGGGATAGTTACGGGTACAGACATCATGAAATATGTATCCCAACAACCGGATATTAAAATGCGGGTATCGGATGTGATGGGCGATGACATTATCTTTGTGCACAGGCACCACACGATAAACCATGTTGTCCAGGAAATGGAAAAGTACGAAGTCAACAGGGTGATCGTCACTGATGATTCCAACGAGGCAGTCGGGATAATCACTACAAGCAGCGTGGCACTGAACATCATGGTAGATAATGAAGGGAATATGCAATCAAAGAGCATAAAAATGGCACGCAGATCTACTCCCGCCGGCCAGAAGACATACAGGTACATCAAAGATGTTCCCCTTGTAGCCGAAGACATTATGATGGAGCTGCCATCCGGCGTAGCTGTCGATGACCTGTTGGTAGATGCTGCAAAGGTCATGCTGGATGAGCATGTTATCAGCCTTCCTGTTGTTAATCGGGATGAGATCGTGAGCATGATAGGCAGAAAAGACATACTTCGGGCCGCTCAATAGACGCCGGAACAGAAGTGTACAAGCTAAAAATGTAAGAGCATAAAGAATCTGATACATAGAGGGAAGAATTATGGAAGTAAAAGACATAATGACAGAACCTGTGAATATTGATAAGTCAGCCACCATCTCTCATGCACTTGACATCATGGAGAAGAAAGGAACAAGACGTCTTCTTGTAACACATGATAACAAGATCATGGGCGTGCTCACCATGAGGAACATTACAAAGGAGCTCGGGACCCGCAAGAAGGGAAGCATGCCTGCCTCTGCCCTGCATGTTGCAACAGCAGTCTCTGATAATTATGTAAAAGTGCTAGCCGATACAAAGGTAACGGATGCCGTCACTCTCATGGCACGCAACGGCGGAGTGATGATCGTAGTAGAGAACGAAAAAGTACTTGGCTGGGTTACTCCGACAGAACTTCTCAGGAATAACGACCTGAAGGGGTATGTGGCTGAAGTGATGCAAAAGAACCCTATTGTCGCAAACCCTGCTGACCGTGTGAGCCATATAAGGCGTCTCATGCTTGACAATGATATTGGAAGAGTGCCTGTGATAGATGATGACAAACTGGTAGGTATCGTCACAGAGAAGGACATTGCTAAAGCAATGAGGTCCTTCCGTGACATTGTAGATGGAAACAAGCAGGATGCACGTATCAAGAACCTCATTGTCGAAGACATAATGAAAATGGGTGTAAAGACCGTCTATACCAATACTCCCGTAAAGGATGTCGCAAAACTCATGCTTGATGAGAATATAGGCGGCGTGCCAGTCGTAAACCTTGAGGAGCAGATGGTAGGGCTTGTTACAAGGAGAAACATTGTCAACGGGCTTGCGCAGTAAGCAGTGCCTGAAGAAAATATATGGACAATGGGACTGAAATGGATATAAAAGAGGCGGCAGAGGCTTTAGACCTGTCGCCTTCCAGATGTTCAGAACTTCTTGAAAAGAAGGTGCTACTGCAGGAGTGGGGAGAATATGAGGATTTTTTCCGGTTCAGCAGCAGTGTGGGAAAAATTGATGAAGGCAGTGTACTGGTAAAAAAAGGGAATGGCTTTGAGTTCGTGCAGGGCTTCCCGAAGATTAAAAGGGCCATTATGCTTGCTCCTGCCATCAAGAGCCATTTTGCGAGTATTGATACTGTTGTTGTTGAAGAGAAGATGAATGGCTACAATGTCCGTGTCATCGAACATAAAGGAGAACTGATTGCTTTTACTCGCAGTGGCCACGTCTGCCCATACTCCAGCGAGCGTGCCAACCACCTGCTTGAACATGATATTTTTAAAGACCATCCTGAATACGTGGTCTACGGTGAGATGGTGGGACCTGATAATCCCTATGTACCAAAGCATATTTATGAAGTTGATTCGCTCGAGTTCTTTGCTTTTGACATCCGGTCCAAGGAAGGGATTCCCCTGCCAGTTCATGAGAGAAGGTCTCTTGCTGCGGATTATGGTTTGACCCAAGTCGAACTTCTTGGCGAGTTCGCAGTATCTGAAGCTGCTAAAGGGATACGGGATATAATTCCGGAACTGGGTAAAAAGGAACGTGAAGGCGTAATAATCAAAGATCCTGCAATGGTATTGCAACCATTGAAATACACAACCTCAGAAACTAATTGCGCGGATCTGCGCCATGGGTTCAGGTATTATAACGAATCTGGTAAGGATTACCTCTTTGCAAGAGTTGTAAGAGAAGGTTTCCAATCAGTGGAATGGAACGATAGCAAGAAAGATCTTGAAAGAAGATGCCTCATGCTCGGTGAAAGCATACTCATGCCCATGAGAGAATCGATTATGCATGTGCAGGAAGGCGAGCGCCTATGGGAGGATGTGCAAATAAGAGTGAGAGAAGTGAGCACTATCGGCAAATTCAGAATGTATCTTGAAAGGCTTGGTCTTGATGTCATCTTCGGCTCACCAGAGCCTATCGGGGATGAATACGTGGTCAAGATCAGGAAGATGAACAAGAGCACGACAGATAAGACTCTTGGTATAATCGAAGGCCAGCTCTGGTCGTGAAAAAGAAATATATGCATAAACATTTATTCGTAAGACCATACTGGAGGATTATCACATGACTAAAATTGCCATCATTGGAAGTGAGAAGAGCGGGAAGACCACTCTTGCCGGGAAACTGGGCAAAAAGGGCAGTGTTACTGACATCACGATGTATGACTATGCCAAGAACGACCGGGTGCTCACAACCATTGATGCTACCGGGTATCCGGCATCCGTGAAATCCCTTCTGACAGCACTTAACCTTTCAGACATAGCTCTGCTTTGTATACCACCGCAGGGACTTGACCCTCTTGCAGCCGAATGCATCATTTCCCTTGACCTTTTAGGGTATAAGCATGGCATTGTTGTCCAGACCAAGGCAGATCTGTCATATCCTCTGGCGCTTGAGGAAATGAAAGAAAAACTCAAAAAAATAACAAAAGGAACAACGCTTGAGAACTGGCAATACCATACCGTTTCCACAACCAGCTTTGAGGGCATGGAAGAGCTCAAGGAATTGATCTTCTCCATGGGAGACATGGTGGACTCCGAGCAAAGGAACCTGGACAGTCTTCCGGCAAGGGTTGTCATCGACCAGTCCTTCAATGTCACCGGAATAGGATGCGTAGTGCTGGGAGTCGTTTCCCAGGGAACCATACATGCCAAGGATAAGATGGTTGCATATCCGGCCAAAAAGGACCTGGAGATCCGCTCCATCCAGATGCATGATGTTGACGTTAAGACAGCTCCGGCTGGTGCAAGGGTCGGTCTTGCCCTCAAGAACGTACAGTCAAAAGATATAGACAGAGGTTTTATCCTGTCCGCAGGGGAAAATGTTTCGGAGGACCTCATTATTGAGTGTACCCTTTCACAATTATCAAAGGAATTTGCAGTAGGGGATATGCTTCACGCCTACGTTGGCCTGCAATCGGCACCGCTAAAAGTGAAGAGTATAAAATACGAAGGACAAAATGTGGAAAAAGCAAAGCCCGGGAAAAAGTACCTGTTGGAACTGGCAGGTACAAAGGAACTAGCATATAGCAAAAATGACAGGTTCGTCCTGGCAAATCTTGATGGCAAGCAGAGATTCGTTGCCTTCGGATATAGCCAGTAAACTACTTTTTGGGCAGAAGGTGTTTGGAGCCTTCCAGCATAGAAGGCATTTCAACTGCTTTTGTGAGCTTCACGTTTTCCGGCAGGTCCACCATAGTGGGCTGTTGTATTGCAGCAGGGGACGCTTCTATAGTCGTTCTCTGGACCTTATAGCCGGAGTCACTTCTTGAAAAGGATGCAGGTGCATTTGTAGCCGGGCGATCCGTCGAAAAGGCCACGGGCGTATCTTCGGTCCTGCTGTCCACACTAGAACCCGCTAATCCTGATTTAGTGTCTCTTTCTTTTGCCTTTGATCCTTCTTCTTTCCCACGTAGATAATTCTCACGTGCAAAATCCCGGAGATCATATTCATCGGCAAATCCATAAAGCCTTGTGAGCTGCTCCTGGACCCAACCTATCTCCGAGTGCCTGTGGTAACCCACTTCAAACCCAAGTTTCCGGGAAACCTCAGCAAGATGAGCCCTGTCGGCCTCGGATATTACCTTACTATGCTTTTCTTTTTTGAATAGTGCGACCATAGGACACCATCATTCCAGATAACCTTCGATCTTCAGGCCTTTTTCCGTAAAACTTACAGAGCGCATGTTGCAATCATGCCTTGTACCACGCATCTTGATTACCTGGATGGCACGTGTCATTGTCTTGTCATACAGGAAATTGTGCATGAAAATGACACCATGCGCGGCAAACTGCTCTGTGGAATACGCAGTCGGATCTGTCATCTCAGACAGCAGTACGGTAGTACAGCCAAGTTTCTTGAGGTTGCGTATGAACCTGCTCATCTCCTTCTCCTGAAGGGAGAAATCGTTTGTAGTGAACCTTATGGCTGATACTGAATCAATGACAAGGCGCTTGACGTCATATTCTGAAACGTATGCAGCTATTTCCTTAAAGACCATGGAAGGAGACGGAGCCTCACTTTCAATGGATGCCCGGCCTATGTTATAGTCCGTTGTCACAAATTCGTTCATCTCGTCCATGTATCCGTACTCCATCCTTGGACCAAGATCTGCAAAGAGAAGTTTCTGCATTTTGATGAGAGGAGCAATGCTTATTGCATAATTGGACATGTCATTGATGATGTTCTGCGGACATTCAAGCAGTGTCGCGTATAACCCGACCTCACCCCTGGAAGCACCATGTGCAAGGAACTGTACACCAAATGTGGTTTTCCCGCTGCCGGGCGGGCCGCTCAGTACATAGACCCTTTCTGACAGGAAACCGCCCTGTACCAGATCATCAAATCCTTCTATTCCTGTAGGTATTCTCATAGATACTACCTCTGTATATAAGTAGGATAATATACTTTTATGAGTATTATAAAACTGCAATATATTTTAATGCATCGATTGGATTTTATAAAAACGTACTTAAATAAATATGCCCGTAAATACTCCTATTAATTGCATAAACATGACAGACAACACCAGCCATTGTTTCTCCATCAGGTATAAAGACCTCCTGTGGTCGGTAAAGACCTTCTCTCTGTCAGTGGTGACTGCATTCATCTGCAGTATGCTTCTTTACACCTTCATGTTTATCGTAGCAGAGCCTGCCCCGGTGAGCGAGGCTATAGCTTCCACAGCCACTGTCGCAACAGCCAAGGTTGTTGTAACCGCCGAGTACATCAGTCCGATGTGGGCCATTTTTATATTCAATACTATAGCTGCCCTGAGTGCATCCGTAGGTACAGGTCTGTTCCTAGTTATTCACCTCCTGATGGCATCAGATATCCGGCTCAGGCCGAATAACCGTATATACGCATCTTTTTCAATTGCTTTTGAAAGGGTGTTGATGCCTGCTAACAGACTGCTCCAGAAACTTGCACATCGTCTGGATGATGATTTCCCTTATCCCGAAATAAGTGACCCTGCAAAAGAAGGTGTCTGGAAATACTGTGGATATACCCGGGAAGACTACCGGATGTTCGCCTATATGCTCCCATACACGATACCCTTTATGATAATGATAGTTAACGGTCTGCTCATAGGGATACTGCTGGCCTTCTTCTTTTTCAACGGGTTTCTAACAGGCTATGAACTGTTCGGGGTCAAAGGAATATTTATCGGGATAAACTACAATCTAATCTATTTCTTCATATCTATAGTGCCTCACGGCATCATTGAGATACCTGCAATATTACTGGCTGCAGCACTTGGTTACAGATTTGCCCGGGTCCAGTCCCTTGAAGTGACAGGCAAAGGATTATTTCTCGGGGACAGTCCTGAAAGTTTAAAGAGAGATGTATCCGAGGTCCTTGCAACTGCCAAACTGTATCTCACTTCCCGATACCTGTGGAAGATTTCTGCATTTATTATTATGATACTGCTGGCTGCTGCATACATCGAGGCTCATCTGACATCAGGTATCGTGGACATAGTAATGAAGGAACTTGACGCGATCGTCGAAAACCTCCCGGTTTAGAACAACAGTAGGATTTACTGTGAACTGGCCTGTTAGCCAAGAATTACAGCCCTTTGTTAAAACCGGCCATCGATGTTGCCACATTTTTCAGCAATTGTGCAGCTATCCCCTGGCCTGGCCATGAACCAAGACCACAGTCCGGACCTGCGTACCTGATGCATTCACCGAACATGGAATACGCTTTCTCCAGTCTCTTTGTGATCACTGCAGGGGTTTCCATCTGTGTCACGATATCCGTCATGTGGGCCTGGTCCTTCCAGACATTGGTGTCATATTTTTCGTTGAGGGTGGCAACAAGGTTGAAAACATCAGTGCGGGCAATGCCCACGCGCAGGAATGTGTCACTGTCCTCAAGCTCCTTGCGGTCTATAAGATCAAGATAAGATGGTGTTGCCGCGGATTCCACGCCTACGACCCCTATGTTATCAGATTGGCATGCGAGGGTGTAGTGAAGGGGCGAGTGCAGATGCACTTCCACATCACACCCCCCCTTCTTCGCGGACCTGCAGGCGATATCCATTGCCTTTATAAGTTCATTGTTATCGAACATGACCTGCGGGTTGATGCCTATGCTGGGCTCATCTATTGAGACTGTCCTTATGTTGAAGTTGCGGGCATTAGAGATGGAATTACTGACAAAACGGTCCACGCTCTCTGCCAACAGATCGAGGATATCCGTATACTCGGTGCCGCCGAATTCCTTGAGATAGAGTTCCAGGGGACCAGTGACACAGACACGCACATCCGGCTTTTTGCCGTGCTCCTCCCTGTACTCTTTGGCGACCGCCTCAATGGCCTCAAGCTCCATTATGCGGGCAGCAGACTGCTTTACTTTGAAAGGCTCTTCTGACTTCTCCGGATTCCTTATGACAGAGAAGAACTGTTCGTTCATATCCTGATACTGTGGATAAGTGGGCACATCCACACCTGCTTCCACTTTCTGCCTGAAGGCATCACTGATGACCGCAAACAATTCCTCATTATTCTTTCCCCCGGAGAAGCTCTCCTTTATCCATTCTTTGGATCTGCCCTGAGGCAGGGGAAAACTGCCGATGTCGTCAAAAAGTATCCCTGTCATGAAAGGTTGATTGTCCTGTATTTCACTTATAAGTTTTGACTGATGAAATTACGGCGCCTGAAGATTACAGTTATTCCATATCTGCAAAGATCTCATGTATGTTTCCGTCAGGATCCGAAAACAATGCCGCTCTTTGGCCCCATGGCATATTTTGTGGCCCCTGTACAGGATTTCCGCCTTTTGCAATTAGATCTTTATACGATCTGTCCACATCATCAGGACCCTTACACGGAAAAGCCAGCTCAAAAGACTGACCGACACTTTGTTTCTTATATTCCACACTATACTCGTACATGGATTCTCTCATACACAGAGCAAACCTGACACCTTCATTCTTGAATTCAACGTAATTCCCGAGGTCGTTTGCGATTTCAAATCCCAACGAATTGGCATAAAACCCTTTCATTGCCTCCATACTGTCTGTCCATATCGTGATCAAATTAATCCTTGCTTCCATGACATTACCTCTTTTTGCTTCGCATCATTACAAAATCATCAAATCCCTGGGAGCAGCAGGACTTTACCGCTTGGCCTTTTCAGCTATCCTTGCTACAAAATAATTGATGCACTGCTGGGAATAATCCAGGGATCTCGGGGACATTCCTGAGATGATCTCGTTTGCTGTCCTTAAAGGTTTTACAGGCCTGTGCTTCAGGGAACATATATCCGTATGTCTGGAAACCGTCTGCAACATAATGCCCTGCAGTTCCAGCACATCCAGTTTCTCTTTACCGGACAGCCTGTCGAACTCTTCCTCCATGGACCGGATGTTCTTGCTGTGCTCACCAGTCATTTCACTATCAGAAAAAATATTTTGTACTTCCACTATACCACCTGAAAATATTATGTGGTCAACAATAGAAGTACTTACCGATGTAAGATATTTTGGAAAAAGGAAGGATATCTGGGGAATTAAAACTGGCAGGCTAAAAACAGATAAGAGCTTTGGAGGACTGGCCTCCAAAGCAGCATAACTCATTCCTGTGCTTAATTCAGGCTTCCTGGGGCTTTGGCAGTGTCAGCATAATGCCGATATTGTCAAGAGCCTCGGCAACCTGCTTGAAAGCTGTGAAGAATTCCTTTGAGGCATCTTCCACATCTTTTGTCTTTGGTTCTGAAGAGAACCATATCTCTTTTTCCGTGTGCCCGCGGCTAAGGGAGACACATGCAAGCATATCGCCTTTTGTCAGCCAGTATACAGCATTGACACCTGTGGGTGTGACCCAGGAGGGGTGCACGGATTTGAGCTCGTTCACAAACCTTTCCCAGTTGACGGTTGCAGATGCCTCGAGGTTGAGCTTGAGGCTGGCACGGTCACCGGTGATCTCCTTTTCAAGGCTGCCAAGAAGCTTTTTGTACTGGGTGTCGGAGTCCGGGACAGTGATCTCTTCTTTGATAAGCTTCTCTGCCTCATCAGCAAAGAAGGGAGCCAGGTTCACAAGGCTTGAAGGCTTGGTTGCAAGCGAGACACCAAAGAATGCTACTCCGCTGAGAAGCATACCAAGAATGACACCATGGTTTGATAGCAACGGGCTGATAGGTGCAAGGAAAGCTATGGACTGTAAAGGAGTGCTTGTGTAGTCGATTATAGTAAAGGATATCTGTGCGACTGCTCCTACTATAAGTCCTGCCATAGCACCTTCCGTTGTTGCACGCTTCCAGTAAAGGCCACCCATGAGCGGGAAGAAGTAGGAAGCACTGGCAATGAAGGTCGCAATGTGGATGGCTTCTATGATGCCCGTGATGTAGAATGAGAAGAATGTTGCCGCTAGCACAATTATCAGTACACTGACCCTGTTGACAGCCATCATCTCTTTCATTGTTGCATCCTGCTTTATGAACCGCTGGTAGATGTCACGGGAAAGACATGAGCCGCCGGATGTTGCAAAGGTATCTGCGGAAGACATTGCTGCTGCAGCAAGACCCACACCTGCCAGGCCAAGTGCAAGAGGAGACAGGTTCTCAACTATAAAGAACAGCAGTGCCGGCTCAGCCTGCGCCATGGCACCCATGCCGATATCTGCAAACGATGCAGGGATCTCAGGATAAAGATAGCTAAGTCCGATAGCTATGATCGTACATGCCACACCAAAGACCAGGAATATCAGGAACGAACCCAGTATCATACCGTTACGTGCTGCTTTCTCATCCCTGGAAGCCCAGATCCTCTGCCATGGGTCCTGTTCTGTTACCCATCCCGGAATAATGGCAAAGATAAAGATCATCACAGCAGGTATACCGATAATGAGCGGATTCCACCAATCGGAAGAAACAGTTCCAAAGAGCTCGGATGCACTGATCGCCGGAGCTTCGGCAGTGCCGGCGGTAGCCGCATTCACCACAACAAGAGCCATTATAAGCGCAAAGGTAGAGAGCAAGACGAACTGGACCATATCTGTCCATACCACAGCTGAAAAGCCTCCCAGGGTCACATACAGGGAGATAGCAACAGCCACGATTGCAGCAGCATAGATAGGTGGCATACCGAAGAATATTTCCAGAACCAGTGAAAGACCTCTGATATCTGCAACAGCAAAGAGAATCATCACGATTGCAATAATGAGAGCTACAGGACCACGTAGTGCACCACTATATCTCTGTTCGAGGAGTTCCGGCTGTGTGATGGCAGGCAGATGCTTAATCTTACCTACAAGAAGGGCTATCAGCAGTAGTGCCAGGATGTTGGGGGCTACAAAACTCCAGATGGAGCCCATACCCAGCACCATGTAAAGGCCAATGACAGCAAGTATCCCACCTGCTGTCATCCACGAGGATGCCGCTGAGAAACCTATAGCTATCGAGCCTATCCTGCGCCCTGCAAGCCAGAAGTCAGTCACAGACTTTTGTTTTTTTGAGAAGTACAATCCGATGGAGATAAGACCAAGAAGGTAAATCACCATCAATAAAAGGAATATCTGATAATTCTGCATAACTACAACCTCTTTTATCTATGAGGCTTCTGTAGAATGACATATAGAAGCCGTGTTTATAACTGATATATCTTATCAAGGTTCCTATATAAGAGTTTTTAAAAAATGGACTTTATCAGCAAGTAAGTTAACTTGATTTGTTTTTAGAGAAGAGCACTTAATGGAGCTAAATTAAAACTATGGAATGATGAAAAATATTAAATTAAGTTTACAATCTCACCCGGACACCTCCCTGAAAGGAATATCCACCTGCCGGGCCACAATGATATTATACTACGCGGAAACTATCCTATTCCATGACCCTTGAGCCGGTTCATATAAAAGAGATGCATGATCTTGTGTCACGTATAGACTCCTGTCTTAAAAAGGAGGATCCTGAGAGTGATGACAATGATTCTGTATCCGATATCCTGGGACTGCTTAAGGAACTAAGGTACGACGGCAAGATCATCCTTAAGGCCATCGGAAAAGTGAAAAGAGGGAGAGCAAGTATCGAAAGGATGACAGGCTCCAAAGACCCTTTTAATATCTGTTATGCCTGTGACAGTGGAAGTACGACCGCAAAAACATTCGATAACGGACTGTACGTTGATTTTTGTCACTGCGCCATGACATCGACACCTACAAACCTGGATACACATAATATGCGCACCATAGTGGCAGCTACATACACTGCCAGCCAGAAGGTCGCGATCAGTACTATCCCGGGATGGGAATATTTCGATTCCGGGGCGGGACGCAAGAAGATAATACGCATCCAGCCGGGTACACTGAATAAGAAAGTCAACGATATGCTGCATGATATCGCTTTGTATCTCTGCGAATCCGAGCATATATTATGGATGCGTGAGCGGATGGAGGATGGCAGTTTCTTCATAATGGACGGCCCCATATATCCCAAGAGACTGATGTACTGGATGGTTGTGCCATCGGAAGATATTCAGGTACGCACCGATCCCCATTGCACGAAGATCATGCAGAACTACATTGACATCATGGATCACCACATGGAAAAGCGCAGGCCTCTGGTGGGTTTTGTCAAGAACCCCGAGGACATGCAGGTGATGCAGGCCCTGAAAAAACAGGAAAAGGAACTTGATCTGCCCTGGCTGCTGGATGCGCAATTCTTCAAGAATGCGCTGTCCCCGGAGAGAGCAGGCATGAGGGGCTCTGATGCAAGAAAATATATAATGTATACTAACTGGTTCATGCAGCCAAACCAGTTCTATGAGAAAATGTTGAATGCCACATCACCTCTTGTCAGGGATAAGCTTAACCACAAGTTCCCTGCAGAGGACTATGCACTTGCGTTCTTTATGGTCCTGGTGCCTTCCATGAACACGATATTCAAGATAGAGTCTCCCTACGGCCTTGTGAAGGACGAGGAAATGAGGAACCTTATCACAAGAAAAGTACTCTATGACATAGCACTGAACGGCATACCAAGGACCCTGGCAAAGGCTGATTCCCTGGCAAAGATACAGATATCTGAGAAACGCCTGATAATAGACAGATTCAGGAATTCAAGGATAGACACAACCTATAACGATATAAGATGGGGCAAAACGGATGAGAGATGAGGATATACTTTCTTTTGTTTCCAGGGTCAGCAGCGGCACCGGAACAACAAAAGTGGTTATAAGGACCAATGAAAACAATTCCGGGGAAAAAAATCTTCCCGTTGAGGATAAACAGCACCCTTTTGAGGATTATGAGCCCTGCGACAGTGTCACAGAAAGTGCATCAGGCAATGGATCCGAAAGCGCTCTTGGGATTATCACAACCGGTTTTGAGCCTCTGGAAATAACAGACACCGGGGCAAAGATAACAGGATATATCACAACTTCCTGTCGCAGGAACGTGCGCCTTGGGACCTATGTCATAGTACCTTACGGAGACGAGGATCTTTTTGCCAGGATATGGAAACTGCAATACGTCCAGGAATATTCAGTGGATGATGCCACTGAGATCCACTCACGGAGAATGCTTCAGTTCAACGATACGGACGAAGTCGACTACAAATTCCTGGCCTGTCTTGATCCTATATGCATACTCTACGAGCAGAAAACAAAGAATGGCAGTTTCCTTGCAAGAAGGATGGGGGACAGGATACCGCGTCCTAACACACCCATAATGCCCGTTACCGAGAAGGCCAAGATACAGACCGGGCTTAACATTCCCGGGGAAGGAATATTCCTTGGACACCTGAGCGTGGGCGGGGAGCTTGTCAAAACCCATGCAGTACCGCCCACTGTCCCTTATTATCTCAGGAACGATTATTCCATGGGCGATCCCCTGATATTCAGGCACATGCTGGTCTGTGGCAGTACCGGTACCGGAAAGACCTTCCTTACGAAGAACATCCTGCGCCAGTTCATGAACGATGATAACAGGTACAAACTGCGGGGCTCAGAGGAAAGGAAGAATCCCTGTCTTGTTATCATGGACCCTCAGGATGAATATTCCCAGATGTTCGAAGACAATCCCGAGCTGGCCACAGATGATAATTTCATTTTCAGGGCAGAGAAGGTTAATTTCGGGGCCTGCAAAAACACGCGGACCTTTGTTGCAAAGGTGGATGGAGAGGCTTATAAAGGCAGGTCTAGAGCGGAGCAGGTAGAGTTCACTATACCTTTTGAGATGGTACGCTACAATTCATGGCTTATTGCACCGGTGGGCATGACCGAGCTCCAGTACGTTGGTGTTGACCTGCTGCTGGACGATTACTTCAAGAAGACTGGTCAGCACACTTACAACGGCTTCACAGACTTTATCGGGGACGACAGAACCAGGGACCATTACGTGGAAAGCGGTAAGATACACGAATCCTCCTTTGACGGCATTGTCCGCAGGGTGAAGAACCGCACCCTTGCAAGGGTGTTCGACCAGCCGGCAAGACCTATCAGCGAGATACTGGGCCAGATATTCAAGCCGGGCCAGGTAAGCGTCTTCCCAACAGAATACATTACAAGCTCCCGGATACGCGACCTGATCACACTCACCCTGATGAGCACGATAGTGGATAACAAACTGAGCACATCCGGAGATGCTGCGGTCAAGGAAACGCCCATAATCCTGGGCCTTGACGAGGCCCACCGCTACCTTGCCGGCGCATCCGGTGAGCATTCAAGGAAACTCATCTCCAAGTTTGCCGATGCTGCCCGCCAGGGCAGAAAGGAAGGTTTAGGACTTTTCCTTATTACCCAGGATCCACAGGACATCGATGATACCGTCTTCAAGCAAATTAACACGCGTATCATCCTTAATCTCAGCAATGACGCAGCCATCGGTACAATGAAGGTCAAAAAAGAGTTTGAGAAGCGCATCCCATACCTGAAGAAAGGGCAGATGATAGTGCAGAGCCCCGACAACAGTGACATGGTGGAGATCATCGGACTGTCAAAGTGTGTGGTGAGGCATGTTTGAAATTCATGCCTCATTCATCTTCACCGAAACGTATATATGAGGAAAGTACGTATGGAAGTCTCGCTCAGTTAGTTATTCAACGCGGGCCGGTAGCTTAGCCAGGCAGAGCGACGGACTCTTAATCCGTAGGCCAAGGGTTCAACTCCCTTCCGGCTCGCATTAAAATTATAATACACAGTATCAGATTTGTATTAGATTTTTGTTTATTCCATTCTTTGTTTTCTTCTTTAGTGATATTCCTACTATGATCTCTGAACGTGGTTGCTAAAGCATTAAATCCAATCAGTTCAATGTGGTTTATTTTCTTGAAAAAGGTGAGAACATGCCAAAAGTAAGTCTTGATATTCCTCAGGAACTCCTTGACGACCTCAACCGTCATGTCGGCAATGATAAGAAATTCGTATCCCAGGCAGATGCCATAAGGACAGCCGTACGTAAGATGCTGGATATGATGGATGAGATAGACAGAAGGCACGGCAGGCTGGAAGAGGAGAACAAATAAGCTAACAGGTGAATTTTTTTATTAACTGATGTTACTGAGATATTCTATGCACTGTGCACCTTCCTCAAGGCTGCTCATCTCAGTGACCATGAGTCCCTTATAGTCGGAAAGTTTTTCCATGACCATTTTCCAGTCGATGCTGCCCTGTCCCAGAGGAAGGTGCTCATCATGGCTGCCATGGTTGTCATGGATATGCACGTGGCTTATCTTATCCAGGCACTTCTCAAGGAACTCGTCTACCAGACCCATGGTATTGGCATGTCCAAGGTCAAGGGTCATGCCTGCATTCTTCCTGTCCACCTGGTCGATCATATCCACCATCTCGTCGGGATATTTGCCAAATATCTTGGGGAGGTTTGGCATATTCTCAATAGCAATAACAATATCCAGATCCGCTGAAAAATCACACAGGGCCTGCATGGAGGATATGCTTGTCTGCCAGCATCTCTCAGGCAGTCTTGCACCGTATGGGGAAAGGTAGCCGGGGTGCAGTACGGCAATCCCGGCAAGGCCGGAAGCAAGTTCCAGGTGACCTTGCATCTGGCGCATGATCTCAGCCAGGATGCCGGGATTGAGACTTGCAAGGTTCATATCGGAAAAAGGCAGGTGGATACTCAGCTGCAGGCCTGTGGTTTCCAGGATATTCCGGACGTGTCCGAGATTCCCGGGAGTCAGGCATTGGGAGCCTTCCTGGACCATCTCCCAGCCGGAATAACCCATATCCTCAAGCTCAGCTACCCATTCAAAGGACGGGCCCACAATCGAACGGGTTGAGAAGCTCAGGTTCCTTATCCTCATGATCAGTAAGCCTCAAACACTTGTTATATCTAACTCAAAATCGGGTATGCCGTTCTCCGTGGGAGGCGTCAGCCAGTCAAAGAACCTCACAAGCTCTTCAGGTGAGTCTGCCTCGATGCTTATTTCTATTGAACCCAGTGGTTCCTTCTGTGCAGGAAAATTCAGGCGCCCTACGGTAGCCACCTGCTTGCTGAGGATAAAAAAGGTCGATTTCCCATCTCTTGAAACGCTCTTGGACAACTGGGTGCGTGCCGTGTCGATGATCTGTTCCTGTCTTATCTGATAATGGATATTCACAAGAGAATGAATATCGCCTACCAGTGAGAAGGTGCCGCTGTGCTCGGACAGTTCCTCATAGATGGGCTCATTTTCCGGGAACATCTTCTTTATAGCTTCATACACCACTTCCCTGTCTTCAGTTGGATTGGCCTTTGCCGTAACTGTGGTTTTTATCATTGTGCCCGTCCCACCAGTGCTGCGATCTTTTCCCTGAATTCTTCCAAGGTATCATTATTGGTGATCACCACATCAGCTATTTTCATAGCTTCTCCCATACCCCAGCCAAGTTCGCGCTCATCTCTCACTTTCAGGGCACTGATATCCTGCATATCGTCGCTCCTGCCACGTGCTTTCACCCGCATGAAGCGCGTATCAAGGTCGGAATCAATGGAAACCAGTGTGAAATCATTTCCGAAGGCCTCTTTGAAGCATTCGACCTCAGGAACACTCCTTACACCGTCTATAGCAATGAGATCCTCGCCTGTAGCCCTGATCTTCGGGACACAGCGTCTGGCTACCACTGCACGGCCTTCCTTTTCACGCATCTCGGTGCCAATACCTCCTGTGTTCATATCCGTCGGTTCAAGGCCCCTGCGCACTACTTCCTCCCGAATGACATCACCCATATTTATCACGGTGATACCTTTATTGCGCAATACAGAAGATGCCTCTGACTTTCCTGAAGCCGGCATACCTACAAAAGCTAAAATCTTCGTCATTTAATAACCTGTCATAATTTGTAGATAGTAATTTGTAAAAGAATTTTTCGATATCCTGTTGTATAGGTCTTTTCCCATACATTCTACTTATATATTAGTATCCCCATCGATACAACATTCACAGATACTCTGCGATCTTGTCATGAAACTGTTACAAATGACATTACTATGAAAAAATAAAGGACCAAGAAGGACCGCATGAAGATAGAAAAAGTGCATTTTCCCGGAAATATCTTTCTTGCCCCCATGGCAAATGTTACAAACATTCCTTTTCGCCTGATGTGCAGGAACTACGGCGCATCAATGACCTATTCAGAAATGATAAGTTCTGATGCTGTTATCCATGAAAGCTCAAAAGCCTTCAGCCGGGGTTTAAGCTGTAAGGACGAGAAGCCTTTCGGGATACAGATATTCGGCAATTCTCCTGACATCATATCCAGGGCAGCCCTGAAGATAGAGGAAACATACCAGCCCGATATAATAGATGTCAATTTCGGCTGTCCTGCCCATTTGCTCGTAAAAGACGGATCCGGGGCAGCCCTGTTACAATCACCTGAACTTATATACAGTATCGTGAAGGAGCTCTGCGAAACAGTCTCCACGCCCGTAACAGCAAAGATACGCGTGCTGGAAGATATAGAGAGAACGGTACAGATAGCAGGCCTTATCGAGAAAGCAGGTGCATGTGCAATAACTGTCCATGGCAGGACACAACAGCAACAGTACGCCGGAAAAGCCAACCATGAATATGCTAAGAGAATCAAGTGCGAAGTAGCCATACCTGTTATCGTCAATGGTGATATCATTGATGAGACATCTGCAAGAGAAACTCTTGAGTACACCGGCTGTGACGGAATTATGATAGGAAGGGCGGCAATGGGGAATCCTTTTCTCTTCAGGAGGATCTCTCACTACCTGAAGACAGGGGAAATACTGGAATATAATGAGTGCAGTCAGAGGACTGCGGACCTTGAGAAATACCTGAAACTTCTTGAGGAATATGATCTGACAGATACGGTCAATCTGAGGTCTCATGCCCAATGGTTCACAAAGGGAATTCGCGGGGGTAAGAACATCAGGAACAGGATTGCAGATGCAAAGGATATTGAAGGAATCATAGAAAGTGTGAGAGAAATGTGTGCCGATGCATAATGAAAATTTATTATTGTCTTTTTAACCTTATATAAATAAAAATGATTTTAATTAAATTCACGCTGTAAATTACCGAAAGACTAAATAGTCATTAATCGATTGTACACAATTAAACATGGCATTTGGCGACAGATGGCGAAAAAAAGATGTGCAGGAAGTCACATTGCCTAAAAACTGTCATTGTGCGGAAGCTTGAAGAGAGCAACTTCCAAAAAATTGCCTTGCCATATCACTGATTTGTCATCATACCAGTATGGAGAGTTCTACAATGAAAGAAATAAGAATACACGGCCGGGGAGGTCAGGGTTCGGTCACAGCTGCTGAGCTTTTAGCTGTTGCTGCTTTTGCGGACAATAAGTTCAGCCAGGCTTTCCCAGCTTTCGGAGTGGAAAGAAGGGGAGCACCTGTCCAGGCTTTTACCAGGATAAATGATACTCCAATAAGACTTAGAAGCCAGATCTACGAGCCTGATTACGTAATCGTACAGGACCCCACATTACTGGAATCTGTCGATGTGGCCAGTGGCCTGAAGGCTGATGGGATCCTTATTATTAACAGTGACTTTGATCCGGAAACATTCAAGCTTGATACAAAGGCAAAGATAATGACAGTGAATGCTACAAAGATAGCACTCGATATCATTGGAATGCCAATCGTTAACACAGTGCTGCTTGGCGCTTTTGCCGGTGCCACGGGTGAGATAAGACCCGAGTCAATTATGGAAGCGGTCAGGGAAAGATTCCCGGGCAAAGTCGGAGATAGGAACGCACAGGCGATTATGGAAGCGTACAAGATGATGGAGGGTCAGAAGTGAAAATAGTTCCCGGAGCCGTTTGTGAGGCAGGTACCAGCAGGGTCAATAAGACCGGTGGATGGAGGACCTTCAAGCCTGTCTACGATTACGACAAATGCATAAAATGCAAGTTATGCGAATTGCTTTGCCCTGACAGTTCAGTGAAACCAAGAGAAGACGGCTACTTCGAATTTGATTATGATTACTGCAAAGGATGCGGTATATGTGCCAACGAGTGTCCCAAGAGCGCTATCACAATGGTCCTGGAGGAAAAATAATGACTCATGAAATGAAGACGGATAAGAAAAACATGGTCGTTGTCGAAGGTTCCTATGCTGTTGCACATGCAGTCAAGACCTGCAGGCCAAATGTAATCTCCGCATATCCTATCACCCCACAGACACATATTGTGGAAGATCTTTCCAAGTTCATGGCAGATGGAGAGATACCAAACTGCGAGTACATCAACGTGGAGTCTGAGTTCTCAGCACTTTCAGCACTGGTGGGCTCATCAGCAGTCGGAGCAAGGTCCTACTCAGCCACAACGTCCCAGGGACTTGAACTCATGCACGAGGTTCTGTTCAACGTGGCCGGTATGAGACTTCCGATAATTATGACAGTTGCAAACAGGGCAGTCAGTGCTCCGATCAACATATGGAATGATCACCAGGACTCCATATCCCAGAGGGACACGGGATGGATCCAGCTCTACGCCGAAAACATTCAGGAAATTTCCGATATGACCGCACAGGCTTTCAAGATTTCCGAAGACAGGGATATAATGATGCCTTCAATGACCTGTATGGATGGTTTCATCCTTTCACATGTCTATGAGCCTCTGGTGCTCCTTGAACAGGATATCACTGACGAGTTCCTGCCACCTTTCAGGCCGGAGCGTATCCTTGACCCGAAGAATCCCATGACATTCGGTGCATTCGCAGACCCGCACTTCTACACTGAGTTCAGATACCAGCAGGAGCGTGCCATGCAGAACTCACTCAAGAAAATAGAGGATGTCGCAAACGAATTCTACGACATGTACGGCAGGTACTTCGGAGGGCTTATCGATGAATACCAGACCGAGGACGCAGACATCATAATAATGGCTATGGGCTCCATTATCGGAACTATCAAGGATGTCATTGACCGCCTCAGGGAGAAGAACGTTAAGATAGGACTGCTCAAGGTCAGGGCTTTCCGACCTTTCCCGGCCCAGGACATAATGAATGTCATTAAGGATGCTAAGGTAGTTGTTGTGCTTGACAAGAACATCTCGCTTGGTATGAATGCAGGCGCCCTGTTCATTGAAACTAAATCGGTCCTTTACAACACCGATATCGATGTTCCTGTTATCGGCTACATGATAGGCCAGGGCGGACGTGACATACCCATGAGCACTATTGAAAAGATCGTATCTGATGCAGAAGAAGTAATGAGATCGGGTATCAAGATAGAAAGCCAATTCACTGACCTGAAGGAGGAACTGATATGAAATCAATATCACTGTTAGCCCCGGGACACAGGGGATGTGCAGGCTGCTGTGATGCAATGGCCGCAAAGTTCACCCTCATGGGCGCCGGAGAGGACTGTATTGTAGTAAGCCCCACCGGGTGCCTTGAAGTTATGACAACTCCCTACCCTGAGACTTCCTGGGATATACCCTGGATACACTCACTTTTCGAGAACGCAAGTGCTGTTGCCTCAGGCATAGAGGCCGGACTTAAAGCTCTTGGCAAACAGGGCACAAAAGTTATCGCAATGGGTGGCGACGGTGCTACCATGGATATCGGGCTGCAAGCCCTGTCCGGTGCCTTTGAGAGAGGGCATAACATCACCTACGTATGTATAGACAATGAGGCCTACATGAACACAGGTGTGCAGAGAAGTGCAGCCACCCCTTATGGCGCTTCCACAACTACAAGTCCTGCAGGTAAGGTTTCTTTTGGAAACCCAAGGCCAAAGAAGAACATGCCTGCAATAATCCTTGCGCACGGTTCACCTTATGTTGCCACAACGTCCCTTGCATACCCCAAGGACATGATCGCCAAGGTCAAGAAAGCGACCGAGATCGAAGGCCCGACATACATACACTGCCATGCGCCATGTACAACTGGCTGGGGATTCGATACTTCCAAGACTGTCGAAGTCGCCAGGATGGCTGTGCAGACAGGCCTGTGGCCTTTGTTCGAAGTGGAAGACGGCAAAATGACCAAGGTACGCAAGATAGGCAATAATAAAAAGCCTG
This sequence comes from Methanolobus sp., assembly GCF_016278365.1. Taxonomy (GTDB): domain Archaea; phylum Halobacteriota; class Methanosarcinia; order Methanosarcinales; family Methanosarcinaceae; genus Methanolobus. Next base: position 7,351 of record NZ_JADQBZ010000009.1, on the reverse strand, counting down.
TCGAGGAATATCTAAAGATGCAGCGCCGTTTCAAACATCTCTTTACTATGGAAGGCGGGGCTGAAGAGATTGCAAAGATACAGGCTCTTGCGGATAAGAACATTGAAGAGTTCGGGTTGTAATCGACCCGCTCTTCTTTACTACTTTTTTTAGATCAACTTTATTCTACATGCCATTCAGAGAATTTCTATTAATACATTATTATTTTATTTTCGAGTGGAAGTAAGAGGGTTCTGAAAAAATCATAAGAACTATTGTTTCCTATATGGATGCATGACTTCTGAGCTCCCGACGAATGTGCCTGACAATACTGACAACTTTGACCGTATCTTTGAGCTGCTGAAAAAGGAATATCCCAGCGCGGCTCCAGCTCTGCATTTCAGCAACCCGCTTGAATTGCTTGTGGCTACCATCCTCTCGGCCCAGTGTACAGACCGCCAGGTGAATGTCGTCACACAATCCCTTTTCAGGAATTACCACACCGTAGAAGATTATGCCGCCGCAGATATCCGGGAGTTCGGAAAGGAAATCTACTCAACAGGTTTCTACCACCAGAAAGCAAAGCACATCATCGCCAGCGCACAGCTGATGCTTTCAGACTTCAACGGCCAAGTGCCAGATACCATGGAAAGCCTGCTGAAGCTTCCCGGGGTGGGCCGCAAGACCGCTAATATAGTGCTCTCAAGGGCCTTTGGCAAGATAGAGGGCATTGCAGTGGACACCCATGTCAAACGCCTGTCCCGCCGCCTGGGCTTCACCCGGCACGAGGACCCGGGGAAAATCGAGAAGGACCTGATGGCCATCGCAAAAAGAGAAGAACTGGAGGCGCTCTCCATGACACTGATACTGCATGGGCGCAGTGTTTGTGTGGCGCGCAAGCCAAAGTGCGAGGTATGTGTGGTCAACAGGTTGTGTCCTTCGAGCAGGGTTTAAATCTGTGTTCAAAGCTGTTTGACCTAGCTCAGCCATCCAATAATGACACGGCAGTTTATCATAAATTTTCATATGTAACAAAGTATATATACAGGGTCTTGTCTCTAATGCGTTCTATCAGTCGAATTTTGACTTCAGGTCAGCTGGCTTGATATAATGCAAACAACAAAAACAATTACCCGATATTTCAAAGAGTCGTTCTCCAGCGATCTCAAGGCCGGTTTCATTACCGCCATCGTAGCGCTTCCTCTTGCCATTGCCTTTGCTATGGCTTCAGGTGTCGAACCTGTTCTCGGCCTATACACAGCCGTGATAGCGGGAATGCTCGCATCTTCCGTAGGCGGTTCGAGATACTCCATCACCGGGCCTACCGGTGCCATGACAGTCATCATCCTTTCAACAGTACACAGCTTCGGACTTGAAGGGCTGCTGCTTGCAGGGTTCCTGGCAGGCATTTTCCAGATACTCTTCGGACTTCTCAGACTTGGGAAGGTCGTCAAGTACATACCACTGCCCGTTATTTCGGGATTCACCAGCGGTATCGGTGCGATAATACTCATAGGACAGATACCCAATGCTCTTGGCATGGTCATTCCGGCAAGAGAGCGTGTCTGGGAAACTGCCTATGAGATATACACAAGGCTTGATATAATAGACATGACAGCGGTGCTGGTATGCATCGGAACTATCCTGCTCCTGATTCGTCTGCCAGGGCTCCTGTCAAAATTGAGATACTTGAGCAGTCTGCCTGCTTCCATAATAGCCCTGTTCCTGGCAGTGGTACTGACATACAATCTTAACCTGGAAGTGCCCCTTGTCGGAACGATACCCACAGAGCTTCCCAGCATAAATATGATAGCTCTGAATGTTGACCTTGTCATGGCCGTACTGCCCGCAGCTCTTACTATTGCACTGCTTGGTGCCATAGAGGCTCTTCTTTGTGCGGTTGTCTGTGACGGTATGACGAATACCAGGCATGACAGCAACAGGGAACTACTGGGACAGGGAATAGCGAACATAATACTGCCCTTTTTCTCAGGTATCCCATGTACGGCCGCCATCGCAAGGAGCGCTGTCAACATAAGGGAAGGTGCAAAAACCCAGATGTCAGGTATCATACACGCATTGATCCTGCTGGCAGTGTTGCTTTTCCTCGGGCCGATAGCTGCTTTCATACCAAAGGCGTATCTTGCAGGTGTGTTGATACTGGTATCTGTCAGGATGATCAACCTGACCGAGTTCAAGACCATTATGAATATCAGTAAGATGGACACAGCCGTACTGCTTGCCACCTTCCTCCTCACCGTGTTCACTGACCTGGTATTTGCCGTGCAGATGGGTATGTTCCTGTCAATAATCCTGCTCTTCATCAGAATGACGAATATCATCGACATCCACAGCATGGAGAACTACGACAGGACAAAAGGAATCAATGCAACCATCTTTGCAGATCCGTATCTTGAGAAGAACGTCTCGGTCTATACAATTAATGGCCCCTTCTTCTTCGGTGCCATGAACGTGTTTGAGAGCAAGATCAACGAGCACATCAGCATCAGCAAACCCCACATTATCCTGCGCATGCGTTACGTCCCGTTCATAGATACCACCGGTCTTGAGCGGCTGAGAAGTTTCATCCACTCCAGCAGGAAGATGAAACAGAAGGTTTACATCACGTCGGTACAACCCAAGGTCATGAGCAAGCTGGATATTGACAAGGAGTTCAGGAAACTGATAAAGAATAAAGAGGTCCTTATCTTTGATAGCACGCAGGAAGCGCTCACCTATCTGAAGAAAGAGAACGGGGACTGAAAAAGTGGCTCCGATTTGAAACCAGCAGATGCTGTTTCAGCTCACAACTCAACAATTACCAGATAAATTTCCATCCACAGGCCTTTGAAAGAGTTCATTTCAAAAAGGCCTCTCTATTTTTTTGGGGAACTGCTTATAGAAAACTTTGTAAAGGCTGTAGGTATTAATGATATAAACATTAAGAAATAAATGTCATCCATATTGGAGGTAGATTTGTGAATCTCCAGGAAGAGCTAAACAAAATTGCCCAAGAAAATGGCGTCTACTATTTTGGTGTATCGGACCTGTCAGATGCAGAAGAATTTATCGTAGAGCAGGGAGGAAAGGAGTTACGCGCATACCCTTATGCAGTTTCGCTTGGAATAAAACTGATAGATCCGATAGTCGACAGGCTCCCGCACAGGAAAGAGAGGTCTGTGGCCCTTAATTACAGGCATCACGCCTATAACGTGATCAATTCAAGGCTCGACCTGATAGCTTCGGTCCTGAGCAGCCATATCCAGGAAAGAGGTCACAGGGCATTGCCTCTTCCGGCATCTGAAAGGATCGATGACTAAAGGATTTGCGCTCAGTTCTCCCACAAGCTGGGTGCTCACCTGGCCGGTCTGGGCTGGATAGGCAAAAGCTGCCTCCTGATAACCCCGGAGAACGGGCCAAGAGTCAGATGGGTAACGATACTGACGGATGCTCCCCTCACGCCCACCGGCAGCAGAATAGAGAGCAAGTGCGGCACCTGCAATGAATGCGTGAAGATCTGTCCTGTTAAGGCTTTCACCGGAAGGGACTTTGTCGAAAGTGAGAGCAGGGAGTACAGGTATGATGCAAGGAAGTGTGAAGACTACTTCAACTGGATGAAGGACAAAGGAAAGATACCTGTGTGCGGGTTGTGTTTGTATGTCTGCCCTTATGGGAGAAAAGAAGAATCAGGTCAAGGTCCTAGGAACAGGACTCTAGCCTCTTAAAGCTCCACCATCATTCCGTAACCATAATCACCAGTCGGCCTTTTGAAAAATCCGAACTTCTCGTAAAAGGCCTCTTTTCCTTTTGCTGACATCAGGGTGATGTAAGAATATTCCTGCACGTTCCCTTTCAGGTAGGACATTATCCGCTCCATCAGAGAGGTGCCGATTCCCTGGTTCTGATACTCAGGCAATACGATGACATCTGCAACGAAATAGATAAAACTGTGGTCTCCTACCAGACGGGACATACCTATGACCCTGTCATTCTCAACAGCGCAAACGCAATATATGGAATTACTGAGACTCTTCTCTATTGACCTGTTGCCGGGGCAGGGCCAGCCTACCGATTGCCGCAGGTGGATGTACTCTTCAACTGACGGGAGCTTTTCCTCGATGGTGTAGTTCATAAATCCATCCTTTATTCTTTCATGAACAGCTGCCTTGCAAGCTCCATCCTCTCTCCCAGTCCCGGCCCTTCGAACTCCTCCGCGACCTTCCCAAGCAGAGCGGGTATATCCAGATGTTGCGGACAGATGTCCAGGCATTTTCCGCATTGCACGCACTGTGAAGCAAAATTAGTATCATTGCCCCTGAAGATGCCGCCAAATTTGGCTACATACATCATTTTCAGCCTGTCCTCATCACCGAACATGTAGAGTTTGTTATAGGTTTCAAAGCAGCCGGGGATATCCACTCCCTCAGGGCACGGCATACAATATCCACACCCGGTGCAATCGATCTGCATGAGCTCCTTGTACTTTTTAGCCACCCTCTCTATGAGCTCAAGCTCTTTCCCGGTAAGAGTGTTCGGATAAGCCATATCAGCAACCTTCAGGTTCTCCACTACCTGTGACTGCTCATTCATACCTGAAAGCACGACCGTGACCTCCGGATGATCCCATACCCAGAGCAGCGCCCATTCCGCAGGACTGCGCCTGATATCCGCCTCATTCCATATCTCTTCCACTGCAGACGGTACATCTCCTGCCAGACTGCCGCCACGCAGAGGCTCCATGATGATGACACCCAGACCCCTGGAAGCAGCATACTCAAGTCCTTTTTTTCCTGCCTGGATGTTCTCGTCCAGGATATTATATTGTATCTGGCAGCAATCCCAATCGTAGCCATCCACAACCTCCCTGAAATCCTCAGCAGCGCCATGGTAGGAAAAACCTGCATTGATGATGCGTCCGTCGGCTTTTGCCCGGTCAAGGAATTCGGTAACACCCAGATCCCGGATAGTTTTCCAGCTGCTGCCCACCAGGCTGTGGATTAGATAATAATCTATATGATCGGTATTGAGTTTCTCAAGCTGGGCATTAAGGAAGCGGTCCATGTCCTCATGCTTCTGAACCATCCACTGGGGCAGTTTTGTTGCAAGTCTCACTTTTTCCCTGTAACCATCCGCAAGTGCACGTGCAAGGAAAGGCTCACTTTCCCCCATGTGATATGGCCACGCAGTGTCAATATAATTCACACCATGATCTATTGCATAACGCACCTGTGCCATGGCCTTTTCCTCATCGATGCTCCCGTCCTTGTTCATTGGCAGACGCATGGCGCCAAAACCCAGCACTGATAACTTGTCTCCGTTCTTTGGCATTGTCCTGTATAACATATTCTTGTTCCCGTTCATTATTTACTGAGACTTAGTAACTCTTGGTTATTAAATGATTATTTACAGACTTTCCGTAATAATCTTTGTTTTACCCGGATTCTGTCTGATATGCCTGAGGCCGAGAATAAGAGAAGCAGGGATGTGCTTTAGGGAAAAAAGATATGCATGAATACAGAAAGAGTAGTTCAGTTCAGCTTCCTGAAATTGTATTCCCCTTTTCTTTTCTCTATAATGTCGCCTGCTTTCCATTCCGGGCCGAGTTCCATTTTTTTGACCTTGCCGTTGTCCTGCCTGATATATGCATAGGTCTTGTATGCTTCGTAAGTTGTGGCATTGTTATTGGAATCATATTCCTTCTGCAGGTATTTTTCCTCTTTCAGTTCCGTAATGGTGCCTTTCCAGCTGTCGTTGAGGTTCTTGTAATAGAGCAGGACCCCGATGGATAATGCAATTGCGGCTCCCAGGGCAGCGAGTGGTTCTTGTGTAAGCAGATACACAGCCCCGACAAAGACTGCTGCAAAGATTATTGCGTATTTTGACATAATATCGCCTTTCAGATAACAGATTAGAAATATCTTCAATTAATATTTATTTAATAAAATATAATGTTTTGCATTTGCTATTTACATCAGAACTGACATTGTGTCAGGAACCTCCTGAAATCCATAATCCTTTCCTCTCTTCCCCACAAAACCGCCCCCTTAACACAGGAATCAGGGTATGGGATGTTTTGGGAACACAAGACAATCAATATTATTATATCACATGAATATTTCTCACAGGTTACATGAGATTCTATTTTGAAGCATAGAATAAAATGATAAAGTTTATATAAGATTATTTCTACTCCTTTGCAGGAGTTTTTCGAATGTATTGTCAAAACTGTGGTGCAAAAAATGCAGATGTTGCGACTTCATGTATCAATTGTGGTAAGAATATGAGGTTTGCTTCTGAGATGAACTCGGATTCATCACCTTACGCAACCTTTTGGAAACGATTTACTGCCTTGGGATTTGATACACTAATAGTGTTCGTTTTTTCTTTTATTTATGGCATATCTACAGGCATACTCTCACTTTTTATTACTTTGCCAATCTCAGATCTCACATTAGATCTGATTGCCGTGGCTATTTCCGCTTTTTACTACATCTGGTTTGAGAGTTCAGCCTATCAGGGAACTCCAGGAAAACAAATAGTCGGGATAAAAGTGACAGATATTGAAGGCAATAGAATATCTTTTGCAAGATCGTTCCTGAGATATTTCCTGAAACTTATAACCGGCGTGTTCTTGATTGGTTACCTGACTATCATTTTCACCGAGAAGAAGCAGGGAATCTATGACATGGCAGCCAAAACTGTTGTAGTGTACAGGTGAATTTCTCTAAAGGAAACTGTTTACTCCTTTTTCAAATGCCTGTTTCGCATTCTCATACTTGGGTTTTTCAGGCAGCTATCTAGCCGGGACCGCAGGGAATACATAATAACAGAGAAGGAAAAAATGCCAAGAGAAATAAGCGGCCCCCTTGGCCCGATTCCTGTGTTCCCTGTGGTTATACCAAGGTTTCGTTTGCACAATCAGCTATGTCACTAACCAGACATTTATTGCTACGAATCCGACATCAATACTCCCTAATAAGAGCACACATAATCAGCAATCTGAAACGTTTAACTATTGGCGATTTCTCCAAAGCAATTGAGCATATTCGAATAGAGATCCATCGATGAAGATTTCTATTTATTCTACCGCACAGCCCGAATATGAACCCAATTGAAAGACTCTGCAACCTCACTAGAAAACTGTGCGCTCATAATAGATTATTGCAGATTTCTGGGTATTGAACCAATTTTTGTTATTTGAAATATGTTAGTGCTTTTATGTAAGCAGGAATAATAATGAAAATGATCAGAGATTAACGAGTTTATAGAGGTGGGGAATGAACAAAATTAAAAAATCTGCGGCATATATATTCTGCATTTTGCTTCTATCGGGTATTGGCATTATTTTGTTCATAAACATACACCCGGCTTT
>NZ_JADQBZ010000016.1 GCF_016278365.1 Methanolobus sp. | reverse complement strand
GACCATTTGGTGACAAGAGCCAGTTTTGCGCAAAAGAGATCTGGAAGACCGAGATTGTGGACCGCAAGCCAGCATATACCAACATTCGCATCAGTGCGTTTCGCAGCAGGTCCGTTGGCCACCGGACAAAGATCGCGGATATGGGTATCAGCAGCAGTGGTGTGGAGGTGCGGGCATGATAGTCGATGTCAAACAGATGAGAAAAGAGAATTGCGGAGGGGTTTGATGGAAGAGATCATAGATGCTGCCAAAAAATATAGGGCAGCGGGGATAATCGTTCACCCACTTTCCTCACCAAAGGACCACAAGCCATCTCCAGGAAAGCGTCCACTGCTTTCCAGATGGCAGAAGCTGGCCACAAACCCTTCTGATGAGGAGCTTGACAACTATTTTGTCAAGAAGGACTATAACATCGGTGCAGTGTGTGGAAAAGCATCTGATCTTATGGTAATAGATGTTGATTGGTATATCAAGGGCATGTGGGACGACATCTTAAAAGGCGTTGATACATCTGACTGGGTGAAACAGCACCGGACATCTGGTAGATGGCACTGGTTGTTCAGGTTCAACCCGGCATTGGAGCTAAAGCACGCCAAACCACTGGGCATAGATCTGCTTGGAGAGGCTGGCAACGTCGTCATGAGCCCGTCGATACATGAGGCTGGCAGTGTTTACAAGATGGACGGAGATATCACAAAAAGGCCGCAGATCCCCAACAAGGTGATATCCAGCTTCATGAAATGGCTGAACACCTACCAGGAGCTCCGGATGACACTGAACAGGAGCAGACCGGCCTTTAAAGAGTTCTTTGAGTCCGTTTTTGTAAAAGATGACCTCGGAAAGGATGCAGATGGTAACAAGATACCCAATCCTATGTATCATGACCTTAGCGTGTTCAGGGACATGGAAGGAAGGCAGAGGATGTTGCACATCTGTGCAGAGCTTATGGCAAACGGCGCTGACCAGAAGCAGATGATGCTGTTCTGCATGATGGCGTTTGGTAACGAGTTCGATCGGGAGACCAGTGCGTATCAACTTAAAAAGATCGATCCTGGCGCAACTGCAAAGACAGCCTCGATAAAAGCCGACCCCGTGCTTTCCCAGTTCCATAGCCCCAGCAGATCGGACACAGTCGAGGACGAGTACAGGAACTACTATTCGGTCGATATAGGAGCAAATGGCAAGGCCAATATAAAGTTGAACCTGGCAGGTATTGCAGCGGGTGTCACAAAGAAATTGCTTGTGATAAGCTATGCAGAGCAGCTTTACATCTACCAGGAAGGATGCTATGTGGAAGGGCTTGTTGCCATCAAGTCTGAGATACAGAACATAGCAAAGACCGTGGGATACACCGGGCCCCTGTCGAGGGTCACCAGTGAGATCATTCATTATCTGACGTATGAGACACCCTACAACGAGTATCCTTTCAACCAGATAGACAATATGATCCCTGTCAACAACGGTGTGGTCAAGTTTTGCTTTGATACAGGCGATGTGGACCTGGTGTCACATGACCCCAGGTATATGTTCAATTACAAGCTCCACGCCGACTTTGATCAGAGCACCATGTCTGATGAGATCCACGAAAAGATGGTAACAGAGTACGTGGCTCCCGAACATATTGACATATTGTATCAGATCCCGGCACAGGCACTCCTGCAGATGGCAAGTGAACCGTACAAGAAAGCGTATCTTATCCAGGGCGACCCCAACGCCGGCAAATCCACTTACCTTCAGTTACTTGAACGGGTCTTTGGGATGGAGAACATAAGCGCAGAGTCGCTGCAGTCACTCAGCGAGAACCGATTCGCCAAGGCAAATCTGGAAGGGAAGACACTCAATATCTTTGATGATATGAGTGACATCCCCATGTCAGAGACCGGGACGTTCAAAACACTTACTGGCAAGCGGTGGCACTCTATCGAGAAGAAGGGTAAACAGGCATATATGGCCCCACTTGGAGCACTACATGTTTTCACATGCAATGCACCGCCGTCTTTTGATAAGAAGGTCAAGAACGACACTGCCTTCTGGGACAGGTGGGAATACGTGTTCTTTCCCTACTGGTTTGAGAAGGATCCCGATTTCACTGTGAAGATGTTCGCTGCTGAAAACCTATCTGGCTTTTTATACAGAGTGATAAAGAAAATGATAGAGATCAAACGTAACGGCCTGGTGGTCAGAAGTTCTGCAGGTGAGGTTCGTGAGATGTGGAGCTACAATTCTGATCCGATATACCAGTTCCTTCAGGAAGGTCTCGATCATGAGAGAAAGGGTGTGAACGTGAACGTCGCAAAGGAAGACCTGCTTGATTCGATCTTCCGCTGGGCCCTGGCCAATGATGTGGACACCGGAAAGATACCCTCGACAACGACCGGGTTGACACAATCGGTGGACAAGTACGAGGTGTATGCAAGAAGGCCGATCGATGAGAATGGCGTAAGGATACATACATACGAGCTGCCAGGAGCATGGAAACACGGTTTTGCTTTTGCAGCACCCGTGATAAGGCTCAAGACCGAGCAGGTGAAACTATGACCGTCTTGCACTGTGCCCGGCTTGTCCGGGTTATTTTGAGAATTGTTTTCTTGCGTGTATTTCCTATTATACTATACATGTCTTATTTTTCCATATATAAGGAGTTAGAGAAAAGTAAGACATGTCGGGCAGGGTACAAAGTCCCAGCTATTCAAAGGGTGGTAGCATGAACTTTGCTCCAGTATCCTGCATGTGCCTGTATTGCAAGGAGAGGACCTTCGTCACAGAACCGCTTGATAAGGTCACCTGCTCCAGATGTGAAGAAGTGGCGGAATTGGTCAGGGGGGAGAAGCTCGGGCCATCCAGGATTCCTGTCAGTCTAGGCGAGAAGGCCTCAAGTTTGCCTGTGGTTCAAAAAACAGTGGATAATTCGAAGACCGGCAACATCGGCAGAAAAACCCGAACTCATATGAAAAAGATATATCTTTCGAACATTGGAAAAAGGTGCGAATAAATGCAAGTCATTACTATGCCAGTGGGCGAGTTGAGACCATTTGCCAACAACCCGAAAAGGCATCCTGAAAGCCAGTTGACCATGCTTAAGAAGTCATTACGAGAGTTCGGCTGGACCAATCCTATCCTAATTGCATCAGACAATATGGTCGTAGCAGGCCACGCAAGGCTCCAGGCAGCCCTTGAGCTGGGATTTACCGAGGTTCCCGTAATAGCCCTCGACCTGCCTTATGAGAAGGCTGTGGCCTATGTGATTGCCGATAACAGGCTGGCTGAACTGGCAGAAACGGACACTGAGATGCTTGCAAGGCTGCTGCACGAGATCGCGGAGATCCCGGACTTCGACCTTGAAGCCACCGGTTACACGCTGGATGATGTGGACAGCCTGCTCGGGTCGATAACACCGGTCGAGGTCATTGAGGACAAACCACCTGAGCCACCTGAAGAGCCTGTGACAGTTCTCGGAGATATATGGGAGATGGGAGATCACAGATTGCTCTGCGGGGACAGCACTGACCCGGACCAGGTTGCAAAGCTCATGGGTGAGCAAAAGGCCGATCTGATATTCACTGACCCGCCCTGGAATGTGAACTATGGTGCAACAAAGCATCCTTCCTGGAAGCAGCGAAGTATCCTGAACGATGCAATGGAAACAGAGGACTTCAAAGAATTCATGATGGCAAGCTTTGCGTGCATGAATCGGTTCTCAAAGGACGGATGCCCGACCTACGTTGTGATGTCGGCTCAGGAATGGGGGAACATGATGCTGGCCCTCAAGGAGAACAGCTACCACTGGAGCAGCACGATAATCTGGGCCAAGGACAGGCTCGTCCTCTCCAGGAAGGACTACCACACCCAGTACGAGCCAATATGGTATGGCTGGAAGGAAGGAGCTCCCAGGCTGTGCCAGGTGGAGGACAGGAAACAGTCTGACCTATGGAACTTTGACAGGCCTTCAGCCTCTAAGCTTCACCCCACCACAAAGCCGGTGGTCCTGGTTGCAAATGCCATCGGTAATTCGTCCCGGCAGAGGGATATTGTCCTTGACCTGTTCGGCGGCTCTGGCACGACACTGATCGCATCACATCAACTCAATCGTGTCTGCTACGGAGTTGAACTTGATCCTCGGTATGTCGATGTCATCCTTCAGAGATATGTCAATCTGACCGGCAACAATGAACTGAAACGAAATGGAGAGATATTCACATGGGAAGACAAAAGGGCAGCTTAATAATAGCTGAAGTATCCGAACCGCTCATCAAACTGCTTAAGGCCGGTGTCCCTGTGATCCATGCCTGTGATGCTGTGGGCATCGCTCCTACCACCTATTACGACTGGATGAAGCGCGGAGAACAAGAAACAACGGGGCAGTATCATGATTTCTACCTGCAGACAAAAAAGGCCAGGGCAGAGGCCATTGCCAGGAATGTTGCCATCATCCAGAAAGCAGCACCCCATACCTGGCAGGCTGCAGCATGGTGGCTTGAGCGCAGTTGTCCTGCTGAGTTCGGTCGGCGGGAAGTTGAGATCAATATGACCCAGAACAATGTCGAGATCAATACAGATGAAACAAGAGAGAGAATCACTAGCAGAATCAATAGCATTGCTGCCAGGCTCAGAGCGCCAGAAGATCTTGAGTGATATCAGCGACGAGGAGCTCCCAAAGCTAGAATACGACTGGAAGTTCTGGGCCCGGTCCAACCAACTGCCACCTGAAGGAAATTGGCAGTATTGGCTGGTGCTCTCGGGGCGAGGCTGGGGTAAATCACGAGTTGGAGCCGAATGGGTCCGTGACAGGGTAGAGTCCGGCAAGGCTCGCAGGATAGCCCTGGTGGCCCCAACAGCAGCAGACGCCAGGGATACCATGGTGGAGGGAGAATCTGGAATATTGTCAGTTTGCCCACCTTGGAACCGGCCAGTCTATAAACCATCCAAACGCAGGCTCACCTGGCCCAACGGTGCGAATGCTTTGCTTTTCAGTGCCGAGGAGCCGGATAGGCTGAGAGGTCCACAGCACGACACTGCATGGTGTGATGAGATAGCCGCATGGAAATATCCTGACAGGACCTGGGATATGCTGCAGTTTGGCCTAAGGGCGGGGGATGATCCAAGAGCTGCCATCACCACAACTCCCCGGCCAATTCCACTTGTCAAAGCACTCTTGAACGATTCCAGCACCCACGTGACAAGAGGGTCTACCTACGAGAACCTGTCCAACCTGGCACCTGCCTTCATCGACGTGATCATCAGCAGATACGAAGGGACCCGGCTGGGTAGGCAGGAGCTCAACGCAGAGATCCTGGACGACAACCCGGATGCACTATGGACAAGAGATGTGATCGAGAACAACAAGGTCACGAAAACTCCTGAACTGGTCAGGATAGTTGTGGGCGTGGACCCGGCGGTCACGTCCTCCTCATCCGCAGATGACACAGGCATTGTTGTTGCAGCTGTGGATGAGCGTGGGGAGTACTATGTGCTGGGGGACCATACCATCCACTCAACACCGAAAAAATGGGCGCAGGAGGTAATTGCAGCCTACTACAAACACTCTGCAGATCGGGTGATCGGGGAAGTGAACAATGGAGGGGAGCTCGTGGAATATACGCTTCGAACGATCGATCCGAATGTTTCCTATAAGTCGGTTAGGGCCAGCCGGGGAAAGCAGACCAGAGCCGAGCCTATCAGTGCTCTGTACGAGCAGGGCAAGGTACATCATGTGGGATCCTTTTCAGCTCTTGAGGACCAGATGTGTGACTGGGTCCCGGGAGAGGGAAGTAGCCCGGACCGCGTGGATGCTCTCGTGTGGGCTCTCTCAGAGCTTAGCAGATCGAGGTTTGGAGCACAGGAGCTGGACCTGTCAGCACTTATCAGAACAAGACCCAGGTGAATACATGAGACCAAAACTTTATGCAACCGTGAGCAAGAATACGACCGCAGTACTTCATCGGGTGATGAGAGAGCAGGATTGCAACAAGAGCCGAGCTGTGGACTTCATTGCGGAATATTATTCGAAGATGCAGAACGATCTCAAGAAGAAACAGTTGGAGGAGACTGCCGAGCTGGTGATTGAGAAGCTTAAACTGAAGAAGTTAGTATAAGCATTCGAGTTTCATTCCTCGCACAGAAAGGGAGGGATATAGTAATCTACAAAAAACGCAACGATAATTAATACTGCATCTATTTTGTAAAATCTCAATACCCAACAGATAGAAAAAAGAAAAGTTTGTGGTTAATTGGACTAATTGTCTACCACAGAATTCCTTATAAGTTTTTTATAACTCAAGTTTTCGTCCTTTTAGCAAAAGCCATAACGTAAATGACAATTCTCCAATGACTCCTGGCACGACAACTATCATCATAAATATCCCTGCATAATCAGCATAGTTACTCAGGACGAAATGTGCAAAACTATCAATCAAATATCCAATAGATGCGATTACTAACAATATGCCTATAAATTTAGGTATATATCCTGAGATAATAATCAGATAACCAAGCACAGCAAGATGAAGGCCAAAAAATATTAATCCTATCAACCACGTGTCGTTGAAAGCATGTAGAAGCGACATTACCTGAATCTGTAACTGACCTGTACTAAGCTGTGTCAAATAGTTGGCATCTCCAAAAAGGCGCAGAACACTGAACAAATTGAATAGAGCTATTCCAAAAATGGTTGCATTCACCAGTCTTAACCAAGCTGCAAGTAATGAAAGACTATTGCTTACAGGTTTCAGAAAAATATAGAGTGCCCAAGCCACAACCACATCAAAAATAACCATGATTATGAAACCCAGAATTCCTAGGCGTAATTGGCTCATATTAGCCGTGATGTTGTTTACGGTTGTGGCAGCATTTTCCGGTACAAACAGATTCATAAGAACAACAAAATTAGCTACAATGCCAAGTACAAAAATGATAAGATAACTTAAACCGGCAATTATTGCAACTTTACGTAAAGATATATCATCAACAATTTGATTTGTCATTTATATCTCACCAATAATTAAAATGGAAGCATTTATTATTTATATGTTATCACATACCAAATAATTGCACATGTTTTTATTAATAATATATAAATAGAGTACTTTTTTTACTTTGATGAGATAAATAATTCTGATTAACAATATATTTTTTAACTAAAAACAATCATAGCTTTTGATATGAAGGTTTTCAACATCTTCTACGCATAGCCAACCTTGAATCGTATTTTTGTCTACTATGAGACGTTTGTTACTATTTTAAAAAATTAGAATGAAAGAAAAGGTAAGTGTTAAAATCTACTTACCAATTTCCTCACCTCTTTTGTCCTGAAATTGAATCTTCCATCACTTTGAATCCTATCCTTCATTCGCTTGAGGGTGCTCCTTTGCATTATTCCATATTCTCTTGCTTCTTTTGGAGTCAAAGCCAATATTTTCTGTTTAATGGATTCCTCATCAATGAATGTCTGGGCTCTCTGAAGCTCTAATTCCTCTTCATCAATATTGTTTGCTTCTTTTCCGATGTAGAGAATGCCATCTGCATGGACATGTTTTCTCTCCAATATGCCAATATCCCCTTCAAACTTATGTTCAGGGTGCTCTGCATACTGTAATATGGTTTTACTCAACGACTTGAAATAGTGTGATCCTTGCATGATCTCTCCTGTTTCATAGTCAATGAATGGCTCATGCACTATTGTTTGAGGATCGTCACAATAAGGAGCTAGAGGTTTGATTGCTTTTCCATCTTCCTCTATTGCCTGAAAGCCAACCATACAGAAATTGAAAGGCTTGATCTGCTCCTTCCAAGGTTTGCCTTTATTGAGCTTCTTGAACCTGTTCCATACATTAGGAGTGCTAACAGCAAGCTTTGAAATAGCATAGAGGTTAGAGTGCTTCTCTTCAATATCTTTAGGTTTTACTTTTCCATAATGGACATTTAGGATGTCAAGCCATATTTCCTCTTGTCAGTCCTCCTTATTTGAGAATGGATTTTGGACCAAAAGGTACCCCAACTGCCTGAAGTATTCCTATCATGTCAGGTTCCTTAGAATCTATGTGTAACTGATTATTTTAAGAAACAGGAGTAGAATATAAGTATATTTATTTCCTATATACTGACAAAACTACAAAGAAGGACTCTAAGACCTTTCACTTCCTTTTAAAAGAAAGCGATGAGAAAAAATGACAGGCAAAGAACATTTCAACATGGAAAGGGAACAACTGGCAAGCAGGACCGGCTTTATATTAATATCAGCCGGATGCGCCATAGGCCTTGGTAATATATGGCGTTTCCCTTATGTTACCGGCCAATACGGAGGGGCGGCTTTTGTCCTGATCTATCTCGCATTTCTCGTATTACTTGGGCTGCCAATCCTCATCATGGAATACTCAATAGGTAGAGCAGGTAAGCTGAACATTGCCGGGGCCATGAGACAACTGGAGCCTGCGGGCAGTAAATGGCATGTTTTCGGATACATGGGGATCATAGGGAACGTGCTGCTCGTTATGTTCTATACTACTGTAGCGGGCTGGGGACTTGCATATATGTATTATTCAATGGCAGGAAACTTTAACGGGCTTGGACCTCAGGAGATAGCTTCTTTTTTCGGGGCTTTCCTCGGTAACACCATAGAAATTGTTTTCTGGATGGCCTTTGTCGTGTTTACCGGGTTCTGGGTATGCTCAAAAGGACTTCGCAAAGGAGCCGAGAAGGTAAGCAAGTATCTTATGATAGGTCTTTTTGTGATTTTGCTGCTGCTGGTCTTTAAATCTGTGACACTTCCGGGAGCTTCCGCAGGAATTAGTTTTTATCTTGAACCCGACTTCAGTCTTATTGACAGGGACGCAATCTCCGCAGCCATGGGACAGGCTTTCTTCACCCTAAGTGCAGGTGCCGGAGGAATGGCTATATTTGGCAGCTATATAGGGAAGGAGAGATCCCTCCCCGGCGAAGCCATTAATGTGGTTGCGCTTGATACTTCTGTTGCCTTGCTTGCAGGACTTGCTATATTTCCTGCAGCTTTTGCCTTCGGGATTGAACCCGGCTCAGGACCTCAGCTTCTTTTTGTGACCCTCCCCAACATATTCAACCAGATGGCCGGAGGACAAGCGTGGGGTTTCCTATTCTTCGCGTTCCTATCTTTTGCTGCTATGTCAACGGTTATTGCAATATTTGAAAATATAATGGCCTTCACTATCGATGAGTGGAAATGGAACCGCAGGAAGGCATCTATAATTAATGCCATCGCCATATTCATCCTTTCGCTCCCGTGTGCATTGAGCTTTGGTCCTTTAAGCGGTATACAGCCATTTGGCCCCGGCAGTGGGATATTGGACCTGGAGGATTTCATTTTCAGCAACAATATCCTCCCCATAGGTGCGATCTCGATCGTAATGTTCTGTACACTAAAAAGAGGCTGGGGATGGGACAGGTTTTTAGAAGAAGCAAATACAGGAATAGGAGGGAAAATCCCCAGGTGGGTCAGCCCCTATGTACGATATTTACTGCCTTTAATTGTTCTGGTCATACTTGTACAGGGATGGATGAACATACTGAACTGAAAAAGAGGAACAGAACCTATATAGGATCAGATCTGATAAAATACCACTTAAAAGAGAAAGAGGCTGTAAAACCCCTGATGACCTGAGGTTGAGGAGGGCTTAAGCCCAAGACCTGTCAAACGTTCATGGCTATATTGCCGAAAAGGCAGAATTTGTGTTCGGGGCTGTCCATCCAGGGTTTGAGAATATTTATACCGGCATCCATTATTTTTGAGGCTGCAAATATCTGCGTCATGGTGATCTTGTCTTCCTCGAACATGTCCCCTATTTCCTTCATACCGGCTACGAACCCCTTCTCGATAAGCATTATAGGATCAAGACCTGCTTCCAGTGCTTCTCTTGCAGCACATTCAGCTTCTCTCTTGTCAAGGCTTAATATGGCATGTTTTGCCATATTGATAATGTCCGGGCCGGTCAATTGTGAAGTTTGCATATTATAACAACCTTTTATTATATAATAAATCTGATAATATTAAGATGTATATAGTTCTTTTGGTAATGTCACATTTTATGGGTGCCGGAGCAAAAATCCAGGCGGTAGTTCTTCTCTACGTGAACTACCACCGGTTAAAACCGATGGCTTCCTACTTCGTTCCCCTGGCTTGTGCCAGTGAGTCCATCGGCTCTTCCCGCAGTTCCTGCGGTGTTTAAGTTACTCAATGCTATTTTCTTGATGTTGATAGATGCATTGATGTCTCTGTCTGTAAGATTGCAGATTCAATAGCAAACCGTCTTCTGTAAACAGTACTAACCTTTCTTGGAGGCCTGTTAACTCCATAAAAACAAAACCAAGGTTCTCACATCCATATTTACCTCTTTTACCTTTCAGATACTTGATACCAATTACAATATCCAGGTGAACTTCTTCTTTTGAGCATTCCTCATTACATATTCAGCAGACCTTGCTTTTCTGCCATCAAGTAATTGTTTGATTTCTTTTCCCTTCCTTACTACGGGTGTAATGGGAGGGACCTCATTGTTCTGTAAGAACTCGAATACATCTAGAGAGTAGAACTCACGCTCCAGACAAAGCACCTTGATACAGAGTTTCAGTTCCTTGATAAGATCTATAAAATAAGTGAGGTAATCAACCTTTGTTTTGTTCCTCTCAACAGGGAAAACTGCAAGAGTATATTTCTCTTTCTAATCTATACTTAATTTTCATTATGAGAAAGAGAATTTCGATAGGTATATATATACTCAGATAATATTTTTAGAAGTATGCGGGAGAATCCCACAAGTACAAGAATTGTAGGATATCAAAAAGTATAATAAACAATGTCGATACATCATTATTTAGATTTAATTTAATGATATGTTTACTATACTGTGCAATTACTTTACTATGTCAGAAGGTAGTTTCGATAAGGGTATATCATATCATATAAGATATTAAATCGGACACGGGGAGTGAATAAAAGAATGTTTAGGGCACCCTATTACATTATTTTGCCCCCTCCTGTGAATAAGTAAAACATTATTCCCAATTTCCCACCTTGAACCCAAAATCCCCTTAAAGTCTCTAAACAACTCCATCAACCCAGACGAGGTGGTTTACTTGGTGAATAATGTGGAATTGAAGACAGGAGCCTCCCAAGGGCATCAAAACTCCACATGATGCCCTTTCCTTTTACGTATACATCACATGCGCAAAAACAGTCCGGATGCTGCATCAGCTTGACAGTAGGATCGAATGGCTTTGATCTGCCACTAGTCTTCATCTTTTCTTTTTGAACATCACTGAGAGTACTTGTGGCATATTTTAGCTTTGTTTTTATCCGAACAAGTATGAGCTGTTTATCAGTAATTAACTTTAAATAATAAAAAGTATTAATTAGTATTTACTGTTAAAAAGGATTTGTTAAAAATAAGCACAACCGGTAAAGACAAACAGAGAAGGAAGGATCACAGACGGATACCGAAGGCATAAAATACACTAATCAGCGGATAGAGATCCTAGAGTTCCTCAAGGAATTCGACGGGCATCCAACCGTCGATGATGTGTACGAAGGCGTGAGGAAAAAACTGACCAGGATCAGCAAAGCCACTGTATATAATAATCTGAGGTTCCTAGCCGAGAAAGGCCTTGTCAAAGAGGTGAATATCAAGGGAGTTTCCAGGTTTGAGGCAAATCTTGTACCGCACCACCACATCATATGCATAGGTTGTGGGAGGATATCTGATTACGAATCAGAGGAACTGACAGATTACTCGCTGAAGATAGCGGGGGATATAGAAGACTTTGAAGTAGAGACTACAGATACGAACTTTTACGGATTCTGTAAAGAATGTAGGGAGGATTAAATATGGAAGAAGTATGCACAATGCCACTTATAGGCGAAGACGCACCATCATTCACAGCAAAGACAACCATGGGAGAGATCAATTTCCCAAAAGACTACAAAGGCAAATGGGTAATCCTGTTCAGTCACCCGGCAGATTTCACGCCGGTATGCACAACAGAGTTCATGACATTTGCAAGCATGCAAGGGGATTTCAAAGCGCTGAACTGTGAACTCATTGGATTGTCCATCGACAGCATCTATGCACATATCGCCTGGCTTCGTACCATCAAGGAGAAGATAGAATACAAAGGGATGAAGAATGTAGAGGTGACTTTCCCTGTCATTGAAGACCTCAAGATGACCGTTGCAAAGAAATTCGGCATGCTCCAGCCAAGTGCTTCCGATACCCAGGCTGTGAGAGCGGTATTCTTCATGGACCCGAAGGCCAAGATAAGGGCTATACTCTACTACCCGCTCTCAAACGGAAGGAACATGGACGAGGTTATGAGACTGCTTAAAGCCATGCAGAAATCTGACGCTGAAGGTGTTGCAACACCGGCTAACTGGCAGCCTGGGGAAGATGTCATCATTCCGCCGCCGGGATCATGCGGAGTCGCAAAGGAGAGAGTTGAGACCAAGGATGCAAACACATACTGCCTTGACTGGTTCATGTGCTTCAGGAAACAATCCTAAATATCGTATCATTGAAAAAACAGGTGGCAAAAATGGGAACTAAAGGAATCCAATTGCTCGAAAATCTCGGAGTAGACGTCAATGATCTGATAGAATCACTAACGAAGCTCTTGCAGATGAATGGCTTGCATATTACCAGTACTGGGTAGGAGCTAAGGTCATCAAGGGCCCTATGAAAGAGGAGGCTGCAGCCGAACTTATACAGCATGCTGCTGATGAGCTCAGGCACGCAAGCATGAAAAGTGATGTGACGTTCTTCTAGCAATCTTTCAAGTCTCCCATTGTCACCAACATCAATCGATATAAATTCAAACAACGAAAGGAGAAAACATTATGAGTAAAGATAGCAAAAACCCAACGATGGAATTAATTGCTCTCAGTGGCATGTCAACCCGAGATTGGTGGCCAAATCAGTTGAATCTTAAAGTTCTGCACCAGCATTCCTCCAAGTCCAATCCGATGGGTGAAGAGTTCAATTACGCTGAGGAATTCAAGAAACTCGATCTGCAGGCCGTGAAGAAAGACCTCTATGAAATGATGACCGACTCCCAGGACTGGTGGCCAGCCGATTATGGTCACTACGGAGGACTCTTCATCCGGATGGCGTGGCACAGCGCAGGCACCTACCGCATGGGCGACGGCCGTGGTGGGGGAGGTTCCGGGAACCAGCGCTTTGCGCCCCTAAACAGCTGGCCGGATAACGTCAACCTCGACAAGGCTCGGCGGCTGCTCTGGCCAATCAAGCAAAAATACGGCAGAAAGATCTCCTGGGCGGACCTCATGATCCTGGCTGGCAACTGTGCTTTAGAATCAATGGGATTCAAGACCTTCGGTTTTGGCGGCGGGCGCGAGGACATCTGGGAGCCGGAAG
Source organism: Methanolobus sp. (assembly GCF_016278365.1). Classification (GTDB taxonomy): domain Archaea; phylum Halobacteriota; class Methanosarcinia; order Methanosarcinales; family Methanosarcinaceae; genus Methanolobus. Next base: position 39,151 of record NZ_JADQBZ010000016.1, on the reverse strand, counting down.
AAGACGTATACTGGGGTTCAGAAAAGGAATGGCTGGCTACAAGTGACAAGCCTCATAGCCGTTACTCTGGTGAAAGGGATCTCGAAAATCCCTTGGCTGCAGTGCAGATGGGCCTGATCTACGTGAACCCGGAAGGTCCGGACGGCAATCCGGATCCGCTCGCCTCTGGCAAGGATGTTCGAGAGACTTTTGCACGCATGGCCATGAACGATGAAGAGACCGTCGCGCTTGTCGCCGGTGGGCACACTTTCGGCAAATGCCATGGCGCTGGTGATGCGGCGCTGGTTGGTCTGGAACCTGAAGCTGCTCCCATCGAAGAACAGGGTCTTGGCTGGAAGAGCAGCTTTGGCAGTGGCAAGGCCGGCGATACGATCTCCAGCGGCATTGAGGGAGCATGGAAGCCAAACCCAACCCGATGGGATATGGGCTATCTGAAGGTCCTGTTCAAATACGATTATGAGTTGGTCAAAAGTCCTGCCGGTGCGAAACAGTGGCTGGCCAAGGACGTTGAGGAAGAGGACATGATCATCGATGCCCACGACCCGTCCAAAAAGCACCGACCCATGATGACCACTGCGGACCTTTCGTTAAAGTTCGATCCGATTTACGAGCCAATTGCACGACACTACCTGGAAAACCCCGAGGAGTTTGCAGACGCTTACTCCCGAGCCTGGTTCAAGCTGACCCACCGTGACATGGGGCCACGCTCGCGCTATCTCGGCCCGGAGGTCCCGCAAGAGGAACTTATCTGGCAGGACCCTGTTCCGGCAGTGGATCATGATCTGATCGACGCACAGGATATCGCAGATCTCAAGAGCAAGCTACTTGCCTCGGGATTGTCTGTTTCACAACTAGTCTCAACAGCCTGGGCATCGGCGTCCACGTTTCGCAGCTCCGACAAACGAGGAGGGGCGAACGGAGCACGCATTCGTCTTGCGCCTCAGAAAGATTGGGAAGTCAACCAGCCTGAACAACTTGCCAATGTGCTTGAGACCCTTGAGGGAATCCAAAAAGAGTTTAACAACGCTCAGCCTGGTGGGAAGAAGGTTTCACTTGCCGACCTGATCGTCCTGGGTGGATGTGCAGGTGTCGAACAAGCGGCAAAGAATGCCGGCCACGATGTGACCGTTCCATTCACTCCGGGACGCACGGATGCATCAGATGAACAAACCGACATTGTGGCATTCAGTGTACTCGAGCCCAAAGCAGACGGGTTCCGCAACTACCAGAAAGTCAAATACGCTGTATCGGCAGAGGAAATGCTGGTGGATCGGGCACAACTGCTAACATTGACCGCTCCTGAGATGACGGTTCTCATAGGCGGTATGCGCGTCTTGAATACCAATTTCGGACAGTCCCAACACGGTGTTTTCACCAAACAGCCGGAGACGCTCACCAATGACTTTTTCGTGAATCTGCTTGACATGAGCACGGAGTGGAAGGCAGCCTCGGAAGACAAAGACGTGTTCGAGGGTCGTGATCGCGCAACAGGCGAATTCAAGTGGACCGGTACCCGTGTCGACCTGATCTTCGGTTCGAACTCCCAGCTGCGGGCCCTGGCGGAAGTCTACGGATGTGAGGACTCCAAGGAGAAGTTTTTGAATGACTTTGTGGCGGTGTGGAACAAGGTAATGAACCTTGATCGCTTCGACATCGCCTGATCGTAACATCAACTCCCTCCCATATAATGGCTGACGATCATTTGATCATAAGGTTCCCTTCAACATCTTGTGGGTAATTGAATCCACAGGGAACCTTTCTCTAACCGAGCATTTAGAGCAAATGTTAGTCTGCCTCTGTATTTTTTTATAAAATGCAATGTACCCTTAGAAAATCTTCTCCTCTTCCAATCAGAATAAGAGTTGCTTAGTATCTTTTTCAGGAAACATGCATAACTTAGACCGGTTTCAAGAGGAATATTATTTGAAGAAGTATCCCGATATGCATTCCCCCGTCTTTAGACCGGGGAGGTTTACGATAAATTGAGGAAGGATGCCTGTAACCTAACTTCAGCTCCTGCGGAGATGCACTCTGGTAAACAGGCATGATCGTGGTAACGATTGGTAGTTAGTACTGGCCAAAAACAATTGAAGGGAGATTACTGGTATTTTTACTTTCAGTCTATGCACTGGCAATATTCGGATATGTAGCTGCATGCAAGTGTACTTATTGGGAAGGAATAGCTTTTGATATTAAAAATTAAAACTATGACTTCCCGACAACTAGGTTATTTTCCTGATCTCCCTCTAGGTGATTTAAGAGTTCCGCCTCCGGTCTTAATATTGCCCATGCTCTGGATGGTCTGGCTTTCGGTTTTGATGCCTCCCAACTCATGAAGGGTACGCCCACTGGGCTCTTCTAAAGACCTGTCCCTTGAGTGCACACTTTCGCCGATTATCTCAGTTTCAGTATAAGGACATTTATAGTCATAATGCTCATAAACGCAAGCTGCATACTCGGTCCTGGCTTCATTAGAAAGGTTCAGCCACTTGTCTCTGTCAAATCCCGGAGCTTCTTTCAATCTTTCTTTATCGATATCGAGAATATAGATATTTTCATCAATATTCATAGTCAAAGATGAGAGAGGTATGCCGAAAAGCTTGTTGCCAACCCCCATAAAACCACCAAAGGATATCACAACATAAGCAATCGAATTACTTGTCAGATCAAGTACAACCTCCTTAATCTCTCCAAGTTCTTCACCTTTTCTGTTTACCACCTTCTCTCCCTGTAAAGAAGAAGCTGGTGTTATCACTGGAACTGTCACTACTATAACCCCCTTTATTTGCGATACAGACAATTTGTTTACCTGTTATCAATTATTATGGGAGTTCAGTTTATTTATGTATTGCGAACTTCAGCTCCGTAAAAACCCTCATTATTCAGAGAAAACAATAGTTGGCAATAATTGAAAATGTACTAACTATTATTGATCGGCCTTTCCAAAATTGACCAGATGATGTTGATTTAGATAGGTTTTCTACAGGGCTGTTTTCTGTATTTCGATTCTCTTTTTGCATTCATTTGTGCCTTCTTCCATTATGTTGTCATCAATTTAGGCTGCTATCCTAGAATTAAGGTGAAAAGCAACAAAAACATAAAGATCTGGGGTTTTGTGGACAGTAAGCGCTTGGATCTATCATATATTTAAAAAAGAGGAGTAACAATTCAACCCACTAAAAACATTATCAACAGCCATTTAATCAAATATCTGATTGGCAAATTTCTTTGGTATCATTTCTTTTGATTGTTGCTATTGATTCCTTTTTTAATTTTTGATTTATTGGTAACCAAACATATCATTTTCGATGAAATCAACATCAATAAGCTGATAATAGCAGGCTGAATAGTCACAAAGAAGGTTTTGATCCGACACCATCATATTATTTATAATATATAGATAACTTTATAATAAAGCGCACTCTACTATTGTAATAATGCACATCTAACATTTATTTAAATAAAATGGTGGATCTATTGAAAACATATACTTTTTGGAAACTAATTTCCATAGGCTTGATCATTTTTTGCATGTTTAGTACAATATCTTTTGCTGCCTCTGGTACATATTATGTAGAAGAATTTAATCCTGAATTCAGTGCATATATGTCAACCCTTAAAGAGAATAATACAGAAGGGTTTAATGTTGATCTGAACATGTATTCTGAATCAAACCGGGTAAATGCATTAGGAGAGATTCCCGCTCCTATTGATCATATTCACCTAACACCGCCCAAAAATTCAGAGATCAGTTTATTAGATATAGATCCAGGTTTACCTGTGGCATTTGATCTCCGAGACTTAAATTATGTTACACCTGTCAAAGACCAGGGTCCTGTGGGATCGTGTTGGGCATTCGCTTCGCAGGGTTCTCTTGAATCAAACCAACTTAGGGCAACTGGTATTGAATGGAATTTCTCTGAAAATCATATGAAAAACCTTTTAAATATCTGGGCAGGAAGTTCATATGAACATCATTTTGATGCTGAAGAAGGCGGTAATGCCTATATGGCAGCTGCTTATTATACTAGAGGAGATGGACCTGTTTTGGAAAGTGATGATCCCTACAATCATTCTTATCATCTATCGCCCAATGACATTGAAAAACAAATAACTGTCAACAACATATATTTTCTTCCTCTTAGATCAGGCCCACTTGACAATAATGTTCTAAAGCAAACAATTTATGAACACGGTGCACTTTATACCAGTATTGCCTGGCTGGTTAATGCTAGCAATGAAGAAAGTCCGTATACCACATATTACAATCCCACATCAGATTATGATGGGGGGCATGCTGTTTTATTAGTCGGCTGGGATGACTCTTTTTCCATGGATAATTTTCCCGAATCATCAAGGCCTCCTGGTGAGGGAGCATTTTTAGCAAAGAATAGCTGGGGGACAAACTGGGGTGCAAATGAAGGTTACTTCTATATTTCATATTACTCTTATTCTCTGGGAAACAGATCAAATGTCTTATTCCTGGAAGGGAATTCCGGGGATGTATATAAGAACATTTATCAATATGATATGTTAGGCAACACACAAGAAATAGGATATAATCAAACACATGCATGGGCATCTAATATTTTCAGATCCGATACAGATGAAGCTATTAAAGCTATCGGCTTCTATACAACTACATCTAACACTAACTATAATATATCTATATATCTTGATCCTGAAGATCCTGTTGTATCACCGATAAGCAACAACATATGTCTGGATGGGCTAACGGGATCTAAAGAGTTTGCCGGATATCATACTGTTGAACTACCAGATCCGATCGTTATTCTGGAGAATATCAATTTTTCCATAGTTATAGAGTTTGAACATGATTCATATCAATATCTGATCCCAGTTGAGTCTCCAATAGCTAATTATTCAAGTCAGGCTACTTCTGGTCCTGGTGAAAGTTTCATTAGTCAGAACGGAACTGTGTGGGAGGATATAGGAAGTTCCCTTGGGAACGTTTGTATCAAAGCATTTACTGTGGATGGTCCGCGTGAAGTTTATGTGGGAGAAAATAAAGAATACGGAAATATAAGCGCTGCAATGGACGTTGCAAACAATGGCGATACGATCATTGTCAGTGATGGGATCTATACTGAAAACATGTTGATTGACAAGGAGATCGTGATCCGTTCTGAAAATGGATCCGCAAAAACTATTATAAAGCCTGCCACAACTGCTGAGCCTGTATTCAATCTCACGGCAGATAATATCAGTATAAGTGGTTTTAACATTACAAGTGGTAGTGCAGATGTAAATTATGGCATCTACGTCAGCTCGGTTTCAAGCTGTAATATTTCAAACAACCTGATATCCGGATTCTATATAGGTCTGCTCTTTTATGACTCTTGTGACAATGTTATAATGAACAACAGACTGAACTCTAATTTAATGAATGTTTATTTTGGCGATTCAACAAAAAATATTTTTACCAATAATACGCTGATATCATCTGATTTCAACTTTGGTGTTTATGGACCTGAATTAGATCATTTCATTCATTATATCGATGATAGTAACACTGTCAATGGGAAAACACTCTATTATTGGATTAACGTATCAGATGCTGAAATTCCCTATGATGCCGGGCAAGTATATGTTGTGAACTCTAGCAATGTCACTGTGAAAGACATTGAAATATCACATGGTTTTGACGGTATAGCATTTGTACATACGGACAACTCTATGATAAAAAATGTTACAGCAATTTATAATGACTATGCTATCTCTCTTATAAATTCCAGTTCCAATATTGTCGATGGCATCAGGACTGATGACAATTACCATGGAATATATGTCGAACATTCTGAACATAACACTTTTATTCATAATGTCATTAGTAACAGTAATTACGATGGTATTTTTGTCTATGAATCTAATTATAACAATTTTACCGGCAATACTGCTAATAACAATTGTATAGATTCGATATTATGGACATGCTCAGGTATTTACCTTGAAGCATCTGACAATAACAGTTTGATCAGAAACATTGCTAACTTCAATTCTGAATCCGGAATTCATCTTAGAGGGTCTGATAATAACACTTTGATCCAAAATACTGTTAATTCTAATTCCTTGATGGGGATATACCTTTATGGGTCAGCTAACAACATATTGACAGAAAATATCGCTAATGAGAATATTTTCAGTAGTATTGTCCCGGGGGGGGTAACTCTTGACAGGAGCTCTTTTGAGAAAGACCCGGCAGAGATAAAAATTATTAAAAAACATGATCCGGTCAAAAATGATGTGACTTTAAACAGCATTTCGATCAGCGGTATAGATATATCACCCGGATCGGGTATTTCTTTAATTTCCAGTCCGGATAATAGCTTGACGGCAAATCAGGTGCTGAATAACACATATGAATTTGCTGCTATGGGATCTGAGAACGTTACAGTGAACGATCTGATATTGAGCTGTGACAATGCATCTCTTAGCTTCTTAACTGATGCGTATACCCTCCGCCTGACAGGCAATGATTCACACGACACATCCCTGTTAGGAAAAACCAATGTAAATGGTTATATAGACTTGTTCCGCAGTGTCCCGGCACATCTGGATAACATGCCTGTTACATTTTCCTATGACGATTGCGGCATGAGCAGTGTAGGCGAATCATCTGTTAGCCTTTACAGGCTAAATGGAAACGAGTGGGTGAAAGTTGCAAATACCGTGCTTAATATCAATGACAATTATGTTTCTGCAGCTATTAGTGCAGTTGACGCAAATCCGTTGATAAATGATGCTGTCTTTGAAACTTATGAAGCTACCTTTTCCCTTTTCAAGGATTTGGAAAATTCTTTATCTGATTCTTTCGCCGTTAACTCTGGCAGTTCTGCTATGGCCAAAGAAAGAAGGGACGGGACCATAAGCTATTTGCCGGTAGGTAATGAAGGAGAGATAAAAGATGACTTTATTGTTAGCTCATCATCGGGATCTACCACAATTACTCTCTATAACGGAACAAAGGCCACAGATCCTTTAGGAGATCCTGTGGATAGGATAATCGTCACAACACCAGCATCCTTGCCTGAAGACGTCCCTGCGGAGCTTTTATGGTCCGGTATTTACTTAAGGTTTGGCCCATCTGGGACAAGTTTTAGTCAGGATATCATGTTAACTATTGATTTTGATCAACAGGACCTTGAAGGCAGATCCCCGGTCATCTACACCTACACTTCAGAAGACGGCTGGATCGCCCTGGAAACAACAGTCGACTGGGAGAACGGCAGAGCAACGGCCTATATCAGCCATTTCTCACTCTATGCACTGTTTGGGACTGACTCTGAGCCTGTAAAAGAAGTCTCATTCGAGCCAGCTTTAGAAAATACTGAACAGGTATTGGTTGAAGAAGCTCCTGTAGAAGAATCCGCCGATGAAAAAGGATTTGGTTTCGTTCCATGGGTAATTGGAATTGTGCTTGTAATTGGTCTGGGGCTCATCTATGGTAATAAGAAAAAGAATAACAATGGGCTTTAAGCCCATTTTTCTTGTGAACCTTCATGATACAATCTACAATACTTTCACTTTTTTAAGATAGCAATAGCTAAGAATATAGCCAGAACAACAAAAATTAATTCCAAATCTGGAATTGCTTTTCCATTTACTAAATCTTCGTTAACAAGCTCTCCTGGGGGATATGTTAGTCCTTCTACGAAATCTTCACTAGCTATCAAGGAGATATTGCTTTCATTTGTTGTAACATGGCTATTAAATGAATGAGGATAAAGATAAAATTGTGGAGTGGATGATGAGTATTTGTTTGCAATGTTTTGTGCCTCTTCATATGTAACATCCTCATAAAAACAGATTACAATCTCTACATGTCCATCTTCCATCCTTGCCCATTCCGGCACGTTCAAACCAAAAGTACGATCGTATTTATTCTCAACAGGTATCTCTCCCATCCATCGAAGGCCGGCTTCAGCAGGAAGATCTGCAGGAGTAAGGCTTGCAGGCATTGAAACAACAAATGAATACGTACCAGCTCCATGGACAAAATTAACACCACGTTCTTTCAACATTTCTTGCTGCTCTTCATTGGGATTTGCATAGAACTGAAGTAACATATGTTTTCTTTCAGTCTCGTTTGCTTTTGTACTACCTGATACCCCTACCCCATCTTGTCCTTTATTCTGTAGATTTTTACCAAATTCCATCGGTTGAGGGGTGAACTTTTCGCCACCATACCTATCAAAATTATATTTATCTGAGTCATTCGTCTGATTTGCATTTGCTACTGAGACACAAAGCATGAAAACCAAAAACAATATTATTGTTTTACCCCGATTTGCTGTCATTTATATTACCACACTATTGTTTTACTGTTCTCTTTTTTGAATTTAATACTAAACTATGTTAGTAAAGAAAAGTATATATTCGCCCTATATAAGCATGCCCATCATTTGAAATATTATTTGCATGTGTAAACCAAAAATTCGGCTGGTCCTGAAAATCCCATAGGTAAACAGGATTATTTCCTCTGAAAGAGAAAAGTAAATCATAATCTACACCACTTTTGAAAGCTTTCGTGGAGTCATCGACACTCAATGAATATGGACTAGCTTCGTCTGAGCTTACACCAGCAGCTAAGTATGTAGTGTCTGGGGAAAACTGAAGACCAGTAAATTTGATCCGATCACCCACTTCTGGTAATGAACTAATATCAAGGATTTTCTCACAGGATGGTACATTCCATATGGTCATTTGACCGTCTCCGATGCCTGCAATATACTCACCATCTGAAGACAGATCCATAGTCGCAGTCCGTCCATTAAAAGCAGTAAACTTTCTTAGAACATTTCCTGTATCAGTTTCCCATATTATAATACATCCATCGCGGATTGTAAGACCTGCAAAGACATTTCCATCATTTGAAAAATCAAGATACTTGACAACGTTATCGGTTTTTATAATCCTGGCAACTGTCATGGATTCCAAGTCCCATAATACGATGCGAGGATTACCTGAATAGCTTGCAACGAGATAATTGCCATCGAGCTGGTTTCCTTCCGACAATAGGTTGTAGTGGTAAGCGTGGTCTAATAAACTTCCATTGTTTATCAGAGAGTTCTCTGAATTCCATTCACATCCCCATAATACAAGTATAAATGAGGGTTTTATCGTTTTAAGATGGGTTTTTCATATATCTCCGATGATATATCCAATTTCATTTTTATCCAATAAATAAGATTATATATCTAATTAATCTTCTAGTAATTATGGATACTAAAAAACTTATAAACCGAATTGCATATCTTAATATATCAGTTGCTATTATTTTTGTATTAGTGATTACATTTTTAGATGTCAGTGAAACAACAATATATTGGATAATAGCTCTGTGGTTTTTAATTTCATCACTAATACCTATTATTTCTGCTATGGAGAATTCAGATTAACCCCTCTTTTTTAAGTATCGGATAAATCCAAGTTGTTACTCGTCCCGCTTTATCCCCGATTTTTATGTTTTTATTGCTTTTCTCTTTATTTATAGGAGAGCTTACGCTATCCTAGACAATTCTCCTCCTTTTCAGTGTTCTCAATTGATGAAGATTAAAAGAAAAAACTGTCATCAACATCTTCATATTTACTCTTTTTACTGGCAGTGTAGCGAATTTGCTGTAAATTCCCTGTACCTCTATCTGTTCTTATTCTTCCATAGATAAATATCTGTTTCCAGTGATCCATTCTTCATTGATGTCTATCAATATTGAGACTGCAAGTCTCAATAACGACTCATCATTAGGGAATGCCCCAATGACCTGCTTCTCCTTTTGAGTTCCTTGTTGATTCTTTCTAAGATATTCGTATTCCTTATCTTCCTCAAATGCTCTTTTGGAAATGCCTGGTAGTTATGAGTATCAAAGTAGAATTTTTCCAGTGTTTCAATGGCTTTGTTAAACCTTCTTTCCTCAAAGAATTGGACTACTTCCGCTACTTTGCTGGATCCTCTATAGACCTCTTGATTCTCTCTGCCACTTCTGTCTGAAAGTCCCATATATCCAAGAGCTTCATTTATCCTTTTAGCCCGCTCTTTCTTTTCAATATAAAAAAGTTTGGCAAACATGAGCAGGTTCTCGTAACCTGTAAGGTCTCCATTAGCAGTGCAATACGTAGAGCTTGTTGTCCAATGATAAGGTTTTGCTGTTCTATAATGCCAAGTAATCGAGTTACAAGTTCTACTACTGCTTCAGGACCAGCTTCATAAACTGCAAGTATCTCTTCACGGTCTATACAAATCCCTCATTCTGATAGACGTTTTTTATGACATGGCAGAAATATTTTACTTATACTTAGAATGAAGTCATAGTATATTGTTTTTTGCATCATTAGCAATGATTAGGCTGAATAGTTACCTTACTTTTTGCTAGGTACATTTTCTGTAGACTCATGAGCATTCTTATTTTTGTATTTATTTATATTGTATTGTATAATAACAGCCAACATGGAAAATGACAATGTTAAAATAAGCAAAAACAAACTAAACTCATCTTCTGCCCACAATAGATAAGCATTAGCGGAAGCGGTCGCAATAGCAATAACTCCGAAAATACGTGACATATGTTGATAGAATTGTGTGTCCATGTGTAATCCTCTGTTGATACTATCATCCTTTTCTTAAATAAAATTAAAGGAGAAAATTTATCTCTCCTTTAAATATAGAAGTAATCTACTTCAACATGCATTCCAAGAGATGGAGTCAAGAAGAAATCGAGGTATATATTACGATAATCAACATCGTAATACTCGGGGATTGCTGCAAGAACAGCAGCAGCAATTGCAGCCAGTCCTGCTGCAACGGTTAGGCCAAAAAAGGCCATTACAGCTACAATTATTCCACTTGACACTAAAAGATCTGCGTACTGAAGATCATTATAGATCAAAACTGATCCTAGAGGAGCATAGCTTGGAACGTTAATCTTAGTCAATCTAAGCAAACCGATAGATGGAGTGTTGCTTAAAGAAACTAACATATCTTGATTGACAATATCAACTTGTTCTTTTGGCACTTCTACAACTTCAGCGGATTTCTTAGTTACGCCATCAACAGTCAGTGATTGCTCGTAGTTGAACAAAATGCTTTCTTGCTTTTCTTCAATAATAGATAAATCCATCACAAAATTAAAATTTTGTCCAACATATTCAGCATGATTAGATCCATCTGCTTTTATCACTCCTGAGAATGTTCCCTCAGTTTTCAGTGTTTTAAGCTTGGAATTCACCTCTTTCTGGACATCGATCTTGAAGTTACCATCGTAGTATAGATCATTACCAACTTTTTCATAGTTGGTCGTTTTCGCACCAATGTCATCATCAAAACGGATCGCAAAAACCTTTCATCCCATCAGGTCCAGCATCCTTCTTTTCTCTTTATCGCTGTGCTTTACAGCATCTTATATTGCTATTCTCATCGGTATGCTCCTTAAGCTGCTTCTGGCTTGTTATCCATCGGTTGCAGGCTGTACTGAGGATGAAGCCGTTGACGGAGCTTATGTCTGCGTTGCTGGAGAAGGCTCCTTTGTTTACTTCCAGGGAAGGAAAGACTATAGGGTAAGTAGAGAATATCCTACAATATACAATACTTTCGCTTTGCTTGGTTCATGTGTATATAATCTGAAAATAATAGCTGTATATGCTCAGGTATGATACACGCCTCCTAAGCGCTTCTGGGTGTCCTGTATCATACCATCCCCTCATTTTCTTCAAATATCATAAGTTCCTCCCCACTATCGCTATCTTCCTCGTAGACTTTGAAGAAAAAAATGCCTACATGATAACACTTATAATACATGAATATTCTTTCAGGTGTTGTTCCCTTATACGCTGTTAGATCTCTTCAAACATTCTTCGTATAAATTTATCATAAATGTTTTAAAATTTACCTTGTCTTTGAACAGGATAATCCATATGAAATGTAACATATGCTCGTAACAAAAATAAAAGAAACGAATATTTGCGTCAGTAGATTTAGATTTTATACGCGTTTCGTCCTGAAGTTTAAAGCCATCTTCCAATTTCCACTTTCTTTTGTACGAGGCAATGATATGGCCAAAGTCAATTTCTGTTTGGTTAGTGACAAACATCCAGTCATATAACTTATCAGTATTTCTACCAAATATCTGTTTTAGCATTCTCAGAGTGCTCTCATTCTTCAGTGTCGTTTGGTTTATATCTAATTTTAATTTTGAATGTCTTGTCTCCATTGTCGCTTCTTCCATTTGGTTCAATTCACTTCTAATTTTTGAGTTGTTAGGAACAAAGATCAGGTACGGATGCATTGAGCCAGAAAAGGTTAGTATAAGTTCCTTGCTGTAAAATCCTTTATTCAACATAATGAGGGAGATTGATTTTACCATTGGTTCAGTAACTGTGAGACACCATACTATGGCATGTGTTATATTTTGTCCCATCCAAATGGGAATGGAAACTAAAGGGATATTTTGCGGAATATCTGAACTGACAATTGAACATGTAAGGAATTTGAATTTTTTCGTTTCTGTATCTCTTCTTCCCCACCTGGATATCAAAAAGCCCTGAGGATTTCCATAAAAATCTTCATCAGTATAGTCAAAGGCCAGTATGACATCCTTTTCTGGAAGACCAACTTCTGGACCCAACAGTTTGACTGTTTGAATGTATTCCCAGTAAATACTAGAAATTGATGTGTTCTTTATGGCGAGGTGTAAGGAATCTGCCCGGCTTCCAATCGTTTCAACATATGTGTTGCCAATCGAAGCTTTGAGAAGGTCTTGATTGTAATTGAAGCCCGATAAAAATTTGTCAGCGGGTTTCAGACCGAGAGCTCTATCAATAAACGTATCTAAAATTTTTACTGTACGAAGATAATCATTTGAATCTGTAGTCATGTTATCTAGACTTAAACCGTGCGTTTAAGACATCCTTGAATCTGTCCCACTTGTGTCAGCAAGCTGACCTTTGGGAGCTATGTTTTTCTCTGCTTACTCTTGCTTTTTCACTACTGGAATCCATATTTCACTTTTCACCAGTGGTGAAGATAGATCTTTATCTCCTATCCATAAGATTTCAGGCCCAGCACCTACTTCATAGCTTGAGGATGGAAGCCATTCAGAGTAAATACGTCCCCAGGTGTCTTGCAATACACTAGGAAACGGTCCAGTTGCATCGAATACTGCCCACAATGAAGCAGGGACTTCAAGTTGTGATAGATTATCTGATCCTCTTTTGGTTGTTGCTACACCAATATAATGATCCAATTCTCCATTTTCTGTCATTCGTCCCTCTGAGAAATTTGCAGAGGCGTTGATTATCCCAGAAGGTTCTATATTGGAGAGAGATAGAAGCTGATTTAATAATTCATCATTCATTTGTTGCCACATGGCTTCAATTTCAGGATTTACTCCCTGAAAGATAATAGGGACTCTTTCCTTTAAACCAACTATGCGAAATGCATCTTTCTCTATAATTCTGGCTTTCATTTTAATCACTTCAACGAACTCAAAGATTGTATAATATATACTGGTTTCTTTTTCCAGCATCTCCGACTAACCTTAAAAATATTCACTCAAAGATATGCTGCCTCCTACATTTGCGGCTTTCACTATCTTTGAAATATCAATATATGTTTTCAAAATAATGATTACATATGCACAGGTATGTTTTGGACGCCCTACGCGCTTCTGGCGTTCCTGTATCATACCTTCTCCTTGTTTTTGTTCTTATAGCATCTGCTGCTTTTTGCCGAAATCCAGCAAACGATGTCGCAGCAACATTAATCATTCTCATATCAATGCCTGTGACTCCATGTTGCTTTGGGCGGAGGGATAAATATATAATAACAGATAATGTTATTATTATAATAATCTGAATGATATATGTCTGAGTGATTGAATGCAAGAAAAGTCTCTACAAAAGCTGAACGACAAAGAATACAATGTAGTCAAAATGTTACAGACTCTCAAAGTTAAAAGATCTCATGCGCTGGTAATTGTAGCACTTGCTGGCCAGAAAGAAATGAAATCGTTTGAGATCGAAAAAGTGACTGGCCTTTGTCAGCCTGAAGTAAGCAATGCAATGAGTCACCTTATGAAGAAGGATTGGATAAGTGTGCAGCAAGATCCATTTGTTGAGCAGAAAGGCAGACCATATAATCTGTATCAACTGAAATATCCATTGAAAGCAATCATCAAAGCACTTGAGAAGCAAATCCTCCAGGAACAACAAGAAACATTCAAGATCATTACACGATTGAAAGAAAGAATTTGAGGGCCGATAATTACACTTCCTTATCAAGACTTGTCTGAGTCTAAGCCTTCCAAAGGACTCTTGTTTTGCCAGTAGAGCCAGCCATTGTTCCAATTACAATGAAACCATGTATTCAGGCATTTCATAGTATTTACTTGACCGCTATTACCATGGTGAGCCTGACATCTGACATGGAACGTGTCCTGTCCATATGTGATGCAGTGGAGGGATTATTTTACAAGAAAAAGATCGAATCCATTAGAAATTCTCTTGCAGTATAAAAAAGGCCTGATCAGTTTCTTTTTGATTTCCTCTTGACAGTATAATGTATGGTCTGCGCTATAACCCTACCATTTTCTATCACAAAGGAATCTGTCCCATCATTCACATAATGGTTTCCGCCTTCTCCCTTCCACTCTAAAAAAGCAATTTTCCCCTCAACCAGCTTATTCGTATATTCGAACTTTGCATTTGGCAATTCTTCATTCAGAAGCTCGGCAAGATATGTTATTCCGTCATAACCTGAGAATTTGCCTTTAGTAGTCAGGATTATGCAATTTTCTGAATAGTTCTTCTTCATGTCGTCTTTGTAATTCAATTCTTTAGCACAGCGCAAATGGTCCTCAAATACCTCTTCAGTTGAACGATTTGATATATTCACAACTATTCCCCATGCATAATTTGTAACACCAATATGAAATAAGTTTAACAACAATGAATAAGTAATTTAGAGTATCAGTACTCCTACACATTGATGTCATTAGATTGGTTGACTTACAGTTCTGTAATCGGTGTCGAATCTTTGAGGTAGTATTCCAAAAGTTCTCTTCCCCATTGTATTACTTCTGGATTGGTATTTACCAGTCTTATATTATCAACTGTACTATCGTTTATTAATGGCCTTAATGAGATACATGTATCACACTGCACAAAGTGACTGCTCCCTCGACTAAAGTGCGCGGGCTTCTACGGTTTCTATGCCGACAGATTGCAATCCCAATCTGAGAAGTCTGAGCTTGTGGACGTATTCTCGCTGGAGAAACAGATGAAGCAAGAAGACCACTTATTTTAATGGGTGATGGTCCACATCTGCTACTATAAGAACAAGAAAGAGGCCTTTATGACCTTGGATCATCGAAAAACTGGACTGTATAATAAAAATAATAATGTAGTTGATACTGGTCCTAACTGTTTTGAGGCTTTTTTTTAGTGTTAGAAATATATGTTTTTGCTTGAAATGTTCTCCACTGTGTTAATCTCTACAAGTCAGACCTTCTGTATGATGTGGTCTCAAGCTAATGATCAAACAAAACAATCACTCCGCCGCAGGCGGCACGTTCCATCATCAATATATGTTGATCTAAGAAGCAGTTATCCTTCACAATAAAAAAACGGAATTTATATTTACCTATAGGTAAATACAACTATCAATATGTCAGAAACTGCTGCAGATGTAAACATTGGTGAATATCTTATCCGCAGGATAGATTCCCGGGTAAAGGCAGGTTATGCTCATTCCAGGGAAGAACTTGTAAAAAAGGCTATAGTTCACTATCTTGAAGACCTCGATCAAAGTAAAAGACGCTGTGAACTGTTCATGGAAACAGGTCATTCAGCAGAGCTTATGCATAATGCCTGGAAACAGCCTGTTCCGGCAGATGAAGCTCTGGAAATGCTTGCGTCTGTTGGCGGGAATCTTGATAAAGATGCAGTAGATGAATCGGTTCAGAATACAAGAAAGTCCGTAGATAGCGAATATGCACAGGCATACAGGAATCTGGAGAACAAATGATAGTTCTTGATTCTTGCATATGGATACATGCCTTCTTAAAGACAGATGATAAGTGCGTTACGGTTTTGAAGAAAGTAATTAAAGGAGATCTGAAACCTGTAGTTTCTCCCTACATTGCAAGAGAAGTCATTAATAACATCCTCCCGGAAGGAAAAAGAAAAGGCTACGATATCGATAAACTACAGACTGCCATATGGTCCATTTTCAGAGAACCATTTGTAAAGACAACATTCACACCTCTTGATTTTCAGGCAATGGTTCTGGAAGAAGTTAGAAGTCGTCCGGAATATTGTGCCCTTGCAACCGCTTTGGGTATAGAGCCAAAGGATGCACCAATAGTAGTACTTGCTTATCAGTATGCAATTCCCCTTGCAACAATGGATGTGCGCTCTCTCCTGAATGTCAGGGAAAAGGTCACCCAGTTTATAGGAGTAGACATAATCAGTACGGATGAGGTCCTGGCGATCTATTGAGCTAACGCACTTTAAAAAACACGACACAATCCACCGCATTTTTGTAAGTTCCATCCATATCCCGGGCTCTTGTATCGCTTGTCCAGGACTCTGCTGATCGGTCTGCTGAGATTTGGTGCATGCTCTTTGGCGGGTCTGATAATGGCGCAAACATACAGGTGGCAGACCGTGCGGTCTGCGTCCAAAAAAAGAATCACCCTGAAGATCAGCAGTTTTCAGTTTCTATCTCGCTAAGGCTAACTTCCCCTGCAGCAAGCGGATGGACACGCAGGGAAGGATCATTAATTTTCGCATAACTTTATCTATAAATCAGGACTTTTCCAGTGTGTAAAATACATTAGCGTGCTTAAAGGGAAGCAAGGTCGGGCATTTCAACAATTCCCTTTGCCTTTTCAATTATTTCCACATCAAGGGTGACCAGGGGGATTCCAAATTCTTTTGCAACCTGTATGACTATTGCATCCATTCCCCTTACTCCGATATCTGCGGCAATCCCTGCGGCAGAAGATGAGCTAACAGCGTCAAGATCAACAAAACGAAAAGTCCCTAATGCGAGCAGGTCATCCTTAACTCTTGTAGCAAGTTCTTTTGATCCTGTCCGTCTTCTGATGGCTGCCACAACCTCTACAAGTACCGTATAAGGTTCAATGGCTATATGCTCCTGATCTTTAATTTGCCTGAGAAGTTTTAGTGCAGGTAAATGATCTTTCTCCTGCCTCCTGAGGGCAGCAACAATCACAGAACTATCAAGGCAAAGATGCACAAGATCACCATTTTTCTCTCTGGGATCTTATTTCGTCAACAGAAGTACCATCTTCCCATTTATCGGATATTTTTTCTGAAAGGTCCATCAGGTCATCCCAGGCTTTTTCAGATGCGTGCTTATCGACAGGTATAGAAGCAATCATTTTCTTCACCTGCGAAAGTTCATGTGATATCCGGTCAAGACGCCTAACTAAAAAATCAGAATCTTCCATCATTGTATCCTCTGTTAGCTATAGTAAGTTCTAATATATCATCATATATGTTTATTCCTCTCTATTTATTGGAGGATATCAAATTAGCTCTTGAAAACCGTATTCTAATTTGACGGCGTAGCAGCCGGATGAAATATTTTAGTGATCATATTTAAGACACGGATCAACACCGATTAACACAGATGAAAATTTATGTTATTTTTAGTGACAGAGACATAGTCTTGAATCTGTGCTTATCCTATAACCCAAGCATCCTCTTCGGACAACCTGGACCCCCGCAGTAACAGAACAAAAGAAAAGCATTCAAATATAAGAGCAAAACAACCACCCCGCCGCAGGCGGAACATTCCACTATGAATGATCGTAAAAAGCAGAGAAGCCACCTGATATTATTCTGCGTTTCCTGCTCATACAGCAACCTCAATCTGTCTGACATAATCAAACCCGGGAAAGTTTTTAATGCAAATGCATCTTATAAAGATCCCAATAAAAACCTATAGAAGATCAAGCATCCCTGATCAACTCATTATATTCTTCAATCGAAATACTGATCTCATTAAGAATAACTCTTATCAGAGGTCTGGCAAGCTCTTTACTAGAATGGAAGAGAACAGTAGTTGTCCTGCCGTTTGCATGCCTGTAAAAAGCATGACTGCTCTTTTGCCTTGTTTTTTCAAATCCAAGCCGATACAACATCTTTTCCATTGTTTTGGCATCTACCAGCGGTAGCCTGCTCATACAGTGACCTCTATCTGCTGAAGACCAACAAACTCCGGTATTGATTCTTTTTCCTCAGGGTCCATTTCTTCAAGGCAGAGTTCAATCACTTCCTTTAACCTTACATGTAATTCATCCAGTGTATCAGCCTGGGTATGAGCTCCGGGAATGCCCGGGACAATCGCAACGTAGCAACCTGTTTCTACATCTTTCTCGATGTAAGCGGTGAATCTGGTAATCATCTTTAATCTGTATAATATCTACATTTGTACTATATATGGACTCTGCAGCGAACTACATCTCGGCTAAAGACCAAGACAATTCCTGCTTCAATCCTTCATCTTTACTTCTCAGATTTCTGTTGATGCACATTAGTATTGTGGAAAAGGCATGCTAAGAAAGATCATAAATGACGTGAAAATCTCAAGGGATGAGTGGATCAGCCTGGTAAATAGCCTTATCACATTCTGATAGTTCTATTTGTTTTATGCAAGTATTCAGAAAGTATCGTTTCCATTGTTTTGGCATCTACCAGCAGTAGCCGGCTCATACGGTGACCTCTATCTGTTCACCATAATCAAACCCGAGGCTTGCACTTCAAGTTCTCAGTTAGCTGAGCAGAGCACAATAGGCTGGTTGATAGCAGCCCTTGATGGAATGTTCTTGCTGGCATTCCAGTCTGCATTTGGGTATGACCACATTTCTGACAGGAGAATGTATCTGTTCTTTTCTGTTCTTTCATGAAATATGACCGCATACTGAACATTGCTTTGATGTATATGCAGGATCAACAAACCTTACAATAACTCCGTGCATCCTTGCCTTGTATTCTGTGAAGTTGCAGGCATCTTTCTTCAGTTTATCGTGGAACTTATGCCATAGACACTATAGTTATTTACATCCTGGGTATATACTTAAGTCATCTACGAGAGAAATTCACTGAAGAAATACTTACATGTATAGTAAATCTATGGTTGCAAGAAAATGTCGTATACATTTGAAATTGTAATTGTCGCTATTTTGATTTTACTGAATGGCATCTTTGCTATGTCAGAATTTGCTCTTGTTTCATCTAAAAAAACCCGCCTCAAAAAAATGACCGAAGAGGGAAATACAGGAGCTTCCGCTGCACTAGAGCTTGCGAATAATGTAACTCCATTCCTTTCAACAATCCAGATAGGGATTACTTTGATAGGTATTCTTGCCGGTGCATTCGGTGGAGCTACTATTGCGGAGGGGCTTGCAAACTATTTAAGCGAAGTAACGATCCTGGGTCCATACAGCAATGTGCTCAGCATAATCCTCGTAGTGGTCATAATAACTTACATGACCTTGATCTTTGGGGAGCTTGTCCCAAAAAGACTTGCACTGAGTAGGGCGGAGGATATTGCCATAAAGGTTGCCAGGCCCATGATGCTCCTTTCTTTAATAGCAAGACCTTTTGTAATCATTCTCAGTGCTTCGACCGAGGCTGTACTTCGAGCAATGCGGATCCAGGATACTAAGAACCCTCCAGTGACAGAAGAGGAGATCAAAATCATGCTTGAGGAGGGAACTGAGGCCGGCGTATTTGAAACTGCAGAAATGAGCATGATCGAAGGTGTGCTTGAAATTGGAGACCTCCGTGTTGAATCTTTAATGACCCATCACACAGATATCATAGCTCTCGACTTGAATGATAATGCCGATGAGAATCTCCAGAAAATAATTCACAGCGGCCGCTCTTATTTTCCTGCATATGAAAAGGATCTGGATAATGTTCTCGGGATAGTATCTATAAAGCAGGTTTTGGCAAATCTGGTAAAATCAGGGACTGTCGATATACGAGAGAATACAATAAAGCCTCTCTTTGTACCCAGGTATCTTCCTATCCTGAAACTCCTTGAGTTGTTCAAGGGGCTTGGTGTGCATATTGCTTTGATCACCGATGAGTATGGCGGTATTGAAGGACTTATTACTTTACACGACATCCTTGAAGCTATAGTGGGTGATGTCAGATCTCTTGGTGAGCCAATAGAAATGCCGGTAGTTTTGAGAGAAGATGGTTCATGGCTGATTGAAGGAGATACACCTATAGAAAAACTAAAAGATATTCTCTCCATAGACTATTTTCCACAAGAGGAACTTGGATATTATCGGACTATTGCAGGATTGATGATGTTTAACCTACAGCGTATACCAAAAACAGGGGATCACATTGAGATAAACGGGTTTCGTTATGAAGTAGTGGACATGGATGGGAATAAAGTTGACAAGGTATTGGCTATGAAAATATCACAGGCTCCATAGATTGCTGTGATGCTTTGCGGAGAATAAAGAGTGTTTATGAAATATGAAGAAGCTTTTTTAAATTTGAATAGTTCCCGCGAGGGGCTATCAAAAGAAGAAGTTGCGAATAGGCTTGGAACTTACGGTCTTAACCAACTTGAAGAAAAGAATAGGATCACGCCTATTAAAGTGCTGGTAAGACAACTTGCTAACGTAATAATCTGGGTATTGGCTGCAGCAGCTATCATAGCACTGCTGGCAGATGAAGTGATAAATTTCTGGGCTATAACCGGTATCATCCTTTTCGTAATAGTAATGGGATTCATGCAGGAGTACAGGGCAGAAAAGTCCATGGAAGCTCTTAAAAAATTCGTGCAGCCTCTTACAAGAGTGCGCAGAGGAGGGACATTGCAAGAAATACCCTCACAAAATGTTGTTCCCGGGGATATTCTGGTACTGGAGAGTGGAGATATTGTACCAGCTGATGCTATCGTCTTTGAGATGATCGGGGTGCAGCTGGAAGAGGCAGCACTGACCGGGGAAAGTGTACCCGTGAGCAAGGAAAAGGATGAAATCATCTTTGCTGGCACTCAAATCGTACGTGGTAAATGCAGTGCACTTGTGATTGCCACTGGCATGGACACAGAACTTGGAAAGATCGCCGGATTGGTCCAGCAGGCTGAAGAAGCCACTCCTCTGCAGAAAAAGATTGCAAGGCTCACACGCACACTTGCTATTCTAGCATTGATCGCCTCTCTGGTGACCTTAATTTCAGGAATATATAGCGGTGCACCAGTATCAGAGATACTTTTGATATCCATTGCTTTGGCTGTGGCAGCAGTGCCTGAGGGGCTACCCCTTACCATGACCATAACTCTTGCAAACGGGATGCGTCATATGGCACAACATAATGCTATCATACGCCGGATGCTGGGTGTAGAGACACTGGGTTCTACTACTGTAATATGTACTGACAAAACCGGCACCCTTACCCGCAACGAGATGACTGTAAGAAAAATAATTCTGCCTGGTCGGGAGATCTATGTAACCGGAAAAGGCTATGAACCCATTGGAGAGCTGCTTTCCGATAATTCGCCTGTTGATCTTGTAAATGAGAAGGGACTGGAACTTTTGCTGAAGGCCGCTGCTCTATCCAACAATGCTGCACTGGAAGAAGCGGGAAAAGAATGGAAAGGCATTGGGGATCCTACGGAGGTAGCTTTACTGGTGGCTGCAGCTAAAGCCGGGATATGGAAAGGTAAACTTGAAGATGAAATGCCCCGATTGCAGGAAATGATCTTCACCTCAGAAAGGAAGATGATGAGTACAGTTCACAGTACACAAGAGGAGGGCGTGGTTTTTACAAAAGGCGCTCCTGAAGTGGTGCTTGACAGATGTATGTACATACATAGTTCTTCAGGAGTGAGAGAGTTCACAGGACAGGACCGCAAAGAGATATCTGAGATCAATCATACACTTGCGCAGGAGACCTATCGTGTGCTCGCTTTGGCATACAGCCCTATTCACGGTACTAGTGAAGAATTGGAAAACAATATGACCTTCCTGGGGCTTGCAGCTATGATAGACCCACCCAGGGAAGAGGCAAAAAGAGCCATTGAGACCTGCCATAAGGCAGGCATTAAAGTAATTATGATCACCGGAGATAATCAGGAGACAGCAAAAGCCATTGCCAGAGAGATTGGCCTGTCTGATGGTACTGTATCTCTTGAAGGGATCACGGATGAAAAAATAAGAGGCATTTTGGCCGATGGTGCCATTACAGGCAGAGAACTTGACGATCTTAGCGATAAAGAGTTCAGTGATGTAGTGGAAAAAGTGAGTATATACGCGCGAGCACGCCCCGAGCAGAAGCTTAGGATCATCAGATCACTACAGGATAGAGGGCACGTTGTAGCGATGACCGGAGATGGGGTCAACGATGCACCAGCACTGCGGAAAGCTGATATCGGCATCGCGATGGGTATCAAAGGGACCGATGTAGCAAGAGAAGCCAGTGTAGTGGTACTTCAGGATGACAATTTCGCCACTATCGTTGAAGCTGTGAAGATGGGCAGGGGTATCTACTCTAATATCGAGAAGTTCACCACATATCTGGTGTCCCGCAACTTCACCGAGGTTATACTGATCCTGCTGTCCGTAGCACTTCTGGGATTTGATTACATACCTCTACTGGCACTGCAGATCCTTTTCATTAACATGTTCAACGAGGTAGTTCCTGCTATTTCCCTGGGTATGGAACCTGTGAGAGAAAGCATAATGTCCAAGAGACCTCGTGATCCTAAAGAAGAGATCCTGGGACGGAGAAATCTTACCCTTGTGATCAGCACCGCGCTTACTATGAGCATTGTTTCTTTCCTTGTATTCCTGCTGGCTGATCCCTTTGCGGACCTGCAGAAGGCAAGAACCCTGACGTTCGTTACTATAGTCAGTATGGCGTTATTCGTTCCCACTGCCTTCAGATCTCTTGAAGGGTCTGGCCTCAATAGAGACTTACTCTCCAACAGATCGATGCTGAAAGGCATGCTTATAACTCTCATACTGATTATGTCTGCTTTATACATTCCTATATTGCAGATTGCATTCGAACTGACGCCCCTGAGTCTTATGGAATGGGTGCTGCCCATAGGAGCCGCGTTCCTTACTCTGCTCATAATAGAGGGGATCAAGTTTGTGATCAGGAGTACACAAAGAGGGTAGACATGAAATCAGTGCACTGATGAGAGTATTGTCTGTAGTAGAGTGGATATATAGGGTTGGGTGTAAACAGTTCTTGAAAGCCGCTATTATAAATAGCGGCTTTTATATCAGAAGATAGGGATTTTTATACATTCGAAGCTGGAGCAAATTAAATCGCCGTTGACAATATCTGTGTATCGTTGAACGGTGAGGAAGCCTATACTGTATAAGTGGCAATTTACAGATGTTCAGTTTTTGTTTTTGGGGTATCAGCGGAATTTGATAACAAATGGACAAGGTACAATCATGAAGATCGTTAGTAAGATCCCGGCAACAAACTCTCAGAGACATGATAAACTAATAGGGGATGGGTGGACGGCACTGAAAGAGCCTCAAAGCCTGATGACTGCAATGGCAGCCTCAATCCCACTGGCTATTCTCAATCTTGTGCTGACAATAGGGATATTCTGGCTGTTCCAGCCATTCAGGATGGCAGACTTTGGCTTCAACCCGGACGGATTCAGCATAAGCATCAGCCTGCCGGCTATTGCGGGCCTGCTATTGCTTTTGATTACTCACGAAATGCTGCACCTGGTGATGGTCCCAGATTTCCTTTCTTCTGGCAGTACATACATGGGCATCACCTATGCGGGGGGATTTGTTTACACCGAAGAGGAGATTCCAAGATTAAGATATCTGCTGATCACAATACTGCCTTTTGTCATTATCTCGGTACTGCTGCCCCTGGTACTTGGAAGTGCGGACCTGCTGGCAACCATGGCAATGGCTCTGATCCTGCTAAACTCTATGGCATCTTCAGTAGATGTATTGAGCTTCATCCTCGTGGCAACTCAAGCACCCGTCGGATCACACATGACAAGCAATGGCACAAAGACCTACTGGAAACAGAAGTAGTCTTGAGCTTGCTCCAGACTTATTGAGGACTGTACTTGCACTTCTCTCATCCCTGAGCATCTCAAGCTCCTCGTAGAGCATCGCCTCCACGAATATAAGGTATGTTAAATTTCAGTTATTGGTGTAGAATCTCTCAAGTAATATTCAAAAAGTTCTCTTCCCCAATTAATAGATTCCTGTCCAAGGCAGCTAAGTGTTTTGTGGTCCCATTCGTTTTCAATAGTTAATAGGGTGAAAATAATAGAAACATCATTTAAAGCAAAAAATATTATTTGTACTGGATTAGAATACACGAAAAAATTAATCTTGCCTAAATTTATAAGATTCTTAAATTCATCATAGTTATTTGTTTTTAAGTCTTGAAAAAGTTCTTTTGTAATAATAGTCGACACCTGGGCCCCGCTATCTACCAGGCTTGTATAAACTTCAGTAAAATTGGGGTGAAAAACAGAGGTAACTCCATAAACAAAACTTGATCTAAGAGACGTTTCAGCAAACTTTCTGTCTACTTCGTATGCATATTGCAGAGGAGGAATTCTATTTTTACAGGATTTCAATTCTCCAATTCTTTCTAAAAGAAAAGATGGGATAAAATCTAGATTGTGATTTCCCCAGTAATCAATATCACTATCAAAAACGCTAATGGTGTTTAACAAAGGAATCATCTCATCAACTACCACTTTTCCAATATTTGTCAAGTGGTATGTATCTTTATAATGTGTTATAAGATAATTCTCTTCAAGTACTTTCATTTGAGGAAGCAGTGCCTGTCTGGTAGTGTTGAGAGAACTGAGAAAAAACTCCATTTCCTTTGGACCATCCTGTAGCAATAGCAGAGCGATCTTTCTCTTCTCCGATGCAAATATCACATTGAGTAGTGGTTGCGTCAATTATCGCACATCCCAATAATCAATTGTAATTTCAGACATTATCAAATTAAAATATGTAGGTATCACTATTTATATCAAATTAAATAAAACCTGGAGGATTATTTTAAATAGAACTAGCCAGAAATCCCATACTCTTTAGAGTATGGGCTGAATGGCGATTATTGTGAATACATGGAAATCAAAAAACCGACATAAATAAGTGCTGCAATACCACCAGATCCTTGTATGTATTCGGAAAAATTATTAAACGAACCAATAAGAACTGATATCATAAGACTATCTGAAGATATCTGCAAAAACAACATACAATTATCAAAACTATAAACACTGATAATGATCATATACATTATCTACTAGAAACTGAGCCTACTGTTACAGTATCCAAACCAATAAGTACATTGAAATCATATACTACATATCACATTTGGAAATTATATCCAATAGAATTATCTCATTATTTCTGGAAAGAGCATACTTTCTGGACGGATGGATATTTGATTTGTAGTATCGGAAACGTCAGCCAACAAATTCTTTGAAAATATATCGAAGAACAGGGTTAGAATATGTCAAAACAAAGCATATAAGTTTCGATTATATCCCAATTCTGAACAGACCGAGTTCTTCGTTAAATCATTCGGTTGCTGTCGATTCATTTTCAATAAAATGCTCGGAGACAAGATAGAGTATTATCAGACTACAAAGACAATGCTTAAGAACACTCCTGCTCAGTACAAGGAAGAATATCCATGGCTTAAAGAAGTGGATAGCTTGGCTCTTGCTAACGAACAATTAACTCTCCAGCAAGCTTTCAAAAACTTCTTCAGGGATAACAAGATAGGATTCCCGAAATTCAAGAGCAAAAAGCATTCAAGAAGAACTTATACTACAAATAACCAGAATGGAACAGTTTCCATCGTTGATAACCGACATGTCAAGTTGCCAAAGATAGGAATTGTCCGTTGTAAAGTCCATCGATCAATTCCAGAAGACCAGAAGATAAAATCAGTTACTATCTCCCAGACCGATTCGGGAAAATTCTACATTTCTTTTTTGGTAGAATTTGAGCAAGAAGAAGTCGTAGTGCCACTAGATAAGGAAAATTCAATTGGGCTGGATTACAGCAGTCCTGGCTTCTATGTCGATGACCAAGGCAGAGAAGCTAATTATCCAAGGTTTTATCGAAAAGGGCAGGCGGAATTAGCAGATGAACAGCAGAAACTGGCCAGAATGAAGTACAACAGCAATAATTACCTGAAGCAAAAAAAGAAAGTTGCCAAGGTACATGAAATGGTTGCGAACCAACGGCTGGACTGGATTCGAAAAGAAGCATTATCGCTTTCAAAAAAGTATGATTATGTCTTTGTTGAAGACATCCATCTGAGAGGACTTGCAGGAAGTCTCAGACTTGGAAAATCAACAAACGACAATGGGTTTGGAATGTTTCGGACAATTTTGGAACAAAAGATGGAAGAAATTGGAAAGAAGCTTGTCAAGATACCAAGATTCTTTCCAAGTTCAATGACCTGTTCTGTCTGCAATGCAGTCTACAGAGGATTAACTCTGGATGACAGAACATGGACCTGCACTTGTGGAACATTCCATGATCGAGATATTAATGCCGCTGTCAATATCCGCAACTACGGAATGACAATGATACAACAAACCGCAGGAACTGCGGGGATAGCCTGTTGATACTCTTAGTAGAAGACTACTATTGAGCAGGAAGCCCTGACCCTTTAGGGGCTGGGTAGTTCACGTTCCGGATAAAAGCAAGATTCCTATTGAAAATGCACCCCCTACAAAGGGTAAGAAAGCACTTTTGTTTTCAGGAGGAATTTCTTCTTTGATACTATTAAGTAATATGCCTCCGGTGACAAACGCCAGTAATACTCCTAATGTGAGTTCATTAAGCTTATAGAAAAAGCTGGTAGCTGTTCCTACAAGCAGAACTGCTGAAAGAGCAAAAGCAACCAAGTGAGTATAATTTTCCTTATGATCTTCTTTCAGGTCATAGCCAAAAGCAACTAAATGTAACCCTGCAGCAATAGTATACGAAGCAAGTGCTATTAGAGTACTGAAATGTTCAAGAAAGTATCCAATAGTAAAGAAATATGGGATAAGCGTTATCATTTGAAGGAAGAATGCAGTACGGGAGTTAGAAGTTTGCTTTGAATTCTTCACAAATTTTGCAACACCAAAATAAGTTATTGTACCGACCGCTACGATAGAAAAAGTAAGAGGATCTCTGATAGAAGGAGTTATTTTGTTCAGTTCAGGTATCAAATGTATAAAGACATATACAACAGCGACACCTCCTGAGAAAGATAGCCACCACTTACGTGATACATAATTCTTGACAGGCAGAAGAATACCCATAAAATCAGTGGATGCTAAAATTAGAGCAGCCAGGATAATTGGAAGAGGTTCCATTTATATCACTTATAAATTGTGTCCCACATTACTTAAATGAGTTTTTATACTTTTATTGCGGAAGTATTTTCTGAATCTGTAGAGAACCTGCGTATTGAGTTTGAACCGCGGGGTTTACAGAGAACATACAGGTCAAAAACATTAGTCTTCGCAAGCTGTGTGTTCTCTGTGATTGTATGTTTCAGTGGTCAAAACTATACTATAAGGATTTCTGTTGAGCCTAAGAAATAGGTTTTCTACAGAGCCTAAAATCACCGCTGACAAGATTTGGTGCATTCCCCCAATGATGGGTCGCTATTGGGACTTGCAGTCTCAATATTGATAGGCATCAATGGAGAATGGATCACAGGAAACATATATTTATCTATGGAAGAATAAGAACAGATAGAGGTACAGGGAATTTACAGCAAATGCGGGACGCTGCCGTAGTTCACTTTATGAGTATTGGACTGGAGGAAATGATTTGCAGAATAACAAAGTAATGCCACCTAAATACTGGATTTATGTATGGGGAATATTAGCTGCCTTTTTTGCATTTTCATATGTAGCATATGCGCCAAGTGAGGTCATTGCCGGAATTATGTCGAGCACACTGGTTGCAGCAGTTTTCACCTTGTGGCTAGCAGTTATTCATACTCTCTGCTATGCATCCCAGCTTATGCACAAAATCCTTGCTATAATAGTTGGAGGAGTATCTATTTTTATCTTTTGGAATCGTTATAATGCACCGAATGCAACTTTGGCAATAGTATTTGCAGTAGCATCTTCTGTTATAATGGTCATCATAATTCAATTCATATATCAGACTTTAAAAAAAGGAATGAAGCTTTAGCTTCTCTTCCTCATAATTAGGACAGCACAGATAATCATCATGCTAAACCCAAAGCTTAAACCGGGTGTCCTTTTGTACATATCCTCAGGCATTTCTATGTCCTTGACTGTATCCTCTGTGGAGTAGAGTGGCTCAGACTCTAAAGACACCTGGTGATCCTTGTCAGCGAGATCTCCAGTTGCATACGCTGTGATAGCGAATGGAGAGAAACCTGGCGTTTCAGATGCGAAGTAAACATATCTGGAATCTTCATCAATCTTTTGCGTTGGAAGAGAGCTCCATTCATTATTGTGGAACCTGTACATCCTTATTGAAGATTCATCAACGCCATTCTCCCTGATCCAGGATGTGTCTATCCTGTATCTTAAAGTGACGTTTCTGATATTCTCAGGTGTTGCAAATCCTGTCTTTCCCACCCAGATGTTCATGCTCTGGTAGATCATACCCGGAGCATCGCTTGTTGCAAAAGAGGATCTCTCCTTCAGGACCTCTATGGTTGCTGAAACGGCACCAGAGTTCTTAAGAGCAGTAAACTCAATAGATCCTATTGCGTTCTTTTCCTCCTTGAACTCGTACACAACTACAGAGTCCCTGTTAACATTCTGTTGTTTTACTTCTTTCACCTGGATATTCTCGTACTTTTCACCAGAAGCAGCTCCACCTCCTCCACCGCCGCCTGAGGAGGTTGATGGCTTTCCATCATCAGGGACGGAGCTTACAACACGCAGATCCCATGTTCGTCTGAGAGTTTCGTCTGAGCCTACAGCAAGCACGGTTATATTGTAAGATCCTGCTGATGCAGGCGTAATGGAATAAGATGCTGATCTGCATGAATTATTTACCTGTACTTTAACTCCGTTAACCAGCCATAGAAGATCATAAATCTCATTCGTGTTTACTTCAAAGGTACGTTTCTCATCTTCAGCAGATTCAATACTTATATCAGCCGGGCTAAAGGTCATGATATCTAAAGATGGCGAGATATGTGCCCTAACATTCACAAATGGGTAAAACCTGACTACAGAAGAGTCCGCGACCTTAAAGCAGACATCACCCATAAAAGGAAAAGAGGTACCTTTTGTCAGGGAAACAGGATACTTGTTGGACATTATGATGCTTCCACTGCTGCCTGTAATTTCCATCATCCCAATGGTACCTCCGTGCTCAAGTACAAGGTAGTCTTCAGATACCTGAAAAACACCATTTGCTGATACATAGGGTTCGTCACCGTTGACTATGGACCCGAAGGAAACTGCTATTATCGGAACGTCTTGGAAATTTCCAAGTTTTTCCTTATATACATAGGTACTGTTCTCAGTAACGACCGCTGTGTCAATTTCATTGCCGTCTTTAATAAGGACCACAAGGACTCTTTGAGTATCATCATCCACATGAACGTCAAGCCTGTATCCTTGTTCAAGAAGGAGCGATGAGCCTGAATATATAGGCCGTGTATCACTTTCATCGACAAGGACCTTGGAAAGCATTCCACTGGAAAGTATGTCTACATCATCACTACCAGTTCCAAAGGGGTTTGAGGGGTATCCTACAAAATACTTTTCCGCAATGAAGCCGACTGACTTATATTCCCCCCAGGGAGAGTGTTTGAAGGATACATCTGCAGGTGTGCAGGTATAGACTAACTTGTTTTCCGGAATGATCCTGCCGTTTATCTCTTTCAGTTCCAGTTTTTCAGTTCCTGCTCCCTCATCAAGATCATAATAGAATCCTTCAAAGTTAGTGGAACTCCACTGGAATGTAGCCACATTCTCTGCAACTTCTCCGCGAAGTTCATACACCTCTTCAGTTTGATTCTCTTTCTCAATATAGAACCTTAAATTGTCATCTGCAGCTGTCCTTATAGAGAAATTGTCCATGATCTCTATCGATGAACCTCTTTTTAGAGTGATAGAATTTGGATTGGCTAAATAAAGCTCGTTGTATCCAATGCAAACTACTTCCATTTTCCCAAACTGGCTTTGAGAATGCACTTGTATGATATTGCCGACATCAGTTAGCCACAGTCCGTCGATCATGACCCAGCCAACTTCCTGGTCCTGTAGAAGACCTGTGATCGCAACCTTCATTACAGGTACATCGTTCTCGTCCGCAACATCATCTTCCTCATAGGTCCAGACAACTGTGCCGTCGGATAAGTCGAGGATCTCATCATCAATGAACTCTCCATTCTTGGAGAACTCCATCCAGACCTTGTCACCTTCGACATCGATCTGCTTTGCTTCAAGAGCATATCCTCCTGGAAGCTCAAGAGGGTGACCTAGTCTTAATACAAATTTTTCATCACTGTCCAAAAGCAATCGTGAGAATTTATCTGGCGTTTTTTCAGTCAGTGGAACACATTTTTCACCCAGGAATCCTATTACGTTGTATTGACCGTATAAATTACGGCTCTTATAATCAGCAGGCGAGATCCTCGTTGTATAAGTAAGTCCTTCCGTAGCAATGATGTTACCACTGGTCGTAGTTTCGCTATAAATCCAAATGCTTTCAGTCGAAATACCTGTGTCCATATCATAGTAGAAACCGGCAAAGTTCGACGCATTTATCTCTATACGATCAAAGTCAAGAGTGCCTGTGATCTCATCAAGGCTGGTGCCGTTATACACCAAACCTCTGATTATAGCTGTATTTCTGGTAACAGGCCTAATTACAGGTTCCTCTGGAGTCTCATATAAATTCACAACAAGCTCTTTTATGATCATGAGATTGTTGGCTTCAGCTGAGAAAACTCCGTCAAGAAGGAAGCTAATTACCATTTTATCGTTGCCTTCTACCGATTGGTTGTAATAGTAATTCTCCCCTGATCTTAGTATGTGCTCATCAATTGTCATTCCATCTTCACTCAGACCTATGAGCGCGTTTTTACCTTGAACGGAAAGGGAAAGTAAACTAAGCGAGTATCCCTCTTCTAATTCAATAACCTCTCCGACAGAGACTATCCTTTTCTGGTCAAGAGGTAAAGTACCGCTATCAGAGTTTATCAGATAGAAGGAACCAAATTCAATGTAGCCGCCATCCTCTCCATCAAGTATCTTAGATGAGTTCACATGTAGTATCTGGGAACTAGTTCCATTTACCGGATTCAATCTGCTGTAGTTGTATACATCGTACTCATCAATGATGGCCTGGTCAGCATTAATACCATCTTTTTTAAGAGTAATGAGTGCTTTCTGGTTCGAAGAGATCTCATCTATATGAATTGCATATCCGTTACTTAGGGTCCAGAGGCTGCCTGATCCTATTAACGTAAGAGGGTCTATATCGATAGTATTGATATCCGGGTTTAACACGTAGTTAGTGGAGAACTGGACATAGTCTTTATCAGCTGAATTGAATGTGTCCAGAATCTGGACTTGCAGAATTGGTTCAATGTCCTGTGTATCTTTGTTTACTCTCTGATAGATATATAGGTCATCATCAGCAAGTATACGTCTATCTACAATTATTCCGTCTTTATCAAGGGAGATCAGACAGGATTTTCCGTTGGGAGCTATATCTGTTATTCTCAAAGAATAGCCATTTCCCAGGTTCCATCTATCTTCAAATTCCAATAGTATGTCTGGATCAATACTCAATGTACCCACATCAGAATATTGCTCAATGCGTTCAAAAACGGCTAAAGAATCAACTTGACCTTGGAATATATCTGAAATATGAGCATATATTATGACCTGACTATTGCCATCAAGTGTCCTGTTGTAATAATAGCAATCATTAAGCTTATAGACATTGATTATATCTCGATCGACGAGCTCTCCATCTTTATTTAAACCGACCAGAGCTTTATTACCCACTTTATCTATCAAGGATAAAGTCAATTCATACCCGTCTTTTAGTTCCAGTGTTTGCCCGGTGCGAAGTACTTTCCTGGTGACATAGCACTTCCACTCCTTTTCATCAGTCCCGGTTGCATTAAATGCGACAGCTTTGATCCGATACTGTGCAGGGAATGAGGAATTGTCACTAAAGGAGTCAAAAATAAATCGTGAATTTGTAACGTTTGCATCAGACTGGACCAGGATATTATCAAGGTACCATTCAACTGTGCATTCTTCATTGGTCTGTACACTAAACTCCTGAGAGTCACCGATCGATATCTTGCAATCGCCAGCAGGCTCAAAATAGATGATCGACAGATCCGTGAGACCAACTGCTAAAGAAGCACTGTCTGCAGTAACATCTGCTGAGAATGATGAATACTCTACTGCACTGCCAAGACCTTGCACATGAATGAGGATAACGAAAACAAATAATATTTTCACCAATAGCTCTTTAAAAAGATTCATTGTTCATACCACCAAAAAGAAATATTTTAATAAGATATATAAGTACTTCGGCTGTAATTGTATAAAGTTATAATATATTAGAAAGATTATTCCTGTCTGGATAAATTCCTATTACAATTATCTCCCGGTATAGGTGGAAAGAACGTTCACGTTAGAAAAACATTGGAAATATGGCGGGATTTTTAGGGGCAAAGTCTGTTTTGAAGTGAATATTACTTTGTACTCAGTATTTTTCAAAAGAATAAAATGAAAGTATTTTTTGTATTAGATACTTCTTCAATGTCAGGATTCAAGTGAACTATCCGGCCTGAAGATCGGGGTATTCTTGCTCTAATCTGCTAAGGTTGTCAAACTCGGGTCTAAGTAAGATTTGCAGGATCAAGGGTACAATCTATATATTAATAGACTTGTATACTCCGGGGACTATACAAATGAGGTAAAAATGTCTTTATTCTATCCTTGCGCTTCTATATTATTGATAATAGTGAGTATCTTTGTTGCATACGAGTCTTGGCTGATACACAGGAAAGGAACTCCACAAAGCAATCATGAGAACGGTTACCTCTATGCTGCGTTCACTACATATTTCTCCATGATTGCCGTGTGCACGCTCGCACTGCTCTTAATTTCCTCCATATGGAAATAGTTCATGGTCCTGAGTTTTCCGGATTTACATAGGCTGATCCCAAAATGTGAAGGAAACGCATTTTTATAATATCTGTGTTATATACGAAGCAATATATTATCGAAGATGAAGTGGTTACAATGAATTTGAATAAACTATATTTTTCTAAATGCTTGATATTTTTCTTAATAATATCATCATGTATCGCAACAGCTTCCGCAGACACTCCTACTTTGACCGTCGGGGAAGGGAAGGATTATTTAAACATCAGTTCAGCCCTTTCCAATGCAACTAATAATAGTATTATTCTTGTAAGTGATGGAATATATCACGAAAGCATAATTGTTGATAAAGAAGTTATTATTCGCTCTGAGAATGGTTCTGCTAATACCACTATTCACCCAGATACCATTGCAAGGACAATAAATATCACTGCCCATAATGTTACAATTGACGGATTCAACATTTCTAATAATGTCCTTAATCCATCTCCTGGTATCTTTATCAGCTCCGCTTCGAACTGTACACTTGTAAATAACGATATATCTGGATTCGGTTTTGGTATTGGGGTAGTCAATGCAAGCCGTCCGACTTTGATCAATAATAGTTTATCTTCAAATTATATTGATATCCTTCTGGAAAATTCTATAAGCGGCTTTATGGAAAACAATGATATGGCATCAACAGGAATTAACTTTGGTGTTTATGGTGATTCATTGGAAGAATACATCCATGATATTAATTCCAGTAACAAAGTCCATGAACAGCCACTTTATTATTTGGTCAATCAAGTTGATTACGAAGTACCCACAGATGCAGGACAGGTGTATGCTGTCAATTCCCAGAATATCACAATCAGAGATCTTGTGGTAGGCAATGGTCTGGATGGTGTAGCTTTGATCAATACAAGCAACTCCACTATC
Organism: Methanolobus sp.; assembly: GCF_016278365.1. GTDB lineage: Archaea > Halobacteriota > Methanosarcinia > Methanosarcinales > Methanosarcinaceae > Methanolobus. The sequence goes on along the minus strand of NZ_JADQBZ010000016.1, from coordinate 5,061 downwards.
GAAAATGTCACTGTATCAGGATGCTATGAAGGCATTCTCCTGTTCAATTCAGAATATAATCTGGTACGAAATGTAACTGCTGTCGATAACTACGCTGGTATTCACAACCACAATTCCAGTAATACCATGCTGTTGGATAACATTGTTAACGATAATTTTGATGGCGGAATTTTCTTATGTGGATCCGATTATATCGCTCTGCTTGGTAATGGAGTAAGTGGTAATGGAGATAATGGAGTAAGTGTCTGGAGATCTAATTATGTTATGCTGCTGGATAACACCATTCATTTCAATGTAGACGATGGAATTGATATTGAAGAATCGAACAATGTTTTATTGGATTCCAACGCTGTAAATTACAATTCTGAAGATGGAATTGATATTGAAGGATCATACGATATTCTTCTGGGTGGCAATGTTGTAAATTACAATTCAGGAATTGGAATTACTATATATAATACAAATGACAGCACTCTCACCAACAATACGGCAAACGAGAATGCCTTTGTGGGTATTTATTTGCATGAAGCTTCTAACATTACATTAATGGATAACACTGTAGATAGCACAGGTGCTTATGGTGTTGCTGCAATCCAAAGGCAGGACACTGAACCTCAAAATATGGACCTGTTAAGTAATTACGGTGTTAAAAGACACTCAAAAAATACCATCAACGGGATCCTCTCAGATGATTCGATGCCTGTTATAGCCATCGATAGCATCTCATATGGATTAAAAATTGAGAATTCAGACAACATAACGTTATCAAATACCCACGCAACCGGCAATGATTGTCAACTGCAGGCATATATATCTGAAAATCTCACAGTTGACAATATAATAGTAACTGACGAATCTGCAGGCATTTCTTTTGCTGGAACCTTTTATGATATACGCCTCAGCGAAAGATCCTCAGCTCCTGCATCTCCGTCAGGAAAAACGAATGTAAATGGTTATGTGGACATTGCCTATTTGAATTATGGTATAACAAGTATGCCCATGTATGTCCCTATGGGTATGGACATCAAATTCTCATATGACGATCCGGGAATGAACACTGCAGGTGAATCTTCAGTAGCCTTGTATAATCTCAGTGACAACGAATGGATTAAGGTTGCGGGATCTACACTCAATACCCAGCACAACTATGTATCTGCAAGCATCAGTGCACCTGAAATTACCATTGGTGGTGGAACAGTACTCACCCCCGCCCCACATACAGTCACACTGGCACTTTTCAAGGATTCGGAAAGAACCGGTAGTTCCGGCAGCTCAGTTATCGCAAGAGAAAGAAGCCAGGGAACTATAACCGATCTGCCCCGGGGAAATGATGGAGGACTGGCCAAAGATACTGTTGTCAAATCCTCGGATTCAACTACCACCCTGACACTATTCACGGGAACAAAGGCACTTGATCCATTAGGCAACCCTGTGAACAGTATTATAGTAACTACTCCATCCTCCCTGCCTTCAGACACTCCAAGAGAGGTTATTGAATCCGGCCTGTACTTCAGGTTCGGTCCGTCAGGAACCACATTCAGCCAGCAGGTAATGGTAACAATGGACTTCGACCCTGCAGACTTTGAAGGCAGGGCTCCTGTGATCTACACATACACGTCAGAAGATGGATGGATCGCTCTGGAAACAACCGTAGACTGGGAGAACGGCAGAGCAACTGCAATGATCAGCCATTTCTCACTCTATGCACTGTTTGGGACAGAGGCCGAGGAAACAACAGTGATAATAGCTGAAACTCAGGGAACAGATATCAATGCTCCTGATGTACAGGAAGAAGAAACGCTTGCCGAAAACGAAAGTGGTTCCAGCTACCTTTACTGGGTAATTGGTCTGATTATCGTTCTAATCATAGCTGTTGCAGTTGTTAGACCGAAAAAGAAAGATGGAGAGCTCTAAGCTCTCTACTCTCATTTTTAAATGATCCATTTAAGTAAATAGAGTTAATTTTTCTATTGGGCTTATGAAGCGTGTTCCAGCTCAAAATTTGGAACAAAACACTAATCTTTCCCTATTGCGTTTTCGTAGGCAACTAACACTTTGGGTTTTTACTAAATGCCTTCATAGAGTATTGAGGGAGCGGTATTTTAACCGAACTGCCGTGTAAGCAATACTTCTAGAATCATTCTTTTACAATTTGTGCCTGGATACCGGGCATTCCCACGAGTCCAAAAAGAACTATAACTATAAGGTCATGTGGAATACAGGCTGAATGATTTTAAAACCGTAACAGGCATGTTTTGAAAGTGCCTGGGTCTGAAAATTACCGGAAAAGTACAATGATACCTGATGAAACCCTTGCTATCATCTTTGGACTTGCAGCTGCATTATCATGGGGTGCAGGTGATTTTGTAGGAGGGTGTGCTACCAGGCGGACAAGTGCTTATTCTGTGGTCCTGGTCACACAGGTCATGGGTATCATTACATTTCCAATTCTCGCATTTGCATTTTCAGAGAGCCTGCCTCCATCGAACAATCTTATGTGGGGTGCTTTTGCAGGATTTTTTGGAGCTGCCGGGTTGATAGCATTATATATAGGTCTGGCCAAAGGAAAAATGAGCATAGTTGCTCCTCTGGCTGCAGTAATATCGGTGATCACACCTGTAATATATTCAGCTCTCAACGAAGGTGTTCCTTCCATCCTCAAGATCACGGGTTTTACTTTTGCGTTCATTGGAATATGGTTTATTGTCAGTATGAATGCCGGGCCGGGTTTAAAAGCAAAAGACATGGAATACCCGCTCCTTGCAGGTGTGTTATTTGGATTGTTCTTTATATCCATTGATAATTTCAGTTCCACTGCAATATACTGGCCATTAACAGCTTCAAGAGTTACAGCACTTCTCATGCTCACGGGATTCATGATTTTAACAAACACTCTCAGTAAACCCACGTCCGATGTAATTCCGGTAGTTCTCCTTGCAGGATTATTTAACACGGGAGGTGCTATCTTGTTTGCTCTGGCATCAGAAGCAGGAAGACTGGATGTTGCCACAGTCCTGTCATCGCTAAGTACTGCGGTTACCGTATTGCTGGCATGTACATTATTAAAAGAACAACTTGCTCCACGCCAGTGGGCAGGAGTGATGGCTGCCATCACTGCTATCATTCTTATATCTATCTGACATTCTGAACATACAATAAATAATGGAAGAAAAGTAGTCATTTCTGGCGACACGGAACAGTTGAACACTTTCACCCAACTTATTATAGGTTTTTATATCAATAGTACAGAAAAGGATTCACAATAAATGTAGGTGATAAGTTTGGAAATTGTAAACGAACCAGAGATAAAAGAAATAGAAGAACGAAATGTAGCATGTGTTTCATTTATCGGCAACTACCTGGGAAATGCTAGCATCTTTGGAGAACTATTCGGTAAACTTTGTGGCTGGGCAGGTGCGAAACAATTGATAGGACCAGATACTATCCTGATGTCTGCCTATTATGATGATCCGGGCGTTACACCTCCTGAAGAGCTCAAGCTGGACGTATGCATGACCATTGAAGATGGCATTGAAACTGAAGGGGAGATAAAAAAGAAAAAGCTTCCCGGAGGAAAGTATGTAGTAATGCGTACAGAGCTGACAGGTGCAGAAGAATATGGCCCTGCATGGGAGAAGGTCGCTGGGTGGCTGATACAGAATAACCTTGAGATTGATATGTCCAGGGCAAGTTATGAGATATATTTGAACAGCCCTGAAGAACATCCACAAAAGCATCATATTCTTGATATATGCATGCCCGTCATCTGAATTAGATTCATGGGCTCTTTCCGGGAGTGGATTTCGTAACCAATGTAGTCACATGTCATAGACGGCATATCCCACAAATATTGATACAAGAACAGAAACCACTCTGCTCTGGAAACTCCCCTTGAGCTCTCAGATTTAATTTTGTACTCAGGCGTATCGTAGAAATAATATAAGATAGCATATTCTTTTGTAAACCAGTGTTTTTGGCCATTCAACAGGGATCGGGGTCCAGTGGATGAATGTCCGTTTACATGTAGGTACTGTACAATAAGGGGGGTTACAAATGAGATACTTACTTCTTTGTCTGTTAGTGATAACCATTGTCGGGATATCTGGCTGTGCCAGTGACATGAATGAAACCGAAGATAGTGAAACATGGAGCAATGCAAGTGGAAATGAGAATGTAACAGAACTTCAGGTAGAAGGGACGGAGGTTGAGATCGTTAGTGGTAATATGACCTATCCTGCCTACGTGGCCGCGCCTTTGACCAGCGAGAGTAAGCCTGCGGTGGTCCTGATACACTCATTCAACGGACTGGAGCAGGGCTATCTGGACCTTAGTGACAGGCTGGCTTCAGAAGGATATGTCGTGATATCTCCACAGTGGCAGACCTTTGAGACATCTCCCGATGATGCGGTGGTGGAGCAATTGATCAGGGACTCCGTTGAATACCTTGGGACAAGGTCTGATGTGGACACCGAAAGCATTGGTCTGACAGGTTTCTGTGCAGGCGGGCGTTATACCATGCTTTTCCTTCCTCAGATCGAAGAGCTCGGATCGGGAGTTGCATGGTACGGTTTCCCTTATTCGGGAGAGACCGAAGCCCAACCAACCAGGCCCGCTGACGTGATCGGCCAGCTTGAAGAGCCTATACTGATAATCCATGGGACAAGTGACCAGGCAAGCAACATATCCGATATCTACACATACGCCACCGAACTTGATGCTGCTGGCAAGTACTTTGAACTAAAAGTATACCAGGGACAACCGCATGGTTTCATGCTTGAGGATGGCGAACTATCCCGGAGCTTTGAGGCAGAGGATGCTTACTGGCAAATGGTGACATTCTTTGACCGCACACTCAAAGAAGGGCAATGATATCCGGGGTCGTTGACAAGCAAAGTGATCTGTTCCCGGAGTGACCAATCTTTCTCTGGATAGGTTCGGATACTTTGTAAATCGTTAGTATAATAATGATGATACTCATTATATATGTAAGTATAGATATATTTATGTAGTATAATCAATTACTAGGATTTGCAGGTGCAATACCTGCGACGCAGGAAACTG